>SFLH01000023.1 GCA_004554585.1 Clostridiales bacterium | reverse complement strand
GATTTATCTCAATCAGATTTAGAAAAAATCCATGGAATTTATAATTATGAAAGTAAATAATTGTAACATTTGTGTCAATAGTTTTTGAAAATGTCTCAAAAAAATGTAAACATTAACGGGAAAATAATTCTCGTTTTTGTTTGAATTGAAATTATATTATAGTATTGAATATCAGTAAAGGGTAAAGTGAACTCGCTATGCTCGCCCTTGACAGATATCCAATACTAACATTTTAAATATTTATCAAACAAAAGCAAAGATTAAACGTATTTGTGATAATAATGACTTCTTTGCATTTGTTTTTTAAAACTATTAATTTTCCATGGATGTGACATTGGAGGAATATATTTGATTTTTTCTACCTTTTCAACAATTTCATCAAAATTGTTTGAAAACCTTTCGTTCCTAGACAATTCTTTCAATTCTAAAACCTGTTCATCTATTGCTACTAATAAATCTCCATTAAAAGCCTTTATAACAAGACATTCAGTTTTGGGAGCAAAACACTTTAGATCATTATTAATATATGGTTGATAGTATTTATTTTTGTATTTAATAGAATTACCATTATCAATTTTTCTTGGGCTTAAAACAGCTAGAGTGTAATTAATTTTCTCTTCAGATGGACAAGTTTCAAATACTGTGGGAAATTTTTTATAATCAAGTGCAAATTCTTTGTTAAACTCAGGTACAAAAACTTCTGTTAAATACTTGTTTGCTTCTTCAATAGTAGTGATATTTTCAAGTCTTAATTCCTGTACTAATCTACCTTGAAAAGTTCCATTTGTTCTTTCTATTAATCCTTTAGCTTGAGAAACAGAAGATGTTTCTAAATCAATTCCTAGTTGTTTACAGGCATATCCATATTGTGTTAAAACATCCTTGTCACTAGTTCTTTTGTCTGGGTTTAACGATATATAGTTGAATACAGTTCTATTATCAGTAAAGAACTTATATGGAATACCATACTTAGTTAAAATTTGGTATAACACGTGATAATAACCATTTAATGTTTCCTGATAGTCAAACCATGCTCCAACAATCGTAGATGTAGCTTTATCAATAGCTAGATGTAAACAAGTTTTTATATCTCCAAACCATATGTGTATAGAACCATCTTGTTCAATAATTTCACCAAAATACTTTGGCTTTTCACATCTTGGATGTGAATCTTCTAATGTGACCTCATGATTAACAATTGTATTAATTTGTTCATCTGACATAGTAAGGTTTATTTTCTTTTCTTCTAGTAGTTTGTTCTTTGCATATTCTCGTTTGGTTTTCTTCCTAGCCTTAGGCGATAATATACCTTCTTTAGTCAATGTATTATAAATAAATTTATAAGAAACAAATATGTTTTCTTTAGTTTCTAAAAACTTTTTATAATGATTGAAGTTAAAATCATAGTATTTATTCTTATAAAGTAGTATAATATTTTCGGAGATTGACTTATCTAGTGTTTTTTGGGGCTTATGTCCTCGGTTTCCGTGGACAAAACCAGATTTGCCTTTCTCCTTATATATAATAATTAGACGGTCAATCTGTCTTCTTGATATACCGAGTTTTTGTGCAGCTCGGTTTTTGTTACCATTGTGATCAACTAATTCTTTAATTGTTTCAAATTTTAATAATTCGTTCATTCTTAATTCTACCTTTCTCATTTTCGTCACCTCAAGTGACATATATTACAACATATTTGAGACATAATCAAATACTAACACTTAAGACATTATCATAAACTAATCATATAATTTTTAAAATTTTAATAAAGTATATTGACAAATATCAATATACTGAATATAATACTATATAGATATTTGTCTATATAGTATTATTAAGGAGTAGATTATGGAACAAGTAAAATATGAAGAAATGTCAAACATATTCAAAGCATTATCAGATTCAAACCGAATAAAAATTGTGGATTTGTTATATAAGAATGGAGAAACCTGTGCTTGTAATTTATTAGATGAATTTAATATTTCACAACCTACACTTTCACATCATTTAAAAGTATTATCGGATACTGGGATATTACTTCAAAGAAAAGAAGCAAACTGGATACATTATAGAATAAATGATGAGAAAATTATAGAAATAAAAGAGTTCTTTAATAATATTTCAAAATAATATTTAGCACCTGTAACAAGGTGCAATATTTAAGAATAATATATAGATAGATATAAATATATCAATATAAGAAAGGAGTTTTTTATGCAGTATGTTCAAAATGTGTTTAGTTGGCTTAATGATGTATTTTTAGAAATGACTTGGTTATCAGATTTAATTACTTGGATAGTAAATAATATTTTCAGATTACCAATAAATGATGAAAGTACAATCGGAAAAATCGGAGGAAGCATACAATTTTTTATGTATGATTTTGTAAAAATTATGGCTTTACTATGTGTACTTATTTTTATGTTTTCATATATAGAAAGCAAATTTACACCAGAAAAAACAAAACAAATATTGAGCAAATTAAAAGGAATTAAAGGTGCTATAATAGGAGCATTATTAGGAACAGTAACTCCATTTTGTAGTTGTTCAAGTATTCCGATTTTTATTAGTTTTGTAAAAGCTGGATTACCTATGGAAGTTACATTTAGTTTTCTAATTTCTTCTCCATTTGTTGATTTAGCTTCTACCGTACTATTAGCATCTATGTTTGGATGGAGAGTAGCAATAGCTTATGTTGTTGTGGGTGTAATATTGGCAGTTGTAGGTGGAATAATAATTGGAAAATTAAAACTAGAAAAATACATTGAAAAATATGTATTTGATACACAAGTTGGAGAAAGCAAGGATTTAGAGCCTACTAAAAAAGAAAGATTACAATATGCAAAAGAACAAGTTAAAAACATTTTTGTAAATGTATGGAAATATGTTTTATTAGGAGTTGGAATAGGTACATTTATTCATAACTGGATTCCACAAACAGCCATCGAAACAATTTTAGGAGAAGGAAATATATTTGCACCAATTCTAGCAGCAGTTGTAGGAATACCAATGTATGCAGATATATTCGGAACATTACCAATAGCAGAAGCATTAGTATTAAAAGGAACAGGAATAGGAACTGTATTAACATTTATGATGGGAGTAACAGCTTTATCAGTACCATCTATTGTAATGTTAAAAAATGTAATGAAACCTAAATTGCTTGCTATTTTTGTAGGAATTATAGCAGTTGGAATTATTGCCATTGGTTATATATTTAATATATTTTCATTTTTAGTAATTTAATTAAAGAAAGGAAAGGTTAATATGAATATCAAAGTTTTAGAAATGTCTTGTTGTAGTGGAGGAAAATTACAAGCTATTACAGAGGAAACAATAAAAGAATTAGGAATAAATGTGAATATTGAAATTATAGGAGATATGCAAAAAATGATGGCATTAGGTGTAATGAGAACACCAGCACTTATAATTGATGATGAAGTAGTTTTACAAGGTAGAATACCTAAAAAAGAAGAAATAAAAAGACTTCTTCAAAAGTAATTATATAATAAATTAGTTAAGCAAGTGATTTGATGATTACTTGCTTTTATGTTATAATCATCTCGACAACTTACAATATGGAAGTGAGATGAGTTAATGAATATTCACTTTGGATTTTCATATATAGGTTTAATATTTTTACTAATGTTGATGTTACCAAATATTATATGGAGTAAAAATAAGCCTAAAGGCTATGATAAATATGTAAAAAATGAAAATAAAGTATTACTACTATTGGAGTGGCTTGGAGAAATGCTAGTAACCTGTCTGTCATTGATATTTAGTGATTTTAATATAAATAAAATATCAAACTGGTCTAGTATATTGTTAATTGCCTTTATTATAATGATTTTATACGAAATATATTGGATAAGATATTTTAAAAGTAATAAAACAATGAAAGATATGTATAGTAGCTTGTTAGGAATACCAGTTGCAGGAGCTACTTTGCCAGTAGTTGCATTTCTGTTACTAGGTATATATGGTAGAAATATATTTCTTATTATATCAACAATAGTATTAGGAATAGGACATATAGGAATACACTTAAATCATAAAAAAGAATTAGAATAAGAAATTACAATTTTATAGTTATTGATTTATAGTAATTTACCGAAAAGATTGTCAGTAATGACAGTCTTTTTTGTACGACAAGCAGTTATACAAATAGATTAGTTCAGTGCAACTAATCTATTTTTTATAAGAATTATAAACGAATTAAATGCAATTATTTTTTTATTATTTATTGACATTTAATTATAACTACTATAAAATATAGTTATATGAAAAATTATGACAACTATTTTCTTCCTGTAGATAATATGGAAGAAGCAAAAAGATATTATGAGGAAATATTGGGGTTAAAAAAGAAATTTGATTTTTCTGATAAGGGAATGGTTGCTTATAATATTGGAAATGAAGAACCTGCAATAATTTTAAAAGACAAAAATAAATTTGAGAATTTAAAGCCTACAATATGGTTTGAAGTAGAAGATGTTGCAATCTTCTATAAAGAAATGTTGAATAATGGTATAAAATTTTTGAGTGAGCCTTTTAAAATTGGAACTGGTAATGCAGTCGAGTTTGAAGATCCATTTGGAAATAGACTTGGCGTTACAGATTATATTAAGTAAGGAGTAGAGATTATGTCAAATATAGATTTGGTATTATTAGGACTTATTAAACAAAAATCACAAAGTGCTTATGATATTAAAAAAAATATAGAATATCGTAATATACCAAGATGGGTAAAAATTAGTGAACAGTCTATTTATAAGAAAGTATTACAATTAGAATCAAAAGAATATATTGTTAGCCATAAAGAGAAAGAGGGAAATATGCCAGATAAAGCAATATATACTATTACTAACAAAGGTAATGATTATTTTAATAAACTTATGAATGATATTTCAAATTCTGATGTTAGTCTATATTTGGATTTTAATATTATTATCACGAATTTAGATTTAGTAGATGATGAACAAAAAAAGATTCTTGTTTCTAATATAAAATCAAAGATATTAGAATTAAAAGAATTACTAAATGAAAGACAATCTCATAGACAACATATTCCTAATGTTGGAAAACAAATGTTCAAACAACAATTAGCATTAGTAGAAACATTAGAAAAGTGGATAATTGATTTTGAGAATAGTTTAAAAGAACAAAATTAGCAAATATTGATTTTAAGTTAAAAGATAAATTTGTAGGGAGGGAAATTCAATGAAAATAATCAACATTGGTATTCTTGCTCATGTAGATGCAGGAAAGACAACTTTAACGGAAAGTCTGCTTTATACAAGTGGAGCGATTTTAGAATTAGGCAGTGTAGATAAGGGAACAACAAGGACAGATACTATGTTTTTAGAACGTCAGCGTGGAATCACAATTCAGGCAGCAGTTACTTCTTTTAATTGGAATGACTACAAAATCAATATTGTAGATACTCCTGGACATACAGATTTTATAACAGAAGTGTATCGTTCCTTATCTGTTCTTGATGGAGCTATTTTAGTAATTTCTGCTAAAGATGGTGTACAAGCACAAACCAGAATACTATTCCATGCACTTCAAAAAATGAATATACCAACAATTATTTTTATAAATAAAATAGATCAGGATGGAATTAACTTAAATAATATTTATCAAAATATCAAAGAAAAACTTTCAAATGATATTATTGTTATGCAAAATGTAACATTAACTCCAGAAATATCAATTAAAAATATTATTGATTTAGATGATTGGGATCCTGTAATTTCCAAAAATGATAAACTTTTAGAAAAATATATTGCAGGAGAAAAATTGACTATACAAGAATTAACGTATGAAGAATATAGGTGTGTTAAAAAAGGTTCGTTGTTTCCTATATACCATGGAAGTGCTAGAAATAATATAGGGACTCAACAACTCATCGAAGCTATTTCAAATCTTTTTTGTCCTGAAATGAATGAGAATGATTCAGAACTATGTGGAAGGGTTTTTAAAATTGAATATACAGACCATAAGCAAAGATTAGTTTATTTGCGTCTTTACAGTGGAACATTACACTTACGAGATACAATTATATTGCCAGAAAAAAAGAAAGTGAAACTTACAGAAATATATATTCCTTCAAATGGAGAAATGATACAGACAAAAACAGTTTGTTCTGGAGATATTTTTATTATACCTAACAATACATTAAGATTGAACGATATTATAGGAAATGAAAAGCTTTTGCCATGCAATGTATGGAATGACAAGACTGTACCAATACTACGAACAAGAATTGAACCGATAAAAATAGAAGAGAGAGAAAAATTATTGGATGCTCTTACAGAAATTGCAGATACTGATCCTCTTTTACGTTATTATGTTGATACGATAACACATGAAATCATCATTTCTTTTTTAGGAACAGTGCAGTTAGAAGTTATCTGTTCTCTGTTGATTGAAAAATATCACATAAACATAAGAATCGAAGATCCAACCGTAATTTATTTGGAAAAACCATTACAAAAGGCAGATTATACTATTCATATTGAAGTACCACCAAATCCATTTTGGGCATCAATTGGATTATCAATAACTCCACTTCCAATTGGCAGTGGAATACAGTACGAAAGCAAAGTTTCACTCGGTTATTTAAATCAAAGTTTCCAAAATGCAGTAAGAGAAGGTATTAATTATGGACTGGAGCAAGGTTTGTATGGTTGGGAAGTAACAGATTGTAAAATATGTTTTGAATATGGTGTTTATTATAGCCCTGTTAGTACTCCCTCGGATTTTCGCTTTCTTGCCCCAATTGTACTTGAACAAACATTGAAAAAAGCGGGAACGCAATTATTAGAGCCATATCTTTCGTTTATACTTTTTACACCACAGGGATACCTTTCTCGTGCATATAATGATGCACAAAAACATTGTGCAATAATTGAAACTAGTCAATCAAAAAATGATGAAATTATTTTTACAGGACATATTCCTGTACGTTGTATTAATGAATATCGTAATACTTTAACTCTATATACAAATGGGCAAGCAGTTTTTTTGACAGAATTAAAAGATTATCAAATTGCTACTTGTGAACCAGTTATTCAATCACGTAGACCAAATAATCGAATAGATAAAGTACGCCATATGTTTAATAAAAAAGAAAATTAAGTTACTATTCGCTAAATTACAATTT
>SFLH01000022.1 GCA_004554585.1 Clostridiales bacterium | reverse complement strand
GGCCGCTGCCAACAACATCGTCAACGGTGTGGAAGGCAACAACTTCGATCCCACCGGCAGCCTGACCCGGGAGCAGATGGCCACCGTCCTGTACCGCTATGCCCAGTACAAGGGCGCTGACGTGTCCGCCTCCGGCGATATCTCCGGCTTCGTGGACAGCGCCAACGTCTCCAGCTGGGCCGCCGACGCGGTGAAGTGGGCTGTGGGCTCCGGTCTGATCAACGGCGTGGAAGGCAACGCTCTGGCTCCTCAGGGCACCTCCACCCGCGCCCAGGCCGCCACCGTCCTCATGCGGTTCGTGGGCTGATCCTCCGGGAAGCAACACAAAACCCCATACGCGCAAAAAGGGAGAGGCCCCAGGGCCTCTCCCTTTTCCTGTCTTGGTCTTGTCACAGCTGCCGGCTCACGGTGTAGGCGGTGCCGATGGCCGTCATCACGCTGCCCACTTTCTCGCCGTCGCCCACCTGGTAGACGGCAATCCCCTGGCCGGCCAGCTGGTCGGCCAAAGAGGGGCGGGGCCGGAAGCCCACCGCCAGCACCACGTGCTGGGCGGACAGCTCCGTCTCTCCCTCCGGGCCCTGGACCACCGCCCCGGCGGGGGTGATTCGGGCCAGACGGCAGCGGGTGCGGATGGTCACCCCGGCCTCGTCCAGCAGGTCCCGGAGCATGGAGGAATTCATCTCCGGCACGGGGATGCCCGCCGAGAGGATGTCCGGCAGGGCCTCCACCAGGGTGACCTTCTTCCCCTGCTGGGCAAAGCCCAGGGCGGTCTCGCAGCCCACCAGGCCACCGCCCACCACCAGGATGGCCTCCCCGGCCAGGGCGGGGCCGGTGAGGGCGGTGACGCAGTCCACCACCTTCTCGTCCTGGATGCCGGGCACCGGAGGCACAGCGGGGACCGCCCCCATCGCCAGCACCACCGCGTCGGGCTTGCGGGCCAGGATGTCCTGGGCGGAGAGGGCCGTGCCCGTCTCCACGGTCACCCCCAGCTTGGCCAGCTGGCGCTGGTACCAGGCGTTGAGCTCCGCCAGCTCCGCCTTAAAGTCGTGGGCCCCGGCGGGGATCAGGTTGCCGCCCAGCTTCTCCCCTGCCTCGCACAGGGTGACGGCGTGGCCCCGCAGGGCGGCGCACCGGGCGGCCTCCATGCCGGCTACGCCCCCGCCCACCACCAGGACGGTCTTCTTCTCCAGGGCGGGGGTTAGGGCAAAGGCAGCCTCCCGGGCGGCCTGGGGGTTCACCGCGCACCCGGCCCGGCGGCCGGCCTTCAGGGCGCCGATGCACCCCTGGTTGCAGCCGATGCAGGGGCGGATGTCCTCGGGACATCCCATGGCCACCTTCTGGGCATAGTCCGGGTCGGCCAGAGAGGGCCGGCCCAGGACGATGGCATCCAGCTTTCCGTCGGCAATGGCCTGGGCGGCCAGGGCGGGGTCGTTCATCCGGCCCCCGCACAGCACGGGGATGCTGACCACCTGCTTGCAGGCGGCGGCCAGGTCGATCACCCGGCCCTTTTCCATGTAGCAGGGGGGCGCGGCGTAGTAGAAGGAGTCGTACTGGCCAAAGTCCACGCTCAGGCAGTCGTAGCCGTAGGCCTCCAGGCGGCGGGCGATTTCCAGGCCCTCCTCCAGGGTGCGGCCCACCTCGTCCTCCCCGTGGAGGGAGGGCTGGTTGTAGCCCTTGATGTAAGATTTCAGCGCCAGGCGCATGGACACCACAAAGTCCGGCCCGCAGGCAGCCTTGACCCCTTCCAGAATCTCCCGGGCGCAGCGCAGGCGGTTTTCCAGGTCCCCGCCGTACTCGTCGGTGCGGTGGTTCATGAAGGTCATGGCGAACTGGTCCAGCAGGTAGCCCCAGTGCATGGCGTGGACCTCGATGCCCGGGAAGCCGCACTGCTTGAGGAAGGCCGCCGTGGCGATCATCTGGTCGATCTTCTGGCGGATCTGGTCTTTCGTCAGGGCGGGGGCCAGCCGGGCCGGGTCGTGGTAGTAGGGGATCTCCGAGGGGCAGAAGCACCCCGGGGCGTTGCGGCCGTAGCCCATGGATACCTGGGGGAGCATCTTGGCCCCGTAGGCGTCCAGCCGCTCCAGCAGCTCCACCGCCGTGCGCTGGAAGGTCTTGGGGGCTTTCAGGGGCTGCTTGCTGTCCAGGGGGTGGACTGGGTCCACCAGGGTATCCGGGTGGAAGGCCCCGGTGTAGAGCAGGCCGAAGCCCCCCTTGGCCCGGGCCTCAAAGTAGGCCAGGCCGTCGGGAGAGAACTCCCCAAAGGGTCCGTGAACAGAGGGCATGGTCAGAGGGCCCATACAGAAGCGGTTTTTGAGGGTGAGCTTCCCGATCTCCAGGGGCTGGAGCAGGGGAGCGTAGGGACTGGTCATGACAAAGGTCTCCTTTCTGGTGTTAGAATGGATCGGCTCCGTTGACGGGAGAAGGTTTTCTGCTATAATAATAGCATCTTTGGAAGAAAAGAAAAGTACCCACTTTTTTGTAAGGTACTAACTTCTAGGAAGGTGTTTCCAGCCATGATCAAAAACTTTATTGAGGAAGGCAACTTTGAGGATACCGGCTTTAGCTACACCCTCTCCCTCATCAGTGGACGGTATAAGATGACCATTCTCTACTGCCTAAGTGAGTTCGCCCCGGTGCGTTTCAACCAGATGCGCCGGTATCTGAAGACCATCTCCGACAAGACCCTCAGCCAGCAGCTCAAAGAGCTGGAGGCCGACGGCCTCATCCATCGCAAGGAATACCCCCAAGTCCCCCCCAAAGTGGAGTACTCCCTCACCGAACGCGGGGAGTCCCTGATGGTGGTGCTGCGGCAAATGTGTGTCTGGGGAAAAGAACACCGGCCCTAATGCTGGGTGGTCGTAAAACAGTAAAATCAAAAAATGATGAAAACCTTGTGTTTTCAAGGGGTGCGGCGTGACTTCGGTCACGCCGTTTCCTTTTTCATCAGTTCATCCAGAGGGATAAAGCCCAGCCCGTCGTACTTGATATGGATGTGCTGCACCCGCTTTCCGCTGGACTTGTCCGGTGCGTCCACATAGATAGCAGACACCAGTTCCCGCAGAGTGTAGCCGTCCAGTTCCTCAATGCCGACATACTTGTGCGCCTTCTGAATGAACTTTTCAATGTTTTCGTTCTGTCGTTCCTGTACTTCAATCTCCTGCCGCAAGGTGATGCACTCGGCCTCCAACTGCTTCTGCTCCGTTTCGTAGGTCTGGCTCAGCATATCAAAGCGGTCATCACTCAGCCGCCCGCTGGCGTTGTCCTCGTAAATCTTGATGAACAGCCTTTTCAGCTCGGCAATGCGCCGCTCGTTGCTGTCCAGACGCTTTCTGCGGATACGGACTTGCTCACGGCTCTCCACACGGAGCTGTTCCTCCATTACCGTGCGGAAATAATCCTCATGCCGCAGGATGTAGCCCATGACTGCCTGAATGTGTTTGAGAACCAGCCGTTCCAAAACCTTGACACGAATGAAATGTCCATTGCACTTCTCTTTGTCCTTGCGGTGTAGAGCGCAGTCAAAGAAATCCTGATCGAAATCGCCATTGTTGGACGAGCCGTACAGCATTTTAGAGCCGCAGTCCGCACAGTAGACAAGTCCGGAAAAAATACTGCTTCTTCCTGTGCGGGTCATCCGGTGCCGCTGCTGGCGGATTTCCTGCACCATTTCAAACACATCATCGTCAATAATGCGTTCGTGCGTGTTGGGAAAGATCGCCTGTTTTTCGATAGGATTTTCTCGCTGCTTCTTGTCCCAGATGGAATTGGTATAGGTCTTGAAGTTCACGGTACAGCCGGTATATTCCCGTCGCTCAAGAATCCCGACAACCGTACTGTCACCCCAACCGTATGGGTTTTCCGGCTTCTTATTTGGGCACTTTATCCCCTGTTGCGCTTTATATGCGGTAGGAGTTAACACCTTATCCGCTTTCAGTTGGTTTGCAATCTGCTGTGGGCCTCTGCCCTCCATGCACATAGCAAAGATGCGCTTTACCACATCGGCAGCAACAGGGTCAACCACCCATCGGCGGGGATTCTCCGGGTCTTTCACATAGCCATAGGGCACATTGGTGGTAAGAGGTGCGCCACGCTCACCCTTGGATTTCTGGACGGCCCTGATCTTGCGGCTGGTATCTCGCGCATAAAACTCGTTGAACCAGTTCTTTATGCCCGCAAAATCGTTGTCGGTGCTGTTTGGGTTGATGGTGTCAAAATTGTCGTTGATGGCAATATAGCGGACACCATACTGTGGAAAGGTGAAGTTGGTGTAAAGCCCAGTCAATGCAGAGTTACGCCCCAGTCTGGATAGGTCTTTGCTGATACAGACAGCCACTCGTCCTGCCTCAATCTCCGCAAGCATCGCTTGAAAGCCGGGGCGATCATAGGTCACGCCGCTCACACCATCATCCACAAAGAAAGTGGGGTTCTCATCCTCCTGCGAAAGACGGCAGTAGAGTGCTGTGATTTTGTTTGTTGCTCCGTTCATTTCTGAATCCTCCTTTGGTGGAGCAACTGTCAGTACAGGAGTGGTTTCTTCTATTGTACCAAGAGTCTGTGAATTTGTCATTCGGAATCCTCCATCTTTTCTGTAAACTTTTTGCTGGTGATGCGCTCCAACTTGCGTACAAAACTCTCCGTTCCCTCATAACTGCCTGTGACGGTGTAAACCGTACCGTGAATGACTTCGGTGACGGTCAATTCGGGAATCCAGAAAGCGGAGAGATTTTTCACGCAGAGATGCCCATCCTCGTTGAAATAGCAGTTATGCCGGGGTTGGTCGGGCGGTAAGGGCTGCGGCTTGGGATACGGGTCTGGATTGGAGAAGAAAAGCTCTGCTGGTTCGTCCTGCTCCTGCTGCTCCCATTCCCCGATTTCTGCCAAAAGTTCCGGGTCGAGCTGGTGTTCAAATTGCGATTTCTGTTCCATAAGTTCCTCCTAAAAATGTGTAAGAATTAGTGTTCCATTTCCTGCTTCTTCTGCCGTGTAACGGCGTTTTGCCGCTCCTGCTCATGCTGTACTTCATAGATGTTGTAATGGATCGCCCAGAGTTTTTTCACATCCGCATAAAGCGGAGCAAGCTCTGTCTGTGTATCTTTGTATTCCTGCTCTGACCGCTCACGCTCTTTGCGCCATGCGGTGATAGGCAGCTTACCGTCCTTAAAATACGGCGTCAGCTTGCGCTCCGCCATGTAGAACAGCCGCAGTTCCTCGTCATGCTCGGCCTTGTACTTCTGTCGGGATTTCTCAAAGCGGATGGTGTTCAGCTTGTCGGCATCGGGCTTTCCAGCCTTGTAGTAATTCGCCATGCGCAGCAGATCGTCCAATTCCTTGATGCGGGCCTGCTTCCCGGAAGCGGACTTTTTCAGCGTGTCGATTTCACCCTGCATGGTATGCAGAGCTGCGTCCAGATCATCGGTTGTATAAAGCTGTTTTGATTTAAGATAATTGATCGCTTCGGAGAACTTTTTCAGATTGGCGATCCTGGCCTTGCTGCTGTATGCTCCCTTGTTGCGGTTGTCATAATAGGCAGACAACAGTTCCACCAACGT
>SFLH01000021.1 GCA_004554585.1 Clostridiales bacterium | reverse complement strand
ATACCTTAGACTCAGCCAAACCCTATTCTCAGCGAAACCCCCATTACACCCATAACACAAAACTGTTATATACCACAATAACACTATACTGTTATTGGAAGAAACGGGTTTCTGTCTGGTCATGACTCACCTATCTCAAACACCCGCCCGGATCGTTTCTTCCTTGCTGTCCTGTGTTCTCCGGGTGGGTCAATATCCTCACAGGTTCTCTATATCCCTCAACCAATCGAACTTGGTATTGATATCATAGAACCATACGTTTCCTGTGTATGTCATCTGTTTCAGTCTCCCATAGAATGGAACCTTGTCTAAACACAACTCCTGCTCCATCAGTCCTTTCAGAGTACCATACACGTATCCAACATCCATGTGCTTGTCTATCTCCTTGATATACAATCTTCTGTTGATATCCTTATGATACACACCATAGTAGGTGTCGCCTATCCTTATGCTTCCCTCTGGTACCATGTCCTTCCACTTGTCCACCACGAATGAGTCCTCCTCTATCCATCCCTGGTTTCTGTTGACCTCATCACCCAGGAACTCGTCCATGGTCATCTTGTTGTCCTTCTTCTCCTTCTCATATGGAGCCAACATCTCACATACGATATCAGGCCCTATCTTGCGTATCCCGTATCCGAATGGTCTGACCTTGAAGTAACTCAGTATAGGATTGTTCCATGTGAAGGGGTTTGCATAAAGTAGCACTCTCAGGGGCTTCAATCCCTTACTCTCCCTACTGTGTGCGGTGTCATGTTCCACGGTCTTCATCACTGCCCTTATCGCATCTCCCTCACTGTCCACTCCAGCCAGCTTCTTATACACCAGCGGGATGAACTCATCCATCCATATCCAGTTCAGGGTGTCAGGGAACTTCTCCTGCTTGATATGGTTCACCTGACTTATCGCTCTGAAGTATCCCTTGACTGCTCCGTTATACAGTAGCTGATAGCATCCCTTACCACTCTCCCACTCGAACTGCTCCGGGCTATATCCGTTCTCATACAATGTGTCTAGCCATGTTCCCACGGCTGAGTCCACATCGCTGACATTCCTATACAGACACATGAACTGTCCTTCCTGTCTCATGAGGAACAACTTCGTTCCATAGGACTTCCCTCTTCCCCTGTCACTAAGGACTATGTTCACCTTGCAGTTGTATCCCAGGATATCACGGAGGGTGTAATACCCCTCCTTGTCAACACCCATCGCACTCACCCCAGTAACTGTCGTCGTTCATCATGTCCACGTACTCTATCTCATTCATCTTATCCATCAGTGTCACTCCCTTCTTCTTAGGTGTCTCCTCTATGGGATGGTACCATATGTCTTCCATGCGCGCACTCTTCATTCCTGCTCTTATCATCTTACCGTAGTTTCCTCTCTTGCTTCCGTTCTGTGTCCAGGTGAATAACTCACCGTCCATGGGAGCATCCATCAGAATCTTCTGACCCTTCTTGTCGCTCCAGTCACACTTTGCCTTCTCACTCATTCCAGCAAATGCGCTCTTCCTGAACTCACCCTTGTTGGTCTCCAGATATCTCTTGAGACCCCAGCAGTCGAATCCATCGAACTGTACTATTCCCACGGAATCCATCTCCAGCTCGAACTTGCCCAGTTCGTCGCATATTGCTCTCTTGTACTGTCTCATCTCATTGACGACACATTCCCACTCCATTCCACTGTCTATCAGTTCCTTTACCTTCTGCTTGACTGTCTTTCCGTCACATACTTCCTCATCTGCTATCTCCCTCTCGAACAGAGCCCTCAGTTGTTCCTCTGTCATGTCAGTGACCATGGAGTCTGTGTCACACATCAGTACCCTTCCACCGTTCTCCTGAACCATACGACAGTCATGGAGCAACTTGCATCTCCTGTTCATCATTCCTGTGAATCCAATCAATGCACAGTACTCGGGGTCGTTGACAACCTCCACGAACTCCCTCTTACCGTTGGCATATGTCAGACTCTTCCTGTGTGTCTTGGTGATTGTCTTACCGTGTACTCCTCCGTTCATGTTGTCCTTGTGTATCTTGGACTCTGCCTTCATTCCTCCAGCCTTGCACACTTCCTTGAGGAAATACTCCTCCTCGATGAACTCTCTGTATGCTCCGTTGACCTTCTTTGCGAACCACATCTCATGTATTACATAGTTGGTGATGTTGATGTGCTTCTGGAGTTCCTCCCAGTATGCTTCTGTCATCAGTTTGTTCTTGACCACTCCCTTCTTCATCTTGTGGTTCCAGCAG
Source organism: Clostridiales bacterium (assembly GCA_004554585.1). Lineage (GTDB taxonomy): Bacteria > Bacillota > Clostridia > Oscillospirales > Oscillospiraceae > Evtepia. The sequence continues at coordinate 5,502 of SFLH01000021.1, read as the reverse complement.
TTCGGAGGTCTCTTACCGTCAGGGAACCAGCACTCCTTTCCGGTTATGACAGGCATACCCACATCGGTTATCCCATCGAACTCGAAGGACACCAGATACCATCTGAACATCTTGTCGTTAGCCTGGACTATACCATATCTCGGACTGTCAGGAGTTATCCTGCTGATTGTTCCTATGAAGGAGTCCTCGCCCTGATAGTGCTTGGGATATGACGACTTGTAGTCGGCATGTGTGAAGCATCCTCTGTGCCTTCCGGGGTCTCCGTACACGAAACCTCCTACCAGACTCTCCTCCACAATATCCTGCATCTCTCTGCTCAGCGGAGGGTACTGCTTTCTGAAGGCATCCTTTGCCCACTTCAACTTCTTGTAGTGTGACGTGTTGTACTTGTCCTTGTCGTACTTCCCTATCAGGCACGTGCCCAGCCCTGCCGATGAGCCTGTCAGATAGTTCGCCCTTCCGGTCTCTATCTGGAATCTTGCAATCATCGCCTGGCTGAATGCATCCCTTATGGCGTACTGCATCATCAGGTCATGGTCGGGATGCTCAGGGTTGGACCATCCGTTGTTGTACTTGTCCTCTCCCACGTCCATCTTCACATCATCGGATGTGATGTAAGAAGGCCACCACTCGGGATGCTCGGAGTAGATATCTGCAGCAACCTTCTTCATCTCTCCCTTAGACCTCTGCCAGTCATCGGTCATGGTGAACACCTTGCCGTGCTGGTTCATTATCTTCAACTCGTACACCGACTTGTCATCGCCTACGACGTGGAACGTTCCCTTGTCCAGCTTCTTCTCCGCCCAGGTGTACCTCTCAAGTACAACACCTTCCATCCTGCTCCACTCATAGTCCAGATTGAAACTGTGGCAGGTCATGTTGTGTTTGGTCTCCTCCACCCTGTCCAGGAACTGCTCGAACACATCCACACCTTCCAGTACGACAACATCCTGCTCTGAGGTAGCGTCCACAGGACACATCTGTATGAGGACTGTCCTGGGCTCCTCCTCTCCGACGTCATCGGTCTCTGTATCGAATGCAAACGGCTTGGAGAAAAGGCTCATCTCAACACCTTCATCAACTTGGTCACGACAGCGTCGTACATGTCAGCTTGCTTGTCGTAGTTCTCCCTACCTTCCTTAGGGTAGTACTCCTTCCAGAATTCATCCCAGTCAATACCACTGATTATCTCAGCCATCTTCGCCTTCTGCTCAGGTGATGCCTGTTCATAGGTCTCCTCCAGAGATACAGGACTTCCCCATCCGACTGTGGTGTGGTCCAGAGACCTGAGGTTCATCTTTATCTCGTGCTCTGTGACCAGCTCCCCGCTTGACTTTATCCATCCACGGGATGCCTGTGTGAAGAACTCGGGATTGGCGACCTGTCCGACAACCCTGTTGACCTTCACGGCTCTCATACCGGGGATTGACCTGACCACTTTGCTCTTGAGAGAATACACGTGAGTGACCTTGATGCTACCCATACTGTATCTGTCCAGATTGGCCATTGACTGCTTGACACCAGCGGACTCCTTGAGCCCTCTCCTGTAGTAGGGTGTCTTGCTCTTGGACTGCTTGACGATTGACCCAACATTCATTACCATATCACTCACACCTCTTGAGGTCGAAAATAATACCCATGTGGTCTCCTCTGTCCTTGATATCGAACTCGTATCCGTCACACGGTACTGTCAGGAACTCCTCCATCTCGGAGATGTAGTCTGTGATTGCCCAAACACCATTGGAAGGAACACCTCTGTCCTTGTATGTCCAGACGGACAAATCTACATGGATCGTATCATCGTTACGGAGTGCATGACCTTGTACGTTCATGACCACCATGTTCCTGATGTGTCTGTTGGGCTCTTCGTGCTCTATGGCTCCCTTGAGAACCTCGTATGCTGTTTTCATGTTTTTACACCTTCGTTGCCAGGTCATCCCATCCTGCCTTTAAGTGCAACGATAGAATCAGCAGGAATGGGATGTTACGTTTACCCTATCGTTGCAATAGAATAATAGAAGTAGATATATTAAAAGGTTTTGGTTTGGGTGTGGTTGATGATAAAATGGCAACTTCCACGGAACCGTTCATATCCCTTTGACACCCAAACCTGAGATATGAACCGTCATTTCTTCATGTTGGGTGTGGTTACATCCACGATGATGTATCTGTGACCGTGTGAATCGTCCGTGTAGAAGAATCAATGAACTCTCCCATCTTGAACACCTCATGCGAACGAGTAGACCATCCTGTCAGACTTGGTGCTCTTCCTCTGGATGATCCTTGTGGCGATGATGTCACCTGTGTCCAGAACCTCCCTGACCTTGGGGTTCTGCATGGTGCCGACCAGACTGAGACTGTGGGTGCAGAGGTGGAAGACACAGTCGGTCTCAGCATCCTTGCAGAGGATGAAAACTCCCTCTCCCTTGTCGTTCTCGAAGGTCTTGAAGTCGATGATTTTGATATCCCTGTCCAGAACATCGTTGATGCTCATGTACTCGGAATCGACTCCCTCAAAAGGCTTGCTCTGGATTATATCATTCATGTGCATATTCTGTTTCACCTATTTGTTACTCATGAGATATGCGTTCTCACACCTGACCAGACTTGGGTAGTGGACTACCCGTGCGCCCACATATCTCTATAGACATGATAGACGAACGGGTATAAAAGGTTTATGCATAATTTATCTCATTCACCACTATAACCATATACTCCTCTGCACGGCTACCCGCTTCATAGTGGTCATTTAGCACGGTATATCTTAAACTAGGCGATGCCACGTTGAATGAATAACTTATGTTTTTCCCTGATTTTGTGAAAGGAAGTGTGAAGGAGGTCACGGTGGTATAACTTGACGAACTACCAGCCGAAGATGAGGAAGCCGTTCTTACACCTAGGTGGTGAGCACGTGGAGAAGACAGTGTTCCTTTATATGAATAAAGAGTACATTTCAGGGTTCCCTTGGAGTCGTTGTTGATGTATTTGGAGATATTATCAATATTAAGGGCTGTTTTAGAATACACATACGGGCCATTAAAATACACCTCCGTATTCACTGGGTCAGAATACTCTGCCGCTGAAACAGTGTGCGTGTATTGAGCATGTTGTTTTGAAACCTTGAGTGGGGCCGTGATAGTCATTGTTTCAATGCTACCACCGGTCAGACTAATACTAGGTGAGTTTGTGATATATCTATCATGACTCACATAACCGCTACCCGAGTGTCCTAACTTAACGGCACCCCACGGGAGTGCTGTTGGAATGGTGACAGCGTATTCTCCTTCCAGTCCGGGTATAGGTGAACCACCTCCACCAACCATATTGATGATGGTCATGCAACCACCTCGACTGATATTGCCTCGGTAGGTACATTTGTGCAGGTGAATGTGATGTTTCCATCTCCCTGTGCTGTTGCTCTGATACCTGCTTGACCGTAGGCATCGAACGATGCTGGGGCTGGAGATACCCAGACGATGTTGTCCGTGGTAACGTTGTGCACCACAACGGTCTGTGTCTTAGCTGAGGCATCCCATCCTTCCACAGTCAGAGAAATGGTGACAGCATCCAATTTATCGTTCTTTGTCGTGAGGTCAGCAGTCAGTCCGGCAACCTCTCCCTCAACCGTGCTCAGAGAGGACTGGATGGTTCCGATACTCTCTGTGTGGTTGCTCAGGGTGGTCTTGACATTATCCCACCCGTTGACGCTTCCTGTTCCATCGGTCTCTGCAGCAACTGTTCCGTCCAAAGTGCTTCCTTTGATGAGACCAGGACTCTCGGCGGTAAACACAGGAATATCGGCAGAGGTCTCCACCTTTATCCAGTTGGTTCCATTGTAACCATATGTCAGGGATTTGGCGATATCCGTGAGGTAATCACCAGCAACGGGAGCCCTTCCAGAGACGGTTGTGAACAGAGAGGTCAGCTCACTATCGGTAGGAGATGAGGAGGAGAATGTGACGTAAAACACGGTCTTACTGGCTTCCAGCTTGTCCACACGTGCCGTGAGATTGACAATACCAGCATACGTCTGAGCATTCATCATACCTGTCTGGACAGAGGATGCGATGGGGAACGGGATCTGCTCCTGAGAGCCTGTTCCACGGGTCATGGTGATGGTCGCTGCTTCCGCCGTCTGTGTGATACTGGCTTGGTCGAAGGCATCGTTGGCATCGGTCAGGGCCTGCTCTGCCTCTATCTCCAGCTGCGCTATCGCTGTGGAATGCTCATCCACAGTGGTCTTCATAGCATCTGCTGTCGCCTTGGCGGTGTTAGCAGCGGAAAGTGCCTCCGTGGAATTGTAAAGGGCTGTGCCCACCTCTCCAAGTGCCTGGATAGCTGTCTCTGTTGCTGAGGATATTTCATCCTTCACCTTCTTTATCTGTTGTATGACGTCTTTGTTGTCATACTGCTCTTGTAGACTTATACGTGACAATTTATCACATCCCTATATTGGTTAAGGGGTTTATAAATGGTTTATCTGTTGTCAATACCAGAGGACATTGAGGAACAGGTTCTCGAACTCCTTGACGAACTCAGTGTCTATGTCCTTCCATGACATGACAGAGTCATTGATGGAGTCCACAACTCCCTTACCTGTCATGGTACGGGTCACGGTGGAGTTGAAGGCATCGGTTCTTCCATAGGTGTTGGTTGCCTTGGAGTCAGTTCTGGAACCAGCGTAGCCTGTGTTGTCGTTGACATTCTCATCAGGTGTGTCTATGTTCCTACCGGTACCAGTGGAGGTATCTGAACCACCAGCCTGTGACTTGGATGTTGTAACGGTCTTATCTCCATTGAGGATATCCTCCTTCATGTCCTCGTCGTATCTCTGATAGAGTTCGTACATACGGTTGTATCTCTGGACAACCTCATCGAATCTGTTCTGGAGTCTGACCTGCCATCTCTCCATGGTCTCGGAATTGAGCATGCGATTGGCATAGCGTTCATCGAACCTTGTCTTGAGGGCTTCCATACGTCCACTGACGAACGTGCAATCTTCAGGCACCTCTAGGGCTTCCCATCCGAACCTCTGCCAGTAAGCGGGGTCGTCTGAGTTGACCTTGAAGTTCTCCACGTCTATCAGCTTGGGTATCCACGGGAGTTCAGCATCGCCGAAGTCGTACATCATATCAACCTCCATACACCATTGTCATATGAGAGTTCTCCTCTCTGTCTCAGTTTGTAACACATACCGCTCACCCTGGAGATACGCTCTCCTATGGTACCTCCCACTGTCAGAGGTGATAACTGACGTGCCGTGAGAGGGCCGTATGTGGTCAGTGCCATTTTGACCCTCTCGGGGAGTGTGGTGTCACATATCTCCTGTTTGGTCATGTAGACGAATCCATCTTCCATTTTCATATCATCACCTTCGTGACAATCCCTATGGCTATGAACACACCCATCAGGACGATGATGGCCTTCCATCCGTTCTTTGTCGGTGTTATCCTATAATCATAGTCAACTCTATCGTCATGAACGCCAGGAATATCAGTCCCC
>SFLH01000012.1 GCA_004554585.1 Clostridiales bacterium | reverse complement strand
TAGAATTGGCTTTCGCACCTGTGGTTGTTGACGTTGCTGATTCGCCCATTTGCATAACCTTCTCTTATTTCAACGAGGGCATATTCGTTGTCCGAATTTTGCAGGCTATGATTGTTTTCCTTATACTGACGGAAAAGATCGTCATCCAATACGTAGGCAAAGCGATTGAACATGTCCTCTGCCGTTCCACTTCCCCCGATGGGGGCACTCCACAGATGATATCGGCCACGCTTCTTTGTCACAAAGAAATTGGTGTCAAAGGATTCTGGCAGCCATTCCTCGACAATGTCACCAAGACCAGAAAAATCACTTTGGTGCAGAAAGACCTCCTCCTGCTGAGACTGCAGGCAGCATAGAATTTTTTCGTCTACGATCTGCTTGATTCTCTGATCTTTTTCATCCTCAGACGGGGGAAATGTTCCAAGATAAGAAAGCCCATTAAAATCATTTTCATCAATGATGGTGCACAATGGGACTTCAATGTTTCTGCCGTACTCCTCTTGAAATTGCCGTTTGAATGTTTCCAGCCTGGACGGCACTTCTACCTGCAGATAAGTCAGAGCTTCAACAAACTGCTCTACACGAGTTTTTACTTCCAGAGGCATCTTGTTTTGCGAAAGGACAATCCCTCTGTTGACGCACAAAAGATCTTTTTCGTGTCCATTGGTAATCAGGCTGTCCATCAGTGTGTAGATTGTCTCTATGGTTTCTGTGTGAATTTGGTCGTTTTCGTGGGCTCCGTGGATTTGCTGGATCAGCGTATGAATCTTTTGCAGGGTCTCTTTCTGGAAATCGATTCCTTCCAGAGGGTCTAATACGTTTCGCACATAGGCCAAGCCATCTTCGCAATTGGCTGGCACCCGCAGATTGGTGAGCAGGATTTCATTTTCCATCAACGCATTGAGGGTAGAAACAATTTTTTCCTCTGGAACATTCGGATATCTGCTTTGGATCTGCGATTGCAATGTGCGATAGCCGATAAATGTTTTGGCCTGCTGCTTGATGAAGGCGATCAGCGGCGTGTTGCGTATATGGTTTCGCTGAGTAAGCATTGCCTTTGCGGAGAGAAACCCATGGTTGGAGTAATATGGGTTTTTTAAGCGGTCTCCTGAAACATAACAGTTGCTGTTAAATCGCACCTGAAGCTGAGGGAAAACAAGGGGATGGTTTTCCATTTCGTAAGTGAAATGTGCAAGCCAGGAAAAATCTGTCCGGCATTCCAGGATCGATTTTGTCTCGTTCAAAACTAGGGGGCCTAGATTTTTATCGTCGGAAAATTCCCCGAGAGCGGCACCCGCAAACAGTCCATAGGGGGTGGGCCTTGTAGAAGCTCGGGTAAAAAACTTCCGCAGGGACAATTCCCGAGCGTTGCTCTTTTTTTGTTTGCCGTGTAGATCTCGTTTCCGGGCATTGCTCAGGTCCCTGCTGGAGAGCAAAATGCTTTTTTCCATAAAATTGGACAGGGATTCCTGAGATAAAAATTCCTCTATGCTGGCGCCATCGAATGCCATAAAGTTCCGAAACTTGTCTGCGGATAGGCTGGGCGTCCGAACCATAAAAATGTTGTTACAGGTGTATCTCATTTTGAAACCTCAATTAGACATCGAAATCAACAAATATGAAATGGGAATTTCTCCCCGTATCGACATAATATACTAAGAATCCTAAAAAGTCAAATACTATTTAAAAAATTCGTGAAAATTGGATGGTATACTGTTTTCTTGACGGAAAAAAGAAATCATACTATAATAATGAAAATTCTAGTGCATGGGCGAGGTGACAAGGATGGATCCCTTAAAAAAAGGCGAACGAGAGATCATGGATTTGTTTTGGAAAAAAGATTGTGCACTGACCCATGCCGACATCTGCGATGCGCTGAAGGATACGATGAGCAGAAATACAGTGTATCTACATTTGAACCATCTTATAGACAAAGGTGCTTTGCAGATTGGCCCTTCCATCCGTAGGGGCCGGACCTATGGGCGCACGTTCCTTGCGTCCATTAGCAAAACCGAATATTATGCCAAGCAGGTTGAGGATGCAGCCCAGGAGGACGACACTACGTTGGAAGCTGTCTTTTCCTATTTCCTAGGCTCAAAGGACGTGACCAATGAGGTGCTGGACAAATTGGAGGAACGCATTCAGCAGAAACGGAAAGAGCTGAATGGATAAGTTTTTTCCCATACGCTTTAGAGTCATGCCGCTGGAGCAGAGGTTTCCCGCGGCCAAAAAAGAAAACCCAAGGGCGCAGACAAGATAGTCGGCGCTTGGGTTTTAAGGTAAAAAAACATGGCCATCCCCAAATGGAAATTTGGGGATGGCCCAGAGAGAATTCTCAATTGAAGGAACGTAGGCCGTGAGCTTGTTGCTCACGGCCTACGCTATTTTATAGAAGAGGGGGGCAGCCGGTACGTTGCCTGCAAGGGGATGTCTATGAAGAGACAGCGGCTGGTTTACTTTCCAGCGGCGGCCTTCTCACAGCCGGCGCAGCCGTGGGAGCAGGCCCACAGACGGTCGGCGGTGGGCTTCCAGTTCTCGGCGTAGCTGTCGCACTTGGCGCACAGATCGTCCACGTCCTCCAGAGCGGTCACATCGCTGGGGTTGGCGCCAGAGTTGTGGACTATCTCCCGCAGCTTTTCGGGGTTCTCTAGCATGGGGCAGGGGCGCAGATGGTTGTCGTTGAAGGGCTGACCATCGTGATAGGCCCGGAAGAGGGGAGAGCACAGGGCTTCCAGCAGGGTCTTCTTGCGGATGTTGGAGTCGGAGTAGTGGATGAAGACGCAGGGGTCACAGTCGCCGTTGGCGTTGATGTGCAGATAACGCCGGCCGCCGGCGATGCAGCCGCCCACGTACTCGCCGTCGTTCTGGAAGTCCAGCATAAAGATGGGCTTCTTGCCCCGCAGGGTGCGGATCTGGTGGTACATATACTCCCGCTGCTCGGGGGTGGGCAGCAGTTCGGGCACGGCGTCCTTGCCCACGGGCATGTAGTGGAAGTACCAGACGAAGTAAGCGCCCCACTCCACCAGCTGGTCCACGTAAGCTTCGGTGCTTACGTCCTTGATGTTGGCGCTGGTGTAGCAGGTGGAGATGCCGAAGGGCAGCCGGTTGCTCTTGAGCAGGTTCATGGCACGGACCACCTTCTGATAGGTGCCGTCGCCCCGGCGGGAGTCGGTGGCCTCCTCAAAGCCTTCCACGCTGATCACGGGCACAAAGTTCTTCACCCGCAGCATGTCCTTGGCAAACTCCTCGTCGATGAGGGTGGAGTTGGTGAAGCACATGAAGATGGCGTCGGAGTGCTTCTCGCAGAGCTTGATCAGGTCCTTTTTCCGCACCAGGGGCTCGCCGCCGGTGTAGATATAGAAATAGGTGCCCATTTCCTTGCCCTGGCGGATGATGTCGTCGATCTCATCGTAGCTCAGGTTGAGCTTGTTGCCGTACTCAGCTGCCCAGCAGCCCTTGCAATGGAGGTTGCAGGCGGAGGTGGGGTCCAGCAGGATAGCCCAGGGCACGTTGCAGTTGTACTTGGTGCGGTACTCGTCCTGCTTCTTCCAGCCGGTGATGCTGGCGTTGAGGAAGAAGTTGGACAGAAGGGTTTCGGTAAAGCCAAGGTCCATTTCCGTCATCATACGCACCACCAGCTTGTGGGCGGTGGAGTCCTCATTGTTGATGGCATCCCGGATGGCCTGACGCTGGCGGGGGAAGGACTGGGGACCATCGCCGGCGAATTTGTCCACCATGTCCATCACGTGGGTCAGGTTTTTGATGGGATCCTTTTCGATGTAGGAAAAGGCCTGGCTAAGCGCAAATTTTTTGATGCTGTCACCGAACATAAAAAATTCCTCCCTTAAGTGCGATCTTGAGAAATGCCCGTTCCATCGTGGGATGGCGTCAGCAGGGCGGCCTTTCAGCCAGCGGCCCGCCGATATCACTCCCCTCTCCCCGTGTGGTAAGGGAGGGTCTGCGTGGTGCAGGGAAACGTTTGGAAACCTCACCAAAGTGGTCGGGGATGAGGTAGGGCTTCTGTTTCCACTTATTATAGAACTTTACTTTTTATTTTGCAAGCATTTTTTACAAAAGGGGTTACATAAATCAGAAAACGGCGGTGGGAAAAGAAGTCTAAGCTAATGATTGCAAAAGGAAAAGCTGTGTGTTACCATATCCGAGAGACATTTTGATGGAAATAAAAGACAAAAGTTAACAGAAAGTAAGCAGAATGGAAAGAAAAGAAAATAGAGGAAAAAATTACCTATTTAAAAAAGAACGCTTTTTCCCGCAAAAACGCGGCGCCACGTGGCATCGGCTGTGGGGGAATGGAATTAAAATACCCCTGGAAGGGGGATGTTATGTAGGGTGTTGGCACGGTTTGCCCATGGGACAGGGCAGTGGAAAGGAGCACTATGTTTGAAGGATTTAAGCCCCAGAGCAATGAGTTTCTCTGGGGGATTCGCTTGAACAACCAGCGGGACTGGTTTTTGGCCCACAAGCAGGAGTACCAGGACTATGTTCAGACCCCCATGCGCCAGCTGGCAGAGGAAGTCTACGACGCTTTTGCCGCGGCCCACGAGGAGCTGCCCCTGATGATGCGGGTCAGCCGCATCTACCGGGATGCCCGCCGTCTCTACGGCCGGGGACCTTATAAAAGCCATCTGTGGTTCTCCCTGCGCATGGCGGGGGAGCACTGGGCGGAGCAGCCGGTGTTTTGGTTTGAGATCTACCCTGAGGGCTATGCTTACGGCCTGGGGATCTACCAGGCTCTGCCGGCCACCATGGCCCGCTTCCGCCAGGCGGTGGACCGGGATCCCCGGGAGATGCGGAAGCTGGCCCAGGCCTTTCAGGCCCAAGACCGCTTCCGCCTGGAAGCGGAGGAGTACAAGCGCCCCAAGGGCCGCCCGGAACCGCCCTTGGACCAGTGGTACAACCGCAAAAGTCTGGACCTGACCTGCAGCCGTCCGGCAGATGACCTGCTCTACAGCCCGGCGCTGGTGGGGGAACTCACGGAGGCCTTTGAGAGCCTCATGCCCTACCACCGCTATTTTTCGGCCCTCTGTCTTCGGGCGGATTGAGGGGCCCTTTGGCAATGCGGAAGTGATTGCGGTGGTAGTCCAGTACCCCTTCCTGGCGCAGCTTGGACAGCTCCCGGGACAGGGCGCTGCGGTCCGCCCCGAGGAAACTGGCCATCCCTGCCCGGTCAAAGGGGATGGTGAAAGAGTCCCCCTGGTCGGCGGCGTACTGGGACAGAAAGGCGATGATCTTGGCCCGCAGGGTGCTGCGGGAAAGGATCTGTACCCGTTGGTTGATGGCCAGGGTGCGGGCAGCCAGGGCGGAGATGAACCGGTTGGACAGCTCCCAGTCCAGAGGACGGAAGGGGGGCTGGGGGGTTCGGACCCGATCCGGACTCATCCAGAGAATGTCCGCCTGGGTGACGGCCCGAATGTAGATGGGCGCTTCCAAGCCCAGAAAGCAGTAGGCCTCTCCGAACAGGCTGCCGGGGGCGACGTGGTTCATAATGTGATGGTGGCCGTCGATGTCGTCCATGCAGACCTCCACCGTGCCGGCCAGCACCAGCCCAAACCGGGGCAGGGGAGTGGCCACCTGGTGGAGAAAGGCGCCCTTGCTGTAGGGTTTCTCCATGGCGTCAAAATAGACCAGGGCATAGTCCCGGGCCTCGGGGTCCAGGCCCTGGAAGAGGGGACACTGGTCCAGGGGAGCTTGGGGCAGCATGACAGCGCCTCCTTTGGTATCAAAATAGGATATGCCCCCTATTATAAAAAAAGTCCGTTGCTTTTGCAACGGACTTTTTTGTCCTTGTTCAGGCGGCATTCTCCGTGGCGGGAGGTGTGCCGGCGGTGTCGTATGCCTCGCCCAGGATGGTGTGGCACCCTTCCAGGGCATATTGGAGCTTGCTGTAGACGGCGTCGGTGACCAGAGAGGTGTCACCGCTGTCGTGCAGGCCCATGGCGGCGTGCACGTCCAGGATTAGATACTGGTCCTGCACCCCGGTGCCCCGGTTGAGGACCAGCAGGGGCACGTAGCTGATGCCTGTGACGGTGGTCTGGCCGGTGGAGAAGTCCTTGGTCAGTTCCAGGTTGAGCACGGCGGTGGTGTCGGTGTAGTTTACGTTCACCGTGGCCGGGCTCTGGTTGGAGACGAAGTTGCCCAAGGAGTAGGCCACAAAGGCCGACCGGGTGGACCCATCGTCCAAGGTCACCGTCCGGGTCTCCATGGGCTGGGGCACGTGGGAGTGGCTGCCCAGGATGAGGTCGGCCCCGTTGGCGATGAGGAAGTCGGCCACTTGGGTCTGATACTCGTTCTGGGTGGTCTGGTACTCAATGCCCCAGTGGATCATGACGGCGATCAGGTCGGTCTCCAGGCTTTCTGCATAGGCAAGCTCGCTCTTCAGCTTCTCCTGGTCCAAGGTGGTGCAGTCGCCGTTGTAGTCCACGTTGAACCGGTTGAGGCAGAAGTTGTTCTCCTCGGCAATGGGGATGCCGTTGGTGCCGTAGGTATAGCCCAGGAAGGCCACGGAGATGCCGCCCACGTCGGCCACCACCACGCCGTTGTTTTCCTGGAACTCCTCCTGGGTGCGGTAGCTGCCCACGTGGGCCAGGCCAGCCTGGTCCAGGGTATCCAGGGTGCGCACCACTCCGTTGAAGCCCTTGTCCATGGAGTGGTTGTTGGCGGTGGTTACCAGGTCAAAGCCGATGGCTTGAATGTCGTAGGCCAGGGCGTCGGGGGCGCAGAACTGGGGATAGCCGGAATAGGGGGGACCGTTGAGGGTGGTCTCAAAGTTGGCTACGGCGTAGTCGGCGCTCTCGATCCAAGGCTGCACGTACTGGAAGCAGGGCAGGTAGCTGTAGGTGTCTGTGGTGGCATCGTAGGCGTCGTTGGTCTGGGGGGAGTGGCTCATGATGTCCCCGCACACGGCCAGGGTGGCGGTGATGGGCGCGGGGACCTCTTGGGAGGCTTGCTCCTGTTGGGCGCTCTGTCCGCCGCTGCCGGTGGGCTGGGCCTGCTGGCGCAGGCCCAGGAAGGCCAGCAGAGCGCACAGAAGAAGGATGACCAGGATGGCCAGAAGAAGTTTCTTGTTCATAGGCTCCCTCACTTGTTGTGTTGTGTCTTTGTGGAAGGAATGGGGCCGGGGCACTTTGCCTCAGACATCTCCCTGTCTAGCGGATGCGTGGACAAGCACCGGCAAGGCAACCAGGAAATCTCGCGTCGGGAAGTGTTACAGGGTGTAGAGCGCCGCCGCGGCAGCCCCTGCGGCAACCATGTTTTCCCCCTGGCAGAGGGTCACGTGCAGGCCCATCTCCTGGCGGAGGAAGGTCTCTACCTGAGCTTCCAGGGCGGCTTTCAGGGGGGGTGCCTGGAAGGCGTCCCCCTCCAGGCCGATGCAGACCGGGGCCTGGGGGTCCCGTCCGCCGCCGATGAAGGTGAGCACCGCAGCCAGGTTGGCGCACACCAGCCGGGCCGCCCGGTCCAGTACGGCGTGGCCCACGGCCAGTCCCACCTCCCGGTCCTCAGGCTCCCGGCAGAAGTGGGCCATGGTGCCTCCTTTTTCCGGGTCGGTGAGGAATTCCACCAGGGTGTCCAGACCCAGCCAGGTCAGGGAGAGCACGTCCCGGCTGCAGCCGAAGGAGAGGAGCTTGCGCTCGGCGGCTTTGATCATCACCAGCCGGTAGATCTCCCCCAGATATTCTGTGGAGACCATTTTCAGATACAGGTCCCGGCCGGGGGCGTAGCAGTCCCGGTCCTTGCTATAGTCCACTTGGCCAAAGGGGACACACTGGGCTTCTGAGAAGCCGCCGGCAAAGAGAGTCAGGTCGCCAGGGATGCCCGGCCAACGCAGCACAATGCTGCCGGGGGCGGTGAAGCCCAGGTCCAGGGTACTGCCCCAGGTCAGGCCCAGATAGCGGTTCCGTCCGGGGTCCTGGATGCCGGCGGCCAGTAGGACCGCGTCGGCCTGGCTGACCAGCACCATGGGGGGCGGTGTCAGGTCTCTGCCGGACAGCTCTTGCTTCAGCGCGGCCAGCACCGGCTTGCCAGCAAAGTCGCTGACGGTCATAGAGCCGGGGAAACGGCGGATGATGCCGTCGCCCTTGCTGTCGTAGTCGATAGGGAAGGGCAGGCACAGGGCAAGGAAGCGGGCCTGGTCCAGCAGGGGCTGAACCAGCTCGGCCACGGCGTAGAGGATGTCGCCCAGGGGAGCGGGGTACTCCCGGCCGGGGACGGGAAAACGATTTTCCTGGGTGATCTGGGGCTGGCCATCCTGGATCTGTACCAGGCAGACCTGGACCTGCTGGTCATCCACGTGGGCCACGGCCACCGGCACCCCCTCCCGCAACGTGCCGAAGGGCTTGAGGAAGGTGGGCAACATGGGCACTGAGGCCTGTCCACCGTAGAGGGAGATGCGCATCTGGGAGAGGAAAAGCTGGGCCAACGTGGGCCCATGGAGGGTATCCGGGGTCATGCTATTGGCCCGAAGAAGGTCGTCGAGTTGCTGTTGGGTCTTTGGTTCCATGAAAAAGCCTCCTCAGGCGTGGGGAAGAGATCTTCCCCGCGAAAATGATATCATTGCCTCTTATTATACCATGTTTTCCCGAAAGTGAAACCCTAAAAGAAAACCTCTTGCCCACCCTGCCAGAAGGGGCGCAGGGTGGCCAGGGAGGATCGTCATAAAAAAAGACCGGCCGAAGCCGGTCTTTTTTTATGACGATCCTCGAAAGGATTACTTGTACATAGCCTTGTGATACAGAGCCTCCACGTCCTTGACGGTGGTGATTCTGGGGTTGACGGTGACGTTGCCGCTCTTCATGGCGTCGACGGCCATCTGAGGAATCTTGTCCTCGGTCACACCCACGTCGGCCAGGCAGGCGGGGATGCCCAGGTCAGCGTTCAGCTCACGCAGAGCGTCGCACAGCATCTGAGGCACGAAGTCGGGGCCAGCTTCCTTACCAGTGATGTACTGATAGATGTTGGCATAGCGCTCGTCAGCAGCCAGAGCGTTGAACTCGAAGATGGTGGGCATCAGCACAGCGTTGGCCACACCGTGAGCCACGTGGAAGAAGGCGGACACGGGGTGAGACATGGCGTGGATGTCACCCAGACGGTTGTTGGCGAAAGCGATGCCGGCGAAGGTGGAGCCGAGCATCATGGCGCAAGCAGCGTCGGCGTCGTTGCGGCGAGCCACGAACTTACGGATGTTGGCGCCGATGAGCTCCATAGCCTTCTCGCCCATAGCCATGGCGAAGGGGTTGGCATCGGTGTTGATGTAGGACTCCATGGCGTGGATCAGGGCGTCAACGCCGCAGGCAGCAGCCACGGAAGCGGGAGCGGTCATGATGAGCTCGGGATCCAGCACGGCATAGGTGGGGGAGATCTCGGGGCCCAGGACGGACAGCTTGTAGTTGCGGGCTTCGTCGGTGATAACGGCAGCCACGGTAACCTCGGAGCCGGTGCCGGCGGTGGTGGGCACGGCGATCAGGGTGTCGATGGGGCCGGGAACCTTGCCCACGCCTTCGTAGTCGCCGATGGTGCCGCCGAACTTAGCGACAACGCCGACAGCCTTGGCAACGTCCATGGGGGAACCGCCGCCCAGAGCGATCAGAGCGGTGCAGCCAGCAGCCTTGTACTGGGCGGCGCACTCGTCCACGATGGTGGTGGTGGGGTTGGGCAGAACGTCCAGATACTCGCTGTACTTCAGGTTGGCACCCTTGATGATCTCGCGGACCTTGTCCACAACGCCGATGGCTTCCAGGCCACGGTCGGAGATCAGCATCACGTTGTCGGAGCCGGCGGCCTTCAGGAAGTCAGGCAGCTTCTTCAGGGCGCCCATGCCAAACTGGCAGTTCTGAGGGATGATGAAACCAAAATCTTTGATCATAGGGAATCGCATCCTTTCCAAAATACTCAAAAGTTTTTATACGGTTTGACCACAAAATGTGGCCTCCCGATCTATGGCTTTAGTATACCATTGATAAAGGGTGCTGACAAGTTATTACCAGCTGAAAATATCCAACAAGAATAAAAGGGTATTTTTAGGCACAATGTACACTTGACAAAAATAAACAAAGAAAAAGGGAGGGGGTGGGGGGATACTCCCGTCGTTTCGCTGAAAAAAGCTGGCCTCCAGCGGAAAAAAGGCAAAAAAAGGCTCTGCCCGGACGCCGAAGCGCCTGGCAGAGGAACCTGGGTGCAAAACCATATCTTGTGGCAGAAAGCCCCGCTCTGGCCGTGGGGACCCAATTAAAACCTGCACGAGATGGCAGGTGGGTTGCCTCCGCCGCGCTTTATCACTTCCAACTTCCAGCCGAAGCCGGGAGGCCTGCGAACCACGCGCCGAGTGAGCGTCCCGTTTGAGAAATGTGGGTTTAAAAGGGTCCATTTCCACGCACCGAGCAGGGCGATCTTTCAGAAAAAGCGGGGGAAGGGAGGATCAGTCCTCATCTTCCTCGTCGGAAAAGAGTTCTTTCATGAACTCCTGATAGACGGCATCGATCTCTTCGTCGCTGTCCAGGGTGGAGAGGATCTCCTCGCCGTTTTCCTGGATGGCCTTGAGGATCACCAGGCCCATCTCCTCTTCCTTTTCCTCTTCTCCCTCCTGCACGGCGGGGAAGAAAGCCAGGTAGGTCTGGCCGTTGAGCTCCAGGGTGTCCAAATGTTCCAGCTCAAATTCGTTGCCGTCTTCGTCGGTCACGGTGATAAAATTAGCGCCGTATTCTTCGCTCATGGGTGCTTCTCCTTTGTCTGTGTGTACACATTGTACCTTGTGAAAATGAAAAAAGCAAGAGCAAAGGGGAGAAAAGTTTTGGGGAAGTTTCCCCGAAAAACCTTTCTCCCCACGGATAGACAAATTGGAATCCTGTGGTATAATACATAAAATAAGCGCGGGTATGCCCGTTGACGTGGAGACCCGGCCGCCCCCCTTTTGGAGGCGGAAACTCTCCTCTCCCATAGGACAACGATACACGGAGGTGTCAATTTGGATCATAATCGAGACGCACGTCCCGCCAGGGACCCCCGGGATTCTCGGGAGGCGCGAGCCTCCGGAACCGGTAGGAATCCCAAGGATTCCCGGGGCAAAGTATCCAAGCGCAAGGGGAAAAAGCACGGCAAGGCGTTTAAGATCGTCATGACCATCGTGCTCATCATTCTCATCACCGGGGCCATGCTGCTGTGTATGGCGGCGGTGTATATCAAAAACGTCATCATCCCCAACGCCAGCCTGGAAATGACCGAATATAACCCCAACCTGACCAGCACCATCCTGTCCAAAGACCCGGATACCGGGGACTACGAAGTGACCCAGAGCCTGTACGGCAGCGAAAACCGTGTCTGGGTGGAGCTGGATGAGATCCCCAAAGATCTCCAGAACGCAGCCGTGGCCATCGAGGACAAGCGCTTCTACAAGCACAATGGTGTGGACTGGGTGCGCACGGCCAAGGCCATCAGCCTCATGTTTACCGGCCAGGACATTCAGGGCGGTTCCACCCTGACCCAACAGCTGATCAAGAACATGACCAACGACGATGAGGTTACCGTCAAGCGAAAGATCATGGAGATTTTCCGCGCCTTGGAGTTTGAGAAAAACTATTCCAAGGAAGATATCCTAGAGGCCTACCTCAACTATATCTACCTGGGCCAGGGATGCAACGGCGTCTACACCGCCGCCTATACCTACTTCGGCAAGCACGTTTCTGAGCTTTCTCTGGCCGAATGTGCCAGCCTCATTGGCATCACCAACAACCCCTCTAAGTACAACCCCCTGGGCACCCTGGAGGTCACCGACCCGGAGACCGGAGAGGTCAAAACCGCCAAGGACTTCAACAAGGAGCGCCAGGAGACCATCCTCTTCGCCATGCTCGAGCAGGGTTATATCACCCAGGAGGAGTATGACGAGGCAGTGGCAGAAGAGCTCCACTTCAACGAGAACGGCGAGAGCGGCGACTCCACCCAGTCGACCAACACCGTCTATTCCTGGTACGAGGACCAGGTCATCGACGACGTCATTGACGACCTGATGGAGACGTATAATTGGTCCGAGCAGTATGCCAAGGACAAGGTCTTCTCCGGCGGTCTGGAGATCTACTCCTGCATGAACCCCGACGTCCAGGCGGCAGTGGACAAGATCTACGGCGATCAGAGCAACCTGAACGTGACCTCTGCCAGTGGCCAGCAACTCCAGTCGGCCATCACCATCATCGACAACGAGAGCGGTGAGGTGGTGGCTATGGCCGGCGGCATGGGCGAGAAGACTGCCAGCCGCAGCCTGAACCGAGCTACCAGCAGCAAGCGGCCCCCGGGTTCGTCCATCAAACCCCTGGCCGTGTATGCCCCGGCCATTGAACTGGGGAAGGTCCTGCCCACTACGGTGGTGGAGGACAGCCCCTGGGGCAAGATCGACGGCAGAGACTGGCCTGTGAACGCCTCTGGTGTGTACAAAGGCAACGTCACCGTTGCCCAGGCAGTCCAGGAGTCCATCAACACCGTGGCGGTGAAAGTGCTGGACATGGTGGGCACCGAGACCAGCTTCAACTTCATGCAGGACAAGTTCCACATTGAGCTGACCCGGGCCTGGACCAAGAACGGCACCACCTACACGGACATCGGCCTGGCCCAGCTGGGCCTGGGCGGCCTGACCAAGGGCGTGAGCACCTATGAAATGGCGGCAGCCTATTCCGTCTTCCCCCGGCAGGGGACCTATATTGAGCCCAAGACCTATACGATGGTTCTGGACAGCAATAAAGAAATTCTCCTGCGCAATGAGACGGTGACCGAGGAGAACAACCTCTCCGAGCGCACCACGTTCTACATGAACGACATGCTTCAGAACGTGGTCACCGGCGGTAGCGGCGCCACCGGTACCGCTGCCAACTTCAGCGGCCAGGAGATCGCCGGCAAGACCGGTACCACCACCTCCCGCAAGGACCTGTGGTTCGTGGGGTATACCCCCTATTACACCGCGGCGGTGTGGACAGGCTACGACCAGCAGGAGGCCTTGGCCAGCTACCTGGGCAACCCCTCCACCACCTTGTGGAGGCAAGTGATGCAGGAGGTCCACAAGGACCTGCCCTATAAGGACTTCGACCAGCCGGATGCCTCCAACCTCAAGACGGTGACCTATTGCGCCGTCAGCGGGATGCTGCCCGGCCCGGCCTGCTCGGGACATTTGATTACTGGCACCTTCTATATTGATGACGTGCCCACCGGCACCTGCACAGTCCACAAGGTCCAGACAACGACCGAGGATCCCACGGATACTGAGGATCCCGGCGAGACCACCGATCCCGGCACCGGCGACGGCGGCGAGACCACCGATCCCGGCACCGGTGACGGCGGCGCAACCGACCCCGCACAGCCTCCGGCTGAGGGGGGCGAGGAGACCACCGGTCGGCGGCGGCGTGGGAGGCCCCTTGCCAGCTGAGCAATAGCTCCCACCAGCGGACCCCGCTTTCCGGCGGGGTCCGCTTTTTGCGTGATATGACCGAAACGAAGAAAAAAGAGGAGGAAAAACTGTCGTTCAGACAAATACTTTGGGTTGCCATGGGAGGACAGATGTGATAGAATATCCCTCGCACCAAGGAACTTGACCAGGAAACGGAGGCGAACCATGGCTAAAACGCCCAATTATTATATTGTAGAGGCAGACGTGCTGCCGGAGATCTTTCGCAAGGTGGTCCAGGCCAGATATCTGCTGGACACCGGGGAAGCTGAGACGGTCAATCAGGCGGTCCAGCTGGCGGGCATCAGCCGCAGCGCGTTTTATAAATATAAGGACGCCGTCCGCCCCTTTCAGGATATGCTCCACGGGCGGATCGTTACCTTTCAGATCATGCTCAAGGACGAGCCGGGGATTCTCTCCCACGTGCTCAACCTCTTCGCTGACTCCGGGGCCAACATCCTCACCATCAACCAGGGCCTGCCCATCAACGGTCGGGCTGTGGTGACGGTAAATGCGGAAACCTCGGGCCTGCGGGAGAGCCTGCAGGACCTGCTGGCCCGGCTGGATGGGGCCGACGGCGTCCTGCGGAGTGAGATCCTGGCCGGCTGAGCCAGCCAGTGTGCAGACAATTGGAAAAGAAAAGGATGGAATCGAATGATGGTAAACGCAGCAATTTTAGGCTTTGGCGTGGTAGGCTCCGGCGTAGCGGAGGTCCTCACCGGCCAGGGCGACGGCCTGCACAAAAAGGCCGATGAGCTGATTGAGCTGAAATACATTCTGGATGTGCGCCAGTTCCCTGGCAGCCCCTTTGCGGACTGCTTTGTGCAGGACTTCTCGGTCATCGAGCATGACCCGTCGGTGGGGGTGGTCATTGAGACCATTGGTGGCGTGGGCGCCGCGCTGGACTTTACCGAGCGGGCCCTGAAAGCGGGCAAGAGCGTGGTCACCTCCAACAAGGAACTGGTGGCCAAGCACGGCCCCCGGCTGCTCCAGCTGGCGGCGGAGCACGGCGTGGTCTATCTCTTTGAGGCCAGCGTGGGCGGGGGCATCCCCATTCTGCGGCCGCTGAGCGACTGCATGGCCGCCAATGACATTTTGGAGATCTGCGGCATCCTCAACGGGACGGCCAACTACATCTTCACCCGCATGGTCCAGGACGGTATTCCTTTTGAACAGGCCCTGAAGGGGGCTCAGGCCAACGGCTATGCCGAGCAGGACCCCACTGCCGATGTGGAGGGACAGGACACCTGCCGCAAGCTGTGCATCCTCTCTTCCATCGCCTTCGGCTGGCATCTGCAGCCCGACCAGGTGCCCACACGAGGGATCACCCAGATCACTTTGGCAGACGAGGCCTATGCCGACGCCTGTGGACGACGCATTAAGCTCCTGGGTCGAGCCATCGCCCAGGATGGCGGCAAGGTCTGTGCCTATGTGGAGCCCCACTTTGTCAGCCTGCAGAATCCCCTGGCCGGGGTGGAGGACGTGTTCAACGCCATCACCGTCAAAGGCAACGCCACCGGCGATGTGATGTTCTATGGCCGGGGCGCCGGCAAGCTGCCCACCGCCAGTGCGGTGGTGGCCGACGTGATCGCTGCCGCCCGCCAGCTGGAGCGGGCCAGCTATCGCCCCTGGGCCCCCAACCGCCCCGAGTGCGTGGCTTCGGTGGACGACCTACCTAGCCAGTGGTACGTCCGTCTGGCCCAAGGGGAGCTGTCCGGCCAGCGGCTGACCATCCCCCAGGCCCAGCCGGGGGAGAGCGGCTGGATCACCTCGGCCATGACTCGGCCCCAGCTGGAGAGCGTCTTGGCAGGCAAGGACGTGCTGGCGGTCATCCGGGTGCTGGACTGACCCTTTTCCGGTTCAGCGCATAGGATAGCAGAGCAAGAACGCAGCAAAAACAATCTCGTTCCCCCCGGCGGCAAGAGGCGCCGGGTGACAGGAGGTATGTTGAGATGGGACTGATTGTACAGAAATTCGGCGGCACTTCGGTGGCCAACGCGGAGCGTCTGCGCAACGTGGCGCAGATCATCGCGGACACCTACCGCCAGGGAAACCGGGTGGTGGCCGTGCTCTCCGCCCAGGGAGACACCACCGATGAACTCATCGAGAAAGCTAAGGAGATTAACCCCAACGCCTCCCGGCGGGAGATGGATATGCTCCTGTCCACCGGCGAGCAGATCTCCTGCTCCCTGTGCGCCATGGCCATTGAGGCCCTGGGGTTGCCGGTGGTCTCTCTGACCGGCTGGCAGGCCGGCGTG
Source organism: Clostridiales bacterium (assembly GCA_004554585.1). Taxonomy (GTDB): domain Bacteria; phylum Bacillota; class Clostridia; order Oscillospirales; family Oscillospiraceae; genus Evtepia. The sequence goes on along the minus strand of SFLH01000012.1, from coordinate 55,084 downwards.
CAGACCAACAGCAGCTACAGCAGCGCGCGCATCAAGAAGATCGACGTGGAGCGGGTGCAGTCCGAGCTGGATCGGAGCCACTCCATCGTCATCGTCACCGGCTTCCAGGGCATCAACAAGTACGGCGATGTGACCACCCTGGGCCGGGGCGGGTCTGACACGTCCGCCGTGGCGCTGGCGGCGGCCCTGAAGGCTGACCTGTGCCAGATTTACACCGACGTGGACGGCATCTACACCGCCGATCCCCGCTATGTCAAAGGGGCCAGAAAGCTGGACGAGATCACCTTTGACGAGATGCTGGAGCTGGCCAGCCTGGGCGCCCAGGTGCTCCACAACCGTTCGGTGGAATTGGCCAAGAAATATCAGGTGAATTTGGAAGTGCTTTCCAGCTTCGAGAAGAAGCCGGGCACTAAAGTCAAGGAGGTTGCGAAACAGATGGAAAAGACCCAAATCAGCGGCGTTGCCAAGGATAAGAACGTGGCCCGCCTGGCCCTGGTGGGGGTGGAGGATAAGCCCGGCATTGCTTATAAGGTGTTCTCCCTGCTGGGCCAGCAGAACATCAACGTGGACATCATCCTCCAGTCCATCGGCCGGAACGACACCCAGGACATCAGCTTTACCGTCCGCCGCAGCGACGTGGACCAGGCGGTGGAACTGCTCCAGAGCCACAAGAGCAGCCTGGCCTTTGACCACATCGACGTGGACAAGAATGTGGTGAAGGTTTCCATCGTGGGCGCCGGCATGGTGGACAACGCCGGCGTTGCCGCCAAGATGTTCGGCGCCCTGTACGACGCGGACATCAACATCCGCATGATCTCCACCAGTGAGATCAAGGTTTCCGTCCTCTTGGACGAGGCCGATGCCAATCCGGCGGTGCAGGCCATCCACGACAAGTTCTTTGGAGAATAAGGGAAAAAACCGGCGAAAACAGGACAATCCGACAGGGGAGGAAGCGGAAACAAGAGCTCCTTGGTTCTGTTTGGGCGAAACGACCAAATTCGAGAGGGAACAAGGGAAAATTTTTTTCCCAAGGGAGACTTTCCCGTCTTGTAATTTGAAACATCCTTTGCTATAATACACACCGTAATGTTCTGGAAGAGCGTCCGTTTTGACGCCTTTCCGCCCGAAACGTCTGCCACCGGAGGGAACTTCGGGTCGGCGTTTATCTGACCCTGCGGGTCCAGGGCTGCCATGCCCGGGGGAGAGCTTCGGTCCTCTGCCCCAGGCGGAAGCAGGACCGGGCCGGCGGAGTCAAAATAAAACAAATCAAAAATAGGGGGAAATCAGAAATGAACATACTTGTTTGCATTAAACAAGTGCCGGACACGACCATTATCAAAATTGATCCCGAGACCAACACCCTGATGCGTGAAGGCGTTCCCGCCATCGTCAGCCCCTTCGATGCCTATGCACTCGAAGCTGCTGCCCGTATCAAGGACAAGTACAAGGATACCAAGATCGTCGTCCTGTCCATGGGTCCCGAGCAGGCTCTGGCCGCTCTGAAGGAGTGCCTGTCTGTCGGCGGCGACAAGGCTTATCTGGTCTCCGACCGCGCTTGCGGCGGCTCCGACACCCTGGCCACCGGTTACATCCTGTCCAAGGCCAAGGAGAAGGTCGAGGAGCTGGAGGGCATCAAGTTTGATATGCTGATGTTCGGTAAGCAGGCCATCGACGGCGATACCGCTCAGGTCGGCCCCCAGGTCGCTGAGGATCTGGACATTCCCCAGGTTACTTATGCTTGGGAAGTTTGGCCCACCGAGGACGGCAAGGGCGTGCGCGTGAAGAAGGAGCTGGAAGAGGGCTTTGAGATCCTCGAGATGGCTTGCCCCTGCGCTGTCACCGTGACCAAGCCTGACTATGAGCCCCGCTTCCCCACCATCAAGTCCAAGATGGCTGCCAACAAGGCCAAGATCCCCGTTCTGAACGCTGCTGACTGCGGCCTGGACGTCGAGAGATCCGGCCTGAAGGGTTCTCCCACCAAGGTTAAGAAGAGCTTCACTCCTCCTCGCAAGGAAGGCGGCCTGAAGATCAAGGAGGAGACTCCTGAAGAGTCCGCAAAGAAGCTGTACGACCTGCTCAAGGACAAGGGCATTATCTAATAGAGGGGAGGACGAAGAACAATGTTACAGACTAGCTATGAAGCAAAGAGCAAGGACCTGTGGGTCTTTATTGAAACCAAGGACGGCAAGGCCAGAAACGTTGGCCTGGAGCTGCTGAACCCCGGCCGTCGCCTGGCTGCTATCCAGGGCGGCAAGACCGTGGCTCTGGTGGTTGGCTACAACTGCGAAGAGGCTGTTAAGGAAGCCATCGCTTACGGCGCCGACAAGGTTCTGCTGGTGGACGACGAAGTCTACAGCCACTACAGCACCGATGCTTACACTGCCGCTATCGTCCACTGTGTTGAGGCCGACTGCCCCACCACCATCCTGATGGGCGCTTCCCCCATGGGCCGTGACCTGGGCCCCCGTGTTGCTGGCCGTCTGAAGACCGGTCTGACCGCCGACTGCACCTCTCTGGACATCGACGAGGCCACCGGCAAGGTCGCTTGGACCCGTCCCGCTTTCGGTGGTAACCTGATGGCTACCATTCTGTGCCCCTTCACTTTCCCCCAGATCGGCACCTGCCGTCCTGGCGTGAACAAGAAGCTGGAGCCTGACTACAACCGCACCGCTGAGGTGGAGAAGGTTGATTTCGTCTTCCCCGCTGAGAAGATCCGCATCAAGCTCATCGAGACCATCGCTGAGGAAGGCGAGAAGGTCGACCTGGAAGGCGCTGAGATCATCGTCTCCGGCGGTCGTGGCCTGGGCGGCCCCGAGGGCTTCGAGACCACCATTAAGCCTCTGGCTGACGCTCTGGGCGGCGTTGTGGGCTCCTCCCGTGCCGCTGTTGACGCTGGCTGGATTCCCCACTCCCACCAGGTCGGTCAGACCGGTAAGACCGTCGGCCCCAAGCTGTATGTGGCCTGCGGCATTTCCGGCGCCATCCAGCACCTGGCTGGCATGGGCTCCTCCGACTTCATCGTCTGCATCAACAAGGACCCCGAGGCTCCCATCTTCGGCGTGGCCGACCTGGGCGTTATCGGCAACCTGTATGATGTCTGCCCCGCTCTGACCAAGCTGATCCTGGCAGACAAGGACTAATTCGTTAGTAAAAAAATTAAAATAGCCTGCGGATGCCCCCCCTGAGCGGGGGGGCGCCCCCAGGCGGGAAAGGAAAAAATTATGGATTTCAAACTGAACGAGATGGAGCAGGAAATTCTCGACATGCTTCATGACTTCTGCATCAAGGAAGTCAAGCCTATCGCTGCTGAGCTGGACGAGAAGGAAGAGTTCACTAGCAACGCCCGTGAGAAGCTGGCCGAGATGGGCATGCTGGGCACCTACATCCCCGAGGAGTACGGCGGCGCTGGTCTGTCCTACCTGACCTACATTGTCTGCTGCGAGGAGCTGGCTAAGTACTGCGCTTCCACCTCCATCATGTTCTCCGTTCACGGTTCTCTGTGCTCCTGGCCCATCCTGGAGTTCGGCACCGAGGAGCAGAAGCAGAAGTATCTGGTTCCCCTGGCTCAGGGCGAGAAGCTGGGTGCCATGGGTCTGACCGAGCCCGGCGCCGGCACCGACGCCAACGGCGTGCGCACCACTGCTGTCCTGAAGGGTGACAAGTACATCCTCAACGGCACCAAGATCTTCATCACCAACGGCTACTATGCTGACACCTATGTTGTCTTCGCCCGCACCAACCCCGACCTGAGCGTTGGCCACAAGGGCCTGTCCGCCTTCATCGTGGAGAAGGGCTTCAAGGGCTTCAGCTTCGGCACCAAGGAGAAGAAGATGGGCATCCGTGCTTCCGCTACCTACGAGCTGGTCTTCGACGACTGCGAAGTCCCCGCTGAGAACCTGCTGGGTAAGGAAGGCGAAGGCTTCAAGATCGCCATGATGCTGCTGGACGGCGGCCGTATCGGCGTTGCCGCTCAGGCTCTGGGTATCGCTCAGGGCGCCATCGACGAGTGCATCCCCTACCTGAAGAACCGCAAGCAGTTCGGCAAGCCCCTGTCTGCCTTCCAGAACACCCAGTTCGAGCTGGCTGACATGCAGACCAAGGTCGACGCTGCTCGTCTGCTGATCTATCGTGCTGCTATGGCCAAGCAGAACCACGAGCCCTACAGCCACCTGGCTGCCATGGGTAAGATGTTCGCTGCTGAGGTGGCTTCCGACGTGACCCGTCGTGTTGTCCAGCTGGTCGGCGGCTGCGGCTACACCCGTGAGTATCCCTTCGAGAGAATGATGCGTGACGCCAAGATCACCGAGATCTATGAGGGCACCACCGAAGTTCAGAAGATGGTCGTTTCCGGCTGGATGCTGAAGAAGTAATTGAAGGGGTCCATTTGATTTGATCCTTAGGAAAGGGCAGTGGTTCGCCACTGCCCTTTCTTTCTCAAAAGGGAGGATGACCATGAAGATCGATCCCACACGGTACGTTGGCCGCCCGGCAGATCCCACCGGCCGTCTGGACCGGGAGCTGGCCTGCTACGACCTGCTGGACCAGCTGGGCATTGCCTATGAACGGGTGGACCACGAGGCCGCCGACACCATTGAGGACTGCGTGGCCATTGAGGCCTATTTGGAAGCCCCTATCTGCAAGAATTTGGTGCTGTGCAACCGGCAGAAAACGGATTTTTACCTCTTGCTGATGGACGGACAGAAGCCCTTCCGCACCAAGGAACTGTCCAAGCAGATTGGCTCGTCCCGCCTGTCCTTTGCGCCGGCGGAGGAGATGGAGCGTCTGCTGGGGGTGACTCCCGGCTCGGCCACGGTGCTGTCCTTGATGAACGACAAGGAGCATCGGGTGCGGCTGATTCTGGACAAGTCTGTGGCGGAAGCCGGCTTGTTTGGCTGCCATCCCTGCATCAACACTTCCACGCTGCGGCTGTCTATGGGGGAAATTCGGGAGAAATTCCTTCCCCACATTGGTGTGACGCCCACGGTGGTGGATCTTCCTGGAGAGGCCTGAGCTTTTCCATGGAGCAGGAGGACCCATGCCGCCGACGGCTTCGGCGGCGGGGGTCTTTCTGCTGTTTGTGATCTTCGGGCTCTGGCCCGCAGCCCCGCTACTGGCGGGGAGAGAGGAGGTACCCATGGTACGCGTTGCCAACTTGATCCTGCCCCCGGATGGGGATGAGGCATTGCTGCGGAAGAAAGCAGCCCGGGCCCTGGGCCTGCCGGTGAGCAAGATCCACCGCTGCCTCCCGGTGCGCCAGTCCATCGACGCCCGAAAAAAAGGCCATGTCCACTACGTGATGACGGTGGATGTGGCGGTTCCCAAGGAGGAAGAAGTGGTGGCGCGGGCCAGGGACCGCCGCGTTTCCCTCAGCCCGGAAAACACCCCCTATGTTTTCCCCCAGGTGACCCGTACCTCCCCGCTGCCGCCGGTGGTGGTGGGCAGCGGCCCTGCCGGCTTGCTGGCGGGTCTGTGCCTGGCCCGGGCTGGCCTAGCGCCCATTGTCTTGGAGCGTGGCCAGGCCCTGGAGCAGCGGGTGAAGGACGTGGAGGCTTTTTGGCAGGGCGGGGAACTAAATCCTGAGTCCAACGTCCAATTTGGGGAGGGCGGTGCCGGCACCTTTTCCGACGGCAAGCTCACCACGGGCACCCACGATCCCCGCCGCGCCTTTGTCATGGAGGCCTTTGTGGCGGCGGGGGCACCAGAGGACATTTTGTGGAAGCACAAGCCCCACGTGGGCACAGATCTGCTGCGGGGGATGGTTCGCAATCTCCGGGAGGAGATCAAGGCCCAGGGAGGCCAGGTGCGCTTTGGCCACCGGCTGACCGGCCTGAGCTTGCGTCAGGGCAGACTGGCGGAGATCACGGTGGAGCAGGGGGACGACTCCTATACCATGGCCTGCGACGCCCTAATCCTGGCCCCGGGGCACTCTGCCCGGGATACCTTCCAGATGCTTCGGGAAGCCGGCGCGTCCATGGAACAAAAGCCCTTTGCCATTGGGGTGCGCATCGAGCACGCGCAGGAGCGCATCAGCCGAGCGCAGTTTGGCGACAGCTGGGACAAGCTCCCCCCGGCGGACTATAAGTTGGCGGCCCATTTGCCCAACGGCCGCTCGGCCTACACCTTTTGCGTCTGCCCCGGCGGCCAGATTGTGGCGGCGGCCTCAGAGCCCGGGGGCCTGGTAACCAACGGCATGAGCCATCGGGCCCGAGATGGGGCGTACATCAACGGCGGCTTTCTGGTGGGCGTTGGCCCGGGGGATTTCGGCAGCGACGATCCCCTGGCCGGGGTGGCTTTTCAGCGCCAGTGGGAGCAGGCGGCCTACGCCTTTGGGCGCGCAGGCTGGGCTGCGCCCGCCCAGCGGGTGGGGGACTTCCTCCGGGGCCTGCCCAGCCCAGACCACCTGACCCAGCGCAGCACCTACCGCCCCGACGTGTGCTTCGGGGACTTGCGCCAGACCCTTCCGGCCTATGTGGCGGACACCTTGGCCCTGGCCCTGCCGGCCTTTGACCACAAGCTCCACGGCTTTGCCGCCCCCGACGCCCTGATGGTGGGGGTGGAGACCCGCTCCTCCTCCCCGGTGCGACTGCGCCGGGACGAGAGCTTCCAGTCCAATCTCCGAGGACTGTATCCCTGTGGGGAGGGGGCCGGTTACGCCGGAGGAATCGTCTCGGCGGCTGTGGACGGCGTCCGGGTGGCAGAGGCGGTGGCCGCCCCTGCTAAGGTCTGATTTTGCCTGGAAAAGCCGGCACATTTTGGAAGTTGTAGTTGCAATCGCCCCCACAAAGAGTGTATAATAAAGCATTATTGACAGAAACAGTGTGAGAAGGAGTGACAACCATGGCGGAAGAGACCATGAGCACCAATTTCATTCACAGCATCATTGAAGAGGAATTACAGCCCGGCGGCCGCTGCGAGGGCAAGCAGGTTCACACCCGGTTTCCCCCGGAGCCCAACGGCTATCTCCATATTGGCCACTGCAAGGCCCTGACCATCGACTTCGGCACGGCGGAAAAGTACCATGGCATCTGCAACCTGCGTATGGACGACACCAACCCGGCCAAGGAGGACACCGAGTATGTGGACGCCATCCAGGAGGACATCCACTGGCTGGGCTTTGACTGGGACGATCGGTTCTACTACGGCTCGGACTATTTTGAAAAAACCTACCAGCTGGCCCTGGACCTGATCCGCAAGGGGCTGGCCTACGTCTGTGAGCTCACCCCCGATCAGTTCAAGGCCTACCGGGGGGACACCACCACCCCTGCCCAGAGCCCCTGGCGGGACCGCCCCATCGAGGAGAGCCTGGACCTCTTCCAGCGCATGCGCCAAGGGGAATTCCCCGAGGGCAAGTACACCCTGCGGGCCAAGATCGACCTGGCCTCGGGCAACTTCAACATGCGCGATCCCGTGCTCTACCGCATCCGCTACATCGAGCACCACCGGCAGGGGACCCAGTGGTGCATCTTCCCCATGTATGACTTTGCCCACCCCATCCAGGATGCCTTGGAGGGGATTACCCACTCCTTGTGCTCCCTGGAGTATGAGAACCACCGCCCCCTCTACGACTGGGTGGTGGACCACTGTGACCTGCCCAGCAAGCCCCGCCAGATCGAGTTCGCCCGCCTGGGCATCAACTACACGGTCATGTCCAAGCGGAAGCTGCGGGAGCTGGTGGAGACCGGCCGGGTGGCTGGCTGGGACGATCCCCGCATGCCCACCCTCTGCGGCCTGCGCCGCCGGGGTTATACCCCCAAATCCATCCGCAATTTCTGCGAGCGCATCGGCGTGTCCAAGGTGGACTCCACCGTGGACTGGGCCTTTCTGGAGTCCTGCCTGCGGGAGGACCTGAACGAGCATGCCCAGCGGGTGATGGCCGTGCTGCGCCCGGTGAAGCTCACCATTACCAACTATCCCGAGGGCCAGACCGAGACGGTCACCGTGGAGAACAACCCCGTGGACCCCACTGCCGGCGAGCGTCAGGTTCCCTTCTCCCGCCACCTGTACATCGAGGCCGACGACTTCATGGAGACCCCGGTGCCCAAGTACAAGCGTCTGGTTCCCGGTGGCCAGGAGTGCCGGCTGAAGGGCGCCTACCTCATCCGCTGCACCGGCTGCGTCAAGGACGAGAACGGCCAGGTGGTGGAGGTGCTGTGCGAGTACGATCCCGACTCCCGGGGGGGCAACCCTGCCGATGGCCGGAAGGTGAAGGGAGCCACCATCCACTGGGTGGAGGCTGACACCGCCGCCGAGGCGGAGGTCCGTCTGTACGACTACCTCTTCACCGATCCCGCTCCCGACGGACCGGACAAGAACTTCCTGGACTATATCAACCCCGAAAGCCTTCAGGTGCTCACCGGCTGCAAGGTGGAGCAGGGCCTGGCCCAGGCGGCCATGCCCCAGCCGGGGAAGACGGCCACGGCCTATCAGTTCATGCGCCAGGGCTACTTCTGCCTGGACAATCGGGACGCGGCCCCGGGCCATCTGGTCTTCAACCGGAGCGTCTCGCTGAAGGACAGTTTTAAGAAAAAGTAACATCCAGCCTGGCAAGGCAGGAATTTTTGGAAAGCAGGGGAGAGAACCTCCTTCTTCTCCTTGCGAAATGCCTGTCTTTCTGGTACAATAAAAAGGATCATGTACGCCCCCGCAAGGGGAGACCTGTTCCTGAACATGGGAGTGTTTTCACCATTATGAAGAAAAACGAGATGAAAGCGGGTGGCAAGAAGCCGCCGGAGGTCAGAAGCCGGGAGCAGATGGAGGACCGCGCCTTTAACCGGATGCTCCTCTGGCTGGTTGCTGTGGCGGCGGTGGAAGTGGTGATGCTGCTCATCAACCGCTTCTACATCCATACCCGGGTCAACGAATTGAGCGTGAGCATTTTCCTCCACAAGGCCCTGGCAGTGTTCCCTGTGGTGGGAGTGGTGCTCTTTGTGGTCTTTCTCCTTCTGGCGCGCAAGCGGTATGCGGTCTATCGGCAGGAGGGGGGAAAAGACGGCATTGGACAGCTGATGCTGGCCTTCACCTTCTTGGCCATTGGCGTCTTTGGTTTTATCATGCGCATGCTCAACGCCGAGACCGCGCCCATCGTGCTGGCGGTCATTCCCGGCATCGGGGTGCTGATTATGGTGTACTACCTGTACCAGAAGGAGTTTCTGGGCTGTGCGCTGGTGGGCGCCCTGGGCCTGCTGGGTCTGTGCTTGTTCCGGGCCTATGCCGCTGGTACCCTGTACTACGTCTATTTGGCCGTGGTGGTGATCGTGGCGGTAGCTGGGTTGGTCCTGGCCCAAAAGCTCAAAGCCTCTGGCGGCGTGCTGCGGTGGAAGGACAAGGCCCTGACCATCCTGCAGCCCAATGCGGCTTACCTGCCCTACTACCTGACGGTGGTCCTTACGGTGGTGGTGCTGCTGGCCCCTCTGGCTTTGGGCGCGGCAGCGGCCTACTACGCCATCTGGGTGATTGCCGCTTGGCTGTTCATCCTGGCAGTCTATTTCACCTCGAAGCTTATGTGAGGGCTCTGCGGGAGTCTCCTGCGGAACGGATCGAGCATCCCATCCCCCGGCCCTTTTGGACCGGGGGAGTTTTTTTCATGAAAGCACAGCGGCCGAAGGCGCCTGGAGATTCCGGCGCCTTCGGCCGCTGCTGTGTTCTGGGCACTCTGCCATGGCGGGCCGGCAGAGGAGAGGTTACGGGAGGGGCTGGCAGATGAGCAGGCAGCCGTCGGTAACCTGGATCTCCACAGGCTGGCCTTGGAAGTGATTGCTCACCCCCAGGGGGAAAAAGGGGGACAGGTCCGCCCCTTCCAGGGGATACTGCCCGCCCCGGATGGTCACCCCATGGGCCTCCGGCCCCAGGCAGAACAGGGAGAAGATGCCCTCCTGGTGGGCCGGTAGGGTGATGCTGTCGTTCCACAGGGCGGTGAAGACCCCACTCTCATCGTACAGGAAGCCCCGGGCGCCCCGCTGGGCCAGGTAGGCCAGGGCCTGGAGGTTGGCCAGGGTGTGGTCCATCCGCCCGCCGGTGCCGCCGAACAGGTGAAAGGTCCGGCACCCCTGGTCCAGCCCATACTTGATGGCCAGCATGGTGTCTGTGTCGTCCTTTTCTACGGGAAAGGTCAGCCGGGGCACCTCCGGGGGTAGGTCAGACAGGGAGTCAAAGTCCCCCATCAGCAGGTCGGGGACTACCCCGGCGGCCTGACAGTGTCGGTAGCCGCCATCGGCGGCCAGGACCAGGTCTCCTGGGGCAGGGGAGAGGGGCAGGCCGAAAAAGGGACCGGCCCCGAAGATGAAGCAGGCGGGATGGGACATGGCGGATGCCTCCTTTGCAGGCAGAGATTTTCTCTATCATAGCACGTTCCCCCCCACCTTGACCAGAGGGCTTTTTTTTGATACACTAAGCCAGTTGTTTGAGAAAAAAGGAGGGGATGGGCCATGATTCGAGGGGCCATCTTTGATGCGGACGGGACCTTGCTGGATTCTATGGGCCTGTGGGACACCGTGGGAGACCGCTACCTGCGCAGCCTTGGAATCGATCCCGAGCCCGGCCTGCGGCAGATTCTCTTTCCCATGAGTCTGTCCCAGTGCGCCGCCTATCTGCGGGAGCGGTACCAGCTGGGGCTGTCTTGTGAGGAGATCGAGGGGGGGATCAACCGCACCATTCTCACCTTCTACCAGACCCAGGTGGAGGCTAAGGCCGGTGCCCAGGACTTCCTCCGGGCCCTGCGAAGCCGGGGTGTGCGCACGTACCTGGCCACGGCCACCGACCGCAAGGTCATCACTGCGGGCCTGTCCCGGACGGGCCTGCTGTCCCTGCTGGACGGCCTGGTGACCTGCGGGGACCTGGGGGTGGACAAGAATACCCCTACCATCTTTGACTATGCCCGGGACCAAATGGGCACGGCCACCGAGGACACCTGGGTCTTTGAAGACGCCGTCCACGCTGCTTGCACCGCTCAGCGGGCAGGCTATCCTGTGGCCGGGGTGGCCGATCCCTACAGCGACCAGCAGGCCCTGCAAGCTGCTTGTACCCTCTATCTGCCCAACTTGACCGACGTTACTGGCTTTTATGCCAAAGCCAGCGTCCGGTGAAAAAACAAGCCTGTCCGACATCTTGGCGGACAGGCTTGTTTTTTCACGATATGGGTTCAGGTCCGGGGGACCAGGTGAATGTTCATGTCCACGTCCCCTTCGATCCCCGGCACCTTGCCGGTGCAGGAGTACTGCCAGATGACAAAGTGGTAGTAGAAGGTGGGGGTGGTGTTGTACTGGGCCAGCCACAGGGGGAAGTCCACCAGCTTGGAGAGGTCAAAGTGGAGGTAGAAATAGGTCAGGTTGGAGTAGACGGTGCTCTGGTACCCGGCAGCCTCCACAGTCTGGCAGAAGGCCACGGCGCACTTGGTGAGCATCTCATCAGACAGGCCTTCAGTGCGGGGGTTCAGGCTGCTGTCGTAGGGTTCCCAGTCAAAGACGATGGGGTAGGTCAAATCGTACGCTGCCACCCGGTCCAGGCAGTACTGGGCTTCCTCCACTGCCTCGGCTTCGGTGATGGCCTGGGAAAAGAAGTACACGCCCACCTGGATGCCGTTTTTCAGTGCCCCCTTGAGGTTGGTTTCAAAGTAGGGATCGGTGACCAGGGCGCCGGTGCCGTAACCACGGTAGCCCAGGCGGATGATGGCGAAGTCCACGCCGGCCTGCTTCACCTTGGCCCAGTCGATCTCCCCTTGGTACCGGGAGACATCCACTCCCAGCCGGGAGGTGTAAGTGTCGCTTTCGTAGGAGAGAAAACCGTTTTCGTCGTACTGGAAGAGGGAGGTGTCGTAGGTCCGCCGGGGCATTTCCTCCACCACGTAGACCTTCTTGCTGCCGAAGTAGAAGTACTCGCCCTCCGGCTCCTCAGGGTTGCCCGGCTCTTCCGGCAGGTCGGGGGGATTGTCCGGCTCCTCCGGGGTCTCTGGCTGGTAGTGGAGGACCCGCCAGATCACCGTGGTGATCTCCGCCCGGGTGATGGGGCTCTGGGGCCGGAAGAGGTTCTCCCCCTGGTCGTTGTGAGAGCCCTCGAAAATGCCGTGGTCAGCTAGAATGAGGGCGGCCTCGTCGTTGGTGTCGTCAAAGGGAGAGGGGTCCTGGCTGGTGCGGGTCAGGTCCATGGCCTGAACGATGACCTGGGCGATGAACAGCCGGGAGACGGGAGTGTCCAGCCCCAGCTGCTCGGCTCCCATGGGCAGCAGACCCTCCTGCTGGGCCAAGTCATAGTATCCGCTGGCCCAGTGGCTGCCGGCCTCTGTGGGGTCCTGAGCGGGCCAGCCCACCGCCATGAGGATGAGCTTGAGGGCCTGGCCCAGGGTCACATCCCGCTGGGGGGAGAAGGTGGTGCTTGTGGTGCCGTTGACCACCCCGTTGTCATAGAGATCCTTGACATAGGTGTAGTACCAGGCGTCTGAGGGGACGTCGGAAAAGTTCATCTCTCCAGCAGCTGCCGCCGGCAGCGCTAAGGAGAGGGCAAGGGCGCAGAGGAGGAAAAGGGCGCATAGTTTCTGTCTCATGAAAAACCTCTTGTCTATCTTTCTTTTCTGTCTTTTTCAGGGCAATTAGGGAACGTGGCGGGGGAAAAGCTTGGGGCGCAGGCGCATGACATATAGGTCGCCCACCCGGCCCAGAAGAATGTCATAGATAACGAAGGCCACGTTGCCCAGCACCAGCATCCCGGCCAGCAGCAGGCTCTCGGCTACCTGGGCTTGCTCATCGAAAAGGGGCAGGCCCAGCACGAAAAAGGTCACCGCCGCAATGGCGGCCAAGGCCAGGTTGAACAGTACCAGTTTCACCAGCCACCGCAGGGGGAGTTTCCGCAGGTGCTGGAGCTTGGGCCGCAGTAGGGGATACCAGCCAAAGAGCAGCACGAAGAACACCGCGGCCTCCTTGTCCGGCGCCAGGAAAAGGCTCAGCAGGGACACGGCGGCAAACACCAGGCCGCCGGCCTTGCCGCCCAGCTCCCATACCACGGGGATAAGCAGGATGCCCGCCAGGGCAGGACACAGGTAGGTGGCACTGGGGATCAGGGTGCCCAGCAGCATGACGGCCACCATCAGGCCAGTCAAAACGCCGCAGAATGCCACGCGAAAACTCTGTCGATTGCGCATAGGGATCACCTCCGGGGATCAAAGGTCGCAGGGTGGTGGGGGATCAGATGGGTCGTCGGGCTTGTCTTCTTTGGGGGAGCCAGGTTCCTTGGTGGGATCGGCTTTGATGCCCCGTACCCGCCGGCAGATGGCCGCCCAGAGGCTGTCCTCCCCGCGGAAGAGGGAGCGGAACTGGATGACAGGGGGCGGCAGATAGGAGATGGTGCCGTTGTCGTCGATGCCGGCAATGTTGACGTAGTCCTTGGTAGCCAAGGGGAGATTTTTCCGGCGCAAGCGGCTGCTGATGAGTTCCCGCAGCAGGTAGTAGAAGGAGGCGAACAGGGGCACCCCCAGCAGCATCCCCCAAAAGCCCATCAGGTGGTTGAACAGCAGCAGGGCGAACAGGACCCAAAAGGCGGATAGCCCCGTGGAGTCCCCCAAAATTTTCGGGCCGATGATGTTGCCGTCCACCTGCTGGAGGATGATGATGAAAATGATAAAGATCAGGCACTTGCCCGGGTCAGTGAGCAGCAGGAGGAAGGCCGAGGGGATGGCCCCAAAGAAGGGACCAAAGACGGGGATGATGTTGGTGATGCCCACGATGACGCTGATGAGCATGGCGTAGGGCATGTTCAGCAGGGATAGGCAGATGCCGCAGATGATGCCGATGATCAGGGAGTCGAGAAGCTTGCCGGAGACAAAGCCGCTGAAGATGCGGTTGATCACCCGCAGATGTCGCAGGATCACATCGCAGGTGGACCGCTTTTTGCATACGGCAAAGAGGATCTTTTTCCCCTGGCCGATGAACTGGTCTCGGCTCATGAGCAGGTAGAACATGACGATGATGCCGATGATGAAGTTGAGCAAGCTCTTGGCCACCGAAGCCACCCGGCCCACGATGTCCACCAAGGCGGAAAGGGGATCGGCCTGGAGCCATTGGTTGAAGGAGGAGGAGATCTTCTCGGAAATGGTGGTGATGATCTGGGCCGATTGGCCGTGGGAAGTGAGGTAATCCGACAACCGCTGGGAGAACTCGTTGATCATATCCGGCAGGCTCTGGATCAAGGGGGGAACATTGAAGACCAGCTGCGGGATGATAAAGTAGCCGAACAACACCAGCAGGGCCAGCAGCACCAGGGTGGAAAAGGTGGTGGACAGGGTTCGGGCCGCCCGGGGCTTGACGTTGTGGTAGAGAAGGAACTGCTCAGAAAAGCGGGTAAGGGGGTAGAGCAGGTAGGCCATCACGCAGCCCAGCAGGATGGAGCGCAGGGCGCCGATGATCCCGCGCATGCCTTCGGCCAGGTCAGACAGATGGAGCAGAGCCTGGACCACCAGAAAGACTACCACAAGGGCCAGCAGGATCAAACCGCTGAAAAACAGCAGCTTTTTCAAGGGAATTTTCAAAAGGGTACGCCTCCTTTTCCAGGTTTGCGGTTGGGAAAAAAAGGACCTGGACGTCGGGAAAACCTCGGCGAAAAACACATACATTATTTAGTATAACAAAGGGGCCGAGCCCTTGCAAGGGAAATGGGGGAATCTGGCCAAGTTCTTTCTGCCTGGAAGAGGGAAATTACCATTGTCAGGGTATCTTCCCTATGGTAGAATGAGGGCAGAGAAAGCACGAAGCATGCTTGTGGCTGCGGCCCCGGAGGCAGCGGAAAGGAGGAAGGGGATTTGAACGAGCAAATTCTATGGTTGGTGTTGCTCATCGCCTTCGCGGTCATCGAGGGGGTGACGGCAGGGCTGGTGTCCATCTGGTTCTGCGCTGGCAGTGTGGTGGCGCTGATTTCTGCCTGGGTTGGCGCGTCCCTGCCTGTCCAGATTGGCCTGTTCGTGGTGGTCTCCCTGATCGCCATGGCGCTGATCCGCCCCATGGCCAGAAAATGGTTCCAGCCCAAACTGCAAAAGACCAACGCGGATCGGATCTTAGAGCAGGAAGGCGTGGTGGTCCAGGAGATCGACAACCTGCGGGCCAAAGGGCAGGTGAAGATCGGCGGCGTGGTCTGGACAGCGCGCGCTGCCAGCCAGGAGATTATCCCTGTGGGCGCCCGGGTCCGGGTGGACCGGATCGAGGGCGTCAAAGCCATCGTGTCTCTTCAGGAAGCCGAACACACCCCGTCCTCTCCTTGAGATTTTTCTGGAGAGAGAAAGGAATGGTACCTCTATGGATTTGGTAACAAGGATCGTTTTGATCATCTTTATTGTCATTGTCCTGGTGATTCTGGCCCGGTGCATCCGGGTGGTCCAGCAGTCCAAGGCCTATGTCATTGAGCGTCTGGGCGCCTTCCACACTGTGTGGAGTGTGGGCCTGCATTTTAAGATTCCCTTCATCGACCGCATCCTGAAAGTGATCTCCCTGAAGGAGCAGGTGGCCGACTTCCCGCCTCAGCCGGTGATCACCAAGGACAACGTGACCATGCAGATCGATACCGTCCTCTATTTCCAGGTCACCGACCCCAAGCTCTACGCCTACGGGGTGGAAAACCCCATGAACGCCATTGAAAACCTCACTGCCACCACCCTGCGGAACATCATCGGCGAGCTGGAGCTGGATCAGTCCCTGACCTCCCGAGACATCATCAATGCCCGCATGCGGGCCATCCTGGACGAGGCCACCGACCCCTGGGGCATCAAGGTCAACCGGGTGGAGCTGAAGAACATCCTGCCCCCCAAGGACATCCAGAACGCCATGGAGAAGCAGATGCGGGCCGAGCGGGAGCGCCGGGAGCAGATCCTCCAGGCCGAAGGGCAGAAGCAAAGCCAGATTCTGGTGGCCGAAGGTGAGAAGGAATCCCGCATCCTCCGGGCCGACGGCGAGAAGCAGGCCCGGATCATGGAGGCCGAGGCTGAAGCCGCCGCCATCCTCAAGGTCAACGAGGCCATGGCAGATGCCCTGAAGCTCCTCAATGACGCCAACCCCGCCGACGGGGTCATCAAGATCAAGGCCCTGGAGGCCTTCCAGGCCGCGGCCAACGGCCGGGCCACCAAGATCATCATCCCCTCGGAGATCCAGGGTCTGGCCGGCCTGGCCGAGGGAATCTTCGAGACGGTCAAGCGGCCCGAGACCGGCGGCAAGCCCGCCACCCCGGCCCAGCCTCCCAAACCTTAAAAACCCTTTTGCACGTCGCCCCTGCCGGCCCACTGGGTCCGGCAGGGGCTTTTTGGCAGGAAAAAGCCGGCGTGACCATTCGGGTCACGCCGGCGAAAGAGGTCTTTGAAATTACAGCACCAGAGAGGGAGCGGAGTAGGTCCGGGCGCCCATCTCGGCGTCCAAAGCGTACAGGCTCTTGGCGTCAGAGCCGAACAGGTCGAAGCGGCCCAGCAGGTCGCTGCTATTCTTCTCTTCCTCGCCCTGCTCCTTGACGAACCAGTCCAGGAACTGCAGGGTACGGAAGTCATTGGCCTTCATGGCCTCGGCATAGATGGCGTTGATGAGGGAAGTGACATACTGCTCGTGGGCCAGGGCCTCAGCCAGGGGGTCCCGGAAGGAGTTGTAGACCTTGTCGGGGGCGTCGATGGCACCCAGCTTGGGGCAGACGTCGTTGTTCTGCAGATAGGTCAGGAAAAGCATGGCGTGGTCACGCTCCTCCTGGGCCTGGATCTTGAACCAGTTGCCGAACCCATCCAGGTTCTTATCATAATAATAGTTGGACATATCCAGGTACAGATAGGCGGAGTAGAGTTCCTTGTTGATCTGCTGCTCCAACAGGTCAGCGACTTCTTTCTTCAGCATAGCAAACGTCCTTTCTGTGTGATTTTGCTTTTTTATTTTATGCGCCAAAGAGGAATGTTTCCCTTTGCCGCAGAAACCACAGCATCCATATTTTCGGGTAAATCATACCACACTTCTGGGGGGGTGTCAATTTTTTCCCAGGGAAATTTCCTCCCCCTTGACGGCGGGGCGGCGGTGTGCCAAAATGAAAGAAAAAAGGAGGCGGGTACCATGCCCCAGGAGAACTTGCGCAGCCGGCACGGCTATGCCATTCCCTGCCGATGGGACTGGCAGGGAGAGCAGCAAGTGGTCATTGTCTGCCACGGCTTTGGCAGCAGCAAAGACAGCCCCATGGCCCAGATGGTGGCCGCCGCCCTGCCCCCACTGGGGATGGGGGTGGTCCGCTTTGATTTCCCCGCCCACGGCGACAGCCCCGTGTGGCAGGAGGGCCTGCGGGTCCCTTTCTGCATTGACGATTTGGAGACGGTGGAGCAAGCCATTTGGGCCCAGGCTCCCCAGACGAAGATCCGCTACTTCGCCTCCAGCTTTGGGGCCTATATTACCCTGCTGCGGCTGGCCCGGGACCCCCGGCCGGATGCCCGGGCCTTCCTCCGGGCGGCAGCGGTGACCATGCCTGACCTGGTGGATTCCTGGCTGGACGACCGGGCCAGGGCGGACCTGGATCGGCAGGGATATTTCGTCCCTGACTACGACTACGTGCGGGAGATGCGGGTGACCCGGGACTTTCTTCAGGACCTGGCCCAGGGGAATGTGTTCGCCCAGTGGCGGCAGGACCTGGCCCAGCTGGCCATGGTCCACGGCACCCTGGACGCCGTGGTGCCCGTGGCGGGTCCCCGGCGGTTCGCCCAGACCTTCGGGGCGGCCCTGACGGAATTGCCCCAGGGGGAGCACCCCCTGATGGGGGAGGGGGAGGCCCAGCAGGTCCTGGACCTGGCCAAGGCCTTTTTCCAAACGCCTTAAGCGTCCCCCGGCCCCGCCGTACCGGCGGGGGAGAGAGAAGCAAGAAAGACGAAGGAGGGATCCCATGGCGGATCTGTTTGAAAAATCCATTGAGACCCTGGAACTGCCCCGCGTCCTGGCCCTGCTGGCCGACCAGGCGGTGACCCAGGAGGGGAAGGAGCGGGCTCTGGCCCTGCGCCCGGAGACCGACCCGGAGGAAGTGGAGCGCTTGCTAAAAGAGACCACCGCCGCCGTGGAAAAGATGGTCCTGCGGGGCAGCCCCTCTTTCACCGGCATCCGGCCGGTGGCAGGCTCCCTGCAGCGGGCAGACATGGGCGGCAGCCTGAACACCCGGGAGCTGCTGGACATCGCCGCCGTGCTGGCCGCCGCCCGGTCGGCCAAGGACTACGGCGCCGGGGACGAGGGGGAGAAGACCCCTATCGACGTCTTTTTCCACGCTCTGCACCCCAACCGGTTCCTGGAGGACAAGATCACCGGTTCTATCGTGGGGGAAGGGGAGATCGCCGACGCGGCCAGCCCGGAGCTGGCCTCCATCCGCCGGCACATGCGGGCCACCGAGAGCAAGGTGCGGGACATCCTCCAGCGGATCATCTCCTCCTCCCAGGCCAAGTACCTTCAAGAAAGCATCATCACCCAGCGCTCGGGCCGGTACGTGGTTCCGGTGAAGTCGGAGTTTAAAAACGAGATTCCCGGCCTGGTCCACGATCTGTCCGGCTCGGGCTCCACCTTTTTCATCGAGCCCATGGGAGTGGTGAAGGCCAACAACGAGCTGCGGGAGCTTCAGGCCAAGGAAGAGAAAGAGATCGACCGTATCCTGGCGGAGCTGTCTGCCGAGGCGGCCTCCTTCCGGGAGGACATCACCCTGAACTACGACCTGCTCATCCGCCTGGACACCATCTTCGCCCGGGCCAAGCTCTCCGACCGCATGGGTGCCATGGCCCCCGGCCTGTCCCGGAAGGGCCTGCGCCTGCGCCGGGCCCGGCACCCTCTGCTGGACCGCAAGACCGCCGTGGCCAATGACCTGGAACTGGGGGAGAACTTCGACACCCTGGTCATCACCGGCCCCAACACCGGCGGCAAGACGGTGACCTTAAAGACCATCGGCCTGCTCACCCTCATGGCCCAGTGCGGCCTGCACATCCCCGCCGGGGACGGCAGCACCATCAAGGTTTGCCGGCGGGTGCTGGCGGACATCGGCGACGAGCAGTCCATCGCTCAGTCCCTGTCCACCTTCTCCTCCCACATGAGCAACATCGTGGGCATGCTCTCCGAGACCGACCAGGAGACCCTCATCCTCTTCGACGAGCTGGGGGGCGGCACCGACCCCGTGGAGGGGGCTGCCCTGGCCGCCGCCATCATCGAGCACGCCCGGGGCCTGGGGGCCCTGGTGGCCGCCACCACCCACTACGCCGAGCTGAAGGTGTATGCCATGACCACCCCCGGGGTGGAGAACGCCTCCTGCGAGTTTGACGTGGAGACCCTGGCGCCCACCTACCGTCTGCTGGTGGGCATCCCCGGCAAATCCAACGCCTTTGCCATCTCCAAGCGCCTGGGGCTGCCCGAGGAGATCATCCAGCAGGCCAACGCCCGGGTCAGCGCCGAGAACATCCGCTTTGAAGACGTGCTGACCCAGCTGGACCAGCAGCGCCAGGAGATGGAGAAGGAGCAGCGCCAGGCCGCCCAGCTCCGTTTGGAGATGGAGCAGGCCGCCGCCAAGGCACAGGAGTACCGGGACTCTCTGCAAAAGGAGAAGGAGAAGAACGAGGCCCGGGCCAAGGCCGAGGCCCGGGAGATCATCGAGGAGGCCCGCCGGGCCGCCGACGAGGTCTTCCGGGAACTGGGCGATATGCGCAAAAAGGCTCAGAAGGAGCAGAACTGGCAGGCGGTCAACGACCAGCGGGCGCAGCTGCGCCATCGGCTCAACCAGGCCGAGGGCAAGCTGGGCGCCCCGGAACAGGCCGCCCCGCCCCCCATGCTCCGGCCGGCCAAGAAGGGAGACACGGTGACCATCCTCAAAACGGGCACTCAGGGTACTGTCCTATCGGTGAACAAGGACGGCGTCCTCCAGCTCCAGGCGGGCATTCTGCGCATCACCGCCAAGCAGGAGGAGGTCCGAGTGGTAGAGGGGGAGACCCAGACCCAAAAGGCAGCCCGCCAGTACATCCGCCGCACGGAGCACAAGCTGCGCTCCCTGGGGGCCAAGGCCGAGGTGGACCTGCGGGGCATGACCACCGACGAGGCCGAGCTCACCCTGAGCCAGTTCATCGACCGGGCCATCGTCAGCAACCTCACCCAGGTCACCGTCATCCACGGCAAGGGCACCGGTGCGGTGCGCAAGGCGGTGCACGCCTACCTGAAACGGTGCAAGGGCGTGGCCTCCTTCCGCCTGGGCCGCTATGGCGAGGGCGAGGATGGCGTGACCATTGTGGAGCTCAAGTGAGAAATCTGGGGCTCCCATGAAAACTGTAAGGGAAAGGGCCGAAAAAACTAGGTAAATTCTGTGGATTGCCATGAAAATTGGCATTGACGGAAACAGTGAAATTTGCTATCCTTATAGTAGCATTTTAGGGAAAGAATTCGGGAGGGACTATTATGTATATTAAGCAGGCAACGGTCAACAATCAGGTCGGCCTCCACGCCAGACCTGCCACCTTCTTTATTCAGAAGGCCAACGAGTTTAAGAGCACCATTTGGGTGGAGAAGGACGAGCAGCGCGTCAATGCAAAGAGCCTGCTGGGTGTCCTCTCCCTGGGTATTATCAAGGGCAGCACCATCGACCTCATTGCCGACGGCACCGATGAGAAGGACGCCGTGGATGCCCTGGTAGAGCTCATCAGCTCTGACTTCGCTGACTGAGCCGACAAAAGCCGCCAAAAAAGCGCCGCGGATGCGGCGCTTTTTTCAGCCTATGAGGGGAGAGGAGGGGGCAGATGACCTTTGACGAACTGAAAGAAAAAGCGCTGAGCCTCCCTCTTCAGCCCGGGGTCTACCTGATGATGGACAAAGAGGGGACGGTCATCTACGTGGGCAAGGCCAAGGCCTTGAAAAACCGGGTCAGCCAGTACTTCCACGACCAGGCCAGCCACACGGAAAAGACCCGGGCCATGGTGGCCCAGATCGACCACTTCGACACCATCGTGGCCGACTCGGAGTTTGAGGCCCTGGTGCTGGAAAACTCCCTCATCAAGCGCCATAAACCCCGCTACAACATTCTGCTGAAGGACGACAAGGGCTACCCCTACATCCGCCTGTCGGTGGGTGAGCGCTACCCCCGCTTCTCCATCCAGAGCCGCATGGCCGATGATGGGGCTCGGTATTTCGGCCCCTTTGGGGGCCGCCACGACACCCAGGCCATCCTGGACGCCCTGCGCACGGCCCTGAAGCTGCCCTCCTGCGGGAAGAAATTTCCCCGAGACCAGGACAAGGAGCGCCCCTGCCTGAACTTCCACATGGGCCAGTGCGACGGCTACTGCCAAAAGGCTGTCCCCCAGGCCCAGCACCAGCAGGCCATCGACCAGGCCATCCGCCTGCTGGAGGGCAAGTTCGGCCAGGTGGAAAAGGACCTGCGGGAGCAGATGGAGCAGGCGGCGGAGGCCCTGGAGTTTGAAAAGGCCGCTGCCCTGCGGGACCGCCTGCGGGCCATCACCCTGCTGGGCAAGCGGCAGAAGGTGGTCTCGGCCTATTTGGCCGACACCGACGTGCTGGGCTTGTACACCGGCCAAGTCCGCAGCGGCGTGGCCGTCCTCCACTTTCGGGAAGGGGAACTGGCCGGCCGGGACCTGGAGGTCTTTCCCACCGGCGGAGAGGAGCCCCAGGAGATCCTGTCTGCCTTCCTGGTCCAGTACTATACCCCCCGGGGCTTGCTGCCTCGGCAGATCCTCCTGCCCGAGGCCGTGGAGGGAGGGGCGGAGATTGCCCGGCTGCTGTCCCATCAGGCTGGGCGAAAGGTGAAGCTGGTCACCCCCCAGCGGGGGGCCAAGGCCGACCTTATCCGCATGGCCTGGGAGAACGCCCAAGCCGAGTGTGAGCGCCTGACCACCCGGGAGGAGCGCACCTCAAAGGTCCTGACCCTGCTGGCGGACCTGCTGGGCCTGCCCCAGCCCCCTGGGCGGATCGAGGCCTATGATATCTCCAACACCGGGGCCTCGGACATCGTGGCGGCCATGACGGTCTTTGAGCAGGGCAAGCCCAAGAAGGGGGCTTATCGCTATTTCAAGCTCCGGGACCTGACTGGCCCCGACGACTATGCCTCCATGGAGCAGGTGATCACCCGGCGCTTCCGCCGGGAGAAGGAGACGGACTTCGCCTCCCCACCGGACCTGCTGCTCATCGACGGCGGCGCCCAGCACGCCCTGGTGGCCCGGCGGGCCATGGAGGATCTGGGGCTGTCGGTGCCCGTCTTTGGCATGGTCAAGGACGACCGCCACCGCACCCGGGCCCTGGTGACCCCCGACGGCCGGGAGATCGGCATCCAGGCCGTCCCCGCCCTGTTTGCCTTTGTGGGGCAGATCCAGGAGGAAACCCACCGCTCCGCCGTGGGCTTTCACCACAAGCAGCACACCAAGAGCAGCCTGGGCTCCGTCCTGGAGCGCATCCCCGGCATCGGAGAGACCCGGCGCAAAAAGCTACTCAAACACTTCGGCAGCGTCAAGGCCATCCGCCAGGCAGACCTGGCCCAGCTGGAAGCCGTGCTGCCCAAGACAGCGGCCTTGGCCGTGTATCAACATTTTAGAACCAAAGAGGAGGAGAACCCATGCGCGTCATCACAGGCACCGCCCGCGGCCGGCGGCTGAAAGAGCCCGTGGGGCTGGAGACCCGCCCCACCGCCGACCGGGTAAAGGAGGGCATTTTCTCCAGCATCCAGTTTGAGATCGAGGGCCGGCGGGTGCTGGACCTGTTCGGCGGCACCGGCCAGATGGGCATTGAGGCCCTCTCTCGGGGAGCTGCCCACTGCACCTTTGTGGACCTGCGCAAAGAGGCTGTGGGGATCATCCGGGACAACCTGGCCCTGACGGGCCTTGCCGGCCGGGCCGCTGTGGTCCAGGCCGACTACCAGGCCTTCCTCTCCCGCTGCCGGGAGACCTTCGACGTGATCTTCCTGGACCCGCCCTACAACAGCGGGATGTTGGAAAAAGCGTTGGAAACCATCACAGTGATTGACATTGTGTCCGAAAATGGTATAATAGTCTGCGAAAATGGGTCTGTTGCGGGTTGGCCGGCAGTGCCGGCCCCCTATGGGCTCCAGAAAGAATACCGGTACGGCAAGATTCGCACAGCCCTGTACCGGCGCCAGGTGGACTGAGACAACCGGTCCACGGCGGCAAAAAGAGAGGACAAAACAGGCTATGAAGATCGCAATCTACCCCGGCAGCTTCGACCCGGTCACCTTGGGTCACATCAACATCATCAAGCGGGCCGCCATGGCTTTTGACAAGGTCATCGTGTGCGTCATGGTAAACTCAGAGAAAAACGGCGGCCTCTTCGCTCCGGAAGAGCGGATCGAACTGATGCGCAAGAGCATTCAGGTCAGCAATGTGGAGTTTGATGTGAACTACGGCCTGGTGGCGGAATACGCCAAGGAAAAAGGGGCCAGAGTCCTGGTCAAGGGCCTGCGGGCAGTATCCGACTTTGAGCAGGAAGTCCAGATGGCCATGGTCAACAGCAAGATCAACCCCGATCTGGACACGGTGTTCTTCCCCTCCAACGAAAAGTACACCTACCTCAGCTCTTCGGTGGTCAAGGAACTGGCGCGCTACCGTGCCAACTTGGATGAGTTCCTCCCCCGGGAGATCATTGACGATGTGAAAAATAAATTGGTAAGGAGCGATGAATGCAATGGCAGGCAGCATTGAAGAATTACTGGATCTTTTATATACGGAGATCGAAGAAGCGAAAAACGCCCCTCTGAACAACGACAAGTGCGTCATCGAGCGGGACCGTGTCCTGGACATGATCGACGACGTAAAGGCCGAGCTGCCCGTGGAGATCAAGCGGGCCAAGGACCTGGTGGCCAACCGGAATGATTATATCGCCTCCGCCAAGCGGGAGGCCGATGACCTGCGCGACCAGGCCGAGGAGTATGCCAAGCGCCTGGTCAACGAGAGCGCCATCGTCCGGGAGGCGGAGAAGCAGGCCGACCAGATCATCGCGGACGCCGAAGAGCAGTGCCGGATGCTGAAAACTGCCGCCAGTGACTACTGTGAGGACACCCTGCGCCGGATGGAAGAGGCCGTGGCCGATGCCTACGACGAGGTCAAGCACTCCCGCGCCAAGTTCCGCTCCGCCTTGGGCGCCATTTCCGGAAGCCCCGCCCCCCGGAGTCAGTCCGCTCCCCGCCGGGCCATGTACGACGCCGAGGCCGACGAGGACGACGAATAAGCTGAAAAACCAAACCACACAAACGCCGGCAGCCCGTGGGGCTGCCGGCTTTTTCCTCGTTTCGTGGAGAAAACTCCCCTTGCCATCGGCGGTGGAAGGGGGAGTGAACCTTGCGGGATTATAACACAGGCTGGTCTGTCCCGCTGTCGTTGATGACCAAGGTGTCCCCTGCCTCGAGAACCGTGTCGCCCCGGGGGATAAGAACTTCCTCCCCCCGGCGCACCAGGATAATCAGCAGAGAGTCGGTGGGTAGGGCGGCCAGAGGGTGGCCCAACCAGGGGTCCTCGGCTTCTAGGGTCCGCTCGTAGAGATAAACGCCGGGGACGGCTTCCCCGGCCCGGCCGCTGAGAATCAAGGTATCTCCGGGAGCCAGAATGGTACTGCCGCGAGGAATGATCTTCTCGCCCTGGCGCAGCAAGAGTACCAGCAGACAGTCTGGGGGCAGGGAGAGAGCATGAAGAGGCTGGCCTGCCCAGGGGTGGCCAGGGGAGAGCGTGCACTGGAGAAACTGGATGGGGATCTCATCGGTGTAGTCGGTAAAGGTCTTTAAGACGTTGGATTCCCGGTCGGTCATGTCCAGTTTCTTGGCCAAGGGAGGGATGAGGGTGCCTTGGAGGAGAATGGAGAAGAGGACAATGAAAAAAACGATGTGGTATAGGTCCAGGTTGGTCATGGCCGGGCTGGTGATGGCTAGGATGGAGAAGACAATGGAGGCTGCCCCGCGCAGCCCCGACCAGGACACCAGCAGCATCTGCCGCACACGGCTGTGAAAGGGAGACATGAGAAGAAAGACTGCCGCTGGCCGGGCCACGAAGGTCAGGAAGAGGGCCACCGCCAGGGCTGTGGGGGCGATGGCGGGCAGTTGGGAGGGGAAGGAGAGCAGGCCCAGCAGGAAGAACAGGAACATCTGCATGAGCCCAGTGACCCCGTCGAAGAAGTTCACCAGCGCCTGCTTGTTGGCTAATTTGCCGTTGCCCAGGAGGATCCCCGTCAAGTAGACGCTCAAATACCCGTTGCCGCCCAGCAACGTGGGGGCGGCGTAGGAGAGCAGGGCCACAGCCACCAGAAAGATGGCGTCAAAGCCTGCCGAAACCAGGGAGAACCGCCGCAGAATGAACCGGGCGGCCAAGGCAATGGCGATACCCAAGGCGCCCCCATAGACTAGTTGGGCGAAAATCTGATACAGAACCACCGGGGCGGACAGACCGTCGCTCATCAGGGACAACAGAAGAACGGTGAGCATGTAGGCAAAGGGGTCGTTGCTGCCGCTCTCCACCTCCAGCAGAGAGGCGGTGTGGTCCCGCAGGTCCAGCCGCTTGGAGCGCAGAATGGAAAAGACTGAGGCTGCGTCTGTAGAGGCGATGATGGCCCCCAGCAGGAAACTCTCCAATGTGGGCAGGGCCAGCACCTGCCAGCAGAACAGACCCACCAGCCCGGCGGTGAGGGTGGTGCCCAGGGAGGAGAGTAGAGCCGCCTTGACGGCCACGGGCCGAGCCTGGTGCCAATTGGTGCCGAAGCCGCCGTAGAACATAATAAAAATCAGAGCCGCCGAACACAGGTCCTGGGCCAGCACATAGTTGTCGAAGGGAATCTTTACTACGCCGTCTGAGCCAAAGAACATGCCCAACAGAATAAAGGCCAGCAAGGCAGGCACGCCCAATTTGCTGGTGAGCTTGTTGCACAGCACACAGGCCAAAATGACAATGGCGGAGACGAGCAGGAATAATGTCATAGATCACCCTCCCATCTTCCCAGCAAAACTAGGAAAACATAGAATAATACTTAACAATATACCAAAAAAAGGATGCCCGCGCAAGCCCCGGTCTTTCTCTGGAAAACGCAGGGATCTCTTGATGGTTGATGACTTGGCTAGCCAGAAAGCAATCTGGGATGGGAATGCTTCTTAGGTGATGAGGACAACAGGGGAAAGGATTCTTGGGGAAATCCTGCGCTGGCGCAGGCAATGTATTCAGTAGTTGACTTCTCTAGAGAGATAAAAAGAAGGTGGCAGTATCTAAATAAAAGCGTGAGCAGCGGCTTGAGAAATCTTCTCAAGCCGCTGCTCACATTTTTATGGATTCTACAAGGCGGATCACTGCTTCTATCTGACGATCATTGAGTCCATCCAGATGGAGCACTGGCGTTCCATGGTCTTCAGAAAACACCAAGGCATCTACGGAAAAATCCAAGAGTTCCATCATTTGAAACAGGAGGGGAACGGAGGGCTTACGTCGAGAGCCTTCGATGTTGGCCAAATGGACAGGAGTAATGTCAAGCATTTCTGCGAAAGCCTCTTGTGTATAGCCTTTTTTCATGCGAGCGGCACGAATCGTATCACCAAGTAAGTCGATTGCTGTGTTCATGGCATCATCTCCTTATGGTTTCATCTTAATGAGTAAACTACCCCTTGCATATATTCTAAAAGAATGGTATAATACATTCTAAAAGAAAAGATTGGAGGGGTAGTAAATGAGTTGCCCGTTTTATACTTGGAGATCTGATTATTATTGCACCAAGCAACAAAACTATGTCGATGAGGAAATTTACTACAAATACTGTAGAAATTACGACTATGGTGACTGCGCTATTTATCGTGGGGAAAAGGATGAGACTGGAGGATGTTTCTTAACATCTGCCTGCATAGAGGCAATGGGACTGCCTGACGACTGTGAGGAGTTGACAGTGCTTCGAAAGTTTCGAGATACCTGGTTGATGAAACAGCCAGGCGGGCAGGAAGCAATTGCGGAGTATTACCGAGTTGCGCCTGGCATCGTGAATAGGATTCGAGAAAGAAATGATAGGCAAGAAGCGTTTCAAGGAATTTACAATTGCTTAGTACAACCTTGTGTAGCGCTCATTAAAGGAGGCCGGTTGAAAGAAGCGTGGGATCTGTACCAAAAGGAAGTAGAAAACTTTCTGGGAAAATGGTAAGGGCATTGACAGTTGTCTCAATCTGCTCTTGTCAGGCAATGGTGCTATGGCTATATAGATAGGAAAAATAAAAAACACTAGGGGGAATGAAAGATGTTTCAATCGGATCGAGAATTTTTGAGTGTAATTACCCAGCAGATTACAAATTTCTTTGATAAAAATTATTGGACCTATGACAAAAAAGAAATATCCCCTACAACAACCATCTTTGAACTCAGTTTTATGATTGAGGGCCATACCATCAAGATGAGTGCGCAGATCGATGTAAAGCGTCGAGCCTGTATTTTGGTTGGTTACCTACCGATTTGTGCGGACCCTGTATATAGCTATCCTCTTTGTCAATTAATTGCCAAAGAAAATGCAAAAAAATTGTTTGGAGCAATCAAATATGATGAAAGAGATGGTGAAATCACATACGATTATGCCTATTCCGTTGCCAATGGAATTGATGAGGAAGAATTTGAAAAATTGTTCCACATTGTGCTAAAAATGGTGCTGGATGAATTTGAAATTCTCAAACATTACTGCAATGGTAGACTGAATAAACAGGAAACCAATGAGGTAATTGATAAAATCCAAAAGCTTGTTAACGATATTATGAGATAAAGAAATAATACAGGGGTGAAGGAATGGGTATTTTCGATGCAATTAAAGAAGCTAAGCGGCGACATAATGAACTGTTAGAGGAAAAAGTAAGGCAGGAGGAACTGCGAAAAAAACGAGAGAGGGAGGAACAAGAAAGAAGACAGAGGGAAACAGATGAAAAGGAACGTGTTATTTTGGACAAATTGGCATCCGGAGAGTTGATGCAATCTATCCTGTCGTTGTGTAGGGAAATGGCGTGGTTTGGAGAGTCTCAGGGAAGCTGGGATTCCAATCTGCGGCAATTCATTGTAACACCTGTTGCTGTCATCATAAATAATCATGACACAGATGTACTCTTTCGCTGCTTGGAGGAAGTGTCCGTTTCTGGTGAGGATCAAATGCAGTATGTTTTACATCGGGAGTTTAAGCCTGTTATGGATCCAGGGGGAAATTGGGTACGTATGCCAACTAGCCAGACCATCGATGATGATTTTCAGTTAAAGAAATATAATAACGACGATTCTTTTCATTGGAATACAATATTATTTGAATCTTACGGATATGGTGCAATAGAGGATCCGCAGACACTAAGATACTTTACAATGGCGTTACATAGAGAAGCTCTAAAACTGTACCGAGGTGTAACCCCGTCGCAGATAAGGAAAAATGCCTATGGATTCTATGGCTTTGAATTCAAGGTAGAAGGAAAAAAGCAAAAATCAATTCTTTAAAATTGGGAATATGCCACATACAGTATGGTTTCGAGCGTCGTCTCCATTTTTCCAAAAGGAGGAATGAACGAGGCCCCTTGACATTTTCCGCCCCCGAGCATATAATGCTTTCGTTAGCAAGAACACAGGCTGCGACGGGAACCTTTCCCGGGCCGGCGAACAGAGAGGGAGGACCGTGGCTGGAAGTCCCCCCGCGCCAAGGACCCGGGCAGAGCACCCTCCCCGAGCCGCCCACCGAACCCCTTGGGCAGTAGGCTGGGCCGGGCACCGCCCGTTATAGCGGAAACGAAGCGGCACAGGCGCTGTTCAGCCTGTGCAAGCAGGGTGGAACCGCGAGACGATTTTCTGTCCCGCCCCTGAACCAATCTCAGGGGCGGGATTTTTCTATGCCCCAAATTTCGCAAGGAGGAAAGAAACCATGTCGGATGCAAACCTGTACACCTTTGAAAATCCCGAGTACCGCCAGACCTATTGGCACACCTGTTCCCACGTACTGGCCCAGGCCATGAAGCGCCTGCACCCCGAGGTGAAGCTGGCCATCGGCCCGTCCATCGAGAACGGCTTCTATTACGACTTCGACACCCCCGCCCCCTTCTCCGAGGCCCAGCTGGCCGAACTGGAGGCCGAGATGCGGAAAATCTGCAAGGAAAAGCTGAAGCTGGAACGCTTTGAGCTGCCCCGGGCCGAGGCCATCCAGTTCATGGAGGAAAAGGGCGAGCCCTATAAGGTGGAGCTCATCAACGACCTGCCCGAGGACGCTGTCATCTCCTTCTACAAGCAGGGGGAGTTTACCGACCTGTGCGCCGGCCCCCACCTGGACTCCACCGGGCGCATCAAGGGCAACGCCATCAAGCTCACTGCCTGTAACGCTGCTTATTGGAGAGGGGACTCCAACCGCCAGACCCTCCAGCGGATCTACGGCATCGCCTTCCCCAAGAAGGACGAACTGGACGAGTACCTGAAACAGCAGGAGGAGGCCCTCAAGCGGGACCACAACAAGCTGGGCCGGGAACTGGAATACTTCACCACCGTGGACGTCATCGGCCAGGGCCTTCCCATCCTGCTGCCCAAGGGCGCCAAGGTCATCCAGATCCTCCAGCGGTGGATTGAGGACGAGGAGGCCCGCCGGGGCTATCAGCTCACCAAGACCCCCCTCATGGCCAAGCGGGACCTGTACCGCATCTCCGGTCACTGGGACCACTATCTGGACGGCATGTTCGTGCTGGGCGACCCCGAGGACGAGACCAAGGAATGCTTCGCCCTGCGTCCCATGACCTGCCCCTTCCAGTATCAGGTCTTCCTCAACCGGGGCCGGTCCTACCGTGACCTGCCCATGCGTCTGGGTGAGACCTCTACCCTGTTCCGCAACGAGGACTCCGGCGAAATGCACGGCCTAATCCGGGTGCGCCAGTTCACCATCTCCGAGGGCCACCTGATCTTGCGGCCCGAGCAGCTGGAGGAGGAGTTCCGGGGCTGCTTCGAGCTGGCCAACTACTGCCTGGAGACCCTGGGCCTGAAGGAGGACTGCTCCTTCCGCTTCTCCCAGTGGGACCCCAACAACACCGACAAGTACGAGGGTACCCCCGAGCAGTGGGCCCACGCCCAGGAGGTCATGGGCAAAATTTTGGACGACCTGGGCGTGAACTACACCGTGGGCATCGACGAGGCCGCCTTCTACGGCCCCAAGCTGGACATCCAGTGCAAGAACGTCTTCGGCAAGGAGGACACCCTCATCACCATTCAGATCGACATGCTCCTGGCCCAGAAGTTCGGCATGGAGTATGTGGACGTGGACGGCCAGAAGGCCACCCCCTATATCATCCACCGCACCTCCATGGGCTGCTACGAGCGCACCCTGGCCCTGCTCATTGAGAAGTATGCCGGAGCCCTGCCCTGCTGGATGGCCCCCGAGCAGGTGCGCTTCCTGCCCGTCACCGACCGGGCCAGCGACTACTGCGCCGACCTGGCCAAGCAGCTCACCGCCCAGGGATATCGGGTGGAAGTGGACTACCGCAACGAGAAGATCGGCAAGAAGATTCGGGAGGCCCAGCTGGACAAGGTGCCCTACATGGTGGTCGTAGGCGACCGGGACATGGAAAACGGTACCGTCTCCCCCCGCCATCGCTCCGCCGGCGACCTGGGCGCTATGGCCTTTGCTGACTTCGAGGCCCTTCTGAAGAAGGTCGTGGACGAGAAGCTCAAGGATACCGACCTGTAAGCAGCCATGGCAGGCAGAGAAGAGAGCGCCCGGGACCGGCGGATCATTCGGGCCAGCGTCATCGCCATCGTCACCAACCTGTGCCTGGTGGCCTTTAAGATGCTGGTGGGCCTGCTGGCCAACTCCATCGCCATCGTCCTGGACGCCATGAACAACCTCAGCGACGCCCTGTCCTCGGTCATCACCATCCTGGGTACCAAGCTGGCTGGGCGGCCGCCGGACAAGAAACATCCCTTCGGTTACGGCCGGGTGGAGTATCTCACGGGCATCCTCATTGCCGGCATCATCCTCTTTGCCGGGGGTAGCTTCGCGGTGACCTCGGTGAAGAAGATCATCACCCCCGACGTGACCAACTACTCCCTGCTCACCGTAATCATCGTGGCGGTAGCCATCGTCACCAAGCTCTTCCTGGGCGCCTTCACCAAGCGGGTGGGCCGGGAGACCGGCTCTGACGCGCTGGTAGCCTCAGGGGCTGATGCCACCTTTGATGCGGTGATCTCCGCCGGCACCCTGGCCGGCGCCCTGGTGACCCTGGGCACGGAATATGTGATCGACGGCTGGATCGGGGCGGTGATCTCCCTGGTCATCTTAAAGGCCGGCCTGGAAATGCTCCTGGACACCCTGAGCAGCATTGTGGGCCGCCGGGCCGACAGTGAGCTCAGCGGCCAGATCAAGCAGCGGCTGTGCACCGTGGACGGCATCTTGGGGGCCTATGATCTGGTGCTCCACAACTATGGCCCCACCCGGTCCATGGGCTCGGTGAACGTGGCCGTGTGGGACTGGCGCACGGCGGCGGAACTCCACGCCCTGAGCAAGCAGGTCCAGGCCATGATCTGGGAGGAATACCACATCTATCTCTACATCGGTTTTTACGCCGAGAACAGCCACAGCGACAGCCTGCGGGCCCTGGAAGACCAGGTGCGGGCCGAGTGCAAGGCCTACCTGGATGTCCTGTCCATCCACGCCTTCTTTGAGGACAAGGAAACGGGACGGATTTCTTTCGACGCAGTCATCGACTTTGCCTGTCACGACAGCTTGGCTCTGGCTGCTCAGATGGAGCGGGACCTGGCCGCCAGGCATCCCGGCCGCACCTTTTCCATCAAGGTGGACCGGGCCTACAGCGACTGAAAGGAGGGGCTGCCCATGTTTCTGCAAACCACCCCGGAGGGAAAGATCTACAAGGAGCTGGCAGAGGACCACTTTGCCGACCCAGAAGGACTGGGCAGATACGCCCTTTTCCTTCGCCCCTCCCAGGGAGACCTAATCCCTGCCCAGCAGATGGAGCCTGCCCTTCTCCTGTCTGGCCGCTACCGGCCCATCACCTTGGAGGGGCGCAACCTCTTTGCCAGCAAGGATTTTTATGCCTTCTTTAAGCACCTGGAGGAAAAGGGCATCGAGGCCACCCACAAAGGCGTGGTGGTCATCGCCATGAACAAGCTGCGCCAAGTGATGCTAGAAGCGCCAGAGGTTTTGGACAACGCTCGGCTCACCGCCGATGGAAAGAATCTGTATCTCATCAAGAACAAGAGGACCAATTTGGGATGATCCTGCACAGGGGGAGGGAGAACACCTTTCCCCTGTTGCTTTTATGGCGGAAGTGCCAAAGAGAGAAAAAGGAGGCATGACATGACCTTTCAGTCCTATGGGTTTCTGTTCCTGTTCCTGCCCTTGACGGTGCTGCTGTGGTGGCAGCTCAACCGCCGGGGCTGGGGCAAGGCGGCCCAGATCCTTCTGCTGTGTGCCAGCCTGTTTTTTTATGGCTGGCACCGCCTGGCTTGCCTGGTGGTGCTGGTGGGGAGCATCCTGTTTAACTTCCTGGTGGGCAGGGGCCTGGCCCGCACCGGGAAGAAGGGGCTGCTGCTCCTAGGCTTGGTGGGCAACCTGGGGGTGCTGGGGTATTTCAAATACGCCAACTTCTTCCTGGACAACATAAACCTCCTCTTCTCCACTTCCTTTGGGACCCTTCAGCTCCTTCTCCCCCTGGGCCTGAGCTTTTTCACCTTCCAGCAGATTGCTTTTCTGCTGGATCTGGCCCACGGGGAGAAGAACGACTACACCCTGTTGGAGTACGCCTGCTACGTGAGCTTCTTTCCTTGCGTGGCCTCGGGCCCCATGGCTTTCCACCACGAGGTGATCCCCCAGCTGCGCCAGGCAGCGGGCCGCTGCCTCACCAGCCGGGAGCTGGCCCAAGGTCTGTGGCTGTTCTCCCTGGGCCTTTGGAAAAAGGTCATCGTGGCTGAGGCCTTTGGGGCGGGGGCCGACTGGGGCTTTGCCAGCATCGGCCAGCTCAACAGCACCACCGCCCTGCTGGTGGCCCTGAGCTACACCTTCCAGCTCTATTTCGACTTCTCCGGCTACACCGACATGGCCCGCGGCATCGGGCGGATGCTGGGCCTGCGCCTGCCGGACAACTTTGACGTGCCCTACCAGGCCCTGACCATCGGCAAGTTCTGGAAGGGCTGGCACATGACCATGACCCGCTTTTTCACCCGCTATGTGTACATCCCCCTGGGCGGCAGCCGGCGGGGGACCGTCGTCACCTGCCGGAACATCATGATCATCTTCCTCCTCTCCGGCCTGTGGCACGGGGCGGACTGGTCCTTCGTCCTCTGGGGGGGCCTGCACGGGGCGGCTATGGTAGTCGACCGCCTGCTGGGCAAGCGGGTGGAACGACTCCACCCGGTGCTCTCCTGGGCTCTGACCTTTGCCTTTGTCACCTTCTGCTGGGTCTTCTTCCGAGCGGAGAACATCTCCCAGGGCCTGGCCCTGTGCAAGGCCATTGGGGTGTGCAGCTTTGGGGAAATTGCCCCCGGCTTCACCGCCTGCTTCCAGCTGCCGCTGACGTCCTGGCTCAGCCGCTTCCTGGTCCTGGAGCCCCAGCGGGTGGCTTTGGGGATGACCCTGCTGTTTCTGCTCTTTGCCTTCCTGTTCTGCCTGCAAGAGCGGGGCGGCGCGAAGAAGGAGGAAAGGGTAGCCCTGCAAGGACGGACGGGGGTCCTGTGCGGCCTGCTGCTGTTCTGGTCGGTGATCTCTCTGACGGGGGTAACCCAGTTCCTCTACTCGGAGTTTTAAGGAGGGAAGCGCATGGAAAAACGATTTTTGCGCCGCTTTTTTGCGGTCTTTCTGACCCTGACCCTCCTGTTTGCCGGGGTAGTGTGGGTGGTGGACCCCTGGTACCATTTCCACGGTCCTTGGGGAGACCTGCCTCTGTGTCTCCGGGATGGACGGTATCAAAATGAGGGCGCCGCCCGGCACATGGACTACGATACCCTGCTCATCGGCACTTCGGTGACCGCCAACTTCTGGGCCTCGGATATGGACCGGTACACGGGGGGCAAGACCCAAAAGCTCATCGTCCAGGGCGGCTACTTTCACGACTTTTTCGATCCTTTAGAAAAGGGCCTGGCCACCCACGAGGTGAAGGATGTCTATTGGGGGGTGGACTCCAACTGTCTGCGGCGGTACGACAGCCAGAGCACCTGGGTGGAGCCTTCCTACCTCTTCGATGAAAACCCCTTCAACGACGTGCAATATCTGCTGAACAAGGAGATGATGTTCTGGGACCTGACGGAAGTCTTGGAGCGGGCATGGGAAGGGGACCGGCAGGATGAGATCACCGGCGGCTACACCTGGGATGAGGGCAAGGTTTGGTCTCGGGAGTTCGCCCTGAAGTTTTACAACCGGCCTGAAGCCGCGGCGGAAGAGCTGCCCGAAGATGCCTTTTTCGGGGCCGCCCAGGAGAACCTGGACAACATCCTCCAGCGGGTGGATGCTAATCCCCAGGTGACCTTCCACTTTTACATGGCCCCCTATAGCATCCTCTTTTGGGACTACACCATCCGCAGGGGGGAACTGGATGCCACCTTCGCCATGCAGAAAATGGTCCTGGAGGAACTGACCAGCCGGGAGAACACCCAGGTGTTCTACTTCATGGACAACCAGGAGCGGATCACCAACTTGGACAACTACTGCGACCACATCCACTATTCTCCGGCGGTCTGCCGCCAGCTGATCCAGGAACTGGCTGAGGGAACCCCCATCACCCAGGAGGAAATTGGCCCTCGGCTGGAGGCCTTCCGGGCCTTTGTCACCAGTTACGATTACGACAGCCTGTTTACCTGATTCGGTTCTGGACGAACCCTCGGGGGATGGACGGCAAAAAAATGGTCTCTGCCTTTTTTGGCAGAGACCATTTTTGGCCTTGCGTGTGTTGCCGGGGCAGAGGCCAGCAGCCGGCTCAATACCGCCCCAGGGTGGCGGTGTCGTCGCCGCTGCCCGACTTGCCCACGTGGAAGTCGTTGCCTGGCAGGATGGCGTTGAGGACGATGCCGGCAATGGCGGCCACCGCCAGGGAGGTCAGGGTGATGGTCATCCCGCCCAGGTGGAAGGTCAGGCCGTCGGTAAAGCCCAGGCCGCAGACCAGGATGACGGCGGCGATGATCAGGTTGCGGCTGTTGGTGAAGTCCACATGGTTCTCCACGATGTTGCGCAGGCCGATGGCGGAGATCATGCCGTAGAGGATGAAGCTCACCCCGCCGATGATGGCGGCGGGAATGGTGTTGACCAGGTGGGCAAAGGCGGGGGAGAAGGAGAGCACAATGGCGTAAATGGCCGCCAGTCGCACCACTCGGGGGTCGTGGACCCGGGACAGGGCCAGCACGCCGGTGTTCTCCCCATAGGTGGTGTTGGCCGGGCCCCCGAAGAAGCCAGCCAGAGCGGTGGCCACGCCGTCGCCTACCAGGGTGCGGTGAAGGCCAGGGCGCTCGATGAAGTTCTCTCCCACGGTGGCGGAGATGGCGGAGATGTCCCCGATGTGTTCCATCATGGAGGCGATGGCGATGGGGGCCATGACAAGAATGGCGGACGGGTCAAACTTGGCAATGCTGCTGCCGGGGTCTGCCAGGAAGGGCTGCAGGCCCAGCACAGGATTGGTGCCGGAGAAGAGGGTGGTGTCTGCCAGGCCAGAGAAGTCCACCTGGCCGGTGACCAGGGCCACCACATAGCCGCCAGCCACCCCCAGCAGGATGGGCAGGATCTTGACCATCCCCTTGCCCCAGATGTTGGCCACCACAATGATGCCCATGGACACCAGGGCCAGCCACCAGCAGGTGGAGGCATTGGACACGGCAGAGGGGGCCAGGTTCAGGCCAATGAGGACGATGATAGGGCCGGTGACCACCGGGGGCAGAAAGTGCATCACCCGCTGGACACCTACGGTCCGCACGATGGCGGCCAGAATGACGTAGAGCAGGCCGGCTACCACAATGCCGCCGCAGGCGTACTGCAGTTTTTCTCCCGGTTCCATGGTGGCGTAGATGCCGCTGTCCAGGTTGGCCATGGCGGCAAAGCCTCCTAAGAAGGCGAAGGAGGAGCCCAGGAAGGCGGGCACCCGGAGCTTGGTGCAGAAGTGAAAGAACAGGGTGCCGAAGCCGGCGAAAAATAGGGTGGTCTGGGTGTTCAGGGGCAGGCCGTAGCTCTGCACCAAGATGGGCACCAGCACCGTGGCGCCGAACATGGCGAACATGTGCTGCAGGCCCAGAATGAGCATTTTGGGCACACCCAAGGTGCGGGCGTCCCGGATGGGCTGGGAAGGGGCAGATGGGGTCATGGCAATTCTCCTTTTAGGTGGCAGTGGCGGGGACTCAGCGGCTGGCGGGGACCAGCTCTTGGGTGGCGCGGGCCAGGGCGTGAGCCAGCTGGTCGACTTCCTCCCGGGTGTTCTCCGGGCCGAAGGAGACCCGGAGCATTCCGCCCCGCACGGCCTTGGACAGGCCCATGGCGGCGTAGACGTGGCTGGCTTTACCCCGGTGACAGGCGGAGCCGGCGGACAGGCAGAAGCCCTGGTCGCTCAGGTACCGCACCACCACCTGACTGGGATATCCCGGCAGGGCAATGGCGCAGATGTGGGGGGCGTCCCCAGGAGAAACCACCGTCAGGCCGGGGACCTCCCGCTGGAAGGTATCCAGGGCGTACTGCTTGAGCGCGGTCAGCTGGGCGATGTGGTCCTCCAGTCGCTGGCGGCCCAGGGTGGCGGCGGCAGCCAGGGCGGCGATCTGGGGGGTGGCCTCCGTGCCTGAGCGCAGCTGGCTCTCCTGGCCGCCCCCGCGAATGAGCGGCACGCCTCGCAGCCCCGCGCGGATGTACAAGGCCCCGGATCCCTTCATGGCCCCGATCTTGTGGCCGCTGATGGTCAGCAGGTCCACCCCCAGGCTCTTGGGGGTGAAGGGGATTTTCAAAAAGCCCTGGACCGCGTCGGTGTGCAGCAGGGCGGCGGATTTCTTCCGGCGCAGCAGCTGGGCCGCCTCCGCCACGGGCTGGATGGCCCCGGTCTCGTTGTTCACCAGCATCATGGATACCAGCACAGTGTCCGGCCGCAGGGCGGCCTCCAAATCGGCCATAGAGATGTGGCCCTGGTGGTCGGGAGTAAGGTAAGTGACGGTGTAGCCTTGGCTCTCCAGGGCCTTGCAGGGCTCGATCACCGCTGCGTGCTCAATGGCGGTGGTGATGATGTGCTTGCCCTTGTGCCGGCCCAGATGGGTGGCCATGGCGATGGCCCAGTTGTCCCCCTCGGTGCCGCCGGAGGTGAAATAGACCTCCTCGGCCTTGCACCCCAGGGCTTGGGCTACCTGGGTGCGGTGGTCGGCTAAGTGCTTGGCGGCCTGGACGCCCAGTCCATACAGGGAGGAGGGATTGCCGAACCCTTCCGTCATAGCCTCCAGGGCCGCTTGGGCCGCCTCGGGCAGCACCCGGGTGGTGGCGGCGTGATCAAAATACATGCAGTCCATAAACGTGCGCATCCTCTCGTTTTCCTCAAAAATCGGTATTCATTGTAAAGACTTGGGGGCGAAAAGTCAAGGCAGGGGAGAGCATCCCCTTGCTGCACACCATAGAGCAAAAGGAGTGGATCACCTTTTGGGCGGCGGTGGGGTGCACCTGTCCCCGGCCTTTATCCGAACTGGAGAACCACTTGCTGGATCAGAGGGACCACTGCTTGGCCCAGGAAATGACAGAGGAGGAGGCTGTGTGCCAGATGGGAGACCGGCAGTCTCACACCCAAACGGAATCGTTTCTGCCGGAACCCCTCGTGGGGCCCGGGGCGTTTCTGGGGAGAAATTTTCCGGGGAGTCTTGACAACGGGGGGAAAATGCCGTATCCTTTAAATCGTAAGTGGTAAGTAGTAAGTAGACAGCACCACCACCGAGAAATTTTTGGGAGGCAGCGACATGAAAGATTTGACCCTCAGCCAGGAATATTTGATCTGCGCGGTGAACGAGAAGGGGACCTTGGGCGCGTTCAGTACGGAGAAACAGGTCTGTCTGGTGGCCGCGGCCCTGCTGGAACTGCGGCTGGCCGGCTGTGTGGCCCTGGAGAAGAAGACCGTGACCGTGACGGCCCCCCTGCCGGCGGAGCAGGCCCACCTGGCTCCTCTGTATCACTACCTCACCGGCGGCGGCAAGGACCGCAAGCTGGAAAAACTGCTGGAGGACTATCACTATTCCGTCACCGACACCCGTCTGAATGACCTGCTGGGGGCCATCGGTTCCTCCCTGGCGGCGCTGGACCTGGCCCGGCCGGTGAAGGCGGGGCTGCTGGGGGGTAAAATGGGATATCTGCCCACCCGGGAGGCCATCAACGGCGTGGTAGACCTGGTCCGAGCGGAACTGCTGGAGGAGGGGGAGATCACCGAGGACGTGGCCGCCCTGGTGATCCTGCTGGACAAGGGGAAGAGCCTCAAACCTTACTTCTCCGCCTTTGAGCAGAAGGAGATGAAAGAGAAAATCCAGGCCATCGGAAAAACCCCCACTGGAAAATTGGTCCGGGAGATGGTAGAATATGTGGAGAACCTGATCAGCATCATGGCGACCTTGGTGGTGGTATTCTCCTAAAAACGGGCAAAGGGGGCGGGCCATGTCCAGACAGCGGAAATTAGAGGTCATCCAACAGGCGGAGGACGTGACCATCGGGGAACTGGTCCGCCTGACCGACACCCGGTACAGCACCCTGAAATTTTACACCGAGGAGGGGATGCTTCCCTTCCAGCAGGCGGAGGAAAATCTCACCCGCCGCTACAAGCGGGAGGAGAGCGTCCAGCGCATCCAGACCATCAAGGCCTTGCGGAAGCAGGGGCAGTCCATCCGCCAGATCAAGGAACTGCTGGCACGGCAGGCACAGGCGGACCCCCGTGCGTCTGAATCCGAATAGAACAGCTTCCCAGGCCCCTTGGGGCCTGGGGAAGGGAACGGCATGGCGGCGGCTGTGCCGTTTTTTTGCGCGGAAAACCGGCGCGGACCAGGCAAAAGGCTGGTCCGCGCCGGTTGGCGTTTTGGGCGGCCCACCCGGCGGGAGGGCAAAGCCGGGGTTCTGGCTTAGGGGCACACCCCGCAGAAGAGGGTGGTGAGCATGCGCTGGTAGACCTGCCACAAGGTCAGCCGGGGCACGGCCTCCTGGGCCACCAGAGGGATACTCTGCTTGGTCTGGCCGTCCACCTGTACGTGGAGGGTGCCCACCTGCTGGCCCTGCTCCACCGGGGCCTGGAGGGATTCCTCTACGGTCAGGGTGGTGGTGACCTTGGCTGCCTCTCCCTTGCTCAGCAGGATCTGGCTGTCTTCGGCCAGGATGGGCTGCACGCTCTCGGTGGTGCCCAGAGAGACTGGAATGGGGGAGAGAGGTTCTGAGGGGGCAGCGGTGACCAGGGACCAGCCGGCAAAGCCGTAGTTGAGCAGGGCCTTGGCCGCCTCAAACCGGTCGTTGGAGGTGGGAGAGCCCAGCACCACGGCGATGAGCTCCATGCCCTCTTTTTCCGCCGTGGCCGACAGGCAGTATAGGGCGCTGTCGGTGGAGCCGGTCTTCAGCCCCGTGGCCCCGTCGTAAAACCGGATGAGCTTGTTGGTGTTGGCCAGCTGGAAGGCGCCGTCCCGCAGGGTGTCCATCCAGATGGTGGTGTAGGTGCGGATGTCCGGGTGGTGGAGGATGAGCTCCCGGGACATCAGGGCAATGTCATAGGCCGAGGTCACGTGGCCCTCGGCGGGCAGGCCGGTGCAGTTGAGAAATACGGTGTCTTCCATCCCCAGCTCCTGGGCCCGCTGGTTCATCTTCTCCACGAAGGAGGCCTCGCTCCCGGCCAGATATTCGGCCATGGCTACGCAGGCGTCGTTGCCTGAGGCCACGGAGATGGCCTTGAGCATGTCGTGGACGGAGAATTCCTCCCCCTCTTTCATGTACACTTGGGAGCCCCCCATGCCCGCGGCGGTAGCGGAGACGGGGACCATGGTCTCCTTGGTGATGGTGCCTTCGTCCAGGGCCTCCATGATCAGCAGCAGGGTCATGACCTTGGTCACGCTGGCCGGCTCCAGGGCCTGGTGGGCCTGCTCCTCATAGAGCACGTCTCCGGTGGTCTTCTCCATGAGGACCACAGCCTTGGCGTCCACCGCAGGCCCTGCCGCTTGGGCAGGGAGAAGTCCTGCGCACAGCAGCAGGCAGAGGATGGTTGCGCAGAGTTTCTTCATAGCAAGACCTCCTGAGATGTTTGACGTTATCCTATCGTTATGCCCGTCAAAAGGAGATTATGCGCCCGTCCAACGGCAAAGGCCCCCGGGCGGACCGGCTTGCGGGTCCGCCCGGGGGCCTATTTGGTTTGATTGAGAGAGTCAGCGGGCCAGGTCCTTCAGGGTCTGGGCCCAGGCGGCGTAGCGGTCCACCCGCTCCCGGCACTGGGCGCCGTCGGCCCCGGTGGTCAGCACATAGACCTTGATCTTGGGCTCGGTGCCCGAGGGGCGCACCACGATGGTGGTGCCGTCGGCTAGGGTCCAGCTCAGGACATTGGAGCCCACCAGCTCCATGGTGCGGCTTTCCCCGCTGGCGGTCTGCCGCTCCTGGCCGCTCTGGTAGTCCCGCTGGCAGGTGACGGCGGTGCCGGCGATCTGGGTGGGGGGGCTCTGGCGCAGGGCGGCCATGATGGCCTTCATCTGGGCCATGCCCTCCAGGCCGGGCATGACCAGGTTGACAGTCTGCTCACCATAGTAACCGTATTTTTGGTACAGGGCCTCCAGGGCGTCCAGCAGGGTCATTCCCTGGCAGGCGTACCAGGCAGCCATCTCGGTCAGCAGCAGGGAGGCGGTCACCGCGTCCTTGTCCCGGACGTAGTCGCCGATCATGTAGCCGATGGACTCTTCGTAGGAGAAGATCACGTGGCCCTGGCCGGCCTGTTCCAGCTGGTTCTTTTTCTCAGCCATGAATTTAAAGCCGGTGAAGGTGTCGTAGCAGGTCACCCCGTTGGCCTCAGCCACCGCCCGGGCCATGTTGGTGGTCACCAGGGATTTCAGGGCCACCGGATGGGCGGGCATGGTCCCTGCCCGCTGCTTGGCGCCGATGAGGTAGTCCAGCAGTAGCACCCCAGTCTGGTTGCCGGAGATCTGCACATATTGGCCGTCCTTATCCCGAACCTGGATGGCCACCCGGTCGGCGTCGGGGTCGGAGCCCAGGATGAACTGAGCCCCCACTTCCTTGGCCAGCTTTTGGGCCAGGGCGAAGCTCTCAGGGGTTTCCGGGTTGGGGGAGGCCACAGTGGGGAAGGAACCGTCGATGACCATCTGCTCCGGCACGCAGTGCAGGCGCTGGATGCCCAGCTGGCCCAGGACGTAGGGAATCTGCTGATACCCAGTGCCGTGGAAGGGAGTGTAGACCATGGTGAAGGTGTCAGCCACCTGGGCCACAGCCTGCTTGTCGTTGATCTGGTCCAGCACCTGGGCCAGGAACTTCTCGTCGGTTTCCTTGCCCATGAGGGTGATCTTTCCCTGGGCCAGGGCCTGGTCATAGGGCATGGTCTTCACATCGTCAAAGACGTCCAACCGAGCCATCTCCTGGGCGATGGCGGCGGCGTGGTGGGGGGGCAGCTGGGCCCCGTCGGACCAGTAGACCTTGTAGCCGTTGTACTCAGGAGGATTGTGGCTGGCGGTGACGTTTAGTCCGGCCACACAGCCGTACTCCCGCACGGCGAAGGAGAGCTCCGGCGTGGGGCGCATGGCCTCAAACAGGCGCACGGGGATGCCGTTGGCAGCCATGACGGCGGCGGCGGCCTGGGCGAACTCCTGGGAGTGCAGGCGGCAGTCGTAGCAGATGGCCACCCCCTGGCTGGCGGCGGCTGGGCCCTCGGCCAGGATCACCTGGGCGAAAGCCTGGGTGGCGTGGCGGATCACGTGGAGGTTCATCCGGCGCAGGCCCACCCCCATGATCCCCCGCAGACCGGCGGTGCCGAACTCCAGCATGCTGAAGAAGCGGTCCTCGATCTGGGCGGGATCGTCGGCCATGGCCAAAAGCTGGGCGCGCTCCTCCGGGGAGAGGGCGTCGGCGCGCAGCCAGCGCTGGTATTGCTGCTGATAGGACATAGAAAAGGCTCCTTTCTTCGGGCGGGGATCAGGCCCCCCGTCCCGGGGCTCATTTATGGTAGCGGGTGCCGGCGGTGATCTGAAAGGCCCGGTAGAGCTGCTCCAGGACCATCACCCGGGCCAGATGGTGGGGGAAGGTCATGGGGGACATGGACAGGCGCAGATGGGCCTGGGCCTTCACCGCCGGGTGCAGGCCAAAGGACCCGCCGATGACGAAGGTGAGCTGGGAGGCCCCGTCCACCATCCACCCGTCCAGCCGCTTGGCCAGTTGGGGGCTGGAGAGGAGGTCCCCCTCCACGCACAGGGCCACCACCTTGCCCCCCTTGGGGAGCTT
This sequence comes from Clostridiales bacterium, assembly GCA_004554585.1. GTDB lineage: Bacteria > Bacillota > Clostridia > Oscillospirales > Oscillospiraceae > Evtepia. Next base: position 12,722 of record SFLH01000012.1, on the reverse strand, counting down.
GGCCTGGATGGCCTCGGCCTCCTTGGCCAGGGCGGCGTCGATCTGGGCCGGGGCGGGGTCCTCAGGCAGACGCTGCTCGGGCAGCTCCGTGATGGTGAGTTTGCAGAAACCGCCCAGCCGCTTGGCGTACTCGGCGCAGGCCGCGGCGAAATGTTTCTCTTTCAGTTTGCCCACGCAGAGCACCTGGACGCTGACCATCGGCAGACCTCCCAACAGAATGAAAAGTGGACGGCAGGCCGGCCCGCCGTCCACATGAAAGTAAGAAAAGGGATCTTCCCTGCCTGCAGACAGGGAAGGGGACGGCAAGACGGACTCAGCCCACGCCGTTGCCGCTGCGCCAATCCTCCTCGGGAATGATCTCTTCCCGGATGTCGGCGCCCAGTTTGGACAGTTTTTCCACGATGCCCTCGTAGCCGCGCTCGATGTGATAGACCTGGTCGATCTCGGTCACCCCGTTGGCGGCCAGACCGGCTACGATCATGGCGGCCCCGGCCCGCAGGTCGCAGGCGCACACCGGGGCGCCGGTGAGAGCCCGAACCCCTTCGATAACGGCAATCTTGCCGTTGACCTGGATGTTGGCCCCCATGCGCCGGAACTCGTCGGCGTAGCGGTAGCGGTTGTCCCAGACCCCCTCGTTGAGGATGCTGGTGCCCTCTGCCAGGCAAAGGACTGCGGCAATCTGAGGCTGCATGTCGGTGGGGAAGCCGGGATAGGGCATGGTCTTGACGTTGGTGCTGGTGAGCTTGCCGTTGCGGCGGACGATGAGGGAGTCGCCCTCCTCCTTAATTTCCACCCCCATCTCCACCAGCTTGGCGGTGATGCAGTCCAGGTGCTTGGGGATGATGTTGTTGATGCGCACCTCGCCGCCAGCGGCCGCCACGGCGGTCATGTAGGTTCCGGCTTCGATCTGGTCGGGGATGATGGAATAGGAGCCGCCGCGCAGCTTGGAGACCCCCCGGACCTTGATCACGTCGGTCCCGGCGCCCATGATGTCAGCGCCCATGGAGTTGAGGAAGTTGGCCAGGTCCACGATGTGGGGCTCCTTGGCGGCGTTTTCGATGACCGTCAGGCCGTCGGCCAGGGCGGCGGCCAGCAAGATGTTCATGGTGGCACCCACGGAGACCACGTCCAGATAGATCTGGGCCCCGTGGAGGCGGCCGGTGGGGGAGGCGGCATAGATGAAGCCGTTCTCCACCTGGATCTCCGCCCCCATGGCATAAAAGCCCTTCAGGTGCTGGTCGATGGGCCGCACGCCCAGGTCACAGCCGCCGGGAGGGGGCACTTCGGCACGGCCAAAGCGGCCCAGCAGGGCGCCGATGAGATAATAGGAGGCGCGGATCTGGCGGGCCAGTTCATAGGGGACATTCTGTTTATAGACGTGGGAGCAGTCCAGCTCCACGGTGGTGGAATTGATCATGCGCACTTCGGCGCCCAGGTCCCGGAGGATGCCCAGGATCATGGTCACGTCGCTGATATTGGGAACGTTTTCGATCCGGCAGACTCCGTCTACCAGAAGGGCAGCGGGAAGAATGGCCACGGCAGCGTTTTTCGCGCCGCTGATCTCCACTTCACCGTGGAGGGGGTTGCCACCGCTGATCACATATTTCGTCAAAACGGCACCTTCTTTTATATGATTCTCTATCATGATGACATTGGAAGCAAAGCAAAGGGGACGGCGGCCAAAGCCAGAGTCCCGGTGTTATCCTGTCCAGATCGGCCGGACAAATGTACCGGCCGGGACGGGGCAGTGGCGGCAGCAGGGAGGACACAGCAGGTCCTGGCCGCAACAAAACCCAAGGCAACAGCTTGCTGCCCTGTCGGTCCGATTCCTGGGGAATCCACAATGTTGCCGGGGCTGCCTGCCAAATGGGCAGACCACTACCTATAATTTGGGACCATTATAGCATCCCGGCCGAGAAAATAAAAGAAGAAAATTAACGAATTGTGATTTTTCCGTAAAAAATTTTCCATGGACAGGGAGAAACCTCCGGTTTGGGCCGGACGGAACCCTCCTTTGCCAGTGGATGGAGGCCGTTCAGCTGAGCAGGCCCTCCGGGCCGGCGGCTTGGCTGTGGCGGGGCAGACGGGGGCGCACCAGGAAAAGCACGCCATGGCGGGAGGGGAAGGAGCGGATCTCCAGCGCCGCCGGTACCGGCTGACGGGCCCGGGCCAAAGCCCGGCGGATCAGGGGAAGGGCGGCCTGCTGAGTGAGGGGGCGGCCGGCGGGCAGTTCCTCTTGGGAGAAGTAGAGCGCCAGCCCGGCGCCCATGGGGGACAGGATCATGGGTGGGTACCTCCTGGAGTGGTGCGGCCTGGGCGGCCGCGGTGTCCAGGCCATTATACCAGGGCTGGGACGGCAGGGCAAATGCAATGGTTGCCAGGGAAAAAAGGTGGCACCGGGGGGGAAAGTATGCTATAATCAAGAAACATATGGACGGGTGGGCTAAGACAGGTCCGCCCCTCTCCCAACGGGAGAGAGCTTCTGAGAAATCGAGGTGCGGTCACATGGAATTCAAAGAGGAAATGGTCTCTCAGCAGAGACTTTACGAGGGCATCATCGTCAATGTCCGCCAGGACAAGGTCCGCCTGATGGACGGCCGGCTCACCAACCGGGAGGTGGTGGAGCACCGGGGGGGTGTGGCGGTATTTGCCATGGACGACCAGCAGCGGGTGGCCCTGGTGCGCCAGTACCGCTATCCCATGGGAGAGGTCACCCTGGAGCTGCCCGCGGGCAAGCTGGAAAAGGGGGAGGAGCCCCGGGCCAGCGCGCTGCGGGAGCTGGCCGAGGAGACCGGCCTGGTCCCCGGCACCCTGACGGAGATGGGGTGCAGCTACTCCTCGCCGGGCATCCTGTCCGAGCGGATCTATCTTTATTTTGCCAAAGACCTCACCCAGGGGCCGGCCAAGCCCGACGACGGGGAGTTTGTGGAGACCCTCTGGGTGCCCTACCAGCAACTGCTGGCTATGGTGGCCCGGGGGGAGATCCAGGACGGCAAGACCCTGGCCGGCATTCTAAAGGCTTCCTTCCTGCTGGACGAAACCCAGCACTGAGGAGGTGGCAGGATGGAGCGAAAGCAGCGAGTACTCATCGTAGAGGATGAGAAGAACATCGTGGACATCCTCCGCTTCAACCTCCACAAGGAGGGCTACGACACCCTGGAGGCCTTCGACGGGATCACCGGCCTGCGCCTGGCTCTGGAGGAGTCCCCCGATCTGATCCTGCTGGATCTGATGCTGCCAGGGATGAACGGCTTTGAGGTCTGCCGCCTGTTGCGGGACAAGGGCAGAAACACCCCCGTGCTCATCATCACCGCCCGGGAGGAAGAGAAGGACAAAATTCTCGGCCTGGACCTGGGTGCCGACGACTACATCACCAAGCCTTTTTCCATCCGGGAGCTCATGGCCCGGGTGAAAGCCAACATCCGCCGGGTGGCCATGGAGCGCCGCCCGGACCAGGAGGCGGAGGTGCTGGACCTGGGCCGCCTGATCATCCGCCGGGAGGAGGCCCTGGTGACCAAGGACGGGGAGCGGCTGGACCTGACCCAGCGGGAGTTTGAGCTGCTGACCTATCTGGCCTCCCACGCCGGCCGGGTCTTTTCTCGCCAGGAGCTCATGGAGCGGGTATGGAACTATGCCGGCTATGTGGGGGATGTGCGGGCTGTGGATGTGGCCGTGCGCCGCCTGCGGGAAAAGCTGGAGGACGACCCGGCCCAGCCCAAGTATATCATCACCCGCCGAGGGGCGGGATACTATTTCCAGAAAGAGTTTTGACCCGCCAGGGGAGAGAGGGGGAAGCCCGTGCTACGCAGCCTGCACATGAAGCTGGTGCTGATCATGATTCTGCTGGTGGTGTGTCTTATGACCATCGCCGGCACCTTTTTGATCAATTCCGTCAACCGCTTCTATCTCAATGAGTTTTATACCCAGATGGTGGAGGTCTTCAGCAAGGACACCGAGTTCATCCGGGACCTGGTCACCGCCAAGGAGGGGGAGACCGACGGCGCCCAGGCCATCCATGAGATTCTGGTGGCCAAAATGGGCCCCCTGGGCGTAGACGGCAAGAACCGGAATTACTATGTCCTCGACGGCAGCACCGGTCAGATCCTGGCTACCTCGGACAACAGCGGCAGCCAGACCTTGGACGTCTACACCCCCAACCTGCTGACGGCCCTGAACGAAAAGAAGGAGGGCAACGAGAGCGACCTGACGGCCAACTACATGGACCTGGCCCTGCCCATCACCCGGGGCGGCCAGGACTACGTCATTTACATCCTGGACCAGCGGGGCACCGTGCGGGAGCTCAACAGCCAGCTCTTCCAGCTGATCATCGAGGCCCTGGCCTTCGGCCTGATCATCTCTGTGCTCCTCTCCTTCCTGCTCTCCCGGGCCATGGTCACCCCCATCCGGGCCCTCACCCGGGGAGCCAAGCGGGTGGCCGAGGGGGACTTTGACCACGAGATCCAGTCGGAGTCCCACGATGAGATCGGCGTGCTCACCAACGCCTTCAATGCCATGGCCGACCAGCTGCAGACCACCCTGCAGGAGGTGGACAGCGAGCGCACCAAGCTCAGCGCCCTCTTCCTGCACATGACCGACGGGGTGGTGGCCTTCAACCAGAACGGGGAGGTCATCCACGCAAACCCCGCCGCCGAGGAGATGCTGGACATGCCCATCCCCCTGGGCAGCGAGGTGACCTACCACGACCTGTTCGGGGATATCCCTCCCTTGTCCGAGATTCTCACCCTGGACCAGGACTGCCTGGAGAGCGAGATCGTCCGGGGGGAGCGCATCCTGCTGCTCTTCCTGGCCCCCTTTGACCGGGAAAAGCAGGTGGGCGTGCTGGTGGTGGTCCACGACGTGACCCAGCAGATGAAGAACGAGACCATGCGCAAGGAGTTTGTGGCCAACGTCTCCCACGAGCTGCGCACCCCCATCACCAACATCCGCAGCTACGCCGAGACCCTTTCGGAGAACCTGGACCTGCCGCCGGAGACCACAGCCAGCTTTCTGGGGGTCATCCTCAACGAGAGCGACCGGATGATCCACATCGTTCAGGACCTGCTTACCCTGTCCCGGTTCGACTCGGGCTACAGCCAGATGAACCTGATCCGCTTCCCCTTTGGTGGCCTGCTGGAGGACAGCTACCAGGCGGTGCTCATGGAGGCCCAGCGCCGGGGCCATCACCTGGTTCTGGAGGGCACCGGCAACCTGCCGGTGATCCGGGCCGACCGGGAGCGGATTCTCCAAGTGATCATGAACATCCTCTCCAACGCCATCAAATACACCCCCGACGGCGGGGAGATCACCATGACCGCCGGCTTCGGCCAAGGCAAGGTGTGGCTGGAGGTGGACGACAACGGCATCGGCATCCCCCCCGAGGACCGGGAGCGGATCTTCGAGCGGTTCTACCGGGTGGATAAGGCCCGCTCCCGGGAGTCCGGCGGCACTGGCCTGGGGCTGTCCATTGCCCAGGAGATCATCCGCCAGCACCAGGGCAGTCTGGTCTTGGTCTCCCGACCGGGACCGGGGACCAGGGTACGCATGGAACTGAAGATCGAGGGTCCCGCATCATGAAGAAAAAACTCAGCCGCCGGGGGATCGACCGGCTGGAAAATATTCTTATCATCTTCTTGGCGTGCTCTGCCCTGCTGCTCATTCGCTACTCGGGGATCTTCCAAAGTGTGGCCAACCAGTCCGCAGGCACCGGAGGAGAGGTCCTGCTCACCGGTGTGCAGGACACCGCCCTGTCCCGGGCCCAACCCTCCCGTCTGGTGATCCAGAACAGCCAGGGGCGCTATGGGGTCGAATACGACCAGGAGGAGGCTGACCACCTCTACCACCAGGGCCTGTCCCAGATGCTGCTGCAGGCGGTGGACGCCCTGGAGGGAATCAAAACCGTCAACGAGGCGGACTGGCAAAGTGCCCTGACCCAGACAGACAGCTGGGTTTATTACGACTTCCTCTACGACGTCTCCTTCACCAGCCAATCCGGCCAGGGGGAGGGGGCGGGCCGGATCTTCCTGCTCACCGGCCGCTCTGGCCGGATGGACACGGTATACTATTACAACGACGCCAACCAGGCGTATTACGTGGGCACCCTGCGGGAGACCCAGTTGACCTTCCCCCAGACCATGGAGGAACTGGTGCCCAACCAGGTCCTGTTTGCCTTTGAGGACGATGCCCTCTCCCAGCAGCTGGCCCCCAACATGCTCTTGCTGAGCCAGCCGGCTCTGTGCCCGGTCTATCAGGTGGACAACCCCCTGGCGGAGCTGGACGAGGCCGGCCAACAGGCCCTGGTGGAGAGCCTGGGCATCAACCTGCGCACGGCGGCTATCTATGAGGCTGCCGACGGCACGGTGATCCAAGAGGGATCGGACACCCTGCGCATCCAGAAAAACGGCAAAATCACCTTCCACGCCGCCGAAAACGGCCAGGCCCGCTATCAGGCCCTTTCCGCCCGGGAAAAGGACCTGCAGATCAAGGCCGAGGAACTTCTGGACGCGGCCGTTCAGGACCGGCTGGGGGAGGGGAGACTGTGCTGCCAGAAGATCGAGACCCTGCCCGACGGCACGGTGGAGCTCACCTTCTGCTATCTGCTCAACGGCACCCCCGTCCAGCTGTGGGAGGAGGGGTGGAGTGCCCAGTTCCTCTTTGAGGGCAGCGACCTGGTCTCCTTCTCCATCTACCTGCGCCAGTACACCCTCACCGACGCCAGCCAGCAGGCCCTACCCGTGCGCCAGGCGGCGGCCGCCGCGGCGGCCATCGGCCAGACGGGGAAGGAACTGCAGCTGTGCTACCTGGACGACGGCTCGGCCCAGGAGGTCACCGCGGACTGGACCGTCCGGGACGGGACATAAGGAGGGCTGGCCATGGAACGATCCAAACTGAAACTGACCGTGATCTTTCTCCTGGCGGTGCTCAACCTCTTCCTGCTGGGCAGTGTCCTGCTCCAGCACCACCAGAGCCAGGTCTACGCGGACACCACCCGGGAGCAGGTCCTGCTCTACCTGCAGCGCAGCGGGGTAGCCGTCCAGGAGGAGACCATCCCCTGGCAGAGCACCCTGAGCACCCAGCTGGAGGAGGCGGCCGGCCAACTTCTGCCGGGCCAGGACGTGCCCCAGCAGGGCTTGCCCGCCCACTGTGAAATCCAGCCGGCCCGGGAGACGGCCACCCTCCTGGTGGACTTCGTCCGGGGCCTGGAAACCCTGGAGCGCAGCTGCGCCCAGCTCCAGCAGATTCGGGAGGGGTACCTCTACAACGGACAAGGGGAGCGCGCGGTGCTCACCCCCGTCTGGGAAATGGTCACCGACAACGGCACCTTCCTTCTCGACTGCGCCGAGGGCGTGCTCAGCGTGAAGGACGGCGCGGACGCCGCAAACTGAAAAGACAAAACCAGCGGGGAGAGCCTTTGGGCTCTCCCCGCTGGTTTTGTCTGGGGGTTCAGATCAGGTCGTACTTCTCCTTCAGCTGCAAAATGCGCAGCACACTCTCGTCCAGCCGCTGCTGGGAGATGGTCCCCTCCTCCACAGCGGTGAGGATGGTCTCGTAGGCCGCCGGCAGGTCCTCGGGCATGAGCAGGATGTCCGCCCCGGCCTGGAAGGCCATCATGGCCGCCTGACCGGCTTCATAGGTGTCGGTGATGGCCGCCATAGACAGGGAGTCGGTGAGGATCACCCGGGCAAAGCGCAGCTCACTGCGCAGCTTGCCGGTGACCATCTCCGGGTTCAGGCTAGCAGGCAGGTCCCCCTGCTGGACAGCGTTGGGGGTGGTGATGTCGGAGACCATGACGCAGTCGGCCCCGCTGGCCATACCCGCCTGGAAGGGGTAGATCTCACAGGTGAGCATCTCCTGCCAGGTTTTCAGGGTGACGGCGGTGCCGGTGTGGGTGTCCTGGCTGGCGGCCCCCTGGCCGGGGAAGTGCTTCAGGGCGCAGCCCACCCCGGCGGTGTGAAAGCCGTCCACGGCGGCGCTGACCATCATGGCCGCCTGCTCCGCGTTGCTGTGGAAGGCCCGGTCGGCCATGGTGGTGTTGTTGGGGTCGCTGTTCACGTCGGCCACCGGGGCCAGGTCCAGGTGAAAACCCAGCTCCTGCAGATAGGTGCCCATGGTCACCGCCGCCTGCCTGGCCTGGGCCGGGTCGCCGGTGGCCCCGATCTGGGCCATGCTGTCCACCTGGGGCACATCAAAGCCGTCGCTGTTGGCCACCTGGGCCACGCTCCCGCCCTCCTCATCGGTGGCGAAGAGGGGCGGCACCGGGCTGTTTTCCGTCAGGTCTTCCATCAGCGCCGCCAGCTGGGCGGGGTCCTCCAGGTTCTTTCCAAAGAAAACGAACCCGCCCACAGGGTAGTCTCTCAGGGTGTCCAGCGCCTCGGCGCTGGCCTGGGTCAGGCCGTCGGCCTGGGGATCTTCCCGGGTCTCAGCGGTCAGGGAGAGATCCAGGGCGTCGGGACGGACGAAGAAGAGCTGGGCCACTTTCTGCTCAGTGGTCAGTTTGTCCAGCAGCTCCTGGGCGTTGCCGGCAGTGACGGGTTCCATGGCGCCGGGCTCCTCCTGGAGGGGGGCCGGGTCCTCCTCTTTGCCGCAGCCTGCCAGCAGGGCAAAGGCCAGCAGGGCGCAGAGTATCCATTTCCACTTCATGGGCGGTGCCTCCTTGTTGGGATGTGTTCTATGGGCAGTATACTGGATTTGTCCCGAAAGCACAAGGGAGAACTGGCCGGAAAGGGGAAAGACGCGGACCGCTTTTGGCGGTCCGCGTCTTTTTTGCGGGTCAGGGTGCCGTGTCTCTCACAGCTGGGGCAGAATTTCCAGGCACCGGGTGAGGATGGTGGCCGTCTGGGCCCGGGTGGCGGTGCCCTGGGGGCTGAGCAGGTTGCCGTCCAGGCCGTTGATCAGCCCATTCTGGCAGGCCCACACCAGGGCGTCCAGGGCGTACTGGCTGATGTCGGCCAGGTCGGCGAAGTCGGGCAGTTCCCCACCGGTCTCCACGTCATAGCCGCTGAACTGGGCGTAGCGATAGAGGATGGCGGCCATCTGCTCCCGGGTGACGGGGGAGTTGGGGGCGAAGGTGTTGTTCTCCATGCCGTTGACGATGCCGTTGGTGGCGGCCCAGGCCACCGCGTCGGTGTACCACTGGCCGTCGGCCACGTCGGTGAAGGAGCTGCCGCCGGTGACGGCGGGCTCACCCTCCAGCCGGTAGAGGATGGTGACCACCATGCCGCGAGTGGTGGAGGAGCTAGGGCTGAAGGTGGTCTGGCTGGTGCCCGTCATCAGGCCCTGGTAATAGGCGGAGAGGACCCCGTCATAGAACCAGTCGCTGTCCCGAACGTCGGTGAAGGGATTCCAGCCGGCGTAGAGGGTCTGGTCGCCGGTGAGGACCAGGGAGGTCAGCCGCTGGCTCAGGGCCGGGTCGGCGTACCAGCCGGCGAAGGTGTAGCCCGCCCGGGTGGGGACATAGGCGGTCAGGTCCACCTGGGTGCCCAGGGCCAGGGCCTGGGGGGCCAGGTCACTGCCGCCGTTGGTCTGGAAGGTGAGGGTGGCGGTGGGGGCGTCTCCCAGCACCGCCAGCATGGCCTGGGCGATGAGGCTGTGGCCGTAGGCGTTGGGGTGGAAGTCCAGGTTGATGCCCCCCAGCAGGGAGAAGGAGGCGTTGCAGGGATTCTGGGTGGCGTTGGTAAAGGCGGTATAGGTGTCGGCCACCAGGAAGTCCAGCTGGTCCGCGGTGTTGTCGATGGCCTGGTTCAGCCGGGTCACGCCGGCCTCAAAGGCGTCGGCCACCACCTTGGCCTGGGCGGCCGCCAGGGGGTTGGAGGCCAGCTGGTTGGCCAGGTAGCGATAGGGGTTGTACTGGTTGGCCATCACCAGGGTCCCGTTGGGGCAGGCGGCCTGGATCTTCTGGACGATCTGGGTCAGGTTGCCGGCCAGCTGGACCAGGGCGTCCACCGCCTGCTGGCTGTCGGCGAAGTCAGGCAGGACCTTTAAGGCAAAGGTGAGCATCTCCAGCTTCCCGGCGGTCAGGGCCTCTTTCATTTCCTGGACGGTGACGGGGGTGCTGGGGTTGGCTCCGTTGTACTGGAAGGTCAAAAAGTCATACAGGGCGTTCATCAGGTCGTTGCCGCCGATGGTCAGGGTGATCACCTGGGCCCCGGCCAGGGCCTGGTCCAGGGTGCCCTGGTTCAGCTTGGCCAGCAGGGAGGCGGTTGTCTCGCCGTTTTCCGCCAGGTTGGTCAGGGTGCCGCCTCTGGCGTCGGCCACCTGCTGGGGAAAGGCGGCCTCCTCCTCCGGCAGGAGATAGCCGGAGGAGATGCTGTCGCCCAGGGCCAGATAGGATGTCTCGGCCTGCTGGGCCTGGGCCAGCACCGGGAAGAGGTACAGGGCCAGGCTCAGACAGAGCAAGATGGAAAGCAGTCGTTTTTTCATGGGAATGGGACCTCCTTGGAAAGGCGTTTCGTGGCTGCCGTCCTGAGGGACGGGCCTTGTGGTCTGCGTTTTTCTCACTCTATCATAAACCGAGACGCATTTCCATCCCATTTGGGAAAAATGCCCCACAAAAGTGGGAAGGTCCATGGGTTTCGCGAAAAAAGCGCCACGCGCTGGAGAGGAACCGTAGCGGAAGGAGAAAAAGTATGGTATAATGACGCAAACAATCTCGGTGGCCAGCGGCCATAGGCCCCTCGGCCTGGGGCCGCGCACCGCTGGGAGCAACGAAGAAGAAAAAACATGGGCCATGGGCCCCATACGGAACATGCCGTCTCCCTCTCAGGCTGGGCCCTCACCCCCGTCCCCCGGGCGGGAGCAAAGGAGGAACTGTGAGATGAAAAACCGATTTTTGAGTTTGCTCTGCGTGTTGGCCCTCTGCCTAGGCCTGCTGCCCGTCACGGCGCTGGCGGCGCCGGCGGAAGGTCTTTATGTTGGAAATTACCAGATTACAAGCAGTGATACGACAACCTACTTAAAAGCAGGTTTAACAGAAGGTAGCCTGACAGAGGGCAGTGAAAACGATTGGACTGTCAAATACGACCCCAGCACCGCCACCCTGACCTTAAGCGGGGCAACGATCACGGGAAGCGGCGATATTACCTCATCTTCTAAAGGCGCCGGGATCTATGCTCAGTGCAACAGCGATCAATCAGTTTCCCTGACCATCGAACTGATTGGCAATAATAATACCATCACAGGCAGCTATGGAATTTATGTGAATGCAGAGATGGACACGTCTACCTATGGTACAGACGCCTCCCTGACTATTACGAGTGAATACAATGGCAGTCTGGAAGTATCTGGTTCTAATCACGGAATATTTGTCAAAAGCGGAACAGGCAAAGCTTCCCTTACCATCAACGACGCGTCTGTCGTGGCAAAGACTACTCAAACCTATTCTGGCTACGCCGGCGTCTATGTGCAGTCCAGCAGTGAAGCCAACTCCCCGCAACTCTCTCTTACCGTCAACGGCGGCAGCCTGACCGCCAGCGGTGGCGGGAACAATGATGGGATACAGTTTTATGTGGGAGCTCCTGAAGCTACCAATGCCACTACCAGCCTGATCGTCACCGATAATGCCATTGTGGACGCCAAAAATGGAGGGATCAGCGCAAAGCAAATTTCAAATCCAATTAACACGGATATAAGTGCCACCGGCAGCAATGGCGGTATCGTCTTTGACGGTACGGAAGGCACCGTGTACGGCGATGTGACATTGTCTGATAGCCTCACCATCAACCAGGGCGAAACCCTGACCATCGGAAAGGACGCCAGCCTGACCGTATCGGAAGGAACAACTTTGACCAACAACGGCACCATCAATGTGGAGAGCGGCGGCAAGCTGGAAGGTACACCGACCGGTGAAGGAACAGTTGTCTCCGCTCCGAAGATTACCACCGAAAGCCTGCCTGACGGCACAGTAGGCACGGCTTACAATCAGACGCTTCAGGCTGACAACGATCCTACTCAGTGGAGCGTCACCAGCGGCTCACTGCCCAACGGTTTGAGCCTGAATAGTGACGGCACAATCACCGGCGCCCTCACCACGGTGGGCACTTCGACCTTTACCGTCACCGCCACCAACAGCGCCGGCAGCGACAGCAAGGAACTTTCGCTGACGGTCAAGTCCGTTTCTGTCACCGGCGTGACGCTGGACCAGACCGAACTGTCCCTTTATACCGGCCAAAGCGCAACCCTGACCGCTACGGTAACACCCAACGATGCCACCAACCCAAATGTGACCTGGAGCAGCGATAGGTCCGATGTTGCCACCGTAGCTAACGGCACCGTCACCGCCGTGAAGGAAGGCACCGCCACCATCACCGCAACTGCGGAGGACGACAGCAATATTTCTGCCACCTGCACGGTAACTGTCACCCAGTCTACATACAGCATTTCCGCCGACACCACGGCACTCGACTTTAGCAGTGCCTACACCGGCTACACCCAGCCCGCCGCGCAGACGGTAATGATCACCAATACCGGCAACCAGTCCTTGACCTTGAACCAGCCCGCCTCCACCAACAGCTTTGAGGTGGGGACTCTCTCCAAAACGGCTCTTGCTGTGGGCGAAACTGCCACCTTCACGGTGCAGCCCAAGGCCGGGCTTTCCGTGGGTACATATAGCGAGAACATCACGGTTTCCGGTTCTGAGGGTGCAACCGTGACTATCCCTGCCAGCTTCACCGTGGAGCAGCGCGACAACACCCCCTATTACGGCATCACCGTCAACGCCCCGGCCAACG
>SFLH01000011.1 GCA_004554585.1 Clostridiales bacterium | reverse complement strand
CGTCGCCCACGGAAAGGCGGGAGTAAAGGGCTGTAATTTTGCTATAATCAGTCATGTGCATAACCTCCTGTGCGTCCATGTATGTGTCATTTACACTTAGAATTATGCACTCCATCGTGCAGATCCGTACTCTTCGCCCTGACGGAACTTCTTGCGGTTTTTGCCCTTCAAGTACACTGCCAGCTTGAGCAATGCTCCTGCCGCTACACCGACGAGCAAGTCAATCGGATTGAAGCTGGGCAGCGGGTTTGCGAAGGCAGCTCCGAAATTGGCAAAGCCGCCGGTGAGCTTGTCAACCATCTCTGTGCCGGGTGCCAGACGGAAGACCGTGGCGATTTTGTTCACGAAATAAAACGCGAACACATACGGGAGGTTGAGAAGGATGAGACGCTTGATGTCGATTTTTCTTGTCATCGGTCAACGCCCCGATCCATGTTTTTGAACTTGACCTTTTCACGCTGCTGCTTTTTGGACTGCTCCTGATGACGGGAGAGCTTCTGACGCAGCGAGGGCTTGTCCTTCTGCTTGACAGACTTTGCGGAGAACTCCTTGAACGCCTGCGTCATCACATCCACATCGCGTCCCTTGAAGAAGACGAGATAGCGGGGAGGTTGCTCGGAGGTGTCCTTCTTGAGAGCATAGTCAATCCCGTATTTCTTGGCGGTGCGCTCAAAGGACTTGATATTGCCGTCTGTCACCTCGATGTTGCTGATGGCGGCATTCTGCTCGACCAGATGCTTGATGGACTGCTTGCCCCGATAGGTCTTCGGCTGAGAGGCGGTCTTCTGAGCCTTCTCGATTTCCTCAATGAACTTCCGGAGAGCCTTTTCCAGCACTTCGGCAGTGATCTTTCCGCCCTTGACAGCGATAGCAACAATCTTGGTATTTACTTCATCCTGCATGGGAACCTCCTTTCCGGGAACTGGTGGGGAGCGTCAGGGCTAAGGCGGCACACCCCGAAGATAGAAAATTGTCATGCCTGAAACCTCCTTCCGGTTGAATGGATTTCATGACCGGTCAAGGCTTCCTGCCTCCACCGTAGAGGTCATGATTGACAAGAGCCGAATAGTAGTTGTCCATCGTCAGGGATGCGTTATAGAGTGTCGTGAGCATATATGCTCTGATGTTCCGAATGTCGGAAGGGCATTCATCCATTGCCTGAAGGACATACTCTATATGGCTGCTGTTCAGTTTCAGGAAGCGGGATTTGACCACTTGCTGCGGCATATCCTCGCCGTTGATACGGATAGTGGGACGGGTAGAGCAAATGACATCCAGCATGATCTCAACCATCTCATTTACACGGTCGGTATCGAAGCGTTTGTCGTGAGAGAGGATTTCAAGCTCAAGGTTATCCTTGATAATCTCTTCATAACGCGCTCTTTCTTTCATCCCATCCATCCCATCAAGATTGATAGATTGATAATTGCTCAAAGAGTTATTTCTTTCTTGAGTAATTACTTGATTAGTATTTATTTGTGCGGACTTATCCGTGTACGGTTGTTCCGTAACCGGATTCACCGTATCGGGATTTTCCGTATGCGGTTTTTCCGTGTCCGGCAAAACCTCTTGCGGCTCTTCATAAATTTCAAAGACCATACTGCCCATTTTGCCGTTTGCGTTCCGTTCCTGATGACGGACGAGATAGCCGGTCTTTTCAAGCTCACGGAGAGCCGAGAGGGTCGCGTCGGGACCTTCCTTGCAGATAGCCGATAACCCACGAGTAGAGAACTTCCAGCCGTCGTTGAAAGAGAGCATCTTAGAGAGAAGTCCGACTGCCTTGAGTGAAAGCCGCTTGTCTCTCAGGTGGAAGTTCGCCATGACGGTATAGCTGCGGTTTTTGTTTACGCGGTAGACTGCCATGCGATCAACTCTCCTTTGCTTCGCTGCGGCGAGTGGAAAGCTCTCTTGGTGAATAAGGGCAATTCTCAAACACGCAGGATTGATATTTCCAATGAGGACGGTGGAAGCGGCAAGTCCGGCACTCAGGAATGATGCCGTCGTAGCCACTGTCATATTTGGCATACGGCGTTTCTTTCATCATCGCCTCGAATGCCACTGTCACGGTAAGTTTATTACGGTGCATCTTGCTAACCTCCAATTCTGATAGAAATAGAAAAAGCCCCGTCATTGTTCTGCTTTGAGTCATACTCTTGCGCAGTTGCAATGACGGGGCTTCCCGTTTGTATTAAGTTTTGGCTTCCTTGCAGCTATCGAGATAGCTGCGGATGAGCAGTAGGTGTTTCCATGTCTTCCGGGTGATGCTGCAACAGTACGGGGAGACAAGGAAGTCGATGAGACTGATTTTCGGTATCAATATTTTCCCGGAGATGAAGAAGGACTTCATGCGCTTATCCTGACACCAGCGATGGAAGGAAGTATCACAGTAGCCGGTGATCTCCGCTGCATCCTGAATGGTGAGAACATCGTCATACTCTGCCAGCTCATCCACAATGTACTTTCGGAAGGAGCGTCTTTCTTCGTCGGTCATGCTGAACAGTTCTCTGCGATAGGTGACGCGGGAGTTGTAATGACCGGACCGCTCCTTGTACCAGAGATCGGGAGCGCGATAGTTTTCCGGGTTAATCTCTCTGTCAATGAGGTAGAGGATTATATCGTCAATCCGAATTGCGTAACGGCGGGTTTTCTTGCCGGAGTCCTTGCAGGGGACTTTCCCGCTGCTCAGAAGGTAGAGAGCGGTTGCTTTGCTGATGTGAGCGATACGGTAAAACTGATCCTTCGAAACGACCTCGGGGTACTCCTTTCGGATGGAGTCATAGTATTTCATTTTCGATTTCATGCTGATAACCACCTTGTTTTTATTCGGCTCTTAGGTAGGTGTCATCTGCACTCAATACTGTAATTTTCTCCCCGAGTTCTCCCCATCTTCTCCCCAACGCGCTTTTTTCTCCCCAAAACCGGAAAATATTCGAACTCCTTGCTACACAAGGCTTTTTGAGGATTCCGCCCTTCAAGAGCGAAAAAGCCTTGATTTTACAAGGGTTTTTAAGCTCCTGCATCGTCGTTGCACTTCTCTTGTTTTCCGCTAAAGTCTGAATGGCGACTCCGACTCGAAATCGTTTGATCGGTGATGAGCCGGTCCGTGGGTTCGAATCCCACCGTCTCCGCCAAAAGGGTCTCATCCTTTAAAAAATGGTGTATCCAGCTGGACACTCCATTTTTTAAAGGATGAGATCTTCTTTTAAAATACTGATGATTGATTATAATTTTGAGGTATCTACTCAGGCAACCTATCAAATTAAGCAATTGGACAGCGATTATTTTAATGAGGATATCGACTAATAGCACAAAGCCGCTGGCTTCGCCAGCGGCTTTGTGCTATCTTTTTTCACCAGTGAACCATGGGTTCAATTGGCACACCTCATATAAATCCCATGGGCAGAAAGCTTATTTCTTCTCTTTTATGCTGTGAAAGCTTCCCATCCCATAGCGCTGATCTCGTCGGCGGTGTACATGGGCAGCACATCGCTGTTTTTGGTCCGGCTGTAAGTCATGTAGAGGTCGGCGTCGCTTGTCTCAATAGTACTCTCGAAGTCAAAGCTGTCTCCCGAGGGGACCATGATGTCGTTGGAGACCAGGGTCTCATGGATCTGTCCGTTCTTCAGGTCGTAGTAGTGTCCCATATAGGAGTCCCCTCTGCCGGCGTAGTGGAACAGGCCGGGGTAGTCGTCGGTGTCGCTGGGCCACAGAGCACCGCCCAGGAATCCGATCTCACCCAGGAAAACCACCTCTCCATCGTCCCAGGTATACACGTAGTTGCTCATCTCCCCGAAGGCGACCACTTCGTTGCGGGCCAGCAGCTCGGGCACACCGTCGTTGTCCATGTCGTGGAGCAGGAAAACCACCGCTTCGCTGTCGCTGCCCAGGTCCTCTCCCTGGGCGGTGCCCAGCCAGCCCTTTTGGAAGATAAAGGCTTGATAAGCTGCGCTCCAGTCATCGCTCGGCTCCTGGGTCTGGGGATTCTCCTCCTGGCTCTGACCCTGGCCGGCGGGCTGCTGGGTCTGAGTGAGTTCCTCCAACGCAGAGGCGCCGTTGGAGTACATGGTGCAGTAGGCGATACCGTCGATGGTCTCCTCCGAGAGCACCGCATAGCGGGTGTTCTGGAGTTCCCGCGTGCCGTCGCTGGTTCCCGTAAAATAGACCTCATAGGCCAGGTAGTACCGCTGGCCGTCGGTAGCCGCCTGGGTAATCTCCAGCTCCAGGAAGGGGTCTCCCAGGCCGCCCATGGTGGTGTAATAGCATCCGTTCTGGATGTAGAACCATCCGTCGGCTTCCCCCTGGGTCTTCAGCTGGGCCAGGTCCTCATCGGAAACGTGGAAAATGTTCTG
Source organism: Clostridiales bacterium (assembly GCA_004554585.1). GTDB lineage: Bacteria > Bacillota > Clostridia > Oscillospirales > Oscillospiraceae > Evtepia. The sequence goes on along the minus strand of SFLH01000011.1, from coordinate 67,958 downwards.
GGCGATCCAGTCCACCTGGCTGACATCGTAGGTAGTATAGGCCCCAGCCTGGGTCCACCATCCCCGGGGGTCCGGCAGACCTGTGGTGATGTACTCCGGCTGCTCCCCGGGATATAGAGACAGGTCGACGCAGGGGGCCTCCCCTGCGATCTGGCTGACGATATTGCTGGTGCCGTCAGCAGCGCTGTCACTGTGATACTCGCCGCCCCGGGTGTTTTCCTCGTCATAATACCAGGGATAGAACCAGTTGAGGAAACTTACCATGGACTCCGGCACCTCTGCCGGGTCCACCGCGGTGAGAGTCTGTGAATCGGATGGTAGCGAATCGTCGCCGGTCTGGGCCTGATCGCCACAGGCTGCCAGGGTCAAGATCAGGCTTAGGGTCAGTGCGGTGGAAACCAGGATTTTCTTCATGGTTGTCACTCCTTCGTCTGATGTGCTGCCAGTCAGCTGGCTGCGGAGAAAATGCCGACGGCTGTTGGGGTAAGTTTACCATAGAAAAGGATGTTTGTCGAGAAGGCATTCCCCTTCTTTCCCGTCCACCGGGCAGCATTGGTCCAGCAGACCGCCCGGCACATCCCACCGAAACAAAAGAGGCAGAGGCGGTTCCCTGTGGAACCCCGCTGCCTCTTTGGCGTCTCAGGACGCCGGTCATACTTTTTTCTCCGCCGGGTATACTAACCACCAACCACAGACCAGGAGGAAGGTGAACCCCATGAATCTCATCCCCTGCACCGACCCCTGCATCTATCAGCAGGAGGGATACTGCACCTTGGCCCGGGCCGGGTCCGGCGGAATCCCCGGCCAAAGTGTGGGCTGCGTCCATTTCGTACCCAAACGGGCCTCACAGCAGGACCGCCAGCGCCTGCCGCACATTCTTGACGGGGATCAGCTGTAACCCCTCCGGCGGCACGATGGTCTGCCGTCCATGCCGCTGAGGAAGCAGGCACTTGGTAAAGCCCAGGCGGCGGACTTCCGACAGGCGCTGGTTCAGGGCGGAGACTGGCCGCAGTTCACCGGTCAGGCCCACCTCTCCCACTGCCACCAGGTCCGCTGGCACCGGCTTGTCCCGGAAACTGGAGGCCAGAGCCAGCACTGCCGCCAGGTCCGCCCCGGGCTCGTCCAGGTACAGGCCGCCGATGACGTTCAGGTAGGCGTCGCAAGTGTTCACCGCCAGGCCCCCCCGCTTTTCCAGCACCGCCATGAGAAGCATGGCGCGGTTGTAGTCAAAGCCATTGGTGCTCCGGCGGGGGGTACCGAAGGAAGTGGGAGTCAGCAGGGCTTGTACTTCCGCCAGCACTGGGCGGGCCCCCTCCATGACACAGGTGACGCAGGTGCCCGGCTCCTCAGTCAGACGCCCCTCCAGAAGCATCTGAGAGGGATTGGGCACCTCCCGCAGGCCAGTGTCGTCCATCTCAAAGACGCCGATTTCATTGGTGGCCCCATAGCGGTTTTTGGCCGCCCGGAGGATGCGATAGGACATATGGCGGTCCCCTTCAAAGGAGAGCACGCAGTCCACCATGTGTTCCAGGACTTTGGGGCCGGCCAGGTTTCCCTCCTTGTTCACATGGCCCACCACAAAGATGGTGATCCCCCGCCCTTTGGCCAGCTGCATCAGAGCCATGGTGCACTCTTTGACCTGGGAGACGCTGCCGGGGGAGGTCGTCTGGTCCCCGTTGTACATGGTTTGAATGGAATCCACAATGAGGATCTGGGGTGCCAGCTCCTCTACCACAGCGGCCACTTCCTGCAGGTTGGTCTCAGAGAGCAGATACAGGTCAATCTGCCCCACGCCCAGCCGGTCGGCCCGGAGCTTCAGCTGGCCCTCGGATTCCTCCCCAGAGACATAGAGCACCTTGGCCGACTGGCATAGCTTGTTGCAGATCTGGAGCATCAAGGTGGACTTGCCGATGCCCGGTGCGCCGCCGATGAGCACCAGAGAACCCTGGACCGCGCCGCCACCCAGCACCCGGTCCAGCTCCGCCAAGCCTGTGGGAAAGCGGATCTCCTGGTCCGTGGTCAGCTCCCCAATCCGTTTGGGTGACCGGGCGGGGACCAGCGGGGCCGCAGAGGCAGCCCGCCCCTTTCCTTTTGCTGGAGCGGGCTGCTCGACGATGGTATTCCAAGCCCCGCAGGCCGGGCACTGCCCCTGCCATTTGGGGGTCTCGTTGCCGCACTGGGTGCAGTAAAAAATGGTTTTGGCTTTCATACGAAAGATCCTCCTTCCTGGGCACTGCCCGCGGTAAGATAGCAGGATGCCAGAGTCATGGCCAGCTTGCGCTGATAGGCGGGCTCTTGGAGCAGCTGGTCCTCCTGGACGTTGGACACGAAGCCGCACTCCACCAAAATAGACCGGCAGGAGATGTGGTTCATCAGGTAGACCGACGAAGAGACCGACTGGACCGCCCGTTCCTTTTCCGGGGAAAGGACCTCCGTCAGCGCCTGCTGCACCGCCTGCGCCAGGGGCTGGGACAGGGCTTGGTCTCCATAAAACACCTGAAAGCCCCGGTGGCTGGGGTCGGGAGAGGCATTCTGGTGGATGCTGATGAGGGTGGCATTGGGAATGCTGTTGATGAGGGCCACCCGATTCTTCAGGTCCGATACCTTTTTCTCCCGCAGGGTTTCCGCAGAGGGGTCGTGGATGGAGATGTCCTCCGTCCGGGTCATCACTGCCGGCACCCCATAAAAGCCCATCAGCTGGTCCAGGGACCGGGCAATGGCCAGGTTGATCTGGCTCTCGGCCTGGCCCGAAGCGGAGACTGCGCCGCCGTCCTCTCCCCCGTGGCCCGGGTCAATGATAAGGGTCTGATGGGTCAGCCGGGCAAAGGTCGGCTCAGCTCGGCCAGACCACCAAAGGCCTCCCGCCAGCAGGCCCACCGCCATGGCCGCCGCCAGACAGCCAAAGAAAATTCGTTTCTTTCCATACTGTTTCATAGCACATCCCTCCCTTGGCAACTCTATGCTGCCGAAGAAAGGGAGATACCCCAGCAAAAGACCAGGGCTACGGCAAAATTATAGCAAACAACCCTTCCTTCCGCAATCCTCCTCTTTTCCTGGTCCCTTTCCCCTTCCTTCGGCATACCATGGAGTGAACGCGGGTGTCTCGACCCCCGCGCGGTTTTGTCAAAGGAGGTTCTTCCATTGTCCAATTCTACTTCCAACACAGCCAAGAAGGCTGCCTGTCCCGCCGGACAGGGCTCACTGCCCTCCTGCGGTCCTTTTGCGGTCCCCTTTGTGGTCAGCCAAGGTCCCGCCCCCGAGCGGTATGCCAAGAGCAAAGCTTTGGAAAGCGGCACCCTCTTCCCCGACCTGGACCTGCCCTTCCATTTGAAAGTCAATGCTCCTCAGTTGCCTGACACCAAGCTCAACCAGCTACGGGCCTTAGATTTTGTCATCCACGAGCTGGGGCTTTACCTGGACACCCACCCCAACGACAGCGAGGCCTTCGCCCTGTTCCAGAACTATGTGGAGCTGGAGAAAGCCGCCCGGGAGAGTTATGTGGAGCAGTACGGCCCTCTGACCCAGAACGACGCCGCCCTGAGTAGCTCCTACACCTGGACCAGCGGCCCCTGGCCCTGGCAGTACCGCGAAGAGGAGGCGTGAGCGATGTTTGTCTATCAGAAAAAACTGCAGTATCCCGTGCGCATCAAGAACACCAACCCAAAGTTGGCGGCCCAGATCATCTCCCAATACGGCGGGCCGGAGTGCGGCAGGGTATGAACCCCTCCCTCCGCGGATCTTGACACAGAGTCTGCCAACGTTGACACCGCTCCCCTTGTCTCGCGCTGAACAGAACAAGAAATCCTCCAGAAAAAACAGGGCCGTTGGAAGCGTCCCGTCAAGGGGGATACGATACCAACAGAGGGATGACAGAGAGATAATAAAATCTACCCATTCTCTTAAGAAATCTTTTATAGTCTCTTAATGGCGAAAAAAGATTCCCTTGTTATACTGAGCCCAACAAAGAAAGATTTCGACTGCAACACCAAGGAGGGAAGACCATGAACGTTTTGATCTTCACCGGAAAATTTGGCATGGGACATGTTTTCGCCGCTCAGGCCGTGCGTGAGGAGGTCCTGCGGCAGGACCCCGCCGCCTGTGTGACCATCGTAGATGTGGTGGAGGAGTGTTTCCCTCAGACCCGGCGGCTGGTCTATGGCTGCTTTGATTTTACGGTCAACTACTGTTCCGGCGTATATAATCTGCTCAACCGGATGGCAGGCCGTTTCCGCTGCACCCCTGTGAATCGGAGCATGGTTCAGAAGCTGGACCAGCTGCTCTATCGCACCCAGGCGGATCTAGTGATCTCCACCCTTCCCCTGAGCTCCCAGTATGTCTCCGCTTACAAGGAGAGCACGGGTAGCACCATCCCTCTGTATACTTACATCACAGACATCTCCGCCCACCGGGAGTGGATCGCCCCCCACACCGACTGCTATTTCGTAGGTGACGAGTCCACCCGGCGCCAGCTGATGCGCATGGATGTCCCCAGTAGCCAGATCGTGGTCAACGGCATCCCTGTGCGGCAGGATTTCCGCTTCCGCACCGCCGAAAAAGGGACCGTTAAGGAGCTGCTGGTCATGGGCGGCGGACTGGGGCTGATTCCCCGGGCAGAAGAATTCCTCTCCGCCCTGGCCACGTCCCCCGACATCCATGTGACGGTTATCACCGGCAAGAACGAATCCCTGCGCCGGGAGCTGGAGCTGGCTTACCCCACTTTTGAGATCGTGGGCTTCACTTCTCAGGTGGCCAAGTACATGGCCCGGGCGGATCTGCTGCTGACCAAAGCCGGTGGCATCACCACCTTTGAGGCAATCCACACCGGCACTCCTCTGTGCCTGTTGCGCCCCTTCCTCATGCAGGAGGAGGCCAACGCCTCCTATGTCCAGTCCCACGGGTTTGGAAAAGTCCTGTGGAACAAAGGCCGGGAATCCCAGGAAATTCTGGACCTGCTGGCCGACCAGGAAACCCTGGCCGACATGAAGCAGCGGATGGCCGTGGCTCTGCGGAGCCTGGACGCTGTCTCCCCCGTGGATCGGTTCTTGGCAGAGAGGAAAACCGCATGCTGATCCCCATCCTGGTCCTTCTTGGCGTGGGTGGCATCGTGGGAAGCTATGCCTTCTTCCCCTCCTCCTGGCGCAAGGCCAAGCACCGGCTGACCCGGGACAAGCGGCGGCGGGAAGGCATTCTCTACCTCACCTTTGACGATGGACCCAGCGCCGAGGACACCCCCGCTCTACTGGACTTGCTGGCCCGTTTCCAGGTTCCTGCCACCTTTTTCGTGGTAGGAGAATTTGCCCGGGACAACCCCCAGCTCATCCATCGGATGCGGGAGGAGGGCCACCAGGTGGCCTTCCACTCCGCCCGCCACCACAGTGCCTATCTCATGTCCCCCCGTCAGACCAGACAGGACTTTGCCGACGGGCTGGCGGAACTGGCAAACCTGGGCATTGAGAATCCCTGCTTCCGCCCCCCCTGGGGAGTGGTGAATCTGGCTTCTCTGGGGCAGATCAAGAAATACCGCCTGCAGGCCGTGCTGTGGGACGTAATGGCCCAGGACTGGCGGGAGGATATCTCCCCGGAGGAGATCGCCCGGCGCTTGGACCAGCGCACCTGGCCGGGCGCAGTGATCTGCCTGCACGACGGCCGGGGTGCCCCCGGCGCCCCAGGCCGAACCATTCAGGCTCTGGAGCAGCAGCTGCCCCTGTGGCTGGCCCAGGGCTACCGTTTTGAGACCTTGGAGTGTGCTGTATGAATCAGGTACAATGGAAAAAGGGCCTCCTGTGCGGCGGACTTTTTGTGCTGCTGCTGGGCCTGACCTTCTATCTTCTGCTGGCCAAGCAGGACCCAGCCCATCTGTGGGCAGCCCTGAAACAGGTCAAGCTCCCCCTGCTGGGGGTAGGGGCCTGCGCCATGGTGGTGTTCTTCCTCTGCGAGGCCAAAAACATTCAGCGGGGCCTGTCTCTGTTTGGCTCTCCCGCTCCTTACCGCTCCTGCCTGCTGTATGCCGTTACGGGCTTCTTCTTCAGTTCCGTCACCCCTTCCGCCTCCGGCGGACAGCCCATGCAGCTGTATGCCATGTATCGGGACGGTCACTCTCCCGCCCACGGAGCCCTGGCCCTGCTGCTGGAGTTCTTCTCCTTCCAGCTGGCGGCGGTAACCCTGGGTGTGGGGGGATTCCTCCTCCACAAAAGCCAGCTGCTGGCCATGCCCCGGGGCGTACTGCTGTGCTTCCTGGTTGGTGCCGTCCTGAACCTGGTGGTGGTCTTTCTGCTGGCCGGCGCGGTGATCTCTCCCCGGCTTCTACCCGCTTTGGGCCGGGGCCTGATGGTCCCCGCCCGCCGCTTCTTTCCCCGCCGGGCCTCTGCCCTGGAGGCCTGGGGCAAGAGCCAGTGGCAGGACATGCGCCAGTGCATCCAATGCTGCAAGGACCACAAAAAGCAGCTGGGGACCATGTTTCTCACGTCCTTGGTCCAGCTGCTGGCCTACCACAGCATCCCCTTCTGGGTCTTCCTGGCCTTCGGGCTCAGCGGCCAGACTCTGTGGAGCATGATTGCTTTGCAGGCGGTGCTCTTCCTCTCCGTTTCCTCCCTCCCCCTGCCCGGGGCAGTGGGTTTGTCGGAAGGCGGGTTCCTGCTGCTCTACCAGACCGTTTTCCCGGCAGCCGTTCTGCCGGGGGCCATGCTGCTCAGCCGCTCGGTGAGTTTCTATTTGTTCCTCCTGCTCACCGGTGTGTTCCTGGCCTTCCGCTTTCTCCGGCTGGCCTGGCAGGCCCCTCTGCCCTCGAAAACCATGTGAGGCAGACATAAGCCCCCTCTCCTGCGCTTCCCGTACAGAACGCAGAAGAGGGGGCTTTCCTTTTATCACTCGATGTCAAACTGGGGCCGAGCCAAGCCGATGCGGACCTGAGTCCCCTCTCCCTGCTGGGAGGTGATGGTGAGCGCGTGCCCCAGCAGTTCCGCCACCCGGCGGCAGAGATAAAGGCCAATCCCCGTGGCCTTTTTGTCCATGCGGCCGTTGTGGCCGGTAAATCCCTTGTCAAAAACCCGGGGCAGGTCCTCCGGGGCAATGCCGATACCGGTGTCGGCAATAACCAGGGTGTCCTCCCCCTCCCGATAAAGGGAAATTTCTCCCCCGGCAGGGGTGTATTTCAAGGCGTTGGAGAGCAGCTGCTCCAGCAGGAAGGCCAGCCACTTCTCATCGCTGAGCACCGTCAAGCCGGTCTCTTGGAAGGTCAGGCGGATTTTCTTTAAAATGAAGAGCTTAGCATACTTGCGCACCGTTTGCCGGACCACGTCGTCCAGCGCGCACCGGCGCAGCTCCAGATCCCGGGCCTCGCTGTCTAAGCGCAGGTACTGCAGGACCATGTCCACATACTGGGCGATCCGCTGCAGCTCGATCTCCATTTCCGTGGTTTTTCCCGGCCCGGCTTGTAGCAGCAGGCCCATGGCGGCAATGGGGGTTTTGATTTGGTGGACCCAGAGGGTGTAGTAGGCAGTCAGATCTGCCAGGGTTCCGTCGGCCTCGGCCCGCTGTTCCCGGACCTCCCGAATCAGCCGGCGGACCAGCCGGTCATAGTCGGCCTCCAGCAAAGTGGCGGGTTCCGGCAGGTTGCCCGGGTCCACCAGAATTCCCTCCTCCATGGTTTCCAGGGTCCGATGGGCGCGGCAAAAGCGGGCAAAGCTGACCAGCGACAGCAGGCTGGCGCACACCAGGCACAGCAAAAGCAGGTAAATGGCCGCCTCCCATGGCAGATCGTACAGCCAGAAAAGCAACAGACCCATCAGCACGCAAAACAGGCCTCCGGCCGCCGCCAAACGGCGGCTGGCCAGCCAGGCTCCAAAGAGTTCTCCTCGTTTCATGTCACGGCACCCGATATCCCAGACCCTTTTTTGTGCGGATGAAGCCCTTCAGCCCGATGGACTCCAGTTTTTTCCGCAGGCGGGTCATGTTCACGTTCAGGGTATTCTCATCCACATAGGCGTCACAGGCCCATAGAGCGGCCATCAAGTCCTCCCGGCTGACCACGTTGGGCTTGTGTTCCAGCAGCAACTGCATCATGCGGGTCTCGTTCTTGGTCAGCTCCGCCCGGCGCCCCTCGTAAACCAGCGTGCAGTCCAAGCTGTTGAACACCGCCCCGTTGTGCTCGATCAAATGGCTCTCCCCCTGGTAATCATAGGCCCGACGCAGGGCGGCCTGGACCTTGGCCAGCAGGACCGACAGATCAAAGGGTTTTGTGATAAAATCATCCGCTCCCAAGTTGATGGCCATGACGATGTTCACGTTCTCCCCTGCCGAGGACAAAAAAAGGATGGGCACCCGGGAAACCCGGCGGATCTCCTGGCACCAGTGATAGCCGTTGAAGAAGGGCAGGGTGATGTCCAGCAGAACCAGGTGGGGCTGGAAGTCCACGAACTCCCCCATGATGTTGGAGAAATCTTTGGGGCACTGGACGGTAAAGCCCCAGGCCGCCAGCTTTTCCGTGATGGTGCCGGCGATGACCGGATCGTCTTCCACCAGATAGATGCGATACATGGTCTTCCGCCTCCTTTCTGCCTTATCATACCCCAAAGCCGTGGAGCGCGCAATGGGCTCCACGGCTTTGGGTCGCTGCATTTTGGGGAAAAACAGAGGGAATTCTGTTAGCGAACGATTTTATAATAGGTCCGGGCGGTCAGGCGGTAGATGATGAGGTATCCCACCCCGAAGACCACCACCGTGCCCAGACAGCACAGGGCAAACAGGGACACATTGGTCAGGCTCAGGGCCGAGAGGATGCGCACGATCATCTGAAAGGCCGCCGCCAAGTGGATCACCGCCCCGATGAGGGGCAGGAAGAACACCGCTCGCACCTGGCTGCGGATGGCGGTCCGGACCTGCTGGCGGCTCATGCCAACCTGCTCCATGATGCGGAAGCGCTCCTTGTCCTCATACCCTTCGGAGATCTGTTTGTAATAGATGATGAGGACGGTGGCCATCAGGAAGAGCAGCCCCAGGAAGATGCCCAGGAAGAGCAGACTGCCGTATGTGGAATAGAAGCTTTGTTCCTGGGCCGTCCGGGAGGCTACGGTGTCAGGGATCTCCTGGGTCTGGCGGGTGAACTGGGCCAGCTGGTCATAAAGATCCATCACCGCCTGCTGATCTGTCCCGTCGGCAAAGTCCATGGAGAACTCCCAGTTGAGCTGTCCCTGGCCGTTGTCCATCTCCAGCTGCCGCTGGAAAAGGTCCTCCAGGGCAGCATAGTCGGCCACCACCAGGATCAGCTCCCGGTCCGAGTAGGCTGCATGGGTGCCTGTGGGCGAGGTCTCCAGCCACTGGGCAATGGGGAAGCTCCTGCCCAGGACCGTCACTTCCGTCCAGTCCCCGTCGCTCTCTGTGGTGTAGACGGCTGCCTGGTCCGGAGCCAGGGCAAGGGTTTGACCGGTAATCTGAGCATAGCTGTCGGCGGTGATGATCTCGGTGTAGACCAGGTCACTCAGGTCATTGGTCTCTTGGGCGGGCATAAAGTCGGCCCCCTGGCCCACGTTGCTGGTCAGACGCAGCACATCCACCGACTGGGTCTTCGTGGGCTCCAGCCCCTTCCGGACCGCCATATTCACAATCTCCTCCTGGACCGACCGATCCCCAGGCTCTTCGGGCGAAGTGTACTGGGTATAGGTGATCTCGTGGGGGTACATGGTATCCAGAACATCGTCCACCCCCAGGTACATGCACACACAGGTGGAGATCATCACCAGGACCATGGTGGACAGGATGCAAATGTTGGCCAGGCCCACGGCATTCTGCTTCATGCGGTAGAGCATCCCGGAGACCCCAATGAAGTGCTTGGCCTGATAGTAGTAGGACTTGCGCTTTTTCAGCCCCTTCAAAAAGGCGATGGATCCAGATACAAACAGGCAGTAGGTGCCGATGATCACCAGGAGCACCGCCAGGAAAAAGAGCATCAGGGCATCCAAGGGGGAGGTGGTAGTAATAGCAATGTAGTACCCCGCCCCCAAGGTGAGCAGGCCCAGGACGGCCAGAAAGGCCTTGGTCTTGGGCTCCTTCTCCCCCACGCTGCCGCCACGCAGCAACTCTACGGGCTTGGACAGGCTCACATGGAGCAGGTTGCGCCCCAAGGCTGCCAGATAGATGGCCCCAAAGAGGACGGCCGTGACGGCGATAGAAACCGGACTGATGGAAAAGCCAAAAGCCACCTCAAAGAAGAGGATTTTATACAGCAGCAGGAGCATCAGCTTGGAGAGCAAAATGCCCGCCGCCAGGCCGCCGACGATGGTGATGAGGCAGGTATACACCGTCTCCCAAAAGAGGACGAGCGCAATGTGCCGCTTAGACATGCCCAGGATGTTATATAGGCCAATCTCTTTGTGGCGCCGCTTAATGAGAAAGCTGTTGGTGTAAAGGAGGAAGATCACGGCAAACAGGCCTACCACCACCATGCCCAGGCTCATGATGGAGGGGATGGCTCCCCCGCCGGGCAGGTTGCGCAGCTCCTTGTGCCAGTTGAGAAAGGCGATGTTATAGAACATGGCCACGGTGAGCAGCCCCGTAAGCAGATAGGGAAAGAAGAATCGCCGGTTGCGCACCAGGTTGCCGGCGGCGGTTTTGGGGAAAAAGAGCTTACCCACGTGCGCCACCTCCCGTGGCCAGGGCGGTGAGGGTGTCCGCGATCTGGCTGAACATGGCCTCGTTGGACCGGCCGCCCCGGTAGAGCTGGTGGTAGACTTCGCCGTCCTTGATGAAGAGGACCCGGCCGGCCCGGCTGGCGGCCCGGGCGGAGTGGGTGACCATGAGAATGGTCTGTCCCTCCTGGTTGAGTTGGGCAAACAGATCCAGCAGCTGATCGGCGGACCGGGAGTCCAGCGCTCCGGTGGGTTCGTCGGCCAGCAGAAGGCGGGGGGTGGTGATGCAGGCCCGGGCCACAGCCGCCCGCTGTTTTTGGCCTCCAGAGACCTCATAGGGATATTTCTCCAAAATATCCTCAATGGACAGCTTTTTGGCCAAAGGCGCCAGACGCCGGGTCATCTCCTTCTCGTTCACGCCGGAGAGCACCAGGGGCAAGTAAATGTTGTCCCGCAGGGAAAAGGTATCCAGAAGGTTAAAATCCTGGAACACAAATCCCAGGTTCTCCCGGCGGAAGTCCGCCAGGTCCCGCTCCCGGATCTTGCCGATGTCCTTGCCGTCCAGCAGGACCTGGCCCCCGGTGGGCTGATCCAGCGTCGCCACAATATTCAACAAGGTCGTCTTGCCTGAGCCGGACTCGCCCATGATGGCCAGATACTCCCCCTGCTCCACGGAAAAATTCACATTGGTCAGGGCAGGGACCAGGTGGCCGCCCAGGCGGGTTGTGTAGGTCTTTTTCAGCGCGTTCACTTCCAGAAGTGTCATCGCGATCCCTCCAAATCGGTTCAAATTTCACTTATATGATACCCTTAGTACAATAAGACAACAATCGTTTTCCCTTACATTTCTGCGGGAAACCTTACATTTTTGAAAGGTACCGTTTCTTCCGATTTTTCTGGGAAAATTGCTGGTATTGCTAGCATAAAACACCCGTTTTCCCCTGTCAATGGATTTATGAAAACCTTAATCGACCCTTAATTCTTTCTTTATAATTTCCCTCTCCCGCCCAAAATACAGACGTGCCGCAGCTCTTTCGCAGCTGCGGCACGTCTGTGCTTTTCCGTTTAAGTCTCGCTCTCCTGCGCCCGGTAGGACTCATAGCCGGAGGAGGGAATAAGGGTGCCATCGGTGGTGATGAACAGGGCCTCCACCCCTTCCAAGCTTTCCACCAGGGCCATGCCCTTCTCCTTGCCCAGCAGCAGGCAGGAGGTGGACAGGGCGTCTCCCTGGGCGGAATTATCGGAAATGATGGTCACCGAGGCCAGGCCCGTGTCTGCCGGAAATCCGGTAAAGGGGTCCAGGACATGGTGGTAGGTCTTGCCTTCATAGACGAAGTTGCGCTGGTCAATGCCGGAGGTCACCACGCTCTTGTCCGAGACCGCAATGACGTCCGCCAGGCCCCCTTCCGCCGCGTTGGGATCGTTCACGCCGACGGTAAAGTCTGTGCCGTCGGCTTTCCCGCCAAGGAGCAGCACGTTGTGCCCCAGGTCCAGCACGGCGTGCTCCACCCCTTGTTCCGCCAGCAGCTCCTTCACCCGATCGGCGATGTACCCTTTGGCAATGGCCCCCAGGTTGGCGATCATCCCCTCTTGGGTCAGGTAGGCCCGGCCCTCCTCTACCAGCAGATCGTCGCTGTCGATGAGAGGAAGGACCTGGTCCAGCTCCTCCTGGGTGGGCACGTGGCCCTGGCCGTCGTGGATATCCCACAGATTCACCAGCGGGCCGATGGTCACATCGAAGTGCCCTTCGGTGAGAGCATAGTACTCCTTGGCCAGGCGGAGGACTTCCTCAGTCTCCGGGGCAATCTCCACCCAGTCCTTCCCGGCCGACTGGGCCAACCGGTACAAGTCGCTGCCCTCCTGCTCTACGCTGAGCAGATCCTCCAGGCGGCTGATCTCATCAAACGCCAGGTCGATGGTACTGGCGTCCTGCCAGTCGTGGAGGGTGATGGTGATGACGGTATCTAGCATCAGATTGGTCTTGGTCACACTGTCCTGCTGGGGCTGGGTGCCGGTACAGCCAGCGGCAGAGAGCACCAAAAGGGCCGCCGTCAGGGCGGCGATGCATTTTTTCATGAAACAAGCTCCTTTTCCAAGGAAATTTTGTCCTATTATAGCCCATTCCCGTCCCCGACGCAAGAGCGGGAGAACAGGCAAGTTTTCCTTCCAGGGCACATACCTTTTAAGAGATGATAAGGAGGTGGCAGATGAAAGGCTCTATTCGCCCATTGCTGGAGGGGGGCATCCTGGTCCTGTTGGGCGCCCTGCTCTTTCGGTTCCCCGAGGCCAGTGCCCAGGCAGCCCGAAAAGGGGTCGGGCTGTGCCTGGACCTACTGGTCCCCTCCCTGTTCCCCTTTTTCGTTCTCTCTTCCCTGGTCATTGCCACCGGCCTGGCCGGGGCCTGCGCCCGGCCTTTGGAGCGGATCATGGGTCCTTTGTTTGGGGTCGGCGGCCCGGGGGCCGCCGCCTTGGGGCTGGGACTCATCGGCGGATATCCAGTGGGCGCCAGAACCATCGCCCAGCTGACAGAGGAACGGGTCTGTACCCAGGCCGAAGCCAATCGCCTGGCCAAATTCTGCAACAACTGCGGCCCCGCCTTCTTCATTGGCGCGGCGGGGGTGGGGGTCTTCGGTTCCAAGGAAGCCGGCTTCCTGCTGCTGGGGGCCAACCTGGCAGCGGCACTGGTGGTGGGCATCGCGGCCCGTTGGTGCGAAGGCGGTTCGCTGCCCAACCAAAGGCACACCGCCCGCTCCGTCTCCTTCTCCACCCTGGCCACAGAGCTGCCAGGGTGTGTGCGGGACGGTTTTTCCGCCACCTTGGGGGTGTGTGCCTACGTGATTCTCTTCTCCGTCCTCACCGCATTGGCGGAGGCCTCCGGCCTGCTCCCCCTCTGTGCCGATGCTCTGGCCGCCCTTCTGCCAGGGGAACACACCCAGGCCCTGTGCCGGAGTCTTTTGTCCGGGCTTCTGGAACTCTCCACCGGCACCGCCTCTCTGTCCGCGGCCACCGCCTCTCCCCTGGCCCTGCCTCTGGCGGCTTTTCTGCTGGGGTGGGGCGGCTTGTCGGTTCACTGTCAGTCCCTCCCCTTTTGGAGGGCTGCCGGGGTATCTGTGGGACCTTACCTGCGGGCCAAATTCCTCCAGGGACTGCTGGCGGCCGGGATCACTTCCCTGGCGCTGTGGGCATTTCCCCTGGCTCTGCCCACCATGGCGCCGGCAAAGCCGCTGTCCGCTCCCCTTCCCTTCGGGCGGGAGATGGTTCTACTATGGGGGCTGGCAGGGGTCTCTTTTTTCTTCTGCGGCAAAAAGGGGATGGAAAAGACAGAGAAAACACGGTATAATAGGAATCCATAACCTATCCGGGAGGGAATGCCATGCTATTTGCCAAAAAGATCGCCCCCAGCTGCGCCTATTGCCGCCGCGGCAAAGCCGTCAGCCCGGAGACCATCCTCTGCCGCAAAAAGGGCGTGACCACCGCCGACGGCTCCTGTGGCTGGTTCCGCTACGACCCCCTCAAGCGGGTGCCACCCCGCCCTGTCGCGCCGGACTTCAGCCGGTTTGACGATGCGGACTTCACCCTTTGATCCCACAACCCCAAACAGACGGAACAGCTATGTGCAGCTGCTCCGTCTGTTTTTTGCCGTTGGGCTTATCCGTCCTTCATACCAAACCCAGCAGCAGGTAGGCCACAGTGCCCACTACGCCGGAACCGAATATGGTGGCAATGGCGCTGAGCTTGAAGCGCCGCAGCAGGAACAGCGCCCCTACAAACAACGCCCCTTCCACCAGATGAATCCCTTCCACCCCCTGGGCAAGGCCGTTGGGGAAGAGCGCCAGCAGCAGGATCGACAGCCCAGCCGAAGCGATCAGTGCCACCACGGCCGGCCGCAGGGCAGACAGCACAGTCTGGACCCCCTGGACGCTGCGATACTTATAGTAGAAAAAGGCCAGCGTCAGGCAGATGAAAAAGGAAGGGAGGATACAGCCCAGGGTGCACAGAAGCACGCCAGGCACCCCGCCTAACCGCATGCCCACGAAGGTGGCGGAGTTGATGGAGATGGGCCCAGGGGTCATCTCCGCGATGGTAATCAAGTCCGTAAACTCAGCCAGGGTCATCAGCCCGTGGACATCCACGACCTGATTCTGGATCAGAGGGATGGCCGCATACCCTCCGCCCACACTGAACAGGCCCACTTGGATGAACGAGAGAAACAACTGCATCAACATACTCACACCTGCACCTCCGCGTTTTTGTTGTCCTTGGCCCGGGTCTGCGCAAACACGTCCATCAGCCCCACAGCCAGGCAAACCAGAATGAGGACCGTAGCCTCCACCCCCAGAATGGCCCGGGCCACAAAGGCCGCCGCCATCAAGACAATGTACAGCACCCGGCGGGTCTTGATGACGTTCTTGGCCAAGTTGATGACCACATCAAAGATGACGGCGGCCACCCCAGCCCGCATCACCTGCAGCGCCAGGGAGATGATGGGGTTGCTGCGGAACTGGGCATAGAAAAGGGAGATCACCGAGATAATGACCATGGGCGGCAGCGCCGTGCCCAAAATGGCTACAAGGGACCCGGCCAGGCCGCACATCCGGTACCCCAGAATGACGGAAGCGTTGATGGGGATGGGCCCGGGAGAGGACTGGGCGATGGCCGTGATGTCCAACATCTCCTCTTCCTCCAACCAGCCCAGCTCTTCCACGAACTTCTTTTTCATCAGGGACACGATGACGAAGCCGCCGCCAAAGGTAAAGGCGCTGAGCAGGAAGGTAGCCTTAAACAGTTTCCACAGCAAAACAGCTTTTCTCTCTTGAGGTTTCATGGGGAAATCTCTCCTTTCTGTTCGATGGGGTCATCATACCACCAATGGAGCAAAAAGAAAAATGATTTATCTTTATCTATCCATAAATCTATGTTATAGTAAACCCAGGAAACCGTCCCAGAAAGGAGCAACTTGCCATGCTGGATTTTCGCATGGAGAGCTTTCTTGCTGTCTGCCGTCACATGAACTACACCAGGGCAGCGGAGGAACTGAATCTGACCCAGCCTGCCGTCTCCCAGCACATCCGCTGGCTGGAAGAGCGCTATGGCACCCCCCTGTTCCGCTACGCCCACAAACAGCTGATGCTCACTCCAGCCGGCGAGCTTCTGCGCACCGCCGTCACCACCGTGCAGCACGACGACGGCCAGTTGAAGCGCCAGATGCAGCACACCCTCCGCCCACCCCGGGACCTTCGCTTTGGGGCCACGCCGACGGTGGCAACCTATCTGTTGCCCCAGCCCCTGGCCGCCTACCGCCGTCGGTTTCCAGAGGCCAACCTTTTTCTTCAGGTGGACAACACACAAGTCCTATGCCAAGCGCTGGACCGTGGGGCACTGGACTTTGCCATTGTAGAGGGGTATGTGCACAAGGGGGACTACGACACCTTGCTCTACCGCAGCGAGCCCTTTCTAGCCGTCTGCGCTGCCCACTATCCCCTGTCCGGCCAGCCCCGGCGTCTGACCGACCTGTTGGAGGAGCCGCTGTTGGTACGGGAACCGGGCTCCGGGAACCGGGAGATCATCTCCCGTAGCCTCAATCGCAGCAACCTGAGTTTGTCCGACTTTCGGATTCTTCTGGAGGTGGGCGATATGAATGTGCTCAAGCAGCTACTGCTCCTGGGCTGCGGCATTGCCTTTCTCTACCGCGCCGCCGTGGCAGAGGATCTGGACCAGGGCCGCCTGCAGGCGCTCCATTTGGAGGACCTGCAGGAGCACAACGACATGGTCTTTATCTGGCGCAAAGGCAGCCTTTTCGCCCAACACTATCAGCACCTCTTCCAGCTGCTGTGCCCCGAAGGGCAGCCGGAACTTCCCCTTGCACCCGGTTCGTAGCCGCCGGCGGCCTTTACTCCAAAAAAGAGCCCGACAGTGCCGGGCTGGTTGGGCTGTGGACAAATTGAAAAAGGCAGTCGGTTGCCCGACTGCCTTTTTTCTTCAAGGGAAGCATTCTGCCGGCGAGGGGCCCTGATCCTGTCAGGCCCCTCATCCCGCCCAAGCTCGAAGCCCGCCCATGCTGTGGTATGTATGGCGTGCTCAAGCCGGAACCCTTCCGTGGGACGGGCTCTCCCGGCAGGAACGTTGCCGGGATGCCCGTGACAAGAATTAGACGAGAGTCTCTGGATGCAGGCCAAAGCTCACGGCAATGGCAGCGTCGACCCGGTGCATCACGGGGCCATCGACTCGGCCCATGTGCTCCCGCAGACGCTTTTTGTCCAAGGTGCGGATCTGCTCCAACAGAACCACAGAGTCCTTGGGCAGACCAAACTGGCGGGCTGCCAGGGAAATGTGGGTGGGCAGCTTGGCCTTTCCCGTCTGGGAGGTAATGGCCGCAGCAATAACAGTAGGGCTGTGACGGTTGCCCGTGTCGTTTTGCACGATGAGCACTGGGCGCACGCCCCCCTGTTCACTGCCCACCACGGGGCTCAGGTCTGCATAAAAGATATCTCCACGCTTTACGCTATGATCCACAAAAGCTCACACTCCGCTGGAAGTAGGATCCTGCGTCACCAGGATGCCATAGCATCCTATGAAACGCGGTCCCTATGATTCTCCCACGGACAGGCGGCCATTATACCCCACAGGGGAAAAATCGCGCCGCCTTCAGCCCAACAGCGGAACCTTCCGTCCGCCGCCTCCTTCCTCGCTTCATCCTATGCGCCGGGTCCTTTTTCGGGAACCCTGTCGCTTACAGATAAATCCGGGGAATGCGCTTGGTGAGCACACACAGCAGTTCATACGAGATGGTATTCATGATCTTGGCGCCGGCCTCCACAGGCTGGTCGTCCTTGCCGTCGCTGCCGTAGAGGACGGCGACGTCCCCTTCCTTCACGTTCGGCAGGTCAGTCACATCCACCATGCACATGTCCATGCACACCCGGCCGGTGATGGGGGCCTTGTGGCCGTCGATGAGGACGGTGAGCTGGTTGGAGAAGCCTCGGCAGTACCCGTCGCCGTAGCCCACGGGGATCACCGCCAGGCGGGAGTCCCGCTGGAGGGTGGCGGTGCGGCCGTAGCTGACGCAGGTGCCGGCGGGGACTTCACGGACGGTGGCCACCCGGCTCTTGAGCTCCAGCACGGGCACCAGGTCGCACAGGCCGGGGTCCATGTTCATGTCCGGGAAGTGGCCGTACAGGACGATGCCAGGGCGGATCATGTCCAGATAGGTGGCGGGGTAGAGCAGGGTTGCCGCGCTGTTGGCGCAGTGGCGGATGGCGAAGGTATAGCCCAGTTCCTCCACCCGCTTGATGATGTCCAGGAAGCGGTCAAACTGCATCATGGTGTACTCTTCGCTGCTGTCGGAGTCAGAGAAGTGGGTGAAGATGCCCTCTGCCTTCAGGCCGGGCAGGCGTACCGCCTGGATGATCTCCTGGGCGGTCTGGGCCATGTTGGTTTCGTTGCACAAAAAGCCCAGGCGGGTCATGCCGGTGTCACACTGGATGTGGACGGTCAAGGTGCCCCCTGCCTTCTGGGCCCCTTCCGACAGGGCCTTGGCGTAGTCCAGGTCGTAGCAGGCCTGGGTGATGTTGTACTTGACCAGATCCTCGGTGTAGATGGCGGGGGTCCAGCCCAGGATGAGGATGGGGGTTTTAATCCCCGCCTGGCGCAGCTCGATGGCCTCGTCCAGGCAGGCCACGCCCAGATAGTCCGCCCCCAGCTCTTCCAGCTTCTTGGCCACGGGAACGGCGCCATGACCATAAGCGTCTGCCTTCACCAGGCCCAGGAACTTGGTCCCCTGGGGCGCCAGGTTCCGCAGGGCGTGATAGTTGTGGGCCAGCTTTTCCAGGGATACCTCAGCCCAGGTACGTCTCATTTGTGCTTGCATTGTATGACACGATCCTTTCTATGTAGTTTCTTCTGCAGCAGCTCTTGTTATGATAAAGTCAGAAAACACACAACGGATCACCGTGGTCCCGTCGCTGCGGAGTTCCCCCTGCAGCAGGGTTTTCTCGGCCTTGTCAAACCACAAAATGGTCTCCAGTCCCTCTCCCGGCGACCGCGCCGGGTCCCGGAAGCACAGGCGGAGGGTTTCCGTCTCCCCCAACAGCTCACTGTTCGTCTCGGCAATGTAGCCGGACTCCATGGCGGTAAGGAAGGCGGGCAGGGCGTCCAGAGGCGACAGCCCGTCCTCGTTGAGGGGCCCGGTCTCCAGCTGAACGCCGTCAAAGGTCAGAAAAGTCTGTCCCTGTGCCACTGTGGCCGTGATCCCCGCCGCCTCCTCCGGCGCCGTGATCACCAGGGACAGCCCCTCCTCCTCAGTGCCAGAAAAGGTCACCGTATATTCGTACACCCGCTGGCCATAATCCGCCGTCACCTCCATGGTGCCGGCGCACCCCTGCCGGTCCATAAAATCAGCCCGGAGCTGAAGGGCCAGGGCGTTGTCCTCCCCCTCGCCGGTGCACCCACCCAGGGGCACGGCCAGCAGGAGCGCCAGCAGCGGAATGCAAAAAGCCTTTTTGGACAAAGGAAATTCCTCCTCGCGGCGTTAGTCCACCAGGCCCTCCATGGTCCGCCGGATGGCTGCGGGAATCTGTTGCAGGAGGTCTCCGGGGGTCATGCTGTACTCGCCCCACTGCTCCGCCGCCAAATCCCCCGCCTTTCCGTGCAGCCACACCGCCGCCGGCACCGCCTGCTTGGGCGGGATGCCTTGTCCCAGCAGGGAGAGGATCATACCCGCCAGCACATCCCCGCTGCCCCCCTTGGCCATGCCGGGGTTTCCGGTGGTATTGACGAAAGTCTCCCCATCGGGGAAGGCGGTGATGGTGCGGTGGCCCTTCAGGACCAGCACGCACCCGTGAGTCCGCGCGAAAGCCACGGCAGCGGCCTCCCGGTCCGGGCCAATGGCCCGCCCCCCAGTCAGGCGAAAAAATTCCCCGTCGTGGGGGGTGAGCACCGTCAGGCGGCCGCGCCTGGTGTCCAGAACATCTATATGCTCCGCCGCCGCGTTTATGCCGTCGGCGTCCAGCACCAGGGGGCCCGGCAAGCGCTGGGCCAGCCGGCAGGTGCGCACGTCCGTCTTTCGGCTCCTGCCCAAGCCGGGGCCAACCAGGACCCCGTCCCCCTGGGTCATCTTTTCCAACAGTTCCAGGAAAGGAGGGACAGGCGCCGGCATGGCCGACTGGCACTTGACCGCCAGCACCGGCCAGATCTCCCGGGGCACCCACAGATAGACCAGGCCTGACCCCGTCCGCACAGCGGCGGCAGAGGCCAGCGCTGGCGCGCCGGTAAAGCCCACGCTGCCGGCCAAAATGTGCACCTTGCCAAAGGTCCCTTTGTGGCCGTTTCGATCCCGCACGGGCAGACAGTGCCGGACAAATTCCGCCGTTACCTGGGTCATATCCCGTCCTCCCTTCCTGAAAAATGTTCTTTTCCTTGATTCTGCCCCTTATTATAGGATTTTCATTCTTGCATTTCAAGTTTTTTTGTGGTAAACTTGCTACGTTCTAAAGACAAGGAAGGGGAAAATAGCAGTTCCCGTTTCCCAGCAGAGAGGGATGGTCACCGGCTGAAAGCCGTCCCGGGGAAGCCCTGCTTGGTTCGCCCTGGAGTTCCGGCGGGGAAATACGCCGGCGGCGGGTCCGCCGTTATCGGACAGGAAAGTGCGCGCGGCAGACGGATTCTCCGCGCGAATGTTCGGGTGGTACCGCGGAAGTATGTTGCCTTTCGTCCCGTGTTTTCGGGAGGAAAGGCTTTTTATTTGTTTGGGAGGAAGCAGCATGAAGGAACAACTGGAAAAAATCAAACAGGAGGCCCTGGCCGCTCTGGCTGCCACCAAGGAGTCGGTGGACCTGGAGGCCCTGCGGGTGAAGTATTTGGGCAAAAAGGGCGAACTGACCGCCGTGCTCAAGCAGATGGGCAAACTCAGCGCCGAAGAGCGCCCGGTCATCGGCCAGCTGGCCAATGAGGTCCGGGAGCGGCTGAGCGCCGAGATCGACGCCCAGAAAAAGAAGCTGGAGGAGGCCAAGCTGGAAGCCCGCCTGGAAGCCGAAGCAGTGGACGTGACCATCCCCGGCCAAAAGGCCGCCCTGGGTCATCAGCACCCCATGTACATCGCCCTGGAGGAGATCAAGGACATCTTCGTGGGCATGGGCTTTACCATTCTGGACGGGCCGGAAGTGGAGCTGGCCTACTACAACTTTGACCGCCTCAACGCCGAGGAGGGCCACCCCTCCCGGGACTGGTCGGATACCTTTTACTTTGACAAGGACAGCCGGGTGATGCTGCGCAGCCAGACCTCCCCCATGCAGGTGCACGCCATGGAGACCATGGAGCTGCCCATCCGCATCGTGGCCCCCGGCCGGGTATACCGGAAGGACGAGGTGGACGCCACCCACTCCCCCATGTTCCACCAGGTGGAGGGGATGGTCATCGACAAGAACATCACCATGGCCGACCTGAAGGGCACCCTGAACACCGTGGTGGAACAGCTCTATGGCAAGGGCACCAAGACCCGCTTCCGCCCCCACCACTTCCCCTTCACTGAGCCCTCCTGCGAGATGGACGTCCAGTGCCACAAGTGCGGCGGCGTGGGCTGCCCCACCTGCAAGGGCGAGGGCTGGATCGAGCTGCTGGGCGCCGGGATGATCCATCCCAAGGTGCTGGAGATGAGCGGCATCGACCCGGAAGTCTATTCCGGCTGGGCCTTTGGCATGGGCCTGGAACGCACCGCCATGCGCCGATTCAAGATCGCCGACCTGCGGCTGATCTTTGAAAACGATGTCCGCTTCCTGGAGCAGTTCTGAGAAAGGAGCCCGTAGAGTATGTTACTGTCGAGAAAATGGCTGAATGAATTCGTCCCCGTCCAGGCCGACGACCGGACCTTTGCCGAGGACATGACCCTGTCTGGGTCTAAAGTGGAGATCACCGAGGTGGAAGGCCAGGAGATCTCCAACGTGGTGGTGGGTCGCGTGGTGGATATCAAGCGCCACGAGAACTCTGACCACATGTGGATCTGCCAGGTGGATGTGGGGGAAGAGGCCCCGGTGCAGATTGTCACCGGCGCCCAGAACGTCTCCCAGGGCGACCTGGTCCCCGTGGCCAAGGACAACAGCACCCTGCCCGGCGGCGTCCACATCACCAAGGGTAAGCTCCGCGGGGTGGAGTCCAACGGCATGCTCTGCTCCTACAAGGAACTGGGTATGACCGACAACGACTGGCCTTACAGCGTGGTGGACGGCATCTTCCTGCTGGAGTCCGACCCCGATCTGAAGGCCAAGGGCCTCCAGCCCGGCGACCCCATCTGCCCCGCCATCGGTCTGGATGACCACGTGGTGGAGTTTGAGATCACCCCCAACCGCCCCGACTGCCTGTCGGTGATCGGCCTGGCCCGAGAGGCCGCCGTAACTTATGGCAAGCCCCTGACCCTCCACGACCCCGTGGTCAAGGGCGGCGGTCCGGGCGTGCTCACCGAGCTGCTGGACGTAGAGACCCCCGACCCCGACCTGTGCCCCCGGTACACCGCCCGGATGGTGCGCAACGTGAAGATCGGCCCCTCCCCCAAGTGGATGCGGGACCGGCTGCGGGCCTCTGGGGTGCGTCCCATCAACAACATCGTGGACATCACCAACTACGTGATGCTGGAATACGGTCAGCCTATGCACGCCTTTGACTACCGCTATGTGAAGGGCGGCAAGATCATCGTCCGTCGGGCCAAGGACGGCGAGTCCCTGACCACCCTGGATGGCAACCAGCGGCAGCTCAACTCCTCCATGCTGGTCATCGCCGACGAGACCCGGGCTGTGGGTCTGGCTGGCATCATGGGCGGCGAGAACAGCGAGATCGTGGAGGACACCGTGGACGTGGTCTTTGAGTCCGCCAATTTCAACGGCACCTCTATCCGCCGCACCGCCCTGGCCCTGGGCATGCGCACCGAGGCCTCGGCCAAGTTTGAAAAGGGGCTGGACATCCTCAACACCCTGCCCGCCGTGGACCGGGCCTGCGAGCTGGTGGAATTGCTGGGCGCCGGTGAAGTGCTGGACGGCGTCATCGACATCCTCAACTTCGTGCCCCAGCCCCAGACCCTGGCTCTGCGCCCGGAGAAGATCAACGCCCTGCTGGGCACCGACCTGCCCGCCAGCGACATGGTCAAGATCCTGGCCGACCTGGGCTTCGGAGTGGACGGCGAGACCATCACCGTGCCCTCTTGGCGCGGCGACGTGGCCCACTACTCCGACCTGGCCGAGGAAGTGGCCCGGTTCTATGGCTACAACCAGATCCCCACCACATCCATGCGTGGTGTGACCACACAGGGCGGCTACAGCTCCAAGCAGCTGCTGGAGCGTAACCTGGGCATCGTCTGCCGGGGCATGGGCTTCGATGAAATCATCACTTACTCCTTCATCAGCCCCACCTATTATGATAAGATTCGCCTGCCGGAGGACTCTCCCCTGCGCAAGTCCATGAAGATCATGAACCCCCTGGGCGAGGACACCTCCATCATGCGCACCACCGTGCTGCCCTCCATGCTGGAAATCCTCACCCGCAACTACAACTACCGCAACAAGGCCGCCCGCCTGTATGAGCTGGGCCGGACCTACTTTGAGCGAGAGGACGGCATGGCCGACGAGCCCAAGGTTCTCTCCCTGGGCCTGTACGGACCGGACGAGAGCTTCTTCACCCTCAAGGGTGCGGTGGAGACCGTTCTGGACAGTATCCGGGCCGAAGACATCACCTACCAGGCAGAAAAAGCCAACCCCTCCTTCCACCCCGGCCGCTGCGCTAAAATCTTTGTCAAGGGCCAGGAAGTGGGCATTCTCGGTCAGATCCATCCCCTGGTGGCCGCCAACTACGGCGTAGACGCGGAGCTCTATTACGCCCAGATGCAGTTTGACGCCCTTTTTGCCAGCCGCGGGACCGACCCGGAGTACACCCCCCTGCCCAAGTTCCCCGCCGTCACCCGGGACATCGCCGTGCTGGTGGACAAGACGGACACCGTGGGCGCCCTGGAGGCCTGCATCCGCACCGCGGCCAAGGGGCTTTTGAAGGACGTCGCTCTCTTCGACATCTACGAGGGGACCAACCTGCCGGAAGGCAAGAAGTCCGTGGCCTTTAACCTGATTCTCCGGGCTGAGGATCGGAGTCTGACCGCCCAGGAAGCCGACGAGGAAATCAAACACATCCTGGACTGCCTGGAAAAGGAGTTTGGCGCCGTCTTACGGTGAAAAATTTTCCCCGTTCCCACTTTTTCCCCTTTACTTTCCCTGGAGATAGGAGTATGATGTAGGTGATAATCTACTGTTTCTGTGATAGGGGGCGTGCACCATGGATTCCGAGTTCACCCGAAAGTTTCAGGTGGTCCAAGACCAGAGCGATGAGATGAAAGCCACTCTCACCGCTGTCTACGACGCATTGAAAGAAAAGGGTTACAACCCCATCAATCAGATTGTGGGCTACATCCTCTCGGAGGACCCTACCTATATCACGAACTACAACAACGCTCGCACCCTTATCCGCAAGCTGGATCGGGACGAGCTGCTCCAGGAATTGGTGCGCCAATATCTGGCCGATTGAGCGCTGACACAGCAAACGCCCAGCTGTCTTTTGACAGCTGGGCGTTTTTTATCGTTCCACTGGGACGGTTTTCCTCACCGCTGGATGCGTCCCCCAGTATTCAGGAAAATAATCCCTACAATGATCACAACAAAAAACAGCGCAAAGCCCACCCAGAAGAGCACCATCGTCTGGAAAATCTCACTGGATGCCAGCACAAGCCAGCAGGCGGCCAGAGCCAGCATCATCCTGCCCATATACCGGCAGAGCTTCTTCTCGTCGATGCGCGCCTTTTCCTCCGGTGACGCTGTGTTATAGCCCGCAATGAGAAAGGCCCCTTTTCCCTTCAAAAACACGATGCCCAGAACCAGGAACAACGCCACAATACCCAGATGAATTGCCAATAGCATAGCTGCACCTCCTGCCGCCTCCGGCGAAGAGAAGGTCCCCTTCTCCCCTTTCCTGCCAGGTCTGCCGTACTGCGTTTTTTCCATTCTACAAAAGTTTTCTCCTTTTCACAAGCCCTCTGTTGACAGTGGGCCTATTTCTTGCTATATTGTACTTATTAATTAAGTACAGTAAGCACAGAAAGCACGGTGTCGAATGGATATCCTTCTCAGCAACAGCAGTGACAAGCCCTTGTATGAGCAGATTACCGTCCAGATCAAGGGACAGATCATGGACGGCACTCTCGCCCCCGGCCAGGCGCTGCCCTCTATGCGGGCCCTTGCCCGGGACTTGCGCCTGAGTGTCATCACTGTCCAGCGGGCCTATGAGGATCTGACCCGGGACGGTTTCCTGGAAACCATCCCGGGCAAGGGCAGCTTCGTCTCCGCCCAAAACGCCGCCTTCATCCGGGAAGAACAGCTGCGCATGGCCGAGGACCACCTGCAAAAGGCAGCGGAAATTGGCCGGGGACATGGCATCTCCTATGAGCAGCTGGCCAAGATTTTGCGGCTGTTTTACGAGGAATAAACAGGAGGTAGAAACATGGACAGCATCTATGTCAAGGATCTATGTAAATCCTGGGGCTCTTTTGCCTTGGACCACCTCTCCTTCCATGTGCCACAAGGGTGCATCGTGGGACTGATGGGAGAAAATGGTGCGGGAAAGAGCACCACCATTCGACTGCTGGCCGATGCATTGACCCCGGATGCCGGCGAGATCCGCCTGCTGGGCGGTTCCCCTCAGGACCCAGCCATCAAAGAACAACTGGGGGTTGTCTTTGATGAGACTGGGTTTCACCACGTCTTTACGCCCAAAAGGATCGGCAAAATGCTCTCGGGCATCTACCGCACCTGGGACGAGGCCCTGTTCCAAAGCTATTTGGAGCGGTTTCACATCCCCTCGGAGAAAGCCATTGGTTCCCTCTCCAAGGGCACCCGGCAAAAGTTGGCCATCGTCTCTGCCTTGGCACATCGGCCAAAACTTCTCCTGTTGGATGAGGTGACTGCCGGGCTGGACCCGGTGGTGCGGGGCGAGTTGTTGGACCTTTTCCTGGAATTCATCCAGGATGAGACTCACACCATTCTTTTCTCTTCTCACATCTCCTCAGATGTGGAGCGAATCGCGGACTACGTCATCCTCCTGCACCGAGGAAAGGTCGTGCTCCAGGCCCAGAAAGATGCGCTGCTCTATGACTGCGGCATCGTCCGCTGCAGCCGGGCAGACTTTGCACAGTTGTCTCCCGATGACTATCTGTTTGCCCGCCAAACCAACACCGCCATGGAATGTCTGGTGGCAGACAAGGCAGCCTTCCGCCGGTCACACGATCACCTTCTGGTGGATCGTGTGACTTTGGAAGAGCTGCTGCTGTTTTACACCAAGGAGGAAATATCATGAAGGGCCTAATTTACAAAGACATCCAGCTCTTTTTTCGCGGTGTGGACAAAAAGGTTTTGTGCATCGCCGCTGTGGCCATCGTGCTGCTTATGACCCAAACCGGCCCATACGGCGGCTTGCTGGGAAGCATCCTGCTGGCCATGACGGTAAGCATCCAAAATATTCTGATTTTTTCCAGCGATGAGTCCGCCCACTGGCTGACCTATCAGCGGTCCCTGCCCGTGAGCAGCCGGCAGGTGGTGGCCGGAAAATATCTGTCCGTGCTGTGTACGTTGGGCGTCAGCACGGGCGGCAGTGTGCTCTTATGCCTGCTCACTGGTGTGATCCACGGCCCGCTCTCCCCTTCGCTGCTTGGGCTGTCTGTCTGGGCCTCGGTGGTCATTCCTCTTCTCTGGACGGGGCTGTGTCTGCCGCTGACCTATTGGTTTAGCTTTCGTGCTGCCCAGCTCATGGGAATGGTCGTGGTGGTGCCCCTGTTCTTCCTGGTCAAATTTTTCGAGGATGGGCCCGGTTTGGCAGCCATGCCTGACACACTGGCCGGTCTGGCGGCATTGGCCAGTGGTGTTGCCGCCGTTGTCTTTGCCGTCTCTTATATCATCAGTGTCCAAGGCTACCAAAAAGCTCGCTCTTGAGGTTTTTCTCCCAGCCTTGTCTTCAAAAAAGGAGGTGCCCGGAGGCACCTCCTTTTCGTATAAAATTCTTTCGTCCACCGTCTGGTTTTCACCATAACCACGGTTCCCAGCGCAGACACCGTGCAAAGGGGCGCAGTCCACTCCCCTGCAGCACGCTTGGGACCGGCTGGTTTTTTCAGTGGATCAAATGCAGCCGCTCTGCAGTTTCCTTGGCTTCGTTTCGGCGCTGGATGCCCAGTTTCCGCAAAATGCTGCTCACATGGGTCTTCACCGTGGAGAGCTTGATGTCCAGAATCTCTCCGATCTCCGCATTGCTCTTGTTGGCGCAGATCAGCCGCAGCACCTGCAACTCTGTGGCAGAGAGGGGGGCCGTCATCTCCTGTCGGGGGTGCAGGTAGTCTGGATAAAGCGAAGCCTGCTCCCGGGAGGTACGGACGAGGGTGTACAGGAACGTTTCGTCCCCTCGCCAGCCACAGCCCTCCAGCAGCGGCAAAACCGCCGCGCCATACTGGCTGACCGTCCGAACAAAGCGAAACTCCCACGCGGTGTCCAGAGCGGCGCACACTTCTGCGCGCCAGCGGTCCTCGCCCATGCGGAAAAGGGCAATACCCGCCAGCAGGTGGAGATGAATGCTGTCTATATAGCGGGAACAATTCTTGCAATAGGTGTCCAATGGGGCCAAGGTAATCAGCGCCTGCTGCTCCTCGCCTCGGGACAGCTCCACCATGGCCTGGGTGAAGTACTGATACCGCTTCATTACCTTCAGGTGCTGCGGGTTTCGCGGCGCCTTCTCCCGGTACCAGTTGTCTGCGGCAAGCTCTTCCCCCTGCAAAAGATCGATCCGACATAGCATGGCGTCCATGTTCCCCATAAACCGGGTTTCCCCTGCCTCTGCAAAGCGCTGTTTGATCTCCTGCAAACTTTTGCGGGCCTCGGACGTCCAGCCCAAATCCAGCTGCATGCGCACCAGCAGACCCACCACGGCAAACTCAATGTCCGGCGAGCCGTCCCGCCGGATCTTGTCCATCTTTTGCAGCAGCCCCATGATCCGGTCCCGAATGTCCTCCCCCTTTTCAAACTTGCTCTCGGCCAGGGCGCAGTCGGCCATACATACGCCGTCCCGCCCCAGAATGGCCTCCACCGGCAGGCGCAGGGTGGCGTAGAGGAAGTCGTCTTTTTTGCTCCAAGGGGAAAAATCCTTGCCGCCGTTCATCAAACTCGGCAAGGTGCTGGTGACAGACAGGGGGGACATCCGGATCTCCTTGTTGGAGACCATCCGAAACAAATTGGGGAAAAGCTCCACCGCGCTGTCCACACTGCGCTGGGGCAGCGCAATGTCCAGCCAGGCCAGACGGCTCTTGGCCTCCCGCACGTCGCTGTCGAAATGGTTCTTCCCTTGGACAAAGTGCCGCAGGGCCTGGTACCACCGCTCCGACCCCTCATAGTCCATGCAGATGGCGCAGAGCATGCTCATCCCCTGCATCAGGGCAGGGGACTCCAAAATCTCGCTTTTGGGCAGCCCGCGGTAATAGGGCTCCATCTCGTCATAGTGGCCCATCCCCGGGTGGATCTGGGCATTCTTCACCAAGAGCTCCGAAATCTTCGCATAGGCATCAATACGGGCGTAGCAGGCCAAGGCGTTCCCATAATCTTCCTTCAGCTCGTAGTACAGTCCGCCACGGTTGTACAGGTCCCGTTTCTGTTCCTCGCTATATTCCTGGTCCATCTTCCACAGCAAAAAGTCACGAAATAAAGGCCAAAAGCTGTAGCAGCCCAGGCGTTTGTTGAGAAACATGGTCGTGTCGCGCTGCAGGCGGCCCAAGATCTCCCCGGCACGGCTGTTGCCGCTAAGGATCCTGGCAAGTTCCAAATCAAAACAGGCAAAGGGCGATAGGTCCAGCAGCATGCGGCGGGCCGACAGATGGAGGCGGCGATACACCATCTCCTCGTAATACAGGAAAATTTCCCGGCGCACCAGATCCTTGGTGGTCTCATCGTACGCCTCCCCTCTCGCCAAATGGCTCATCAAAATGTCCAGGGCAAGAGGATACCCTTTGCTCTCTTGCAGAATCGAGGTGAGCACAACGTCCGACACAGCAATGTCATGCTCCTGCAGCAGCCGGGTGACGCTTTCCCGGTCCAGGCACAGATCCTTGGCATGCAGGACCGTCATGACCCCCGTGGTCTGAAATGGGATCAGCCAGCCGGGGGGCTCCCCCCGGCTTAAAAACACAAAGCGGCGCTCGGGGTCCTGCCGGGCCAGTGCGCACAGTTCCTGTTGCAGTTCCTCGTCCGTCAGATACTGTAGGTCGTCTATCAGCAGCGTCTTCCATTTCCCCCCCGCTGACGGAAGGTGAAAATCGGGAGTGGCCGCCGAGAGCCGACACACTTGCCTGCCGGAAATCAGCTGCTGCGCTGCCGTAGTTTTTCCGAACCCACACGGGGCGCTGAACAGCAGCACCCTGCCATTTTCCAACGCAGCTCCCACCTGCTGCCTCAGTTTTTGCGTCAGCACCGCCTTTTTCGTCATGGACTTTCCCTCCTCGCAGCACAATTTTTCTTTCCGCACAGCCCTCCACTTGCATCCGTCTCTTTCCACTATGGGGTGTTTTTTCATTTTACCATGGCCTTTCTCCCACTGTAAATCCATCCAAAGTATGAAAACTCCCTGTCAAGCAGAAAAAACTGCCGCGGAAAGAATTCCGCGGCAGTTTTCATGAAACCTGGGAAAGGTCGATCCGGTGAGGACACACGAATCAAAGATACTTCTCAAAGAATCTGTACAGGAAGGTCACAGCCTGACCTCTTGTGCAGCCGTTGTCCGGCCCAAAGGTCGTGTCAGAGACGCCCTTGGTAATGTCATAGAAGCTGGCCCAATTCACAGAGCCTTCATAGTAAGCGCCGTCGGCCACATCGGTGAAGTCATTGCCCATGGACACCTTGGGCTGTCCCTCGTAATTCCACAGGAAAGTGACCAGCTGCGCCCGGGTGCAGTTCTGATCGGGGCTGAAAGTGGTGGCAGAAGTGCCGTTGGTCACACCGTTTTCCACCGCCCACAGCACCGCATCACGATAGTAGGCATCATCGGCCACATCGGTGAATGGCATGGTGTCACTCTCTGGGGCGGGAGAACCCGCAGCGCGCCAGAGGAAGGTCATCGCGTGGGCGCGGGTGCAGATGCTGGCGGTGTTGAACTCGTCCATGGAGTCGCTGGCGGTCACGCCGCTGTCAAAGATCCACTGCATGGCTCTGACGGTATCGGAGACCACCGTCACCGTCATGGTGTTGGAGACAACACCGTCCACCATCGCCTCCAGTTGGTAAGTTCCAGAGGTAGGTGCCGTGAAGTAATTGTCCTCGTCAATGGTACCGCTGCCGCTGGTGCAGGTCCAAACCACCTGGCTGTCGGTGTCGTACACATCGCCGTACTGATCATAGGTGCGCACCTGGATGGTACTCAGGTCGCAGAAGGTGTCCACGCGGGTGTCCATCTCCAAGGTATCGGGGATCAGGACCTCGTCCAGCTGACGCGCAGGCAGGGCAGTCACTTCTACCCAGTCAGACAGGACATTGCCGCTGCTGGCGCGCACGTGATAGGTGCCGGGGGCGGTAAAGGAAATCATATTGTCTTCCACGGTGATGCCGTTGAGTTCCTTGGCCTCCCAAACGACAGGATAGCTGACTTCCTTGCCTGTGCTGTCTTCCATGCGCACAGCAAAGCCGTCCTCGCCCTCAATGGCTTTGGGCTCATCGCCCACGATGCCGCTGAGCTGGCCGTCCACATAGATGCTGCCGGACTCGAAGACATCCTCGGCAAGCTGGACAAAGGCCTCAATGACGGCCGTCTTGCTCAGCTCATAGTTTTTGGTATAGTGCTCCTGGCTCTCTGCAGAGTTGTAGCAATCCTCATCGATGAGATACTTCAGATAAACGGTCCCGTTCTGGGTCCCCGCTTCCAGGCGGGTGAAACCGCTGACGGGGTCAGTGACCAAGTGAGCAATGTTGCTGTCGGTCAGCTCATTGCCCTGTTCATCCAGAAGGATCCAATGGCCCTTAAGCTTGTTAAAGCCATAGTACTCACCGTTGTAGCGGTTGTAGCCCGTCAGGCTGATGTTGCTCAGATAATACGGTGCTCCCGGCGAGACCGTGATCCACTGCAGGTTGTTGGAGGTGGCCACACGATCCAGAGGATAGGAGGGCATCAGGCCCTTCACGGAAGTTGTCAAAGACTCCTCCTTGATGGTGAACACAGCGCCAGTGGTAGACATGGGCGCGGTCAAAGCGATGCTGTCCACCCGACCTTCCAGGTCACTGTGGGCCTTGAACAGGGTGTTCCAGTTGATCCGGTCCCCGTCCACCAAGTCCTGCTCCACCACGGCCCGCTGATACAGGTCCTCCCGGCCAGTGCCTTCAAAGGATGCCAGGATCTTGGTCTTGCAGCTGGCGTTGTTGCTGCTGGGGTCCAGGGTATACTCCACGATAGTCACGTTGAAGTTTAAGGCCACCGGGCAGTCGTAATGGGTAGTGGTGGTAGTCTCACTGTCGTACTGGTTGAGCATCACATGGGTAAAGGGAGGCAGGGTCACCGAAGCAGTGGAGTGCTCCGTGACGGTCTCCGAGGTGGACTCCGATTCAGACCATCCCGACTGGATGGCCTGGGTGAAGGCAGCCGAAACCGAACCATTGATGCTAATTTTGCTGATACTGGCACCCATTCCGATTGTAATTGCCTCGTGATAGGTATAGGTATCACTGCCGCTGATGCTGCTGGTCATGGTGGTGGTGGTGCTCTTGTCCAGTCCCTGACTCTGGGTAACGGTCACGTTGGTGTCGTTCTGGACGTTGGACAGGAAGTCTCTGCCGCCAGTAACCGGCTCCTCTTTCGTCGTCTGATAGTAATCCTGGTTGTACTCCGGCAGGACCGGGGTCACAGAGAAATCACTGAAGATGACGCCCAAGGCCTGATAGTGGCCCTTCTTATTGGTGCCGCTGGTCTTCAGCGCGCCGGTAAACATCCAGAAGCAGTCCTGGGTGTTGTTGTACTCTGCCAGCTGCGCGTTGTGCTTGATAGCCGCATCGTCGTCCCCCTGGTCATCGTCGGGGTATTGATCGTCCCGGCCGCCGCCGGCACTGCGGTACCAGCTGAAGAGAGTGTCTTCCATATCCTGCGCCGCTTTGGCGATGGAGCTTGCGTAGCTCAGGCCGCTCCAGCGCACGTCGTAGTTGTTGTCCCCACTGCTCACGTTGCTCGAGCCACTGTTCTCTTCGGCATTGACCGCCAAGCCGTTTGTGATGGCATTGTCAAACTGGGTCTTGAACTTCCCGTCCGACGTGCCCGTACCGTTGCTGTCCTGAATGGCGTAAGCCAAATACTGCCACAGAGCCGCCGTGGACTGGTCGTCCAGGTGGATGCTCTTCGCCGACATCAAGTCCTGGATAAACAGGCGGGTACTGTCCTCAAAGTGATCGCTGCCTACGTCAAAGTAGGTTACCCCTTCGTAAGACAGCGTCCCATCCTCTGCATCTTCCGCGGCGAGGCCCGTCACTGGCAAGAGGCTGAGACACAAAACCACTGCCAGAAGAGAGCTTAACAGCCGTTTCCCTTTCTTCATAGAACACTTCCTCCTTCTGTGAAATTGCGTTGCACTTACATACCGTCTTCTCATCTCTCGTTGGTTTGATCTTCACGGTAGTTTGCCGATCCCGCACCCCCTGAAACAGCGTTCCTGCAGCTGGGAACGCCGCAGCACAATGGCTGGAAGGAATGGGACCGAGCTGATGGCGTTATTTTACTATATTTCCCGTCGCTGTGTAAATCCGTCCAAAGTATGAAGCAAACCTGTTTCCCCCCCTTGTGCGGCATGTTTTTGGGCAAAAATCTTGCCATCGGAGGCATTAAGGTCCGTCTTCCTCCCATCCGTCTTTTGTTCAACTGATACACATACACAGAAAAAGGCACCCATTCCAAAAGGAATGGGTGCCTTTTTTGGTTGCGGAGACAGGACTTGAACCTGCGGCCTCCGGGTTATGAGCCCGACGAGCTACCAACTGCTCTACTCCGCGATATGGTGCCGGAGACCGGGATCGAACCGGCACGGGATCACTCCCATGGGATTTTAAGTCCCAGGCGTCTGCCAATTCCGCCACTCCGGCATTTCCCAGTCGGCACTCTCTTGAGTTCTTAATTACTATAGCACGCTAGAGGGACTTTGTCAAGCACTTTTTTCTATGCACAACAAATTTTTTGCCCCGGACCCCAGAAGCCTGGGGCCCGGGGCGGAATGTTTCAAGAGCTGCTCCGGTTCGCCTCGTCTTCCTGGGCGAACTTCTTGCGGAAATGCTCTCCAACGAGCATCAGCTCCCCTGGTGTGCTGATGTCCACCCCGGACTGATCGATGACCGCCCGCACCTTGCCGGGCAGCCCGTCAAAGTAGGCCTGCATTTGCGGATTTTCATACTTCATTTTCATCACCCTGGTCTAGTTTGCCCGGCCGGGCCGGCTGCCATACCAGGAGCAGGGAAAAATATCACCTTGGAAGAAACGTTTTCCTGGGTTTTGGACACATAGTTTCCCCCGCCCCGCATATACTGGGCTGTATACCCCATGGAAAAGGAGGTTTGTTTGATGGCTGAAAAGGAAACCAGACCCCTGCCCCCCGTTCCGCCGGCTCCTCAGGATTTGGATGAATTCATCTTCCGCTGGGAGTCCGACTCCCCATCGGTCAGTGACCGCTGAGCATGGGCCCGGATCCCCCGCAGGCGCCCCCGCCGCGCCCCGGGGCCGTCCCTCCGCGGACAAGCTTTACCCGCCGATCTCCTCCTGGGCACGGACCAGGGCAGCATACTCTCCGTTCAGGGCCATCAGCTCCGAATGGCTCCCCTGTTCCAAGATCCGCTCCCGGTCGATGACCGCGATGCGGTCCGCGTTGCGAATGGTGGACAAGCGGTGGGCGATGATGATGGAGGTCCGCCCCTGGCACAGCCGATCAAAGGAGGCCTGGATTTTGGCCTCGGTGACGCTGTCCAGGGCGCTGGTGGCCTCGTCCAGAATGACGATGGGCGGATTTTTCAAAAAGACCCGGGCAATGCTGATGCGCTGCTTCTGTCCCCCGGAAAGCATCACACCCCGCTCGCCTACATAGGTATCATACCCTTTGGGCATGGCAAGAATGTCCTCATGGATCTCCGCCAGACGGGCGGCCTGGATCACTTCCTCATCCGTGGCTTCGGGCCGGCCATAGCGGATGTTCTCCAAAACGCTGTCGGCAAAAAGGAAAACCTCCTGCTGGACAATGCCGATCTGCCGGCGCAGAGAGCTTTGCGTGACCTGCCGCACGTCATGGCCGTCCACCTTTACCGCCCCCTGGGTCACATCGTAAAACCGGGGGATAAGCTGGCACAGGGTGGTCTTACCTCCGCCGGAGGGGCCCACAAAGGCAAACTTCTCCCCGGCGTGGATTTCCAAATCCACGTCGCGCAGCACTTCCTCCGTCTGTCCATAGCGAAAGGAAACGTGGTCAAAAAAAACCTCCCCCCGGACAGGCCCCAGGTCCTGGGCGTCGGGGGCGTCCTGAATCTCCGGCTCCAGGCGCATCAGCTCCAGGAATCGCTGGAAGCCAGCCGAGCCCTGCATGAACTGCTCCACAAAGCTCACCAGCTTCTTCACCGGTGTGGTGAAGGTGGTAATGTATAAGGTAAAGGCCACCAGGTCCGCATAGTCCACCGTGCCGGCCATGATGAAATAACCACCCGCCCCGATGACCAGCACGGGCATGATGGACAAGCTGAACTCCATGCCCCCCTGGAAGGTAGCCATGGTCTTGTAATAGGTTCGCTTGGCCTGGACAAAGAGCTGGTTCATGGCGCCGAACTTGGCCTTTTCCGTCTCTTCGTTCTGAAAGGCCTTGGCGGTGCGCATACCGGAGATGCCCGACTCAATGGCGGCGTTGATCTCCGCCGTCTGGGCCTTGAGCTTCAGGTTGGCCCGGCGCATCTTCCGCCGCTGGTAGACCGTGAAGAGGACAAAAAAGGGCACGATGGCAAAGGAGATCACCGCCAGGCGCCACTCGATGGTGCACATGATGCAGAATGCCCCCACCAAAGTGACCGTGGAAATAAATAGGTCCTCGGGCCCATGGTGGGCCAGCTCGGTGATTTCAAACAGATCGTTGGTCACCCGGGACATGAGCACCCCGGTGCGGTTTCTGTCAAAAAAGCTGAAGCTCAGGCTCTCCATGTGCCCATAGAGGTCCCGGCGCAGGTCGGCCTCCACCCGCACCCCGAAGAGATGTCCCCAGTAGGAGACCACAAAGTACAAAAAGCCCTTGCACACATAGGCCCCGGCAAAAAAGGCGATGACCAGAAAAAAGGCGTGGTAGGCCTGGTTGGGCAGCAGCTCGTTCAGGGCCGCCCGAGAGGCATAGGGAAAGGCCAGA
This sequence comes from Clostridiales bacterium, assembly GCA_004554585.1. Classification (GTDB taxonomy): domain Bacteria; phylum Bacillota; class Clostridia; order Oscillospirales; family Oscillospiraceae; genus Evtepia. Next base: position 32,897 of record SFLH01000011.1, on the reverse strand, counting down.
TCGATCAGACAGATGATCAGCGCGCAGACCATATCCAGCAGGAAGAGATGGATGTGGGGCCTGTAATAGGAGAGGAAGATCTTCAGCGGGCGAGTGGTTCGATAATAGGCGACGGTTCGTTTCATCGGCGGACCTCCAGAACGCGGGCAGGCGCCCACGGCATTTTTGATGACGGTTTATTATAGCCCGATTCCTCTCCTCTGGCAAGCCAAAGAAGAGGCGCCGGCCGGGAGGCCGTTCGGTTTTTGTTGACAAGTTTCCTTGGGCATTGTACAATTTTGATTGTACGATTTCTAACAAATTTGGGAGGTGTCCCCCATGTCCTCTGCCCCTCCACAGCTCTATCCCGTCACCCAGCTGGCCGCCATCATCAACCTGCTCCACCGCATGGCCATCCACACCCCGGCCCTTCCCCACGGAATGACAGCCTCCCAGCTGTCCACCATCGCCTTTCTCCGCTTTTCCCAGGGTGCCCAGTACCAGCGGGACCTGGAGGCCTTTTTTAAGCTCCGCCGCTCCACCGTCAGCAGCCAGCTGAACACCTTGGAGCGGAAAGGGCTGCTGCGACGGGTGACGGTCTCCCACGATGCCCGGCTGAAACAGCTGGTGCTGACGGAAGAGGGGAAGAGGATCGGCACCCAAGTGCTGGCCTGCTTGGAACGAATGAACCAGCGGATGACCCAGGGAATGACCCAGGATGAGATCGCCCTGCTGACCCAGCTGTTGGGAAAGGTGGAGGAAAACCTGGGCCGTGCGGCGCCATAAGGTCTGCACGCCCTTTGCGATCTCACTACGTTCTCCCGGAGGTATCCCCATGAAAAAACAGATCATCAGCCTATGCCTGGCCGCCGCATTTCTCTTCCTGCTGGCCGGGTGTGGAGAGAAAGAAGAGTCGGAGGCAGAGGACCCGACGACAGCGGTAGAAGTCGCCGCCGTTTCCCGAGGGTCCATTGCGGCGGAGAGCACAGTCTCTGGCCAAGTGGTCTCCGGCGGCCAGGAGTCGGTCTACGTGGCCCTGTCGGTGCGCTGCACCGACGTGTATGTGGAGGTGGGTGACACCGTCTCCGCTGGACAGGCCCTGTGCGCCTTAGACATCTCCGCCACCAAGGCAAACTATGATACGGCTGCCTTGAGCTACAACAAGGCCAAGGCCAGTTACGACAGCCAGTCCGCCCTGCTCTCCCAGCAGGTCACCCAGGCCCAGGAGAAACTGGCCAGCATCCAGGAACTCTTCCAGATCGGCCTGGTCTCCCAGACGGAAGTCGACAGCGCCCAGGCCGCCGTAGACAGCGCCAAAGCAACCATGGACTCCACCTTGGATCAGCTGGAAATCAGCATCCAAAACTACAAGTCCACCCTAGAGCAGCTGGAGTCCTCCCTGGCCAACATCGACAGCGATGGCAAAGTCACTGCTCCCATTGCCGGCACCGTGGTGTCTCTGACCGCCGTAAAAAACGGCTTTGTCTCCCCCAGCGCGCCGGTGGCTTCCATCGAGTCCACCGCGAACATGGAAATCCAGGTGGGGGTGGCGGAATCTCTCGTCGGCAAGCTGCAGAAAGGCAGCCAGGTTTCCGTGACAGTAGACGCGGCCCAGGCCTCTTTTCAAGGCACCATCCAGAACCTCGTCTCCTCCCCCAACGCCACCACCCATCTCTATCCGGTGACCATCCAGGTGCCCGCCTCCGCCGCCAAGGAACTGCTGTCGGGGATGTTCGCCCAGGTGACCTTTTATACGGATACCCAGAACGACGTGGTCATCGTCCCCACGGAAGCCATCCAAACGGGCATGGACGGCCAGTACGTCTATACCCTGGATGAGAACAGCATTGCTCACCGGGTGGCGGTGGAGACCGGCCTGGTGGGCGACGGCGTGACTGAGATCACCGCCGGTCTGAGCGGGGGGGAGACCCTGGTTACCGTGGGGCAGTTCTACCTCTCTGACGGCGCCCAAGCCCGGGTGGTGTCCTCTGAGGTGGCGCCATGAAAATTGCCTCTTTCTGCATCAAGCATAAAGTCACCACCATTCTGGCCTTTCTCATCATCGCCGTCTTCGGGGTGGTCTTTTACGCCAACCTCAAGCTGGCCCTGATGCCCAACATGGAGTTTCCCGCCGCCTATGTCCTGTGCACCTATTCCGGCGCCGGGCCGGAGGACATGGAGGAACTGGTCACCCGCCCCCTGGAGTCCTGTGTCTCCACCCTGGCAGGGGTGGAGGAGATCACCTCCACTTCGTCGGAAAATGTGAGCATGGTGATGATCTCCTATGCCGACGGCACCGACGTGGACAGCGCGGCCATCAAGTTGCGGGAAAAATTTGATGCCCTGACCCTTCCCGAAGGGTGTACTGACCCCGTCATCTACAACTTCAACGTCAACGACATGATGCCCGTGGCCATGATCGCCCTCAGCGGCGAGGATCTGACCCAGCTGCAAACCATGGCCGAAGACACCGTGGGACCTGCCTTGGAACGACTGGACGGGGTGGCCTCCGTGGACATCATGGGAGGCATCAGCCAGCAGATCGCCGTGGAGGTCAACACCACCGCTCTGACCGGCTACGGCCTGACCCTTAGTGACATCTCCAATTATCTGGCCGCCGCCAACGTTCTGTATCCCGGCGGCAATGTGCAAAACGGCACCAACGTGCTCACCGTCACCACCGACGGGCAGTTTCAGTCTGTGGAGGATGTGGCCAACACGGTGATCTTCCTTCCTCGGGGAGGCACCATACGTTTGGGAGAAATTGCCAGCGTCTATCTGGAATCCTCTCTGGGCGGCAGCGCCGCCAAGCTGGGGGACGCAGACTGCGTGCTTCTCTCTGTGAACAAGCGCTCAGGCTCCAACGAGGTGGAGACCTCCCAGCGGATCTTGGAAACCCTGGAAGAGCTGCAGCAGGACTATCCCTCCATGACCTATCTTGTGCCCTATGAGGCCGGAGAATATATCCTCCAGGTGGCAAACAACGCCATCCAGAACATCATCCTGGGAGTGGTCCTGTCCGCCGCCGTGGTGCTGGCTTTCCTGCGCCGGGGCGGGGCCACGGTGACCATCTCCCTGTCCATGCCCTTTTGCGTGCTGACGGTCTTTCTGCTGATGAACATCTTCGGCACCACCTTGAACATGATGAGTTTGGGGGGGATCGCCATGTGCATCGGCATGGTGGTAGACAACTCCATTGTGGTCCTGGAGAACATCTACCGCTACGCCGGGGACGGCCACAGCCGATATGACAGCTGTGTGCTGGGCACGTCGGAGGTGGTCACCTCCATCACCGCCTCCAGCCTGACCACCGTGGCCGTCTTCCTGCCCATCGGCCTGAGCGGCGGCCTAGTGGGCATGATGTTCCTGGACTTTTCCCTGACGGTGGTCTTCCTCATCCTCTCCTCCCTTCTCATCGCTCTGACCCTGGTGCCCCTGATGTGCTATTTCCTGCTGGACGAGAATGCCGTCCGGCTGCAGAAGCTCCAGGGGCGCAGCCGGGACAGCCGGCTGTCCCAGTGGGCTGCCCGGGCGGGAGAGACCTATCAGCGCCTGCTGTCCTACTTCCTGCGCCGGCGGGCGGTGGCCTGTGTGGTCTCCGCCGCCATGGTGGTCCTGTTCCTGGTCAGCTGTCTGAGCACCAACATGGTGCTGCTGCCGGAGATGGACCAGGGCATCGTGAACATTTCTGTTTCCATGCCCACAGGCACAGAACTAGAGGACACCATCGACTACGGCGAGCGGGTGATGGACCTGGTAGAAGAGACCTGCCCGGAGATGGACAACCTGTATATGACCATCGGCAGCGCCCTGGGAACAGGCAGCAGCGACAGCGCCTCCATCACCGTCAATTTGGTGGGCCGGGAAAAGAGGGACCGCTCCAGCAAACAGGTGGCCCAGGACCTTCAGCGAGCCGCGGCGGACATCGCCGGCTGTCAGATCACCGTCAGCGAGTCCAGCCTGATGGGCAGCCTCACTGGCAGCAGCGACATCCAGGTCAATCTCACCGGCTCGGATTATAGCATCCTCACCCAGCTGGCCAACGATTTGACCGAGCAAATCGCCGCCTTGGAGGACGCCTCCCAAGTGAAAAATTCCTTGGAGAACAGCGTTCCCTCCGTTTCCGTCTCCGTCAACGACACCGCCGCCGCCCAGTACGGGCTCACCGCCGCCGCCATCGGCGCCGCAGTGCGCAGTGAACTTACCGGGACCACCGCCACCGTGGTGACCGCAGACGGAACTGACTGGGACGTGGTGGTCCGGGGCAGCGGCGCCAGCGGCAAAAATCTGGACGCCCTGCGCTCCATGCCCATCTCGGCCCCCACCGGCGGGACCGTCCCCCTCTCGGCGGTGGCAGACGTGTCCATCGTCCTGAGCCCCCAGAGCATTACCCGGGAAAACCAGTCCCGCCAAATCGAGATCACCGGCGACAGCCTCAGCGGCGATACCGTCGCCATGAACGAATCCGTCCAGGCTATTCTGGACCAGTACCCCATGCCCGATGGATACCAGGCGGAGATCAGCAGCTCCTATACAGACATGATGGAGAACTTCCACTCCCTACTACTTGCCATGCTGGTGGCCACCTGCCTGGTCTACTTCATTTTGGCTGCCCAGTTTGAGTCCTTCCTCATGCCGGTCATGGTCATGCTTATCCTCCCCATCGCGCTCTCTGGCGCCCTGTTTGGGCTGCCACTGACGGGGATGGATCTGTCCATGGTGGTTCTGCTGGCCCTGATCATGCTGGTGGGCACCGTGGTCAACTCCTCCATCGTTCTTGTGGACTATATCAACATCCGCCGGTCCCGGGGACAGGAGAAGGAGGAGGCCATTCTGGAGGCCTGTCCCCTTCGGGTGCGGCCCATCATGATGACCACCCTGACCACGGTGCTGGCCCTCATCCCCATGGCGGCAGGCACAGGAGAGGGCAACGAGCTTCTCCAGCCCATGGGCATCGTGATGATCAGCGGCATGGTGATCTCCACGGTGGTCACACTCCTCTTTACCCCCGTTTACTACTCCCTGCTGGACAGCTTAGCCGAGCGTCTGGGCAAGCCCTTCCAGGAGCGCCGGGCACGAAAACAGGCCCGGCTGCTGGAGCAGATCGCGCAGTTGGAGGCGGCCTCCGGCGAGGATGGGGAACCATAACGGCCGCCTTTCCTCACCTTCTTCTCCGCTACGGCAATTTACGGCAAAAAATGCCACGTTCCTTCCAACAGGAACGTGGCATTTTTCCTAACTTTCGCTTGGACGCAGCCTCAATAGAAGGTGGCCACATCCTGCTCCGGCGGGGTGCCGGGGACCAGGGAGAGGACGTTGAGGATGGGGCCCTTCTTGTTGTACAGGCGGTTGTGCTTGATGGCCACCTTGGCCGTCAGCTCCACCCATTGCTGGTCCTGGAGCTGTTTCGTGTCATACCCCGTGGCCAGCAGGCCAGCGAAGGTGATGTCCTCGATGCAGCAGGTCATCACCCGGCGGCCAAAGACGAAACTGCCGGCGGGGAGCTTGTCCCGGACCATGGTAAAGCCGCCGATCTTGAGGGTCTTGCCCTTGTACTTCTCCGGTTCCTCGGAGATGTCCTGGTACCAGATGGCGTAGTCCTCGGGGGTAATCTCCACCACGGGGGCCTCCAGATCATAGGGCAGCTCATCGGGGGTGTCGTCGTAATAGACCTCCCCGCTGCGGTCCTCGTAGGCAATGTTGGTGCGGCGGCTGACCGCCCGGATGATCTTGTGGATCTCCGCCTTGTCCACGGTCTCGTCGGACCGGTTGAGGACCACCATCTCGCAGCTCTTCAGCTTATCCACCACCAGGCCGCGCATGTTGTTGTTGTAGACCAAGAAGGTCTGCGCGTCGGCAAAGAGGAACTCCTGGTAGACCACCCAGGGCTCGGGCATGTTCTGGTAGAGCTGGTCCAGCATCCACATGCCGTTGTACTCGATGATCACCCGCTCCACCGCGTGCTTCTTCTGCAGCCGTTCCAGGTTGGAAGGGGTGAGCTCCTCGGGCTCCTCGATGACCTCGATGAAGACGTTTTTGCCGGAGAAGGAGGTGGGATCGTACTCCTCCTCCCCTTCCTCACACAGCAGTAAGAGGGTACTCTCGCCGTTGTTGAAGCGTGCGTCCTCTAAGGTCTCCTGAATGAACTTCGTTTTCCCCGCGTCCAGAAACCCGGTAAACAGGTAAACAGGGATCTCTTCCATCATGGCGGTGCCCTCCGATCAGTGCAGGCAGAACAGGTGTTCCAGCTCGTGCTCCTTCAGCTCCGCACCGATCACGCACAGGCGGCCGGTGAAGCTGGCGGGACCACGGCGGACATTCTGCTCTCCGGGCACATAGTCAAAGTGAATCCAGCTGCCATCGGTGCAGGGCACAATGCCCTTAGCCCGGAGGACCGCGCCGCAGCGGGCTTCGTCGTCCAGAGCGGACAGGGCGCTGGTGATCTCCTCCTCGGTGTATTTCCGGGGCGTCTCGGTGCCCCAGCTGATGAAGACCTCGTCGGCATCGTGGTCGTGGCCGCAGGAGCAGGTGCCGTCGTGGTGATGATGGTGATGCTCATGGTCGTGATGGTGCTCGTGTTCGTGGTCATGATCATGATCGTGGTGATGCTCGTGTTCGTGGTCATGGTCATGATCGTGATGATGCTCGTGGTCATGGTCATGATCATGGTGGTGCTCGTGATCGTGCTCATGGTCATGATGGTGATGGTGGTGAGCTTCATCGTGGGCAGCCTGCTCGGCGGCCAGGCGGGCCAGCTCTTCTTTCAAGGTGTCCTTGTTTTCCATGGTCTCCAGGATAAGCTTGCCGTCCAGCTCCTCCCACGGAGTGGTGATGATGGGGGCATTGGCGTTGTGCTCCCGCAGCAGGGCCACCGCGTCCAGGAGCTTCTGCTCCTTCATGCCGCTGGTGCGGCTGAGGACGATGGCGGCAGCGTGCTCAATCTGGTTGTTGTAGAACTCCCCAAAGTTCTTCATATAAATCTTGCACTTGGTGGCGTCGGCCACGGTGACAAAGGCGTTGAGCTGGATATTGGGGTTGTTCAGCCGCTGGACCGCCCCGATGACGTCGGAGAGCTTGCCCACCCCGGAGGGCTCAATGATCACCCGGTCCGGCTGGAAGTGGTAGAGCACCTGCTCCAGCGCCTGACCAAAGTCGCCCACCAGGCTGCAGCAGATGCAGCCGGAGTTCATCTCGGTGATCTCCACCCCGGAGTCCTTGAGAAAGCCCCCGTCGATGCCGATCTCGCCAAACTCGTTTTCGATCAGCACCAGCTTCTCGCCCCGGTAGGCCTCCTCAATGAGTTTTTTGATGAGCGTGGTCTTGCCGGCACCCAAAAAACCAGAAAAGATATCGATTTTTGTCATGGTATGTTCCTCCTTCATGGCTGCGTCCGCGCAGGCCATTCCTTTCGTTTCTGTTCGTCCGCCAGGCGCCAGCGGCTGCCTTGACAGACCCCATCCCGGGCAAAGGCCCGTTGGATGGCATTGAGCACGCGTTTCTTATCGGCACTCCATAAGGGGGCCAGCAGATCCCGTTTGGCCCCATCCCCCGTCAGGCGGTGGACCACCATCTGGGGCGGCAGGACCGCCAAGCAGCCCTCAAGAATGGAAATATATTCCTCTAACGAGAGCACCGGGACCTTTCCGGCCCGCCAGTCCCGAGCCAAGTCCGTGCCCTCCAACACATGGAGCAGCTGGAGCTTGATCCCGTCGGCGCCGCTCCACCCCACATACCGGACGGTGGCCGCCATATCCTCGGCACCCTCTCCCGGCAGGCCCAGGATCACATGGGTGATGACCTCCAGGCCCGCCTGTTTGAGTGCCGCGACCGCCCGGTCATAGACCGGCAGGTCGTATCCCCGGCGGATGTAGCGGGCACTGGCAGGATGGATGGTCTGCAGGCCCAGCTCCACCCACACGGGTTTTTCCCGGTTCAGCTCCGCCAGCAGGGCCACCACCTCCGGGCCAAGGCAGTCAGGGCGGGTGGCCACAGACAGAGCCACGATCTCCGGCGGTGCCATGGCCTGGCGGAAGAGATTGTCCAGGTAGTCCACAGGGGCGTAGGTGTTGGTAAAACTCTGAAAATAGGCCACATAGCGGCCGTCCTTGTTCTTGGCCGCCACCCGCTGCCTGGCTGCTTTCAGCTGTGCCTCTACGCTCTGGCAGACGGGGGCCGCAAAGTCCCCGGCGCCTTTGGCGCCGCAGAAGATGCACCCCCGGCGGCCCAGGGTGCCGTCCCGGGTGGGGCAGGTCATGCCGCCGTCCAGGGAGAGCTTATAGACCTTTCCCCCAAAGCGCTGGACCATGGCCTGGGAAAAGGAGCGATAGGCCGCCATCAGTCTGGGGGGATCTCGTCCTGGCGGCCAGTACAGAACATGGTAAAGGTTCCTTCACACAGCACCTTTTCCGTGTCGTCCCGCACCTGGACCTCCACCACGCAGATGGTGGTGCCCCGGCTCTTTACCCACCCCTCGGCCACCAGGTGGTCCCGCTTGGTGTTGCGGAAGAAGGAAAAGCTGTTGTTCACCGTCACATAGCGCATGCCGTTGCTCCGGGCCGTGCCGCCGGCGGCACAGTCGGCCATGGTGAGAAACATCCCCCCGTGGACCGCGCCGTACAGGTTGCGGTTGACCCGGGACAAGTCGGCCTCCACCACTGCGTGGTCCTTTTCCATTTTGGTCAGGCGGATGCCGTTGTGAAGCATAAAGGAATTCTTGTTGTTGGTGGCGTCGATCATCGCTTGAAAGTCCATGGACGCGCTTCCTTTCTCTGGCGTGTGGTCACAGCAGGATGAAGGTCACCCCGTTGTTGTGCCGGTCCAAATCCCGGTCCCGGCGCAGGTCGTCGCACCGGGTAAAGGCCCGGCGGGTGTCCTCCTCAAAGATAGAGAACTTCTCTCCGGGCAGAAAATCCCGGATGGTCCCCTGCCCCTTCAGCCGGGCCAAGTACTTGCGGCTCTCGGTGCGGATGCGCCCGCCGGTGCCCGAAGACCCATAGCCGTGAATGATCTTCAGGGCGGTGCAGCCCAGTTTGCGGCTGTGGTGGATCTCAAAGGTCAAGCGTTTGATCGCCTGATCCACATAAGGCAGGCCGGCCTCTAAGTTTACCTCCCGAAGAAGGGAGGCTTTGCCGCCGCCCACGTCACTGGCCGCAGTGCTTGCGGCACTGTTCCAGGAAAAAGTCGAAAATTTTCTGGCCGTCGGGCAGGCCGTCCTCCCCGGTCATCTGCTCAGGGTGGAACTGGACGGTCCAAATGGGCAGGCTGCCGTGCTGGGTGGCTTCCAGCAGGCCGATCTCATCCCAGGCAGTGCCATAAAGGCCCTGGCCCAGCTTGTAGTTGGCCTGGTGGTGAGAGCTGTTGACGGTCATCTCCTGCCCGTACAGGTCGCCCAGCATGGTGTAAACGGCCAGGCGGATGGGATGGTTTCGGTTCTCCCCGGCCGGAGTCTGATCGTGAATCTCCAGGAGCTTGGGGGGCAGATCCTGGTAGATGTTCCCTCCCAGGGCGATGTTCACCACCTGGTGGCCCCGGCAGATGCCCAGGATGGGCTTGTTCTCATAGACGCAGCGGCCCACCAAGGCCAGTTCGACCTGATCCCGCTGGCGGTCAATCTCCCGGGAACCCTGGTTGCGTTCCATAAATTCCGACGGGTCTACGTCGCCGCCGCCGGCCAGGATCAGCCCGTCAAAGTCCATCTCGGGGTCGGGGCAGTGATAGGACAGGGGCTCTCCCCCGGCCTTTTCCACCGCGGCCTCATACAGACCGCTGCTCTCCGGGGACCGGGAAATCAAAATACGAGGTTTCACTGGCATTCCTCCTCTATTACAATGGCGGCAGAAGGAATCCTCTGCCTGATCTAATTTCGTCGCTTGTGGTTATTATAGCACACCGGGAAAGGGGTTGCACCTATCTTTTCTCTGGCACGGCAAAGACGCACCGAAACCTCGGTGCGTCTTTGGTACGGACCGACGAATCCTCGCCGCCGTGGGGTATCTTAGTACATGGCCCCGCTCATGTCGGCAGCGGGCATGCCGGCGCCGGTGGCGGAGGGGGGCTGCAGGCGGTCGCCCACCAGAGCCTCGGTGGTCAGCAGCATGGCGGAGATGGAAGCGGCGTTCTCCAGCGCGGAACGGGTGACCTTGGTGGGGTCGACGATGCCGTTGGCGATCATGTCGCAGTAAATCTCCTTATAGGCGTCAAAGCCATAGCCCACCTGGCCGCTGCTCTTGACCTTCTCCAGGATGACGGAGGCATCCAGACCAGCGTTGGTGGCAATCTGACGCAGAGGAGCGGTCAGGGCACGGGCGATGATCTGCACGCCAGTCTTCTCGTCCCCTTCCACGGTGTCCACCAGCTTCTCGATCTCGGGGATGGCGTTGACATAGGCAGTGCCGCCGCCGGCCACGATGCCTTCCTCCACCGCAGCGCGGGTGGCGTTCAGGGCGTCCTCGATGCGCAGCTTCTTCTCCTTCATCTCGGTCTCGGTGGCAGCACCCACACGGATGACGGCCACACCGCCGGCCAGACGAGCCAGACGCTCCTGGAGCTTCTCGCGGTCATACTCGGAGGTGGAGCGCTCGAACTCGTTGCGGATCATCTGAGTGCGCTCCTTGATGGCTGCGGGATCGCCGCCGCCGTCGACAATGATGGTGGTCTCCTTGCCGGCCTTCACCTGACGGGCGGTGCCCAGGTGCTCCATGGAGGTGTTGTGCAGCTCCAGGCCGTAGTCGCTGGAGATGACGGTGGCACCAGTGAGGATGGCGATGTCCTGCAGCATCTCCTTGCGGCGGTCGCCGAAGCCGGGGGCCTTGACGCACAGCACGCTCAGGGTGCCGCGGAGCTTGTTGACCAGCAGGGTGGACAGAGCCTCGCCCTCCACATCCTCGGCCATGATCAGCAGCTTCTTGCCGGCCTGGATGACCTGCTCAAGAACGGGGATGATCTCCTGGATGTTGCTGATCTTCTTATCGGTGAGCAGGATGAGGGGATCGTCCAGGACGGCCTCCATCTTCTCGGTATCGGTGACCATATAGGGGGAGAGGAAGCCGCGGTCCACCTGCATGCCCTCGACCACTTCGCTGTAGGTCTCAGCGGTCTTGGACTCCTCCACGGTGATCACGCCGTCAGAGCCCACCTTTTCCATGGCCTCGGCAATCAGGGAACCGATCTTCTCGTCGCCGGAGGAGACGGTGCCCACGCGGGCGATGTCCTCGCTGCCATTGACGGGCTGGGAATTCTTCTGGATGGTCTCCACAGCCACCTTGGTAGCCTTGGCCATGCCCTTGTTCATCACCACGGGGTTGGCGCCTGCCACCAGGTTCTTCAGGCCCTCGTGGATGATGGCCTGGGCCAGCAGGGTGGCGGTGGTGGTGCCGTCGCCGGCCACGTCGTTGGTCTTGGTGGAAACTTCCTTGACCATCTGGGCACCCATGTTCTCAAAGGGGTCCTCCAGCTCGATCTCCTTGGCGATGGTCACGCCGTCGTTGGTGACCAGGGGGGTGCCATAAGCTCTCCACAGCACCACGTTGCGGCCCTTGGGGCCCAGGGTAACTTTAACGGTATTGGCCAGCTTGTCAACGCCCCGCTCCAGGGCCTGACGAGCTTCTTCTCCATAACTAAGCATCTTTGCCATACTATATCTTCTCCTTTTTCAAACAAGCGATGAAACGAATCAATCTTCCACAATGGCGACCACGTCACTCTGCTTGACGATGGTCAGCTGCTCGCCGTCGATCTTCACCTCGGTGCCCATGTACTTGCTGGTGATGACCTTGTCGCCGGGCTTGAGGATCATCTTGACTTCCTTGCCGTCCACCAGACCGCCGGGGCCAACGGCCACCACAACGGATAGGTCGGGCTTTTCCTTGGCAGCAGCGGTAAGGATGATGCCGCCTTTGGTGGTTTCTTCTGCTTCCAGGCGCTTGATGACAACGCGGTCAGCCAGAGGTTTCAATGTCATGTTGAGGTTCCTCCTTCGAGTCTATGTTCAAATTGTTTTTTTCGATTTACTTAGCACTCTTTTTCCAGGAGTGCTAACACAAGTATTATAATACCTTCCTTGTGCCAATTGCGCAACATTGAAATTTCTGAAAAGGAGGGAGAATTACAGCCCTTTTTTGTGCAATTTTTCAACCCCTCTTCGTTTCCCTCCCAAAGGGCTTCTTTTCGCCGCTTCCTCTATTGTTTTTATCGTATTGAAAGAGGTCGCACTTGAGCATCCCGTTGTAAAGCTTGCGCTTTTTTTGGGCGCTCCGCCCAAAGGTCCGTTCAAATTCTGTGTGGGAGGAGAGGATGTTTAAGCGCCATCCTGTTGGCAGTCCTTGCACCGCCCTGCCAAAATCCCGGTAAAGTTCCTCCGCCTGGCGCCGTTCCATCAGCCGCTCTCCATAGGGCGGATTGGTGACCACCCGGCCGTAGGGCTCCTGCCGGGAAAAAGTTCGGGCATCTGCTTGGGAGAAGCGGACCAGGTCCTCCACATCGGCTTTCACCGCGTTATCTCGGGCGATGGCCACCGCACCGGGGTCAATGTCCCCGCCCCAGATATCATAGTCGCCATCGTACTCCAAGTCCATGGCCTCTCCGGCCCCGTCCACCCAAGTCTGGGAGGGCAGCCAGGCCCACTTCTGGGCAGAAAAGGTGCGGTTGAGGCCGGGGGCACGGTTTTTGGCAATGAGAGCCGCCTCGATCACAATGGTCCCCGAGCCGCAGAAGGGGTCGCAGAAGGGATCTTTCCCCCGATAGCCGGAGAGCATCACCAAGGCAGCGGCCAGGGTCTCCCGCAGAGGGGCGGCCACCCCCACCGCGCGGTAGCCGCGTTTGTATAGACCAGGACCTGTGGTGTCCAGCAGCAGGGACGCCACGTCCTTCATGAGAGAAAACTGAATCTGGTAGACCGGCCCGTCCTCAGGCAGGGTGTTCTGGTGGTAGATCCGTCCCAGCCGGGTGGCCACGGCCTTTTTCACAATGGATTGGCAGGCCGGCACGCTGTGCAGGGCGGAGTTGAGGCTGAAGCCTTTGACGGGAAACGCCCCACCCCGGGGAATGAAGTCCTCCCATGGCAAGGCCTGGGTCCCCTGAAAGAGTTCCTCAAAGGTCACAGCCGGAAAGGTCCCCAACTGCACCAGGACCCGTTCTCCGGTGCGCAGACGAAGGTTGAGCCGGGGAATGTCCCCGGGGCCCCCTTGGCAGAACACCCGGCCATTTTCCGCGCGGACCCCTTCCATGCCCATACGGCGCAGTTCCTCGGCGGTCAAGCCCTCCACACCCAACAAGGTGGGGATCACAAAGGTCAGTTTTTCCATGGGGCAGTTCCTCCTTCTCCGGCGTTTGCCGTAAAGAGTATACCTGCTTTTCCCCGGTTTGGCAAACCTTTTCTTTCCTCTCCATGGGAGGGCGGGGCTCCCCCTTGGGACCGTCCCACCCCACAGCACGCCAAAGACCCGGCGGGTGGTCCACCCGCCGGGTCTCTCGGTCAAAACATGGGTTCTCTTTTACTGGCCGCTGGCAGTCTCCAAATCCTGCCGCTCACAGCTGGTGATGACGCCGCCCTCCAGTTCAAAGGTTGTCGTCTTCACAATGTGGGTCTTGCCCACCCGGATCTCCTGGGTGCCCAGCTCACTGGTTAAGGTGTTGGTAATGTTTGCTTCGATGGTAAAGACGAGATTGTAGGTCCCCGCCTCCACCCAGGTCATGGTCTCTTTGCTCAGGTTGCTGTCCCAGGCCATGGTGTAGGTGGTGTTCTCCACCGGGGTGGCCTGGACATCGGTGACGTAGGCGTCCAGAAGCTTGTCCGCGGCCATCAGCTGGCTGGGCAGCTCCTGCTTGATGTTCTCGTAGACTTCCGGCTCCACACCCTTGACTTCCACGGTGTAGACAATAGACTGTCCGCCGCTGCTCAGACCACCGGACTTTCCGTCCAGCAGCTTATAGGCAATCAACGCCAGTACGGCCAGAATCAGCACGATGGCGATCAAATCAATGATATTCAGCTTTCCAAATAGCTTTCCTTTTTTATCGATGATGCTCATAGTGACCTCCGTTGTTCGCGGTTTCTTGGAAACCATTGTATCATAGCATAAAGCCGACAGAAAGTAAAGTCCGGCATGGTCTTCGTCCAGGGCAGCGCGGCGGCGGAGCCCTTTTTCGCTTCTTTTCTTGCAATCCCTCTGGGGATGTGGTATGGTAAGGGCGATGGTAGACTCATTAGAATTGCGATACCCGTCTGCCCCCGCACCGGGGCGGCAAAGAATTTATGTGGAAAGCTGAGATGATGCGTCCCTTATGGACAGTACCTGTATAGCAATTATCGTGATCCTGATCATTCTGGTGGCTCTTTCCGCCTGGTGTTCCTCCACGGAGACCGCCTTCTCTTCTGTCAACAAGCTCCGGCTGAAAAGCAAAGCGGACGATGGGAACCTGCGGGCGAAGAAAGCCCTGGTTCTGCTGGAACAGTATGACAAAGTTCTCTCCTGTATCCTCATCGGCAACAACATCGTCAACCTGACCGCCGCGACGCTGGGCACCGTCCTGTTTACCAAACTGTTGGGACCGGTCTACGGCCCAGCCTCTTCTACCATCATCCTCACCGTTGTGGTGCTGATTTTTGGGGAAATCACCCCCAAGACCCTGGCCAATGACCAGGCAGAGAAATTCTGCATGCGGGCCGCGCCCGCCCTGCGGATCTGCCTGATCGTTCTCACTCCCCTGCAGTTGTTCTTCGGCCTGTTCCAGAAAGCTGCTATCAAGCTCTTCCACTCCTCGGAAGAGGAGGGCATCACCGAAGAAGAGCTCATCACCATGGTGGAAGAGGCCGAAAGCGAGGGTGGGCTGGAGCACCACGAAAGTGAACTGATCCGCGCCGCCATCGAGTTTAACGACATGGAAGTGGAAGAGATTCTCACGCCCCGGGTGGACATTGTGGCCGCCCCGGACACCATCACCATGGAGGAGTTCGCCGTCCTATTTGCCGAAAACGGCTACTCCCGCATTCCCGTCTACCACACCTCCATCGACAACATCATCGGTGTGGTCCATGAGAAGGACTTCTTCTCCGCCCGGTACCACAACCACACGGATATCACCAGCCTCATCAGCAAGGTCTTTTACACCACAGGCACCGCAAAGATTTCCGATCTACTCCGTCTGCTTCAGGTGCGCAAGGCCCACATGGCGGTGGTGGTGGATGAGTACGGCGGCACCATGGGCATTGTCACCATGGAGGACATTCTGGAGGAACTGGTGGGTGAGATCTGGGATGAGCACGACGAGGTCATCGAGGAGTTCAAGCCCCAGGAGGACGGCAGCTATCTAATCTCCTGTTCCGCCAGTCTGGACGATCTGTTCGACCGCTTCTCTCTGCGGGCTGTGGACATCGACTCGGCCTCTATCAGCGGCTGGGTGCTGGAACAGCTGGGCCGCGTCCCGGTAGAGGGCGACCACTTCACCTACGAAAACCTCGACGTAACCGTCACCCGGGTGGACCACCGGCGAATCCTGGAGATCCGCGTGGCGGTGATTCCCTCGGACGAGGAAGAGGAAAAATGACCTGCGCCATGAAACAGGCAGCGCTCCGTCCGGAGTGTCTGCCTGTTTTTTGTCGGCGCCAGTTTGCAGAAAGGACCTGCCCCGAAGCATTTTCTTCGGGGCAGGTCCCTTTTTCTCCGTCGGGGCAGTTACTCAATGGCGGTAACGGGATAGTCCTGGGCCTCCACCGCCTGCTTGAGGACCTGGTCAGACACCTCGCCGGTGAGGGTGACCACAGCGGTGCCGTCGGTGTGGCTGACCTGGGCCTGGGCCACTGCGTCCAGGGCCTCCAGGGCCTTTTTCACCCGGGCCTCACAGTGGGTGCACATCATGCCTTCGATCTTCATGGTCTTTTCCATGGCTGTTTCCTCCTTTTCTTCTAATAATGTGAGTTGAATGGGGTGTATGGGTTTATCCTTCGCCCCGTCCCGCAGCCGGAACAGATTCAGGCGCAGGGCGTTGGTGACAACACAAAAACTGGACAGGCTCATCGCCGCCGCTCCAAACATGGGATTTAAGGTCAGGCCCAGGGGAATAAAAACGCCCATGGCCAGAGGGATGCCGATGGTGTTGTACAGGAAGGCCCAGAAGAGATTCTGGTGAATGTTGCGCAGCACGGCGCGGCTGAGCCGGATGGCCGCAGGCACATCGCTCAGGCGGCTTTGCATCAGCACCACATCCGCCGCGTCGATGGCCACATCGGCCCCCGCCCCGATGGCGATCCCCAGGTCCGCCCGGGTGAGGGCAGGGGCGTCATTGATGCCGTCACCCACCATGGTCACCCTTCCCTGCTCCTTGAGCCGGCGGATGACCCGCTCTTTCCCGTCAGGCAGGACCCCGGCTATCACCTGGTCCACCCCCGCCTGCCGGCCGATGGCTTGGGCTGTCACCTGGTTGTCCCCGGTGAGCATGACCACCTGGATGCCCATGGCCCGCAGCTCCCGAATGGCCTGGGGGCTGTCCTCTTTGAGCACATCCGCCACGGCGATGATCCCCGCCAGGACACCGTCCCGGGCAAAGAACAAGGGGGTTTTCCCCTGGCTTGCCAAGGCCTCAGCCTGGGCCGCCGCCTCCGGGGAGACCGCTCCCGCCAGAAAGCGGCTGCTGCCCCCGGCAATGGTACCGCCCCGCCAGCGGGCGGTCAGGCCACTGCCGGGCAGAGCCTGAAAGTCCGTGACCTCTTCCAGCGGCAGCTCCATCTCCTCTCCCCGGCGCAGAATGGCCCGGGCCAATGGATGTTCGCTTTTGGCCTCCAGGGCATAGGCCAGGGTGAGCAGTTCCTCTTCCGTCACCCCGGCAGTGGGCAGAACGTCGGTGACCTGGGGCTGACCGGCGGTGATGGTCCCTGTCTTATCCAGCACCACGATCTGGATCTTGCCGGCGTTTTCCAGGGAGACGGCAGTCTTGAACAGAATGCCATTCTTGGCGCCCACGCCGCTGCCCACCATGATGGCCACCGGCGTGGCCAGGCCCAGAGCACAGGGGCAGGAGATCACCAGCACGGAGATTCCCCGGGCCAGAGCATAGCCCACGTCCTGGCCCAGCAACAGCCAGACCGCTGCGGTCATCGCTGCCGCCGCAATCACCGCCGGCACAAAGACCCCGGAGACCCGGTCGGCCACCTTGGCAATGGGGGCCTTGGTGGCCGCTGCGTCACTGACCATCTGGATGATCTGGGCCAGGGTTGTGTCCTCCCCCACCCGGGCAGCCCGACAGGTGAGAAAGCCCGCTTGGTTCAGCGTGGCAGCGGAAACCGTATCCCCTGGGGCCTTGTCCACGGGGATGCTCTCGCCGGTGAGGGCCGCCTCGTCCACTGCGCCGGTGCCCTCCACCACCACGCCGTCCACCGGGATGTGCTCCCCGGGTCTGACCACGAAAAGATCCCCAACTGCCACCTGCTCCACAGCAACCACAGTCTCTTTCCCCTGCCGCAGCAAAGTAGCGGTCTTCGGGGCCAGGGCCATGAGGCTCTTCAGGGCATCGGTGGTCTTGCCTTTGGCCCGGGCCTCCAGGAGTTTTCCCACGGTGATGAGGGTGAGGATCATGGCGGCAGACTCAAAATACAGGTCCATGGCATATCCCATTGCCGCCGCCTGATCTCCGGCGGCCTGGGCCGCCGTCATGGCAAACAGGGCGTAGGTGCTGTAGCCAAAGGCGGCCGCCGCTCCCAAAGCCACCAAAGTATCCATGTTGGGAGACCGGTGCCAGAGGCTCTGAAACCCGCTGATGAAAAACTTTTGGTTGATGACCATGACGGCCGCTGTCAGCAGCAGCTGGGTCAGGCCTAAGGCCACATAGTTGCCCGCATAAAAGGAGGGCAGCGGCCAGCCCCACATGGTATGCCCCATGGAAACGTACATGAGGACCACCAGAAAGCCCAGAGACCACCCCAGCCGTTTTTTCAGCGCGGGCGTCTCATGGTCGGCCAAGACCTCCTGATCCGGGCTGGCAGTCTGTCTGCCCTTCTCCGAGGCACCATACCCAGCATCCTGGACCGCCTGGATGATCTCCTGGGCTGAGGCGGTGCCTTCTACCCCCATAGAGTTGGTCAAAAGGCTCACCGAGCAGGCCGTCACCCCCGGCACCTTCGACACCGCCTTCTCCACCCGGGCACTGCAGGCGGCACAGCTCATGCCCGTGACGTGGTATTGTTCCATAGCATCCTCCCTCCACAGGCCTCATGCGCCTTTACAAGGCCTTTCGGAAATCGTGTTTCTCACTTCATCAGCTTCTGCAAGGTAAGCACCAACTCGTCGATGACCTCATCCTTTCCTGCCCGGATGTCATTGACCACACAGGTGCGGATGTGGCTGGCCAGCAGGTCCCGGTTGAAGGCGTTCATGGCGGCAGTGACCGCCGCTGACTGTGTGAGGATGTCAGTGCAGTAGGCATCCTTCTCCACCATGCCCCGGATGCCCCGGATCTGGCCTTCAATGCGGCTGAGGCGGTTGAGCAGTTTCTTCACCTCTTCCGGTGTGCGCTCTTTGGTCTTGTGGCAGCAGCAGGTGTTCTCTTCCATGGCAGCTCCCTCCTCTTCAAAATACCCCTCCTGGGTATCTGCATCATATACCCCCAAGGGGTATTTGTCAAGATGGTTTTTCCCCGATTTTGCCGGAAATAAGCGCTATCCCTCCCCATCCCTTTCGGCTTTCCGCCGGCGCAAGGGGGGAAATGACGGCGGATCATGCATTCTTTTTCCCTAAATTCTTGCAATGGACAGGCAGGTTTGCTATAATGTATGCTCGTAAACTTTTCCTACCAGAAAAGATAAGGAGGATGAACCAATCGCTATGAAGCAATCCAACCAACGGAAAGAGCCGATGAGCCAGAAAGCCAAGCTCTACTGGACCATCGGTATCGTCATTGCCGTCCTGGTGGCCGCGCTGCTGATCTGGCATACGTTCTTTTACGGCAATCAGCGGGCTGTCGCCGCTACCGTGGGGGACCAGGAATTCAACGTCACCGAAGTCTCCTATTACTATCACTCCGTGGCCAACAGCTACATCTCCCAGGCTCAGCAGTATTCCCAGCTGGGCTATGACATGGGCTATGACACTTCCAAGAGCCCCAGCGAGCAGATCTACAGCGAGGAGGACGGCACCACCTATGCCGACTACTTCCTGCAGCAGGCTCTCGAGCAGCTCCAGCAGGTGACCATCCTCTGCAATGAGGCCGAGGCCGCCGGCTATACGCTCTCCGACGAGGGCAAGCAGACCATCGAGGACAACATGGACAGCCTGTACACCTACAGTATGCAGAGCGGCCTGGGTTCCGAGGGCAGCTATCTGAAGGCTTCTTACGGCCGGAATATGACCAAGTCCCTGTTCAAGGACTGTCTGACCAAGTCCGTCCTGGCCAGCGAGTACGCCCAGGAGAAAACGGACTCCTTTACCTACACCGATGAAGAGTTGGAGGCCTATTACCAGGAGCACACCGCTGACCTGGACTCCTACGACTACCGCTACTGCTACATCAACGCCGACCTGCCCGAGTCCACCACCGACGAGGACGGCAACACCGTGGAGCCCAGCGAGGAGGAGACCCAGGCCGCCATGGACCAGGCCAGCCAGAACGCTGACGCCATGATCGCCCAGGTCCAGGCAGGCACCGCCTTCAACACCGCCGCCGCCGCATACCAGGACGAGACCACCGCGGAGTCCTACAGTGACCCGGAGTACAACCACAGCAGCGACACCCTGGGTTCCTCCCTGTCCAGCACCTACAAGGAGTGGCTCACCGACTCCAGCCGACAGGCGGGGGACATCACCTCCATCGAGGTCAGCGGCACCGGTTACTGCGTGGTCCAGTTCCTGGGCCGGGAGAGAGCGGAGGACAGCTATCAGACCCTGACCTACCGGACCATTCAGGTTCTGGCCGACACCACCCCCAGCGAGGACGGTTCCACCGACCTGCCCACCGAGGAACAGCTGGCCGCCGCCAAAGAGGAAGCCCAGGCCCTGCTGGATCAGTGGAGCGCCGGGGAGGCCACCGCCGATTCCTTCGGCGCCCTGGCCCAGGCAAACAGCGACGACGCCACCACCAAGGACAACGGCGGCCTCTGCGAGGAAGCCAACCGGGACACCCTGGCCTCCAGCCTGGCCGTCTGGCTCTTTGACACAGACCGCCAGGTGGGCGACACCACCATTGTGGAGTCCAGCGACAGCTCCGGCAACGTGGTGGGCTATGAGATCCTCTACGTCCAGGAATTCGGCCAGGTCCGCTGGAAGTATCAGGCTGCCAGCGCCCTGCGCAGCGATGACTACGACAGCTGGTATTCCCAGCTTCAGGAGTCCTATCCCGCCGAGCTGACCGAAGACGGCAAGAACATCCCCAACCTGTAAATCCCCTTCCCCGCGGAGGCCAGCCGCCTCTGCGGGGATTCTTTTCGGAGGCACCCTATGGAAAATCAACAATTTCTCCGCACCGAAATGCTGCTGGGCCAGGCCGCCATGGACCGGCTCGCCCAGTCCCATGTGGCAGTCTTTGGCATCGGCGGCGTGGGCAGCTGGTGTGCCGAGGCCCTGGCCCGGGCCGGCGTGGGGGAGCTCACCCTGGTGGATCACGATACCGTTGGCCTGACCAACCTCAACCGCCAGGCCGAGGCCCTCCACTCCACCTTGGGGCTGGAGAAAACCGCCGCCATGGCCCAGCGAATCCGGGACATCCATCCAGACTGCGTGCTCCACTTGATCCCGGAGAAATACGAGGCGGAAAACCGCACCCGCTTCTTTGCCCTCCCCTATGACTACATCGTCGATGCCATCGACTTGGTCTCCTGCAAGCTGGACCTCATCGAGAGTGCCCTGTCCCGGGGCATCCCCATCCTCTCCTCCATGGGCACCGGCAACAAGCTGGACCCCACCCAGTTCCAGGTGACAGACATTGCCAAGACCCAGGGCTGTCCCCTGGCCCGTATCCTGCGCAAGGAGCTCAAGCACCGGGGCATCCTCCACCACAAGGTGGTCTACTCCCCAGAGCTTCCCCACACCCCGGAGCAGCGGGAGGCCCCGCCCCCCGGCCGGCGTTCGGTACCAGCCAGCGCCCCTTGGGTGCCCCCGGTGGCTGGATTCGTCCTAGCCGGCGCGGTCATCCAGGATTTGATCCGAGAATAAACGTCCCCCTTCCCCGGCAAACTAGGCCGGAGGAGGGGGATTTTTTTGAAACGAAGACATTCTTGGCTCCCCGCGGCGGCGGCCGGCGGCGCAGCAGGGCTGATCAACGGCTTCTTTGGCGGAGGCGGCGGCATGGTGTTGGTCCCCCTGCTCATGAGTCAGTGCGGTCTGGACCGGCGCCGGGCGCTTGCCAGCTCGGTGGCCATCATTCTGCCGCTGTGCGTGCTATCGGCAGGGATCTATTTTGCCAAAGGGCATTTGGACCTGCTGACGGCCCTGCCCTATCTGGCTGGCGGCCTCATTGGCGGGTGGATTGGCGGACGAATCTTTCAAAAGGTGCCTGTGGTCTGGCTCAAGCGGGCGTTTGCCCTGCTGATCCTCTATGGGGCCTGGACCTCCCTGACCCGATGACCAGCTGGCTCATTCCCCTGCTGGCCGGCACCGCCACTGGAATCCTCTCCGCCTTCGGCATTGGGGGCGGCTCCCTGCTGCTGATCTATCTGACCGCCTTTGCCGCCCTGGACCAGCACCAAGCCCAGGGGATCAACCTGCTCTACTTTCTCCCCGCCGCCGCAGCCGCTCTGCCGTCCCACCAAAAAAACGGCCTGCTGGAAAAGCAGGCCATCCTCCCTGCCGTGCTGGCCGGCCTGGCTGCTGCAGGGCTGGCCGCCTGGGTCTCCAACGGCCTGGACACAGGCCTGCTGCGCAAACTCTTCGGTCTGTTCCTGCTGTATGTAGGACTGACGCAGCTGCTGCGCCGGGACAAGCCCGCCGACGACAGCGTGAAAAAAAGGACCACCCGGTGAGCCATACCAGGTGGTCCTTGTTCCATAGAGACTGTGGGTCGCTCAGGCAGCCCCTGCCTTTCGCTTGCTTCCCATCCGCAAACCGAACAAGGTGAGGACCATGAGCACGATGGCGATGGGCAGGGCGATGAAGGCGTTGGGCACAAACCCCGCGATGATGTAGCTGACGAAGCTCACCGCTGCCACGGTGATAGCATATGGCAGCTGGGTGGAGACGTGGCTGACGTGGTCGCACTGGGCGCCGGCCGAGGCCATGATGGTGGTGTCGGAAATGGGCGAGCAGTGGTCGCCGCACACCGCACCGGCCATGCAGGCGGAGATGCACACCACGGACAGGGGGTTGTCCATGGGGAAGACGCTCTGGACAATGGGAATGAGCATGCCGAAGGTCCCCCAGCTGGTGCCGGTGGCAAAGGCCAGCAGACAGCCAATGAGGAAGACTATGGCCGGCAGGAACATCTGCACGCTGGCGGCATTGCTGTAGACAAAGTCCCGAACGAAGTACTTGGCGCCCAGAGAGTCGGTCATGGCCTTCAGGCTCCAGGCAAAGCTGAGGATGAGAATGGCGGGGACCATGGCCTTAAAGCCCTCGGGGATGCAGGACATCATGTTACTGAAGGTCATGGAACGGCGGATGGCGTAGTAAATAAAGGTGAACACCAGGGCAAAGGCAGAGCCCAGCAGCAGGCCCACCGAGGCGTCGGAATTGGAGAAGGCCTCCACCACCCCGGTGCCATCAAAGAAGCCACCGGAGTAGAGCATACCTGTGACACAGCAGATGATCAGCAGGATAATGGGCAGTACCAGGTCCATCACCCGGCCGTGGCTCTCGTCCTCTTCCGCCTGAAGGTCGGCATAGGGGTTCTTCCCGGAGAAGAGGTCGCCGTTCTCCATGGCGTTTCGCTCGTGGCGGGCCATGGGGCCGTAGTCGATCTTCATCAGGGAGATGCCCACCATCATCAGGATGGTCAGCAGGGCGTAGAAGTTGTAAGGGATGGCCCGGATGAAGAGGTTCAAGCCCTGGCCGTCCTCGGCAAAGCCCGCCACCGCCGCCGCCCAGGAGGAGATGGGGGCAATGATGCACACCGGGGCTGCCGTGGCATCGATCAGGTAGGCCAGCTTGGCCCGAGAAACTTTGTGTTTGTCGGTGATGGGACGCATCACGCTGCCCACAGTCAGGCAGTTGAAGTAGTCGTCGATGAAGATCAGGCAGCCCAGGATCACCGTGGCCAGCTGGGCACCCACCCGGGACCTAATGTGGGTCTGAGCCCACCGGCCAAAGGCGGCAGAGCCTCCCGCCCGGTTCATCAGGCAGACCATGGCCCCCAGGATCACCAGGAAGATGAGGATGCCCATGTTGTAGGAATTGGCCACCGAGGGGACAATTCCCTCCAGAAAAACATGGCGCACGGTCCCCTCAAAGCCAAAGTTGGCATAGAGCAGGCCGCCGGCTACGATACCAATGAACAGGGAAGAGTAGACCTCCTTGGTGATCAGCGCCAGGGCAATGGCAATGACCGGGGGCAGCAGCGCCCAGATGGTGTTGTAGAAATGGCTGGGGGATTCTACATACCCCGTTCCCTGGCAGGTGGGGCACAGGAAGGTGCCGCCGCAGGCCTCGCAGGCCTCGTCCTGACCATAGCAGGTCATGCACAGGCCGGTGGTGCCGCAGTCGCTGCACTCGATCATCTTGCTGCCCGGCTCCTCCGTAGGGTCCCCGGCAGCCATGGCAGTGGCGCTCATCGCAAACAGCAGCACCACCGCCACTGCCAGCAGAGCCAGCAGACGACGTGGATTCTTTCGCATGGTGTTCTCTCCTTTTCTCAAAAAAAGTCATGACGTTGTCATGACTTCACTAGTTGAGCAAGGAAACCATGACAGCGCTCCGTCCCAAGGGGACGACAGTCTGAGGGATCTTCTCCCACAGCCCGGCCCCAAAGGCGTCAGGCCCGCCCTTAGAACCTCGGCGAACACGCCTTTCCCCTCCCCCGCCGGCCTTGGCATCCGGGAGAGGTTACTTTTCGTGGCCGCACCTCTATCACACTTGTCTCACCATGGTATCATTTCCTGTCGAAATGTCAATCCTTTTTCCCGTTTTTCCTGTTTTTCTCCTCCAGCTATCGGCCCCAGTACCCGCCAAGCAAAGCCGGGCAAAAAGTTTTCCCACAAAAACAGAATGGGTTCTCCTGGGGGATAGGGGTGGAAAAAAAGGACGGGCTATGCTATAATGATTTTCTACTCTGGGGGGCATTCGTTCCCCCTGGGGCTGTATTTCCCTGTTTTCGGAGGAAGCACAATGAAAGTACTCCATTTGATCAGCGGCGGCGACACCGGCGGCGCCAAAACCCACGTACACACGCTGCTGGCCGGTCTGACCCCCCTCATCCCCGTAAAAATGGTCTGCTTCACGGAAGGACCCTTCACCCAAGAGGCCCGGGAACTGGGCATCGACACCATGGTCCTGTCCAGCCGGAATTTCTTTGCCAATTTGAAACGGCTGGAGCGCCTGGTCCGAGAAGAGGGCTTCGACATCATCCACAGCCACGGCGCCCGGGGCAATATGATGGCCGCCTTCCTGGCCCGGCGGACCGGTCTGCCCACCGTGTCCACGGTCCACAGCGACTACCGCCTGGACTATCTGGGCCGTCCCATGTCCCGCCTGTCCTATGGCACCATCAACACCTTGGCCCTGCGGAAGTTGGACTACCGCATCGGCGTTTCCGACGCCATGGTAGACCTGCTCATCGAGCGCAAGTTTGATCCCTCCCGCCTCTTCTCCATTTACAACGGCCTGGACTTCACCCCCCGCACCCCCTCCATGGACCGGGCGGCCTATTTCCGCTCGGTGGGCCTGGAGGCCGATGAGACCTCCGTTGTGGTGGGCATTGCCGCCCGCCTCAATCCGGTCAAAGACATCTCCACCCTCATCCGGGGCTTTGCCCTGGCCCACGAGGAATTCCCCGCCCTGCGGCTGCTCATCGCCGGCGACGGGGAGGAGATGGACGCCCTCAAGCGCCTGGCCGCGGAACTAGGGGTAAGCGGGCAGGTGTGCTTTGCCGGCTGGATCTCGGACACCGACTCCTTCTATCACGCCCTGGACATCAACACCCTCACCTCCATCTCCGAGACCTTCCCCTACGCGCTGACCGAAGGGGCGCGGGCAGGTCTGCCCACCGTGAGTAGCCAGGTGGGCGGCGTGGCCTACCTCATCGACCACGGGGCCAACGGTTTCCTCTTCCCTCCCGGGGACTACCGGGCACTGGCCGGGCATTTGGTGACCTTGGCCCGGGACCCCGCCCTGCGCCAAACCATGGGCCGGCGGCTGTACGAAAAGGCTAAGGCAGAGTTCTCCATCGAGGCCACCATCCAGCGTCAGCTGGAAATCTACCAGGCCATTCTCCGCTACGAGAGGAATGGCCGGGATCAGGTAGTCATCTGTGGGGCCTACGGCCGGGGCAACGCCGGGGACGACGCCATTTTGCTGGCCATCCTCACCGAGCTGCGGTCCATCAACCCCGACCTGTCCTGTCAGGTCTTCTCCCGCAGCCCCATGGAGACCCGGCGGACCTACCGGGTCAACGCCTTCTATACCTTCCACTTCTGGAAAGCCCTGTACCACTTCAAGCACGCCAAAGTCTTCATCAACGGCGGCGGTTCCCTCATGCAGGACGTAACCTCCTACCGCTCCCTGTGGTTCTATCTGTGGACTCTGGCCGCCGCCAAACGCTATGGTTGTCCGGTGATCATGTACGGCTGCGGCATCGGCCCCATCCGCAGCCCCAAGAACCGCCAGTGGGCAGCCAAAGTGATGAACCGCTACGTGGACTCCATCACCCTGCGGGATCCCAACTCCATGAAGGAGCTGGAAGTGCTGGGGGTCACCCAGCCCCACATCGCCCTGTCGGCAGACACCACCGTCAGCCTCTCCGCCGCCGAGCCCGAAATCATCAGTGGCATTTTGAGCAGCCAGGGTATTCCCCCGCAGGGGCACTACATGGGCTTTGTCCTGCGCCCCTGGCCGGGCTTTGAGGAGCGGGCCAAAGACATCGCCGCCGCGGCGGACTATGTGTATGAGACCTATGGGCTCACCCCTGTGTTCTTCCCCATCGAACCCCGGCTGGACGTGGTCGCTGCCCAGCGGGTCACCCAGCACATGACCGCCCCCTTCCACATGCTCACCCAGGCCTACACCGCCGCCCAGACCATTGGCATCCTCTCCCGGATGCAGGTGGTGGTGTCCATGCGCCTGCACGGGCTCATTTTCTCCGCCAGTCAGGGCGTTCCCCTGGTGGGAATCGTCTATGACCAAAAGGTCAGCTCCTTCCTGTCCTACATTGGCCAGGACCTTTACGAGGATCTCAATGGACTGACCACAGAGCGGCTCAAGTCCCTCATCGACGGGGCCGTGGCCCGGGGAAAGGACCCCGAACTTTTGAAGCAAAGCGTGGAAAAGCTGCGCCGCATGGACCAAATCAACCGCAAGGTACTGGAGGAATACGTTGCCCCCCAGAAAGACGCATGACCAGAATCCATCTTCCAAAGGAGCCCCTTTATGAAAAAAACTGCCCTTGCCCTGTGCCTGCTGTTCCTCGTCCTTGCGGCCGGCTGCACCCCCCAGGAGACCAGCCAGACCACCCCGGTGGACTATTCCAACCCCGGCAACTGGGCTTACCTGGAGGCCGATGAGCCCAAAGCCGCAGACGTCTTTTTCCTCTGCCCCACGGTCTACGGCGGGGCAGAGGGCGCATACAACCTGTCTTTGGACGACCGTGAGACCAAGGAAAACTTCGTGGGCGCCATCAACATGGAAAAGGGAATCTACACGGACGGCTGCCGTCTGTTTGCCCCCTATTACCGGCAGGTGGGCCTGAACGTCTATACCCTGCCCCAAGAGGAACAGGAACCCTATCTGTCCTTAGCCTATCAGGACGTGAAGGAGGCTTTCCTCTACTACCTGGACCACTACAACCACGGCCAGCCCATTGTCCTGGCAGGCTTTTCCCAGGGGGCCGATATGTGCATCCGCCTGATGAAGGACTGCTTTGCCGATGAGGACACCCAGGAGCTCCTGGTGGCCTGCTACGCCATTGGCTGGCGGCTGACCCCGGAGGAGGTGGACCAGTTCCCCCACCTGCAGGCAGCCACAGGAGAGGACGACACAGGAGTGATCGTCTCCTTCAACAGCGAGGCGGAAGACATCACCGATTCCCTGCTCATTCCCGCCGGCACCAAAACCTTGTCCATCAATCCCCTCAACTGGCGCACGGACAGCACCCCCGCAGGAAAGGAAGAAAACCTGGGGGCCTGCTTTACCGACTACCACGGCACCATCCTCTCGGAGATCCCCCAGCTGACCGGAGCCTACCTGGACCCGGAGCGGGGCGCTTTAAAAGTCACCGACGTCACCGCCGAGGAATATCCCCCCGGCCTGTCCCTCTTTGCCGATGGCGTCTACCACCTGTACGATTACCAGTTCTTCTATCGAAACTTGCAGGAGAACGTCGGTGTGCGGCTGGATGCCTATCTCTCCCAGCAGCGACAGGCGGCATGAGAAACTTGTTTCCCCACGCAAAAAGACACCTTCCCATCCAGGCAGCTGCCTGGGGGAAGGTGTCTTTCATTTGGTGCTTCTGCGGCATCTTAGCCAGCAGCTTCTTTTTTCCCTTCGCCGTTGTCCCGGACCACATAGCCGTTGATGGTAACAAAGGCCACCTCGGTACCCAGATCATCAGTGACCTTGACCTCGTAAAAACACACCCGCTTGCCGTCTTTGACCTGGCGGGCTGTGGCGATCAGGCGCTTGCCCTGGGCAGACTTCAAAAAGGTAATCTGGGAGGCCTGGGTCACCACGTCCCGGCCCCGCTGATTGGCCGCCACGGCAAAGGCGAAGTCGGCCAGGGTAAACATGGTGCCCCCCATGGGAATGCCCAGGGCGTTGCAGTGCCGGGGCTGGATCTCCATGGAGCACTTGGCGTAGCCGTAGTCCGCCTCCTCAATCACCGCCCCCAGGCCTTCGGAGACAAACAAGTCCTGGACGAATTTCTCCTGCAATGCTTTCAAATCCTGTGTCATTGTATTTCCTCCTTATCAAATGCCCCCTGCCGTCAGGCCATGGCGCCCTTCCCAGGACGCCAAAGGCTGCACGAAACGCGGGGCAGCTGCACACAGTCATACTGCCCGGGTCACATCCCTGGTGCGCCCCAGGACAGGCGGGGCACCGCATCCCATTGCGTTCCCGCGCTGAAAATAAATCTACCGTATATTGTGCCGCTTGTCAACGGCCCCTTGCGTGCCTGCCGGCACAGCGGGAAAGCAAAAAACTGGAAAATTTCGCACCAGCCCTTGACAGGAGTCGCGCGATATGGTACATTGCAGTTGCGGTTAATTAGTAGAGTAATTAACCAACCAAGAAAGGAGGTGCTCTCTTGCGGTTCCAGGGAGAAAAACCCATCTTTCTCCAACTGGCAGAGCAGCTGGAGAATGGCATTCTCTCCGGGGCTTACCCGGAGGGCAGCCAGGTGCCATCCATCACGGAATACGCCGCCACCTATCAAATCAATCCCGCCACCGCCCTGAAGGGCATCAACCAACTGGTAAACGCCGGCCTGCTGTACAAAAAGCGGGGCATCGGCATGTTTGTGGCCCCAGGGGCGCAAGAGGTGCTGCGGAAGCAGCGCTCGGAAGATTTTTACCACGATTACGTACAGACCATGGTCCGGGAGGGCAAAGGGTTAGGCCTGACCCTGGAGCAGCTCACCGACCTGGTAAAGAGAGGTTTTTACGATGTCAATTAACTGCCAAGCCATTTCCAAGCGCTTCGGCGCCACCCAGGCCCTGGACCATGTCACCCTGACCCTGGAACCCGGCCACATCTATGGCCTGCTGGGCAACAACGGAGCGGGCAAGAGCACTCTCTTGAGCATTCTCACCGACCGGCAGCTGCCCGACACGGGCACCGTCACCATAGACGGTCTGCCGGTACGCAACAATGACAAGGCCCTGCACAAGGTCTTTCTGGTGGGAGATCAGAACTTTTTTCCCGACGACATGAAGGTCCAGCGGGCCCTGCGCACGGTCCCCTACTTCTACCCCGATTTTGACCTGGCACGGGCCTTTGACTTGGCCAAACAGTTTGGCCTGCCCTTGAAGAAGAAATTGCCCAATTTGTCCACGGGCTACGCCTCCATCTTTCGGCTGATCGTAGGGCTGTGCGTAAACACCCCCTACCTCATCTTCGACGAGCCTGTCTTGGGCTTGGACGCCCAGCACCGGGAGCTGTTTTACCGGCTGCTGGTGGAGACCTATATGTCCCGCCCCTGCACCGTCGTCCTCTCCACCCACCTGATTGACGAAGTGGAGGATCTCATCGACTACACCATCATCCTCCGGGAGGGGAAGATCCTGCGCAGCGGTCCCACAGAGGAACTGGTGGGCCAGGCGGTCTGCCTGTCCGGCCCCGCCGGGCTGGTGGACGAGTACACCCAGGACAAGACCGTGCTCACCAGCCACAGCCTGGGAGGCTTGAAAACAGTCACCCTCCAAGGAAATTGGGAAGAGCCCCTGCCGCTGGGGCTGGAAAAGAGCACCATGCGCCTGCAGGACTATTTCATCCGCCTGCAGGAGGCCGAGGACCGGGCCGCGGCCCGGAGAGAGGAGGCTTCTCATGAATCTTAAACCTTCCATACGATACCAGTTCCGGGACTATGTTCTCTCCATCTTGACCTTTCTTGGGGTCAACCTCCTCATCCTCATCGGCGTGCTGGCTGGGGTACTCTCCTTCCGGATGGGGGACAATCCCAATATCTCCTACTCCGGCTTCTCCATGGCCTGCGCGATCTTTCTCTTCGTCTACGGCATCGTCCTGCCCCGGCAGGTGACCCGGCTTTGCGTACAGCTGGGGATATGCCGGCGCACGGCCTTCCTCAGCCTCTTCCCTGCCCTTCTTTTGGCCGCCCTGGTTCTGGCGCTGATGGGCCAGGGGCTGCTGGTCCTCTTCCAGCAGGTGTCCCTGCACTTTGGCGCGGGCCCCATCTTCACCGACCTGTTCTCCCTGATCTACCTGGACGGCGCCGTCCAGCTGAGCCTTGCCCAACACGGAATGGCCATCCTCTTTAACATGCTGTACATGCTGGCCGGCTTCTGTCTGGGTCTGTTCTTTACCTTCCTGTTCTGGCGGCTGAACAAGGTAGGTTGCATCATCGCCGCCCTGGCCATTCCCTTTGTTCTGGCGGGCATCCCCGCCCTGATGGGGCTCTTTCCCACGGTCTTTGCCCCGGCAGTCCGTCTGCTCGCCTTTTTGGGGACCCTGTACATCTCCTCCCCCTGGTGGGGCATGGCCTGCGCCCTGATCTTCGCCCTCTTCTTCGCCCTGGTCAGCTGGATGCTCATCCGGCGCACCAACATCCGGGGTGGAAGTTTGAGCAAATAACCCACGCACTTCGAGAGAAAATAAGGAGAATCCCATGCTAAACTTGAATCATGTTACCAAGTATTATGGCAAGAACCTTGCCAACGACGACATCAGCTTCCAGGTGGATGCCGGTCAGATCGCCATCCTCCTGGGGCCCAACGGGGCAGGCAAATCCACCATCATCAAGTGCATCGCCGGTTTGCTGCGCTTTCAGGGGGAGATCACCATCGGCGGTTTCGGCAACAAGACCACCGATGCCAAGCGCCTGCTGGCCTACATTCCGGAGACCCCGGCGGTCTACGACATGCTCACCGTAGCCGAGCACCTGGAGTTCATCCGCCGGGCCTACCGCCTGGAGGACGACGGCTACGGCGAGGCACTGCTGGAGCGCTTTGAGCTGGCCGACAAGCGAGACAAGCTGGGTCGGGACCTGTCCAAGGGTATGCAGCAAAAGCTGTCCATCTGCTGCGGCATGGTCCACCGCCCCAAGCTCATCATCTTCGACGAGCCCATGGTGGGCCTGGACCCCCACGCCATCAAAGAGTTGAAAAAGCTCTTCCGGGAGCAAAAGGACCAGGGAGCCGCTCTGCTCATCTCCACCCACATGATCGACAGCGTGGAGGACTACTGGGATGTGACCCACATCATGGTCAAGGGCCGCTTTGCCGCCACCCAATACAACCGGCCGGAGGAACTGCGGCAGCGCAGCCTGGAGGACCTCTTCTTCGCCGTCACCGAGGGAGGCCAGACCGTATGAGCGCCCTGACTTATCTCTCCCTCACCCGGTTGAAAAACGCCGTGCGGGACCTGTTCCAAAAGCCCGCCCGTCTGATCTACGTGGTGGCCCTTTTCCTGCTGCTGGTACTGTCTGTCCAGGGGGCTCGATCTGGCCAGATTCCCGAAGAGGTCTTCCGGGACCCCCGAGAGCTGGTGGCCATCGCCACGGCCCTGTTCCTGTTCATCTTCCTCTTCACCGTCTGGAATGGGTTTTCCAAGGGCGGGACCATCTTCTCCCTGTCTGACGTAAACCTCATCTTCCCCTCCCCCATCCGCCGGACCCGGGCGCTGTTTTACGGGCTCTTCCGGCAGATCATCGTCACCTTGCTGCTGGGCCTGTTCATCTTCTATCAGTACGGCTGGCTGTATGGGGTGTACGGCATCACGGTGTCCACCATGGTGATGATCTTCCTCTTTTATGTCATCGCCGTCTTTTTGGGGCAGGTGACCGCCATGACCATCTACACCTTCACCAGCAGCCGGCTGGGAGTCCAGCGGGTGCTCAAGGGAATCATTCTGGCCGGGCTGGCCTTCCTGCTGGTCTGGCTGGGCTGGGGAGCCTGGACCTCCCCCGCCGACCGGCTGGCCGGGCTGGTAGAGGCCGCCAACGGGCTGCCCGTCCACCTCTTCCCTGTGGGGGGCTGGCTGGGCTGGTCCTTCTCCGCCTTCCTGGGCCTGGGGCCCTGGTGGCCGGGGTTGGCCCTGTGTCTGGCCCTGTTTCTGGTGATCCTCTTCCTGCTGACCCACTTTGACCAGGACTGGTACGAGGACGTGCTGCGCACGGCGGAGCTGGCCCAGTCGGCCATCGCCGCCAAGAAAGAGGGCACCATGGAGGCCGTTCCCGGCAAGGTCCGAGTGGGCGCCATGGGCCTGAAGGGCGGCTGGGGAGCCTCCGCCTTCTACTACAAGCACAAGATCGAGAACCGCCGGGGCGGCATCCTGCTCCTGCCCCCGGTGTGCCTGATCTTCGCGGTGGTTCTCATTGCCTTTTCCTTCTTCACACGGTCCGGGGGCATTCTGCCGGTGTTCTTCCTGTCGGTCTACCTGCAGCTGTTCAGCGCCGGGCAGAGCCGGATCAATCGGGAGCTGTACAAACCCTTCGTCTACCTGGTGCCCGAGCCCCCCTTTGCCAAGCTCCTGCAGTGCCTGCGGGAACTGCTCCCCTCGGTGCTCACCGAAGCCATCGTGGTCTTTGTCCCCGTGGGCCTCATCCTGGGCCTGGGGCCGGTGGAGATCGTGGTGTGTGTCTTTGCCCGGGTCAGCTACGCCCTGCTCTTCCAGAGTGGCAACCTTCTGCTGGAACGGTTTTGGAGCGGCGCCAGCAAGGCCCTGGTCTTTTTCCTCTACTTCCTCATTCTCATCCTGCTTACCCTGCCTGGGGTCCTGATCGCCCTGGCGCTGATGGTGGGCCTGGGGCTGCCCGGCGGACCCGCGGCCGGTCTGCTGACGGCGGGAATCGTGAATATCCCCGTGGCGCTGGGGCTGCTGTATCTGCTGCGGAACATGCTGCAGTACGCCGAGTACACCCGCTGAGCCGGCCAAAACGCCAAAAGGAAACACCGCGCGCTCTCCTCTCCCCAGAGGAAGGCGCGCGGTGTTTGTCTGCGTCAGGGAGCGGCCCGGAGGCCGCTCCCCGTTTTGTGTACGAGATTTTTGATCCGCGAAGAATCAGCCCACGAACCGCATGAGGATGGTGGCGGCCTGCGCGCGGGTGGAGGTGCCCTGAGGAGCCAGAGCGTTGCCTTCCACACCGTTGACCAGGCCGGAGCCCACAGCCCACTTCACCGCGTC
>SFLH01000020.1 GCA_004554585.1 Clostridiales bacterium | reverse complement strand
GAGCATGACAGCGATCATCTTGGCAGCTTCACCGCGCTCGATGTTCTTCTCGGGCTGGAAGCTGTCGTCCTCGTAGCCGTCCACGATGCCCAGTGCGGAAATCATGTCGACGGCCTCTTCGTTCACGATCTTGTCCTGATCAGTGAACGCTGCGCCGGCGCCCATGACCATGACAGAGAGCATCATAGCCACGCAGAGCACCAGGCTCAGAACCTTCTTCAGGTTTCTCATAGAGGTGTTCCTCCTTTAAAATTTTTTGAACCCATCCCTGCCAGACCTTGTCCGGCACACATACTGTGGCATGCCGTTGCGGTATCTGCGCCGGGCGCAGCAGGCTGGATGTGTCCTGACATTACTATACGAAATCTTTTCGAATTTGTAAAGGCTCAATTTCGCTTTGTAACAAAACGGTAATAAGGTTACAAAATGGTTACAAACCCATCTGCCCCCTAGGTTTCCAACGAAAATTTTGTTCATTTTGTGCCAAAAAGGCCGAAAAAGCACCATATCTTGTAGAAAATCCCGGCGGCGCCGCGCTTTTCCAGCAGGGCAGCGCGCCCTTTTCTCTTAATAATATAAGGTATCCCTCTCCCTAGGAAATTTTTCCAGGGAGAGGGATGTTTGCAGAAAGATTCGCGGGAGAGGGGCCGTCAGCCTTGGGCATGCTCCCGCACGTAGTCCAGCAGCTCCTGGTAGCCCTCCACGGCCACCACCTTGTCCCAGGCCATGGGCAGTTCCATCAGGTGCATGAGGATCATGTACTCCCCGCCGGCGGAGCCCGGCAGGACCCCAGCGAAGAAGAAGCCCTTGGCCTCCAAGAGCGCGTAAGCCCGGGCGGCGGAGGGGTTGGAGATGTTCAGGCAGAGCTTCACCAGCTCAATGCCATTGCGGTAAAAGTCCAGCAGCATGTGCTCCAGGTCCTCGGCGAAGGTCTCGCCGGCATTGTCCACCTTCATCTCCACCAGCGCCAT
Organism: Clostridiales bacterium; assembly: GCA_004554585.1. GTDB lineage: Bacteria > Bacillota > Clostridia > Oscillospirales > Oscillospiraceae > Evtepia. Next base: position 5,061 of record SFLH01000020.1, on the reverse strand, counting down.
GTCCTGGACATACTCCACGTCGTACGCGGTTTCCCCGCCCAGGGGCTCCGGCGCCGCCATGACGCAGTCCTGGCCCAGCTGCCGGTAGAGCTTGGCCACCATGTCCTGGTGCTTGGCGGGCACGCTGAGGGACTTCACCCCCGCCGGGCGGAAGAGCTTGGCGCAGAGGAAGGCGTCCATACGCCGGTCGCCGTCCCCATAGGCCCCCACCCGCTTGGAGGGGACGTAATGGGCCAGCACCCCGGTGGCCACAAAGCCCTGGCGGTTGAAGATCTTTTGGGAGAAGGGGTGGAAGGCCACCGGAATGGCGAAGAGGCCGTTGAGTCCCTCTTCGGCCGCCGCGGCCTGGCACATCCCGTCCACCAAACGGCCCATGACGTTGTGCCCCCGGCAGAACTGCTTGGACACCAGTCCGCTGACCTCCGGCACGCCGGGGTACTCCCCGTGGAAGGAGAGGGCGCCGTGGGCCAGCACCTGCTGATGGCCGTTGAGGGCCAGGTAGGACCGCTGGCGGCCCTCGGCCAGCAGGGCCTTCATCTGGGCGGGCTCGTAGATGAGGGGGTTGGGGTACTCATAGCCGTAGTTGTAATAAATGCACTTCATGACCTCGTTGATGTCCTTGTCCGTGTCGGTCACCCGGTAGACCCGCAGGTCGTCGTCCAGGAGGGTCTCCTCCACGTCGTCCTGCTTTTTGAAGGCCAGGATGTCGATGTCCGGCTCCAGATAGAAGCACATGGACAGGCGCTGGCCCTCCCGGCCCAGCTTTTTGATGCTGTACTGGTCGGCCTTTTGGGGATAGACCTCCAGCTCTTTCTCAATGTCCAGCCAATAGGGCATGCCCTTGTCCGCGATCTCCAGCACCAGCCGGTCCAGGCCCGCAAAGATGTCCAGGGTGATCTCGCCGATGCCCTGGAAGGCGTAGGTCATCCGCCGGTTGAGAATGGCCTGGGTGACGGCGGACATGGTCGCGGTCTTCTCCGGCGACATGCCGATCCCCCGGGCCAGCTGTTCCACATAGGCGCAGGTAAGGGGGACCAACTTGATGTTGTTGCGCGTGGTGATGGAGACGATCTTTTGAATCTCGTGATACATGTCACAGCTTCCTTCCTGCGTTTGCCGCAATGAATAATACCATTATATTATATAACAGTTTTTTCCTGTCCGCTACTTTTTTTACTTTCCCCTTGCTGGCCGTGCCGGCCGGCGCGAAAAAGGGAGCCGGCCGCGTCCGCGTCCAGCTCCCTCTGTCTCAACCAACGACGTGCTCAGATGGCCCGCCGTTCCTCGTGCCCGCTGTGCACCCCCGCCCCCAGCCGGGGACAGTAGCGGGTGTTCCACAGCGCCGCGGCCCAGGAAGGGGACACCAGCGCGGCCTGGTCCCCATGGGCGGCCAGCCAGCCCCAGAAGGCAGGCCCCACGATGACCTCGGCCGTGACGGTGAAGCAGCCCTCCTCCGGGGTGATCTGGGCCCCCGGGCCCAGGTGGTCCAGCACCTCCACCGCCATGGCCGGGGCGCAGCGCAGGCGGATCCGCTCCCGCCGGCGGTCATCCAGGCCGAAGGGCGCGGACACCAGCCGGGCCGGATCGCTCTGGGGCCCCTGGGCGGGCAGACCGGTGACTTTGACCTGGTCCATCCGGTCCAGACGATAGAGCCCCAAGCGGCCGGTCCTGTGGTCCCAGCCCAGCAGGTGGTACTGCTCCTGGAACCACAGGACCCCTTTGGGGGTGATCACCATGGTGTCCTCTTCGGCCACCCAGCCCTGGTTCAGGTCGTAGTCCAGCGGGTGGAAGCTCAGGGCGCGGCTCTCCTGCAGGGCGGCATAGACCCGGTCCAGCGCCTGGCGCACCGAGGACGGCGCCCGCCCGCCCCGGGGGGACAGAGCCACCGGCCGGCGCAGCTGGGCCCGCTGATGGTTGGAGGCCAGACGGGACAGCTGGGCCAGGGCCCGTCCCCGCAGTGTTTCGGAGACCCAGGGATAGACGGCCAAGGCGTCCACGGCGGCCTGGAGGGCATCCAGGTCCAGGGGGTGGCTGGCCATATACCAGCCGCCCCCCAGGCCCCGGCGGTGGTCAATGGGAAAGCCCCACTTCTCCATGGCGCCCAAGTCCCGGTAGACGCTCTTGCGCTCGGCAGTCAGGCCGGCCTTCTCCAGCCGGCGAATGAGCTGGGGGGTGGTCAGGGGATGCTTTTCGTCGGTCTGCTCATATAAAATACGGACGAGACAAAGGGTGCGGTCTCGCTGGTCGGTGTGTTTTCCCATGTCATTCCCTCCTGATCCTTGATGGGATCATTATAGAACATATGTTCTATTTTTGCAAGAGGGGGATGCGCCGCCTGTCCCAAAAAAGTCGCCGTTATTCCCAGCCCTTCCAGACTTCGGGCTGATAGCCCACGGTGGCCTGCTTGCCGTTGCGGACGATGGGGGCCTGGAGGAGGGTGGGGTTGTCCAGGAGCTTTTCCACCTTGTCCTGGTCGTAGGCCAGGTAGGTCAGCAGGGCCGCGTCCGGGTGCTTGGGGTCGATGAGGTCGGCCAACTTGACGCTGCGCAGCACGCTGGTCAGCTCCCCTTTGCTGATGCCGTATTTGCCCAGGTCGATGTATTGATACTTGATCCGGCGCTCTTTGAAGTAGCGCTCGGCCTTCTTGGTTTCAAAGGATTTTGCCTTGCCAAAGATCTGGATGTTCATGGTGTCCTCCTGTCTCCCCGGTGGGGGGCGGTTTTCTCTTAGCCTACCACATTCTGGGGGGAATTCCCAGGGGGCACGAAAAATATGTATACTTTTTCCCCAAATGGTGCTATACTACCAGGGATGAATGAAAACCTGCTGGGCACGGCTTTTTGACAGCTTGTTTTTTTACTTTGTGAAACCGCCGCTTCGCGGCACCAGATATTACCTACCGCACAGACCACCGATGGATCTGCGGGACCAGAGGCAGCCTGACCACACCCGTCGCGGGACAGGGCGAACGGGTTCGGCCGGAGGAATGCCTTTCTTTTGTGTCCCTGTTTTTGGTGGCAGCGGAATTTGGAAGAAAAGGAGATATTATGGCAGAAAAACTGAAAATCATTCCCTTGGGCGGCCTGAACGAGATTGGCAAGAACCTCACCGTCTACGAGTATGGCAACGACATCATCATCGTGGATGTAGGCATGGGATTCCCCGACGACGACATGTACGGTGTGGACGTGGTGATCCCCGATGTGAGCTACCTCATCAAGCACAAGGACAAGATCCGGGGCATCTTTCTCACCCACGGGCACGAGGATCACATCGGCGCCCTGCCCTACGTGCTGCGGTCCTTCAACGCCCCCATCTACGCCACCCGGATGACCCTGGGCCTGGTGAGCTTGAAGCTGGAGGAGCACAAGCTGCTCGACTCCACCAAGCTGGTCACCTGCGAGGCCGGGGACACCATCCACGCCGGCAAGTTCTCCGTGGAGTTCATCCACGCCAACCACTCCATTGCCGACGCGGTGAGCTTTGCCATCCGCTGCCCGGTGGGCGTGGTGGTCCACACGGGGGACTTCAAGATCGACCCCACCCCCATCAAGGGCAAGATCATGGACCTGACCCGCCTGGGCCAACTGGGCAAGGAAGGGGTGCTGGCCATGCTGGCCGACTCCACCAACGTAGAGCGCCCCGGCCACACCCGGTCGGAGCGGGCGGTGGGCGCCAGCTTTGACGAGCTCTTCAAGGGATGCAAGGAACGGATCATCGTGACCACCTTTGCCTCCAACGTGGACCGCATCCAGCAGATCATCAACGTGGCGGCCCGGTATGGCAGAAAGGTGGCCGTCACCGGCCGGAGCATGGAGAACTCCATGCGGGTGGCCACGGAGCTGGACTATACGGAGATCCCCCAGGGCATTCTGGTGGACATCAACCACATCAAGTCCCTGCCCCGGGAGAAGGTGTGCATCATCACCACCGGCAGCCAGGGGGAGGCCATGTCCGCCCTCTTCCGCATCGCCTTCTCCACCCACAAGCAGGTGGACATCCAGGCGGGGGACCGGGTGATCATCTCGGCCTCGGCCATCCCCGGCAACGAAAACGCCGTGAACAACATCATCAACGAACTCTACCGGAAAAAGGCGGAGGTGGTCAGCGAGAACGCCGGCGCCCTCCACGTCTCCGGCCACGCCTGCCAGGATGAGCTGAAGATCATCCATGCCCTGGTTCGCCCCAAGTTTTTCATTCCTGTCCATGGGGAACAGCGGCATCTGCAGACCCACGCCCGGGTGGCCCAGGAGATGGGCACCCCCGCCCAGAACATCATCATCGCCGACGTGGGCCGGATCATCGAGCTCACGCCCAATTCCGCCCAGCTGGGGGGCACGGTCCCCTCGGGCCGGGTCTTTGTGGACGGCTATGGTGTGGGCGACGTGGGCAGCGTGGTCCTGCGGGACCGCCGCCACCTGGCCCAGGACGGCATGATCGTGGTGGTGGTCTCCCTGTCCGGGGAGACCGGGGACCTGGTCTCCGGGCCTGATATCATCACCCGGGGCTTTGTGTACGTGAAGGAGTCGGAGAGCCTGATGGAAGAGCTGCGGGATGTGGCGCTGGAGGCTCTGGGCACCTGTCAGATTCGGGGTATCGTGGATTGGGCCACCATCAAGTCCGCCATGAAGAGTGAGTTGTCCCGCTACCTTTATAAAAAGACCAAGCGCAATCCCATGATCCTGCCAGTGATCATGGAGGTGTAAACGCGGCGCGAGCTGTCATGCGTGCTGCGGGGGGAGAGGCCGTCGGCCTCTCCCCCCGTGTTTTTTTGCTGGATTGGCCGGGACCGGGCCCTGGCACTGTCCGTGCTACAGAGACATTTCCGGTGAAAGCCCTCTGCTCCGGCTGGCGCTTGCCCTGCCCATTTTCCTAGCGGTTTTTCCCCTTTTTTCGTGGGAAGGATGTGGGAAAAATGTGGGGAAAGGGCGGGGAAGGGGTTGAAAACCAGCCCCTGAGACCGGAAGAAGGTTCTGAGCCTGGTGCTCTGCGTGGCTATGATGCTCTCTGTCATGGTCATGGGCGCAGGCGCAGCGTTCACGGATCAGGACAAGATCGTGA
>SFLH01000010.1 GCA_004554585.1 Clostridiales bacterium | reverse complement strand
ACTAATCAGCCGAGGGCTTGACCTGAGTCTCAGGTTAAGAGTAAGGAATGCAGGCGCTTGCTTAGAGGATGGCGGTTACTTTGTTCGGTTTTGAGGGTGTGCAAGCATCTTCTCTCTTGCGAACAAAAAAGGAGAAGGAAACGGAACCACGGCAATGAAGTCCACGGGCGTTCGTCACCCACAAACGTCTCGAGACCGAGCCAGTTTAAAGTTTTCTTTGCTTACTTTCTTGTTCACAAGAAAGTAAGTTAGCTCACTCGCGCCGAAGATACTTGTTTGGAGACGAACCGGGAAAATAGGTAACGCCAACACAGAGAACAGGACGGTCAATCGACTGTCCTGTTTTTTTCTTTTTGAAAAATAACTTGTTACATGAGCCTTTTGGAACCTCTGATTGTCAGGGGCAATAGAAGGGCTCTACATGGCCGCGATCCCTTTGATAACATCCTCCCCCTCCATAGCATCATAGCAGCTTCTACACGCCATTTCAGGGCTTGTATAGGCCCTAGAAAGCGCGGTAAGGCTGGGGGCGTGGCAAGAGACCCATAGCAGACTTCCGTGCTGAGTGCGGGGATTGTCCTGGAGTCTTACAAGCATTTGATATATGGAAAAGCACATGGAAAGGATCAAGAGAAATGACCGCCCAGCACAAAGCAAGGCGGTCTATTTTTGACAGGAATTTGACAGCACGATACATGCAAACATACGCTATTTTGGGCTGATTTTTGCGCTTTCTGAAATGGATAGACAGTTTCAAGGACCGTCCCAGGCCCTCACTCAAACCCAATTAGTATGTTAAATTTTGCTTTCCCAATATTTTTTTACTGTTGGATAACTTAAATTAAGGGAACGAACGCATTCTGAAATAGATGAATGAGGATTATCTTTTCTATATTCTGCTATACGAGATATATTTTTTTCTTTGATTGCGCGCTGCATTTTATTTCTTTTTTCAAATCCACATTTGGGACAGCCACATTTTTTATTACCAGTTCTGTCTCCAATTACCATCTGATAGCTGTTTCCGCAATTTGAACATAGCCAAAATACCTTTTTTCTTGAAAATGGAGTTACCTTGTCTGGCGTGATCGTATTTTTCTTGTAGTCCTATTCCTGTGAAATATTAGGGAAAACAATTTCTAATGAATTTTGCTTTTTTAATAATATGTATTTACGCCAAATAACTTGTGTATCTCTTTTGACATCCACATTGTCAATAGTTATGCCCAGCAGCACCCCAATTTTTTTAACTACAAAATCTAAGTAGCTATAGTCGGAAGTGATTTTTACAGGGATATAATTCGTATTTTTGATATTCTCTTTGTCATTACTCTCTGTTACATGAATGACTCGAATACCTTTGTTGGAAAAATGGGAATCTTTTTGCCTTTCTTTTAGCGCTTTGTTTCTATGCCAATAAGCGCCGTCATATTCGATACCTACTTTAAGGTTGGGAATATAGATATCAAGTTCAAAGCCCGTGTCCTTGTAGCGATTTTGTGCATCTGGAAAAACTTTTTTTATGTAGTAGAATATTATCTGTTCTGGAAAAGAAGTTTGGTTCTCGCCGTGGCATAATGGACAACCATATCCGCGCCTTACTCTATCTCGAATAGCCTGCTGATAAGAAGGGTGTCCATACGGACATTTCCACCATCGTATGTCAGGCATGCCAGCATGTACATTATCGGGAGTATCGTTATTATTTTCGTAAGACCACTCTTCTGCAATAAAGGGATGTGTTTTAGCTAAACTCCCATATTTATTTAAAAGATTTTTGTTTTTTGATACTCCTCTTTTTTTAATTCCGCAGTCTGGACAACCACGCTTTTTGCTTGATCGCATATTGGGGGACATCAAATATGATTGACTACAATAACTACACTTCCACCAATATTTCACATGCGATCCTGCAAGCACTTCCTCGGGAGATATTTCATTTTTGTCACAATCCCATTCCGAAGCAATTTCTGGCTATATTTTTAGAAGAGAACCTTTTTCTTGAATTCTATTGGCAGTTCTTTGCTCTGCCCTGTGTTTAATGTTGCATTTTGGACATCCTAAATTCTTCGACTTTTGTCTAGGGCTCTGCAGATAGTGGTCATGGCCATTAGGGCAGATCCACCAGACTTTGGTGTCTGAGCGTTTACCCAATTCTTCTGGTACTATTGTATTTGCGTTTCAATCCCAAATTTCCATTAGTTCTGGGACGCTTGCTACTGGTATTATTTTGACATGAAGATATCTCCACCAATTTTAATTTAGAAGTTACTTCTTTGCGTTTCTTCTCCGGTTTACTATTTCGAATAACTCCGTGCTCACAATTGCCGGATGATGTTCCTAGTATAAATATTGGTTCTTTTCTCCGCTATTCTTAATTTGTTTTCCGGAAAGGAGGTCTTTTACATAGGTTTTCCGAAGTAAAACATTTCCTAAATATTTCTCATTTTTAAGGAGTTTGCTAATGGTTTTCCGGCTCCAGCGGCGTCTGCCTGTGGGCGAAGGGATTCCTTGTTCATATAACCAGTCAGATATCGCGCCAAGGCTTTTTCCAGCCGTCCGCATTTCAAACAGCTTTCGGAGAGTTTTTGCATCTGGTTCGTCAATCGTCAACCTACCGTCATCGTCTCACTTATAACCGAAGCACACAAAATCGGCATTGCCCGAAGTACCGCTCTCAAATCCTTGCTTGATGCCCCGTGTTATGTTTTGACTCATATTCTCCTCTCCGCCTGGGCAGAGGCAAAAAGCATTGCGACTAGCGTTTCAAACTACTGGTTATGCAGCCATAGATTTTCACGCTCAAAATATCGTCAGCACCCAACCCACGAAGTTCCCGTAATATCTTGAGCATATCCAAAGTATTGCGTCCAAATCGGCTCATGACTTTTGTCAGAATCAAGTCAATTTGCTTCTTTCGGCATTTTCCCCAATGTAGGCCGTTCTTTCAGATTCAGCCAAGACACTCTCTCGGAAAAATCCCCGCATTTGCCCAGTTTGGATTTCCTTCAATTAGCTGGCGATAATATCTCTTGTAAATCAATGCTGCTGTCCTGTTCTTCCTGTTCGGTGCTGACACGCCAGTAGCGCTACACGCAGTTGTCTCATTTCCCTCGGCAGATCCATCTCAACGGGAGAAATATGGATTATATTTGCCATTATTATCCCTACCAGGGCAGTATTTGTTTGTATTTTATCAAAACCCCTGAGTCTTGGAAAGTCCTGAATCGAGATTTTTCGAACGGTTACACAATTCTTCCTGTACCGCCTCAAACAATCCATCAGAAATAATGTCCTCATGAGAGTCGATATAGAGATACGGATCTATGCGGCCATCATTTTTAATTTGGATAGAGCTGGTGCTGAACGTTTTCTGAAGGAGTATACGGTTTGCACATTTTCCATTGGAGAGCAACTTGTCAATTGCTTCCCGATTCCACTTTGGCTTTCCTGTTGGAGGGAGAATATCCTGTTCCTCAAAGCCAGCGGCAATCTTACCAAGACTTTTCCCAGCCTTATACTGCTCGAAGGTACAGAGAACGACTCCAGCTTCTTGATGATCAATGACCAGTGTGCCGTCTGGCGCAGTCTGATAGCCGTAGCATCTGCGCCGCGCCACTTTAGAATTGCCGTCTTAAAAGCTTTCCGAAGTCCAGGTACTGCCTACTTGAAATGAAAATAGCCGCAACGGAAACCGCTGCGGACCAATCAATTATATACTTTGAGATAAAAAGAAAGTTGACAAATTTCAACGAGAAATTTGTCAACTTATCTTGGTGACCCGTCGGGGATTCGAACCCCGGACACCCTGCTTAAAAGGCAGGTGCTCTGCCAACTGAGCTAACGGGTCAAATTGGCTGGGGTGGCCGGACTCGAACCAGCGAATGCGGGAGTCAAAGTCCCGTGCCTTACCACTTGGCGACACCCCATCGTACAGGGAAAAGCACTCTCTATGAGAAGAGAGCCGGAACCGATGCTCCGGCTCTCTCCCGAGATGTCTGGGGTGGGTAAAGGGACTCGAACCCTCGACACCCGGAACCACAATCCGGTGCTCTAACCAACTGAGCTACACCCACCAAATCGCTGCCACACAGGGCGAAGAAAATTTTGGCACGCCTGAAGGGACTCGAACCCCTGACCCACTGCTTAGAAGGCAGTTGCTCTATCCAGCTGAGCTACAGGCGCATATCTCAAACTGATCATCCCACAGCAACGGCCCTCTGCCACTGCCATCTGCAAAACCGGCACCCGAGGCTGTCAGCTTTGCAGATGGAGCGGGTGATGGGAATCGAACCCACGCGACCAGCTTGGAAGGCTGGGATTCTACCATTGAACTACACCCGCATAGGGACAGTTCCCGGAACCGTTAGCTTATTTAGGATAGCACATTTCCATGTTTTTGTCAATCTTTTTTTGCAAAATAGGATGGGTTTTCTTTGAGAAATTGGCCCGCGGCACTATGTAGGGGCTGGCCGGCAACCAGCCCCTGGGAAAGGCTCCTTACAGGGCCCTGAGTTCTTCCAGCGCTTCTTGAATGGCCTTCCTGGGTACGTAGGCCGCGCCCAGCTTGATGGCCGTGGCGAGGGTCATGGTGCCCGATTTGGTCAAAACAGGCAGACGAAAGGCCTGGGGAAAGTGCTGCTGCAGCACCTGCCGGGCACGGGGATTGGCCAGCAGCTCACCTACGGTAATCTGGTTTCCTCGCAGATCCATTGGCGTCACCTCCTTACGTCCTATTGTATGCGGGACAGCCGCGGTTGGACCAAGGGAAAAAGCCGTCAGACGAAGTATAAAGGGGCGGGAACGGCCCATACTATCCATAGACTTTCAAAAGGAGGGTTTTCCCATGAATGACCGTATGAATGCCAACACCAGCATCAAGTGTTCTGTTTCCAGCTGCGCCCACCACAACAGCGCCAAGAGCGCCTGCTCCCTCTCCTCCATTCAGGTGGGCTGCTGTGGCCCCACCAGCAAGGAGTGCGCCTGCACGGAATGTGCCTCCTATGAGTTCTCCCAGCGCAAGAGCGGCGGCTGCTGAAGAGCACACGACAAAAACCCGGGATGGAAAGAATTCCATCCCGGGTTTTTTGACAGGAACTTGTCGAAGATCACTCCGCCTTGGGAGCTTCCTCTGCCTTAGGAGCCTCCGCAGGAGCAGCTTCAGCCTTGGGGGCCTCAGCGGCAGGAGCGGGCTCGGCCTTGGGAGCTTCCGCTTTGGGGGCCTCTGCCTTAGGGGCGTCGGCCTTAGGTGCAGCGGGCTTCTTGGGCTTGGGAGGCAGGACCTTGCCGTCCACGGTGATCAGCTGACGGGGGCAGGCGCGAGAGCACAGGCCGCAGCCGATGCAGATGTCGTAGTTGATCTTGGCCAGGAAATCCTCCACCACGATGGCGCCTTCCTTGGGGCAGGCCTTCACGCAGAGCTTACAGCCGATACAGCCGTTGTCGCAAGCCTGACGGACCACGGGGCCCTTGTCCTTGGAAGCACAGGGGATCTCGGTGTACTTCTTGGAGTTGAGGGGCACGATGCGGATGATGTTCTTGGGACAGGCATCCACGCAGGCACCGCAGGCCACGCACTTGTCGAAGTCCACCTTGGCCACACCGTTTACGATGTGGATGGCGTCAAATTTACAGGCGTCCACGCAGTCGCCGCCGCCCAGACAGCCATAGGAACACTGCAGGGGGCCGGAGGAGACCCGGGTAACCGCCAGGCAGCTCTCCAGACCCACGTAGTCATAACGGGTCTTGGCATGTCCGCCGCCGGTACACATGACCTGGGCGATCTTCCGAGCGCCCTCTTCCACTTCCACGCCCATGATGGCGCCGATCTGCTTGGCAACCTCAGGGCCGCCGGGGGAGCAGGCATCCACGGGAGCCAGACCCTTCACCACAGCGTTGGCATAGCCGCCGCAGCCAGGATAGCCGCAGCCGCCGCAGTTGGCACCGGGGAGGCATTCCGTAATGGCCTCTTCCCGGGGGTCCTTTTCCACGGCGAAGACCTTCGAGGCCACCGCCAGGATGGCGCCGAAAATGATACCCAGTACGCACAGTACAATGGGTGCTAAAATCGTAGTACTCATAATTCTCTCTTCGCCTCCCTTACCAAACTTTCAGGCCAGAGAAGCCCATAAATGCCAGAGAGATCAGGCTGGCCGCCACCAGAGCGATGGGGAAGCCTTCAAAGCACTTGGGACACTTGGCAAATTCCATCCGCTCCCGCACGCTGGCGAAGAGGACGATGGCCAGCAGGAAGCCCAGACCGCCGGTAATACCATAGGTCAGGCTCTCGCCGAAGTTGTAGGACTTCTGCGCGTTCTGCAGGGTCACGCCCAGCACGGCGCAGTTGGTGGTGATCAGGGGCAGATACACACCCAGAGCCTCGTACAGGGAGGGCATTGCCTTCTGCAGGAACATCTCCACGAACTGCACCAGAGAGGCGATGACCAGGATGAAGGTCACGGTCTGCATAAAGTCCAGACCCTTGGCGTTGAGGAACTCATTGATGGGCCAGTTGACCGCAGAGGCCACACCCATAACAAAGGTAACTGCCATGCCCATGCCCAGGGCGGTCTCCACCTTCTTGGACACGCCCATGAAGGGGCAGATGCCCAAGAACTGGGACAGGACGAAGTTGTTGACCAAAATCGCGCCCAAGGCGATCGAAAGCAGGCTGGTGATACTTTCCATTACTTCGCCACCTCCTTATTCTTCTTGGGCTTGTTCATAAAGTACTGCACAACGGCGATGACCACGCCCAGGGTCAGGAAGCCGCCCACAGGCAGGATCATGCCCAGAGCCTCGGTGCCGGAAGGCAGGATCTGGATACCCTTGCCGTCGTTGAGCAGGCCGCCGCCAAAGGTGCCGGCGCCCAGGAACTCACGCACCACACTCATGATCACCAGAGCAACCATGTAGCCAAAGCCCTGGAAGATACCGTCCAGTGCGGAAGCGCCAATGCCGTTCTTGGAGGAAAAGCCCTCTGCACGGCCCAGGATGACGCAGTTAACCACGATCAGGGGGATGAACAGGCCCAGGCTGGCAGACAGTGCGGGGACGAAGCCCTTGAGCAGCAGGTCGACCATGGTCACGAAGCCGGCGATAACGACGATGTAGCAGGCGATACGGACCTTATTGGGGATGATCTTCCGCAGAGCAGAGATAACCACGTTGGAGCAGGTCAGGATAATGATAACAGCCACGCCCATGCCCAGACCGTTGAACAGCGAGGTGGTGATGGCCAGCAGGGGACACATGCCCAGCAGCTGGACCAAGGCCGCGTTCTGGGTAATGAGGCCGTCCATAAATTGCTTTTTTACATTCATTCTCTCGGTCCCTCCTTAACCCAGTGCTTCCACAACAGCACGGGCGGCATTGACGCCGTCGCAAACTGCCCGGGAGGTGATGGTGGAGCCAGTGATGGCATTGATGGTGCCGCCGTCCTTGGTCACGGAGACCAGATCGGTAGCGCCCTTAAACTGTTCCTGCCATTCAGGCTCAGTGGCTTTGGAACCCAGACCGGAGGTCTCAGAGTGACTGATGATGGCCAGACCGGTGACCTCACCGGCGGAGTTGATACCCGCCATCATGTCGATGGCGCCGCCGAAGCCGTTGGGGGAGTTAGTCTCCACCACATATCCCTCGTCGCCAGCTTTGTACACGGCCAGAACAGGCACGGTGGTGCCGGTATCCAGGGTGACATCGCCGCCGGTGTATTCCACTTCCTCATAGGAGTCTGCAGGCAGAACCACCGTCAAGGAGTCCTGGATGGTTTTGTCATTATTTGCTTTGATGGCAGGGGCCGTAACCTGATTGACCAGGCCCAGCAGGGCAGCCACCACCAAACAGATGAGGGCCAGAACGATAACCAGCATAGCCAGTCCGGGTTCTTTCTTTGCAGTGCTCATGCTTCAGCGCCCTCCTTTGCAGCTTTTTTTGCGGCCTTGGCCTTTTCCTTCTCCGCCTTACGCATCTCGGCGGTCACGCCGAACCGCTTGGGCAGGGTGGCCTTGTCGATGAGCCAGACGCAGATGTTCATGATGAGGATGGAGTAGCACACACCCTCGGGATAGCCGCCGAAGTAGCGGATAAAGACCACCAGCAGGCCGGCGCCGATGCCGAAGATCACCTCACCCTTGGGGGTGTTGGGGCTGGTCACGTAGTCGGTAGCCATGAAGAAGGCACCCAGGAACAGACCGCCGGCAAAGATCTCATAGAGCATCCAGGTGAAGACGTTGACGCCTTCGGGAGCCCGGGAGAAGATCAGGGTAAGCACGGCCACGGTGAGGATGTAGGCCAGGGGGATGCGGATGCGGATGACGCCCTTGGCGATCAGGTAGATACCACCGATGAGCAGGGCGATGGTGGAAACCTCACCCACGCAGCCACCGATGTTCCCGATGAACATATCAGCCAGGGAGACGTCGGGCATCACGCCGCCTTTCATGTAGTCCACAGCCAGGGGGGTAGCACCGGTCACCGCGTCGGTGGCGGAGAAAACGGAAGCCCAGTTCTCCTTACCGGGCAGCACCCAAGTGGTCATGGGCACGGGGTAGCAGAGCATCAGGAAGGCTCTGCCGGCCAGGGCGGGGTTGAGGAAGTTGGTGCCCAGGCCACCGAAGAGCTGCTTGACCACCACGATGGCGAAGAAGTCGCCGATGATGATGGTCCAGTAAGGCAGGGTGACCGGACATACGAACACCAGCAGCACGCCGGTGATGGCGGCCGACAGATCCCCGCAGGGAATGGGCTTGTGCAACAGTTTGCAGTAGCCCCACTCAAAAATTTCACAGAAAATCACCGACACCAGGGTGGTGGTCAGTGCGCGCGGCCCGAAGACCCAGATGCCCATCGCCATGGCAGGGATCAGGGCGATGAGAACATCCCGCATCAGGTGCTTGGTCCCGACGGGGGATGATGCGTGGGGCGAGGAGGCGACGCTCAGTTTATACTCTTCCATGCTTTCCCCTCCTTACTTCTTGGCCGCCTGCTGGCGGATGGCAAACTTTGCGGTGCGGAACTGCTGGACCAGAGGAATTCTGGCCGGGCAGATGTACTGGCAGCTGCCACATTCGATGCAGTCCATCACGCGGTATTCCTCTTCCACTTCGCTCCAGCGGCGGGCCTTGGCGAACATGTTCATGAAGAGAGGCGTCAGGTGCATGGGGCAGACGTTGACGCAGCGGGCACAGCGAATGCAGGTGGGGTTCTCGCTGGTCGCGGGCAGATCCTCCTTGGTCAGGCACAGCACGCAGTTGCTGGCCTTGCCCATGGTCACGGACATGTCATACTGGGCAAAGCCCATCATGGGGCCGCCGGAGATGACACGGGCGGGGGTGCCGTTCCAGCCACCGGCCTCTTCGATCAGATGGGCGAACGAGGTGCCCACAGGAGCCAAGAGGTTGACGGGGTTCTTCACCGCGCTGCCGGTGATGGTGATCACTCGCTGATACACGGGCAGGCCCAGGGCCACGGCGTCGTAGACGGCGGCGGTGGTGGCCACGTTGAACACGCAGCAGGCCACGTCAGCCGGCAGCTTGCCGGGGGGGACCTCACGGCCGGTGATGGCCTGGATCAGCTGTTTCTCAGCGCCCTGGGGGTAACGGGTGTGCAGAGCCTGGACGGTGATGTCCTTGGCATCGCCCACCAGCTCCTTCAGGTGGTTGACCGCGTTCATCTTGTTGTCTTCAATGCCGATGTAGACGTGATCCAGCTGCAGAGCCTTCATGATAAAGCGCGCGCCGCCGATGATCTTCTCGCCGTGCTCCAGCATCAGGCGATGGTCTGCGGTAATGTAGGGCTCGCACTCGGCACCATTGATGATAATGGTGTCTGCTTTACCCACTGCGGAACCGATTTTGACGTGGGTGGGGAAACCCGCGCCGCCCATACCGGTACAGCCAGCGTCGCGGATGATGTCGATGATTTCCTGAGAGGTCAGGGCATCGACATTCTCCCGCGGCTTGCAGTCCGGGCAAAGGGTGTTCTGGAAGTCATTCTCGATCACAACAGAAAGCGTGGGCACGCCGCCGGTACCGGGGCGCGGCTCGATGGCGACCACCGTACCAGACACACTGGCGTGGATGGGAGCACCGAGGCCCGCAGTTGCGCCGATCAGCTGGCCGACGGTGACGGTGTCACCTTTCTGCACCACAGGCTTGCAGGGCGCGCCGATGTGCATGGACATCGGGATGACGACCTGGGCCGGGGCTTTGGCCAGCGGTTGGATCGGTTTCTGCTCAGTCGCTTCTTTGTGTTCGGCGGGGTGGACGCCGCCGTAAAACATTTGCTTCATAGCATCACCTCTGTTTTTTCCTTGCCAAATTCTCTTTTTCCCCAAAAAATTGCCTCAGTCCGCAGGGAGACTAAAACACTATATATAATAAAGCCAACGCCCCCAATTGTCCAGTGCTTTTCGGACAAATTTGCGTCAGAATTCGAAAATTTCCCAAAATTCTTTTTTGCTCTATTTTTCGTTTCCTTTTCTGCCGATCTTTGGTATACTGGCTTTGGATTTTTGTATACAGGAGGTGGACGGACATGGACCACCGAGAGAAATATTTTTCCGTTTTGGGCGATTCCATCAGCACTTTTCAGGGCTATTCCCCCTGGGGGGCAGACCACTATGGGCCCGATCTGGCCGCCACCACTGGCGTGGCCTGCGCCGAAGACACCTGGTGGATGAAGGTCATCCAGGCTTTGGGTGGCACCTTCCTGTCCAATCTTTCCATTTCTGGCAACACTATCTGCACCGCCGGCAAGATGGGCGGCTTTCCCCCCAACCGCATTCGGCAGCTGACGGTGGAGGGGCGGCAGCCCCAGCGGGTCCTGCTCTATGCCGGCCTGAACGATGTGATGTTCTATGTGCCCCTGGAGGCCTTTCAGGCGGAATACCGCCTGCTCCTGGTCCGGCTGCGCCAGGCCTATCCCCAGGCCCAGGTCTTCTGCGGCACGTTGTTGCTGGGAGAAGTGGAGGGGACCCAGGGCTCTCTGCGCGGGGTCCTGCAGCGCATGGAGCCGTACAACGCGGCCATTCGCGAAGCGGCGGCCCAGGAGGGCGGCCTGCTGGTGGACCTGGCGGCCCAAAGCACCCGCTATCTTGCCTTGGACGCCTTCCACCCCACGGGAGTGGGCATGGATCAGCTGGCCACTTGCTGGCTGCGGGCCATGGAGGCCGCCGGCTATGCGTGAGTGAGAAAGAGGAGAAATTTTACCGGCCTTTTGCCATCAGGCTGCTTGCCCTTTCCGGCGGTCTGTGGTATAACAAGTTAGACCAACAAAACATCCCGAAAGTGATGCCGACGCAACATCTATTTTTCTCGAACTTTGGTAAGATACCATTAGAGAAACAGCTGCGCCGATTTGCGATTCCCATTTATATGATAAAGGAGGACTTTTCATGTCTCAAACGACTGCGCCCAAGATCTCCGTGCTAGGGGACGGCATCAGCACCTTCGCGCCCTACACCCCCATGGTGGCCAGCCTTTATTCTGCCAGCTACGTTTCCTACTCCGGCTTTGACTCGGTGGAGGGAACTTGGTGGATGCAGGCCATTCAAAAAGTGGGGGGAGAGTTTTTGAAGAACAATTCCTTCCTGGGTTCCTATGTCAGCTACACGGGCCACTATTCCGCCGCCCTGCCCGGCCGCATCCGTGGCCTGGCCACCGATGAGGCTTCTCCCGATCACATTCTGGTCTATACTGGCACCAACGATGCCGCCAACAACATCGAGCTGGACCTTTTCCGCCGGGATTATCTGGAGATGATCCACAACCTCCAGAAGTTCTACCCCAACGCCCAGATCTGGGTGGGTACCCTCTGTCGGGGGGAGCCTCCCATTCTCGACCGGCCCTACTACATCGAGCCGGAATATCTGGAGAACTTTGCCCCCTATAACCAGGTCATCCGGGAATGTGCCCAGGAGACCGGCGTCCACGTGGCCGATCTGGCCGCCAAGAACGTCACCTTTGAGACCGTCAACGGGGTTCACCCCACCCGGGACGGCATGGTCACCTTTGGCCAGGCCTGGGCGGAGATTCTCCAGCCCGCCCTTTGAGTCAGCCCAGCAAAAAAACCACCGGTTCCCTGGGAACCGGTGGTTTTTCGTTTGGTTAGGGCTGGGCGCCGCCGGCCTTGCCGTCCCGGGGGACCCCCATGGTCTTTTGGGCGCTGATGAGGAAGCGGCGGGCGGCGGGGGAGAGGTTTTCCAGGTCGGGCACAGAGGCGCCCAGCTGCCGGTGGGCCCGGGGGGTCAGGGGCAGAACCGTCACCCCAGGGTGGGTTTCGTGGAGATAAAGGGCGGGCATGAGGGAGACCCCCAGCTCCAGCCGGACCATGGCCAGAATGGCCAGCTCATCCTTGGAGGTCCAGCGGACGTTGGGGTGGACGCCGGCCTCCCGGATGACCCGGGTGATGTCGTAGTCGTAGGCCCGGTCCTCCAGGATGAAGGGCTCGTCGGCCAGCTGGGCCAGGGAGAGTTCCGGGCAGCCCGCCAGAGGATGGTTTTGGGGGACCACCGCCCAGATTTCGTCCTCCAGGAAGGGAATCCACTGGTTCTGGGTGTCCGCGTGGTAGCTGCAGAAGGCCAGGTCCACCACCCCCTCCCGCAGGCACTCGTCCAGTTCCTCCTGGCCGGTCTCCAGGATGGAGACGGTGATGCCGGGGTACTGCTGAGCGAAGTCCCGCAGGATCTCCGGCAGCCAGAACCGGGAGATGGAGGGAAAGGTGGCCAGAGACACGGTGCCCACGGCCAGCCCCCGAATGTCGGCGGCCTCCTCCTCCAGCTGGCGGTTTTTCCGCTCGATCTCCCGCAGCAAAGGCAGGATACGCTGACAGTTTTCCGTGGGGCGCACTCCGGCCCGGGAGCGGACCAACAAGGGGAAGCCCAGCTCATTTTCCAGGGCCTTGATGACATAGCTCAGGCCGGACTGGGTGTAGCCCAGCTGTTCGGCAGCGCGGGTGAGATTGCCCAGGTCGATGGCGGTGAGCAGGGCGACGCACTTGTTTTGGTCCATGGAGCCTCCTTTCCATCAAAAAAACTGATGGGTATTCGATGAGTCTCTTTTCCCCAGAAAAACTGATGAAAAGGGTGTGTTTTCCTCGTTTTACAATGGCAGGTGGATTTAGTATAATGCAGACAGATCGAGAAAGCAAGCAGCCCGGCCGGGAAAACTTCATTTCTCTTAATAGAGTCCCTCTTCTGCGTTTCCTGTTGGAGAAAGGAGCATTGTAATGAAGACCAGAACTTCCCATCTTGTATATCTGCTGCTTTGGCTGGTGGTACTGGCTGCCTATGTAACGGCGCTGAGCATGCTGCCCCACGCCCCCAATGTGCTGATGGTCCTGCCTGCTGGACTGGGCGGCATCGCCGCGGCCCAGGAGTGGTCGGACTACCTGAGCATGAAAAAGCGGAGCGCTTGACGCCCCTCTCTGAATGTAATCTCTTCTAGAATTGGAATGCCCTCTCTTTGTTCTGATTCGCGCAAATACCGCGGCAGTGCCGGCACGCCCCCTTCGCGCCGGCGCTACCGCGGCGCTTTTGGGAAAAAAAGACACTCCCGGAAAAGACGGCCGCCGGCGGGGACGGGAGGGGCCCTTTGGGCGACCGATGAGGAAAAACCGCCTGCGGCACAGCAAAAGAGAGAAAGCACCGAAAAATGAGGAGGTTATTTTGGCCAAAAAGCCCGCTTGACGGGGGTGGGGGGAGGTGCTATCATGAAACGTAAGTTAACAAACCAAACCAGTGAGTAAGAAGAGTACCTTTCCACGCAGCCTTTCAGAGAGCCGCCGATGGTGGAAGTGCGGTAGGACCGGTGAAAAGGGAATGGCCTTACGAGGGCGGAGCGAACGCCTCCCAGCAGGGGGTCAGTAGTGGCCGACGGGGACCGCACCCGTTATCCGGGCGGCACGTATGATGGTACGTGAACAGAGCGGGCGCAGCGCGTCAATTTGGGTGGTACCGCAGGAGTCAGTCTTGTCCCATTTCGTTGAAGAAACGAGTGGAACAGGGCTTTTTTTGTTGTCCATGATTTGACCAGGGAGAGCCTCACTCACCATCAAACACAACATCAAATCAAAAGGAGAAGATCAACATGAAAAACCTGAAGAAACTGCTCTGCGGAGCCCTGTCCGTGACCGCCGTCCTGTCCCTAGCCGCCTGCGGCGGGCAGAGCGGCGACCAGACCGCCTCCGGCGAGACCGGCGGCGATGTGCCCATCATCGGCATCTGCCAGTACGGCCAGCACGGCTCCCTGGACAATTGCCGGGAGGGCTTCCTCCAGGGCCTGCAGGAGGCCGGCCTGGTGGAGGGCACCGACTACACCATCGACTACCAGAACGCCAGCTTTGACGACAACCTGGCCATCCAGATCGCCCAGGCCTTTTCCGCCGAGGACGCGGCCCTGATGGTGGGCATCGCCACCCCCGCCGCTACCGCCTGCTACGCCGCCGCCGAGGACAAGGACATCCCCGTCGTCTTCACCGCCATCACCGACCCCGTGGGGGCCAAGCTGGACGCCGGCAACATCACCGGCACCTCCGACGTGCTGCCGGTGGAGGGACAGCTGGAGCTCATCCGTGCCCTGCAGCCCGAGGCCAAGACCATCGGCATCGTCTACACCACCAGCGAGTCCAACTCCGTCTATTCCGTGAGCGTGTACCAGGAGAAGGCCGCTGACTATGGCTTCACCATCGAGGCTGTGGGCGTCACCGCCCAGTCTGAGGTCACCCAGGCAGTGGACTCCCTCATCGCCAAGGGGGTGGACTGCTTCTCCAACCTCACCGACAACAACGTGGTGGGCGTGCTGGGCTCCATCCTGGAAAAGACCAACGAGGCGGGCATCCCCGTCTACGGCTCCGAGATCGAGCAGATGAAGATGGGCTGCGTGGCCGGGGCTGGCCTGGACTACGTCCAGCTGGGAATCCAGACGGGCAAGATGGCCGCCAAGATCCTCACCGGCGAGGCCACCTGCCAGGACCTGCCCTATGAGATCATTGAGAACTATTCCCTGTATACCAACAGTGAGGCCATTGCCAAGCTGGGCCTGACCCTGCCCGACGAGATCGCCCAGCAGGCAGAGGAGGTCGGCGGCCAGGCGTAATCGCCGCCGGCCCCCAAGAGAAGGAGGAGAGAGCGAAATGTCCGACTTGATCGTTTCCACCCTGACCCAGGGTCTGATCTACGCGCTGCTGTCCTACGGCGTGTACATCACCTATTCCGTCCTGGACTTTCCCGACTTGACGGTGGACAGCAGTTTCCCCCTGGGGGCGGCGGTGACAGCCATCCTCCTGCTGGGAGGCGTGGACCCCTGGCTGACCCTGCTGTGCGCCGCCGGAGCCGGGGCCATCGCCGGCCTGTGCACGGGCCTGATCCACGTGCGCCTGGGGGTGCGGGATCTGCTGGCGGGCATCATCACCATGACCGCCCTGTCGTCCATCAATCTGCTCATCGCTGGGTCCAACGTGACCGTGGAGCGGGCGGTGGACACCATCTTCACCTCTGCCCCCGTCATGGCCCTGCTGGGGGACTTGACCCTCACCGGGCGCAAGTTGGTGGTCTCCCTGGTGCTGGCGGTGGTCATCAAGCTTTTGCTGGACCTGTATTTCCGCACCAAGTCCGGCCTGCTGCTGCGGGCGGTGGGGGACAACGGCACCTTGGTGACCACCCTGGCCCAGAACAAGGGGAACATGAAGGTGCTGGGCGTGGTCATTGCCAACGCCCTGGTGGCCCTGTGCGGCGGCGTGGTGTGCCAGGAGCAGCGCAGCTACTCCGCCGTCATGGGCATTGGCCAAGTGGTCTTCGGCCTGGCCACGGTAATCATCGGCATTTCCCTCATCCGTTTCTTTACCCGCTCTAAGGGGGCCCAGAGCCTGCGGAAGACAAAAGGCCTGCGTTTCCTGGCCACCCCTCAGGGGACCACCGCCGTGCTGCTGGGAAGTATTCTGTATAAATTCTGCGTGCAGATCGCCATCAACGTGGGCCTGCCCGCCAACATGCTCAAGTTCATCACCGCCGCCCTCTTCTTGGTGGTGCTGGTGATCGCGGGAAGAAAAGGGGAGGAGATCATCCATGCTTGAGATGCGCCAGATCACAAAAGTCTACAATCCCGGCACGGTGACCGAGCTGCGGCTGTTTGAGAATTTTGACCTGACCGTGCCAGACGGCCAGTTCGTCTCCATCGTGGGCAGCAACGGCTCGGGCAAGACCTCCCTGCTCAACCTGCTGTGCGGCTCCATCCCCCTGGATGGGGGGGATGTGTGCATCGACGGCAAGAGCATCCGCAAGCAGAAGGATTACCAGCGCTACGGGGCCATCGGTCGGGTGTATCAAAACCCCGCCCTGGGCACCTGTCCCAACCTGACCATGCTGGAAAACCTCTCCCTGGCCGACAACAAGGGCAAGCGGTTTGGCCTGGGCTTCGGTGTAAACAAGAAGCGGATCGATTTCTATCGGTCGGAGCTGGCCTCTTTGGGCCTGGGCCTGGAGGATAAGCTGGATGTGCCCATGGGGGCTCTGTCCGGCGGCCAGCGCCAGGCGGTGGCTCTGCTCATGGCCACCATGACCCCGCTGAAATTCCTCATCCTGGACGAGCACACCGCGGCCCTGGACCCCAAGACCGCCGAGACCATTATGGTCCTCACCGGCAAGGTGGTCCGGGAGAAGGGGCTGACGGCCATGATGGTCACCCACAACCTGCGCTATGCCGTGGAGTACGGCGACCGCTTGCTGATGCTCCACCACGGCCAAATCGTCCTGGACCGCGCAGGCCAGGAGAAGGCGGACACCACCACAGAGGAACTCCTGCAGGTCTTCAACCACTACAGCATTCTCTGAAACCTCAAACGCAGCGCACCGATGGTTCGGCGCGCTGCGTTTTTGCAAAAAACGCGGCCCGAGGGAGAAGACCCTCGGGCCGCAAAGTGATGTTTGGTTGTGTCCGGCTCAGGCCAGCTTAGCCTTGGACAGCTCGGTCAGAGCGGTGAAGGCGGCCTTGTCGTTGACGGCCATCTCGGCCAGCATCTTGCGGTTGATCTCCACGCCAGCCAGCTTCAGGCCGTGCATGAAGTTGGAATAGTTCATGCCGTTGAGCTTGCAGGCGGCATTGATGCGGGCGATCCACAGCTGACGGAAGTTGCGCTTCTTCTGCTTGCGGCCCACATAGGCGTAGGTCAGGGACTTCATCACCTGCTCGTTGGCCATCTTAAAGTGCTTGGACTTGGCGCCCCAGTAGCCCTTGGCCATCTTCAGGATCTTATTTCTTCTCTTGCGCGTCATCATCGCGCCTTTCACTCTTGCCATGGTAGATTACCCTCCTATGTCGTGTGGTAGAGATTATTTATACAGGATCATGCGCTTGATGGCGGCCTCGTTGGTCTTGTCCGCGTAGGCGCCGGCGCGCAGGCCGCGCTTGCGCTTGGTGGTCTTCTTGTTCAGGATGTGGCTCTTGTTGGCGTGGGCACGCTTGACCTTGCCGTTCTTGGTCAGGTTAAAGCGCTTTTTTGCGCCGCTGTGGGTCTTGATCTTCAGCTTAGGCATAGCGGGAAACTCCTTTTTTTATTTTTTGTTTTCTTTGTTCTGTCGGCAGGACAGGAACATGGTCATGTGGCGTCCGTCCAGCTTGGGCTCCTTGTCCATGGTCGCCACCTCAGCGCAGTCGGCCGCGAACTTTTCCAGCAGCCGCTTGCCGATGTCCGTGTGGGCCATTTCCCGGCCGCGGAAGCGGACGGCCACCTTCACCCGGTTGCCGTCTGCCAGGAACCGCTGGGCGTTGCGGACCTTGACATTGAAATCATTGACGTCGATCCCCGGGGACATGCGCACTTCCTTGATCTCTACGATCCGCTGATTCTTTTTTGCCTCCTTGTCCCGCTTGGTCTGCTCAAAGCGGTACTTGCCATAGTCCATGAGCTTGCAGACGGGGGGGACGGCGTTGGGGGAGATCTTCACCAGATCCAGGTCGGCCTCATTGGCCTTGGCCATGGCCTCGGCCAGGGGCATGATGCCGAGCTGCTCGCCCTGGGCAGAGATCAGGCGCACTTCCTTGTCGTGAATCTCTTCGTTGATTTGATGAGCCGTGTGAGCTATGATTGACGCACCTCCAGTTCGAAACCATAAAAAAATGGATACCTTACGTAAAAGACGCAAAAAGGTATCCGCACAGCAAGAGCCGACGTCCCAGGGGGACGGCGGCGGTACTCTATCAACCCCTGAAGCGCTGGCACAGAGGTGAGGCAGGCGGAACCTTCCTACTTTATTTTACGGCGATTAGTATACCACGTCCGGCGGTGCCTGTCAACGAAAAAATGCGCGCCAAAAAAATTTTGCCCAAATCCCAGAGAAAACCGCGGGATTCGGGCAAATTAGATGGATTTTTCCCAGGAAGGCAGGTACCATGGGGGCGCCGGGGACACCGCCGGGGATGTGGGATCACCCTTGGCGGCGCTGGAGGACCAGACGGTCGGCGATCATGGCGATGAACTCCGAGTTGGTTGGTTTCCCTTTGGAATTGCTGACCGTAAAGCCAAAGTACTTCTGCAGCGTGTCCAGGTCGCCCCGGTCCCAGGCCACCTCGATGGCGTGGCGGATGGCCCGCTCCACCCGGGAGGCGGTGGTGCCGAACTTCCGGGCCACCTCGGGATAGAGGATCTTGGTGACGGCGTTGATGACGTCCATATCCTCCACGGTCATGATGATGGCCTCCCGCAGGTATTGGTAGCCCTTGATGTGGGCAGGCACGCCGATCTCGTGGATGATGGCGGTGACGTTGGCCTCCAGGGTCTGCCGGGCGGCAGCGGGACTGACGGAGCGGTCGCTGTCCTCCACCCAGCGGTCGGCGGCCAGCAGGCGCACCCGCTCCACCACCGAGGCGATGCGGCAGGGCTTCATCATGTAGTAGTCTCCGCCTCGAGCGGCCACCTGCTCGGCCATGCACCCCCGGGCGAAGCTGGACAGGATCAGGGTGCTCACGGGCTTGGCCTTGACGGCGTCCAGCACGTCAAAGCCGTCGATGCGGCCCAGGACCAGATCCATGATCAAAATGTCCGGCGCCAGATCTTGCACCAGTTGGATGGCCTCCTGGCCGTCTCCGGTCTGCCCCACCACGTCCAGGCCTTCTTCGGCCTGCAGGGCTTCCACGAGGATGGCGCGAAACTCCTCGCTGGTGTCGGCAATGAGAATGGTTTTCTTCGTTTCCATGCGGATAGTTCTCCCCCCACGGGAAAGCGGGTCCTCCCGGATTTCCCAGAATTTTCAAGCGGTATCACACGATTCAACCGGTCATCCATAATTTACCACAATGGGACAGAAAACTCAAGACAAAAATGTAAAATAATGGAAAAGCGCTGGAAGAACTTTTCGACCCCATTCGACAAAATTCGGGAAAACCCGCCCCCAGAGCCCCCGAAGCCCGAAAAACTAGAAAAAAATGCGAGGGAACAAAAATTTGTTGCCAAAATTGGTTTACGAATTCTGGTGGGAATGGTATGATGTTAAATGATCTGTGATTTACACTACATTTTTAATGGTTCATCTCCTGCCCGGGCCTCCTGGGAGGGGTCCCAGGAAAGGGGTTATGTTCGATATGAAGAAGTTGATGCTGGGAAATGAGGCGGCGGCCCGCGGCCTGTATGAGGCAGGCTGCGGCTTGATCTCCAGTTATCCCGGCACGCCCAGCACGGAAATTACGGAGCAGGCGGCCAAGTATGACGAGATCTATTGCGAGTGGGCGCCCAACGAGAAGGTGGCCATGGAGGTGGCCTTCGGTGCCGCCCTGGCCGGCCAGCGCAGTGCCTGCGTGATGAAGCACGTGGGGGTCAACGTGGCGGCCGATCCCCTGTTTACCATTTCCTACACCGGCATCAACGCCGGCATGGTCATCTGCGTGGCCGACGACCCGGGTATGCATTCCTCCCAGAACGAGCAGGACTCTCGGCACTATGCCGCTGCCGCCAAGCTGCCCATGCTGGAGCCGGCGGACTCTGAGGAGGCCCGGCAGTTTGCCAAGCGCGCCTTTGCCCTCTCGGAGGAGTACGACACCCCGGTCTTTCTGAAAATGTGCACCCGCATCTCCCATTCCCAGAGCATCGTGGAGCTGGGAGAGCGGGAGGAGGTCCCCCTGCGGCCCTATGAGAAGGACATCGCCAAATACGTGATGGTGCCCGGCAACGCCCGGCCCCGTCACCCCATCGTGGAGGACCGCACCCAGCGTCTGTTGGCCCTGGCGGAGACCACGGACCTGAACCGGGAGGAGATGGGGGAGGACACCTCCTTCGGCATCATCACCTCCTCCACCTGCTACCAGTATGCCCGGGAGGTCTTCGGCCCCCAGGCTTCCATCCTGAAGCTGGGCCTGGTCAACCCCCTGCCCCGGCAGAGAATTCTGGATTTTGCCGCCAAAGTGGACAAGGTGATCGTTCTGGAGGAGCTGGACCCGGTCATCGAGGACCATTGCCGTGCCCTGGGCCTGTCGGTGGTGGGCAAGGACAAGCTGCCCATGGTGGGGGAATTCTCCCAGGGGTTGGTGGCCAAAAAGCTCCAGGAGACCGAAAAGCCCTGGATCGGCTTGGGGGAAAAGGTGCCCCCCCGTCCCCCGGTGCTGTGCGCTGGATGTCCTCACCGGGGCCTATTCTATACCCTGGCCAAGCATAAGGTGACGGTGCTGGGGGACATCGGCTGCTACACCCTGGCCGCCTATGAGCCCCTGTACGCCATCGAGACCTGTGAATGCATGGGTGCTTCGGTCAGCTCCATCCACGGCTTCAACAAGGCCCGGGGAGAGGAGAGCGAAGGCAAGACCGTGGCGGTGCTGGGGGACTCCACCTTCATGCACTCGGGTATGACCGGCCTGGCCAACATCGCTTACAACCAGAGCAACTCCACCGTCATCATCCTGGACAACTCCACCACCGGCATGACCGGCCACCAGCAGAACCCCACCACCGGCAAGAACCTGCGGGGCGAGCCCGCTGGCAAGATCGATCTGGAGACCCTCTGCCGGGCCATGGGCATCCGCCGGGTCCGGGTGGTGGACCCCTATGACCTGAAGGCTACCGATCAGGTGGTCACCGAGGAGCTGGCTGCGCCCGAGCCTTCGGTAATCATCACCCGCCGTCCCTGCGTGCTGCTCAAGACGGTGGAAAAGCATCCCCCCTACCGCATCGAGCCCGATAAGTGCAAGGGCTGCAAGCTGTGCATGCGCATCGGCTGCCCCGCCATCTCCTGGAAGGAGAAGGACAAGAAGGCGGTCATCGACCCCACCCAGTGCGTTGGCTGCGGGGTGTGCGACCAGCTGTGCAAATTCGATGCCTTTTGCCATGAAGGATAACAGCCCCATAGAAGATGCTCCCAAGAGCTGACCCAAAGGGAGCAGGACCCCCCGTGAGCCCTGCTCCTTTTTCCTGCCCAATTATTTTTGGGAATACGAGGAAAACCTTGGAAAGGAAAGGGAAAAGCTGTAAAAAAACGGAAAGCAGAAAGGCGTTGGCCTGGGAAAGGACGGGCAAACGCTCTGCGGGAGGTATTCTGCAGGTGTGCGGCTGATATAGATAATAGACAGCAAAACGACACTGAAAACAACGGGAAGGCCCGCGCTGACCGGTCCTTTCCAGGGGAGGAATGAACATGTTAAGTCAGATCCTGGCCGTGGTGATCTTTGTGGTTATGTTTGTGGAGATCGTCCGGGAGAAGTTTCCCCGCTATCTGGTGACCCTGGTGGCAGGGGCGCTGACCCTGGTGGTGGTCTTCCTGGTGACCATGCAGAGTGTGCCCGACGTGCTCAAGGCGCTGAGCCTGAACAGCATGGCGGATGTCACCTTCTGGTATACAGGCGGCCATGTGGTCAACGAGATGAACACCGGCATCAACTGGAGCACCGTCATCTTCATCAGCGGCATGATGATCATGGTGGAGGGCATGAGCGAGGCGGGACTTTTCGACTGGCTCTGCCTGCGCCTGGCGAAGCTGGTCAACTATAAACCTGTGCCCCTGCTGATCTGTTTCATGATTCTCTCCGCGGTGCTGTCCATGTTCATTGACAGCATCACGGTGATCCTCTTCCTGGCGGTGGCCAGTGTCCGTCTGGCCCACCTGCTCAAGTTCGACCCCATTCCCTTGATTATCGCGGAGATTTTCACGGCCAACCTGGGCGGCTCGGCCACCATGAGCGGCGATCCCCCCAACATCATCATCGGCACGGCCCTGGGCCTGACCTTTGGGGACTTCCTGTGCAACACTGGCGTCATCGCGCTGGTGGGCATGGTGGTCATGGTGCCCTACTTCTACTTCTGCTTCCGCAAGGACATCGGCCAGGCGAACGAACAGGCCCGCCGAGAAGCCATGGAGCTGGACCCCCGGGCGTCTATCCCCAACCTGCGCAAGTTTTCCATCAGCGTGACCATTTTCCTGGTCACGGTGGTGCTGCTCGTCACCCATGCCATGACGGGGCTGACGGTTGCCATGGTGGGGGTGATCGCGGCGGTGCTGACCCTGGCGGTGAACAAGAACCCCATCCTCCTGCTGCAGCGGGTGGACTGGCAGACGGTGCTGTTTTTCATCGGCCTGTTCCTCACCGTCAGCGGCCTGGAACAGACGGGGGTGCTGGAGGCCATGGCCAACGGCATCGCCAGCATCACCGGCGGCAACATGATGGTGATGGTCATCATCATCATCTGGCTCTCGGCGGTGGCCTCGGCCTTTGTGGACAACATCCCCTTCGCGGCCACCATGGTGCCTGTGATTACCTCCCTGTCCGCCACCATGGGCGTGGAGCTGAACACCCTGGCCTGGACCCTGTCCATGGGCACCGACATCGGCGGCAGCGCCACACCCATCGGTGCCTCGGCCAACGTGGCGGGCACGGCCATTGCCGCCCGGGAGGGTCACCCCATCAGCTGGGGACGTTATTGTAAGTATTCCGCACCTGCTGCGGTGATCGTGGTGGGCATCAGCATGGTCATCATCCTGCTGCGTTACTGAAAGGGGTTTTCCATGAATCTGCTGCGAAAAGGAGGGGAGGAACGATGACCCTCAGCCGTGAAGCGATCCCGCTGTCTGCTGACGCTGTCCGCCGGGGCCGTGATGGTCCTGGTGGTCCTGCTGGGGAGCATGGGCAGCCCGGAGGCGGCGATGGAGGCGCTGAGTCTGGACAGCTTCCTCAAACCTCAGTTCTGGTTTGCCCACCGGGGAGCCACGGAGTTCAATTTGGGCATCAACTGGAGTACCGTCCTCTTTCTGACGGGCATGATGGTCATGGTAGAGGGCATGAGCGAGGCGGGGTTCTTCGACTGGCTCTGCCTGCGCCTGGCCAAATCCCTGAGGTTCCGGCCCATGCCCCTGATGCTCAGCTTTATGGTGCTGGCGGCCCTGCTGTCCATGTTTGTGGATAGCATCACGGTGATCCTCTTTCTGGTGGTGGCCACGGTGCGCCTGGCCCATTTCCTCTCCTTTGACCCCGTGCCTCTGATCATTGCGGAGATCTTTTCCGCCAACCTGGGGGGCGCGGCTACCATGAGCGGTGATCCGCCCAATATCATCATCGGCACGTCACTGGGCCTGACCTTTTGGGACTTTTTGCGCAACAATGGCGTCATCTGCCTGGTGGGCCTGGTGGTGGTGCTGATCTACTTCTATTTCTGCTTCCGAAACAAGCTGAAAAAGGGCTATGACCTCCATCCGGCCCTGTGGGAGATCAATCCCAGCGACGCCATTCTCAACCGGCGGGCCTTTGTGACCAGCGTGAGCATTTTTGCGGGGATCATCGTCCTGATCACCACCCACACCTTGTCGGGTCTGACCATGCCCTCCATCGGGGTGATTGCGACGGTGGCTGCCCTGGCTACGGCCAAGTATCCCCGGAGCCTGCTGCGCCAGGTGGACTGGAAGACCATCGGGTTCATTATCGGCCTGTTTCTCACCGTCAGCGGCTTGGAGCAGACGGGGGTGCTAGACGGCCTGGCCATTTTCCTGGCCTCCCTGGGCGGGGACAGCCCGGAGATGATGGTCATCGTTCTCATTTGGTTCACCGCCATCGCTTCGGCCTTTGTGGACAACATCCCCATGGCCACGGTGATGGTGCCCGTCCTGCTCTCCCTGTCCAGCACCCTGGGCATGGACCTACACAGCCTTACCTGGGCGGTGTCCAAGGGCACGGACATCGGGGGCATTGCCACCCCCATAGGGGCTTCGGCCAACGTGGCCGGGGTGACCCTGGCCGCCCAGGAGGGCCACCCCATCTCCTGGAAACGGTACTGCAAATACACCATCCCGGCGGTCCTGCTGCTGTTGGTGATGAGCATGTTCCTCCTGCTTATCCTCCACTGACGGGGGCCGGGGGAGAAAGGGTGAGGAGCACCAGCTCCGGCCGGTTGTTTATCCGCAGGGGGGCCAGGCTGTTGCCCAGCCCCCGGCTGACCACCATTTGGCTGGCGCCTCGGCGGTAGACGCCCCCGTCGTAGAGGGGGAAGAGCCCCTGGTCCGGGCCGAACAGGCCTCCCAGGCCGGGCAGACGGACCTGACCGCCGTGGGTGTGGCCGCTGAGAACCAGGTCGATCCCCTGGGCGGCGCACAGGGGAAAGAAGTCCGGCCGGTGCAGCAGCAAAATCGAACAGGTTGTCTCCCCCTGGCACAGATGTGCCAGGGCGGCGGCGGTCCGGGCAGCGGGAGAGTCCGCTGCCCCTTTCTTTTTGCCAAAGCCGTGGTCGGCCAGCCCCAAAAGGGTCAGCTGTGCCCCCTGGCGGGTCAGCACTTCCTTTCGGTGGAAGAGGACCGTGACTCCGGCCTGGCGCAGGCCATCTTCCAAAAGTCGATACTGGGCCTGGGGAAGCCGGGCCTCGTGGTTGCCGGGGACGTAATAGGTGGGGGCGATGGCAGCTGCCTGGGCGGCAAAGGCCAGGGCCCGGTCCGGCCGGGGGCGGCGGGCGTCCACCAGGTCCCCGGTGAGAACCACCAGATGGGGCCTGGCCCCTGCCAGCAGGGAGGTTAGCGCCCGGTTCTCTGGCCCGAAATGGGCGTTGTGCAGATCGGAGACCTGGGCGATCCGCAGCCCAGCAAAGGGTGTGGGCAGGCGGGGCAGGGTTAGGGAGAGCTGGTGGAGGGAGAGGGCCTTGTTGGACCACAGGGCCCAGGGCAGGGCGGCGGCGCCCCAGGGGAGAAGGGGAAGAAAACGTTTCATGGAAAGCTCCTTTTTCCGGCCCCTGGTGAGGGGGACGTTTTGGGGGAGAGAAAAGCATGTCCCCGAGGGATGGGCCCTCGGGGACATGGTTGTTTGCAGCGGTAATTTGGGAGTGTGGTCCGAACAGCGGAACCGAATCCCCCTGGAGGGACCGCGGGCCAGGCGCGGGGGAGGGGTTACGCGGAGGTCTCGGGCAGGGGAGGATCTTCGGTCCCGTCCCGGAAGACCAACTTCAGCAGAATGGGGGTGATGATGGTGGTGACCACCACAACCACGATGACGGGGCCGAAGAGCTCGGAGTTGATCAGCCCCAGTCCGGCCCCCTTGGTGGCCACGATCAGGGCCACCTCGCCTCGGGAAATCATGCCCACGCCGATCTGCAGGGATTCCTTTCGGGAGTACCGGCACAGCCGGGCCCCCAGGCCGCAGCCCAGAATCTTCGAGAGGATGGCCACGATGGTCAGGACCACGGCGAAGAGAAGGATGTGGCTGTTCATCCCCTCCAGCTCCACCTGCAGGCCGATGCTGGCAAAGAAGACGGGGGAGAGGTAGAGGAAGGAGATGGACTCAAACTTGTCGGCCAGGTATTTCCCCCGCTGGCCGGTGGTGGAGTTGGCCAGCACCAGCCCGGCCACAAAGGCGCCAGTGATGTCGGCCACGCCAAAGACGGACTCAGCCAGATAGGACAGGAGCAGGCAGAAGACGAAGGCCACGATGGCGTGCTGGGTGCGGTTTTCCTCGGTCTTGTCCGTCCACCAGCGGTAGAGCCGGGAGAAGGCCAGCCCTGCCACCACGGCAAAGACGAAGAAGAGGACGATCTTCAGCAGCACCAGCCACACGTGAACCGAGCGGTCGGAGAAGCTGGTGACGATGGTCAGGGCCACGATGCCCAGCACATCGTCGATGATGGCGGCGGCCAGAATGACGCTGCCCGCCGTACCCCGCAGTTTGCCCAGCTCCCGTAGGGTTTCCACGGTGATGCTCACCGAGGTGGCGGTGAGGATGATGCCCAGGAAGATGTTCTGCAGGAAGAGGGTTCCCTGGGGACCGGGGGTGTTGTTGACCAGAAGGGTGGGGTCGTTGAAGAAATAGCCCACCACAAAGCCCCCCACCAAGGGGAGCAGTACGCCCGCCAGAGCCACCAGGAAGGCGGATTTGCCGCAGCGCTTGAGCTCGTTGATGTCGGTTTCCATGCCAGAGGTGAACATGATCACAATGACGCCCACGCTGGCTGTGGTGTGGAGGAAGTTGGTCTCCTCGATGATCCCCAGCACGGCCGGGCCCAGAAGAAGGCCGGCGACCAGGGCGCCCACCACCTGCGGCATGCGAAAGCGCTGGGAGAAAAGCCCCAAAACTTTGGTGCTCAATAGGATCAGTGCCAGGTCCAGAAGGTAGTCGTAGCCCATAAAAGCGCCGCCTTTCCTGAGGCAGATGGCCATGCGCACATCCGCGGGATGATACAATTATAAGACGATTGGGGCAAAATGGCAACTATTTTCTCGCAAAGTTTCCTTCTTTTGCAATAATATAACAATATTTTACATTTCCTCCGAAAGAAAACCCCGCGCCCAAACCGAGCGCGGGGAACGGGGACTCAGGCCCCGGCGTCTTCCAGCGTGAGCTGCTGGCTGGTGTTGAAGCTGTAGGTCTCGCCGTTGGTGGTCAGCACCACCGTGCCACTCTTGCCAGTGCCGTAAACGGCGGTGCCGGCGCCCAGCAGCCGCTGAAGGGCGGCGGCGGAGGGGTGGCCGTAGGTGTTGTCCAGGCCGTAGGAAATGACAGCGGCCTCGGGCTTGATCACGGAGAGGAACTCCGCACACGTGGAGGAGGCGCTGCCGTGGTGGCCCACTTTCAGCACATCTACGTCACCAAACAGGGGAAGCATCGCCTGCTCCACCCGCTGGGAGATGTCGCCGGTAAAGAGAATCTGAACGTTGCCGCAGGTAAGCTGGCACACGATGCTGCAGTCGTTGCTGTCGGCCCAGTCATCACCGGTCTCGATGATGGACAGGGCGGCCATGGGGCTCAGAGCGATCAGGCGGTTCTCGTCGTAGGAGATGGTGCAGCCCTCGGCCTCTACGGCGGCCCAGTAGTCCCGGTAGGTCTCGGTGTTGGCGCTCCGGCCGCTGTCGATGACCTCTTTCACCTCAAAGGACTCCAGCACGGCATCCAGACCGCCTACGTGGTCGGCGTCGGGGTGGGTGGCGATGAGGTAGTCCAGGGGGCCGTCTACGTAGCCGGCCAGGTAGTCCACTACCGAGGTGCCGGCGCTGTTGGTGCCGCCGTCAATGAGCACCTCGGTCTCGCCGCAGTCGATGAGGACGCAGTCGCCCTGGCCCACATCCAAGAAGTGGACCCGCAGCAGGTCGCTGCCGGTGGTGATGACCACCAGCTGGTTGGCCTGGTCCCAGGTGACGCTGGCCCCGAAGGCCTCCACCACCGGGCGGATGGGCAGATAGGTGCGAGTGTTGATGATCTGTGATGTGGTGTCCATGACCACGCGCTTGCCGTTGACCAGCAGGTACTGCTCGCCGATGGGCACTTCCACCCGGGTGCCGTCCTTTTCCGCGATGGCGGTGCGGGTGTCGTTGTCCCAGTCCACCGTGCAGCCGAAGACCTCTAAGGTCAGCCGAAAGGGGACCTGGGTCCGGCCGGAATCGTCCACAAAGGGCCGGCCGTATTCGTCATCATAGACCACGCGGGTGCCGTCAATGGTTACGCCGATCCCCCCGGCGGCATGGGCGGGGAGGATGGACAGGGACAGGAGCAGCGCGAGTGTAAGGGCCAAGGCCCCCCATTTTTTCCCTAACATAGGGACACACCTCCCCAAATTTTAATTTCTTATCCTAAATATACCATGAAGCCGCTGGGCAGGTCAAGGAGGGATGTACTCCTGGGACAAAAGAAATCCCTTGGGGCAGAGGGCGCAGGTCGCGGAACCGGGCTGGCGGAGGGCCTTAAGGTTCCGGGCGCACGGCATCCATGTTTTTGGGCAGAATCAGGTTTAGAACGATGGAGACCACAAACACCACCGCCACCACATTGGCGGAAAAGACGGACTGGACCACGTCCGGGAAGATGTGCCACAGGTCGATCTCGCTGGCCGCCGTAAAGCCGATGCCGATGGACAGGGACAGGGCGGCGATGGTCACGTTCCGCTGGGTGAAGCCCGCCTTGGCCAGCATCTCAATGCCGGAGACCAGAATGGTGCCGAACATCATGATGGTGCAGCCACCCAGAACGGACTCGGGCAGGGAGGCGAAGAAGTTCCCCACCGGGGGCAGGAAGCCTGCCAGGATCATGAAGCCAGCGCCCGTAGCGATGGTAAAGCGGTTGACCACGCGGGTCATGTTTACCAGGCCTACGTTCTGGGAGAAGGAGGTGACCGGGGGGCAGCCGAACAGGGCGGAGATGCTGGAGGCAAAGCCGTCGCAGGCCAGGGAGCCGGAGATCTCCTTGACGGTGATGTCCCGGTGCAGGCCGCCGGCGACCACAGCGGTGGTGTCCCCGATAGTCTCTGCGGCGGAGACCATGAAGATGATGGCCACCGAGCAGATGGCCCCCAGATGGAACTCCGGGGCGTAGGGGAGAAGGCTGGGCAGGGAGAGCACGCCGTCGGAGAGGATCACGGAAAAATCCACCTTGCCCATGCAGGCGGCGACGATGTAGCCCACCACCAGGCCGGCCAGAACGGACAGCTGCTTTAAGTACCCCTTGGCCAGGCTGTTCCAGGCCAAGCAGACCACCAGGGTCAGAGCCCCCAAGAGAAGGTTGGAGGCGGAGCCAAAGTCCTCCGTGTAACCACCGCCAAAGGACCTGGCCCCGACGGGGAAGAGGGAGTAGCCGATGGAGATGACCACCGAAGCGGCCACCACGGGGGAGATGATCTTGCGCCAGTATTTGGCGAACAGACCGATGACCCCCTCAAAGATGCCGCCGCAGAGGACGGCGCCGATCACCGTGGGGTAGCCGTAGTTCACCGCCACCGTGCTCAAGACGGTGACAAAGGTAAAGCTCACGCCCATGACGATGGGCAGGCGGGAGCCCACCCGCCACAGGGGGAAGAGCTGGATCAAGGTGGCGATGCCAGCCACCAGCATGGCGTTTTGCAGCAGCACGGCGATCTCCCCCTGGGAGAGCTCGGCGGCGGCTGCGATGATGGTGATGGGGGTCAGGTTGGCCACGAACATGGCCAGGATGTGCTGCAGGCCAAAGGGAATGGCGTGCAGAAGGGGGACGGTGCCGTCCAACTGGTAGATGTTTGTAAGGCTGCGTGTTGTGTTGTTCATATCCACTCTCTCTTCCTTGTGCTCGTGTTTTCTGCGGCGGTCTCTCTTTCCGCCGCCATTCGACAAACACGGCTATTATAAAAGATTTCCCAAAGGCTTGCAAGGGGCTGAAGAAGATCGGGAAACTTGTTTTCCCAGTGGGCAGGGCGCGCGGGGACTTTCCTGCCGAGCGGGGGAGGTGCCAGAGAAAAGCAGTGGCGGAGGGAGACTCTGTTTGGGCAGGCAAAAGCGGCCCCGCAGAAGCAAGGCCGCCCCAAAGACAGGATTTCATTCGGTGTGCTGGGATCGCTCTGTCCCATGGCCCGCCTGCTTTCTTTTTCCCCAGGCATATCCACAGGTGAAAACCACCAGCATATAGATCAGGGCAATGACCTGGAGGGCAACCTTTGCCTCCGAGCCCACATAGTTGGGCGAAGAGGAGAGCAGCAGGGCGGCCTTCCCCGTCAAATAGGAGGGGACGGACGCGGAAAACAGCTGGGAGACAACCGCCACAATCGTGTTTCTGGTCTCGTCCGTCTTCCCCAAAAACTGCCACAGATAGAGGAGCAGGGACACAATACCGGCTGCGTTTCCGATGACGATGGCCAGCGGTCCGCGCCATGGGGCGCGGACGTATTGACGGCCGAGAAAGAACCAAAACACCGTCGTGGCAAGGGGAAGAAGGGTGAAACAGACCGCCCCCAGCCCAGGAACCGGTAGCAGAAGGTTGACCAGCCCTCCCACAGCCACGGGGACCAGCATCCCCAAAAGAAGCAAGGCTTTTTTCATGTGGCCCCCTCCGTTTCGGTTGAATTCGATGCAATTGTAGCACACTTCCCTGGCACTTGTCACCCGAAACGTTTCATCCGATGTAAGGGCAGCCTTTTGGCTGCCCTGTGGAGCGCCTTAGCGCAGGCTGCCCGCAGATTCCAGCATGGTCTCGGCAAAAATGCCGTATCCCCGGGTGGGGTCGTTCACCAGCACGTGGGTCACGGCGCCCACCAGCTTTCCGTTTTGGAGGATGGGGGAGCCAGACATGCCCTGGACGATGCCCCCGGTCTGCTCCAGCAGCCTGGGGTCGGTGACCCGCAGCATCAGCTCGCGGGTGTCCGAGGCGTCGTCATAGACCTTCAGAATCTCAACGGTGTACTCCTCCACGGCCGTGCCGGAGATGTTGGACAGGATGGTGGCCTGTCCGGTGCGGATCTCCGTCTGATCGGCCACCGGGATGGGGTCACCGGCAAAGACGGCGGGGTCATTCAGATAGCCAAAGACCCCCTGCTGAGTGTTGGCGAAGAGGGTGCCCAGGTCCTCCCCGGCGGAAAAGGTGCCCCGCAGCTCCCCGGGCTGCCCCTCCAGCCCCTTGACCACGCTGGCCACGGAGGCGGGGGTGATGGCCCCTGTTTGGAGCTTCATGAGCACGGCGGTGTCCACGTCATTGATGCCGTGGCCCAAGGTGCCGAACAGGCCGGTGGCCGGGTCCACAAAGGTCAGGGTGCCGATGCCCGCCATGGAGTCCCGAATCCAGGCGCCCAGCTTGTACTCGCCGTCGGCGCTGCACTGGGCGGCCCGGGTGGTCACCTCTCGGCTCTCCTCGTCTCGGACCACGGTCAGCTCCATTTCCTGGCCGTCCAGCTCTTGCAGCATGGTCTGCACCTGCTCAATGGAGTCCACCTGGGTGTCGTTGATGTGGGTGATCACATCCCCTTTCTCCAGGCCGCAGGCCCGGGCGGGGTTGGCCACGCCCTGGTCGGTGGTGATGTCCGACAGACCCACCACCAGCACCCCTTGGGCAAAGAGCTTGATGCCCACGGCCCGGCCCAGGGGGATCACCATGCGGGGGGTATCCCCCTGGCTGTCCGCGGCCCGGGCACCGGGGACCAAGGTGACAGTGAGCAGAGCCGCTGCCGCCAACAGGAACAGGAAACGAAAGAAGGCCCCTGCCCCATGGCGCTGTTTGATCTCCTGCAAAAGATCACCTCTCCTTCCGAATGGGTCACTGTTCGCGTTTTTTGCCGGCCTGGGACAGGCGCGGCGAAAAAGGAGAACAGCAGCCGTCCGGCGGCCTGGCAGCCGCCCGGCGGCGCGCGAAAACGCGCAGACTTACTATGACCCGTTTTTCGTGAAAAAGAAGCGGCAAAGATACACAGTCTTTCCTTGGAAGAGACTGCTTGCTTTTTTGGCTAGGCTTTGTTAAGATAAAAAACGATTGCAAGGAAAGGAGGCGCAACGCCTTGACCATTGAATATAAAACCAAAGGGGTCTGCTCCCAGAAGATGACGGTGAAGCTGGAGGACGGCGTGGTCCAGAAAGTGGAGATCCTGGGCGGCTGTGCCGGCAACAGCCAGGGGGTGTCCCGGCTGGTGGAGGGCATGCGGGCCGAGGACGCCATCGCCAAGCTGGCCGGCATCCGCTGCGGCTTTAAGGCCACCTCATGTCCCGATCAGCTGTCCAAGGCCCTTCGCATCGCCCTGGCCGAGGAGGCCAAGCGACAGGGGGCATAAGAGGGACAGCACCCAGAGAAAAAACCATCGGCCCTGGGCCGTGAAAAAAGAAAAAAACAGGGAGGACAATCGCATGGCAACCATTTTTTTTGGCGGATGTACGCCCACGGCGGACCATCCCGAAGAGAGCAAGAAGCTGGCAGAGTACATTAAAGGCAAGTATGGGGTAGACCCCATCGGCTGCTGCCGGGTTAACCACCCCAAGCTCACCGAAAAGGACACCGCCATCGTGGTGTGCAACAACTGCGCCAACATCATCACCGAGAGCGGCAAGGCCGACCACATCGACTTTGTCTGGGAGATCATCGACAACGACCCGGACTTCCCCTTCCCCGACTACCACGGCGAGAAGATGACCATCCAGGACTGCTGGATGGCGGTGGGCAAGGACAACGTCCACAATGCCATCCGCTCCCTGCTGAAAAAGATGAACATCGACGTGGTGGAGCTGGCGGAAAACCGCAACGAGACCAAGTACTGTGGCATGAAGCTGGCCTCCCCCTGCATGGAGAGCGACGCCAAGCTGGCCCCCAAGCGTTACGTCCAGGAGGGCGCCCACATGTTCCAGCCCATTCCCTCCGAGGAACGTCCCGCCCATTTCAAAAAGTATTGCGAGCAGTTTACCACCGACAAGGTGGTCTGCTACTGCCGCTCCTGCCGGGGCGGCCTGCTCATGGGCGGCAAGCAGGCCAAGCATGTGCTGGAACTCCTCTTCCCCAAAGATTGACCCAAACCCCGAAAAAAAAGCCTGGGAGTCTCTCCCAGGCTTTTTTTTCGTGCCGTTTGTCTATCGAAGTTCCTGCTCCAAACCGTCAAATTCCGGTGTGGAGAAGAATTCCCCCAGGGTCATCTCCAGCCCGTCGCACAGCTTTTTGATGGTGATGATGGAGACGTCCCGCCTTCGGACGTCCAGCAAGCTGTATACGGTAGAGGGCGTGATGCCCGAGAGATTGGCCAGCTCATTGACGGTTATCCTGCGCTGTTTGCACAGCCCGCGGATGCGCTCCGCGACGGCATCCTTGACGTTCACACGATCACCCCAAGGAGATTGTAAAAAACAGAACGCGCGTGCGTATACGCACTTGCGTATTTTCCCGTTTTATTCTATACTGTCGATAAGGTCTCCCAATAGAGGGGGACCCCAGGAAGAGGAGGGAACATGCTGATCTTTTGGAGTGTCGTCAGCGGTGTCCTGGGGGAACTGCTGGGTCTGGTCCTCTTTTGATCCCCTGCGCGCTGGCGCGCCAGGGGCGGAGGCGGGCGGGAGAAGGCGCGGGGCCTTTTGGAACCCTGCGCCTTTTCTGCCTTCAGCCGGTCAGCTGCCGCCGCTGGGCCAGGTTCAGCACCCCTTCTTGGCGGCGGGAGAGGTGGGGGAGGGTGAGCTCCAGCCCCAGGGCCACCGCCTGGAGGGGGTCTTCCGCCCGGCGGGCGGTGATGCCGGTGCGGGCGGTGAGAAGCTCGTCCATCCCACGCAGCAGGCTGCCCCCGCCGGTGAGCAGGATGCCGCTGACGGCCACGTCGGCGGCCAGCTCCGGGGGGGTGCGCTCCAGCACCGACTGGACGGCGGCGGCGATGGTTTCCGCCACAGGGGCAAAGGCCTCCTGGGTCTCCGCGCCGGTGAGGGTGATCTCCCGGGGCAGGCCGGTGTTCAGGCACCGGCCCTTCACCGCCAGGGTCTCCTCCCCGGGGCCGCAGACCTGGCCAATGGCGCACTTGGCCTCCTCGGCGGACCGGGAGCCCAGCAGCAGGTCGTATTTCTGCCGCACGTACTGGATGAGGGCCTGGTCAAACTGGTCCCCGGCGGTGGTCAGGCAGGCGGCGGTGACCACGCCCCCCAGGGCGGTGACGGCCACGTCGGTGGTCCCGCCGCCGATGTCCACCACCATGTGGCCCTCGGGCTGGGCGATGTCGATGCCCGCCCCCAGGGCGGCGGCCAGGGGCTCCTCCATCAGGTAGACCCGCCGGGCGCCTGCCTGGACGGCGGCCTCCACCACGGCGCGCTCGGCCACCTCAGAGATCCCCGAGGGGACCCCCACCAGCAGCCGGGGCTTGAAGAGCCGGCCGGGGACGGCCTTGTGGAGAAAGGCGCGGACCATGGCCTCGGCCACGGTGCAGTGGTCGATGATCCCCTCCCGCAGGGGCCGCACCGCCACCAGCTCCCCTGGGGTGCGCCCCAGCATCTGCCGGGCGGCCTCGCCCACTTGGATGACCTGGCCGGTGCGCCGGTCGACGGCCACCACCGCCGGCTCTTGGAGAAGGATTCCTTTTCCCCGAGCGGCCACCAGGACCGATGTGGTGCCCAGGTCCATGGCGATGTCCCGGGAAAAACCCCCTTGCGATTGCTTGTCCATATCCACGCTCCCTTTCTGATGATTGTCTCACAGGGAGAGTATAGCCGAAACCAAGAGAGGCTTTCCCGCGAAACGTGGGAAAGCCTCTGGGTTTTCTTTAAGGGCCGTGTTCGGGGGTGCGGCACAGGGCGGCGGCCACCACCTGGCCGGCCCCTGCCTGGCGCAGGGTGCGGGCCGCCTCGTTCAAGGTGGCGCCGGTGGTGAGGATGTCGTCGATGAGGAGAATCCGCTGGCCGGCCGCCGCTGCCGGCTGGGGCACGGTGTACACCCCCGCCACGTTGGCAAAGCGCTCCCTGCCGTGGGTCAGAGAGGACTGGGGCCGGTTTTTCCCGGTCTTCTCCAGCAGGGGCAGGACCGGCTTTCCCAGGACCTTGGCGGCCTCTTGGGCCAGCAGCTGGGCCTGGTCGTACCCCCGTTTTTTCAGGGTGTCCGGGGAGACGGGGACCCAGGTGATGCAGTCAAAGGTGCCGGGCAGGTAGGTGCGGATGGTCTGGGCCAGCACGGCGCCGTAGGCCTTGGCGCGGTGGGGCTGGTTGGAGAATTTAAACCGCAGCACTTCCTCCCGGAAGGGGGCTTGATACCAGGTGGCGCAGGCGCAGCGGACGAAGTGCTTGCCGGGCACCACTGCCTGGCGGCCTTCCAGCCAGAAGGGGGCGGTTTGGCAGTGGGGGCAGGGCCCGTCCGCCCCTTTGGCCCCCGGTTTGCCGCAAAAGGGGCATTGGGGGGGATAGAGCAGGTCCAGCAAGGCGTTCAACAGGCCCATCACACGTCCTCCTTGTCGCCGCCTCGGGCCAGCCGGGCCCGCAGACCACTGTAGCGCCGCTGCTGGCGGTCGTTGGCGGCCATGCGGGTGAGGACCAGGTCGTCGCCCACCACAATGAGCAGTTCTTTGGCCCTCGTCATGGCGGTGTACAGCACCCCCCGGGTGAGGAGCATGGGGGCGGCCTCCACGGCGGAGAGAATCACCGCCCGGTATTCGCTGCCCTGGGCCTTGTGGACGGTGATGGCGTAGGCGGGCTCCAGCTGCCCCATCATGTCCGGGGTGTAGCTGGCCCGGTGGCCCTCAAAGTCCACGGTGACCAGGCCGCTGGCGGCGTCGATGGCCTCGATGCGGCCGATGTCTCCGTTGAAGATGCCCATGCCCACCTCCTTGCCGTCGGCGGATTCCCACAGGACATCGTAGTTGTTCTTCACCTGCATCACCCGGTCCCCCTCCCGGAAGCGCAGGGGGCCAAAGACCTTTTCCCCCTTGCCCGGGGCGGGGGGATTGACCGCTTCCTGGAGGGCGTGGTTGAGGGCGGCAGTCCCCGCGGTGCCCTTGCGGGTGGGGGAGAGGACTTGAATCTGGTCGGCGGGAATGCCCATGTTTTGGGGCAGCCGGGTCTGGCAGAGGGAGACGATGGTCTCCGCTGCCGCGGCAGGGTCGCACCGGCGCAGGAAGAAGAAGTCGCCAGCGGGGTCGTTGACCAGCACGGGGCACTCCCCCTGGTCCACTGCCCGGGCACCCCGGATAATGGCCGAGGCGGCGGCCTGGCGGAAGATCTCCGTCAGGCGCAGGGTGGGCAGGCGCTGGGAGCGCAGCAGATCGGAGAGCAGGTTCCCCGGCCCCACCGAGGGCAGCTGATGGGGGTCCCCCACCAGCACCAGCCGGCAGCCCCCCGGCAGGGCGGCCAGCAGGGCCTGCATGAGGACGATGTCCACCATGGAGGCCTCGTCCAGAATCACTGCGTCGGTTTCCAGGGGTTCCCGCTCGTTGTGGGTGAAGGTGAGGGCACCGGTCTGGCCGTCGTACCGGGTCTCCAGCAGCCGGTGGATGGTGGAGGCCTCGGCCCCGCAGGTCTCCGACAGCCGCTTGGCCGCCCGGCCGGTGGGGGCGGTGAGACAGGTGCGCAGGCCTAGGTGGTCGAAGAGGGAGAGAATGCCCTTCAGGGAGGTGGTCTTGCCGGTGCCCGGCCCGCCGGTGAGGAGCATCACCTGCCGCCGGGCGGCGGTTTTCACTGCCTCCACCTGAAGGGGAGCGTAGGTCAGCCCCTGCTCCCGCTGGATGCGCGCCAGCAGGGCGTCCAGGTCGTCGGGGGGACAGAGGTCCTCCCCGTCCATGGCCAGCAGGGCGTTGGCCACATAGGTCTCACAGTGGTGGAGCTTGTCCAGATAGCAGGCGTCCTGGCCGGCGATGGCCTCCCGGACGATTTTGTGCCGGTCAATGAGGTCCTCCAGCCGCTGGGCCAGGACTTCCTGGTCCGTGCCCAGCAGCCGCTGGGCGGCGGCCAGCAGCTTGGCGTAGGGGAGAAAGACGTGGCCGTTGTCCAGGTTGTGGGCCAGGGTGTACAGCAGGCCGGCCTCCAGCCGCACAGGATCGTCCCGGACAAAGCCCAGGTCCTGGGCCAACTGGTCCGCGGTGGGAAAGGGGATGAACAGGGGGTCCTCCACCAGCAGATAGGGCTCTGTCCGCAGGACGTTCAGGGCCAGG
Organism: Clostridiales bacterium; assembly: GCA_004554585.1. GTDB lineage: Bacteria > Bacillota > Clostridia > Oscillospirales > Oscillospiraceae > Evtepia. The sequence continues at coordinate 68,003 of SFLH01000010.1, read as the reverse complement.
TCCCCGTACCGCCGGTACAGGGGCATGGCGGCGGACAAGGGCAGACCGTGGGCAGAGAGAAAGTCCAGCAGCCGGCGCATGGCCAGCTGCTGGCACAGGGAGAGGTGAATGGTCTGGGCCCGCTTGGGGGAGATGCCCCGGATCTTGGTCAGCTGTTCCGGGGTCTCCTCGATGACCGTCAGCACGTCCTCTCCAAAGGTGTCCAGCAGCCGCCGGGCGGTGGCGGCGCCCACGCCCTTCACCGCGCCGGAGGCCAGATACTCCAGCAGGGCCTTTTCCCCCACGGGCATCCGGCGCTCCACGATCTCGGCCTTGAACTGTTCCCCATATGTACTGTGGCGGGTCCACTGGCCATGGACGGACAGCCCCTCGCCGGGGCTGATGCCCGGCATGATGCCCACCACGGTGACCTCCTCGTCGGCGTCGGGGCTTTCCAGGCGCAGGATGGTATAGCCGTTTTCCTCGTTGCGGTAGATCACCGACGAGACGGTGCCGTCCAGTAGCACCAGTTCAGAGGGAGAAATAGCCATTGTCATCCTTCCTTTTCAGGATCAAAGTGGCCTCCTCCGCCGGGCAGAAGAGGAGGGCGGGGTCTTTGTGCCGCAGGGCCTCCACCAGGGCCTGCCCGGCCGGGGTCAGGCCGGCGTCTACGATGAGTAGGGTGAAGTGGGAGAGCTTTTCTTCCCGCAGCCAGTGCAGGTGGCGCAGGGTGTGCTCCAGCCCCTCTCCGTCCCCAGAGGCGGGGATGACGGCAAACACCGGCACCGTCCCCTGCTGGGTGGGGGAGAGCAGGTGGAGAAAGAGCAGGCGGCCGGCCAGCAGCAGCACGGTCACACTGAGCAGAGCGGTGAGGATTTCCACAGGCAGCACCTCCAGCCCAGTCTATGCCCGGCGGGGCGGCGGGGTGCCTGTCCGTCATTTCAAAAGTTTTTTCAGGTATTGGCCGGTGTAGGAGCTCTGGCACTGGGCTACCTCCTCGGGGGTGCCGGTGCACACGATGTGGCCCCCGCCGCTGCCCCCCTCAGGGCCCAGGTCGATGACGTGGTCGGCCCATTTGATCACGTCCAGGTTGTGCTCGATGACCACCACGGTGTTGCCGGCCTCTACCAGCCGGTCCAACACCTCCAGCAGCTTGTGCACGTCGTAGGTGTGCAGGCCGGTGGTGGGCTCGTCCAGGATGTAGATGGTCTTGCCTGTGGACCGGCGGGCCAGCTCTGTGGCCAGCTTCACTCGCTGGGCCTCGCCGCCGGAGAGGGTGGTGGAGGGCTGGCCGATCTTCAGATAACCCAAGCCCACCGAGGAGAGGGTCTCCAGCTTCCGCCGGAGCTTGGGCAGGTTGGCGAAGAACTCCAGGCCCTCGTCCACGGTCATGTTCAGCACGTCGTGGATGTTCTTGCCCTTGTAGCGCACCTCCAGGGTCTCCCGGTTGTACCGCTTGCCCTTGCATACCTCGCAGGGGACGTAGATGTCGGGCAGGAAGTGCATCTCAATCTTCAGCAGGCCGTCGCCTGCGCAGGCCTCGCACCGGCCCCCCTTGACGTTGAAGGAGAACCGGCCCGGCCCATATCCCCGGGACTTGGCGTCGGGGGTGGAGGCGAAGAGCTCCCGAATGTCCCCGAACAGCCCCGTGTAGGTGGCCGGATTGGACCGGGGGGTCCGGCCGATGGGGGACTGGTCGATGGCGATGACCTTGTCCAAGAATTCCTCCCCCTCCAGGGCCTCGTGCTTGCCGGGACGGACCTTCATGCGGTTTAAGTCCGCCCCCAGGCGCTTGAAGAGGATCTCGTTGACCAGGGAGGATTTTCCCGACCCGGACACGCCGGTGACGCAGATGAAGGTGCCCAGGGGGAAGTCCACGTCCACGTGGTCCAGGTTGTTCTCCGCCGCGCCCCGCACGGTTAGGTGGTGGCCGTTGCCCGGCCGGCGCCGAGGGGGAACGGGAATCTTCTTGGCGCCGGAGAGATACTGGCCAGTGATGGAGTCCGGGCAGGCCATGATTTCCTGGGCGGTGCCGGCGGCCACCACCTGGCCCCCGTGGACCCCGGCGGCGGGGCCGATATCGATGATGTAGTCGGCGGCACGCATGGTGTCCTCGTCGTGCTCCACCACGATCAGGGTGTTGCCCAGGTCCCGCAGGTGCTTTAAGGTCTCCAGCAGCATGTCATTGTCCCGCTGGTGCAGGCCGATGGAGGGCTCGTCCAGAATGTAGAGGACCCCCATGAGGGAAGAGCCGATCTGGGTGGCCAGACGGATGCGCTGGCTCTCCCCGCCGGACAGAGACCCGGCCTGGCGGCTGAGGGTGAGGTAGGACAGACCCACGCTCTGCAGGAAGGTCAGCCGGGCGCGGATCTCCTTCAAAATCTGCTGGGCGATCTGGGCCTGGGTTTCGGTGAGGGTGAGGCCGTCCACAAAGGTCAGGGCGTCGGTGACCGATTTGTGGCAGAAGGTGTCGATGTCCAAGCCCCCCACGGTAACGGCTAGGGCCTCTTTCTTCAGCCGGCGGCCCTGGCAGGTGGGGCAGGGGCACTGGCTCATGCACTCCTCCAGCTCCTTGCGGGAGGCGTCGGACTGGGTCTCGGTGAAGCGGCGCTCCACGTTGTTCAGAATGCCCTCAAAGGCCTGCTGGAAGGTGCCCCGGCCGTCGGCCCGCTGGTAGGTGAGCTTTAGCTTTTCTCCCCGGGTGCCCCGGAGGATCACGTCCTGGGCCTGGGGGGAGAGGTCCTGGAAGGGGGTGGTCAGCTGGAAGCCGTACTTTTTCCCCAGTGCCTCAAAATACATCCGGGCGATGGAGTCCCCCTTCACATTCTGCCAGCCGGAGACGGCGATGGCCCCGTCCAGGATGGACAGGGAGGGGTTGGGGATGACCAGCTGGGGGTCGGCCTTCATCTGGCTGCCCAGGCCCGTGCAGGTGGGGCAGGCCCCAAAGGGGCTGTTGAAGGAGAACATGCGGGGGGTGAGCTCTTCGATGGAGATGCCGCAGTCCTCGCAGGCGTAGTTCTGGGAGAAGGAGAGGTCCCGGTCCTCTTTGACCAGGTTGATGAGCACCAGGCCGCCGGCAAGGCCGGCGGCGGTCTCCACGGAATCGGTCAGGCGCCGTGTGATGTCCGGGCGGATGACCAGCCGGTCCACCACGATCTCAATGTTGTGCTTCTTGTTCTTCTCTAAGGGGATCTCTTCCGTCAGCTCATACAGGGCCCCGTCGGCCCGGCAGCGGACATAGCCCGACTTCCGGGCGTTTTCCAGCACCTTGGCGTGCTCTCCCTTCTTCCCTCGGACCACTGGGGAGAGGACCTGGATGCGGGTGCCCTCAGGCAGGGCCATGATCTGGTCGATGATCTGGTCCACCGTCTGCTGGCGGATCTCCTTGCCGCACTTGGGGCAGTGGGGGGTGCCCACCCGGGCCCAGAGGAGACGGAGATAGTCGTAGATCTCCGTCACCGTGCCCACGGTGGAGCGGGGGTTCTTGCTGGTGGTCTTCTGGTCGATGGAGATGGCGGGGGACAGGCCGTCGATGTAGTCCACGTCGGGCTTTTCCATCTGGCCCAGGAACATCCGGGCGTAGGAGGACAGGGACTCCACATAGCGGCGCTGGCCCTCGGCATAGATGGTGTCGAAGGCCAGGGAGGACTTGCCCGACCCGGACAGGCCGGTGATCACCACCAGCTTGTCCCGGGGGATGGACACGTCGATGTTTTTTAAATTGTGGGCGCGGGCGCCCTTGACATAGATGTGAGATTGCATAAAGGATTCTTCTCCGTTGCTGTTATTGCTGGGTCAGGTCGGCGATCTGCCCGCCTACCAGGGCGATGAGGTCGTCGGGGGCCACCTCCACCTGGTGGCCGATCTTCCCGGCGGAGCAGACCATGGTGTCCACCAGGATGACCTCCTCTGCGAAATAGGTGGGGAAGGCCTTGGCCATGCCCACCGGGGAGCAGCCCCCGTGGACGTAGCCGGTGAGGGGGAGGAGCTTCTTCTGGGGCAGCATGGCCACGGACTTGACCCCGGCGGCCTTGGCGGCCTTTTTCAGGTCCAAGGACTCGGCCACGGGGATGACGAAGACGAAGTGCTCTCCTTTGGGTCCCTCGGCCACCAGGGTCTTGAAAACCTGCTCCGGGGGCTTGCCCAGAAGCTGGGCGGCGGTGACCCCGTCGGGAACGTGGTTCTTGTCCAGGTCCAGGATGTGGTGGGTGCAGGGGATGCCGGCGGCCTCTAAAAGGCGGATGACGTTGGTTTTTTCTTCCTTATTCTTTGCCATAGGTTCACCTCAAAATATAGACGGAGGCCAGAATGCACACCAGACCCAGCACCACGCCCAGGGTCATGGGCTCCCCAAAGGCAGCGATGCCCACCAGGGAGGCCACCACCGGCTCGATGGAGGCCAGGATGGAGGCCTTGCCGCTGTCGCCCAAATCATTCAGCCCCTTGGTATACAAAATGTAGGGCAGCACGGTGCCCAGGACCATCAGCCCCAGGGAGAGCAGAATGCCTGTGGGGGAGTGGAAGGTGGTATACAGGTCCTGGGCGTTGGTCATGAACAGGGAGCCGATGCCGGCGATAAGAAAGGTATAGAAGGTGACGGTGAAGGGCTGGTAGTGCTTCAGGGCCAGCCGGCCGAAGATGGTGTAGGAGCTGTAGAACAGCCCGCTGCCGATGCCCAGCAGCAGACCTTCGGTGGTCACCGTGAGCTGGCCGTTGAGGACCCCCGCCACAAAGCAGCAGCCCAGGAAGGCGATGACCAAGGCCAGGAGTTTGCGCTTGGTGATCTTATCCTTCCAGATGATGGCCGAGAGGATGACCACGAAGGTGGGGGCGGTGTAGAGCAGGATGGCGGCCACGGCCAGGGAGGAGACCTGCTGGCTGCGGAAGTAGCACAGGGTGAAGAAGAGGATGCTCACCAGCCCCGAGCACAGGAACAGGGGCACGTGGCGCAGGCGGATGCGGAAGATGCTCCGGTCGTAAAAGAAGAAGAGGATGGCCAGGATGACGCAGGCGCCCAGGTTACGAAGCATGACCACGGTCTCCGGGGCAATGCCCAGGGCGGAGAGGTTGCGGTTGAACAGACCCAGGCAGCCCCACAGGGAACCGGCCAGGAGAATGCACACCATCGCCAGGTGCTTGTGCTTGGCGGGGGCTGGGGCGACAGCCTGCTTTTGCTCGTCCATGAAAATGTCTCCTTTCCGGCGGGGGCGGTCAGTCTGTGGCCTCTTTCCCCCGCAGTTCGATGATCTGATCCCGCAGGATGGCGGCGTATTCGAATTCCAGCCGGCGGCTGGCCTCCTTCATCTCCTTTTCCAGGTTGGCGATGAGGTTGGCCTTTTCCTTCTGGCTGAGGGCCTTGGGCTTCTTACGGTCCTTGCCGTCGGCGGCGTGAGAGATCTCGATGAGGTCCCGCACGGATTTGACGATGGTTTTCGGCACGATGCCATGGGCCTGGTTGTAGGCGTGCTGGATCTCCCGCCGGCGTTGGGTCTCCTCCATGGCGGCGGCCATGGAGGGGGTGATCCGGTCGGCGTAGAGGATGACAAGGCCGTCGGCGTTTCGGGCGGCCCGGCCGATGGTCTGGATGAGGGAGGTCTCCGAGCGGAGAAAGCCCTCCTTGTCCGCGTCCAGAATGGCCACCAGGGAGACCTCCGGCAGGTCCAGCCCCTCCCGCAGCAGGTTGATGCCCACCAGCACGTCGAAGGTGCCCAGGCGCAGGTCCCGGATGATCTCCATGCGCTCGATGGTGTCGATGTCGTGGTGCATATACCGCACCCGGATGCCCGCCCCCTGGAGGTAGGCAGTCAGGTCCTCGGCCATCTTTTTGGTCAGGGTGGTCACCAGCACCCGCTCCTGGCGCCCGGTGCGGGCGTTGATCTCCCCGATCAGGTCGTCGATCTGCCCCTCCACCGGGCGCACCAGCACCTTGGGGTCCAGCAGGCCCGTGGGACGGATGACCTGCTCCACGATCTGCCCCGAGCGGCTGCGTTCATACTCCCCGGGGGTGGCGGAGACGTAGATGACCTGGTTGAGCCGCTGGGTGAACTCCTCGAAGTTCAAGGGCCGGTTGTCAAAGGCGCAGGGCAGCCGGAAGCCGTAGTCCACCAAGGTGGTCTTCCGGGCCCGGTCCCCGGCGTACATGGCCCGCACCTGGGGCAGGGTCACGTGGCTCTCGTCGATGAAGAGCAGAAAGTCCTTGGGGAAGTAGTCCAGCAGGGTCATGGGGGGCGAGCCGGCGGGCCGGCCGGCGATCACCCGGCTGTAGTTCTCGATGCCCGAGCAGTAGCCCAGCTCCCGCATCATCTCGATGTCGTACAGGGTGCGCTGGGAGATCCGCTGGGCCTCCAAAAGCTGGTCGTTGGCCTTGAAGAAGGCCACCCGTTCCTCCAGCTCCCGGTAGATCTCATCGATGGCGGCGGCCATCTTCTCCTTGGAGGCCACGTAGTGGGAGGCGGGGTAGATGGCCACGTGGTCCACCACCCGGGTGGGGGTGCCGGTGACCACGTTGATCTCGCTGATCCGGTCGATCTCGTCCCCGAAGAACTCCACCCGGATGGCCCGGTCGCTGGAGTAGACGGGGAAGATCTCCACCGTGTCTCCCCGCACCCGGAAGCGGTTGCGGTCGAAGGCCACGTCGTTGCGCTCGTAGCGGATCTCGGTGAGTTTGTTGAGCAGTTCGGTCATGGGCCGCTCCTGGCCGGTGCGCAGGGAGATGACCATGTTGGCGTAGTCAATGGGGTCCCCCAGGCCGTAGATGCAGGAGACCGAGGCCACTACGATCACGTCCCGCCGCTCGAACAGGGCGGAGGTGGCGGAGTGGCGCAGGCGCTCGATCTCGTCGTTGATGGCGCTGTCCTTCTCGATGAAGGTGTCGGTGTGGGGGATGTAGGCCTCGGGCTGGTAGTAGTCGTAGTAGGACACGAAGTATTCCACGGCGTTGTTGGGGAAAAACTCCTTAAACTCCGCGCACAGCTGGGCCGCCAGGGTTTTGTTGTGGGCCAGGACCAGGGTGGGCCGCTGGACCTTTTCGATGACCTTGGCCATGGTGAAGGTCTTGCCAGAGCCGGTGACCCCCAAAAGGGTCTGTTCGTCCAGCCCCAGCTCCACCCCCCGGGCCAGGCTTTCGATGGCTTCCGGCTGGTCGCCGGAGGGGGTGTAGTCGCTGATGACCTGAAAATTCGGCATAAAAACCTCCCGTGGGGTGTGACGCTCTGCCCGGGCGGGGTCAGAGGATGGTCAGGTATTTGCTGTCCTTGAGGGAGACCATGTCGTCATCGGCCAGGATGACGTGGTCGTAGAGGACGATCCCCAGGGGACGCAGGGCGTCCTGGATGTAGCGGGTGGTGAAGATGTCCTCTTCCGAGGGGGTGGCCAGACCGCTAGGATGGTTGTGGGCCAGCACCACCACGGTGGCGTTGAGGGCCAGGGCCTCAGTGGAAATTTTCCGCACGCTGATCTCGTTGGCGTTGGGGCTGCCCTCGCTGATCTTCTTTACCCCCAGCAGCTTGAGCTTTCCGTCGAAGCAGGCCAGAAAGGACATCTCGTTCCGGGCCCCAAAGAAGTGGGGGAGGAAGAGGTTGTACAGGCTGGCACTGTCGGAGGCGATCACCTCCCCGCTGGTGCGGGAGGCCAGATAGCGGGCAGCAATGGCGGGGATGAGCTTGAGCAGGACCACGGTGTTCTCCCCCACCCCGGGGATTTTGGCCAGCTCCTCCGGCGGGGCGTCCAGCACACCGGACAGGGAGCCGAAGGCGGCCAGCAGCTCGTGGGCCAGGGGGTTCACATCGCCCTGGAACCGGGAGAAAAACAGCAGCAGTTCCAGGGCCCGGGGCTCCGAAAAATGGGCCAGGCCGCCCTGCAAAAACTCCTGCTTCATCCGGTCTCGATGGCCCTGGTGAATCCCCATAACGTCTGCCCTCCTGCGCCCTGGCTTCCCGGGGCGGCTACTGTTTTCGTATCTTTTATCATACCGCTTTTTTTTCTTTGGGACAAGGGGAAGATGGCTGGCGAGGGCAGAAAATCGGGGCAAAGGCGCTGACAAAGGAGAAAAGATATGGTATGATAGCCTGAAAACGACGCCGGTGCGCCGCGGCGGACGAACCTGGCGCCTGCCGGAAGAGGAGGAAAAGCCCTAATGCGAATGAGAAGAAAGAAGAACCTGGTGCCCCGGATGGAACGCTGCGCCCCGTGGCTGATCCGAGAGCCCCAGAGCCTTCGGGGGAACTGGCGCTCCCTGATGCCCGCAGCCACCCAGCTGCGCCTGGAACTGGGCTGTGGCAAGGGCCGCTTCACCTGCCAGACGGCGGCCGCCCATCCCGACATGCTCTTTGTGGCTGTGGAGCGGGTGCCCGACGCCATGGTCATGGCCATGGAGCGGGCCCGAGAGATGGACCTGCACAACGTCTTTTTCGTGGACGGGGACGCGGCAGCGCTGCCGGAGTTTTTCGCCCCGGAGGAAGTGGACTTGATCTACATCAACTTCTGCGACCCCTGGCCTCCCAAACGCCACGCCAAGCGGCGGCTGACCCACCGGGATTTCCTGCTGCGCTATCGGCAGGTCCTCCGGGACGGGGGAGAGATTCACTTTAAGACGGACAACGTAGGCCTGTTTGCCTTCTCTGTGACGGAGTTCCCCTTCGGGGGATTCACCCCCCAGCAGATCACCCACGACCTCCACGCCCAGGGGGTCCAGGGGATCATGACCGACTATGAGGAGAAGTTCCACAACCTGGGCACCAAGATCAACCGCTGTGTGGCGGTAAAGGGCCCCCTGCCCCCCCAGGAGGAACCCCAGTCCGCGGGGCAGGACCAGCCGGAAGAAACCCTGTGAGAGAACAAAACATCGGCCGCATGGTGCTTTTCTGCACCATGCGGCCGATTTGCATGTGTTGAAAAAAGGGGTTATCTGCCCCGGAGCAAGCGGTTCAGGGAGTCGTAGACAAGGTGACAGGCGCTGCTCCACAGGCCCCAGAGTCCGCGCCGGCTTTGGCGGTAGGCCTGCTGGGGATCTCCTTGGAACCCTGCGCCGCCGGAGAAGGTGGCGTTGGGTCCCACGTCCGGCCCGGTGCCATAGGGCCCGCCAGGCTCGCCGTCCGTATAGGGCCCACTCTGGCTGCTGCCTTGGCTGTCGTCGTATGTGGGGCCGCCGCTGTCCTGGGCGCCGCCGAAGGGCTCGTCGTCTTCGTCGCTGTCGTAGAGGTCCTCGGTGATCATGTCCACCATCCGGTAGTACCAGGCAGAGCCATGCCGGTGCCAGAAGAGGAAGGGCCGGAAAAAGACCGGCGGCACAACCCCTGCCACCGGGGGATAGGCCAGGATGTATTTGCGCAGACGGTGGCGGTCCAGCAGGTTCAGCACCACAAGGGCCAGGATGATCCACCAGATGTTCACCAGCAGGGCGAAGAGGATTCCCAGCAGGATGCTCTTGAGGCTGATGCTCTGCACCTTGGTCTCCCCTTGCAAGAAAGGAAGAACCGACTGGGAGTTGTTGTCCTGTTCGGGCAGATTCTGGGCGCACCAGGCGGTCAGACCGTCAGACAGCTCCAAAATGCCCTCGTCGCTGCCGCCCTGAAAGAAGTGGTCATCCAAGGTGCTGTTGAGCAGGGACGACAAGGTGCCGCTCTCCTCCACGTAGGTGCTCATCCCACTGCCGTACACCAGATACCAGGAGGGGCTGCTGTCCTCGATGACCAGCAGGAAGTCATTGTGCCCTAAGCCCACGGATTCAAAAAGGGACTTAGAATAGGTCTCGATGTCCTGGCCGTTGAGGTAGTGGAGGGTTTTGATGGCCAGCATGGTACCGTAGGTGTTGTTCCGCTCCAGATTGTCCCAGGCCAGGGTGTCGGTGGTCTCCATGGAAAAAAGGTCTGCCCCATCGTCGACCCAGTTGAGGAAGTAGTTTAAGTTGTTTTCCCCGGCGGGAGGAGATAGGGTATCCTCCTGGGCGGCTTGGCTGTCTGCGTAAGCCCGGGAATAGCCCCAAACACAGCACAGCGCCACCAGCAAAACGGTCAGGAGGATGGCGACAGACGGTTTTTTGAAAAATTTCATGGGGGAACCTCCAGTGGAAAAGAGATGTTCCAACGGTCTTCCCTGCCCCATAGGGGGGAGAAGGCCAGGGAGCCGGCCTACGGCAGGCTCAGCGCCGCAGGGAGAGGAGCTTTTCTTTCAGCTCTCCTTCGATGCGGACTAGCTCCGCCTCTGCTTGGCGGCGCTTTTCCGCCCCCTCTCGCTGGATGCGCAGGACCTCATCCAGGGAGTCCATCAGCTGCTGGTTGGTGTGGCGGAGGGTTTCCAGATCCACGATAGAACGCTCGGCCTCTTGGGCGGTGTCGATGGTACCGGCCTTGAGCAGGTCGGCGTTCTGCCGCAGCAGCTGGTTGGTCATCTCCGTGACGGCGTTCTGGGCGGCCGTGGCTTGGCGGGCGTGCTCCAGCCCCAGGGCCAGCACCATCTGGCTCTTCCAGAGGGGGATGGTATTGACCAGGCTGGACTGGATCTTTTCGATCATCATGGTGTCGTTGTTCTGCAGCAGCCGGGTCTGGGGGCCCATCTGCAGGGAGATGGTGCGGGTGAGCTCCAGGTCGTGAATCTTCTTTTCAAAGCGGTTGATGAGGTTGGCCAGGTCGTTGTACGCCTGGGCATCGGTCTGGCTGCCGCTGGCAACGGCCTTTTGCTGAAGCTGGACCAGGTCCTCCCGCCGCAGCTGTTCCAGCCGGAGCTTGCCGGCCAGGATGTACATGGTCAGCTCCTGGAGATACTGGGCGTTGAGCTGGAACATCTGGTCCAGGTTGGCCACGTCTTTCATGAGGGTGATCTGGTGGGCCTCCAGGGTTTCCACGATCTGGTCCAGGTTGTCCGAGGCCTTGGCGTAGCCCGCCTTCAGGGCCTCCAGCTGGTTCTTCTTCCGGCGGAAAAACCCGGCCAGCCCCTTCGATTCCTCTTCGGGATCAAAGCTTTTGAGCTGGCGCACCAGGTCGCCCAGGGCCTGCCCCACTTGGCCCAGGTCCTTGGTGCGGATCTTTTGCAGGGTGTCCTCGGAGAAATCCGACACGTGCTTCTGGGCGGCGGCGCCGTACTGAAGGATGAGGTTGCTGTCGGACAGGTCGATCTTCTGGGCAAACTCCTCCACCGCCTGCCGCTGGGCAGGGGAGAGGCCGGCCAGCAGATCGTCCTCCGGGGCGGGAGCCACCGGGTCAGCCTGGGGGGCGCTGGGGGGCACCGGCACAGGGGACTCCAGCACATCGTCGGGGTGCAGAGTCAGGTGAGGGATGAATTCGTCTGCCATGAAACGGGTCCTTTCTTTGCTCAGGGGCGGTCAGGCTGGTCGGGGGGGATGAGCCCCTCCTGGGCCAGCAGGTTCTCCATGACGGTGATGTCCGAGGCGATATCCATGGCCTCGTCCCGGAAGAGGGCGTCCAACTGTTTGTGGAAGGCCATGACGATGGTGTCCATCATGGCCTCGATCTTCTCCATGGTGCCGTCGATGTTCTCCCCGGAGACCCCCGCTGCGCCCATGCGGTCGTAGGCGTTGAGGATCTTCAGGGTGGTGGGCAGGTAGTAGTTCATGAACTTGCGGATCTGAGGCAGCTTTTCCGGGTGGGTCAGCACCTGGTCGATGATCTTGCCGGTGGCCTGCTCCAGCTGGTCGATCCGCTGGGAAATCACCGGGTCTTCGATGGCGTCGTTGAGGCGGCGCATTTCGCCCAGGGCCCGGTCCTTTTCCTGGATCAGCGCGTCGATCTTGGGGTCGCCGGTGGAGGATTTCTCCTCTTTTTCCGGATTCTGGTCTTCCTGGGCGTCCTCCTGTTGGGTAGATTCATGGGAGGGCGGTTCCTCACCGGCGCTTGCGTCCTCCTCCGGCTGAGGGTCGGGCAGCTCGTACTCGATGGTGGGGAAGATCCCCTTGGCCACAATGAAAACCACGGCCGAGAGCAGGATGACCGAGACGTAGTCCGAGGCCCGATAGAGGGGATGGACCAGGGTGAAAATAATCCACACCAGGGCAATGGCGTAGATGGGAAGGACAGAGCGCTTTTTGAATCTCGCCATAGACAGGAGCCATCCTTTCGAAAAAATGAAACTGCCGAAGCAGCACGAAACAATCTTGTAGCATTTACAACATTTTACCCGCAGAAAGAATCCCTGTCAAGAACTGCTTTCCATTGACAGGGAGGAAAAAGACGGATAAAATGGGGGAACTAGATGCTGCTGGCCGGCGTGTTTTGGGGCCTGTCCCCGCGGAGGGTGGGCCGGACAGGGCCGGCCCACCTGCCCTTGCGGCGGGAGGAAATGCCGTCCGGAAAGGTCGGTCCATCCCCCGCCCCAAAGGCTATATGATGCGGCGGGCCACCGAGCCGTCGCCGTCGGGGCCGGGTCCGGGGAGCAAGGAAAGACCAACGGCGGTCCCGGGGCTCCTGGGCGGGGAAAGACCCCGCCGCCGCTTGCCGTATCCTATGCGGCGGTCAGATCGTTTGTGCGCCGGGGCGCTGGGCCCCGGCAGGCAGAGAAAGGAATGACGAACCATGGTTAAGATCGCGCCTTCCATCCTCTCGGCGGACTTTGCCCGGCTGGGGCAGGAAGTCCAGCGGGTCGAGAGCGCAGACTGGCTCCACGTGGACGTGATGGACGGGATGTTTGTCTCCAACATCTCCATCGGTGTGCCGGTGGTCAAGTCCCTGCGCAAGGTCACGGACATGTTTCTGGACGTGCACCTGATGATCGAAAAGCCCGTGCGCTACATTGACGCCTTCGCCCAGGCGGGGGCTGACCTGCTCTCGGTCCATTTGGAGGCGGACATGCCCCCCGGCATTCGGGCCGCCCTGGAGGCCATGGACCGGCATGGGGTGAAGAAGGGCATCGTCCTGCGCCCCATCACCGCTGCCGAGGCGGTGCTGCCCTACATCAAGGACGTGGATCTGATCCTGGTCATGACCGTGGAGCCCGGCTTTGGCGGGCAGAAGTTCATGGCCGATCAGCTGCCCAAGATCGCCGCCATCCGAAAGTACATCCAGCAGTACAATCCCGCCTGCCATCTGGAGGTGGACGGCGGGGTGGACCCGGTGACAGCCCCCCAGGTGATCCAGGCGGGGGCCGATGTGCTGGTGGCCGGCAGCGCAGTCTACGGTGCCCCCGACGCCGCGGCGGCCATCCGTGCTCTGCGGGGCCAGTGAGGGGCATGCCAACCCTGCCCCGCCTCCGCCGCAGGCGGAAAGAAGATTTTTGAAGAGAAGGAAGAAGCAATCCCATGGAATATTTCCCCCCAGCCCTGGAAAAATTGGTGGAACAGTTTGCCCGCCTGCCCGGCATCGGGCACAAGACCGCCCAGCGCCTGGCCTTTTTTGTCCTCTCCCTGCCGGAGCAGGAGGTGGAGACCTTTGCCCAGGCGGTGCTGGACGCCAAACGGTCCATCTCCCTGTGTCCCGTCTGCCAAAACCTCACCGAAGGGGAGGGGGTGTGCCCCATCTGCGCCAGTGAAAAGCGGGATGGGAGCGTCATCTGTGTGGTGGCCGACCCCAAGGACGTCATCGCCCTGGAGCGGGGCCGGGAGTACCGGGGGAAATACCACGTGCTCCACGGCGTCCTCTCCCCCATGAACGGGGTGGGCCCCGACGACCTGCACATCAAGTCCCTCTTGGAGCGGGTGGCCCAGGGTGAGGTCCGGGAGATCATCATGGCCACCAACCCCGACACCGAGGGGGAGGCCACCGCCATGTACCTGTCCCGGATGCTCAAGCCCTTTGGCGTAAAGGTCACTCGCTTGGCCTACGGGGTGCCGGTGGGGGGGCATTTGGAGTATGCCGACGACGCCACCCTCATGCGAGCCTTGGAAGGCCGCCGGGAAATGTGACAGAGAAAAAAGACACACCGCGCAGGACAGACAGGTCCAGCGCGGTGTGTTTGTTTATCGGGGCTGGGTCAGCAGCCGGTGGAGGTCCTGGGGGGTGTCCGCCAGAGCCACGGCCCCGGCGGCGACCATGGCCTCCCGTTCGCCGTATCCCCAGGTGACGCCGATGGTGTCGATGCCGTGGGCCCGGGCCCCGATCACGTCGTAGTCGGTGTCGCCCACCATGACCACCTGGTCTGGGGAACCGATCTGGGAGAGGAGGTAGGTGATCACATCTTCTTTGGTCTCCCGGCCCTCGTCCAGGCTGGCGCCGCAGATCACCTGGAAGTATTGGGCCAGGTGGAAGTGCTCCAGCACCTCGATGGCGGTGACTTGGGGCTTGGACGTGGCCACATACAGGGCGTAGCCCTCTGCCTGCAGGGCGTGCAGCAGCTCCTGGATGCCGGGGTAAGGGGTGTTCTCAAACTTCCCGATGGGGACGTATCTTCCGCGAAAGACTTGGATGGCCTCGTCGATCCTGTCTTGAGGGACCCCAAAGCGGGCGAAGGTCTGCCGCAGGGGCGGGCCCACGAAGACCCGCAGGGCATCCCGGCTGGGCACGGGGATGCCAAAGTGGTCCAGGGCCAGCTGGGCACAGTTCATGATCCCCGGCCCGGAGTCCGTAAGGGTGCCGTCCAAGTCGAAGAAAATGGCGTTTTGCATGGGGATCGTCCTTTCTGTCTGTAGGGGTTGCCGTCGTATTCTGGCATTATACGCCAACCGCCCACGGTTTGCAATGGGCAGCTGGCCCCTGGTGCGCTGGACCAGGCAGGGGGGATGGTTGACACTGGCGGCAGAAGATGCTATGCTTAACAAGTAAATACACTTTCTTCGGGAACGAGATATTCTCTACTGGCGGTGACAGCCCGCGAGCGATCTGCTAATTCGGTGCAACTCCGAAGCCAACAGTTGGTCTGGATGGGAGAAGAAAGAGGTTCAGGTGTTTTGCCGGCGGCCTCCTCTTCCCCGCAAGGAAATGTTGCACAGGATGGCATCCGGCGGCCCAACAAGGATGGGGCGCACCGGGTGCTTTTTTGTTGCCCAGAGCGCCCGTCCCAGAGGAAAGGAGTCTTTTGCTATGGAACAACCCCCACAGAAATCCAACCCCTTGGAGACCGAGCCCATCGGGAAACTGATTCGCCGCTACTCTGTCCCCACTGCCCTGACCCTGATGGTCAGCTATCTGTATAACATCGTAGACCAAATTTTTGTGGGCCAGGGAGTGGGCATAACGGGGATGGCGGCCACCAACGTGGCCTTCCCCTTGAGTATCGTCACAGTGGCCCTGGCCCTGTTCCTGGGTGACGGCTGCGCGGCCAACATGAGCCTTGCCCTGGGCCGGCGGCAGCAGGACCAGGCGGACCGGACCATCAGCCACGGGGTCACGCTGCTGGTGGCCGCCGGCGTCTTCCTGCTGGTGGTGGTGAGCTTGTTTGCCGCCCAGATCGTGTGGCTCTTTGGGGCCACGGAGACTGCCTTCCAGGACTCCCTGGCGTATACTCGGATCATTGCCCTGGGCCTGCCCTTCCAGCTTTTTTGCACGGCTTTTTCTTCCATCATCCGGGCCGACGGCAACCCCCAGTATCCTATGAAGTGCATGATGCTGGGGGCGGGGATCAACCTGGTGCTGGACCCCCTCTTCATCTTTGGTCTGCACATGGGGGTGACCGGTGCAGCCATTGCCACCGTCCTTGGCCAAGCAGCCGGCGGCGTGCTCTGTCTGGCTTACATCCCGCGATTCCAGTTGGTCCATGTCCAGCGGGCCTTCCTGCGTCCCACGGCGGCGCTGACAGGGCAGATCCTGAAATTGGGCTTCCCCAGTTTCTTGACCCAGATCATGACGGCCGCCGTCCAGATCACCATGAACAACCTCATGACCCGTTATGGGGCACAGACAGTCTACGGCAGCGACATTACCCTGTCGGTTTACGGCATGGTCATGAAGGTCTATCAGATCGCCCACGCCATGTTTGTGGGGGTCTCCTCTGCCACCCAGCCCATCAATGGTTACAACTTTGGCGCCAAGCGATATGATCGGGTGCAGGCCACCTATCGTTTGGCGGCGAAGATCGCCCTGCTGGTCTCTGTGGGTTGGTTTGCCGTCTACCAACTCTTCCCCCGGGTCATCGGCAGCCTGTTTGTGGCAGGAGATCCTCTTTACTTGGACGCCTGCCAGCACGTGTTCCGGCTGTATATGCTCTGCTTCTTTGTCTATGGTGTCCATATGGCTACGGCATCTTTCTTCCAGAGCATCGGCAAGCCCACCCAGTCCCTGGTCATCCCGCTGGTGCGCCAGGCGGTGGTCCTCATTCCCTTGGCACTGGGGTTGTCCTGGGCCTTTGGGTTCAATGGAGCCCTGCTGGCCGCCCCTGTGGCCGATGTGGTTTCCTTCCTGCTCTCCCTGTTCTTGGTGCGCCGGGAGTTCCGGCAGTGGAGGGGCCGCGGCTGGCTGGCAGCAGAGGGTAAGCCATAAGGAAAAACCAAAGAGAGTCCATCCAAACCACCATGTCCCGCCGGCACAGAGTACGGCGGGGCATGGTGGTTTTTGCAGCAGCATTCCTTGGCTGGCGGACGAAAAAGGGGTTGCAGTGGGAGAAAAGTTGTGTTATAGTGTTATATATAAAAGCATAACAGTTAAAACAGGGGGAAGGTGAAGCGGGATTGAAACTGATCCTATCCAGTGTATCTGGCGTTCCTATCTATGAGCAGATTAAGCAGCAGGTCAAGGCGGCCATCCTGTCGGGAGAATTGGGCGAGGGCGAGGCGCTGCCCTCCCTGCGGACCTTGGCCAAGGACCTGAAGATCAGCGTGCTGACGGTTACCCGGGCTTACACGGAGCTGGAGCAGGAGGGCTTTGTGAAAAACGTGCAGGGGCGCGGCTGCTTTGTGCTGGGCCGGGGCTCCCAGCGGATGCGGGAGCATCTGCTGTATGAGGCGGAAACCCATCTGGCGGAAGGCATCCAAGCGGCCAAATTGGCCAAACTGTCTCAGAAAGAACTGCACCGCCTGTTGGACATTCTATGGGAGGCAACCACCGATGACGAATTATTTGGAAGTAACTGAGCTGTCGAAATCCTTTGCCCAGTTCCATCTGCACGACATCAGCTTCACCCTGCCCAAGGGATACATCATGGGGCTGATCGGGCCCAATGGTTCTGGCAAGACCACCACCATCCAGCTCATCCTGAACATGTTGGCGCGCAGCAGCGGCGAGGTGAAGATTCTGGGCCTGGACAACCTTGCCCAGGAACAGCAGGCAAAGGCGGCGGTGGGGGTGGTGTTCGACAGCAACTATTTTAGCGACGATTGGTCCGCGGCCCAGGTGGAGCGGTCTGTCTCCGTTTTCTACCCCAACTGGGATGGGGCGCGCTTTGCCCAATGGTTGGAGCGGTTCCGCATTGCCCCGGACAAAAGGGTGGGGGAGCTGTCCAAGGGAATGCAGATGAAGCTGATGCTGGCCTGTGCTTTTTCCTACGACGCCAAACTGCTGATCCTGGACGAGCCCACCAGCGGCTTGGACCCGGTCTCCCGGGAGGAGCTTCTTGAAATCTTGTCGGAATACATCGAGGACGGGGAGCACAGTGTGTTGTTCTCCACCCACATCACCGCAGACCTAGAGCGGACGGCAGACTACATCACCTATCTGCGGCACGGGGAACTGTTCTACAGCGGCGGCAAGGACGAGTTTGTGGATCTCTTCCGCCTGGTCAAAGGGAGCAGGGAAGAGCTGTCCCAGCAGGTCAAGGAAAAGGCGCTGGGGGTGCGCACCTTCCCCACGGGGTTTGAGGCCCTGGTCAAGACCGAGGATCTCCCCGCCTTTCCCGGCCTGTGCGTCGAACCGGCGAGCATCGATGAGATCGTGGTATTTACCAGCAAAGAAGGAGGCGGAGATCATGCGTAACACCTGGAAGGCGGCCAAATTGGACCTGGCTTTGGTGAGGCCGTACCTCAAAGTGATCTGTTTGACCATGCTGCTCCCCATTGCCTTCGCGGCGGTCAACCGCTCTTTGTTTACAGGCGTTTCCTTTGCCATGTGCTTTGTGGCCATGACCACGGGCTACCCCTTTGCCGTGGCGGAAAAGAACCACATGGAGCGGTTATACGGCATCCTGCCGGTGAAGAAACGGGACCTGGTGCTGGGGCGCTATCTCTTTGTTCTGATGCTGGGGCTCCTGGCGCTGGCGGTCTCTCTGCTCACCCAGCCCCTGGTGCTGGGGGCCATGGGAGAGTCCGTGGCGGGAGGAGATGTGCTCGGCGCTGCTGTGGGCGGGCTGTTTCTGTTTTCCTTGTACACGGTGTTTCAGCTTCCTGGGTATTACAAGTTTGGTGCCATCCAAGGCCGGATGTTCCTGTATCTCCCTGTGGCAGGCTTTCTGGTGACCTTGTTTCTGCTCCCGCGCCTGCCGGCCAGCGCCATGGCAGCCGTGACAGGGAGCTCTCCGGTTCTGTTGGGCGTCCTGGCCCTTGCTCTTGTGGTGGTCATGTATGGGGTGTCTATCTGGTGCTCTGTGCGGACGATGGAACACAAGCAGCTGTGAGGCGCGCCCATGGATTTTACGATTTTGGCGGTGGTCCTTCTCCTTGGCGTGGGTGTCCCCCTGCGCAACCGGCGCCTGCGGAGGCACCGGGAGGAAAAGAAGCGGCGGGAGTGGGGGAATCAGGACGGAAACCCCATGGACTGAAGAATAAAAAGGCCCCCGCGCTGTCTCGGAACGAGACGGCGCGGGGGCCCTTTCTCATGTATGGGAGCAGCTGCCGGCACCCCGCCTCAGACCGCCTGTGCCTCCTTGGCAAAGACGTGGATGCGGAAGGAGATGGTGGTCTCCAGCTCGGACAGGGCCGCCAGGCGGGCGGCGCCCTCCTTGGGGGTTTTCCAAAAATACGGGGTCATCTGGAAAAGGTCCTGGATGGCCTGCGGGTCCGTCAGGCGGATGGTCTGGTCGATCTTGCGGACCTCCCGGTAGGTCAGGCCCGGGTAAGGGGTGAGCTTTTCCTGGTTGGGATAGGGGTTGTCGTAGAGCACCTGTTTGAGCTGCCAGAGGTGCTCCGCCCCGGGCACCACATAGAAGTAATACCCGCCCGGCCTGAGCACCCGGAGAAATTCCTCCAAGGCCAGGGGGGAGAAGCAGTTGACCAACAGGTCCGCCGCGGCATCCGCCACCGGCAGATCGTACACCGAGGCCACAGCGAACTCTACCTCCTTGCTCCGCTTAGCCGCCCGGCGCAGGGCGTGCTTGGACAGGTCCACCCCCGCCATGCGGGGGGCCTTGCCGGCCTGGGCCAACCGCTGGAAGAGGGCGGCGCTGTAGTACCCTTCTCCGCAGCCGGCGTCTAAAATAGTGGGATGGTCGGGGGCGTAGGTGAGGGCCAGCTCAGCCAGGGCGTCCCGCAGGGGGGCGTAGTAATCCCCGGAGAGGAAGCGGGTGCGTGCGGCGGCCATGCCTTTGTCGTCGCCGGGGTCTTTGGCGTGCTTCTTGTTGGCGGGCAGCAGGTGGACATACCCCGCCGCCGCCCGGTCAAAGCTGTGCCCCTGGGGGCAGAGGTAGCGGGTGTCCTGGCGGTCCAGGGGCTGGGCGCAGAGGGGACAGCGAAAGAGACTTTCCATGGGATGCATTTCCTTCTTTCTCAAAGGGACAGGTCGACGATGGTTTTCACCAGTTCCGGGGGCTTCTGGGCCATCAGGCGGAAGGCGTCCTCCACCTGGGCCAGCCCTCGGAAGCGGTGGGTGATGAGGGGAACCGGGTCCACCCGGTCGTACTGGATGAGGGCCAGCAGCTTTTCCATTCGGGCCCGGCCGCCGGGGCATTCGCCGCCCCGAATGGTCTTGTTGCCCATGCCAAAGCCGTAGCGGACGTTGTTGATGGGCAGGTCACCATAGGTGGTGAAGTAGTTGACGTTGCCCACAGTGCCCCCCCAGCGGACCATGGCCACCGCCTGTCCCAGGGCCTCCGGGCCGCCGCCGGCGCAGATGCAGCAGTCGGCCCCCTGCTTGTGGGTGAGCTGATAGACCTGCCGCTCCACGTCTCCTTCCTTATAATTGACCAAGTCCGTGGCGCCGTATGCCTGGGCCAGGGCCATGCCGGCCGGGCGGCTGCCGATGGCGATGATCCGGCCGGCTCCCCGCAGGCGCGCCCCGGCAATGGCCATCAGGCCCACCGGGCCGATGCCCATGACCACTACCGTGTCCCCCGGCTGTACATCGGCCAGCTGGGCCCCGTACAGGCCGGTGTTGAGCATGTCCGCGGCCATCACCGCTGCCTCCCGGGAGACCCCCGGGGGGATGCGGGCGGCGTTGGCGTCCAGGTCTCGGATGAGGGCGTACTCGGCCATGAGGCCGTCCTCGCTGTTGGAGAGCTTCTGGCCGGTGATGAGCCCCGCGCAGTGCTGGTGGGCCCCCAGCTGGGAGGGAATCGTGCGCCAGTCGGGGGTCACCGGGGGGACCACCACGATCTCCCCCACCTGGAAATCCCGCACTTGGTCGCCCACCGCCACGATTTCCCCCAAGCCTTCGTGGCCCAGGATGCGGTGGGGGGCGAGACAGTCGATGGCCACGTTGTGTACGTCTGAGGTGCAGGGGGAAACCAACAAGGGGCGGATGACCCCGTCAAAACCGGTGGGGGCGGGGCTCTCTTTTTCGATCCATCCGGCTTGGCCGTGGGAGAGGTAGGCGAAGGCTTTCATGGGGGACCTCCCTTTCTGTTTTTTGAGCTATGGCTCTATGATACAGGATTTTCCCAAGGGTTTCAAGGAAGGAACCGGGCTCCGCCTTGTCTTTTCCCCAAATTATGATATAATGAACATTCCCAACCGGAAAACTTCGGGCCCGGCCCTGCCGGGCTCTGACCCATTGACTGCCGGCCTGATGGCCGGAGAAAGGAGGGACCCATGGAAGAACTCATCGCCCGACTGGGGGTGATTTTCTCCCAGCTGGGGGACCAAGTCCGCGCTGCTATGGAGAATGCGGATGCCGGAAAAGCGGTGGCGGCGGCCATCGAGGTGATCCTGCCGGTGGCCTGCGGCGTGCTGCGGGTGTTGGCGGTGATCGTGGCCATTCTGATCATCGCGCGCTGCGTCATGTCTTTGTTCCGGGACCGGCCGGGCAAGGAAGTGTGGGGCTGGCTATCCCTGGGGGACGGCACCCGGCTGGACCTGTACCACTGGGAAAACGCCATCGGCCGGGGCCGCTGGGCAGACGTGAGCCTGGACTTCCCCACCGTTTCCCGCAGCCACGCAGCCCTGCTGCGGGACGACAAGGGAAACTGGAAGCTGCAGCCCCTGCAGACCAAAAACGGCACCCGGCTCAACGGGAAAAAAGTCACCCACACCGTCCCCATCAAAACCGGGGACGTGATCGACCTGGGGGGCGTTGGCCTGGGCTTCTACGCCATTAGCGAGGAGGAGGAGCGGGAGCAGGCCATGCGCTCGGGAGTGGCCGAGCGGCCTCTGAGCCCAGGCAAAACCCTGGGCTGGCTGACGGTGTTTCAGATCATGATGGCCGTGCAGTGCCTGCCTGACCGGGAAGTGCCCCAGGTGGCCATGATCGGCGTGGCCTTTGGCATCCTCATGGCGGCCATGTGGGGGACCTATGCCCTCTACCGCAGCCTCAAGCGCACCGCCTTTGAGGCCGAGACCATCGCCTTTTTCCTGTGCACCATCTCCTTTGCCGTCACAGCGGCCTACTCCCCGGAGGCCCTGCTCACTCAGACCATCTGCGTCATCGTGGGCATCGCCCTTTTCCTGGTGCTCAGCCTGCTGCTGCGGGACCTGAAGTCCACGGTCTCTCTGCGCTGGCCCATCGCCGTCTTTACCTGCCTGCTGCTGATCTTCAACGTGGTCTTCGGCTCCCGGGTTTTCGGGGCCAAGAACTGGATCTCCCTGGGCCCCATCGGCTTTCAGCCCTCGGAATTTGTGAAGATCGCCTTCATCTTCACCGGTGCCGCCACTCTGGACCGGCTCTTTGCCCGGCGAAATTTAATCTTCACGGTCCTCTTCTGCGGCTTCTGCATGGGCTGTCTGGCCCTGATGAGTGACTTCGGCACGGCCCTGATCTTCTTTGTGGCCCTGCTGGTCATCGCCTTCCTGCGCTCGGGGGACATTGGCTTTCTGGCCCTCATGGCCACGGCGGCGGGGGCTGGCGGCTGGATGATCCTCCAGTTTAAGCCATACATCGCCAACCGCTTCGGCGCCTGGCGCCATGTGTGGGAGCACGCCACGGACTCCGGCGGCTTCCAGCAGACCCGCACCATGTCCGCCATCGCCAGCGGGGGCCTGTTCGGCAAGGGCACCGGCGAGGAGAGTTTTCTGAAAAACATCGGCGCGGCCAACACCGACCTGGTCTTCGGCGTCATCAGCGAGCAGTTCGGTCTTATCCTGGCCTTGTGCACCGTCTTCATCCTGCTGGTGCTGGTGGCCTACGCCAGCCGGTGTGCCGCCACCGCCCGGTCCAGCTATTACGTCATCGCCGCCAACTCCGCGGCAGCCATGCTGGTCTTCCAGGCCACCCTGAACGTGCTGGGGGCGGTGGACATCCTCCCCCTGACCGGCGTGACCTTCCCCTTTGTGTCCATCGGCGGGTCCAGTATGATCTCCTGCTGGGGCCTGCTGGCCTTCCTCAAGGCGGCGGATACCCGACCAAACGCCAGCTTCACCTTGAAGCTGCCCAAGCGTATCCGTGGCTGGATTCCCCCGGACTCCGACCGCATGTACGACGACCGGTACAGCGGCTGGTATGACGAGGATTACGAGGACGATTACGACAATTACGACGATTACGACGACTATGACGACGGGTACTACGACGAGTACGACCGGTATGATGGCCCCGGGGGCTACGACGGCTACGAGGACGAGCGGGACTGGACCAGCCCCGTCCCGCCGGACCCGGGCAACTGGAACGACCTGATCGACGGCCCCCTTTGGCCTGAGGAGGAGTCCCCCTCCCGCGGCAGATCCTACAGCCCCCGCGGCGGAACCGAGCGGCAAAGCGGAAGGAGGGAGCGGAAATGAAACGACTGAGACGACGGACCATGATTGCCCTCATTCTGGCCGGTGTTCTGGCGGTGGGAGTTCTGTTCTTCTGCTTCCAGCTGCTGCGAAACGGCAACGATTGGGTGGGGTTCTTTGGCACCCGCTACTATGAGTCCGGGGCCATCTACGACAAGGACGGCACCCTTCTCTATGACGGCCAGACCAAGACCTATGCCGACAGCAGCGCCACCCGCATTGCCACCCTCCACCTGGTGGGAGACGAGAACTTCGGCACCTCCCTGCGCTCGGTGCTGGCCAGCCGGCTGACGGGGTACAACTTCGTCACCGGCACCTCCCTGGGCAGCCACGACGTGACCTTGACCGTGGACGCCTCCCTCAACGAGGCCGCCTATTCGGCCCTCAACGGCCACAAGGGCGTGGTGGCGGTGTACAACTATACCACCGGAGATGTCCTCTGCCTGGTCAGCTCCCCCTCGTATGACCCCAACAATCCCCCCTCGGACATCAACGACAATCCTAACTATGAGGGGGTTTACCTTAACCGGTTCTTCTCGGCCACCTATCCGCCCGGCTCGGTCTTCAAGCTAGTGACCACGGCGGCGGCCATCAACGAGAAGAAGGACCTGGACGACTTCCGCTATACCTGCACCGGCAGCCTGGAGGTGGACGGGGACACCATCACCTGCCCCTATGCCCATGGCCAGGACATGGACATCAACCAGTGCCTGGCCACCTCCTGCAACGGAGCCTACGCCACCCTGGCCATGGAGCTGGGGGGCAAGACCCTGGGCAAGTATATGGAGCAGGCCGGCCTGCTGGACTCCCTGAAGGTGTGTGACATCCAGACGGCCAAGGGCAGCTTTGTGGCCGAACCCGACGGCTCGGCCTACCTGGGCTGGTCCGGCGTGGGCCAGGATAAGGACCTGGTCAACCCCTGCAACATGCTGGCCTTCATCGGTGGCATCGCCAACGGCGGCGAGGCTGTGGTGCCCAAGCTGGTGGAAAAGGAGACCATCAGCGGCACGTCCATTCCGGCGGCCTTCCCCGACGGGACGGATACCTATAAAATCTACGACGCCGACACCTGCCAGCGCCTGAAAGAGATGATGCGCAACAACGTGGTCAGCCAGTATGGCCAGAGCCAGTTCGGCGACCTGGCGGTGTGCGCCAAGTCGGGCACCGCCGAGGTGGGCGGCGGCCAGCAGCCCCACTCCTGGTTTGCTGGGTTCGTGGACGATGCGGACAACCCCCTGGCCTTCGTGGTCCTGGTGGAGAACGGCGGCTCCGGCGCCCAGGTGGCCGGTTCCATCGCGGCCAAGATTCTCTCCCTGGCCACCGCCGGCTGAGAAGCGACAGATTTTTAAAATGGAAGCAGCCGCGGCGAACTTCGCCGCGGCTGCTTTTCTGCATTTGGAATGAGTGAGGTGTTTTTGGCGGGGGTCAGCGGATGCCCCACGCGGGCCGCAGGCCCTCTAAGTCCCGGACCAGGGCCTCGGGCATCACCCGGTCACAGCCCAAGGTGCGCAGGTGCAGGGTGACGGCGGCCAGCTGCTCCAGGCACTCCAGGCGGTAATGGGCCTGCTCCATGGTGTCCCCCCAGGTCACCGCCCCGTGGTATTCCAGCAGCAGCGCCCGGTACTGGCGGCAGTAGGGTGCCACGCTGTCGGCCACCCCCTGGGACCCAGGCAGGGCGAAGGGGGCCACGGGGACCGTGCCCAGCTGGACCACGGCCTCCTGGAGGACCGGCCGGTCCAGGGGGATGCCCGCCGCGGCAAAAGCGGTGGCGATGGGGGGATGGGCGTGGACCACAGCCCGGATCAGGGGGTCCTCGTGGTAAATGCGTAGGTGCATCTTCGTCTCACTGGATGGCTTGCGGGTGCCCTCCAGCACGTTGCCGTCCAAGTCCAGCTTCACCAGCATTTCCTCGGTCATGGCCCCCTTGGACACGCCGGTGGGGGTGACCCAGAGGGCGTTTTCCCCCACACGGACGGAGAGATTGCCGTCGTTGGCGGCCACCAGACCCCGCTGGTAGATCTTCCGCCCGGCCTCCAGAATGGCCGCCTTGGCCTGGGCGTCGGTGGGATAGGTCATCGCACGGCCCCCCCGCCCCGGCCAAAGGCCTTGGCAAAGCTCTCCTCGAAGGGGGGATAGCAAATTCCCTTTTCGGTAACGATGGCGGTGATGAGGCTGTGGTCGGTGACGTCGAAGGCGGGGTTGTAGCACTTGACCTCCGGCAGGGAGGAGGGCTGGGCAAAGAACTTCTCCTTGATCTCACTTCCGTCCCGCAGCTCAATGGGGATGTGGTCCCCGTCGGGACAGGTAAAGTCAATGGTGGAGGAGGGCCCCAGCACGTAGAAGGGGATGCCGTAGTGCTTGGCCAGAATGGCCACCCCGGAGGTGCCAATCTTGTTGGCGGTGTCCCCGTTGCGGGCCACCCGGTCACAGCCCACGAAGCAGGCGTTGATCTTCCCTTCCTTCATCACCAGGCTGGCCATGTTGTCGCAGATGAGGGTACAGTCGATCCCTGCCCGCTGGAGCTCATAGGCGGTCAGCCGGGCTCCCTGCAGCAGGGGACGGGTCTCGTCGCACCAGGCGTGCAGGGTGATTCCTCGCTCCTTGGCTAGGAAGAGGGGCCCCAAGCCGGTGCCGTAGCGGGAGGTGGCCAGGGGACCGGCGTTGCAGTGGGTGAGGATGCCGTCGCCCTCCTTGACCAGGGACAGGCCGTATTCGGAGATGGCGGCGCACATGGCGATGTCCTCTTGGTGGATGGCTCGGGCGGCCTGGCCCATGGCCTCCTGGATGGAGGCCACGTCGGCGCAGGGCATGGACTCGGCCACGGCCAGCACCCGGTCCAGCATGTGCCGCAGGTTCACGGCGGTGGGACGGGAGCTGTTGAGATAGTCCCGATATTTCCGGCACTCCTCGACAAAGGGACCATATTGGTCGGCCTGGCTCTGCAGCGCCAGAACATACAGCGCGTAGCCGGCGAAAATGCCGATGGCCGGCGCCCCCCGCACCCGCAGGGAGGCAATGGCCTCGTAGAGGTCCTCTGCCCGGGACAGTTCCAGGTAGACCGTCTGGTTGGGCAGGAGGCTCTGGTCCAAAATGCGCACCGCCCGGCCGTCGTCGGACAGGCGGACATTTTCCGCATGGGTAATCTGTTTGAGATCCAAAGCTGTTCACTTCCTTTGTTTCAATGGAGTTATTGTAACAAGAAGGCCGGGGAAAAGCAACGGCTTCCTGTTTGCCTGCTCCAGGGGAGAGAGGGAAAAGGGACAAATGGTGTCAAGACAGAAAAAAATGCAATTGTGCAAAACGACGAAAGCAAAAATGACAAGGCCTGCCTGAAATTTTCAAAAAAGAAGGGGAGGAAACCGGCTAAAACCCCGGGCAGAGGGAAACAAAACCCGAGTTTTCCGGAAAAAAAGAAAAGGGTGTGGAAAGGAAAAGAAAAAAATGCATGAAATCTTGCACACTTAGGAGCGTTTTCAACAGAAAATGTTGCGAATAATTTGTGCAAAAGGTGCATTTCATTTTTGGGAAAATGGTGCTATTATGGTCACAAGTTACAGGGGCGGCGCGGAAAAGCGGCAACCCTGGCACGTGATTCAAAACAGCTGGTATGAGTAGCCGGCTGTTGTGAATACTGGGTTTGGCAAGCAGACCTGGAAAATCCCTAACTTTTAAATTTTTTAATGGGAGGAATTCTTATGAGACTGAAAGACACAGGCATGACCGCTGCTGAGCTGAAGGCTCAGGTCAAGAAGTACATGATCGAAACCTACGAGCGTATGGATTTCGTGGCCGACCACGCTGAAGGCATCTATATGTATGACGAGAACGACGTGCCTTACCTGGACTTCTATGCCGGTATCGCCGTTAACAGCCTGGGTAACTGCAACCCCAAGGTTGTGGCCGCTGTTCAGGAGCAGTGCGCTGTCATCATGCAGACCTTCAACTATCCCTACACTGTGCCCCAGGCCGTCCTCTCCAAGGAGATCTGCGAGACCATCGGCATGGACAAGGTGTTCTATCAGAACTCCGGTGCTGAGGCCAACGAGGCTATGATCAAGATCGCCCGTAAGTGGGGCATTGAGAACATCGGTCCCGACGCTTGGCACATCATCACTGCTAAGTCTTCCTTCCACGGCCGTACTTTCGGTTCCATGACTGCTACCGGTCAGCCTGACTCCGCCATCCAGAAGGGCTTCGGCGATCTGACCCCCGGCTTCACCTATGCTGAGTTCAACAACCTGGACTCCTTCAAGGCTGCCTATGTGAAGGGCAAGACCTGCGCCATCATGTTCGAGCCTGTTCAGGGCGAGGGCGGCGTGTTCCCCGCTACCGATGAGTTCATCCAGGGCATCCGTAAGTTCTGCGACGAGGAAGGCATCCTGATGCTGCTGGACGAGGTCCAGGCTGGTTGGGGCCGTTGCGGCACCTTCATGTGCTATCAGAGCTACAACGTCAAGCCCGACGTTGTCTCCATGGCTAAGGCTATGGGCGGCGGCATGCCCATCGGCGGCATCGCTTGTACCGACCGTGTGGCCACCGCTTTCGGCCCCGGCACCCATGGTTCCACCTATGCTGGTCACCCCGTCACCTGCGCTGCTTCTCTGGCTGTGCTGCGTGAGATGAAGGCTGGCAAGTGGCCCGAGAACGCCAAGAAGGTCGGCGATTACTTCGCTGCCGAGCTGGCTAAGATGCCTCACGTTGTGACCGTCCGTCACCGTGGCCTGTTCGTTGGTGTTGTTCTGGAGGACGGCATCAATTCTGTTGAGGTTAAGCGTCACTGCATCAAGAACCACCTGCTGGTCACCGCTATCGGCTCCAACATCATCCGTATGGTGCCCCCGCTGATCATCCGCGAGGTTGACTGCGACGAGTGCGTTGCCAGACTGTCCAAGTCCATCAACGAGGTTGCTGAGGGCAAGTAATTTCCCGAAGAACTTTGTTCACGGCAGAGTGAATGATAAGTCCCCCCGTCGTCAGACGGGGGGACTTTTTTATCGTCAAAGTGGATGCGCGCAAGGTGTTCCTCCCAATAGCCTTCCCCTCGGGAGAAGGTGGGCCGGCGAAGCCGGGTCAGATGAGGGGGGCGATACGGTACCCAACGCAGCAGAAGAACCAGAAACCTCTATCGTTGCATGGGTGCATCATTCTCTGTTTGGTTCCCCTTGGGGAGAAGCTGTCCACCGAAGGGGACGGATAAAGGAGGCGACTGTGTACCCAACGCAGCGATAGAAATCTCTTGATACCAACCAATGGGATCGTTATGCAACGGAGGATAGAAAAACCCCGTCGCAGAATTGGTATTCTGCGGCGGGGTTTGTTTTCGTTATAGGGTTGAGGAAACGGGAAGGAGGATTACTTTCCTTCTTCTTCGTCCAGGATGAAGGACACCAGCAGGTCTTCGGTGTTCACGCGGTCGCCGGGGACCACATAGAGCTTGTCGACCTTGCCGTTGACCTTGGAGACGAAGGTGGTCTCCATCTTCATGGCTTCCACGATCATCAGGGGCTGGTTGACCTTGACCTCGTCGCCCTCCTTGACCAGGACGGTCTCCACGGTGCCGGGGATGGTGGAGCCCAGGTGGCAGGGGTTGTTCTTGTCGGCCTTCAGCTTGCGGTCCTCCAGAACCTCCAGGGTCTTGTCCAGGACCTTCTGCTCACGCAGGATGCCGTTGACCTCGAAGGTGAGCACCCGGTAGCCGTCCTTATCGGGGTCGGACATGCCCACGAACTTAATGAGGATGTCACGGCCCTGGCTGGCCTTGAGCACAGTCTCCTCACCCTTGCGCAGGCCGTAGAAGTAGACATGGCTCTCCAGGGTGGTCACGTCGTTGTAGGCCTCGAAGTGGGTGCAGTAGTCCTCGTAGACCTTGGGATACAGGGCGTAGCTGACAGCCTTCTGCTCCATCTCAAAGTCGGAGAAGCCTTCCATGTCGAACTTCTCGCGCAGGTGGCGCTTGATGTCCTCGAAGTCCACGTCGGGCAGCAGGGTGCCGGGGCGGACGGTGATGGGCTCGATGTCCTTCAGGACGATCTTCTGCAGTTCCTTGGGGAAGCCGCCCTCGGGCTGACCCATCATGCCCTTGAAGAAGTCGATGACGGAGTCGGGGTAGGACAGGGAAGCACCCTCGGTGAGGATGTTGTCCATGTTCAGGCCATTCTTGAGCATGAAGATGGCCAGGTCGCCGACCACCTTGGAGGAGGGAGTGACCTTGATCAGGTTGCCCAGGATGATGTTAGCCTGACGATAGAGCTCCTTAATCTTCTCGAACTCGTCCTTGGAGCCCATTTCGGTGACCTGGGCCAGCAGGTTGGAGTACTGGCCGCCGGGGATCTCATACTTGTAGATCTGGGCGTTGGGGGCGACCATGCCGCTCTCGTTGGCCTTGTAGACCTTACGCACATGCTCGTAGTAACGGCTCAGCTCGTCCAGGGCCTCGAAGTCCAGGCCGGTGTCGCGCTCGGTACCGCGCAGGGCTTCCACCACCACGTTCAGAGAGGGCTGGCTGGTGCAGGAGCTCATGGACTCGATGGCCAGGTCCACGATGTCCACGCCGGCTTCGGCAGCCTTCAGCACGGTGGCAACGCCGGCGCCGGTGGTGTCGTGGGTGTGCAGGTGGATGGGGATGTGGAGCTCGGACTTGAGGGTTTCCACCAGCTTCTGGGCGGCGTAGGGCTTGAGCAGGCCGGCCATGTCCTTGATGGCCAGGATGTGCACGCCCATGGCCTCCAGTTCCTTGGCCTTCTCCACATAGTAGTCCAGGGTATACTTGACCTCGTTGGGGCTCATGATGTCGCCGGTGTAGCACAGGGCACCCTCGACGATCTTGCCGGTCTTCAGGGATTCCTCGATGGGCATCTTCATGTTCTCAATCCAGTTCAGGCTGTCGAAGACACGGAAGACGTCCACGCCCTTGATGGCGGAGATGCGGATGAACTCCTTAACCAGGTTATCGGGGTAGTTGCTGTAGCCCACGGCGTTGGAGGCCCGCAGCAGCATCTGGATCAGAGTGTTGGGCATCCGCTCGCTGAGGATCTGCAGGCGCTTCCAGGGGGATTCCTTCAGGAAACGGTAAGCGGTGTCGTAGGTGGCGCCGCCCCATGCCTCTACGGAGAAGGCATTCTGGAAGGCCAGGTTGGAGGCCTTGGCTGCGCCCACGATGTCCTTGGTACGCATCCGGGTGGCGATGAGGGACTGCTGGGCGTCACGCATGGAGGTGTCGGTGATGTACAGCCGCTTCTCACCCAGGATCTTCTGGGTGAAGCCCTTGGCGCCCAGCTTCTTGAACTCGTCCTTGGCGCCGTAGATCAGGGCCGTCTCGTCATACTTGGGCAGCACGCGGTCCTCGAAGTAAGGCTTCTCGCCCTTGGAGACGTTGACGATCTTGTCGCCCAGGAAGTCCAGGATCTTGGAGACCCGGTCCAGACCCTGGGACAGGGAGAAGAGCTCGGGGGTTTCCTCGATGAAGGTGGTATAGCAAGCACCCTCCTGGAAGGTGGGGTTGTTGATGACGTTGATGAGGAAGGAGATGTTGGTCTTGATGCCCTGGATGCGCATCTCGCGCAGGGCACGCAGGGACTTGACAGCGGCGCCCTTGAAGGTCCGGTCGAAGGCGGAGACCTTCACCAGCAGGGAGTCATAGTAGGGCAGGATCTCAGCGCCGGTGTAGATGTTGCCACCGTCGAGACGGATGCCGTTGCCGGAGCCGGAGTGGTACACGCTGACCTTACCGGTGTCGGGCATGAAGTTGTTGGAGGGGTCCTCGGAGGTCACACGGGTCTGAATGGCGTAGCCATGGCAGCGGATGGCCTCCTGGGAGGTGATGTTGATCTCCTGGGAGTTGAGGGGATAGCCCTCGGCGATGAGGATCTGGGAGCGGACGATGTCCACGTCGGTGACAAGCTCGGTGACGGTGTGCTCCACCTGAATCCGGGGGTTCATCTCGATGAAGTAGGGGTTGCCGTCCCGGTCCACCAGGAACTCACAGGTACCGGCGTTACGATAGCCCACGGTCTTGCACAGACGGATGGCGCTGTCGAAGATCTTCTGCCGGGAGAGCTGGGGCACGGAGAAAGCGGGAGCGTACTCCACCACCTTCTGATGGCGGCGCTGCACGGAACAGTCACGGTCGAAGAGGTGAACCACGTTGCCGTAGTTGTCGGCCAGGACCTGCACCTCCACGTGCTTGGGGCCCTTGAGGTACTTCTCAATGAAGACCTGGTCATCGCCGAAGGCCTTTTTGGACTCGTCGATGGCTTCCTTAAACTCCTTGGGCATATCCTCGGCACAGGAGACGATACGCATGCCGCGGCCGCCGCCGCCGTTGGAGGCCTTGAGCATGACGGGGTAACCCACCTTCTCGGCCACAGCCATGGCCTCTTCCACGGTCTTCATGGCGTGGTCCACGCCGGGGATGATGGGCACGTCGGAGGCGATGGCGATCTGCTTGGAGGAGATCTTGTCGCCCATGGCGTTCATGCTCTCCACGGTGGGGCCGATGAAGACGATGCCGTTCTTGTTGCACTCCTCCACCAGGGTGGGGTTTTCCGCCAGGAAGCCATAGCCGGGGTGGATGGCGTCCACGTTGTGGTCCTTGGCGATCTTGATGATGGTGGGGATGTCCAGATAAGCGTCGACAGGACCCTTTTCCGGGTTCAGGGCGTAAGCTTCGTCCGCCAGGGTGCGGAACATGGCGTACTTGTCTTCCTTAGAGTAGATGGCCACAGAGGTGATACCCAGCTCGTTGAGAGCCCGGAACACGCGGATGGCGATCTCTCCGCGGTTTGCTACCAGAACTCGCTTAAAGTTCTTGATACGTACTTCACTCATAAGCAAACTCCTTTTTATATGTGGTATAGAAATCAGGAAATCCTTCGCGGCAGGTCCTCTGCTCGTGTTTACTTTGCAAGAACAAATGTGTTTCTATTCGTGTACAATTATACACGAAAAGAAAAGGCCTGGCAAGTACCCTTTGGTATGAAGGAAAACAGGGCCCATCCGTCAAAAATCCCCAGAACGGAAGGTGTTTTACCCTTAGAAATTGGTGCTGTCCTGGCATCCAGGTATATTAGTTCTAAAATTGCAGGTGGCGGGCTAGGGCCTTTCTACCAATTTTCACAAGAAAATAGATGGCGGGCCATTCAGCCGCCCAACGCAAAAAAGAACCACAAACATCTGCGGGAAATCCCGAGAAAAATCTGCTAGAATGACGAAGGGGCTTTGTTCCACTCCCTCCTTTACAGGGTGGGGCAGGTGGGCTATAATAGCACTGGCAATGTTAGAAAAGGGCGTTTTCCCGCCTTTGTTATGGCCAGTTTTTGGAAAGGGGCGGAGAATTTGCTTACGTATTCCTTTGAAACCATCGATCCGGCGGAGAGCATGTATGAGCATCTCTATGCATGCATCAAGCAGGACATTCTGCAAAAAAAGCTCCGGGCGGGGGAAAAGCTCCCCTCCAAGCGGACCTTTGCCAAAAACCTGGGGGTGAGCACCATCACCGTGGAGAGCGCCTATGCCCAGCTGGTGGCGGAGGGCTTTCTCTACACCCTGCCCAAGCGAGGTTACTATGTCTGCGACCTGGAGCGGGAGGTCCCCGCCCCGCTGCCCCGGCCCGCTACCCCCCCTGCCCGGGAGCCCGCCCGGCGGACCTATTGGGCGGACTTTGTGGGCAGCTCCGTGGCCCGGGACATGTTTCCCTTTTCCGTCTGGGTCAAGCTCCTGCGGGACGTTACGGCGGGGGAGGACGAGACCGCCCTGCTCACCGACACTTCCGCCGGGGGCATCCGTCAGCTCCGCCAGGCCATCTCCGACCACCTCTACCAGTTCCGGGGCATGACCATTGACCCCGAACAGATCGTGGTGGGGGCCGGGACGGAGTATTTATATAGTGTGCTCATCCAGCTGCTGGGCCGCCAGTGGGGCTATGCCGTGGAGGACCCGGGCTATCTGCGCCTGAGCAAGATCTATGAGAAAAACGATGTGGCCACCCACCACATCCCCATGGACCAGTATGGCATCATCCCGGAGAAGTTGGAGGAGAGCGGCGCCCAAATTCTCCACATCACCCCCTCCCACCACTTCCCCACGGGGATTGTCATGCCCGTCAGCCGGCGGTATGAGTTTCTCAGCTGGGCCTCCAAGGGGGACAACCGTTACATCATCGAGGACGACTACGACTGCGAGTTTCGCCTGGCCGGCCGTCCCATTCCCACCCTGCAGAGCATCGATGTGATGGAGAAGGTCATCTACATCAACACCTTCTCCAAGAGCCTGGCCCCCGCCTTCCGCATCAGCTACCTGGTGCTGCCCAAGCACCTGGTCACCCGGTTTTACGACACCCTGGGCTTCTACTCGGGCACGGTCTCCTGCCTGGAACAGATGACCCTGGCCCGCTTCCTCTCCGAGGGATATTTTGAAAAGCACATCAACCGCATGCGCAACCACTACCGGGCCGTCCGGGACAAGCTCCTGGCCGCCCTGCGCCAGTCCCCCCTGGCGGGAAAGGTGAAGATCAGCGCCGAGCAGGCGGGCCTGCACTTTCTCATGGAGCTGGATACCCAGCGCCCCGACGAGGACATCCTCCGGGACGCCGAGGCCCGGGACCTGCGGATCTCCTTCGTCTCCCAGTACTATTTCGCCCAGGAGAACCGGCGGCCCCACGTGCTGGTGATGAACTACTCCGGCCTGGAGGAGGAGAAGATCGACCAGGCGGTCCAGCGTCTGTGCCAGGCGGTGCTGGGGTGAGCGATTTCCCCGGGCAGCCCGGGGGAAAATTCCGTCTCCCCCTTGACAATTTCTGCAAGTTTTTTTATACTAATTTCTAATGTAGCAAAGGCAAGGAAGGGAAGGAGTACGCGGCAGCGCGGGGCCCAGAGAGGAGACGGATGGTGCAAGTCTCTCCCCAGCGGCGCGGAAGGTCGTCCCGGAGCTGCCCGCCGGAACAGAGTACGGCGGGACGGCATTCCCCCGTTACGGGAAAAGGAGTGCGGACCGGCACATGCTGCCCGTCCGAATTCAGGTGGTACCGCGGAAAATCTTCGCCCTGAGTCCCAGCCGGGACCCGGGGCGTTTTTGTATTTCCTGTCCGGAGAGAAGGAGGTTGTTTATGAACGAGTCCATGTATCCCTTTGTCAACCACACCACCTATGACATGCAGGCCCTCTCGGCCCTCAACCGGCTGGCGGAGGCCACAGTGCGCAAGGAGAAGTCCCGCCGCACCAGGGCCCTGTGCTGGCTGCTGGGTGTAGTGGGTCTGGTGGCTGGCGCTTATTGCTATCCCCATCAGAGCTTGGTGGGCAGCCTGCTGCTGCTCTACGGGGTGCTGCTGCTGTTGGTGGCGGTTTCCTGGAAGTCCTTCCAGCTGCGCTCTTCCCAGCGGCAGCTCCAGCGGGGCATGCGGGAGTGCACCTATGAGTTTGACGACGACGAGATCATCTGCAACACGGAGGCGGGGGTGACCCGGTACTCCTATGAGCAGACCTACGCGGTGGTCTCGGACAAGGACTGGTATGCCATTTTCTTTGACATCAGCCACGGCATCGTCATCCGCAAGACAGGCTTTACCGTGGGGGACCCGGTCTCCTTTAAGGCATTCATTGGCCAGCACACCCAGCTGCCAATTCAAGAAATTTGAGCCCCCCTGCGCTGGACGCTCAAATTTGGGAGATGCAGCCGACGGCGCGCAACCCATGGCCGCGCAGCGGCCATGGGTCACACTGGCGGCTGAGAAAAATTCAGTGGAATTTCCTTTCCCGTCTGCGGGCGGGAAAACGCTGCGAGGCTTTTTGCTGATCGCTTTACTTTTAGGAGGAATAGACTGTACTATGAAAAAAGAACTGTCGAAAGTTTACGATCCCCACGAGGTTGAGGGACGAATTTACCAGCAGTGGGAGGAGAACAAGTGCTTTGCTGGCATCCGGGATGCCAAGAAAAAGCCCTACACCATCGTCATGCCGCCCCCCAACGTCACCGGCCAGCTGCACATGGGCCACGCCATGGACTGTACCCTGCAGGACATCCTCATCCGCTTCAAGCGCATGGAGGGTTACGCCGCCCTGTGGGTGCCCGGCACCGACCACGCCGGCATCGCCACCCAGATCAAGGTGGAGGAAGAGCTACGGGTGAAGGAGGGCCTGACCCGCTACGACCTGGGCCGGGAGAAGTTCCTGGAGCGGGTGTGGGACTGGAAGGCCATGTACGGCGACCGGATCGTGGCCCAGCAGAAAAAGATGGGCGCCTCCTGCGACTGGGACCGGGCCCGGTTTACCATGGACGAGGGCTGCTCCAAGGCCGTGCGGGAGACCTTCTGTGAGCTCTACGAGAAGGGTCTCATCTACAAGGGCAGCCGCATCATCAACTGGTGTCCCCACTGCGTCACCGCCCTGTCCGACGCCGAGGTGGAGTATGTGGACAAGCCCGGCAAGCTCTGGCACATCAAGTACCCCATCGCCGGGGAAGAGGGCCGCTATCTGGTGGTGGCCACCACCCGGCCGGAGACCATGCTGGGCGACTCGGGCGTGGCCGTCCACCCCGACGACGACCGCTACCGGGACATCGTGGGCAAGACCTGCATCCTGCCCCTCATGGACCGGGAGATCCCCATCGTGGCCGACGAGTACGTGGAGATGGACTTCGGCACCGGCTGCGTGAAGATGACCCCCGCCCACGACCCCAACGACTTTGAGGTGGGCCTGCGCCACAACCTGGAGTCCATCCGAGTGCTGGACGACAACGGCAAGGTCAACGAGCTGGGCGGCAAGTATGAGGGCATGGACCGCTACGAGGCACGCAAGGCCATCGTGGCCGACCTGGAGGCCCTGGGCCTGCTGGAAAAGGTGGAGGACCACCAGCACAACGTGGGCACCTGCTACCGTTGCCACAACGACGTGGAGCCCATCATCTCTGCCCAGTGGTTTGTGAAGATGCAGCCCCTGGCCAAGGAGGCCCTGCGGGTGGTCAACGAAGGGGAGACCCGCTTCGTCCCCGACCGCTTCGCCAAGACCTACACCAACTGGATGGAAAATGTCCACGACTGGTGCATCTCCCGCCAGCTGTGGTGGGGCCATCAGATCCCCGTCTGGTACTGCGACGACTGCGGCCACATGACCGTCAGCCGCCAGGACCCCACCGTGTGCGAGAAGTGCGGCTCGGCCCACATCCAGCGGGACCCCGACGTGCTGGATACCTGGTTCTCCTCCGCCCTGTGGCCCTTCTCCACCCTGGGCTGGCCGGAAAAGACCGAGGACCTGGACTACTTCTATCCCACCGACGTGCTGGTCACCGGCTACGACATCATCTTCTTCTGGGTGGCCCGGATGATCTTCTCCGGCTGCGAGCAGACGGGGAAGACCCCCTTCCACACCGTCTTCATCCACGGCCTGGTCCGGGACGACCAGGGCCGGAAGATGTCCAAGTCCCTGGGCAACGGCATCGACCCCCTGGAGATGGCCGAGAAGTACGGCGCCGACGCCCTGCGCTTTAACCTGGTCACCGGCAACTCCCCCGGCAACGACATGCGCTTCTACACCGAGCGGTGCGAGGCCATGCGCAACTTCGCCAACAAGATCTGGAACGCCTCCCGCTTCCTGATGATGAACCTGACCATCGAGACCAACGCCCTGCCGGAGAAGCTGGAGCTGGAGGACAAGTGGATTCTCTCCAAGCTCAACACCGTCATCCGCGAGGTCACCGAGAACATGGACCACTACGAGCTGGGGGTGGCCGCCCAGAAGATCTACGACTTCATCTGGGACACCTATTGCGACTGGTACATCGAGATGACCAAGGCCCGCCTCCAGGGCGACGACCCCGCCGCCAAGGAGCAGGCCCAGCGGGTGCTGTGCTACGTCCTCACCGACATTCTCAAGCTCCTGCACCCCTTCATGCCCTTCCTCACCGAGGAGATCTGGCAGGCCCTGCCCCACGAGGCGGGCAATGAGGTGAAGTTCCTCATGCTCCAGGACTGGCCCAAGTACCGGGAAGACCTGGCCTTCCCCCAGGAGGAGAAGGCCGTGGAGCTGCTCATGGAGGCCGTGAAGGCCGTCCGTGCCCGCCGCTCGGAGATGAATGTGCCCCCTTCCAAGAAGGCCCACCTCACCATCGCTACTCTGGAGCAGGACATCTTCTCCGCCGGCATTCCCTTCCTCAAGCGCCTGGGCTATGCCAGCGACGTCACCGTCACCGGTCCCTCCGGTCTGGGCAGCGACAAGGAGGAGGCCGCCCGTGGCGTGGTCATCGTCATCACCCACGTGGCCCGCATCGGCATGCCCCTGGCCGAGCTGGTGGACCTGGAGAAGGAACGGGCCCGCATCGCCAAGGAGCTCAAGAAGAACAAGGGTGAGCTGGAGAAGCTTACCAACAAGCTCCAAAACCCCGGCTTCCTGAACAAGGCCCCCGAAAACGTGGTCAAGGCCGAGCAGGAGCGGGCCGAAAAGCTCACCGCCCTCATCGCCCAGCTGGAGGAACAGGCCAAGGGGCTGTAAGTCCTCCAGAAAGATCATCGGCACAATACCCTGCCGTCTGGCAAATCCAGACGGCAGGGTATTTTTTTCTTTTTTCTGCTGTCACAAATGGGCCCTCTGGTTCGTTATAAAGGGCAGAGAGACTGGATGCGCAGGCTGTCTCTGTGTCAGCTGAAAAAATTGCGCATTTTTTTGCGATTTCCTGTGAGGAAACCGCGCTGTCTATCGTTATTTTTATAGAGGGAGGTGGGCGCCCGTCATGCTCCCCATACTGCTGGCCGCTTTGGAGTCCCCTTCGGACAAGGCCGTCTTTACCCAATTTTATGAGTCCCATCACACCGACCTGCACCGCTATGCCCTGTTCCTGGTGAAAGACCCTCACCAGGCAGAGGACGTGATCCAGACCGCTTGGCTCCAATGCGTCCGGTATGCAGAGCGTTTCTTTGCCCTGCCCAAAGACAAACGGCTGCCGTGGATGGTCACCATTGTGAAAAACACGGCCCTGAGCCACCTGCGCACCCTTGGGCGCACCGTGCCTCTGGCCGAGGATTGGGACCCACCCGCCCCAGAAGTGGGGGACCCCGGCGGGATCGTGGAGATCATCCGCGCCATGCCGGAGCAATACCGCACCATCTTAGAACTGAAATTTGTATGGGAACTGGAGGAGAAGGAGATCGCCCGACAGACCGGGTTGACGGTCTCCGCGGTGAGCACCCGCGTCTACCGCGGGCGCAAACTCCTCCAGCAAGCCCTGCGGAAGGAGGGATATGGTCATGAATGACACCAAGGAGTTTTTTCAGATCCGCAGCGCACTGCTCCAAGCAAACCTGCAGGACTACCAGGAGGCCCTGGACGCTGTCCCACAATCCCCAGCTGTCTCCTCTGCCCACCGCCGGTGGGAAAAGAAGTTCCTTCGCAATCCCGCTGCCTTCCGCCGCCGGCGGGACCGGGCCCCCTGGGCCAAGGCACTGCGCACGGCAGCCTGCCTGATGTTGGCGGCCTGCCTCTCCTGCGCTGCCCTACTGGCCACCAACGCCCAGGCCCGGGAGTGGGTAGCCCGGTGGATTACACGGGAAAACGACACCCATACCTCTTACGATTTCCAGGGCCATGCCCCGACAGGGGAACTGGATGCCTGGGCCCCTGCCTATCTGCCGGAGGGGTATGTTGAGACGGAACATATCGATCTAGACGGTATGGTAGACATCTTCTACAACACAGACGACCCTGAACAGCGTATCCATTTCAGCTATCAATTCATGTTGCCTGGTAGCGGAGAAGACTTAGACAACGAGCATCATACTATTTCTGATATCTTTATCAACGGTATTTACGGTCAACTATACACTGCTACAGACGATAGCCCCAATATGTTGGTGTGGTTTGATGAAAGCTCGGGATACTCTTTCTTCCTGGCTGCACGGCTTCCTGTGCAAGAGCTCTGCAAAATTGCAGAGAGCATACAAATTGTCAAATAAAGAAGCTTTTTCTGCTTTTTTCGAAATTTCTGTGAGAAAGTCTCGCTCAGAAACGTTGTTACAGTAGAAGGATGATTTGAAAAAGCATCTTCTAAACCATACAGAAAGGAGGGTTGTTATGGTAAAGCGCATTTTGTCTATGGCGCTGTTGCTGTCTCTATTGCTTTCTTTGGGCTTTAGCGCATCTGCTGATTGGGATGGTGCTTACCGCTGTGTTCCCAAGCTTTCTTTTTCTGGAAGTTCAGCCTCTTGCACGGCGTCCATAGCGCCTAGCGAGGCCTCAGCAAAAGTCACCGCGTCTATGACACTCTACCGGGTCAACAGCAACGGTACGTTATCGACCTGCGCGTCTTGGCCCAGCAAAACAGGCACGGGATATCTGCCTTTTTCTCAGAAGTATTCTTCCGCCCGGTCCGGCAACACCTATCGTTTGGTCATTAGCGGCACCGTGAAAGACAGCACCGGCACACATCCCATCCACGCCTATCGCCAGGCAAAATGCCCGTAAGGAATTCTTTGCCCAACCACACACCAACCATGACAGAAAGGAGTATCCTCATGAAGAAATTGGTCAGCATGCTTTTGGCTGCCAGTGTCCTCTTTTCCTTTGCCACGCTGGCCTGTGCCGCAAACGATTCCACTGTTCCGACGGTGAGTGAAAAAGACCTTTTGGATGCCTCGGCGCCTGTGGTCGAAGCATACAGCAAGCATTATCGTGTGGAAAACGTGCACGTAACAGACGTGACCACTGCGCCCAACGAAGACGGTGGCTATGTCACCCAGTTCTTCCTGCATTTTGATGGAACCCTGAAATATGACAGTGCCCTGAGCATTCCGCGGGTCAAAGGCATTGCATCCTCCTTTGGCCTCTCCCAGAGCAAGAGCGTGGATGCATTTCTGACTGGCATGGACGCCCCCGCGGCCAAGAAGGCTTTGGCACCAAGCGTGCAGAAGAAAATGGCCGCAATGAACGCCTCTGGAGCAGCCAAAAACGCCTTTGGCACTGCGAATACCAAGGCTTACAACGCGGTGTCTGACCAGGTGGCGGAAAAGGTCATCGCCAGCCTCAAGTCCTTCGTCTCGGAAATCGAGGAGGAATACATCGGAAAGAGCACCGAGTATACCTTTGACCTGCA
This sequence comes from Clostridiales bacterium, assembly GCA_004554585.1. Taxonomy (GTDB): domain Bacteria; phylum Bacillota; class Clostridia; order Oscillospirales; family Oscillospiraceae; genus Evtepia. Next base: position 28,066 of record SFLH01000010.1, on the reverse strand, counting down.
GGCGACCCTGGATGCCCAAGGAAACGTGGTCAAACTCTCCTATGGCATCGTGGACGGTTATTCTGACGACATCTCCGTGATCATCCCCGAATCCGAAGCAGCCATGGTGAAGAGCGGCGCCCAGGAGTCCAGCGAGCTGGCCGATGCCATGCTGAAAGACCTCGCTGCACACAAAAGCAACGGTCCTGCGATTACCACCTTATCCAACCCGGGCTTTAAGTATTATCGGGTTGTGGCGAGAGATTACGCGAATCGATATACCAGCGATGCCGCTTCTGTCAGATGCACCAACAGAAACTGCAGCAATTACGGCAACACCATTCGGAAGAACCCCAATCTGTACAATAGGAACTATACAAACTACTGCTGCAATGACTGTGCCAACTATGTTTCCCAAGCCATGAAAGCGGGTGGTGTGCCCACAAGCACAGCCTGGCGGCCTGGTTCTATGGCATGGATTAACTGCGCATCGATGAGACAGTATTTTTATACCAATACAAATTATTGGACCTTGACCACGTACTCCAATTGCAACGCCGGCGGCGTCATTCTTATGCATAACTCCACGCGTCCCTATCATGCCATGATGAATGTCCACAACGACGGTGTCTCCACCAAGTACTCCGCTCATACCAACGACCGCAAAGCACTTCCTTATACGCGGCAAGGTTTGCTAAACAGTGGTGCAAAAAAGATTGAATACTTTATCTTCGATAACGTATCCCCTGCCCACTAATACCATCACCTCGAAATAGCTTCCATTGGAACCTGGCTGCAGAAGCGGCCAGGTTCCAATGGGTGAAACATTTCAGTTCCCGATTATTTTGGACCAGGTTTGCAGAAAGGAGATCCCATTGCTATGAAAAACAAGATATCTTATCGTTCTTTTGCCTGCCTGATCGTGCTTGCCATTGGTTTGACCCTCCTGCCCCTGCAGGGATGCCAGGACCAGGCAGATTCTGCAAAAAAAGAAACGCCCTCGGCCCAGGGGACCGCTTCCTGGCAGGACTCCATTTCCTGCTTGGTTCCCTCCGACCAGGAAGATCCCCAAAATGAATTGGACGGGACCTTCACCACTTGCATCGGCGCGTGGGACCTGGCCCAGGGCCGCTTTTCCCTGGACACCCAGCCCGCCGTGACCATGACCGGAGAAGGCCGGATTGACAACCTTCTCTCCTGGAACGGAAAAGACCGGTGCATCGTCTTTGATCCCAAGGCGGCCTCCTCCCAAGAATCCATTTCGGTACTGGGCTATTATGATTCGCTGAAACAGGGCGAGCGAATGATCTGGGGCGACGGGTATGAGATCAATCTTACGGAGGATTTCCAGTGTACCGTCACCCAAGGGGAAACGGCAGTTTCCTTCGCGCTTCCGGAAACAGACCTTTCCGCCCATGGGAAAAAGGTGGCTCTGGAAAACCTCATGTGGCTGGGCGGCGAAGTGCAGGGCGACCAGTGCACCTTGGTGTTTGCTTACCTGGACATCGCCAGCGGCGAAGAGAACTGGATGCTGCTGGCCAATGCCAATCTACAGACCAAAGCCGTGCAATGGGAAGAGCCGGTTGCCGTCCCGGAAGAGTATCGTGATGGGTTTTTCCTCTGCGCCTCTCTCGACCGCCCGCTTCTCAACCACAAGCTCTATTTTTCCGCGTGGGATTCCATCGCCTACTATGACCTGAAGGAAAAGCGATTCGCCACCCTTGCCTCCCTCCCCGAGCAGACCGCCAAGCTGCTGCCGCAGGCAGTGCGTGCTACCTTCAACGGGCGACCGGTCTCTGCGGAAATCGAGGGCTGCACGAAGGACACCGTGGTCGGCTCCATTAGCTATGTGGAAGACAATGGCGCGGTGACCCACGAGGCGTATTTTGCCGTCCAAGGCGACCAGGTGGGCGGGTTTCTTGTCTGGAGCACCCAGAAAGACGCCTCCTGGATCACCGTCTATGGGCCGGACCTGAAACAAACCGACTGGGTGGAAACCCCCACCAGTGATTTTGCCCCCAGATGGCAGAAGGCCATTTCTCCCGTCCCATTTTAATTCCTTCCTCCATCCTGCCAGCCAGCCCATTTGGGGCTGGCTGTTTTTTCTGAGAGGGAAAACTTCGTCTCCTATTGTCAGCACCGTGTTTCATATGATATAATTAACAAAAAAATCAGAAAAACCCATCGGCGCATGGGCAGTTTTTCTGTTTTGGCCTGCGCCAGCGAAACAACATAGTCGAACATGCAAGCCGAGGGAAAGGGCGAATGCCTCCATTCCCTGGGCCGCCCCATCCGCCCCCCTTTGGAAAGGAGGCGCCCATGAATTTGCGGCACGAAAAGAAAGGCCTCTTCTTCCTCGTCCTGGCCTGCCTGGGCCAAGTGCTCATGGTCCTCTCCTGCACCCTTTGGCGGGGCGTCATCCTCCCGCCTGTCCCCTGGAAGTGCCCGCCTCTGGACCGGGACTACTGGTTCTGGCTGCTGGACGAGTACGTCCCGCCGGTGCCCTATGAGGACCAGCTTACCAGCCTCTATTACAGCCTAACCCCTTTGCTGCGCGTGCTGCTGATCGTGGGCCTGGCCTGGCTGTTCTGGCGGGTGTACCGCAAGAGCCGCCGGGGCCTGGTGTGCTTCTTTGGCCTGCTGGCGGCCAGCGCTGTGGCCTTTTTGCTGCTGGTGGCTTGGCTGCGGCAGCACGGTCAGCCCTATTATCTGCACATGGACGTGGCCTCCGACACCTGGTTGCTGGCCCTGGACGTGCTCCTCCTGAGCCTGATCCCTCTGCCCTATGCCAGGCGGAACAAGGTCCCGGAGACCGCCTCTCTGTAACGCCCCCCTTCCCGTTTTTACACCGAAAGGAGGTATCTCTATGAAAGGCCGTTCCATTTCCCTCATCCTCTGCTTCCTGCTGGCCTTTGTCCTGGCTGGCTGCGGTGGGGAGACCACACCCACAGAGGAAACCACACCAGCGGAGGCAACTGCCGCCGCATTAGACCCCGCCATCGCCGAAGCTCTGCAGGTATCGGAGGACATGGCTGACGACTTGTCCGCCGGTGTCCAGGACCTGGACCTGACCTCGGAGCAAGAGCACTCTACCCTCCGTGTCATCCAGACCTTTGGCAACACCCAGGAGCTATATGTGCTGCTTGAGATGACCTTTGACGAGACCGTCGCCACCCCGCTGGAAGAGAACGCCCCGACCCCCGACACCTACACCCTCCTGGGACAGGAGGAGAGCGGCTACCGGAACACAAGCAGGCTCTTTCAGCCCCTCTCCTACGAGGGAAACACCATGCGCGTCCTGTGCTACTTTCTCCATAGCGGAGGGCCATGGCCAGAGGGTGACCTGCAGCTGACCGTAGGCGATTTCGCTTATTACAATGCTGAAGGGGAGTCCACACCAGCAAACCAGGACACCCATACCCTTACCTGGACCCCCACCAACCAAGGCACGATCTTTACCGGAGATATCGTAACCGCGGACGGCTCCACGCTCGGAGATGTCACGCTCTCCCCCTTCTCCCTGCAGTTCTCTCTGGACGACACGGAGAAGGAGGACTTTTTCCAGGTGACTGACACCATCGCCCTGCTCTACCAGGACGGCTCCACCAAGCAGGTGGGTCACCACTTCAGCGGTGGCGGCAGTCCCCCGGAATATCTCCATGGCAGCAAGACCTTCTCTCCCCCGGAGGACCTCTCCCAGGTCACCGGGGTCCAGATCGATGGCCACACCGTCACCTTCTGAGCCCCTTCGCCGGGATGACTGCCTGGTTTGTGCCGTCCTCCTGAGTTTGACAGAAATTTCCATCAAAAAGCAGTATAATCGCCGTGTACCAGCTTGTTCGGTACACGGCGATTTTTGTCATTACCCATGAGAAAGGGGAGTTTTCTATGCCCGTCGCCTATACCACCCACAACCGCATCCTCACCGTGGCCCTGTCGGGGGACATCGACCACCACCGGGTCAAGGGCCTGCTCCGGGAGGTGGAGGGGGAGATCGACCAGGTCCTCCCCCGCCAACTCATCGTGGACTGCGCCGGCATCACGTTTATGGACAGCTCGGGCATCGCCGTCCTGCTGCGCCTGTGGCAGCGGATGCAAGAGCTGGAGGGGGAAATTCAGGTCACCGGCCTGCCCGACCAGCCCGCCCGGGTCCTCCGGGCCGCCGGCCTGCAGCGGCTGATCCCCCTCACCTGAAAGGAGCGTGCCATCTATGCGTACCGTCCAATACACCAACCAGGTCTGCCTCACCTTTCCCTCCCGGTCAGCCAACGAGGCCTTTGCCCGCTCCGCCGCCGCGGCCTTCGCTGCCCAGCTGGACCCCACGTTGGACGAGCTGGGCGACGTGAAGACCGCCGTGAGCGAGGCCGTCACCAACGCCATCGTCCACGCCTACCCGGACACCCTGGGCAAGGTGGAGCTGAAACTGCGCCTGTATCCCGGCAACCAGCTGGAGATCATCGTCAAGGACTGGGGGGTGGGCATCCCCGACGTGGAGCAGGCCCGCACCCCCCTCTTCACCACCGGCAACCAGGAGCGCTCGGGGATGGGCTTTACCATCATGGAGAGTTTTATGGATACGGTGAAGGTCCGCTCGGTTCTGGGCAAGGGGACCACGGTGACCATGCGCAAGCGCTTCGCGCTGCGGGCGGGAGGGGGCGCGTGAGCGCTGTGGACACGCCCACCCTGCTCCAGGCCGCCCAGGCCGGCGACACCGAGGCCTGCGGCCGGCTGGTGGAGGAAAACCAGGGGCTCATTTGGAGCATCGTGCGCCGGTACGCCCGGAAGGGCGTGGACACGGAGGATCTCTACCAACTGGGCTGCCTGGGCTTTCTCAAGGCGGTCCAGGGCTTTGACCTGACCTACGGCACCCAGTTTTCTACTTACGCCGTGCCCAAGATCGCCGGGGAGATCCGGCGCTTTCTCCGAGACGACGGCATGATCCGAGTGGGCCGGGGCAAAAAAGAACAGGCCCTGCGCCTGCACAGAGCCCGGGAGGAACTCACTGCCCAGCTGGGCCGTGAGCCTGTGTTGTCGGAGTTGGCCCAAGCCACGGGGATGACTCCCGAGGACATCGCCGCGGCCGACTTGGCCGCGGCGGCGGTGGTCTCCCTCCAAGCTGAGTCCGGGGAGACCGGGCTGGCCTTGGAGAGCGTGGTGGGCAGCGAGTCCCCGGAGGAGGGGATGGTGGAAAAGGTCGCCCTGCGCACGGCCATTGACCGCCTGCCCGAGCGGGAGCGCCAGCTCATCCTGCTGCGCTACTTCAAGGGGCTCACCCAGGACCGGACTGCCCGCATTCTGGGGGTCAGCCAGGTCCAGGTTTCCCGGCTGGAAAAGAAGTGCCTAGCCTTTCTGCGCCAGGAGCTGGGGGAGGATTAAAGGGACTGCCAGGCCTCCTCGGTGACGACCCGGTCGGCCCGGCCTACCTTTGCCCAGGAGAATTCCCCCACCAGCTCATAGGGGGCAGCAGCCTGGGGCCGAGGCAGGAGGCCCGCCACATAGGCCAGAAATCCCACCAGCTTCTCCGGGGTGGTGTGGGCCCGGAGATAGCCCATGTCCAGATCCCGGTCCCGTTTGGACAGCCGCCGCCCGTCGGGACTGAGAAGGAGGGGTAGATGGCAGTAGGTGGGCGCCGGATAGCCCAGCTGCTTCAGCAGCCAGATCTGCCGGGGGGTGGAGGAGAGCAGGTCCTGGCCCCGGACCACTCGGGTGATCCCCATGGCCCCGTCGTCCGCCGTCACCGCCAACTGGTAGGCGTATACCCCGTCGGACCGGCGGAGGATGAAATCCCCGCAGTCCACGTCCAGCCGCTCGGACCGGGGGCCGAAGTTTCCATCGACAAAGGAAATGGTCTCCGCCGGTACCTTTACTCGCCAGGCGGGGGTGCGGCCGGCGGCCAGCAGGGCGGCTTTTTCCTCGGCTGGCAGGGTCCGGCAACGGCCGGAGTAGACCCTGGCTCCGTCGGAGGCGTGGGGGGCGGAGGCCGCCAGCAGTTCCTTCCGGCTGCAGAAGCAGGGATAGACCAGCCCCCGGTCCGCCAGGCGGTCAAAGGCCGCCTGATACTGGGCGGTGCGATGGCTCTGGCAATAGGTGGTCTCTCCCGGCCGCCAGCCCAGGTCCCAGTCCAGCCCCAACCAGGTCAAATCGTCCGCCAGCTGGGTCAGATAGGCCGGCTTGCACCGGTCGGGGTCCAAATCCTCCATCCGCAGAAGGATCTCTCCTCCCAGGCTGCGCACGTCCAGCCAGGCCAGCAGGGCGGCAAACAGGTTGCCCAGATGCATCCGCCCGCTGGGGCTGGGGGCAAAGCGGCCCCGGACCGTTGTAGTTGTCGCCATGGGGCGTTCCCCCTCTCTGTCTCAAGTTTCTCTATTGTACCACGCCCTGGGGCCCCTGGCAAATGGGTCCTTTTTCTTGCCTTTGGGGGCGGGATATAGTAGACTATGGGTATTGACCGGCGCGGGGGCTGCTCCGCTGCCGGAGAAAGATCCCCCGCGCCCCCTGGGGCGCGGTTTGCGAAAACTTGTCAGAGAAAGAAGGAAGAAATCCCATGTCGATTGCCGCAGTGCGCGCCTACCTGGCCCCGTTTGGCCTGGAGGACAAGGTGTTGGAGTTCACGGTCTCCAGCGCCACCGTAGAGCTGGCCGCCCAGGCCGCCGGGGTGATCCCCGCCCGCATCGCCAAGTCCCTGTCCTTCAAGGTGGAGGACAAAGCGGTGATCATCGTCACCGCCGGGGATGCCAAGGTGGACAACGCCAAGTTCAAGGCCGCCTTCCACACCAAGGCCAAAATGCTCTCCCCGGAGGAGGTCACCCAGCTGGTGGGCCACGCCGTGGGCGGGGTGTGTCCCTTCGCCATCAAGGATACGGCGGAGGTCTATCTGGACGTGTCCATGAAACGTTTCCCCACCATCTTCCCCGCTGCCGGCTCAGCCAACAGCGCCGTGGAGCTCACCTGCCAGCAGCTGGAGCAGGTGGCCCAAAACTTCCAGGGCTGGGGCGACTTCTGCAAGGGCTGGCAGGAGGATGCCTGACCTTACCCCTTTGAGACAAAAAAACCGGACGGGAAGCTCCCGTCCGGTTTTTTGTACTTTCTGGAGATCCGATCAGGCCAGAGCGGCAGTGATGATGGCCATCTTGTAGACCTCGTCGGCGTCGCAGCCGCGGGAGAGGTCGTTGATGGGGGCATTCAGGCCCTGCAGGATGGGGCCGTAAGCGGCGAAGCCGCCCAGACGCTGGGCGATCTTATAGCCGATGTTGCCGGACTGGATCTCGGGGAAGATGAAGGTGTTGGCGTGGCCGGCCACCTTGGAGCCGGGAAACTTCTGCTGGCCCACCACGGGGGAGACGGCGGCGTCAAACTGCATCTCGCCGTCGATGGCCAGCTCGGGAGCGGCGGCCTTGGCCTTGTCGCAGGCGTTCTTCACCTTGTCCACAGCCTCGCCCTTGCCAGAGCCCTTGGTGGAGTAGCTCAGGAAAGCGATCTTGGGGTCGATGCCGAAGGTAGCGGCGGTCTTGGCGCACTCCAGGGCGGTCTCCACCAGGGCGTCCTCGTCGGGATCGATCTGGATGGCGCAGTCACCCATGCACAGGCGCTCGTCCACGCCGTCCTTCTCCCGCTGCAGAATAAAGCAGGAGCTGACGTTGTTGTTGCCGGGCTTGGTCTTGATCAGCTGCAGGGCGGGGCGGACGGTGTCGGCGGTGGAGTAGGTGGCGCCGCCCAGCAGGCAGTCGGCCTCGCCCATCTTCACCAGCATGGTGCCGAAGTAGTTGCCCTTCATCAGGTTCTTCCGGCAGTCCTCGGGGGTCATCTTGCCCTTGCGCAGCTCCACCATCTTCTCCACCATGGCGTCCATGCCGGGATAGGTGGCGGGGTCCACAATGCGCACGCCCTCGATGTCAAAGCCACCCTTTTCCGCGGCGGCCTTCACTTCACTCTCCACGCCCACCAGGATGGGGGTGAGGAAGCCATCCTTCTTCAGGCGGTCGGTGGCCTCCAGGATGCGGGCGTCGGAGCCCTCGGTGAAGACCAGGGTGCGGGGGTTGGCTTTCAGGGTCTCGATCAGTTTTGCAAACATGATAGGTTACCTCCAAATATTCAGACACTTCGGTCTATTCTTACAAACTCAACCAATTTATTGTAGCACTATCTTTCCGCCGATGCAAGGGTTGTCGCGGGGAATTCTCGCTTGGAATGGAAGTGCGGCGCGGGGGGACAGCTTGCGGAGGGGATTTTTCGCCGGGCCCTCGGGGCGCGTTGCGAAATGTGCCCTGCCGTGCTATGATAAAACAATCCCAAAGAGAAAGAAGGCGCCTGGCGCAATGGATATCAATGCCCTCAACGGCCCCAAAATGACGGAAGAACAGATCGCGGCCTACCTTCGCCGCATTGGCGTGGACGGCCCTGTCCCCCTGACGGTGGAGGGGCTGGGCAGGCTCCAGCTGGCCCATAAGCTGACGGTGCCCTTTGAAAACCTGGACATCGTGGCCGGCCGCCCTCTGTCCCTGGCGCTGGACCATCTCTACGACAAAATCGTCCGCCGCCGCCAGGGCGGGGTGTGCGCGGAGCTGAACACACTGTACAACTGGCTGCTCTACTCCATGGGTTTTGCGGTGACCAGCTACAACGCCAGGATGCTCACGCCGGACACCTATCTCTTCCGCCGGCACCGCATTCTGGCCGTGGAGCTGGCGGGCAAGACCTACACCACCGATGTGGGCTTTGCCACGGAGAACGCCCGCCGGCCGCTGCTGCTGGAGGAGGGCGTGGTCCAGAACGACGGCCACTGCGACTACCGCTACCAGTGGGAGGAGTTCTTCGGCTGGGTCCAGTGCCAGCGCCGGCCAGGGCACGACTGGGAGAGAATCCAGGCCTTTGCCCTGGAACCCCAGGTGGACCGGGACTTTGACCCGGTGCTCTTCTTCTTTGAAAAGCACCCGGACTCCAACATGACCCAGTTTCCCCGGCCCTCCATCTACACCCAGGAGGGGATGCTGGCCCTGCGCCGCCATGTTTTTCAGGTGGAGCGGCAGGGGGTGGCGGTCCAGGCCAACCCCACCACCCCGGCGGAGGAACTGCGGCTGATCCAAGAGGTCTTTCACCTGGACCCCGCGGGGATTTATCCCAATCTCTAAAGGGCGGCCGGGGTCAGTTGCCCTGTGATCCCATGGGCTTTCCTGTGGGGAGACGGGATTGACAGGGAACGCCGGTCTGGCATTTGCCGCAGCCGTAGCGGGGGGCGCAGAGGGTCATGGTCAGGTCCACATAGTACGCGCAGGCGGTGTGGTCTTTGCCGCCCTCCAGGGAGATGGCCCCCACGGGGCAGCGGCGGACGCAGGCGCCGCAGCGGGTGCAGTGGTCGTACAGGCCGGAATAGGAGCGGGGCGTGGGAGAGAGCGGCAGGTCGGTGATGAGGCTGAGAAACCGGCCGCAGGTTCCCTCCTCTGTGATGAGCCCCTTGGACAGGCCAAAGGTGCCCAAACCGCCGATGTAAGCGGCGTGGCGTTCGGACCAGCGACTGGTGTAAGCGGCCTGGGGCGGGAAGCGGGCGTCGGTTCCCTGGTGTTCTATAGAGGCGAAGCGGGGGTCCAGACAGGGACATACCGCCCGCCAGCCGCTGCGGACCAGCATGGCGATCAGCCAGCGGGCCAGGCGAAAGAGCAGGGCTTGGCCCTCCACGCGGCCATGGAGCCAGGCGGGGGAGGGCATCTGCGCGTCCTGCCGGTTGCTCTGGATAATCTGGGGAGAGAAGGGAAAAAAGAAAGACAGCACCGAACGGGCGCCGGACAGCCATTGGACCGGGGTGAGAACCCAGGGACCGATGGCTTCCGGTGCCTTCAGTCTGTCATAGAGGGGATCGTCTGCGCTGGAGATCCCCAGCAGAGGCGGGGCAAAGAGGGGCAGACCGGCCAGCGCCGGGGAAATGGCCTCCTCTTGGCCTACTTGGTTTTCTCCGGGCCGGGAGAGAAAGTCCCGGGCTGCCTGCAAGAGGCCTTCTCGATTGAGGGTCATGGCGGCACCTCCTTGGTTCCTGGCAGGGGAGCGGTCATTAGAAAGAGACCTCTCCCTCCGGCTGAAAGGCGCAGTCGCGGAAGAGGGCGGCGGCGCCGTCGAGATACTCGGCGATGGTCTTGGCCTTTCGGATGCGCTTGAGGGGGCGCTCCGGCTGGGAAAAACACCGGGACCAATAGAACCACAGCTCTTTCATCTTTCCCAGCACCGGCCGGTCCCCAAAGTAGAGGGAGCGATAGCCCTCCAGCAGGCGGTCGTGGAAGGCCATGAGTTCCTCCCTGGCCAGGGGGGGACCCCCTTGGACCTGGCGGGCCAGGGCGGGGTTGCGCACCAGCCCCCGGCCCAGCATGAAATGGGAGACGGTGGGGAAGCGGGCGGCGGTGTCCCGGCAGTCCTGGATGGAGAACAGGTCGCCGTTGTAGCACAGGGGCAGCGTGGTGTGGGCCGCAGCGTAGGCAAAGGCCTCCTGGCGGACCGCCCCCCGGTAGTAGTCGGTGCGCAGGCGGGGATGAACGATGAGCTCGCAGATGGGATAGCGGGAGAAAATCTCCAGCAGGGCGGGCCAGCCTTCCGGGTCGGTGACCCCGATGCGGGTCTTGACGGATATCCGCAGGTCCAGCCGGCGGAAGATTTGGTCGAAAAAGGCATCCAGCTCCTGGGGGCGGGCCAGAAAGCCTGCCCCTTTCCCTTTGGCCACCACCGTGCCCGAGGGGCAGCCGATGTTCAGATTCACCTCGGCATAGCCCATGTCCTGGAGCAGCCGGGCGGCGGCGATGAAGTCCTCAGCCCGGTTGGTGAGCAGCTGGGGGACCAGAGGAACCCCTTGGTTGTGGTCGGGGTGCATGTCGGCCAGCCCCCGGCCGGTGAGCGGGCTGTCGGCGGTGGGGGCGAAAAAGGGTGTATAGTAGCGGTGCAGGCCGGGGAACATGGCCTGGTGGGTCTGGCGATAGAGCCAACCTGTGATCCCCTCCAACGGGGCCAGGGACAGGGCGGGTGTTTGGGGCATGGGCACCTCCTGAAACGATACTGCATATAGTATACAAGGTCTGCGGCGGGAAGGGAAGGAGAAATTTCCCCCCGCCGTTCCGGCCCCTTGCGAAACCCTGGCAAACTGGGTATACTAAAAGGGACAGAAGACCACCATACATCCCACCAAAGGAGGCAGCAGCCATGGCAGAATGGAGAGAATGGGGCAACAAGGCCAAAAACATCACCTTGGCCGGCTTGGGCAAAGCCCGCGACTTGGGGGAGAGCGCCAAGCTAAACCTGGACAACGTTTCCGAAGAAGAGAACAAAAAGCGGGCCTATGCGGAGATCGGCCGGCGTTTCGTGGCCGAAAACCCCGTGCCCCCGGAGGGATACGAGGCCCTCTACCGCCAGCTGGAAGAGGCGGATGCCCGCATCGAGGCCAACAAAGCGCGGCTGAACCAGCTCAAGGACGAGGGCTGATCCCCGCGGCTTGACCGCCCCGCCCGGCGGTCCAGGAACCCACAAACGAAAACATCCCCGGCGCGGCAGATTCCGCGCCGGGGATGTTTGTGCTTGTGTCGTTTCGTGGGCGGCCTGCCTGTCCTCAGAGGATACGGCGGGCGGCAAAGTAGTTCTGGATGTAATAGCTGGTGTTCAGGCTGCTGATCTTCACACCGTCCTGAGGCGTGGAGGCGTGGACGATGTTGCCGTCACCAATGTACAGGCCCACGTGGGTGGGGTAGGAGCCATTGGTGGAGAAGAAGACCAGATCTCCCGGCTGCAGGTCGGCTTTGTCCACGGCCACGCCGTTCTTCACCTGATCCCGGGAGGACCGGTACAGGGAGTAGCCGAAGTGGGCATAGACGTAAGAGGTGAAGCCGGAGCAGTCAAAGGTATCAGGGCCTGCGGTGCCGTAGACATAGGGATAACCCACGTACTGCAGGGCGAAGTTGACGATCTGCTGGGCCTCCGGGTTGGAAGGCGTATCGCCGCCAGGAGAGATGATGCTGTCCTCGTCCTGAACAATGACGTATTCCGCGGAAACGTAACCCGTCCGGCCGTTGCAGAGGATCTGATACCAGCCGTTGGTTTTGCCGGTGATGGGGAAGCGGTCCCCGTCGTAGACGTTGCAGAGGATGGCGTAGCTGGTGCCCGGACCCTGGCGGACTCGCAGGGCGTCGCCGCCGGCGTTGATGCAGGCATAGGTTTCCGACTGGGCGGCCACGGCGGAGATGGTGGCGCTTTGCTCCTTGCCGTTCTCGTCCTGATAGACCACGTGAATCTCACCGCTGGCCTGACTGGGGTCTACGGTGATGGGACTGCCGTTGCCGGAGACCGACTGGCTGGCAGAGCTGGTGGTCTGGTCGCGGTCCACACGAATGGCGGTGGTACCTTCTCCCGGGGCGGCCAGGGCGGTGACGGACAGAACCGAGGCAGCCAGCAGGCCCATGGCGAGGACCCGGGGGAAGCGTCTTTGGTGAGTCATGGGAATCTACCTCCTTTTTGGGGGGGTCAGCGGGCGGCCAGGGCGCGCTCCAGCCAGACAGAAGCGATGTCGATGGCAGCGTACAGGCTGTCCTTCTCGCTGCGCTTGACCACGCGGTCTCTGCCCTTCAAGTCGGGAGAGGTGAGCTGCAGCTGGATGCTGACCTTTGTGGCGACGTTCAGGTCTCCCACAGGCTTGGTGTCCATGATCTGGAGCAGGATGATGTGGGAGTCGGCCATGTCCCCGTAGTAGATCAGATTGTCTTTCCGACGCAGGGGATGGCCTTTATACATAAGCGGGATCTTTTCGTTTGCCATAAAAACCTCCATACTTGCATAACGATGTTTCGTTGGGAAGAGATGCCGCGGCTGGGGCAGCGGCAGAAATTCCAAATAAATGTAACCAAATTGTAACACATTTCCCCCTGCTTGTCAAATCCCATTCTGTGAACATTGTTTGAATAAACGGGAAGATGGTTTGTGAGACTTGACAGATGGGGTATAATGAAGGATAATAAAGTGCTATTCCCGTTGAACGGAAAGGGGGTGCCCGCCTTGGCTGGAGAGGGCCGAAAGCAGATTGCCAAAAACAGCAAAGCCTTTCACGACTATTTCGTGGAGGACAAATACGAGGCGGGGATCGAACTGGCCGGCACGGAGGTCAAGTCCATCCGCATGGGCAACGTGAACCTGAAGGATTCCTTCTGTACCATCAAGGACGGGCAGATGACCCTGAACGGGATGCACATCAGCCCCTATGAAAAGGGGAACATTTTCAACCGTGAGCCCCGCCGCCCCCGCCGGCTGCTGATGCACAAGCGGGAGATCCTGCGTCTGTTTGCCAAGATCAAGCAGGACGGCTACACCCTGGTCCCCCTGAGCCTGTACTTCAAAGGTCCCCGGGTGAAGGTGGAGATCGGCCTGTGCAAGGGCAAAAAGCTCTACGACAAGCGGGAAGCTGCGGCGAAAAAAGATGCCAAGCGGGAGATGGACCGGGCCCTGAAATCCCAGCGGCGCTGAGTCCGCCCCCGGCAAAAGGAATCTCATTACATGATTTTCATTAGGGAATAAAGGAGAAGACAACATGGCACAGAATCCCATCGTCACCATCGAAATGGAAGAGGGCGGCAAGATCGTCGCCGAGCTCTATCCCGAAGTGGCTCCCATCAGCGTGAACAATTTCATCAGCCTGGTCAAGAAGGGCTTTTATGACGGCCTGATCTTCCACCGGGTGATTTCCGGCTTTATGATCCAGGGGGGTGATCCTCAGGGTATTGGCATCGGCGGCCCCGGCTACTGCATCAAGGGTGAGTTCGCTGCCAACGGCGTGAAGAACGACCTGAGCCACAAGCGGGGCGTGCTCTCCATGGCCCGGGCTCAGCCCATGGACTCCGCCGGCAGCCAGTTCTTCATCATGCACGCCGACGGGGAGTTCCTGGACGGCCAGTATGCCGCTTTTGGCATGGTCACCGAGGGCATGGACGTGGTGGACCGCATCGCCGCCACCAAGACCGGCATGAACGACAAGCCCAAGACCGACCAGCGCATGAAGACCGTCACCGTGGACACCTTTGGCGTAGACTACCCCGAACCCGAAAAGCTCTAAAAAACACACTCTTCCCACACGATAAACCCAACCAACTCCTGGGGGCAAGGGGGCCGCGGCCCCCTGCCTCGCAGAGTTTGGCCTTCCGTAGAAGGCCAAATAAAATCTGGCATGTATTTTCGCTGGCTTTGTCGGGGAAAATACACCTCTCTCAGCCGCAAGTGTGCCCCCAGGGCGCGTGCAGCGGCTGCAACCCCACTTTTGAAATGGGGCGCCTTTGTACGTCTGGGCCACCACCCCCGTACACTGCCGTCCTGTAGGCCGGCACCACCTGCCGACCCCATTCCAAAAATTTATTTGGGGGCGTACTGGTTTCGACGGGGACATGGGTGCGGGAATAGCGGGCGGATGCGCCTGACATCCTAAAAACGGGCAACTTATAAATTAAAGAACAACGACAACGAAGTTCTCGCCGCTGCTTGATTAGCGGCCGTCCACCCCGGAAGGACCACGAGCCGGGCTTGGGCGTGACCTGAGTGGTGCACGTGACCGGGGTAAGCTTTGCCCCCGGCATGACCAATGAAGCTACCAACCCATGAAGCATGACGGCTTGCGTCATGGCGCGGGAATGCAAACAACCGTCTGCGCCCGGAGAAGTTCCCGAGGAAGTGTTTTCGGACGGGGGTTCAACTCCCCCCGCCTCCACCAGATGGACATTACACGAACACCTACTTTTTCAAAGGCGGCTTTGCCGTAAGGGTGTGGCTGTGATGTCAAAACAGAAACCGAGGACCAAGGTACTATGCACCTTGGTCCTCGATTTTTTGTATGCTTTTGCCTTATTTGGAAAAAATCATGCTGAAATGAGCATTCAGAAACTTTACGATAGAATCGGCGGCATAGGATATGTGGGTAATAGATGGGTCTATTGGATCCTCGACTGGAGTAGTATGTAATCTTCTTCGGTTTTGCACAACTGCTATATAATTTTTGGGGTTGTTATCCGATAGTCCCACCAAGCAAGAGCCAGACGAACCACCTGGGTTCGTCTGGCTCTTGCTATCATCAGTAATCTTTTCCTACCCCCAATGGACCCGGCAGGAACCCATGCTTTTTCAAAGAAGGCCTTGCCATGCGGGCATGGTTGTAACGGCAGCGGCGGAAAGGGAGCGCAGGATGCCCTGGCCCCCGCGTTCTTGCAGCTGGGTTTGCGGCTCTCGGGAGAGAGCTTTGGGCGAGAGAGACTCAAAGAGCGTCTGCGTGGGCGTCAAAAAAGCGAAGGATATCCTGATACACCTGTTCTCGCTCGGTCTCGTTGAGCAGCTCATGACGCATGCCTTCGTACAGCTTGGAGGAAATGTACTGGTAGCCGCGCTGGCGGAAAAACTGGCACAAATCCTCAAACTTTTTCTTGCTTTGAATGATCGGGTCATCGGCCCCGGCGATGAGAAAAATGGGCAGGTTCGGGTTGGAGACCCGCCATCCATCCGTCTGATATGCGCCTTTGAGCAGTTGGAAGAGATTCAAAAAGCCGTTGTTGGGAAACACATACCCGCACAGAGGGTCCTGGCGGTAACGATCCACGGCGTCAGCGTTGCTGGATAACCACCCATTGGGGTCTTCAAAGCGTTTGCCGGCCGCGCCGAAAGCCAGGCGGTTTAACAGGAGATTGCGGTGTTGCGGGCCCTTGCGCTTGGTGGAAAGCCGCGCCAACAGGATCGCCAGATCCACCGCGGGATTGCGCGTGGGCGGACCGCACAAGACCAGCTTCTGAACGGCGTCATCGTGGGTTTTGAGATAGTTTCTGGCAACCAGCGTGCCCATGCTGTGGCTGAACAGATAGAGGGGGAGCCCAGGGTAACGCGCTTTAATCATGGCGGAGACCGTATAAAGGTCCTCGGTCACCGCGCCGCTGTCCTCGGTGTAAAAATACCCCAGGTCCGCCGGGTCCCGCACACTTTTCCCGTGCCCCCGGTGGTCGTGGATCACAGCGGCATACCCGTGCTGGGCCAGGAATGCCATGAAATCCTCATACCGCTCTTTGTGCTCCGCCATTCCATGGGAAATCTGGACCACGCCTTGCACGCCTGTGTCTGGGGCAAGGATTTCCACGGACAGGGGCAGGCCATCGACTCTGGATGGAATGGTTTGTATCTCTAGGGGGCTTGTTACTTTGGCAGCTGTCATATCCGTTCCTCCGAAAATGGTAAGGTGCTGCCAGCAGTGCAGGCAGCGGATGAACTTTCTTTGGGTGGGAAATCTTTCCTTGGATAACATAGCACATATCCGTCTGGAAAGAAAGAGCAGGGGGGATTTTACCCAGCTAGCCGCCCGGCAGGGAGTTTGGGGGGAGACCACAGACAAACCGCCCGCCTGCCTGGGAGGGAACCAGGCAGGCGGGCGGTTTGCAAGAGGGAGTCTATGGATTATGCTTTGCGGTCTGCGGCGCCTTTGGCTGCGGCGATGACAAGGGGAGCCAAGGCCAGCAGGGCAAGCGCGTTGGGGATGACCATGAGCTGGTTGAAGAGGTCGGAGAGCTGCCAGACGAAATCGTTGGACAGGCAGGAGCCCAGGAAGATCATCACCACGGCGAGGATGGAATAGATCGCCGTGGCCTTTTTCCCAAAGAGATAGGCGACGTTGATCTTGCCGAAGAAATTCCAGCTGAGAATGGTGGAAAAGGCGAAGAAGAGCAGGCAGACGGCCACAAAGATGCTGCCGATGCCGTTGCCAAAGACACTGGAGAAGGCCAGCTGGGCCATGTTGGTCTGGCTGATGCCCTCGGCCGCGCCGGAGGCCAGGGGGCCGTCCCCAGCATACAGGGTGGAGATGACCACCAGCGCGGTCATGGTGAGCACCAGGAAGGTGTCGATGAACACGCCCACCATGGCCACCACACCCTGGTCGTGGGGCTTTGCCACCTTTGCCATGGCGTGCGCGTGGGGGGTGGAGCCCATGCCGGCCTCGTTGGAGAAGAGGCCGCGCTTGACGCCCTGGCTGATGGCGGTCTTCAGGGCGTAGCCCAGTCCGCCGCCGATGATGGCGTTGGGGAAGAAGGCATACTTGAAGATCATGCCGAAGGTCTCCGGCAGGTAGGGCAGGCGCATGACCAGCAGGATCAGACCACCCAGCAGATAGAGCACGGCCATGATGGGCACAAGCTTTTCTGTGACGGAGGCCACCCGCTGCACCCCGCCCAGGAAGACGAAGGCGGAGGCTGCTGCCACCAGGATGCCGATGACCCAGGCGGGGATGCCAAAGGCATTGCTGCAAGTTTCGCCGATGGAGTTGGACTGGACCATGCAGCCGATGAAGCCCAGTGCCAGGGTGATGGCCACGGCAAAGAACGCGGCCAGGAAGGAGCCGAACTTGTTGTTAAATGCGCGCTTGATGTAGTAGACGGGGCCGCCGTCCACGGAACCGTCCTCATGAACCACGCGGGTCTCCTGGGCCAGAACGGCCTCGGCGTAAATGGTCGCCATGCCGAAGAAGGCGATGATCCACATCCAGAAGATGGCGCCCGGGCCGCCCACGAGGATGGCGCTGCAGGAGCCGATGATGTTGCCGGTTCCCACCTGGGCGGCGATGGCGGTGGTCAGGGCCTGAAAGGAGCTCAGGCCACCCTTCTGCCTGCCGCCCCGCATGGAGAAGCCGCCGAAGACCCGGCGCATGCCCTCTCCGAAGCAGCGGACTTGAACGAACCTGGTCTTACAGGTGAAAAAGACGCCGGTGCCCACGAGAAGGATCACGAGGATGTAGTCGGATAGGTAGAAGTTGATGGTTTGCACAATGCTTTGCAGCGTTTCCATGGCATAAGCCTCCCCAAATGTAAAATAAAAAGAGCTGCCGAAAGACTTCGGCGGCTCTGGAGACGAACGACACAGCCATCGCGTGCCCGCGATGGTCTGCTCTGTCCTTTTGCCTGAGAGATTCGGCCCTGGGGGCCTTGCACCTTCGGCACTCAAAAATGAGATTCTCCAGAGGTCCCTCCGCCTTCAGTTTCTCGAAAGATCCTTAAGGTTTCATCGGGCGCTGTTTGATTGTACAGTACTGCGGCCTTTAGGATAGCACGGCGCATGGGGAAAAGCAACCGCATGGATGAAAGAAAAAAGGGGGGATTCCCTCCCTAAAAATCGTACAAAAAGTAGAAAATAGGAAAAGGTAGTGACAAACTGTGCCTGCGCTGGGGGAGATCCAGCCCCCTGCCGGCGGAGAGCCCGCCCGCCGGCAGGGGAGCGGAGAAAAGTGGTGGACGAGACCAGCGGTGTTTTGCGTGGACCGCTGCCCCAGGTCCGAGAGAACAACGCAGCGCTGCCTGACGGGGAATCCCGCCGGGCAGCGCTGCAGTTTGATTCGTTTGCGGGGAAGCTGGGCCCTCAATAGGTGGCGAAGCACTGGGTCCAGTAGTATTGATAGCTGCCGCCCACGGCCAGGCCGACGCCGAGGCGCTGGCAGGAGCCCAAAATGTTGGCCCGATGGCCAGGGGAGGCCATCCAACCGGCGACGACGGCTTCGGGAGAGGGGTAGCCGGCGGCGATGTTTTCAGCGCACTGGCGCCACCGGATTCCCGCGGCGGAGATCCGATCCGCAGGAGAGGCGCCGTCGGGATTTTGGTGAGAGAAGAAATTTCGGTCGATCATGTCCTGGCTGTGGGCCCGGGCAACGGCGGCGAGGGTGGGGTCATAGACGAAGGCCGGCAGGCCATAGTCCTGGCGGATCTGATTGACCAGCAGAAAGACCTCCTGCTCCCAGCTGGCCGTGGTCAGCAGCCGGTCCATCCGCATCAGCACGGCGCAGGCCTGGGCGCGGGTCATAGAGGCACTGCCGGCGAAGGCGTCGTTCTCCATCCCGTTGAGGATGCCGTGGTGGTAGCAGGTGAACACCGCCTGGCGATAGGCCGCGGGGATCTGGGCGGCGTCGGTGATCTGGCTGGCAATGGCATCCTGGTCCAGATTGGCAGCGGCGATCTGCTTGGCCGTCAGGACATTGTTCAGCAGCAGGGCCATCTCATAGCGGTTGATGGCCTGGACACACGTGGTGTTCCAGGTGTCGGAGGAGGCCACCTTTGTGCCGGTGAGCAGGCCGGCTTTCTCTGCCGCCTGCATGTAGGGGAGGTACCAAAGGGCCCCGCCCTGTCCGGCGCTGGGCGCGTTGCCACATGCCCGGACCAGCATGGTGACGAACTGGGCGTAGGTTACCGTCCCTTCGGGGGCGAAGCGGCTACCGCCCACCCCGTCCACGAATCCCTTTTCCTTGGCGGCTAGGATGTCCTGGCAGGCCCAGTGGCTGGCGGGGACGTCTGCGAAGGGGGAGGACGCCGCGCTGGCCTGGACCACGCCGGCGGAGAGAACCAGCAGGCAGGCCAGAACCGCGGCGAAGACTTGCTTCATGGGTTTCATCGTATCATCCTTTCTCTCTGTTTTGCGGGGGACCGAGCGAAATGGCCGCCCGTCTGCCCCGCGGGGGTATACCACAAGCATACCAAAACCAGCGGATATCGCAAGGGGTTTTCCCAAAATAAAAGGACACAGCGGAAGCTGTGTCCTTTTGCAATCGTATGGGGGAAAGGGCGGCTTGCCCGGGGCTTAGTCCACCATCCGAAACACCACCCCAGCCACAGCGGCAATGGCGATGAAGAGGATGGAGGGCAAGTCCTTGATTTTGGGCAGATTCATGGCAACCAGCATGATGACGAAGAGCAGGATGGAGGGCCAGTGGAGAACCAGCCCGTGGTCCACGCTGAACAGGGAGACCGCACAGACCGACAGGGCCGCCGCGCCAATGAGGCCCACCGAGGCCGGCCGCAGGGCGTAGAAAAGCCCTTTGACCTTGGGGTTTTCCCAGACGGTGTTGAGAATTTTCGAGACCAGCAGGATGATGACCACCGCCGGGGTGGCCAGCCCAATGGGGGCGATGATGCTGCCGGGGACGCCGGCGGAGACGTAGCCCACGTAGGTGGCCATGTTCACGCCGATGGGACCGGGGGTGGCCTCGGAAATGGCGATCATGGTGGTCAAGTCCGCGGAGGTGAACCACCCCGTCCGCTCCGACAGGTCAAAGAGGAAGGGGACCGTGGCCATGCCGCCGCCCATGGAGAACAGGCCCACCAGGAAGAATTCCCAGTATAGTTGGAGCAAAATCATAGGGGCCGCTCCTTTCGAATCCGCTGGTAGGCCAGGCCAAACAGGCCTGCGCCCACCACCAAGATGGCCGGGGAGAGCCCCACAAAGGCCGCCAGGATGAGAACCGCCAGAAAGACGAGGAAGGTGGGAAGATCTAGCACGGCCTTGCGGTAGAGCCGGATGGTGCTGTTGATGATCAAGGCACACACGCAGGCCCGCACTCCGGCCAGGGCGTGCTGGACCCAGGGGTACTCGGCAAAGGACCAGAAGAAGGCCGAGATGATGGTCACGATGATCATGGGGGGCACCAGAATGCCCAGGGTGGCCCACAGAGCGCCAGAGAATCCCCGGGTGCGGTAGCCGCAGAAGGTGGCGGTGTTGACGGCGATGACGCCGGGGGTGCATTGGGCGACTGCGGTCAGGTCAAGCAGCTCCTCATCGGTGAGCCAGCCCTTTTTCCGCACCAGTTCCCGCTGGAAAAAGGGGAGCATGGCGTAGCCGCCGCCAAAGCAGCTGGCGCTGATGCGGGCGAAGGTAAGGAAGAGATCTAGGTTTGCGCGCATGGGCCCTCCTTTAAGAGCAGAGGTCCAGGATCACTTGGGCGTAGATCTTTGCGGTGGTCAGCAGGTCGGCCACGGGGATGCGCTCGTCGGGTCCGTGGAGGTTGGAGGAAAACCCGGGCATGCAGGGGCCAAAGGCCACGCCCCCGGGAATGTCGTGAACGTACGTGCCGCCGCCGATGGCCAGGCACTGGCTCTTCTGGCCGGTGTAGGTCTCATAGGCCCGGGCCAGCACCTGCAGGAAGGGATCGTCTGCGGGGACATGGTGGGGGGGCTCCAATTCTCCGGTGAGGGTGAACCCCGCTGCCGCCATGGCCTGTTGGGCCGGGTGGCAGATGGTCTCCGCGCTGCCGCACAGAGGGGTGCGGCTGTCAAAGCGGCCTTCGCAGCCGGTGTCGGTGAGGGTGAGCATGGTGAAGGCCAGGGTGAGGTCCCCGGACAGCTGGTCCCTCTGGGCCACGCCCAGGGCCCGGCCGGCGTGGTCCCCGTGGGGGAAGAGGACGGCGAGGGACCGGATGGCCCGGGTGGAAGGGCAGTCGGCCAAGGGAAGCTGAGCCAGCAGAGCGACCAGCGCCGTCTGGGCGTTGTGCCCCTGGTCAGGGGTGGAGGCGTGGGCGTTCTGGCCGGCGCACTGCAGGACCACGGCCTGGCCCTCCTGGGTGCAGGTGACGGAAATGGCATCCTCAAAGTCTGCGGCGGCTGCGGCAGCCTCTACCTCTGCCAGAGAGAGCCCTAGCACCTGTGCCTGGGCAATGGGGGGCACCATGTTCAGCCGGGAGCCGCCGGTGAAGGAAGTGACCCGGGGCAGGGCGCTCTCCTGGGGCCAGCGGGCGTGGAAGGAGGGCTGATAGTGGCCCTTCTCAATGTTGATGATGGGGAAATCCGCGTCGGGGGAGAGGGTGTGGGGGGCATAGGGATGGTTGGCATAGTACCATTTGATGTCCCGGAAGCCGGTCTCCTCGTCGGTGCCGGCGATCAGGCGGACGTTTTTCTTCAGGGGAATGCCCAGGTCCTTGACCACCTTCATGGCCAGCAGGGCGGCGACCAGGGGGCCCTTGTCGTCGCTGGTTCCCCGGCCATAGAGAAGGCCTTCCACCACTTTGGGCTGGAAGGCTTGGGTGACGGTCCATCCCTCTCCGGCATCGACCACGTCCAGATGGCCCAGGATGTGCAGGGCGGTCTCCTGGTCGTTGAGGTCCACAGCGCCGACGTATCCCTCCAGATTCTCCCCCTGCAGGCCCCACTGGCCGGCGATGGCCAGCAGTTCCTCCAGGGCGGCGGCGGGGCCGGCACCGAAGGGCTTGCCGGGCAGCGCGGGCCCGAGGGTGCTCTCGATGGAGACCAGGCGGGAGACCCCTTGCAAAAACAGGTCCTCCTGCTGGTTGACTTGCTGCGAGATGGCTTGCTGGTGCATGTTACACGTCCTCCTCTGTCTTGGGGGGTTCCTTCTCCGCGGCGTCCTTGGCGTTGACCTCGTCCAGATACTTGTAGATGGTGTATCGAGAGACCCCCAGGTGGGCAGCCACATAGGGCACTGCCCGGCGGTAGGAGAAGGCGTCCATGTTTTTCAGGTACTCGATCACCCGCAGCCGGTCGGACTTGTTCATCTCCCGGGGGGGCTTGCCCACCCGGAGCAGGGCGCTGTCGAAGAGGTCGCTGATGCCGGCGTCCCGGGGCTTGTAGAGGGCGCTGTGGAAGTCGACCTCGGTATGCATCAGGTCCAGCAGCACCCGGTTGGCATAGGCCAGGGGGGTAAAGTCATAGTTGATGCCAAAGCCTAGGTGGTAATCCTCCCCTTTGATGGAAAAGGTGGAGCTCTTGGTCTGCTGCCCGCTGGGGGTCACGGCCAAGAGGTTCACCACGTCGGTGTCCAGGTAGAGGTCCTGCTCTACGCCGGTCACGTCCAGGGTGGAGCCTACCGAACGGCCGGAGACGTGGCCGTTGTAAATGGCCAGCACCGGGTGGAGGGGATCGGCCAGGTCGTGGATGATGGTCTCACAGTTGGAGCCGAACATCTCCGCGATGCCCTTGGCCATTTGATCGAGCATTTTGAAAGCTTCTTCGCGATTCATACGGGGTCACCTCGTCAAAGTGGAAAAATAAACGCAAAATGCCCCTCCAAAAAGGAAGGGCATTTTGGAAGGCAATGATTACAGGCAGCTCAGTGCCAAGGTCAGGACGATGAATACAATCGCGACCCATTTGGTCCAGCGGGCCAGCTTGGCGTCGGCAGACTTGGCCTTGTTCTTGGACAGGAAAGAGTCGCTGGCGCCGGAGATCATGCCCAGGCCAGAATGCTTGCCGGACTGACCCAGCACAAAGAGGATCAGAACAGCGCCTGCCAGCACCTGAATGATAGAGACAATCGTTACAGCCATAATGATAAAATCCTTTCCCTTGCCGCGCCTGGAGGACGTATCCCGAGGGGCGAGGTCTTTGTTTGAAAGATTGACAGAAAAATTGATTACAACGAATCATACCACACTATTGTGGCATTTGCAAGGCCTTTTTCCAGGAAATAGGCGGTTTTTACTACAGAATGTGGCTCACCACAGGGTGAAGAGCATCTTGGCCACCTCTCCCCGGGTGACTGAGGCGGTGGGACGCAGTTTGCCGTTGGAGCCGCCCACCACGTCCAGGCTCACCAGGACCGCCACATGGTCGTAGGCCCAGGAGGGGACGGCGGAGGCGTCGGCAAAGACCGTCAGGTTGGCCGGGGCATAGCCTTTGGGGGTCAGGCGGCCCAGAATGGTCATGGCCTCGGCACGGGTGATGGGGTTGCGGGCGTTGGCCCTCAGGCTGCCGTCCGCTGCCCGGCTGCCCTGCATGATGTCCAGGGCGTAGAGGGCTTTGACGGCGTCCAGGTCCCAGGCGGGGATGTCCGCGGCGTCCGCGTAAGGCAGGTCCACATCGGCATACTGGGTCAGGTCCAGTTCCATCCAGCGGGCGGCCATGAGGGCAAAGTCGCCCCGGGTGATGTTTTGGTTGGGGTAGAAGTTGGTGCCCTGGCTGTTGGTGATGCCCTGGATGATCCCCAGTTCACTCAGGCGGGTGGTGTAGGGCTGGGCCCAGTGGCCGTCCATATCAGGGAAGGGATTGGCGGCGCTGCCGGAATGGGTGACGGACGCTCTGCCCAGATTGCCGCAGGGGTCAGCGGCGGTGACGGTGATCCGATGGCTGCTCTGCCCCAGGCCAGACAGAGTGGCGGTGAGGGTGCCAGAGGCAGCGTCCCAAGAGAAGGGAACACTCTTGCCATCTACGGAGAGGGTCATTCGATCCGAAGACAGCGTGTTTTGCAGGTTGTCCGTGATCTTGGCCTGGACGGTGGTGCCACTGACCGACAGGGAGACGGTGGGGGCCGTGTTGTCCCAGGTGCCGTCGTTGGAAAGGACGGCCTGATCCAGCCAGAGGGTGCCGGCGGCATCGGCGGAAATGGTCAGGCCGGTGAAGGAACTGGCGCCGGTGGGAACTGCGGCGGTGACCCGTTTCCAACCGGTGAAGTTCAGGGAGGTCAGCGTCTGGGTGACCGGCGTGCCGTCGGCATAGGTAAAGCTGGCAGACAGAAGGCCCTCTGCGCCCTGGCCGCAGACCCAAAGGGAGAGATAGCGGTCATCCTTGGTCAAGGTCTGCTTCGTGGTCAGGCAAGCCCCTGGCTGATAGTCTGCCCGCAAACTCTGGCTGCCATACTGGGCCTGGGCCGCATCCAGGGTGAGGGTGGCCTTTTGGGCGGAGAAAAGGGAGTCCTCTCCCTCGAAATCCGACAGGAAGGTGTACTTGGTGGGGGCGTTGACCGAGACGGCAATGGTGACGGCGTAGCTGCCCGAGGCCACGGTGATCTTGCCGCTGGCCGTTTGGTCTCCGGCAGTGAACCGGCCGTCCTGGGTGATGGTGCCGACCTGGCCGCTTACCGACCAGGAGAAGCAGCTGTCGCTTCCGGTGAGGTCCACGGTCTTGCAGGCGGCCGCCGCAGACAGGTCCACCTGCTGCCCCGGCGAGAGGGTGAGGGAGGAGACATTCTTGCCGGTGGCCTCGTTGGTGACGTAAATGGCGTCGGGCTGCAGGACGCTGATGCGGGTGGAACCACTCACCCCGCCGCTTTCGGCGGAGACGGTGTACACCCCTGGGGTCTGGGGGGCGGTGAAAACGCCGCTGGCGCTGACGGCGCCCTCGGGGGAGGACCAGGTGAGGTCCCCAGGCAGGTCATCCATGGGATACCAGCCGGTGTCCACGGCGGAGGCCGTGCACTGGGTGGCAGCGCCAGGCATGAGGGTCAGGCTCTTGGGGGTGACGTAGAGGGAGCCTGCCCGGCCGGTGGGTTTCAGATTGGACAGGAGGAAGATGGCGTTGGTCACCGACCGGGGCGTCCCCTCCGACGGGCTGTTGATGGTGGAGGAGGTGCCGTAATCAGGATAGGTGGACACCAGGGTGGTGGAGCCGCCCCCATCCATGAGCACGGCGTTGGTGCACCCCAGCTCCTTCAGCCGCTGGGCCACCATTTGAATGGTAGCGCCCACACTCAGCCCACTCTGGCGGCCGTCGATGGTATAGAAAATGACGCTGCCGTCGGCTTTGATGCCCACGGCGGTGCGGGGGGCGGAAGCGCCGTCGGAAAGGGAGGTGTCCACCACGCCGTCCTTGAGAATCCAGTAGAGGGAGCCCACGGCGTATTCCACATCGTTCCACCGGGTATCCTCGCTGGAAATGCGGATGTCCACGGTTTCTCCCGGCTGGAGGGAGCCGATGACCTCCTGCAGCCATTCTCCGGCCAGGCTGGAGATGGACAGGATAAACTTGCCGTCGGGGATGGCGGTGGCGCCGTCGGCCTGAATGACCCGCTCCACCGTGCAGGAGACAGTGCCGCCGATGGTCAGGTCTCCGTTGGGCACCAGGATCACGTCGGTTCCCTTCTGGGTGTTGGTGGTGGTGGGGCCGAAGTCATCGGTGAATAAGTAAAAGCCGTTGGCGGTGCGGGTCTTGTTGATGTCGGCGATTTTCAAGGAATACCCCTTCATGTCGGCCATCAGGCTCAGGTTGGGGGTGCCGATGATGGCTGTGCCGTCGGCATAGAAACCCAGGGCGTGGAGGTAGGAGGCCGAGGAGCGCAGAACCCCGTCGGTGACCACGATGCCCAGGGGATCGCCGGTGGCCATGACGAAGTAATCGCCGTTGATCCCGCTCAGCACCCGCCGGCCGTCGGCCTCCAGGCTCTTGGCCATGCTGGCCACGGTCTGTTTGTTCTGCACAGAGGTGCCGTAGCTGACCACGGGGGACAGACTTCCCGAGGGGGTGTAGGTCACGTAGTTCTCCGTGCGCAGGTCGGATTTGGAGGCGCTCCACATGACCTCTTTGGTGAGGGTGGTGTTGTCACAGATGTCCAAGGTGTAGCCATAGATCGTGCTGCCCAGGGCATCCGAGGCCAGGGCGGTGGAGCCCAGCAGCAGAAGCAGGCAGAGCCCTAAGGCGGTGATGCGTCGCAGGATGGATTTCATGATTCTTCTCCTTTTGTCGGTGGTGCGGAAAAGGGATGCCCATGGAAACTCATAGGCGGTGGGTTCATTTTATCATAGGAGAGCGGGAAATGCAAAAAAAGGGAACGAGGGCGGCAGGGCGCGCTGTGGCGGGAGGCCAAGGAGAATGGGCGGGAGAAAAAGAGGGGGAACCCTGGTGGAATTTTGTCTTGACGAAGATAGAGTAAGGTATATATAATAGCTCCATGCGCAGAAAGTTATTTTCTGCGAAACAAAGGAGGAAGGGGCAGACAGGAGATGGCAGGCGTGGACGAGAGGACGAACAAACTGACCCAAGGCAGTGTGGTCAAGGCCCTAGTGACCTTCACACTGCCCTTTTTGCTGGCCAACGTTCTCCAGTCTCTATATGGGGCGGTGGACCTGTTCGTGGTGGGGCAGTACTGCTCCGCTGAAAGTGTGGCGGCGGTGTCCACCGGCACCCAGGTCACCCAGATCATCACCAGCCTGGTCACCGGACTGACTCTGGGAGGCACCATCCTCATCGGCCGCTACACCGGCATGGAGCGGTGGGACAAGGTGAAGCAGGCCATTGGCACCACCCTCACCCTGTTCTTTTTTGTGGCCATCGCCCTCACGGCCCTGATGCTTCTGTTTGAGGCTCCGCTGCTCACCCTGCTCAACACCCCTGCGGCCTCCTTTGACGAGACCATGAAATACGTGGCCATCTGCGCCTGGGGCAACGTGTTCATCTGCGGTTACAATGCCCTCAGCGCCGTTCTCCGGGGGTACGGGGACTCGGTGCGCCCCTTGTATTTTGTGGGCGTGGCCTGCGTGGTCAACATTGTGCTGGACTTCGTGTTTGTAAAATACCTTGGTCTGGGCGCCGGAGGGACAGCGCTGGCTACGGTGATCTCCCAGGGGGTGAGCATGGTCATTGGCATCGTCTACCTCAAGCGCCATCAGTTTCTCTTCGATTTCAAGCTGTCCAGCTTCCGCATCTCCCTGCCCATGGCTGGGCGTCTGGCCCGCATCGGGGTGCCCATCTCCTTTCAGGAGCTGATGGTGCGCATCTCCTTCCTCTATCTGGCGGCGGTGATGAACGGCTGCGGGGTGTACGCCGCCGCCGTGGTGGGCATCGGCAGCAAGTACGACGTGTTCTCCATGCTCTCGGCCACCTCCATCGCCAATGCCCTGGCGGCTATCACCGCCCAGAACATGGGGGCCAGAAAGCCCGAGCGGGCCCGGAAATCCCTGTGGTATGGCCTGACCTTTGCCTTGGCGGCGGCCTTCGCGTTCTGGACCTGGGCCCAGCTCAGCCCGGAGACCATGATCGCCCTGTTCTCTGACGACCCGGGGGTCATCGCTGCGGGCGTGCCCTTCTTCCGGGCCTGCAGCTACGATTATATTATGGTGGCCTTCGTCTTCTGCCTCAACGGTTACTTAAACGGCCGGGCAAAGACCCTCTGGACCATGGTCAGCTGTACCTTTGGCGCCCTGTGCCTGCGCATTCCCTTGGTGTGGCTGGTGGCCAGGTACTTCTCCCAGGACCTGGGGATGCTGGGCACGGTGGCCCCGGTGGTTTCCGGGATCATGGCCGTGTATACGCTGGTCTATGTCCTGTGGGAAGGCAAGCGGGGAAAGGGGCTGGAAGAGCCTGTGGAAAAAACTTTGAAAAAATGAAAATTAGGGCTTGACATTGTGGACAGACGGTGGTATTCTATCAAAGCTGTCGCGAGACGGGGCCCACGAAGGGTCAAGAAAAATGAAAAAGTTTGAAAAAACGAAAAGCTTTTCTTGACAAAGGGCTGAGGGTTGTGATAAAATACGACTCACCCGCAAGAGCGGCGTGCACCTTGTAAATTAAACAACGTAAGAGAAACACGAAGCACCAAAACGGACATTAAGTTGTCCACGAAGCTTAAAGCTTTGTGG
>SFLH01000009.1 GCA_004554585.1 Clostridiales bacterium | reverse complement strand
TCAATAAAATGGTATCTAAACAAGCTTTCGCTCGTTCAAATCAATTCATTGATCGCTAATCTTTAGCTTCAAAGAAAATTAACGTCGTCCCACAAAGCTCTAAGCTTCGTGGACAACTTAATGTCCGTTTGGTGCTTCGTGTTTCTCTTACGTTGTTTAATTTACAAGGTGCACGCCGCTCTTGCGGGTGAGGTGTATTCTAACACAGCTCTTACCGACTTGTCAAGAAGAATTTTTCGTTTTTTCAAACTTTTTCATTTTTCTTGATCTTTTGTGGGCCCCGTCTCGCGACAGCTTTGATAGAATACCACTGTCGGCCCACAATGTCAAGCCTTAATTTTCATTTTTTTGATTTTTCTTTGAAACCCCCTGATTTCTTCTGGCGGGCCGCCGCGCCTGCCTTTCGGGGATGCTGCGGTTTCCCCTGCCTACCTCAGGGGAAACCATCAAAAAGGTTGCCATTTTCTTGAAGCTATGGTTTAATAAATGAGAGAACCTAATATTTTTATAAGGAGTGTTGTGCCATGCGCTCTCCCCGCTGTTTCCCCGCGATCCTTCTGCTGCTTTCTCTGCTCCTGCTGGGCGCCTGCGGACAGCAGGAAGACCCGGAGCCCACCCCCTCTTCCCCATCGGAACCCCAAGCCTCCCTGCCAGACAATCCAGGCGGCCTATATCTGACCGACTTTCTGGACATGACGGTAGCCGACGTTACGGACCAGTGGGGTGAGGACATCCACTATCTGGATGGCTGGTACTGGGGCGCCTCCAAATTTTTCACCTACGAGGACGACCGTCTCCCCTACAACTTTTCTTTCCTGGACAGTGCCCGCAAGGGAGCCGCCGACGGCGGGGAGCCCCTGTCCACGGTGACCTATCTGCGCCAGCGGGGGAGCATCGCCATGGCCGCCCCGGACCTTCCCGTGGACGCCACCTACGAGGACCTGACCTCCTTGGGGCTGACGGCCCCCTTGGAAACGGAGGTATCCCCTTACGACGAGTTTCACCAGGGGGCCTCTGCCTATGTTGACTGGGACTACAGCGACGAGATCAGTGTGACCTTCCTTTGGCTGGAGGGGAGCGATCCCCACACAGATCCGGCAGACACCGTTACGGTTCTGCGGCTGGACCTGCGCCAGGAGATCACCCAGCCGTCCACCGGCGACGCCGCGGACGAGCCTTCGGACACCGGCACCACCGCCGTACCCGACCCGGTGCCCGACGGGATCGGCGGCGCGCCTCAGGGGTTCACAGGGGTGATGGGCTGCCGCTTCTTTGTGCCCCAGGGCTTTACTCAGGACAAGGCCCGGCCCGCCGTGGGCTACCTCTATCAGTTCTCCAATCTCGACTATGGCATCACGGTTTCCGTCAGCGAATGCGCTCTGCTGGCCCTGCCCACCACCCCGGAGGAAGAGTATTTTAACGCCCTGGCCTCTTCCAGCGCCCAGGTGACCTACTCCTTCCAAGAGGAGGGACACTATGTGCTCAGCGGCCGCTCTGGCACCGAGATTTTTTACCAGGCGGTGTACTACGACGACGTCAACCGCTGCGAGGTCTATTTCCGCTATCCCCAGGAAAACTCTGCCGCCTGCGACCCCATTGTGGAGGACTTCACGGCCTCCTTTACCCCCATGTAAGCAGACCCCGCTCCTCCTTTCTGGGGAAATCCCCGGTTGCGAAGGGGAAAAAAGTGTGCTTTAATAGGGAGTATCCTTATTTTATTGACCAAAGGGAGGCATTCCCATGCCCATCAAAATTCCCAACTCTCTGCCCGCCCGGGAGATTCTGGAGGGCGAGAACATCTTTGTGATGACTGAGTACCGGGCCATCCACCAGGACATCCGCCCGCTGAAACTGCTCATTTTGAACCTGATGCCCACCAAGATCGCCACGGAGACCCAGCTGCTGCGGAAGTTCTCCAACACCCCCCTGCAGACCCAGGTGGAGCTGCTGCAGACCATCAGCCACGACGCCCAGAATGTGGACCGGAGCCATCTGGAGTCCTTCTACACTTCCTTTGACCAGATCAAAGACAAGTACTACGACGGCCTGGTCATCACCGGCGCCCCCGTGGAGAACATGGACTTTGAGGAAGTGGACTACTGGGAGGAACTGTGCCAGATCATGGATTGGTCCAAGTCCCACGTCCACTCCACCCTCCACATCTGCTGGGGGGCCCAGGCCGGGCTGTACTATCACTACGGCATCCCCAAGTATTCCCTGCCTCAAAAGGTCTTTGGCGTCTTTGACCACAAGGTCCTCAAGCCCTCCTCCCCCCTGTTCCGGGGCTTTGACGACCGCTTTTACGCCCCCCACTCCCGGCACACGGAGGTACTGGAGCAGGACATCCGCAAGGTCCCTGACCTGGAGGTCCTGGCTGTATCGGAGGAGGTGGGCGTGTTCGCCGTGAAGACCGACGACAGCCGGCAGTTCTTCTTCCTGGGACATCTGGAATACGACCGGGACACCCTGGCCCAGGAGTACTGGCGGGATGTGAACCGGGGGCTGGACATTCAGGTGCCCCGACACTACTTCCCCGGCGACGACCCCACCCAAACCCCCGTCGTCCGCTGGCGCTCGGCCGGGCAGCTGATTTACACCAACTGGCTCAACTACTACGTCTACCAGACCACACCGTACGACCTGACCTCCCTGAAGGCCAAGTGATCGGATGGGCCTACCTGGAAAAAATCCGTTGACAGGGGAAATGGTGGTTATTATAATAGGCTTATCAAATATATTGCACCAGGCCGGGCAACCATGCACAGGGCCTGCCAGCAAGGGCTCTGCACAAATGAAGATATGGTTCGGATGAAGAAACCGGGAGATCTCGCGGTTGGCGCGGAGCCGAAGGGGCAGCGGAAACTCTCAGGCAAAAGGACCGGTTTTGGACGAGACTCCGGAAAGCGGAAACACGCACCGAAGAGGCAATCCGCCACAGCGGAGAATCTTTCAGGTCAGAATACGGAGGCGCGGAATTTGGTCTGTTCCAAATTCCGCGCCTTTCCCTTTTCGGGTTCTCGGAAAGGATGCAATGGAAAAGGAGAGAATCACTATGGAACGGAAAACCCCCCTCTATGACGTCCATGTGGAGGAAGGCGGCAAGATCGTCCCCTTCGCCGGGTATCTGCTGCCGGTGCAGTATGGCAGCGGCGTGATCAAGGAACACATGGCTGTGCGTGAGCAAGCCGGCCTGTTCGACGTCTCCCACATGGGCGAGGTCCTCTTTACCGGCCCCACGGCTCTGGACACCCTGAATCACCTGCTCACCAACGACTACTCCAACATGCCCATCAACAAAGTCCGCTACGGGGTCATGTGCACCGCCGACGGCGGCACCATCGACGACCTGGTGGTCTACAAGTTCGGCGAGGAGTCCTACCTGGTGGTGGTCAACGCCGCCAACCGGGAGAAGGATTTCGCCCACATGTCCCAGAACCTGCTGCCGGGCACCAAGGCAGAGGACATCTCCGACACCGTGGCCCAGCTGGCCCTCCAGGGTCCCAAGGCGCCGGCCATCCTGAAAAAGCTGCTGCCGGAGGACCAGATCCCCAAGGGCTATTATACCGCCCTGCCCAACGTGGAGATCCAGGGCATGAAGTGCATGATCTCCCGCACCGGCTACACCGGCGAGCTGGGCTATGAGATCTACACCTCCAACGAGGACGCCCCCAAGCTGTGGAAGGTCCTGCGGGAAGCCGGCGAGGAGTTCGGCCTGATCCCCTGCGGCCTGGGCGCCCGGGACACCCTGCGCCTGGAGGCCGCCATGCCCCTGTACGGTCATGAGATGGACGAGACCATCACTCCCCTGGAGGCCGGCCTGGACTTCGGCGTGAAGCTGAACAAGGAAGAGTTCATCGGCAAGGATGCCCTGGTGGCCGCCGGCGCGCCCAAGCGGGTCCGCGTGGGCCTGGAGGTCGTCGGCCGCGGCATCGTGCGGGAGCATCAGGACGTCTACCTGGGCCAGGAGAAGATCGGCCAGACCACCTCCGGCACCCACTGCCCCTACCTGGGCAAGGCCATCGCCATGGCCCTGCTGGACGCCGCCCACACCGCCGAAGGCACTGAGCTGGAAGTGGACGTCCGCGGCCGCCGGGTGGCGGTGAAGATCGTCCCCCTGCCCTTCTACAAGCGCGGTTGAGCGCGCCCGCCCTTTCCGCCAGGGCAGTTTGGGCTGTCATTGAAAGCAAGCACATGATTATTTATACGTATTTTTTAGGAGGAGAACCATCATGTCTAACATTCCTGCCAACCTGAAGTACAGCAAGTCCCACGAGTGGATCCTGGAGGAAGACGGCGTCTTCACCATCGGTCTGACCGACTATGCCCAGGGCGCCCTGGGTGACATCGTCTTCATCAACCTGCCCGAGGAGGGCGACGACGTCACCGCCGGCGAGGCATTCGCCGATGTGGAGTCCGTCAAGGCTGTTTCCGACGTCTTCTCTCCCGTGACCGGCACCGTCACCGCCGTCAACGAAGCCCTGCTGGACGATCCCGCCCAGATCAACGAGGCCCCCTATGAGGCTTGGCTGATCAAGGTCGGCCAGGTCAGCGACAGCGAAGAGCTGCTGGACGCCGAGGGTTACGAGGCCGTGGTGGCCGCAGAGGAGGCATAATATGGGCAGCTACATTCCCTCCACCGGGGAAGAGCGCCAAGCCATGCTTCAGGCCATTGGCCTGACCTCCGCCGACCAGCTCTTTGACATCGTTCCCGAGGCCGTCCGGGTGAAGAACCTGGACCTGCCCGACGGGCTCAGCGAGCTGGAAGTGGGCCAGCGCATGGCCGCTCTGGCCGGCAAGAACCGGATCTTTTCCTCCGTT
This sequence comes from Clostridiales bacterium, assembly GCA_004554585.1. Taxonomy (GTDB): domain Bacteria; phylum Bacillota; class Clostridia; order Oscillospirales; family Oscillospiraceae; genus Evtepia. The sequence continues at coordinate 78,385 of SFLH01000009.1, read as the reverse complement.
TTCCGGGGGGCCGGGGCTTACCGCCACTACATCCCCTCCATCGTCAAAACCGTCACCAGCAAGGAGGAGTTCCTCACCGCCTATACTCCCTATCAGGCGGAGATCAGCCAGGGCGTCCTCCAGTCCATCTTTGAGTATCAGACCCAGATGTGCGAGCTGACCGGCATGGACGTGTCCAACGCCTCCGTCTACGACGGGGCCGTGGCCGCCGCCGAGGCCGTGTTCATGTGCCAGGAGAGAAAGCGCCACACGGTGGTGGTCTCCGGCGCAGCAGACCCCCAGACCCTGGCCGTCATCCAGACTTACTGCGAGAGCCGGGACGTGCCGGTTGTCATCCTGCCCGCCGAAGGGTATGCCACCAACCCCGATGCCCTGAAGGCCGCCCTCACCGGCGAGACCGCCGCCGTCTATGTCCAGAGCCCCAACTACTACGGGGTGCTGGAGGACATGGACGCCATCGTGGCCGCTGCCCATGAGGCCGGGGCCAAGGTCATCATGGGGGTCAACCCCATCTCCCTGGGTCTGCTGAAGACCCCCGGGGAATACGGGGTGGACATCGCCGTGGGCGAAGGCCAGCCTCTGGGCATGCCCCTGTCCTTCGGCGGCCCCTACCTGGGCTTTATGACCTGCAAGAAGGCCATGATGCGCAAGCTCCCCGGCCGGATCGTGGGCCAGACCACCGACGCCCAGGGGCGCCGCTGCTTCGTGCTCACCCTCCAGGCCCGGGAACAGCACATCCGCCGGGAGAAAGCTTCTTCCAACATCTGCTCCAACGAGGCTCTGTGCGCCATGACCGCCTCGGTCTATCTGGCCGCCATGGGTCCCCAGGGGATCAAGCAGGTGGCCGAGCTGTGCGCCTCCCACGCCCACTACCTGGCCGGCGAGCTGGGCAAGCTGGGCTTTGCCCTGCGCACCGGGGACAAGCCCTTCTTCCACGAATTTCTCACCGACTGCCCCACGGACCCCGCAGTCCTCTGCGCCAAGCTGGAGGAGAAGGGCATCCTGGGCGGCCTGCCGGTGGACGGCGGCATCCTCTGGTGCTGCACCGAGTGCAACAGCAAGGCTGACATCGACCGTCTGTTGGCGGCCATTGGGGAGGTGCTTGGAAAATGAAACTGCTGTTTGAACGGAGCCGTTCCGGCCGGGGCAGCACCCTGCTGCCCGCCTGCGACGTGCCGGTGACCCAGTTTGACGCCAGCCTGCTGCGGTCCGCCGCCCCCCGGCTGCCCGAGATCGCCGAGGTGGACCTGGGCCGCCACTACACGGAGCTGGCCAAGCAGACCCACGGGGTCAACGACGGATTCTATCCCCTGGGCTCCTGCACCATGAAGTACAACCCCCGGGTGAACGAGGAGGCCGCGGCCCAGCCCGGCTTTACCCAGCTGCACCCCCTCCAGCCTCTGGAGACCGTCCAGGGCGCCCTGGAGGTGCTGTACACCGCGGAAAAGCTGCTGTGCGAGATCACCGGCATGGACGGCATGTCTTTCCAGCCTGCCGCCGGCGCCCACGGTGAGTACACCGGCCTGCTGCTCATCCGCAAGTACCATCAGTCCCGGGGCGATAGCGCCCGGACCAAGATCCTGGTCCCCGACGCTGCCCACGGCACCAACCCGGCTTCGGCCACCATGGCGGGCTTCAACGTGGTCTCCATCCCCTCCAACCCCGAGGGCGGCGTGGACCTGGAAGCTCTGCGCCAGGCCGCCGGCCCGGACACCGCCGGCCTGATGCTCACCAACCCCAACACCCTGGGCCTGTTCGACGCCAACATCCTGGAGATCACCCAGATCGTCCACGACGCCGGCGGCCTGTGCTACTACGACGGGGCCAACCTCAACGCCGTCATGGGCCAGGTCCGGCCCGGCGACATGGGCTTTGACTGCGTCCACCTGAACCTGCACAAGACCTTCTCCACCCCCCACGGCGGCGGCGGTCCTGGCAGCGGTCCGGTGGGTTGCAAGGCCCTGCTGGAGCCCTTCCTGCCCACCCCTCGCGTGAAGGAAGAGGGCGGTGCTTACAGCCTGTACACCCCCGAGCAGACCATGGGCCAGGTGCGCAGCTTCTATGGCAACTTCCTGGTGGTGGTCAAGGCCCTGACCTACATCCTCACCCTGGGCAAGCAGGGCATTCCCGAGGCCTCCGCCGGGGCAGTGCTCAACGCCAACTACCTGATGAAGCAGCTCATGGGCCACTATGACATGTCCCATGACTCCCTGTGCATGCACGAGTTCGTCATGACCCTCCAGGGTCTGGCCCACGACACCGGCGTGACCGCCATGGACGTGGCCAAGCGACTTCTGGACTTCGGCATCCATCCCCCCACCATGTACTTCCCCCTCATCGTCCATGAGGCCCTCATGGTGGAGCCCACGGAGACCGAGAGCCCCGAGACCCTGGACCAGGCCGCCCAGGTCTTCCTGGACATCCTGGCCGAGGCCAAGAGCGACCCGGAGAGCCTCCACCAGGCTCCCCTCCACTGCCCCGTGGGCCGGCCCGACGAGGTCACTGCCGCCCGCTCCCCCATCCTGCGCTATTCTTTCGACGACTGACCCCATAGGGAGGACCCATGCTGCACACCCTGTATCTCATCACCAGCGAGGACACCGATCCCCGCCGCAACCTGGCCCTGGAGGAAACCCTCCTGCGGCAGGTACAACCAGGTCAGTGCATCCTCTATCTGTGGCAGAACCAGCGCACGGTGGTCATCGGGCGCAATCAGCATCCCACCAACGAGTGCCGCGTGCAGGCACTGGAAGCAGACGGCGGACATCTTGTCCGCCGTCTGTCCGGTGGTGGGGCTGTCTACCACGATCTGGGGAACCTGAACTTCACCTTCCTCACCCATCTGGCCGACTACGACGTGGAAAAACAGACCCAGACCATCCTGGAAGCCGTCCGGGCCCTGGGCATTCCCGCCGAGAAGAACGGCCGCAATGACCTGACCGCGGCGGGGGGGAAATTCTCCGGCCACGCCTATTACAAGTCCGGGGACCAGTGCTATCACCACGGCACCCTGATGCTGGACGTGGACCTGGCGCCCCTGGAGCGCTATCTCTCCGTCCACCCCTTGAAGCTCCAGGCCAAGGGGGTCCAGTCCGTGCGCTCCCGGGTGGTGAACCTGAAGGACTTTCGCCCTGACCTGACCATCCCCCAGCTGCGCCAGGCCTTGGCCGAGGCCTTTGGACGGGTGTATGGTCTGCCCGTCCAACCCCTCACCCAGGAAGGGCTGGACCAGAGCCAGTTGGCTGAGAGCTTGGCCCGGTTCTCCGACCCCGCTTGGATCTATGGGGACAGCCTCCCCCTGGACATCAGCCGGGAGGACGCCTTTTCCTGGGGGCTGCTGCGTCTGGATTACAGCCAGGCCGACGGTGTGATCACCCAGGCCGCCCTTTGGTCTGACGGGCTGGAGGCCGACTTCCTCTGCCAGGTCCCCGCCGCCCTTCAGGGCTGCCCCCGGCAGGCCGATGCCCTCCGCCAACGGCTGGTGGACCTGCCCGGCGCGGACCCGATGCTCATCGAAGACATCCTCACACTGCTCATGAAGGAGTAACGATATGAACTACGACATCGCCATCATCGGCGGCGGTCCCGGCGGCTACACCGCCGCGGAAAAGGCCGCCAAGGCGGGGCTCCAGGTGGTCCTGTTTGAGAAGGACTATCTGGGGGGCACCTGCCTGAACCGGGGCTGCATGCCCACCAAATCCCTCCTGCACAGCGCAGAGACCTTCGCCACCCTGACCCATGCCCAGGACCTGGGCATCCAGACCCAGGGCGCCGCCTTCGACTTTGCCGTCATGCACCAGCGGAAGGACCAGGTGGTGGAGACCCTGCGCCAGGGTGTGGAGAAGATGATGAAGGCCAACAAGATCACCGTGGTCTCTGGCCAGGCCTGCATCCAGGCCCCCGGCGTGGTCACCTGCGACGGAGAAACCTATGAGGTCCAGGACATCATCATCGCCACCGGCTCCAAGGTGGCTTATCCCCCCATTCCCGGCCTGCGCCTGCCCGGGGTGTACAACAGCAAGGACATCCTGGAGGGGGGCGGCCACAACTTCTCCTCCCTGATCATCATCGGCGGAGGCGTGGTGGGCGTGGAGTGCGCCTCCCTGTACAACTGCCTGGGCTGCCAGGTCACCGTGCTGGAGGCCGCCGACCACATCCTGCCCTTCATGGACCGGGAGATCGCCCAGCGGCTGACTATGATCCTGAAAAAACAGGGAGTCACCGTGGAGGCCAAGGCCATGGTCCAAAAGATCGAAGGCACCCCCGGCGAGATGACCGTCACCTACACCGACAAGAAGGGGGCCGAGCACCAGATCACCGCCCAGGGTGTCCTGGCCGCCGCCGGCCGCATCGCCAACCTGGACGGCCTCTTCGGCCCCGACTTCTCCGTGGAGCTGGACCGGGGTGCCGTGGTGGGCGATGAGGTGGGCCGCACCAGCGTGCCCCACGTCTACGTCATCGGCGACGCCAAGGCCTGGAACATCCAGCTGGCCCACGTGGCCAGCGCCCAGGGGGAAAACGCCGTGGCCGCCATCCTGGGCAAGCGCCTGCCCCTGGACATGTCCGTGGTGCCCAGCTGCGTGTACACCACCCCGGAAATCGCCTCGGTGGGCCTGACGGAAGAGGCCGCCAAGGCCGCCGGCCAGAAAATAAAGACCGGCAAGTACCTCACTGGCGCCAACGGCAAGTGCCTGATCGAGGGCACCGAGAGCGGCTATGTGAAGCTGGTCACCGACGAGGCCACCGGCCGCCTGCTGGGGGCCCAAATGGTCTGCCCCCGGGCCACCGACATGATCGGCGAGCTGGCCCTGGCCATTCAGCAGGGCTTGCCCGCCACCGCCCTGGCGGAGGTCATTCACCCCCACCCCACCTTCAGCGAGATGGTCTTCGGCGCCGCCGAGGGCCTGCGGCTGGAGTGATCCCCCCATGAACCGGCGGGAGATCCTGCCGGGGGTGTGGCACCTGGAGGAGGACTACCGGTGCTACTGCACCCTGGTGCTGGGCACGGAACGGGCCCTGCTGTGGGACACCGGCCAGGGGAAACAGGACCTGGCGGCCTATGTGGCCTCGGTCACGCGCCTGCCCTGCCTGGTTCTGTGCAGCCACGGCCACAGTGACCACATTGGCGGAAACTTCCGCTTTCCCCAGGTCTATGCCCACCCTGCCGACTGGCCCCTGCTGGAAGCCCAGGCACGGCTCACCGGCCGCCCCTGGTCCGCCCGGCCCCTGGAGGCGGGGCAACGCTTTCCGCTGGGCGGGCGCACCGGACGGGTGGTCTGCCTGCCGGGCCACACCCGGGGCTCTGTGGGCCTGCTGCTGGAAGGGGAAGACCTGCTGCTGGCCGGGGATGCCCTCAACCCCACCCTGCTGATGCTGGGTCCCGAGGCCGCTTCCTTTGCCCAACTGCGCTGGACCTTGGAGGAGGTCGCCGGGCTTCCCTTTGCCCAGTATCTCTCCAGCCACGCCCCTGGGCCCTTGCCCAAAAGGCAGGCCGCCCTCCACCTGGCCCATCTGGACTGCCTGCACACCCAGCCCCCCTCCCATCCGGGACCCTACGGCCCCCGGGTGATGCGCAGCACCTACAAGGAGGGCGGCAGCCGGTCAGTGATCCTCTTTGACCGGGGGCTGCTGCCAGACCCCTTGTCCCATACAACATGATTCAGCGCCCTGACACAGCAGAAACTGCTGTGTCAGGGCGCTGTTTATTACCACGCGCGGGCTCGTCCGGTCAAGCACGGGCGGAAAGCGTCTGTTCCAAGGCCTCTCGAACCGCCTGGCTTTGGTCGGCAATGATGAGCACGGCACAGTTGTCCTGGGTAAAGACCAGGGCCTGCTCCACCCGGGCCGCCTGGTCGGGGCCGTACTGGCGGAAGAGCTGCAGCCGCTGCTGCACGTGGTCCCGCAGGGACTGGGCAGCTTCCTCCACGTCCTTGGTGTCCTTCACCGCAATCACCGCCAGCTCGTCGGCCTGGCCGGCGGAAGAGTAGGAGAGCAGGAAGCTCTCCACCTTGTCGTAGGGCAGCGCGGAGACATAGGCAAAGAGGGTCTCCCCGTCGGCCGCCTCGCTGGTGACCGAGGTCATCTGCTGCAGGGAGGGGTCAGCCGCCAGCATGGCCTGCTGGAGCTGGGACATGTTGACCTGGGCGCCGCCGCTCTGGGGCTCCCCACCGCAGGCACAGAGGGACAGGGCCAGGAGGGCAGCCAGGCAGAAGAGAAGAATCCGTTTCCCGCCGTTCATCCCATCACCTCCGTCTCACCCGGAAAGGGCTCGCTCTGCGCCGGTACCGAAACCCCAAATGCCTTCTGCACGGCCTGTTCCACCTTCTCCACCGTCTCCGGGGTCAGTTTCTCCGGGGAAAGTCCCTGCTGCCCGGCGTCCTCCAGAGTGACACTCAGCACAAACTCCCCGCCGCCCACTGGCAGCCATGTGTGCTGCATGGTCTGGGTCTGGAACTCCGCCGCCTCAGCCAGCGCCACCTGGGTGGTGGACAAGAGGGTTTCCACCACCTGGGCCCCCGTCTCATCCAGGGACGGGAAACCCAAAAACAGACTACTCTCCCCGTTCTCCATGGCCTGCCGCAGCAGCTGGGGCAGCGCATAGACGTCTTCGACGGTCTTCCGGTTCTGGTAGCCATAGTGATAGTCCAGGGAGGTGGCCGCCGGGAAAAAGTTCCTGTCCCAATCATGGCCACTGGCTGCCATGTCGTCGTTCATGTTGAAGTTGGCATAGCCGCCCGTCCCCTGGTCCGAATAAATGTCCACGTGATACCACGCGCCGTCCAGCTGAACCAGGTTCCAAGAGTGGAATGCCTCCCCATTGTGCACCACCATGCAGGGGATGTCCAGCATCTGCATGAACAGGCGGAAGGTGGTAGCATAGCCCACGCAGATGGCGTTGTGATACTTCAGGGTGCCATAGGGGTTGTCGCTGTCTGCCGTCGTGTTGGGGATCACCTGAAGAACGCCGGCGTCATACGAGAGCTTGCTGGTCATCCAGTCGTAGACCGCCCGCTCCTTTTCATAGGGGGTCATGCCGTCGGTGATGATCTCCTCCAGCACGGCGGAGGCCATGTCCAGGGTCTCTTTCTCCTTGCTGTCCAGGCCGCTGGTGTTGCCGGAGCGGTAGGCATCGGAGATGGGCAAGGTGGAGCGGATGGTATACTGGCCCATGATGGTCACCCCATCCTCCTTCGTCTCCCCCTTGGCAGACTGCTCCGCCCGAAGGGCATGGATCTCCTTGGCCGCAAAGGCGCTGGTGCAGGCGCTGAAAACCACAGTGGCCAGCACCACCACCGCCAGCACCACCCACAGAGAATTCTTTTTTTCCGTCATTGAAAAAACCTCACTTCCCAATTTTTCCACTAGGTTGAAGAAGTAAGGCACACTATATCGAAGCTTATTCTCTCTGTCAATGCTTTTAAGAGAAACATAATAAAGATCATGTACTTTTAAGAAAACTGTTATGATTTTGTTTCTCTCTTGTCAGCGAAAGGAAACTTCTTTTCCTTCGATCCCGGAAATTTTGTCCATTTATTTTTCCCTAATCTCCGTGCCTCCCTGTTTACCCTTCCGCCTGGGAAAACTGTCCGGTATATTCCGCCGAGAAAAATGACAAAAACAGCGGGTATTCCGCCCGGAATACCCGCTGTCAAATATTCTCAAATCTCTACGCCAGTCGATCGTACAGGGTGTGGAAGGGATCTACTCCGAAACACCTTGGGACAAAGGGACTTTACGAAAACGCAACGGCGTTTGCCACACCCTAGTCATCAAAGGAAACCCATACCGGGAGCAATTGCGTAGTAATTCCAATCACATACATCACTCTGTTCTGTCGAACATGCGTCTTTTTGGATTTTGAAAACGTAATCAATATTCTATTGTCGTCTTACGCTATTCAATTTAATAGGAAGAATGACCGTACATGCGAATGTGTCTTGGGGGCTTTGCCTCAGAGTCCTTCATGAGTCACCACCAAAACAGCCTTTGCTGAACACAAGGAACGAGAACGGAGCCACAAGGGAAAACGTCCTGTTACTGCTTGTCTTACGGAAGTGGTGCCCATTCACTCTGAAAGAATTCCGTGTCGCCCATGGGACTCACCGATCCTTTCTGGTTACTGATAGGCTTGGGAGGAATACTTGAGAGTCCGGGATGTCTTCCCTTGTCTCTGGCTAAATAATACAAGATAAAGGCGTGTTTGTCAAGAGAAAATATGAAATTTTTCTAATTTTTCTTTCCCTCGCCCCTTCTCTGGCTGTGTCGGCACCTCAGGGCAGGTCCAACTCCCGCTCGATGCTGTCCCGAACCATCCCCAGCGTCTGCTCATTGTAGGGCAGCTCACCGTTGTCAAACTGGAGGGCCGCCCCAAACAGAAGGGCGCGGATCACGTAGACTTTTCGCTGGCGCACCTGCTCGTCGATCTGGTGCTCCTGGCAGTAGCGCTGGATCATCTGCTGGGTAGGGCTGCTCATCTCCCCGCGCATCTTGTGGTAGACGTTGTCAAACTCCTCGTCCTTCAAGGTGAGAATGGCCCGCAGGTGGGGGTTCTCCTGGAGGAAACGGACGTAGGCCACGCTCACCTCAATGATCTGCTGGCGGGTGTTGCCCTCCCAGGTCTGCAGGATCTTGGCCTGCTGGGTGTGCCACTGGGCATTGACGTACTCGATGATGGCGGCGATGAACTCTTTCCGGTCCCCAAAATGCTTGTAGGGCGCGCCGCAGGACACGCCGCAATTTTGGGCGATCCGGCGCATGGAAAAGCCCGCCACCCCATGGCGGTTGATCTCTTCGATCCCTTCCTTGATTAGTTCCTCTCGGGTATTGCGCCGCTTGGATTTTGGCTGTTCTGCCATGGTCCTTCCCCTCCTGGCTCTTCTTTGGACGCACGCTGTGTCCGCAGTTCTGTCTTGCGGATCTTGCCGCTGATGGTCTTGGGCAGGGCAGGGACAAACTCCACCTTGCGGATCCATTTGTACTCCGCCATTCTGCTGTTGCAGAACTCGCGGATCTCCCGCTCCAGCGCCGGGCCGGGCACACAGCCCGCCGCCGGCACCACCACGGCCTGGATGGCCTGGCCCCGCAGGGGATCGGGGACCCCGATCACGCTGCACTCCAGCACGGCTGGATGCTCCATGAGGACATTTTCCACCTCATAGGGGCCCACGCGGAAACCGCCCGTCTTTATAATATCATCAAATCGTCCGTGAAACCAGTAGTAACCGTTCTCATCTTGCCAAGCGGCGTCTCCCGTGTGGTAGACCCCGCCGGCCCAGACCTGCTCGTAGCGGGCCGGGTCTTGCAGGTATTGGGAAAACAGGCCCACCGGGCGGCTCTCCTGCTGGGGCAGCACCACGATCTCGCCGACCTCTCCCACCGGGGTGGGGATGCCGTCGGCGTTTTGCAGCCGGATGCGGTAGAGGGGGGAGGGGACCCCCATGGCGCCGGGCACCGGCGCCCAGCCGGCGAAGTTGGCCAGCAGCAGGGTGGTCTCCGTCTGGCCGTAGCCCTCCATGAGGGGTAGGCCGGTGGCCTGGGTAAACTGGCGAAAGACCTCGGGGTTGAGCTGCTCGCCGGCGGTGGTGGCAAAGCGGAGGGTGGGCATGGGGGGCAGGGTCTTTTTCACCAGGTAGCGGTAGACCGTGGGGGGCGCGCAGAAGGAGGTCACCCCATAGCGGTTGATCACCGCCACCAGGCGTTTTGGGTCAAAGTTGTCAAAGTCAAAGACCATCACGGCGCTGCCCACCAACCACTGGCCATAGATCTTGCCCCAGGAGGCCTTCCCCCAGCCGGTCTCGGCCACGGTGAAGTGGAGCCCCCCGTCCTGGGCCCGCTGCCAGTACTTGGCGGTGATGATGTGGGCCAGGGGATAGGTAAAGTCGTGGACCACTCCTTTGGGCTGGCCGGTGGTGCCGGAGGTGAAATAGAGGATCATGGGGTCGGCAGCCCGGGTGGGCAGGCGCTCCAGGGTCTCGGCCTCGGCCGCCATCGCCCGGGTGAGGTTGACAAAGCCGGGCACGTCCTCCTGAACGGTGAACAGCCGGCAGTCCAGCCCCGCCTGGGCCACCGCCCCGGCCATCCGGTCCGGCACCTGATTCTGGGGCGTGCAGAGGATGGCCCGCACCGGGGAGCAGTTCAGCCGGTAGAGGATGTCCTGTTCGGTGAGCATGTGGGTCACCGGGATGAGGACCGCCCCCAGCTTGTGCAGGGCTACGGCCACGAACCAGTACTCATAGTGGCGCTTGAGGGCCACCATCACGTGGTCCCCCCGGCCGATCCCCGCCCGGTGCAGGACCCGGGCCGCCTGGTTGCTCTTGCGGCACAGGTCAGCAAAGGTGAACACTTCCTCCTGCCCCTCGCCGTTGCACCAGACCAGCGCCCGCTGCTGGGGGGCCAGGTCCGCCATGGCATCCACCACGTCATAGCCAAAATTAAAATTCTCGGGATAGTCCAGCTGAAACTGGGTCAGCCGTCCGTTTTCCGCAACGGTCTCCCGGCAGAATTTCTCGTACAGATGCATCCCGTTCCCCCTCACTCCGCCGCCGGCACGCTGGGCCGGCCAAGGGCGCGAAAGCGCTGATAGCGCCGGGCCAGCAGGTCCGGCTGCCCCAGCAGCAGGTGCAGTTCCTTCTCCAGCCGGTCGGCCAGCAGGGTGTAAAAGCCCCGCTGGCCCAGCTCCCGCTCGGGGACGATGGCCTCAATGATCCCCAGGCGCAGGGCGTCCCGGGCGGTGAGTTTGAGCCGCTGGGCCGCCTCGTCGGCCTTGCCCGCGTCCTTCCACAGGATGCTGGCGCAGCCCTCGGGGGAGATGACCGAGTAGACGGCGTTTTCCAGCATCCAGACCCGGTCGGCCACCGACAGGGCCAGGGCCCCGCCGCTACCCCCCTCCCCGATGAGCACGGTGATCACCGGGGTGTTCAGGGTCATCATCTCCATGAGGTTTTCCGCAATGGCCTGGCCCTGGCCCCGCTCTTCCGCCCCGATGCCGCAGTAGGCCCCGGAGGTGTCCACGAAGCATAGGACCGGCCGGTGGAATTTTTCCGCCTGCTTCATCAGGCGCAGGGCTTTGCGGTAGCCCTCGGGATGAGGGGCGCCGAAGTTCCGGGCCAGGCGCTCCTTGGCGCTGTGGCCCTTCTCAATGGCCACCATGGTCACCGGGATGCCCCGGAAGTGGCCCACGCCGCCGATGACGGCCCCGTCGTCGGCATAGCGCCGGTCCCCGTGGAGCTCGAAAAAGTCGGCGCACAGATTTTGAATATAGTCCATGCCCGTGGGCCGCTTGTTGGCCCGGGCCAGTTTTACAATGTCATAGGCTGGGGTACTCATCTCACTGCCTCCCCTCTCTGGTGGAGCTTCAGGAGGAAGGAGAGCACCTCCCGCTGGTCCCGCCGGGGGACGATGGCGTCCACAAAGCCGTGCTTTTGCAGAAACTCTGCCGTCTGGAAGCCCTTGGGCAGGGCCTTGCGGGTGGTCTGCTCCACCACCCGGGCCCCGGCAAAGCCCACGGTGGCCCCGGGCTCGGCCAGGATCACGTCTCCCTCCATGGCAAAGCTGGCGGTGACCCCGCCGGTGGTAGGGTCGGTGAGGACCACACAGTAAAACAGCCCCGCGTCACTGTGGCGCTTGACCGCCCCGCTGGTCTTGGGCATCTGCATCAGGGACAGCAGCCCTTCCTGCATCCGGGCCCCGCCGGAGACGGTGTAGCCCACCACAGGCAGGCTGTACTTGGTGGCGTATTCAAAGAGGCTGGTGATCTTCTCCCCCACCACGGTGCCCATGCTGCCCATCATGAAGTAGGGCTCCATGAGGAACAGGCAGCAGGGCTGGCCGCCGATGGCGGCGGTGCCGCACAGCACGCCTTCGCTCTCGCTGCTGGCGCTGCGCACCGATTCCAGCTTCTCCTGGTAGCCGGGAAAGTCCAGGGGGTCTCCCCCGGTCATGCCGGCAAAGAGCTCCTGAAAGGAGCCCTTGTCGGTGAGAAACCGCAGCCGCTGCCGCCCGCTCAGGCGGAAGTGATGGCCGCAGGGACAGGTGTTCCAGTTGGCCCACAGGCGGCTGACAGGGATGGACTTGTGGCAGTTGGGACAGGTCTTTTCCGGCTCGCTGGCGTCGGCCTGGACCAGCGCCGCTGTGCGGCCTCCCTTTTCCAGCTCATTTTTGGGTGTGTGACGAAAGTGCAGAAAGGGCAACGGTGTCACCTGCCTTCCATAAAGGTTAGATCATAGTCCCCGGACATGAACCGGGGGTCGCTGACCAGGGCCAGCTGTTCTTCGATGTTGGTCTCGATGCCCTCGATGACCAGCTCGCACAGGGCGGCCTTCATCTTGCGCATGGCCTCCTCCCGGGTGCCGGCGTAGACGATGAGCTTGCCCAGCAGGGAGTCATAGTAGGGGGAGACGGTCAGCCCGGTGACCAGATAGGTGTCAAAGCGCACAAAGGGCCCCCCGGGCACGTGGAGCATGGTGAGCCTGCCCGGCCGGACCGCGTTGATGCGGCACTCCACGCAGGCCCCGGTGAGGTCCACGTGCTGCTGCCGGAAGTTCAAAGGAACCCCGGCGGCGGCGCGGATCTGCCACTTGACCAGGTCGATGCTGGTGAGCATCTCCGTCACCCCGTGCTCCACCTGCAGGCGCAGGTTCATCTCCATGAACCAGAACCGGCCGTCCCGGTCCAGGAGAAACTCCAGGGTGCCCACCCCCACATAGCCGATGGCCTGGACCGCCCGGGCGCACAGGTCCATGAGCTTCTTGCGCTGGGAACGGCTGACCGCCGGAGAGGGGGACTCCTCGATGAGCTTCTGGTGGTGGCGCTGGACGGAGCAATCCCGCTCCCCCAGACAGACCACATTGCCCGCCTCATCGGCCAGAATCTGGACCTCGATGTGCCGGGCGGGGTGGACGAATTTTTCCATGTAGACCGAGCCGTCCCCAAAGGAGGCCTCCCCCTCGGCCACGGCCAGGGCATAGGCCTGGGCCATCTCGTTGGGGGCGCTCACCAGGCGGATGCCCCGGCCGCCGCCGCCGGCGCTGGCCTTGAGCATCACCGGATAGCCGATCCGCGCCCCGGCGGCCAGGGCCTCCTGGGCGCTGGCCAGGACCTGGGTGCCGGGGATGACCTCCAGGCCGTGGCTCCCCATGATCTGCTTCAGGGCCGCCTTGTCACTCAAACGTTCCATGCTCTCCGGGTCGGGCCCGATGAACACCAGGCCGTTTTTGCGGCACAGGGCGGCAAACTCTGCGTTTTCCGACAGAAAGCCGTAGCCTGGGTGGATGGCCTGGGCCCCGGAGGCCAGGGCGGCGGAGACCACCCGCTCCTGGTTGAGGTAGCTGTCGGCGGGAGAGGCCCCGCCCACGCAGTAGCTCTCATCGGCCAGGGCCACGTGGAGGGCGTCCTGGTCGGCCTGGGAGTAGATGGCCACCGTGTCGATGCCCATCTCCTTGCAGGCCCGGATCACCCGAACGGCGATCTCCCCCCGGTTGGCGATCAGGATCTTTGAAAACATATGGCTTTCTCCGTGATGCCGAAGGAGAACTCCCCCTTCACGCACAGGGTGTCCCCCACGTAGCCCTCCCCTTGGATGAAGTAGAAGGGGTGCTTGGCCCGGGTGATCCGGCAGCGGGTCTCAAACAGGTCCCCCGGCAGCACCGGGGCCCGGAAGCGCACGTCCTTCATGCTGGTGTACATGGGCAGGGTCTCCGGGGTGAGGGATTCCCGCATGAGGATGGCCGCCGACTGGGCCAGAATCTCACACAGGATGACCCCCGGCACCACCGGGGCGCCGGGGAAATGCCCCTGGAGGAACCATTCGTCCCCCCGGACCCGATACTGGCCGTGGGCGATGTCGCCCTCTTTGTCCAGCTGGTCCAGCAGGAGCATGTTGTCCCGGTGGGGCAGGATGGTTTTGATCTCGTCTTGCTGCATGGTATCCTCCTTACCGCCCTTTGATGCGGAACAGGGGGCAGCCGTAGTCCACCACCTGGCCGTTCTCGGCGCAGACGGCCACGATCTCCCCGTCCGTTTCCGCCATGATCTCGTTCATGAGCTTCATGGCCTCCACGATGCACAGGGTCTGGCCCCGCTTAACGTGGTCGCCCACCTTGACGAAGGGCTCGGCGTTCTCCGCCGGGGCGGCATAGAAGACCCCCACCATGGGGGAGGTCACCACGTCGCCCTCTTCTGCCGCCCCGGCCGCTGGGGCGGGGGCGGCCTCCGCCGGGGCAGCGGCCACGGCCACCGTCTCCCGGGGCAAGGTGGAGACCGCGGGGGCCCGCTCCAGGCGGACCACCCGGTCATTCTCCGTGATCTCCAGGCCGGTCAGGTCCAGTTCCCGCATCAAGTCGGCGTATTTTCTGATGTCCGTGTCGTTCATACACTCACCTTCCGGAAGGCAATGCAGGCGTTGTGGCCCCCGAAGCCCAGGGAGTTGGACAGCACCAGATCCACCGAGGTCTGGATGGCCTGGTTGGGCACGTAGTTCAGGTCACAGGCCGGGTCGGGGTCCAGCAGGTTGATGGTGGGGGGCAGGATACCCTCGTTGAGGGCCTTCAGGCAGGCAATGGCCTCGATGGCCCCAGCAGCCCCCAGCATGTGGCCGGTCATGGACTTGGTGGAGCTCATGTAGTTCTTCTTGGCCTCTTCCTCCCCCAGGGCCAGCTTGACCACCTGGGTCTCCAGGGAGTCGTTCATGGGGGTGCCGGTGCCGTGGGCGTTGATGTAGACCCGCTCCCCGGTCTGATACCCGGCCTCCTCCATGGCCTGGCGGATGGCCGCAGCCCCGGCGGTGCCGTCGGGGCGGGGGGCGGTGATGTGGAAGGCATCGCAGGTGGCGCCGTAGCCGCACACCTCGCCGTAGATCTTGGCGCCGCGCTTCACGGCGTGCTCATACTCCTCCAGCACCAGGGCTGCGCCCCCCTCGCCGATGACGAAGCCACCCCGGCGCTTGTCGAAGGGCAGGCAGGCGGCGTTGGGGTCCTCAGAGGTGGACAGGGCCTGCATGTTGATGAAGCCCGCCACGCCGCACTCGGAGATGGCGGCCTCGGCGCCGCCGGTGATCACCGCGTCGGCATAGCCGTGGCGGATGGCCCGCATGGCCTCACCGATGGCATTGGTGCCCGAGGCGCAGGCGGTGACGGCGGGCATGGCGGCTCCCCGGCAGTCAAAGCGGATGGCGATCATGCCGGCGGCCATGTTGGCGATGAGCATGGGGATGAAATAGGGGGAGACCCGCTTGGGCCCCCGGGCCAGGAGCTTGTTGTGCTCCTCGGTAAAGGTGCGGATGCCCCCGATGCCGGAGCCGAAGTACACCGCCACCCGCTCGGGGGGCAGGGTGCCGATGACCCCACTCTCCTCCACCGCCTGACAGGCGGCGGCCACGCCGTACTGGGAGAAGGCGTCGCTGCGGAGGACCTCGGTCTTGTCCATGTAAGCCCGGGGATCGAAGTTCTTCACCTCTGCGGCGATTTTGGTCTTGTAGTCGGTGGTGTCAAAAAGGGTGATGGGACCGATGCCGTGCACGCCGTTTTTCAGGTTGTTCCAGCACTCGTCCACGGTGTTGCCCACGGGGCTGATGGCGCCCAGGCCGGTGACCACCACTCTGCGCAGTTTCTGTTCCATTGGTTGTTTCCTCCCTCACATGGCAAGGCCGCCGTCCACCCGCAGCACCTCGCCGGTGATGTAGGGGGCGCAGGCCAGAAAGGCCACTGCCTCGGCCACCTCTTGGGGCTGACCGATCCGTCCCAGGGGGATGGCGGCCAGCAGTCCGTTGTCCTGGCCGGACAGGTCCTTGGTCATATCTGTCTGGATAAAGCCCGGGGCCACCGCGTTGCAGGTGATCCCCTTGGGGGCCAGTTCCTTGGCCACCGCCTTGGTCAGGCCAATGAGCCCCGCCTTGGCCGCGGAGTAGTTGGCCTGGCCGGCATTGCCCATCAGGCCGGAGACCGAGCTCACGTTCACAATGGCCCCCGCCTTCTGGCGCAAAAAGAGGCCGGCACAGTGGCGGATGCAGTTGAAGGCCCCCTTCAGGTCCACGTCCAGCACCCGGTCGAAGCTCTCCTCCTTCATCATGGCCAGCAGGCCGTCCTGGGTCACCCCGGCGTTGTTGACCAGGATGTCCACGGACCCAAAGTCCTTCTTCACCTGGGCCACCAGGTCTTTCACGGCGGCAAAGTCCGCCACGTCGCACTGGTAGGCCTGGGCTTTTACGGAAAAATCCGCCCCGCACTTGGCGCACAGGGCCTCGGCGGCCTCCCGGCTGCCGGCATAGACCACCGCCACGCTGGCCCCCTGAGAGGCCAGTTTTTCCACGATGGCCGCCCCGATCCCCCGGGAGCCCCCGGTGACCAGAGCCGTTTTACCTGTCAGCATCCCGGGACCTCCTTTAAGATCCACTCCAAGTCCTCTTTGCCGGACAGGGCGTAGGTTTTCACGTTCTTGTCGATCTTGCCGATCAGGCCGCACAGGGTCTGGCCCGGCCCGATCTCCACAAAGGTGTCCGCGCCGGCGGCGATCATGTTGCGCACGATGGTCTCCCAGCGCACGGGGGAGGCAATCTGCTGGCTGAGCAGGGCCTTGGGGTCCCCGGCGTAGACTTCGCCGGTGCGGTTGGCATACAGGGGCAGCTGGGGCTGGCCCACTTCACACGCGGCCAGCACCTGGGCAAAGCCCTGGGCGGCCGAGGCCATGAAGGGAGAGTGGAATCCCCCCCGGACCTTCAGGGGCAGGGCCCGGCCGCCGGCGGCCTTCACCGCGGCGGAGAAGGGGGCCAGCTGCTCCTTGGCACAGGCCACGGACACCTGGCCGGGACAGTTGTAGTTGACGGGGTAGACCTGGTCAAACTGGGCGCAGACCTTCTCCACGTCCTCGTTGGACAGCTTCAGCACCGCCGCCATGGCAGTGGGCTGCGCCTCGGCAGCTTCCTGCATCAGCTCCCCCCGGCGGCAGACCAGGTGGAAGCCGGTGGCCAGGTCCACCGCCCCGCTGTAGGTCAGCGCGGCGATCTCCCCCAGGGAAAACCCAGCGGTCATGTCCGCCCGCAGCCCCCCCTCTGCCAGAGCGGCAGCGGAGGCCAGCTCCACGGCAAACATGCAGGGCTGGGTATTTTTGGTCTCTTTCAGCTCCTCCTCGGTGCCGGCAAAGCACTGCTGAGAGGTGCCGGGACGCAGGGCGTCCAGTTCTGCAAAGATCTTGGCCGCCGCCGGGGAGCACTGGGCCAGCTCCTGGCCCATGCCGGGGAACTGGGCCCCCTGGCCGGCAAAGACAAAGGCTATCTTACCCATTTCGTGGCTCCTTTCAGCACAGGCTCGGCCTCTTCCATGACCTCGCGGACGATCTCCGCCGCGGGCTGGATCTTGTGGACCATGGCAGCTGCCTGGCCGGAGAGGAAGCACCCCTCCTCCAGGTCGCCCTCCACCACGGCCTTGCGCAGGGCGCCGGTGCCCAGGGCCTCCAGGGCCTCGTCATCCATGCCGCCGTACTCGGCCTTGGCATAGTTGCGGGCAAAGGCGGTGCGCAGGCTGCGCACGGGATGGCCCAGGCGCTTGCCGGTGACCATGGTGCACAGGTCGTTGGCCTTGAGGATGCGCTGTTTGTAGTTGGGATGGATGGTACACTCCTCTGCACAGAGGAAGCGGGTGCCCATCTGGACCCCGCAGGCCCCCAGCAGGAAGGCGGCGGCCACCCCCCGGCCGTCGGCAATGCCGCCGGCAGCAAGAACGGGCAGGTCAGTGGCGTCACAGATCTGGGGTACCAGGACCATGGTGGTCAGCTCCCCCACGTGTCCGCCGCTCTCCCCGCCCTCGGCAATGAGGGCGGCGGCCCCCTGGCGGGTCATGAGCTTGGCCATGGCCACCGAGGCCACCACCGGGATCACCCGGATGCCGGCCCCATGCCACAGGTCCATATACTTGGCAGGGTTGCCCGCGCCGGTGGTGACCACGGCCACCTTTTCCTCGGCCGCCACTTGGGCCACCTGGTCAGCAAAGGGGCTCATGAGCATGATGTTCACCCCAAAGGGGCGGCGGGTCAGGCCCTTGGCAATCTGGATCTGCTCCCGCACATAGTCACCGGGGGCGTTGCCGGCGGCGATGATCCCCAGGCCGCCCCCTTCGGACACCGCCGCGGCCAGCTTGCCGTCGGCGATCCAGGCCATGCCCCCCTGAAAGACGGGATACTGGATGCCCAGCAGGTCACATATCGGGGTGTGGATCATGCCCGCTTGCTCTCCACGAAGGCCACCAGGTCACCCACGGTCTCCACCTTCTTGTCCAGCTCGATCTCCATGTCCAGCTTGTCCTCCAGGTTCATCAGCAGCTCCACGGTGTCCAGGGAGTCGATGCCCAGGTCCCGGAAATTGCTCTCCATGGTGATCTCGGAGACGTCCTTCTCCACGCGCTCTGCCACCAGTTCTGCGATTGCTTCAAATACCATGATAATGACCTCCATGTGTCGATGTTTCAAAATTTTCATTTAAGTAATCAGTGATTACTTTTGCTATATATACCCCACTCCCTTCCCTTTGTCAACGGGAAACGGGGGAATATTCACATTTTGTTCATATTTTCCCTGGCTTTTTCCAGGCAAACAGCAGGGTTTCTTAATGTTTCCTTAATCCACCTTAAGAAAAGCGCAATGGTTTTTAAGAAAGCTGCAATCCGCCCTTAAAAACACAAACATTTTTTCCTGCTATAATAAAACCCAGAATGCGAGAGGTTCTTCCCTGAAAAACAGCTATTTCTTCTCTATTTTCTTTTCTGTTTTCCATTAAGCACCGCTCCACGTCCATTCATCTCACCGCATCCAGGAGGAAACACCCATGAAAAAGCCCACCATTGCCGTTCTGTTCGGCGGACGCTCCCCGGAGTATTCCGTCTCCCTGCAGTCGGCCCACGCCGTGCTGTGCAACTTAGATCCCGACAAATATACCGTCCTGCCCGTGGGCATCACCCGGACGGGGCAGTGGTTCCTCTACACCGGTCCCTATGAGGCCATCCCCCAGGACCATTGGCATGAGGACCGGACCCACCTGACCCCCGTGGCGGTCTGCCAGGACCGGGCGGTCCGCGGCCTGCTCTCCCTGGCCGGCCAGACCCCGCAGCCCATTGCGCTGGACGGGGTGCTGCCCATCCTCCACGGCAAGAACGGCGAGGACGGCACCGTCCAGGGCCTCTTCGCCCTGGCGGGGATTCCGGTGATCGGCTGCGGCGTGCTGGCCTCCGCCCTGTGCATGGACAAGGACCGCGCCCACAAGCTGGCCCATCTAGCCGGGGTAGACGTCCCCGCCTCCCTGGTCTTGGAACCGGGGACGGACCCCCAGGCCGCCGTGGCCTTTGCCCGGCAGACGGGCTATCCCCTCTTTGTCAAGCCGGTGAAGGCGGGCTCCTCCTACGGCATCTCCCAGATCCACCGGGAGGAGGAGCTCCTGCCCGCCCTGGAGCTGGCCCGGCAGTACGACGACCAGGTGATCCTGGAGGAGACCATCCCCGGCTTTGAGGTGGGCTGCGCCGTCATCGGCACCCAGAATCTGATGGTGGGGGAGATCGACGAGATCGAACTGTCCGGCGGCTTTTTCGACTTCACCGAGAAGTACACCCTGAAGACCTCCGCCATCCACGTCCCCGCCCGGGTGGACCAGGCCACCGCCCAGCGGGTGAAGGAGACCGCCCAGGTGATCTACCGGGCCCTGGGGTGCGCGGGCTTTGCCCGGGTGGACCTCTTCCTCACTCCCCAGGGGCGGATCGTCTTCAACGAGGTCAACACCATCCCCGGCTTCACCGAACACAGCCGCTTCCCCGGCATGATGAAGGCCGCCGGTTTGACCTTCCCAGAGATTCTGGATACCATCCTCGGGCAGGTGATCCATCTATGACGTCGATGCTTCTTCTCCCCGAGTCCGTCCACCAGGGGGACCTCATTCTGGTCAGCGCCCGCCATCCCTACCACCCTCTCCCCCCCCAGGACCTGGTTCCCGTAGCCGGCACCGAGGTGCTGCTGGAGCGGCGGGCCGCCCAGGCCCTGGACGACCTCATGGCCGCCATCGGCGGTGGCTGGTCGGCCATTGTGCCGGTGAGCGGTTGGCGCTCTCAGCAGGAGCAGCAGCAAATCTGGGACGACTCCCTGGCAGAGAACGGCCTGGCCTTCACCCAGACCTATGTGGCCCAGCCCGGGTGCAGCGAGCACCAGACGGGGCTGGCCATCGATCTGGGGCTGCGCAGCGACCAGGTGGATTTTCTGCGGCCCGACTTCCCCTACCAGGGAATCTGCCAGGACTTTCGCCGGGAGATGGCCAAGTTCGGCCTGATCCAACGCTATCCGGCGGGCAAAGAGGCGGTCACAGGCATCGGCCATGAACCCTGGCACTTCCGCTATGTAGGTACCCCTCATGCCGCCATCATGGCGGAGAAAGACTGGACCTTAGAAGAGTATATCGCCTGGCTGCGGTCGTTTCCCTGCGGAAACGGTCGAGCCTGCGAACAAGAGGCCGCTCTGTCCTTCCTGCCCGCCGCGGCCCAAGGTCCCACGCCAGTGGATCTGCCCAAAGACTGCTCCTACTCCCTTTCCGGCAACAACGTAGACGGGTTCGTGCTGGCGGAATGGGGGCGCTGCCATGGATAGGAGCCGACGTTCCGGCGGGCTGGACGCCTTTAAGATTCCCGCCGCGCTGCTGGTGGTGGCCATCCACGTCTCGCCCCTGGCCTCCTTCTCTCTGGACGGGGATTTCTTCCTCACCCGGGTCCTGGCCCGGGTGGCAGTGCCCTTCTTCTTCATGGTCACCGGTCAGTTTGTGCTGGGGCCGGTCCTGGCCGGGAAGGCCTCTCCTCGCCTGCTGTGGCGGCAGAGCAAGAAGATTCTGGCCCTTTACGGCATTGCCATTCTGCTCTACCTTCCCATCGGCCTGTACGCGGGGCACTATCAGAATCTGCGTCCGTTGGACTGGCTTCGCCTGCTCCTGTTTGACGGAACCTTTTACCACCTGTGGTATTTCCCTGCCTGCGTCATGGGTCTCTGGGTGGTCTTTCTCCTCAGCCGGATGCTGAGGGGCAAGGGGCTGCTGGCGGCCGCCGGAGGACTCTATCTCATCGCCCTGCTGGGAGACAGCTACTACGGCCTCACCTCCGCGCTACCCTCCCTGGCCAATGTCTATGAGGCGGGGTTCCACCTCTTCTCCTACACCCGCAACGGGCTGTTCCTGGCCCCCCTCTTCCTCCTGCTGGGGGCCCGGCTGGGAGACCGCCCCGGCAAGGGAACCCCGGACAAAGACGCCCTGGGCCTGGCCCTCGCCTTCGGCCTCATGACCGCCGAAGCCTTCACCCTGCGGCACTTCGCCCTCCAGCGGCACGACAGCATGTACCTGCTGCTGCCGGTGGTGATGGTCTTTCTCTACCGGCTGCTGCTGGCCTGGCCCGTCCGGCCGCCGTCCTGTCTGCCCGATCTGTCCACCTGGATCTATCTCCTCCACCCGGCCATGGTGGTGGTGGTCCGTGGGAGTGCGAAGGTGACGGGGCTGACCGGTTTGCTGGTGGAAAACAGCCTGGTCCACTACCTGGCCGTGTGCCTGCTCTCCTGCCTGGCCGCCGCCGTCATCCTCTGGGGCAAGGGCCGTCTGCGGCCGCCCCGGCCCCGGCGGGACCGGGCCTGGATCACCCTGGACCGGGCCGCCCTGGCCCACAACCGGGCCGCCTTGGAGGCCCTGCTGCCCCCCGGCTGCCGGCTCATGCCCGCCGTCAAGGCCAACGCCTACGGCCACGGTGCCCTGCCCATCGCCCGGGAGCTGGCCAGCCAGGGGGTCGACGCCTTCTGCGTGGCCTGCCTGGCAGAAGGCATCCAGCTGCGCCGGGGCGGGATTCGGGGGGAGATCCTCCTGCTGGGCTACACGCCCCCGGACCAGTTCCCCCTGCTGCGCCGGTACAAACTGACCCAGACGGTGGTGGACTTTCCCTACGCCCAGCAGTTGAACGCCTTCGGCAAACCCCTGGCCGTCCACCTGGCGGTGGACACGGGGATGCACCGGTTGGGGATTCCCGCCGCCCACCTGGGGGAGATCGCGCAAGTCTTTGCCCTGCCCCACCTACGGGTGACCGGCCTGTACACCCATCTGTGCACCGCGGATGGTGCCGGCCCCGAGGCCCAGGGCTGCGTCCAGCGCCAGCGGGAGGCCTTCCGCCAGCTGCTGGAGGGCCTGAAAAACCAGGGCATTCCCCTGCCCAAGGTCCACCTGTTGGCCAGCCACGGCCTGCTCAACTATCCCGACTGCGGCGGCGACTGGGCCCGGGTGGGCATCGCCCTGTACGGCCTGCTGAGCTCCCCGGAAGACCGCAACGACGCCGGGCCCGATCTGCGGCCCGTCCTCTCCCTCCGGGCCCGGGTGGCCACTGTGCGCACCCTGCCCCCCGGGGCGGGGGCCGGGTACGGCCTGGCCTTCACCGCCCGGCGGCCCACCCGGCTGGCAGTGCTCACCATCGGCTACGCCGACGGCCTCCCCCGGTGCCTGGAGGGGGGCTGCGTGCTTCTCCACGGCCGGCGGGCCCCCATTGTGGGCCGCCTGTGCATGGACCAGACCCTGGTGGACGTCACCGATCTGCCCGCCGTGCAGGCGGGAGACACCGCCGTGGTCATCGGCACCGACGGCCAGGAGACCATCTCTGCCATGGAGGTGGCCCAGCGGTGCGGCACCATCACCAACGAGCTTCTCAGTCGCCTGGGCTCCCGGCTGGAGCGGTTTCTTTCCTGACCCACGCCGAATTTCTCCCACGCCGCAAAAACCGAAGGCGGACAGAGCAAACTCTGTCCGCCTTCGGGTCTCTTGTGGGAGGTTGTGTTTATAGGGTCAGGGTGTGAAAGGGCGTACCGTCCAGGTCCTTCCACACCGCCTGGCCCGCCTCTAAGGTCAGGTAGCTGTGGGGGCTGTCCTGCTTGGGCAGGGAGAGGGAGCCGGGGTTCAGGCACCAGTTGTTCTCCCCAAAGGGCGCCCAGGCAGGCACATGGGTGTGGCCGCACAACAGCAGATCCCCCGGCCGGAGGGGCGGCAGGTGGTCCAGGTTCCACACGTGGCCGTGGGTGAGGTAGGCCAGCCGGTCCTCCAGCAGGAGGACGCCGTAGTCGGCCAGGATGGGAAACTCCAGCACCATCTGGTCCACCTCGCTGTCGCAGTTGCCACGGACGCAGAGCAGGTGGTCGGCCAGGGGGTTGAGCAGGGCGATGACCTGCTTGGGGGCATAGTCCCGGGGCAGGTCGTTGCGGGGGCCATGGTAGAGCAGGTCTCCCAGCAGAATCAGCCGGGCGGCCCCCTCCCGCTGGAAGGCCTGGAGGAGTTCTTGACAGTAGTAAGCGGAGCCGTGGAGGTCCGCCGCGATCATCCATTTCATGGTTTCTTCCCCTTTCGTAAGCCGCCGGGCCGCTGGAGGCCCGCAGGCAGCCTCTATTTTAGACCACTTATGGCTCCCTGGCAACCGTTGGTGGAAAACCCCTTGCGCAAGAGGGCAGCCTCCCCTATACTAACCCCAAAGAGAGGTGAGCTGGATGAAGATCGAAGTAACCCTGGACCCCGCCTGCCAGGAGGTCACCCTGCTGGTCCAGGCCCCCGCCATGACCGAGGAGGTCCGGCAGCTGCTGGACGCCCTCTCCCCCCAGGCCCAGCCCCCGCTCATCGGCCGGCAGGGCCAGACCTTGGAGGTACTGGAAGAGGAGGAGATCCTCCGCCTGTATGCCCGGGAGGGGAAGGTCTTCGCCGTCACCCCCGCGGGGGAATACGCCCTGCGGCTGCGGCTGTATGAGGCAGAGGCCCGGCTCTCCCCTCAGCGGTTTGCCCGAATCTCCCACGCGGAGATCATCAACCTGAAAAAAGTCCGCCAGTTTGACCTGAGCCTGTCGGGGACCATCCAGGTGCGCCTGTGTGACGGCAGCGTCACCTACGTCTCCCGCCGGTATGTGGGAAAGCTGAAGCAGCGTCTGGGAATTTGAGGTGATGCGCATGAAAAAACAAGTCTTTCTCCGGGCTGCCCTGGGCGCCCCTCTGGGCATTGCCCTGGGCACACTGATCGCCCTGTTCGGCTCCTTTGTCGCCGGTTTGCAGGTCTATCTCCCCTGTCACCCCGATCTGGTCCAGGCCGCCGGCAGCGAGCTGGCAGCGACCGCCTGGCAGACCCTGCTGTGCGCCCTGCTGGGGGCAGTTTTCGCCGGCGGGTCGGTGATCTGGCAGGTGGAGCGGTGGGGGCTGACCCGCCAGACCCTTCTCTATTTCCTGCTGGGCGCGGCGGTCATGCTGCCCACCGCCTACGTCTGCCGCTGGATGCCCCACTCCCTGGGCGGGGTGCTGCAGTACCTGGCCATCTTCGCGGCCATCTTCGCCGGCATCTGGCTGTGCCTGTACCTGACGGCCCTGCACAGCGTCCGCCAGCTCAACCACGCGGCCAAGAAAACTTCTCACGACCACGATCTCTGAGCCCTTTCCGCGCAAAAACGCCCTCCGTTTCCGGAGGGCGTTTCGTATTGGTCAGGATTTTTTGGCGGGCGCTGCTTTTCCTTTGGGGAGGAAGGCCCCCACCACGGCGCACAGGGCGGCAGGGAGAACCCAGCCAAAGCCCAGAGCGTCCAGGGGCAGATGGGACAGGAAACTCACGTCCAGCCCCACCATGGGGCCCACATTCTCCACCAGGCTCACCACCAGGGCACCCAGGGCGCCCAAACGGAAGATCCACTTGTTCTTCAGCCGGTTGCCGGTCATGGCCAGGACGATGAGCACCAGGGTGGGCGGATAGACCACACTGAGGATGGGGGAGGCGATGGCGATGATCTCGTTGATGCCAAAGTTGGAGATGATAGCACTGAACAGGCAGATCACACACACCAGCGCCTTATAGGGCAAACGCCCGCTGGTCAGCCCCGAGAAGTAGTCGGCGCAGGAGCTCACCAGCCCCACCGACGTGGTCAGGCAGGCCAGGGCCACCACCACGGCAAAGAGGATCATGCCCCCCTGCCCCAGCAGGTCCCGGACGATGGTGATGACCAGCTGAGTGCGGTCCACCGACAGGTCAAAGAAGGTCCCCGTGGTGGCCCCCAGATAGGTCAGGCCCAGATAGATCACCAGCAGGCCGACCCCGGCCACCACGCTGGCGCCAGCCACCACCCGGGCCTGGTCCTTCCACTCCCGGTGGCCCTTCTTCCAGGCGCTTTTCAGGATGATGTAGCCAAAGATCAGGGTGGCCAGCACGTCCATGGTCTGGTAGCCGGCCTCGATGCCCGTGGCCGCCACGTTCTCCACCAGAGGCTCCGGGGAGACGGGCCCCAGAGGGTGGACAATGCCCACCACGATGAGCACTAGCAGGCCCGCCAACAGGACGGGGGTGAGGATCTTGCCCACGATGTCCACCACGGCGCTCTCCCGCAGGCACAGCACCAGCACCACCAGGAAGAAGACCACAGAAAAGGCCACCGGGCTCACCGCCGAGGTCAGGGGCAGCAGAGAGGTCTCATAGGTGGTGGCCGCCGTGCGGGGGATGGCCAGCATGGGGCCGATGCACAGCACGATGGCGCACATGAGCATCACCGCCGGCACCTTGCCGATGCGGGCGGTGACCCCCGTGGGGCTGCCCTGGCGCAGAATGGCAAACATGGACAGCAGGGCCAGGCCCACGTCGGCGATGTAGTAGCCCAGAAAGCCCAGGGGCCACTGGTCCCCGGAGCCCAGGCCCAGGTAGGGCGGGAAGATCACGTTGCCCGCCCCAAAGAACATGGAGAACAGGGCAAAGCCAATGACCAGGCTGTCCACTACCTTCTTTCTCATCCTAGGCGCCCCCTTTCCGCTGCCAGCAGGCAGTGGGACACCCAGGATCTAACAGCCCCCATCACATCTTCTCCGGCGCAGTGACGCCCAGCAGACCCAATCCGTTGGCGAGCACAGCGCGGACACTGTCGGCCAGCTTCAGGCGGGCAGACAGGAGTTCGGGGGCTTCCCCCTTGATGCGGCAGGCGCTGTAGAACCGGTGGAACTGGCCAGCCAGGTCCACCAGATAGCGGTTGATGCGGGAGGGGTCGTAGTCCCGGGCGGCGGCATGGATCTCCTCGGGGAACCGGGCCAGGGTGCGGATGAGGGAGGTCTCCTCCTCGCTGGCCAGCAGCTCCCAGCGGATCTGACCGGCCTGGGCCACCGGATGGCCCTCCCCGGCCAGCCGGGCCACCAGGGTGCAGATGCGGGCGTGGGCGTACTGGACGTAATAGACGGGGTTCTCGCTGTCCTCCCGAACGGCCAGGCCCAGGTCAAAGTCCACGGGGCTGGTGGAGGAGCGGGAGTTGAAGAAGTAGCGGGCGGCGTCCACACTCACCTCGTCCAGCAGGTCGTGCAGGGCGATGGCCTTGCCCGAGCGCTTGGACATGCGCACCGGCTGGCCGTCCTGAAGCAGGTTCACCAGCTGCATGAGCACCACCACCAGCCGGTGGGAGCCGTCCAGCCCCAGCCCGTCCAGGGCGGCCTGGAGGCGGGCCACGTGGCCGTGGTGGTCGGCGCCCCACACGTCCACGGCGATGTCAAAGCCCCGCACATCCAACTTGTTGCGGTGGTAAGCGATGTCGGCGGCAAAGTAGGTGTAGAACCCATTGGCCCGGCGCAGCACGTCGTCCTTCAGGTCCAGCTTGTCCACCTGCTTCTCGCTCTTGCCCTCGGCCAGGTACTTCTGCCGCAGCAGCTGGGCGGTGTGCAGCCACAAAGCGCCGTCCTTCTCATAGGTCCAGCCCTTCTCGGTCAGCAGGGCCACCGTCTCGGCCACGTAGCCGGACTCATGGAGGGAGGACTCATAGAACCACTGGTCGTACTCGATGCCATACCGGCGCAAGTCGGACTGCATCCGGGGAATGTTGTGCTTCAGACCAAAGGCCGCCAGGGCCTCCAGCCGCTCCTGCTCGGGGGTATCCTTGTAGCTCTCCCCGTGCTGGGCGTAGAAGGCCTGGGCCAGCTCCTTGATGTCCTCCCCGTGGTAGCCGTCCTCCGGGAAGGGCACCGCCTCCTCCCCCAAGAGGATCTGGAGGTAGCGAGCCTGGATGGACACGGCGAACTTGTGGATCTGGTTGCCGGCGTCGTTGACGTAGAACTCCTTCCAGGTGTCCCAGCCGTCCCGGCGCAGGACGTTGGCCAGGGTGTCCCCCAGCACGCCTCCCCGGGCGTTGCCCATGTGCATGGGGCCGGTGGGGTTGGCGGAGACGAACTCCACCATAACCTTCCTGCCCTGGCCCTCGCTGCTCTGGCCGTAGAGGGGGCCCTCGGCCTCAATCTCTGCCAGCACGTCCCCGTACCACTTGGGGCCCAGGCGGAAGTTGAGGAAACCCGGCCCGGCGATCTCCACCGAGGCGAAGATGGTCCCCGTCAGGTCCATGTGGTCCACCACCGCCTGGGCGATGGCCCGGGGGGCCATCTTCATGGCCTTGGCCCCGGCCATGGCGAAGGAGGAGGCGTAGTCCCCGTTCTGGGGGTCTTTGGGGATCTCCACCGATCCCTTCACCGTCACCCCCGCCGGCAGGACGCCGGCCGCGGCGGCGGCTTGATAGGCCTGGTCCGTGAGTTGGCTGACCTGGTCTTTCGCAAGCTGAATCAAATTTGCCATATCGCTTCTGTCCCCTTTTTTCTTTCTTATCGGCGCTTACTGTCCCGGACGCTGGGACGTCAGCTGGGGTTCGGTCACCTGAATTTCAAAGGAGTTCTCCCCCACGGGCTGGCTGTCCACCTCCAGGGCGTAGCGGATGGACAGGCTGCCCCCCTGTTCCCCCAGGCTGGCCTTGGCCCGATGGGTGTTCACCCCCAGCATCAGGCCCCCATAGGGGGTCTCGTACAGAGAGACATGCTTCTGCCCCTCCTGGAAGACCATCTCGGAGTTGAGGGTCCCCTCCCGGCGGAGGGTGATCCGCCCGGGCACCACTTGGAAGGTGGTGGTGGTGCCCTCCAGGCCGGTCAGTTCGCTCTCCCGGTAGGTCAGGGTGAAGCCCTCTCCCTCCTCCTGGCGCAGGACCCCCTGGGTCACCAGCTCCATGGTGTCTTCTTCGCCGGGCTCCAGGGCCTGGACCCCTTTGATGGATATGATCACTGGTTTTTCCATGATTTTTCTCGCACCCATTCCTTTTCTTGTTGATCTGCTCAAATGTAGATTATTATACCCGATTCCCTGCAAATTGTAAAGCCTCTCCCCCCTCTTGTCCCCCCCGCTCCTCCAAGAATTCCAAGGGGGGTGCGGCGGAATTCGTGGACTTTTCCCCGTTTCCTCCTTTGACAATCTCCCTGGGGGACACTATAATAGGGGCAGGATAGGGGAGTTTCCCCTCTCCTGGGCTCACAGGAACAGGGACCCATTGTTTCACTTCTCAGCGAGGAGGTCATGGTATGCAGCTGGAACTGAGCAAAAAGGAATTCCGACGTCTGTTGGACATGGTCTATATCGGCAACTGGATCCTCAACTCCACCCGAGGGGAGGACCGCTTCCAGGACTACGACAGGGTAGAGAGCCTGCTGTTTGAAAAGGCCCGGCAGGAAGGCATGGGGATCTTAGCCGAAACCTATCGGGGGGAGACCATCCCCTCCCGCCCCTTCGTGGAAGGGGGCATCCACGAGGCCATTATGGAATATGAAAACAACGTCTTCTTCGACATCCTGGCCGAGGACTTGGCCCGCCGGGACATGAACGACGCCCCCATCGACGAGAGCAACTACGCCGAGCTGACCCACCGGATCGAGGCCTATATCAACGAGTTTGAGGAAAACGGCACCGACAACATCCTGGTGGACATCGATACCTTACCCTAACTCAGACCCCTTTTTGTCCCACAGCAAACGAGCCGGAGGCCCCATCAGGGCCTCCGGCTTTCTCATGCCTCAATGGCCGCGCATCCAGGCGCGGACGGGGTCTTCCTCCTTGCCCGGGCGGAAGTAGGGGTAGCCCTTCTCCTTGGTACAGGCCCCGTCGGGCACCTCCTGCTGTTCCGGGTCCCGCTCCAGGCAGCATCCCGTCCCGCCGGACAGGGCGCAGGTGAGGTAGCGGGCACATTGGAAGCGGTAGCAGACCAGGTTCTTCTCCTGCTTCATCCTCTCTGCCTCCTTCCCTCAGGCGCTTTCGCCTTGAGCTTGTCCGCCAGGGCCGGGTCGGGGTCCACGTAGGCCGTCTGATAGGTGGTGTAGACCACCATCCCCGGCCGGGCGCCGGCGGGTTTCTTCACGTATTTCACAGGGGTATAGTCCACGGGGACCTTCTTCCCCTCCCGTCCCTGGGAGTACCAGGCGGCCAGCATGGCGGCCTCCTGGATGCTCTGGTCGTCGGGGGGGCCGCCCTCGGTCCACAGGATCACGTGGGAGCCGTGGATCTTCTGGGTGTGCAGCCAGTAGTCCCACTTCCCCGCCTGCTTGGTGGTCAGGCGGTCGTTTTGCAGGTTGTTGCGCCCCACGGAGATGCGCAGGCCGGCGGTGGAGCGAAACTCCAGGGGCTTGGTGGCCGGGCGCTTCATTTTCTCCCGGGCCTTGCCCCGGCGGCGGAGGTAGCCGGTCTCCATCAGCTCCTGGCGGATCTCCTCCAGGTCCCGGTCTCCCTCTGCCCGGGAGACGCTGTCCAGAACACTTTCCAGATAAGCCCGCTCCCGCCGGCCCTTCTCCAGCTGAATCTGGAGCATCTCCTCCGCCGTCTTGGCCTTGGTGTAGGCCTTATAGTACTTGGCGGCGTTCTGCTGGGGGGTCTTCAGGGGGTCTAGGGGGATCTCGATGACCGGGCAGTCCTCCTCATAGTAGTTCTCCGCCCGCAGGACCTTGGCCCCCTTCTCCATGCGGTAAAGGTTGGCGGTGATGAGGTCACCGTATCTCCGGTCCCGCTCTCGGTTGCGGGTCCGGGCCAGCTCCTCCTCCTGCAGGGCCATCTTCTTTACCAGCCGGTCCCGGGCATGGGTGAGGGATTTCAGGAAATCCCGCCCCTTCTGGCGCACCTGGTCGGCGGTCTCCTTGGCCTGGTAAAACTCGTCCAGCAGGGTGGCGAAGGTGGGATAGGTCCGGCTCTCGGTGGCAGGGCCGTACTGCAGGATGGGCCGGAAGGAGAAGTCCACCCCCTCCCCCTGGCGGACCAGCAGGGTGGGCTGGACTTGTCCCGCGGCCACCTTGCCCACCAGGGCGGTGAGCCGGTCCAGCAGGGCCGCCGGGTCCCGGCCTGCAGGGGCGTCCACCTCCCCGAAGGCCTCGAAGGAGATCTCCCGGGCGATGAGGGGGGAGAGCCCCAGGAACCGGTCCAGCAGGAACCGGTCGGCGGGGGTGTCACACCGGCCCTGGTCCAGCACCTGGGCCCTTTCGGCCTCGGTCAGGGCGGCGGGGTCCCGCTTTCCCTCCTGCATGGGCGGGTATTTGTAAAAGAGGCCCGGCAGCAGGGGGCGGGCCTGGGTAAGGTCCCCCTCCACCCGGCGCAGGCAGTCCACGATCCGTCCCTGGTCGTCCAGCAGCAGCAGGTTGGCCCGGCGGCCCATGGCCTCCAGGATCAGCCGGCGGCGGACCTTGTCCCCCATCTCGTTGGCGGCCTCGATGTCCAGCTCCGCCAGGCGCTCCATGGGGGGCTGGCGGAGGGAGAGAATCTTGCCGCCCACCAGGTATTTCCGCAGAAGCATGCAGAACATGGGGGGCTCGGCGGGGTTCTCCCGGGGCAGGGCGGTCAGCTGCAGCCGGGCCCGGCTGGGGTTGGCCGACAGGAGCAGACGGCAGGGCCCCTCCGGATGGCGGATGTGCAGCAGAATCTCGTCCCGGCTGGGCTGGTAGACCTTGTCGATTCGGCCGCCCACCACCCCTTTGGCGGTCTCGGCCAGGACGGCGGACAGGCACAGCGCGTCCATGGGCATGTCAATCCTCTCCTTCCATCATCTGGGCAAACAGCCCGTTGAGCCGCTCGGTCTCCCCCTGGAGATAGAGCCAGCCGAATAGGGCCTCCAGGCCGGTGGCGATCTGGTACTCCCGCCGGGTGGCCCCCCGAGGGTGGGAGTGGGGGTTGGCGTTGCGGCCGCGCTTGTAGACCTGGGTCTCCTCCTCGGTCAGGTGAGGCAGCAGCTTCTCCAGCAGGGCCGCCTGGCGGGGGGCGGCCACATAGTCCAGGGCCGCCCGGTGGAGGCGGCCGGGGGTGAGCTTGCCGTGCACGCACAGCCAGGCGCGGACCATGACCTCATAGACCGCGTCGCCCAAGTAGGCCAGGCCCAGGTTGCTCATCTTCAATATGTCTTGTTTGTCTTCCGATAGGTGAAAGTAATCCATGGTGTTGCTCCGTTGTTGATAGACTTCTTTTATTTTACCCCAGTTTGGGGGCGTTGGCAACCTTCTTGCCCGGATGAGGGCCCGGGGTCTCAGGGGAGGCTTCGCCTCACCCCTCCGGCGGAACCACCGGGGTACCCCCCTCCTCAAACAGGAACACCACATAGGCCCGCCCCCCCAGGTTTTTCACCCTGGCCAGGCAGAACAGCGGCGCCAGGGGAAAGGGGCGGCCGGGGTCCCAGGGCCAGGCCAGCAGGAACTCCCCCATCTCCCGGCGGCAGCGGATACAGCCGCCCGCCTGCCGGGCGGCCCGGGCCAGGGTCTCGTCCTCGGGAAAAAGGGTCTCGGGGCGCTCCACCCGCCGCCACCCCCCGGGCAGGGACTGAGGGCGGGCGCCGGAAAAGGCATAGGTCATCTGGACCCGTCCCCCGGTGACCGGCCAACACCCCCGCCGCTGGAGCTCCGCCACCGGGAAGCTCCGCCCCAGCCGCAGGCGTCCCCCCTCGGGCAGCAGGGTGCCCAGCTCCACCAGGCCGCCTGGTCCCAGGGCGTAGCCCCGGTAGAGACCCCGGCTGTCTCCCGGCAGTTCCATGGTCAGCTCTGCCCGGTCCCCTGTCTGGCGGCAGGTTAGCCAGCCTCCAGAGACGGGAAATCTCTCCTCCATGCGCGCTCCCCCCTGTCCCCTGTGGTTTGTTAGTAACCTATGCGGCCGGGGGACAAAAAATCCCGCCCGGGCCAGGGGGCCGGGCGGGAGATGCTTCATTGGTCGTCCAGGGGTTTCATCAAGTTGGCGTAGTAGCCGTCGGCGGTGTACAGGGCCATGACGGGGTTGTGGACCAGCACCCGGTCCTTGACCACCAGGGTGGTGGTCACCCCCTTGGCGTGCTTGTAGAACAGACTGTCGTGGCCCACGCACAGGCCCATGACTATGTTCAGCTCCGTGCCCTCCTGGTTGAGCAGCTGGGCCTGGAGCACCGGGTTGCAGGCCACGGGGCCGGGGCCCTGATGGACCTGGGGGATGTCCAGCTCGTCCTTAAACACCTCTCCGGCCTTGCAGGCCACCCCATAGACCTCGAAGCCGTTGGCCCGAAGCATTTTGGCCAAAATGCGGCTCTCTCGGATGAGGGCCACGCAGGTGGCAATGCCGATTTTATGGTATCCCATCCGCTTGGCAAAGAGGATGGTCTCCTGGACCCGGGGCCACTTGCGGTAGCCGTCGGACTCGATGCTGGCAGCCACCTGGGCCAGCTTCCGGTCTTCCTGGTCAGTGATATACTGATCCAGGCTGGCCTGGCGCTGGTCCTCCGTCAGCCCCTGGCTGACGCAGAAGGCGGGGTGGGGGCGGTTGGAGGTGTGGTTGTCGCACCGGGTCACGGCGCAGTCCACGCAGGAGCGGCGGATGTCTTCCTGGCTCATGCTCGTCCCTCCTTGGCCCGGTCCCGGCGGATGAGTTCCTTCATGGCGTCCACCGCCACCTGCACCGATAGGGCGATGTTCTCCGACTCCTTCTGGTCCAGGCCGGCCTTCTCCCGCTCCTGGTTCCAGATCACGTGGAAGGCCGAGCCGCACCGGACCCCCAGGGCGGCGGCGGCGGTGAAGAGGGCGGCCGACTCCATCTCGCTGGCCAGGACCCCCAGGCGCTTCCAGGCCTCCCATTTGGCCTGCAGCTCGTAGGAGACGGGCATGCGCTCGGGAGAGTGCTGGCCATAGAAGGAGTCCTTGCACTGGACCACCCCCGCATGCCAGCGGTGGCCGGAGGCTTTCACGGTATCCACCAGGGCCGAGAGCACGTCATAGTGGGGCACGGCGGGGAACTCGATGGGGGCGTACTCCCGGCTGGTGCCCTCCTGGCGCACTGCGCCGGTGGCCACCACCAGGTCGTCGCTCTGCACGTCCAGGGCGAT
Source organism: Clostridiales bacterium (assembly GCA_004554585.1). Classification (GTDB taxonomy): domain Bacteria; phylum Bacillota; class Clostridia; order Oscillospirales; family Oscillospiraceae; genus Evtepia. Next base: position 45,247 of record SFLH01000009.1, on the reverse strand, counting down.
GCCCCCGCAGGTTCCTGTGCGCATGAAGGTGTCCGCCCCGGCGGCGTGGAGCTCCTCCATGGCGATGACGGCCGAGGGGCCGCCAATGCCCGTGGAGCAGACGGTGACCTTCTCCCCCAGCAGGGTGCCAGTGTAGATGTTGAACTCCCGGTTGTAGGCCACGTGGACCGGGTCGTCAAAATAGGGGATGAAGTACTGGCATCTGCCCGGGTCGCCGGGCAGGAAGCAGTAGCGCCCAATCTCGCCGGGGGCGCAGTGGAGGTGAAATTGTACGGTGCGCTCTTCCTGTTTCATGGGGTCTGCCCCTCCTTTTCCTGTCGCTGGGCCTGGAGACGCTTCCAATCCAGATACCCCTCTAAAATCAACGTGGCTGCCACGGAATCGATCTTATCCTTGCGGTTTTTGGCCCGCACACCCTGCTCACCCAGAATGCGGTGGGCATCCACGGTGGTCCGCCGCTCGTCCCACAGGGCCACGGGCAGCCCCGCGGCCTCTTCCAGCCGGCGGGCAAAGGCGGCGTACTTCTCCGCCCGGGGACCCAGGGTGCCGTCCATGTTTCGGGGATAGCCCATCACCAGCTCCTGGGCTCCTTCCTTTTGGGCCAGGGAGACCAGTTCCGCCAGGACCACGTCCTCCTTCCGGCTCTTGATCAAAAAGGTGCGGCCGGCCAGAAAGCCGGTGGCGTCGGACAGGGCCACCCCCGTTCGGGCGTCGCCGTAGTCGATGGCCATGACGCGCATGGCGTTCCCTCCCTTTTCCCGCCCGTCCTCGGGCACTTGGTGTCTATGGTGTATCTTACCGTGAAGGGAGTGGGTTGTCAAGGCCGGGGGTCCGCCCCGCCGGCGCGGGAAATTTTCTTCCCCTTTTCCCTCTCTCCGCTTGCAATCGACCGCCAATTCCTCTATAATATCACATACACGTGCTCCCCTTCGGTCCGCTGAACGGGCGCACGCAGTGGTCCATCCGGGTGTAGCGAAGGTGGTATCGCGCTTGATTTGGGTTCAAGAGACCGGGCGTTCGAGTCGCCCCACTCGGACCAAAATCCCTCAGCTTAGCTGAGGGATTTTTGTTGTACAAGGGGCGGAGATGAGAGCAGAGCGGCGTACCGCTGTTCGTTCTTCCGCGGGAGAATCCATTTTCTTAGAACAAATGCCTCAGCCTTTCGGCTGAGGCATTTGTTGTTTATTCAGTTTCCGCAGCAGAGATTCAACCGCAAATCACTTGATATCCTGCCGCTTCAAAAGCTTAAACCCGGCAAAAACAGACAGGATCAGGTATCCGCACAACACAGCGAAGCACGGAAAGAACGACGACAAATCATTCGACGCCGCATAAACAGACGGCGTATACGTAGAGATTTTGATAAAGTTGAGGTCAGCAGGAATTTTCAAAAATCCCAGAACCATTTCCAAAATTTTCGGGACATTCGGAATTACAATGCCGAAAACAGCGCCTGCAATTGCATTCCTGGTGCAGACCGTCATGGTAAGTGCAAAGCTGATATGCGCTATCACAAAAAGGATACGCGCTATTACGGCAAGGGCATAGTAACCGGGATAAGCAATTGCCCCCATCCCAAATCTGCTGCCCGCAATAACGCCCATGACGATGCCGCCGATCAGCATTACCAACACATATGCGGCGGATTCCGTCAAAACGATGGAGAGATAGTATTGCTTCTTCTTGATTCCCCGCCCCACAATGTTCTTCATCACGCCGGAGCGATAGGCTTCTGCAACCGTATTTGCTGTCAGAAGCATGAAGATATACAAGACGATGTCACCGCCAAAAAATGTATCAAACAGCCCCTCTATCCCCATAACGGGGTTTGATGCAGATGCCAGGGAAAGCGAAAGCCGGATCGATACAACCAGGAAAGCACAACTGAGAGCAAGGCATCCGTAAAAGAAACGGTCTTTTTTCAGCTGATAGATATGTCCGCGAATTAAATTTTTCATACCGCTCGCCCCCCCGAGAGTTTTTCTACAAAAAATCTCTCAATGTCCTCATCATTTGTTCTTAGACCACACACACGCACCTTGTTTTCCACCAGGAATTGGTTAAGGTCCGCCGGATCGATCTTCTCATGCAGCTGCAAGCTTTGTTTGGAAAGTATTTCACACGGAACATCCGGATATCGGGATGTAATGAGTGTTTTTGCATCCTGCAAATATTCCGGCTCGACCGTAACCTGAACGCCGCTGCTGCAGGCGCTTTCCAGCGTATCTTTACTGAACTCGTCGATCAGATGTCCACCATCAATGATGGCATAATCCGTTGCCAGTTTATGTAACTCGCTCAGAATATGGCTGGCGATCATGATCGTTGTACCGTGTTCACGATTCAGCGTTTCCAGCATTTTGCGCATCTCGTATACACCTTCGGGGTCAAGACCATTGATCGGCTCATCGAGAATCAGAAAATCGGGATTTCCCAGCAAGGCGATGGCAATGCCCAACCGCTGCTTCATCCCCAGAGAGAACTGACTTGCTTTCTTTTTTCCGGCGTTTTGCAGTCCAACCATTTCCAGTATTCTGTGATGATCCTGAGGTTGGATGCTAAGCAGAAGAGAAAAATAGTGCAAGTTTTCTAATGCGGTCATATGCTCATAGATGCCCGGTTTTTCGATTAACATCCCCATATTTTTCCGCACCGCATCATCATTTGTCTTCCCCATCAATGCATAACTACCTTGACTTTGCTGCGTTAATCCGCAGATAATACGCATAAGCGTGGTTTTTCCAGCTCCGTTTTTTCCCACCAAGCCATAGATCGATTTTTTCGGCACATGAATGCTCACACGATCCAGAACAGTTTTTGTTCCATAGACTTTTGACAGATTATCTGTTTGCAAAATATACTCCATATCATCTCTACCTTTTCTATATTTTTTGGAGGGGACAAAGTGACAGATATTTCGTTATTTTAATATAACCTGTCAACCTTTATTCCTGATTAAGAAATGATAAACTTTTAATTAATTTCTCACAGTCGTAAGATAGAACGGATGTTATCCTTGTAAGTTTCAATAGAGCATTCGGTTGCGTTTCTACACAAAATATCACTCAGGTTCATTTCAGGCAGTACTTCCTTTTTGATTTCGATGAAAGCCTTACTTGCTGCTTGCAAACCATGGATATGATTGGGTTTTCACAGATCCTTTCATGATACTCCGCCCACTTGTAGCAGAAGCCCCCGCCTGTTTAGGCGGGGGCTTCTGTGTTTTCTGATGCAATGCTGCGGGCTGGGCCATTGCCCGTTCCCTGTCAGTCCTGCTGGTCAAACTGGAGGGTCAGGGTGGGCTGATCCAGGGAAGCGCTGCCCCCTAGGATTTCCAGACCCACCTCCACCTCCTGGACGTCCGACGGCGAAGCAACCTGGTTTGCCTGCAGGGAAGACCCCCACAGTTTGATTGCCAGGACCGCGGACTTTCCATCGGCCAGTTCCTGCTTGTCGAAGGCGTATTCAGTCATATAGCCGTTCACCGAGAGGGAATCGTACGCGTCGTCGATGGCAAGGGTTCTGCCGCTGTTGTTTTCCGCCAGCAGAAGGACGTACAGATCGTCGCTGTAGTCCGAGGCGTCCTTCCGCACGGTTTTTGACACAATCCGCAGGCCGTTGTTGTTGTACACCTCAGTTCCCTCCCCATCAAAAGAGGCGTTTACGCCGGGGATAACCACTTCCACAGGGACCCCCGCTGCCAGTTCAGCCCTGTCCTGGCTGCGCTGGGCCAGGGAAAGGGACACCGCGCCAATGTCGGTGATGCCGTACACCTCCCACCAGGCGGGGTCGAGGACGGATGAGAGCTCTACCTTCACGATGCAGCGCTTGCCAGGGTTGACGGCGTCGCTGGACCAGCTGCCGCTGCGCACCACCAGGCCGTTGAGAGCGATGTCCGCGGTGGTCACATACACCATGCTGTCCGTGGTGTTCTCCACTTCCAGCAGAAGGGCGTCCGCGCCGTCCTGGTTGGTCATCACCCCGCTGGAAAGGAGCTTCACGCCCTTTTGCTCGTAGAGGGCATCCTGGGTGAAATGCGCGATCTCATACCCGTAGGCGCGCATGGCCGCCCGGCTGGTGATGGTCTCCTGATAGGGGTCGGTGCTGTAGTCGTGGGTATCAAAGGCAGAGGTTTTCAGCTGCCGGGGGCCGGAGTAGGTGGTGTTGTACCCATCGTCCGTCATGCTGAAGCCGATCTCCAGGTCCGCGATCTCGTCGATGCCGTAAAGCATCAGGGCATCCACATAGAAGCTTATGGTGTCGTTGGCCTTTTTCCCATTGGCCACGTCGCAGTTGAGATAACCGTCGTTCACCATGTATCCATTGATGGAGTTGCAGCTGTACCCCAAAGAGCCGCTGACAAAGGACAGGTCCTTGCCGCTGTTGTTTTCGATGGTGAGCGCTACATCGACAGAATAGGCCGTGTAGGTCAAGCCGGTGGCGGTGATCTTCACGCCCCCCTCGTCCACCAGCACCGTCTCGGCAAGGGTGGCGTCCGTGCGGAACTGGCCCAGCTGTCCCTCCGTCTGTGCCGCCGGGTCCTCAGCTTGGGTGCTGTCGCCTGGGGACGGTTCTCCCCCAGGGGCGCTGCAGCCGGCCAAGGTCCCGGCGAAAAGGGCGATGGCAAGCAGCAGGGGCAGGAATTTTCTTTTCATTGGTGGGTCCTCCTTTTTCTGTTTCTGGATGGGATGCGATTTCGCAAAAGTCCGTCGACCATTACAGCGCGGCGATGTACTCTTTTGCCTGTTGGATCAGTTCCCGCAGGCGGGTGTGTTCCGCCTCCAGCTTGGCTACCTTGGCCTGGAGGGCCGCCTTTTTGATGGGGTCGGGCGCGTCCAGGATGTGTTTGATCTCCTTGCGCTGAAATCCCAGCTGCTGATAAAACCGGATCAGCCGAATGCGCTCCCGCTCCGGCTCACCATAGAGCAGATGGCCGTATTTGTTTCTCCCGGAAGGGGCCACCAGCCCCGCTTTCTCATAGCCCTGCACGGCTCGCCGGGAGACGTTTAGTTCGGCGCACACTTGGCGCAGCGTCTGTTGCATCTTCATTTCCTCCTCACCGTAAAACTGCACGCCGCGTGCAGTCAAGGACTTTTCGCGAAAATCCCATCCCACAACAGGGGCTGCGATTTTCGCGGGGTGAGGAATGCCCGAGCGGCAAGAACCGCGGGCACGGAACCCATGGAAATGGGGGGTGCTGGCGTTCCATGGGCAAAAAAGCAAAAGGACAAGAGCAGAAAGGGACCCCTCTGCCCTTGTCCTTTTGCCGCTTTCACGGTATAATTTTCTTACCTGCGCAGGCCGCAGAAGAACTGCCCACGGGCGCAAAATTCTCTCGGCAAACGCCTTTGCGCAGACTGGAAAAGAAAACCGTGCCGGTCTTTCCCCCAGAGGGAAACTTTCCGCGCGACCATGGTCTTTTTGGGGGGAGATAACATGAATGTCATCTGCTACGGCGATTCCAACACCTACGGCTACGACCCCCGCTCCTGGCTGGGGGGCCGCTATGACGCGGACAGCCGCTGGGTGGACATTCTGGCCGCCGAAACCGGCTGGACGGTCCGCAACTGGGGAGAGCCCGGCCAGGAGATCCCCCCGGCGGCACCCGCCCTGCCGGCGGGCACCGATCGGCTCATCCTCATGCTGGGGGGCAACGACCTACTCCTGGGCCGTAGCCCGGAAGAAGCCGCAGCCCGGCTGGAACATCTGCTCTCCGGCTTTCCCCTGTCCCCAGAGCAGATCCTGCTCATCGCGCCGCCCCCCATGGCCCCGGGGGAATGGGTGCAGGACCAGCGGCTGATCGACGCCTCCCACGCCTTTGCCCGCTGCTGCAGGGACCTGGCCGAGCGGCTGGGCATCCCCTTTGCCGACGCTGGGCGGTGGCACGTCTGCCTGGCCTACGACGGGGTCCATTTCACCGAGCAGGGGCACCGCGCCTTTGCCGCTGGACTATTGGAGGTGCTGAAATGAAAACTATGCTGCCCCTGCTGCTGGCTTTTCTGCTGGTGCTGTCTGGATGCGGGCAGGCCCCCGCCGACAGCGCCTACCAGCAGATCAGTCAGGAACGGGCCAAGGAAATGATGGACACCCAGCAGGTCCTTGTGCTGGACGTCCGGGAGCAGGCCGAGTACGACAGCGGCCACATCCCCGGCGCGCTCCTGCTGCCTGTGGGCACCATCGAGGAGGACACCGCCGCCGCGGTCATCCCGGAAAAGGACACCGTGGTTCTGGTCTACTGCCGCAGCGGAAACCGCAGCAAGACCGCCGCCGCAGCCCTGGCCGCCCTGGGCTATTCCCATGTCTACGAATTCGGCGGCATCAACACCTGGCCCTACGGGACGGAACCCTGAGCCGGAAAAGTGCAAAAAGGAGAGACCACCATGATTCGTGAAATCTGCAAAGACGAAGCCTTTCTGGCCCAGAAGGCCGAGCCCGCCACCCCGGACGATCTGTCCGTGGCCGCCGACCTGCTGGAGACCCTGGCCCACCACAAGGACCGCTGCGTGGGCATGGCCGCCAACATGATCGGGGTGAACAAGCGCATCATCGCCTTTGACAACGAGGGCACCTACCTGGCCATGTTCAACCCCGAGATCATCAAGCACTCCGGGCCCTACACCGCCCAGGAGGGCTGCCTCTCCCTCACCGGCACCCGCCCGGCCAAGCGCTGGAAGTCCATCAAGGTGCGCTGGCAGAACGAGAAGTTCCAGCAGCGGCTGAAAACCTTCACCGGCTGGACGGCCCAGATCATCCAGCACGAGATCGATCACTGCGAGGGCATCATCATATGAAAAAATGCAAAATCACCGTCATGCGTATCACCCGCTACGAGGACCTGATGGCCCAGTACGAAAACCCCATCTCCCACGCCTGTGACATGCAGGTGGGGCAGGTCTTCCTGGCCAATGGCTGGGAAAGACCCGCAGGGTTTTGTCAAAGCGCCTGGGACACCCTCTCCCCCTTTGTGCTGGCCCTGAGCCACGGAGGGGAGAATTTCTACGACGGCTGGATGAAGAATCCCAAGTCCGCCATGCTCTCCTGCAACGACGGGTTTCGTCCGGTGACCTTCCTGGTGGAAGCCCTGGACGAGGACGCAGATTAAGGAGGTGCCGTCATGCAGAACCAGAAAGTTGCCGTGGTCACCGGCGGGGCCAAGGGCATCGGCAAGGCCATCGTGGAGGAATTCCGCAAGGCGGGGGTCCGGGTGTGCACCATTGACCTGTTGCCCAACGACTACTACGTGGGCGACCTGGCCGACCAGGCCGTTTTGGAGGACTTCGCCCGCAAGGTCCTGGCCGACTGCGGCCGCGTGGACTACCTCATCAACAACGCCCTGCCCCTCAGCAAGGGCATCGACACCTGCTCCTATGAGGACTTAAACTACGCCCTGCGGGTGGGGGTCACCGCCCCCTTCTACTTGGCCAAGCTCTTCGCCCCCCACTTTGCCCCCGGTGCGGCCATCGTGAATATCTCCTCCTCCCGGGACCGGATGAGCCAGCCCCAGACCGAGAGCTACACCGCGGCCAAGGGCGGCATCGCCGCCCTGACCCACGCCCTGGCGGTGAGCCTGGCCGGGAAGGTGCGGGTCAACGCCATCTCCCCCGGCTGGATCGACACCGACTACACCGTCTACCAGGGGCCGGACGCCGTCCAGCACCCCGCCGGCCGGGTGGGCCATCCCCTGGACATCGCCCACATGGTCCTCTACCTCTGCTCGGACAAAGCCGGGTTCATTACCGGCGAGAACATCTGCATCGACGGGGGCATGACCCGCCAAATGATCTACCACAACGACTTCGGCTGGACCCTGGCAGGCGGCCCGGAGGGCTGACTCCCGCCGTCTGTGATATCGGAACAACAACAGGAGGACACCCTATGCGACTTGCCATTCTCTCCGACACCCACGGCCTGCTGCGGCCGGCGGTGATCGCGCAGCTGAAAACCGCCGACGCCATTCTCCACGCCGGCGACATCAACAAGCCATCCATCGTCCACCAACTGCGGCAGTATGCCCCCCTGTACGTCGTCCGGGGCAACAACGACAGAGGGTGGGCGGAGGACATCCCCCACGACCTCACCGTCACCCTGGAGGGCGTGACCTTTTACCTGGTCCACAACAAGAAAGAGGTCCCTGCGGACCTCTCTCACGTAGACGTGGTGGTCTTCGGCCACTCCCACAAATATTTCCAGCAGGAGCGGGAGAGTGTCCTCTGGCTCAATCCCGGCTCCTGCGGTCCCCGGCGCTTTCACCAGGAGATCACCATGATGATGGCGCAGGTTACAGAGGGACGCATCCAGGTGGAGAAACTCTCCCTCCCCCACCAGGCGCCGTGACGGAGCTGGGCTGGACCTTTGGCAGCCCTGCCACCTGGGACAGCTCAGGCTCCCCCCTTTTTCCCCACACCCGAGGGCACAAATGCCTTACAGAAGCAAACCCGGCCCGGGACCTCTGTTTGCACAGAGGTCCCGGGCCGGGTTTGCTTTTTGGGGGACCGCCCTTGGTGGCGGTCACGGTTTGCGCAGAATCTTCTCCATGGACTTTCCTTTGGCCAGCTCGTCCACCAGTTTATCCAGGCAGCGAATCTGGTGCATCAGGGGGTCCTGGATCTCCTCCACCCGGACCCCGCACACCTTGCCGGTGATGAACGCGCGGTTGGGGTTCATGGCGGGAGCATGGCGGAAGAAGTCCCCATAGCTGGTGTCTGACTGGGCCAGCCTAGCCAGGTCCGCCGGGGTGTAGCCGGTGAGCCAGGCGGTCACTTGGTCCACCTCTTGGCGGGTGCGGCCCTTCTTTTCGGCCTTGCTGACCAGCAGGGGGTATAGCTTGGCAAAGGGCATCTGGGTCACATCGGCACGGGGCATGGACATCACCTCCTGGGTTGATGCCCCCATCCTACCACAAACAGCGCCCTCTGACAACGAAAGGGCCCCTCGGCAAACAAAATCTCGTTTGCCCGAGGGGTCCTCTCACGGTGTCGTTTCCAGGCTCCTGGCCTGTCCAGGTTCTTCGCCGTCAGACGTAGAGGTAATCGTTGAGCACCGGCTGGAGGCCTTCTGCGGAGATGTCCTGGTACATTTGGGTAAAGCTGCGGTCATCGCTGATCTCAAACTGCTCGTCGCCCTCCTCCGCGCCCCGCTCCTTACCGGTGTACTTGCTCTCGTGGTCCCCGATGCCCGTGGAGACGCCGGCGGAGACCTTGGTGGCGGCAATCTTTACGATGCCGTTGCGGAAGGCCGCGCTCTCCCGGGAGGAGACGGTGATGCCCGCGAAGGGGAGGAAGAGGCGGTAAGCGCACAGGATCTGGCACAGCTGCCGCTCGTGGACGTCCTGGGGATTGATCTTTCCGTTGTTGACGATGGGCCGCAGGCGGGGGCAGGACAGGGACATCTCCCCGTGGGGATACTTCCGCTGGAGGTAATACACGTGCAGGCCGGTGGCCAGAGCATCCTTGCGGAAGTCCGCCAGGCCCAGCAGGGCGGAAAAACCTACCCCCCGCATGCCGCCCATAAGGGCCCGCTCCTGGGCCTCGAAGCGGTAGGGCCAGACCCGCTTGTGGCCCAGGAGATGGAGCTGCTCGTAGCGGTCGGTGTCGTAGGTCTCCTGGAAGACCGTGACATAGTCGGCGCCGCAGTCCCGGAGATAGCGGTACTCGTCGCTGTTGACGGGGTAGATCTCCAGCCCCACCATGCGGAAATACTTCCGGGCCAGCTTGCAGGCCTGACCGATGTACTCCACGCCGCTGGCGGACCGGCTCTCCCCGGTGAGCATGAGGATCTCCTCGATGCCGGAGTCGGCAATCACCTGCATTTCCCGCTCGATCTGCTGGGCGTTGAGCTTCATCCGGCGGATGTGGTTGTAGCAGTTGAAGCCGCAGTAGACGCAATAATTCTCGCAGTAGTTGGCGATGTAGAGGGGGGTGAAGAGATAGACCGTGTTGCCGAAGTGCTTCCGCGTCTCCCGCTGGGCTTTTTGCGCCATTTGCTCCAGAAAGGGCTCCGCCGCCGGGGAGAGCAGGGCCTTGAAATCCTCCACGGAGCAGGTCTCGTGCTCCAGGGCGGCCTGGACATCCTGGGCGGTGTAGGCCCCAGGGTCATAGGCCTGCCGCTGGGCCAGGACCTTTTCCATCACGTCCGACTGGATGCGCTCCATGCCGGGCAGGTAGGCCATGTGGTCCTTCCGGCTGGCGGGGTCGTTCTCCAGCTGGTGCTTGCGGGCCAGAGCCTCGGGGCTTAAATGGGCCGAATCCACAAAGAATTGATTTTCCATGGTCTCTCCCTCCCGTCAGTCCCGCAGAAACCCGGTGAGGGGATCGGAGGCCGCCGCCCCCCGGGAGAGCACCCGGCCCAGGCCGGCCAGATAGGCCTGGCGCCCCGCCTCGATGGCGCTGCGGAAGGCGGAGGCCATTCTGGGCAGGTCCCCGGCAGTGGCCAGGGCGGTGTTGGCCATGATGGCCGCCGCCCCCATCTCCATGGCCTCACAGGCCTGGGAAGGCCGGCCGATCCCCGCGTCCACGATGATGGGCAGGTCAATCTCGTCGATGAGGATTTGGATGAAGTCCCGGGTGGCCAGGCCCTTGTTGGACCCGATGGGGGCAGCCAGAGGCATCACCGCCGCCGCGCCGGCGTTCACCAGGTCCCGGGCGGCGTTGAGGTCGGGGTACATGTAGGGCAGAACCACAAAGCCCTCCTTGGCCAGGATCTCCGTGGCCCGGACGGTCTCATAGTTGTCCGGCAGGAGGTACTTGGTGTCGTGCATGATCTCCACCTTGACGAAGTCCCCGCAGCCCAGCTCCCGGGCCAGGCGGGCGATGCGCACCGCCTCCTGGGCGTTTCGGGCCCCGGAGGTGTTGGGCAGCAGAGTGACCCCCTTGGGGATGTAGTCCAGAATGTTCTCGTGCTCCTTGGTGTTGGCCCGCCGGACGGCCAGGGTGATGATCTCCGCCCCGGCGTACTGCACCGCCGCCTCGATGAGGTTCAGGGAATATTTTCCCGAGCCCAGGATAAACCGGGAGGAAAAGGCATGTCCCCCCAGGATCAGTTGGTCTTTCGTTTCCATCGTGTCAGTCCTTTCTCTTGGTGTCTTCTGTGGTATGCGCCGCCCCAGCGGGCACAGTTTCCGGTTCGTATTCTCTTCGGTTGGCCGTCAGGTCGTCAATGGCAGGATGGGTCCCGCAGACGGCACAGTCCGGGTCTGCCCCGGGGACCCGGCTGACCCGGGCCGCCATGGTCAGGCCGTCAAAGGTCAGCACCCGGCCCGTGAGCAGGTCTCCCACCCCCAGCAGGCATTTCACCGCCTCCAGGGCCTGGCAGCTGCCAATCACTCCCGTAGCCGCCCCCAGCACCCCGGCCCCCGCGCCGGTCACCGTGTTGGGCGGGACCGCGCCCAGCAGGCAGCGCAGGCAGGGGCCCCGGCCGGGCACATAGGTCATCACCTGCCCCCCAAAGCGCACCACCCCGGCGTGGACGTAGGGTTTTCGGGCCAGGACGCAGGCGTCGTTGAGGAGAAACTTGGTCTCGAACCGGTCGGTGCAGTCCAGGGCCAGGTCATAGTCCGCCAGCACCCGTTGGGCGTTGTCTGGGGTGAGCTTCTCCCGGTGCTGCCGCACGGTGATCTCCGGGTTCCGCTCTCTGACGGCCGCGGCCGCGGCGGCGACTTTCTCCGCGCCCAGGTCCTTTGTGCCGTAGAGGATCTGCCGCTGGAGGTTGGACCGCTCCACCCGGTCGTCGTCCATGATCCCCAGGGTGCCCACCCCGGCGCCGGCCAGGTACAGCAGGGCGGCGGAGCCCAGCGCCCCTGCCCCCACCACCAGCACCTTGGCCTCCAGCAGGCGCTGCTGTCCGGCGGCCCCCACTTCCTTCAGGGCAATGTGCCGGGCGTAGCGCTGGGTTTGTTCTTCGGTCAGCGCCATCTCAGCCTCCTCCCACAAAGCCCACGATTTCCAGCACGTCCCCCTCGACCAGGATCGTCTGGTCATACTGCTTCTTGGGCACGATCTCTCCGTTCCGCTCCACCGCAATGTGGGCCAAGTCGAACGCGGTCTCCGCCAGGTAGGCGGACAAGGTCTTGCCGGCGGCGTTGACCGCCTGGCCATTGATCTGAATCAAGCCGGTTCTCTCCTTTCCATGCAGCAAAAAAGGCCGCACGAAAGAACTACACCCGCGGTGGTGTACCCCTTCGTGCGGCCTTTGCCGTCACTCTGCGCCCATTATAGCACAGAATCTGCCGATGTCAAGAAATCGTGTGAAGCAGCTGCCCCCCTGGCCAGCACGTCCACCCACAGAAAACGCCCCGCAGCCAGGCATTGGCTGCGGGGCGTTGGGAGAAAGCGGTCCCTGGGACGGTCCGAGACGGCGGCAAGGATGGGTTCAGACGGGATTATTCCCCGGCGCTTCTCCTCCGGAAGCGGATGACCAGGCAGGTGACCACCGCCGAGGTGATCAGCCAAATGCTAAAGAAGCAGAGCGCCTCCGCGCTCCAAAACCCTAAAAGGTTCACCGGGGAGAGATACTCCAAACGGAAGTCCGGCCAGCTCAGGCACGCTGCCACAGGGTAGAGCAGCAGGAAGGCCAGACAGGCCAGCCCTTGCCCCAGCACGATCCTGCTCTCGGCCAGGTTGGAAGGCAGCTTCCAGGTCCAGGCCAGCAGGAAGAGGGGGCACAGGTGGAGCAATACGATCAAGAATGTCTCGTAGAACATAGCACGCCCTCCTTTTCGCAGGATGGTTGGCAGGATGCCGCCGCCGGACCGCCTGGCAGGGACCGCCGGGAACGCGCCCCTTGTCCCCTCAGGCCGTCTCAGACGGCTCCTTGGGATGGAAGGGGCAGCGTGCTCGGATACATTGGGCGTTTTGAGAAAAGTGGGTGCAGCGGATCTTGGGGCGGACCATGGCCACGCCCAGCTCCGTGCGCACAAAGTCGATGGCCTGGAGCAGGGAGAGGTAGGCGTCCCGCTTGCAGCACCGGGGGCCGCCCACCGCCCCGATGGCCCCCAGGGCCCGGGCGGTCATCTTATGGGCCAGGCCAAAGTTCTCTCCGCCCAGGGGAGTAGACCCTGTGACGATGGAGAGAAACATCCCCGTGCTGATCCCCGCTCCGCAGGCCCCCCAAAAGCCGCAGGCGCCGCCGGGGACACCAGCGCCCCGGTTTTTCATCTCTCCCAGGGCCCGGGGCAGGTCGATCGCCCCTCCGGCGTTGTGGTAGGCGGTGAGCAGGGCCATGCCCACCATGGTGTGGTGCTCCGGCCCGTGCATGTGGCAGAAGGGCAGGGCCATCATTTGTTCCAGAATCTCCACCGGGTCCTTGGAATCGGTGGTCAGGCAGATACCAAAGACGCTGTCCAGGCCCCGGGTATGGCAGGCGTTGCAGACATAGTGGCCGTTGACGCACCGGGTCTTGCTCCGCTCGATTTTATGGCAGATGGCGCACTCCATCTCCTGGTCCTCCTGGAGGTAGACCAGGGGCGCCTTGCAGATGAGACATTCCTCTTGCATCAGAAATCACCTCTCACAGCAGGGGGGCGCCGGTGAGATGGCGGCGCAGCAGGTCCAGGGCGGTCTGGGCGCTCTGGCGGCGGATGCGCTCCCGTTCTACCCTGCCCCCTTGGTAGGTGGCCACATGGCATCCCCCCGCCCAGGCCAGGCCCAGGTAAACCAGGCCGACGGGGTTGCCCCGGTCGTCCAGGTCAGGCCCGGCCACGCCGGTGGTGGACAGGGCGATGTCGCAGCCCAGGGCTTCCCTCGCCCCCAGGGCCATGGCCTCGGCCACCTGGGGAGAGACCGCCCCGTATCGGTCCAGCAGATCGTAGGGAACACCCAGGGCCCCGGCCTTGACAGAATTGCTGTAGCTGACAATGCCTCCCTGGAAGACGGCGGAAGAGCCGGGCAGGTCGGTGAGGAGCTTGGCCACCAGGCCGCCGGTGCAGGACTCGGCGGTGCCCACGGTGAGCCTTTTCTCCTTGAGCAGGGCCAGGCATACCTCTTCCAGGGAGCCTACGTCCACCCCGATGACCTTGTCCCCCAGCCGGTCCTTCACCTGCTGCTCCACCGGGGCGATGAGGGCCAGGGCCTCCTCCTCGGTGCCCGCGTGGGCGGTGATGCGCAGCTCGGTGCCGGTGGGCTTGGCATAGGGGGCCAGGGTAGGGTTGTGCAGGGCGTTCATCAGCTCCCGCAGCTGGGCCTCCACGGCGGACTCGCCGATGCCGAAGGTCTTCACCGTACGGGAGACGATGACCCCGTCGGACAGCTGCTTCAGGTAGGGCACTGCCCGGTACCGAAACATCATCTCGCACTCCCGGGGCGGGCCGGGCAGAAGGATCACGTGGGTGCCCTCCGCCTGGAAGGCCACCCCGGGGGCAGTGCCCCAGTCGTTGGGCAGGACCACCGCCCCCTGGGGGATCATGGCCTGCTGGTAGTTGTTCTCGGTGATGGGCCGGCCCATGGCGGCGAACCGGTCCCGGATACGCTGGGCGCTCTCCTGGTGAAAGACCAGCTCCTTGCCAAAGGCCTGGGCGATGGCCACCTTGGTCAGGTCGTCGCAGGTGGGCCCCAGGCCGCCGGTGGTGATGAGGATGTCCGCCCGCTGCCGGGCGATCTCCACCGCCTGGCGCACCCGCTGGGGATTGTCCCCCACCACGGTGTGGTAATAGACGTTGATGCCCAGCTGGGACAGGCCCTCGGAGATCATCTGGGCGTCGGTGTTGGCGATGTTTCCCAGCAGCAGCTCCGTGCCCACGGCGATAAGTTCGGCGGTGTGGCTCACGGGTCCAGCACCACCCTTTCGATGCCCTCCACGGCGGCCTGGATGAGGCCGTCTATGTCCAGGGCCGCCTCGGCGGCTTCGATCTCGTCCAGGTGGGGCCGGGTCTTGGGGTGGCGGGGGGTAAAGACGGTGCAGCAGTCCTCGTAGGGGAGGATGGAGGTCTCAAAGGTGCCGATCTTCCGGGCGGTCCGGATGATCTCCTCCTTGTCCATGCCCACCACCGGGCGGAAGACAGGCAGGGTGCACACCTGGCCGGTGACGGCCATGGCCTGCATGGTCTGGCTGGCCACCTGGCCCAGGGACTCCCCGGTGACCAGGCCTTCCGCCCCCACCCGCTGGGCCACTTTCTCGGCAATGC
Source organism: Clostridiales bacterium (assembly GCA_004554585.1). Lineage (GTDB taxonomy): Bacteria > Bacillota > Clostridia > Oscillospirales > Oscillospiraceae > Evtepia. The sequence goes on along the minus strand of SFLH01000009.1, from coordinate 30,132 downwards.
GCATCATGAACCGGCGCATGAGCAGGGTGAACAGGGCCTCCGGGCAGCTGCGGCGCAGCTCCTCTTGGATCTGGGTGAAGGGGACCACGTGGACCACCAGCCGGCCGGTCCAGGGGGTGAGCAGGCGGGCCAGCTCCAGGACCTTCTCCTTGGCCTCGGGGGAGGTGTAGGGATAGCTGAAGAAGTGGACCATTTCCAGGGCCACCCCCCGCTTGGCCATCATCCAGGAGGCCACAGGGCTGTCGATGCCCCCGGAGAGTAGGGAGACCGCCTTGCCCCCCACGCCCACCGGTAGGCCGCCGGCGCCGGGGGTGGGGTTGGCGTGGACGTAGGCGGCGAAGTCCCGCACCTCCACGTGGACCACCACGTCGGGGTGGTGCATGTCCGCCTGGATGTGGGGAAAGGCCTCGTTGAGCTCCCCGCCCACATACTGGGAGAGCTGGATGGAGGTCATGGGGAAGGTTTTGTCCGAGCGCTTGGACTCCACCTTAAAGGTGGCCGCCTCCATGAGGTCGTCCCGCAGGTAGGTTTTGGCCGTCTCCAGAATGGCCTCGGGGGTCTTCTCGCAGGCCTTGGCCCGGGACAGACCCACCACGCCGAAGAGGGTGCGCAGGGTCTCGAAGGCCCCCTCCATGTCGCAGGAGGCCTCCTTGGGTTCGATGTAGGTGATGGACTGGCGGGAGGTGATGCGGAACTTGCCGTGCTTTTGCAGACGCCGGCGGGCGTTGCCCATCAGGCGCTCCTCAAAGGTGCGTCGGTTGAGGCCCTTGAGGACCATCTCCCCCATTTTCAGCAGGAAAATCTCATCCCCGACGGGCGGGGTGTTGGGTGTGTTGGACATAGTGTTTCGGTTCCTTTCGTGGGTGATCCCCTGTCACAGGGGGAAGTAATCCGATTGGCGGTATTGAATGGCCTCGGCCAGGTGGTGGGATTGAATGGTCTCCGCCCCGTCCAGGTCGGCGATGGTCCGGGCCACCCGGAGAATGCGGTCATAGCTGCGGGCGGTGAGGCCCATGTGCTCATAGGCCCCCTTCATGAGGGCCTGCCCCTCGGCATCCAGGGCGCAGTATTGGCGCAGTTCCTTCTGACCCATGCCCCCGTTGCAGGCCGGGCCGCGGGGGCCGAAGCGCTCCTGCTGGCGCTGCCTGGCCTGGAGGACCCGGGCGCGGATGGCGGCAGAGGACTCGCCGGGAGCCCGGTCGGCCAGGTTCTCAAACTCCAGGGGGGGTACCTGGGCAAACAGGTCGATCCGGTCCAGCATGGGGCCGGAGAGCTTGCCCAAATACTGCTTGACCTGGCCCGGGGAACAGCGGCAGCGGCCGGAGGGATGGCCGTACCAGCCGCACTTGCAGGGGTTCATGGCGCACAGAAGGGTAAAGCGGCTGGGGTAGGTCTCCGCTGCGGCGGAGCGGACCACCGACACCGTCCCCTCCTCCATGGGCTGGCGGAGGACCTCGATGACGTCCTTGTGAAACTCCGGCAGTTCGTCGAGAAAAAGGACCCCGTTGTGGGCCAGGGAGATCTCCCCCGGCCGGGGGTAGGGGTTTCCCCCGCCGGCCATGCCGCCGGCGGAGATGGTGTGGTGGGGGGCCCGGAAGGGGCGCTGGGTGAGCAGAGGGCGCTCCTTGCTGGTCAGGCCCATGACCGAGTGGATCTTGCTGGTCTCCAGGGCCTCCCGCCGGGTCATGGGGGGCAGGATGGAGGGAAAGCGCCGGGCCAGCATGCTTTTGCCCGAGCCCGGCGGCCCTACCATCAGGACGTTGTGCCCCCCGGCGGCGGCAATTTCCAGCATCCGCTTGACGGGCTCCTGGCCCCGGACCTCAGCAAAGTCCGGTAGGGGCAGGTCGGCCGTCTCCCCCGTCCAGGGGGGCGCCGGCGGAATGGGATCCCGGCCGGACAGGTGGTCGGCCAGCTGCTGCACCGTCTCCACCGGGTAAACGATGAGGCCCTCGGCCAAGGTGGCCTCTGGGGCGCTGTCGGCGGGGACGAACAGCCGCTGGATGCCCGCCTGTCGGGCGGCCAGGGCCATGGGAAGCATTCCCACCACCGGGCGCAGGGTGCCCGAGAGGGAGAGCTCCCCCACAAAGGCACAGTCCGGGTCGGTCCAGTCCAGGACCCCGGCGGCGGCCAAAATCCCCACCAGGATGGGCAGGTCGTACACCGTGCCCGACTTGCGCCGGTTGGCCGGGGCCAGGTTCACGGTGATCCGCCCCACAGGAAAGGCGTACCCGCTGTTTTTGATGGCCGCCCGGACCCGTTCCCGGGCCTCCTTTACGGCGGCGTCCGGCAGGCCCACAATGTCAAAATTGGGCAGCCCTCCCGACAGGTCGCACTCGGCGGTGACCTCATAACCGGAGATCCCCTGCAGCCCAAGGGAGCGCACTTTATACAGCATGGCACAGCCTCCTTCCCCCACTTTGTTGTCTTAACTATGCCATAAAATGTCTTCCCTTACAAGGGGAAGGGGGGATTTTCGTGTTTTCAGCCGCAAAAAACCACCCTGCCGCCAGGGCAGGGTGGTTGGTCTGTTTTTCTTTTTTTAATAGACCGGAAACCACAGGGAAAGGTTTCGGCTGTCGGAAGAAATTTTTTCATCCGCTATGCTGCGCCCAGGAAGGTCCCCGGGGGCTCGTCCATGGTGATGGTATACCGGGGCATCCCGTGCAGGCCCTGGGTCAGGTCCGCGGTGCCCGGCTTGGTGATCACCGTTACGGGGAAGAGGCGGTTGATCAGCTCCTCCGCCCCGGGCTCGGTGACCCCGTAGGGGTAGGCGAAAAAGGTAACCTTATCCACATTTTTGCTGATCAGATCATAGCTCTTCTGGATGTCATCCAGCACCCGGGTCTGGAAGGCGGCGTCGGTCTCCCCCGCCTCCCGCTGGATGCCGTTGGGCTGGCCGGCCACGAACCGGCCCTCTCGCTCTCCCAGATTGTGCAGGGAGTAGGTGTGGCTGCCGATCTCCACCAGGCCGGACTGGTTCATCTCCCGGCACATGTCCCAGCTGATGAAATTGTCCGCTTGCAGCTCCTGCATGCAGGCGATGATGGAGATGACCGCCTTCATCTGGTACTTTTGCAGCAGGGGAAAGAGCAGCTCGTAGTTGCTGCGGTAGCCGTCGTCAAAGGTCAGCAGCACCGGCTTTTCCGGCAGGGCCTGGCCGGCGGCCAGCTCCCGGGGCAGCACGGTGTGGTAGCCGTTGTCCCGGAGCCACTGGAGGTCCTGCTCCATGCGCCCGGCGGTGATGGTCATCTCGTTGCAGGCCTCCCCATCGGGCACCAGGTGGTGGTACATCAAAATGGGCAGCTTGGTGGGCTGGACGGCAGCGGGGGGTGCCGCCGGTTCCTCCTGGGCGTCCGTCTGGGAGGCAGACGCCTGGGCCGCAGGGGCCTGGTGTTCGTCGGCGTTCTGCTTGAGCCCCTGGAAGAGCAGGAAAAGAAACACCGCCAGCAACAGGGCGGTCAGCGCCAGCACAGGCCCTCTTCGCAGTGTGGTTCTTCGTTTTCTTCGGGTCATGGTCTCAACTTTCTTTCAAGCGTGGGCGAGCCCCGGCAGGCCGAGGGCTCTTTGCTGCCGGCGGCGCCGGCCCCTTCTTTTCTATCAGACGCAAAAAGAAGGCCTTTGGTTCACGGCACGAGGGAAAAATTTTCCTCCATCTGGCCATGCCCATGGTGGCACACCCCCGCCCCCTTGTCAAGGCGCCATGGGCAACGTGCAAAATCCTTTACAAACTTGTCAGAAAATCGCAAGAATTTCTTCCTTACGGGACCCAGCGAATCGCCCGGTCCTGGGCGGCCATGATCTCGGCACTGCCCCAGAAGTGGGTGCCCACCCAGTAGACCTCATAAACGCCGGGCGGCAGGACCACCTGCTCGTGCCCCGCTTTCCCCGTGGCCACGGCACAGTGGCCGCCGGAGCGAAAGACCAGTTTTCCCCAGCCCAAAAGCGGCTTGAATCGGATGGAGAGGGGCTGGGCTTTCTCCGCTTTGTGTACCACCAGGTCCCGGTCCAGGCGCCGCTCCCCAGACAGGCCGAGAACATGGCAGGAAAAGGGGCTCCCCCTCTCAGCGGAGCTGAAACCAGCCGGCCCACGGGCATCCAGCATCACCGGCAGCTCCTCGGCAGTCCTCTCGCACAGGCGGACCACCTGGATGCTCCACACCACCACACAGCCGCTCAGGGCCAGGGAGACCGCGGCAAGCAGCAGGACCAGAAGGAGCAGACCCCTGCGGGAGGGGGGATTGGCGCGTTCTTTCATGGGGATACCTCACTGGGGGCAAAGGCGCCTTCCCCCGCCGGCCCGGCGGCTTTGGGCGCCCGACGGGTCCTGGGCCCGTCCAAAAAGTTCTGTCTACTTATATAACGCACCAGAGACGGGATTTGTGACAGGAATTGCCGAAAAAAGTGCACAAATTTCCCCAGGGAAATTTGGCAAAAAGACGAAAGCCACCGTTGCTTCCGTCAAAATGAGAACGGACAGAGGGTGCTTCCACCCTCTGTCCGTTCCGGGGAGCCAGCGCAGAGACAAGGCCGCGTGCGTCAGGCCGCTTTGCGTTTTTTGCCCAGGGCGAGAACGATACCCGTCACCACAATGGCGCCAAAGAGGATCAGCCAGTTTACGGCGCTCTCTCCGGTCCAAGCCTCCAGGACATACAGCGCGCCCATTCCAGAAAGGGCGTTGGACACACCTACACCGGGGGCACACAGGGGATAGACGAACAGGAACACCACGGAAACGATGACCTGCCCCCAAAGGATGGTCCATTTCGCCTGGGGATAAGGCTTGCACCAGGTCACGAAAAGCAGCAGGACCGGGAGCAGATACAACACGAGGATTGCGATCCAATGCATGGGTGTCATAAGAATCTCCCCCTTTGATATACGATCTTGTGTTTTCTCGTTGCAACGGTTTCCTTTTCCGGCAAGCACACGCACATTTACTCTTATTTTCCTTATTGCAAATTATAATAAAAAACCAAAAGCAAGACAAGTCTTTCCCCGTCACTCTGTGGGCGGCCGGCGGCGCAGGTCGCGGGGGGCCCATTGGGGCAGGGGCAGGCGCTGCATGGCAGAGAAGACATACTCCTTGAGCTTGGGGTACTGAGGCTCCAGGGCGGCGATGAGGTCCTTGACCTCCTGGCGCTTGGTGTTGCCGTCGGCGGGGCAGGGGTTGTGGACCACCGGCAGGGCCAGGCGCTGGGCGGCGTCCCGGACCATGGCCTCGCTGACGTAGAGCAGGGGACGGATCTGGGTGATGTCCGTGCGGTCCAGGTAGGTCACCGGGTGGAAGCAGGACAGGCGGCCCTCGTAGAACAGGGAGAGGAAGAAGGTCTCCACCGCGTCGTCGTAGTGATGGCCCAGGGCCACCTTGTGGATGCCGCGGTCCAGCAGGGCGGTGTGCAGGGAGCCCCGGCGCATTTTGGCGCACAGGGCGCAGGGGTTCTTCTCCTGCCGGGTCTCGAAGATCACGTGGTACATCTGGGTGGGGATGCGGTGGAAGGGAATCCCCCGGTCCCGGCACCAGGTGTCCAGGGGGGAAAGGTCCAGCCCCGGGGTGCCCATGTCCACGGTGAAGGCCTCCACGGAAAAGCCCCCGGGATAAAAGGTCGACAGCTGGGCCAGGCCGGCCAGGAGCACCAGGGAATCCTTTCCCCCGGACACCCCCACGGCCACCCGCTCGCCGGGGGAAATCATGTCGTAATCCTCCACACACCGGCGGAGCAAACTGAGAATTTTGCGCATAGCTGTGCCTCCTTGGGAACAAAAAATGAAATTGCAAGCTGAGATTTCAAGAGCATGAGAGAGATATCACGCGAAAACAAGAGAACAGGACGGTCTAAATTAAAAAATTCCAAAAAAGCGTTGACAGGGATTTTTCTCCGTATTATAATGTAGTCCGCTGAAAAGGCCGGCCTGTGGTTTCTCCAGCATTATAAAGGGGCAGGGACCCTTTGTAAAGCGGGAGAAGCCACCGGCCCTCCTTAACTATAAGGAACAGAATTTATCATTGGAGGTTCGACCCTATGTCCACTTTTATGGCTAACAAGGGCAACATCGAGCGCAAGTGGTATATCCTTGACGCCGCTGGCAAGCCCCTCGGGAAAACCGCTGCCGTGGCAGCCACCCTGCTGCGGGGCAAGCACAAGCCCGAATACACCCCCCACGCCGACTGCGGTGACTTTGTCATCGTCATCAACGCAGAAAAGGCCGTGCTGACCGGCAAGAAGCTGGATCAGAAGTACTATCGCACCCACTCCGGCTGGGTGGGCGGCCTGAAAGAGACCAAGTATCGCAAGCTCATGCAGGACAAGCCCGAGCTGGCCATGAAGCTGGCTGTCCGCGGCATGATGCCCCGGAACATCATCACCAAGGATTCCCTGACCCGCCTGAAGATCTTCCGCGGCCCCGAGCACATCCACGCCGCACAGAAGCCCGAACTGTGGGCCGCAGAATAAGGAGGAGCGAAGACATGTATAAGAGCAAGAAGCCTTACCACTACGGCACCGGCCGCCGGAAGTCCTCCGTGGCTCGCGTGCGCCTGTTCCCCAACGGCACCGGCAGCATCACCATCAACGGCCGTGATATGGACGACTACTTCGGTCTGGAGACCCTGAAGCTCATCGTCCGCCAGCCCCTGGACACCACTGACCTGCTGGGCAAGGTGGACATCGTTGCCACCGTCACCGGCGGCGGTGTCACCGGCCAGGCCGGCGCTATCCGCCACGGCATCAGCCGCGCCCTGCTGGAGATGAACGCCGAGTATCGTCCCGCTCTGAAGGCCGCTGGCTTCCTCACCCGCGACCCCAGAATGAAGGAGAGAAAGAAGTACGGCCTGAAGGCCGCCCGTCGCGCTCCCCAGTTCTCCAAGCGCTGATTTCTCATTTACTCAGGAGCGGATTGTTTTTCCCTGTTTCAAAAGCCCCGGAACCAGATGGTTCCGGGGCTTTTTGCGTTGCGGTAAACAGGAAAGGTCTATGCCTGGGGCGGGGGCAGTTCCCGGCTGAGAGGACCGGGGGTCTCCCCCACGAAGGGCAGATGGATATGGACGCAGAATCGATGGTCCGTTTCCTCTGCCTGGAAGAGCCCGCCGTGATACTGGAAGATCCGCCGGCAGGTGTTCAGTCCGATGTTGGTGCTCTCGATGGTGTCCCGGGCGGGGGAGACGGTGTTGGCGATGGTGAGGACCACCTGGTGGTCCTGGCGGCGGTAGGCCACCTCCACAGGGCTGGCGGCATCGGCGTACTTCAGGATGTTGGCGTAGAGATTGTCAAAGGCCCGGTGGAGCAGGTCCACGTTGACCTCCACCCGGCTGTCCAGGGCACCGAAGTCTGCCCGCACCTGAAAGCCCTGGCTTTTCAGGGAGAAGACGTACTCCCGCCAGATCTGCTGGAAGAGCTCGTCAGCCTCCAGCACTTCCAAGTCGGCCTGCTCCCACTCGGAGGAGTAGACCAGGAAATACTCAAAGAGCTTGTCGGCCATGGACTTAATGCGCAGGGCCTTTTCCAGGCTCTTGGCCACAAAGTGTCGGCGCTGGTCCTCGCTGTCATACTTCCCCCGGTCCAGCAGTTCCAGGTAGGCCAGCAGGGAGGTCAAGGGGGTGCGCAGGTCATGGGACATGGCCGTGACCAGCTGGGAGTTGGTGGAACGCATCTTCTCCTCCGCCCGCTGGTGGGCCAGGATGGAGCGGCGCATCTGGTCGATGCCGGCGGCCAGGTCGCTCAGCTCATCCCGGCCTTTCACTGCCACCTTGTGGCCCAGGTCGCCCCCGGCCAGGATGTCCAGCTCGCCTTTCAGGCGGGTGATGTAGCGCAGCTTGCGGTGGACGATGGTGATAAAGCACACGGAGAAGACAGCCACGGCAACAAGCACGGAGAGCACAATAACCCAATAGAAATAGGCGTCCCCAGCGTAGAAGTACAGGAAGGCCTGGGTGACTGTGCCGTCCTGGAGGACAAGGGTGTGCTCGCACTCAGGGTCCTCCTCGGCAAGGACAAACAGCTCCGGGTCCAGGATCGCCGGCGGGACCGCCGATTCATACAGGGGCCAGCCGTCCAGGTAGAGGCTGAGATAGATCTCCTCCTCTCTCCCGCACCAGGTGTTGAGCAGGTGGAGGTTGTTTTGGCCGATCCCTTCCCGGTCCACGTACTCCTGCAGCTCCACAAAGGCCTCCCCCTCCGCCTGCCGGGCGAAGGCCTCGCCATACACGGTGTTCTCCAGCACCCAGGTGCCGATGAGAAAGCTGGGCACAAAGGCCAGCGCCGCCAGCAGCAGGGACAGCAGCGCCCCGCAGAAGAGCTGGCTGCTCAGGCCCCAATAGCGAAAGAGCCTACTCAATCCGGTACCCCCTCCCCCAAACGGTGCGGATGGTTTGGCAGTTCTGGGGATCGTCCCCCAGCTTGCGGCGGATGTTGCGGATGTGGACCATGACGGTGTTGTTTGAGGTATAGAGGAAGGGTTCGTCCCAAATGCTCTCGTAAATGTTCTGCACGGAAAAGACCTTTTTGGGGTGGGTGGCCAGCAGGCACAGGATGCGGTATTCCGTGTCCGTCAGGACCACCTCCTGGCCGTCCCGGCGCACCACGCAGCGGTTGAGGTCAATCTCGATATTGCCGCAGCAGCGCAGGACCTGGCTCTGCTCCGGAGCCTTGGCGCCGTAGACGTAATACCGGCGCAGCATGGCCTTGACCCGGGAGATCAGCTCCGTGTAGGAAAAGGGTTTGACCAGATAGTCGTCTCCCCCGGCGGAAAAGCCCATGGTCTTGTCAGAGTCCTGGGACTTGGCCGTGAGAAACAGCACCGGGACCGCCGACTGCTTGCGGATTTCCGCACAGACGTGGTAGCCCCCCATCCCCGGCATCATGATGTCCAGAATCACCAGGTCCACCGAGTCATCCAGCCGGGACAACAGTTCCTCCCCGTTGGAGACCGCCTCCACCTGATATCCCTCACTGGTCAAAAGCAGCTGAAGGACCTCCCGAATCTCCGGGTCATCGTCGGCAAAGAGGATTTTCTTGGCATCCATGGAAACGCACTTCCTTTCTCCTGGGGAATGTAAGTTCATTATACCGAAGAATCCGGCGGTGAGATAGAGGGAATGGGGCAATTTCAGATTTCTTCAGAACTTCCATAGGGGAAACTTCAGAAAATTCTTTTATGATAGCAGTGTCTTCCTCCCCCGGCGGCCTTTCGCCGGCAGAGACCACCGGAGGGGGAGGGGCCTCAGGCCCCTCCCCCTCCCCTTTCCCTTGAAACCCATCGCACCGAACAGGAGGTCGAGACCAGACCATGAAACGAAACGTTTTGGAATATTTAGAGGCACGGGTCCGCGCCCATCCGAAAAAAATCGCCGTGGACGACGGGCAGGTCCACCTGCGCTGGGAGGAGCTGCTGGACCTGTCCCAGCGGGTGGGCAGCGGCCTGCTCCCCCTGACCGCCCGGCGAGATCCTGTGGCCGTGCTGGCGGAAAAAAGCGCCGCCACTTTGGGGCTTTTTCTGGGCATCGTCCAGGCGGGCTGTTTTTATGTCCTGCTCAACCCCGACCTGCCCGCCGCCCGCCTCCAGCAGGTCCAGGCGGTTCTGGGCGCGAAGCGGCTGATCACCGACGAGCAGCACTACGACCTGGCCCGGCAGGTGATGCCGGAGGAGAGCATCCTGCTGGCCAAGGACCTGGCAGAGACACCGGCAGACCCCGCAGCCCTGGCAGCGGTCCGCCAACAGGCCATGGACACCGACCCCTTATACGCCAACTTCACCTCCGGCTCCACCGGAGTGCCCAAGGGGGTGGTGGTCAGCCACCGGAGCGTGCTGGACTTCATCGACTGCTTCGTGCCCCTGTTTGGCATCGATCAGGAGGACGTCCTGGCCTGCCAGGCCCCCTTTGACTTTGACGTGTCAGTGAAGGATATCTACGCCGCGTTAAAGACCGGGGCCACCTTAATTCTTCTGCCCAAGCAGCTCTTCTCCACCCCCGCCGCCCTGGTGGACCGGCTCTGCGAATGCCAGGTGACCACCTTGATCTGGGCCGTGTCCGCCCTGTGTCTGGTCAGCTCCTTCCACGGGCTGGACTATCGCACCCCCACCTCGGTCAAGCGGGTGCTCTTCAGCGGAGAAGAGATGCCCCGCAAAGCCCTGGAGACCTGGATGCGCCACCTGCCCCAGGCAGACTTTGTGAACCTCTACGGCCCCACAGAGATCACCTGCAACTGCACCTACCACCGGGTGGACCGGACCCGGGACTACGCCGAGGGGCTGCCCATCGGCCGTCCCTTCCCCAACGAGGGGGTCTTCCTTCTCGACGAGCAGGGGCGGGAGATCACCACCCCCGGCCAGGTGGGGGAGCTCTGCGTCCGCGGCACGGCCCTGGCCCTGGGCTATCTCAACGCCCCGGAACAGACCGCCCGGGCCTTCTGCCAAAACCCCCTCAACCCCCACTACCCCGAGCGGATCTACCGCACCGGCGACCTGGCCTGCTACAACCAGCGGCAGGAGCTGCTCTTCCGGGGGAGAAAGGATTTCCAGGTGAAATACCTGGGCCACCGGGTGGAGCTGGAGGAGGTGGAGCGGGCCGTGGCCCAGGTGCCGGGGGTGGAGCGCTGCTGTGTGGTCTTTGCCGACCACCGCCTCTATGGCTTCTACACCGGCCAGGTCGAGCGTAAGGCCCTCCACCACACCCTCCGGCAGTCCCTGCCGGCCTACATGGTGCCCGGGGCCCTGTATCCCCTGCCCGCCTTCCCCCTGACCAAGAACGGAAAGGTGGACCGAAAAAAACTCCTGGAAATGAGGCGTCAATCATGAACCAAATCCCTGCTGCACCCCGGCCGGAGGGCGGCCAGACCCCGGCCTATGTGTTTGACCTGGCCGTTCTGCGGGCGCGGGTGGCCTATCTGCGGGCCCAGCTGCCCCCCCAGGTGAAGCTCTGCTACGCCGTCAAGGCCAACACCTTCCTTCTGCAGGCCCTCCATCCATGGGTGGACCACCTGGAGATCTGCTCCTGGGGGGAGTATCAGATCTGCAAGGCCCTGGCCCTGCCCGAGGAGAAGTTTGTCCTCTCCGGGGTGGTCAAGGAGCCAGAGCTGGTGGACCAAGCCGTGGGAAGTCAGCGCCCTCTGGGCTGCTTCACCGCGGAGTCCCCAGCCCAGCTGGCCCTGCTGACCCAGGCCGCTCGGCGCCACGGCAGGCCCCTGCCCCTGCTGCTGCGCCTGACCAGCGGCAACCAGTTCGGCATGGACGAGGAGACCATGACCCAGCTGGTCCGGGCCTGCCGCCAGGACCCCCACATCCGCCTGCGGGGCATCCAGTACTTTTCGGGCACCCAGAAATTCTCCCTGAAAAAGCTCCGCCGGGAGCTGGCCTATGTGGACGAGGTGATCCAGCGGCTGGCCCAGCAGGAGGGATACGTCCCCGAACTGTTGGAGTTCGGCCCGGGACTGCCCGTGGCCTACTTTGAGGGGGAGGAATTCGACGAGCCCGCCTTCCTGGCGGAATTTTCCGCCATGCTGTCTCAGCTGCGCTTCTCCGGCCCCCTGGTCCTGGAGCTGGGGCGGAGCATCGCCGCCAGCTGCGGGACCTACCTGACCCGGGTGGTGGACCTCAAGCGCAACCGGGGCGAGGGCTACGCCCTGGTAGACGGCGGCATTCACCAGCTGACCTATTACGGCCAAGCCATGGCCATGCGCGCGCCCAGGCTGCGCCTTCTGCCAGACCGGCCCTGCCAGGAAGAGGAGACCTGGACGGTCTGCGGCAGCCTGTGTACCATCAACGACATCCTGGTCAAACGCCGCCCCTTCCCCGCCCTGGCTGTGGGGGACGTGCTGGCTTTTGAAAATGCCGGCGCCTACTGCGCCACGGAAGGCCTATCCCTCTTCCTCAGCCGGGACCTGCCCCAGATCCGCCTGCGGGACGAGGACGGCCGGGAGACCATCGTCCGCGAGGGGATGTGGACCGTCCCCCTAAACACCCCCCACCACACGAAAGGAGAAGATCATCATGGATAAGAAACTGCTGGAAATTCTGGAAGACATTCAGCCGGAGGCCAACTACCTCACCTGCAAAGACCTCATCGACGGACACTATCTGGACTCCCTGTCCATCCTCGCCCTGGTGGCAGAGCTGGAGGAGGAGTATGACATCACCATCCCCACCGTAGAGATCGTGCCAGTCAACTTCAACTCCGCCCAGGCCATCTGGGAGCTGGTCCAGCGCCTACAAGAGGAGGGATAACGTGCTGATCATCTCCTCGTACTTCAGCCTCGCCTTTCTGGTCATCTTCCTCCCCATTACGGTGGGGCTGTACGGGGTACTGCCCCAAATGGGGCGCAGATTGGTCCTGCTGGGGGCAAGCTATGTGTTCTTCTGGGCCATCAGCGGGAAACTACTGGTCTACCTGCTCTTGGCCACCCTCCTGATCCACTATTTTGGGCTGTGGCTGGCCGAGATACAACGGCGATCCGACGCGCTGGTTGCCGCCGGCGAAAAAGCCGACCGCCGCCGGCTGCGCCGGCAGGCCCAGACCCGGGAGCGGGCGGTGATGGCCCTGGCCTTCCTCTCCCTGATGGGCATCCTGGTGACGCTGAAATATGCGGTGTTTTTTACCGTCAACGTCAACGATCTCCTCCAGGCCCTGGGCAGCACCGTCCAGCTGACCCCGCCGGCCTTTCTCATGCCCATCGGCATCTCCTTCTACACCCTGCAGGCGACCTCCTACCTCTTCGACGTTTATCGCAGGAAGATCCCCGCCGACACCAATCTGCTGCGGCTGGCCCTGTTTCTCAGCTTCTTCCCCCAAATCATGGAGGGGCCCATCTGCCGCTATGAGCAGACCGCGGGGCAGCTGTGGCAGGCGCCCCGGCTCACCTACCACAACCTCTCCTTTGGCCTGCAGCGCCTTCTGTTCGGCGTGATGAAAAAGCTGGTGATCGCCGACCGGCTGAATCTCTTCGTCCGCACCGTCTTTCAGGGCTATGAGAACTACGACGGCTTTGTCATCGCCGTGGCCGTGGTGTGCTACACCATCCAGCTGTACATGGACTTCTCCGGAACCATGGACCTGGTGATGGGCACCGGCGAGATCTTCGGCGTCACCCTGCCGGAGAACTTCCGGCGGCCATTCTTCTCCAAGAGCATTTCGGAGTTCTGGCAGCGCTGGCACATCACCCTGGGCACTTGGTTTAAGGACTATGTGTTCTATCCCCTGTCCATGGCAAAGCCCATGAAAAAGCTGACCTCCCGGGCCCGGAAGGTGATGGGCAACCACTTCGGCCCCCTGGTAGCCGGATCCATCGCCCTGTTCTGCGTGTGGCTGGGTAACGGCCTGTGGCACGGGGCAGGGTGGCACTACATCTTCTTCGGCATGTACCACTTTGCCCTGATCCTGCTGGAGAATCTCTTCGATCCCTTTGCCCTGCGGGCCGCCCAGGCCCTGGGTATCTCCCGCAGTGCCCTGCCCTACCGGTGGATGCAGATCGCCCGCACGGCGGTGCTGGTGTGCATCGGCGAGCTCTTCTTCCGGGCCAACGGCCTGTGGGCGGGGCTGGCCATGTTCCGGAAGATCTTCACCGACTTCCAGCTGACCACCCTCTGGGACCACAGCATCCTGTCCCTGGGCCTGGACAAATACGACGTTCTCGTGCTGGGCGTCTCCCTGATCTTGCTCTTTGTCCTGGCCCTGTTCCAGGAGGAGAAGGGCTTCCGCCTGCGGCAGGCCCTGGCGCAGCGGCCGCTGGCGGTGCGCTGGCTGTGCTACTACGGGCTGATCCTTTTCGTGGTGATCTTTGGGGCCTACGGGGCTGGCTATCTGCCCGTCGACCCCATGTACGCAAGTTTTTAAGGGGGCGTGAATATGACATACTGCAAACGGGTGCTGAGCATCCTAGCTTTTTCTCTGGGCCTCATCCTCCTGCTTTCGGGCGCGTCCCTGCTCTTCCTACCCAAGAACAACCAGAGCGAGTTCGGCATGGAAGAGGTCCGCGCCAACGGCATTCTGGGGGAGCGGGAGGACACCATCGACGTGATGGTGGTGGGAGACAGCGAGGCCTACTCCTCCATCTCCCCCATGCAGCTGTGGCGGGAGACGGGATACACCGCCTACGTGGCCGCCACCAGCGGCCAGACCCTGGACTACAGTTTCCTCATGGTTCAGCGGGCCTTCCAGGCCCAGAAGCCCAAGCTGGTCATCCTGGAGACCAACGCCGTCTACCGGGAGATCCCCAAATCCAAGGTGGACATCTCCATGCTGGGAAAATACTTTTCCGTCTTTCTGTATCACGACCGGTGGAAGGACCTGGCGTGGACAGACCTGACCGAGCAGGCGGACTACACTTGGACGGACGACTACAAGGGCTACCGCCACAGCGTGGAGATTCAGCCCAGCAAGGACACCAACTACATGCACGAGACCCAGGAAATTGCCCCCATCCCCAAGGTGAACCTCTCCTACGTGGAGGCCATCCGCGACCTGTGTCAGGAAAATGGGGCCCAGCTGCTCCTGCTGCGCACTCCCAGCACCCTCAACTGGAGTTATGCCAAATACAACGGCATCTTGGACCTGGCGGAGGAGCTGGGCTGTCCCCAGATGGACATGAATCTGATGAACGACCAGCTGCAGATCGACTGGAACCGAGACACCCGGGACGCCGGGGACCACCTCAACGCCTACGGCGCGGCCAAGGTCACCCGCTATCTGGCAGGCTATCTGCAGGAGACGGGGCTGTTCCAAGACCATCGGTCCGACCTCTCCTACAGCCCGTGGCAGGAAGCGCTGAAGCGCTATGAGGCCGCCACAGGCTTTTAAGTTTCTTCCCATCCCCTGGGCCCCTATGGTCCGGGGGATTTGATTTTCCCCCTTCCCGAGGGCAAGCCCGTCACCCCTCCTCTTCGTACCGCCTGGCCAGGCGCAAGGCCAGCTGGTGCAGGTCCCGGCGCAGGTCCGCCGGCTCCAACAGCTCCGCCCCGTCCCCAAAGGTCAGCAGCCAGTGGAACACGCTGTCCTTGTCCGGAAAGCCACCGGCAAACCGCAGGCGGCCGTCGGCCGTCTGAGTGAAGCTCTCCGCCCCATACTCCTCCACCAGCCGCCAGCGATACGCCGGGTCAAAGAGGATGACCACCTCATAGGCCGGGGGAAAGACCCGTTCCGGGTCCAGGTCAGGCAGGGGGGCCTGCCGGGGCGGAACAGATTCCCCCAGAGAAAGACCGGTCATGCGGTTGAGCTTGAAGAGGCGGAAGTCCTCCCGCTGGCGGCAAAAGGCCCACACATACCAGGAGGACCAATGAAAGAGCAGGCAGTTTGGCTCCGCCTCCCGCTGGCTCTCCCCTTTGGGGGAAAAGTAGGTGAAGCGGATGGTCCGCCCCGCCTCGATGGCGGCGCGGATGGCCTCGATCTTGGGGGGCAGGCTGGCCTTGTACCAGGAGGCCAGGTCGATGAGCATGTGGGCCCCGCCGGGTACCAGCCCCCCCGTCTCCGCCGCCAGCTTCTCCATGAGCTGGGCATAGCGCCGGGTGCCGCTGACGCTGTCCAGGCTGCGCAGACCCGCCAGGATGGCCTGCATCTCCGGGCCGGTGAGCAGGGTGCGGTCCACCCGATAGCCCTCCAGGATGGAAATGCCGCCGCCGGCGCCCTGGGTGGTGACCAGGGGGATGCCCGCCCGGCACAGGGTGTCGATGTCCCGCTGGATGGTCCGCCGGGAGACCTCGAACCGTTCCGCCAGCTCCGGCGCAGTGACCTTCTCCCGCTGGAGCAGGAGGGAGAGAATGCCGATGAGCCGGTCCAGTTTCATGTTCTCACGTCCTTTCTACCGCAGGTCCCCGGGGCGCCGGGGACCCCTTCTGTCAGGCCATTATACCACAGCAGGCAGGCGGCGTCCTGTCCGGTTTTCCCCCGCCAGCTAGGCCGGAGGTCTACGCTGCGCAGGTTGCCCCCCGGCGTCCCTTCTGGTATCATGGCGTCAGTTTGAGAAAAGGAGCGCAACTATGGACGCCTATGTAACCGGAAGCACCATCAAGCAGCTGCGAGAGGCCAGAAAGCTCACCCAGGCCGAGCTGGCGGCAAAGATCGATGTGAGCCACAAAACCGTCTCCAAGTGGGAGACGGGAGTTTTCCATAGTTAAAGATACCATACCGCAAACCCACGCTTATAATATTTCTCTAAGATGGAAATGTCTTTTTGCTGTCATGACAGAGTTCTAAAGTAATTCACACCAATACCTTATTGATAGTTCAATCCAACATTGTTTTTCTCATCTATTTCACAAGCCGAATGCTGTTTGAAAACAGACATCCGGCTTGTTTTTTTGTATATATCTTTATTTGATCTTAATACGTTTAGGCAATCTCTTATTATTTTATAGCATGCCACATGGTACGATATAAACACTCATGTATACCACAGGCCGATATTGCAGGAGAAGATACATATGGAGAAGATACAGCAGACAAGGTCAGGTGTTGAGATAGGTGCAGGAAGCACACTCCTTCCCGGAAAGCTAAAAATCTTTTTTGGCTATGCAGCGGGTGTAGGCAAGACCTATGCCATGCTCGAGGCAGCCCATCAAGCACAAGAAGAGGGCATGGATGTTGTGGTGGGCTATGTGGAGCCGCATGCCAGACCAGATACATTGGCGCTCTTAGATGGGCTGGAGCGTTTACCTTGCAAAGAGATTGACTATCACGGAATTAAGCTAAAAGAGTTTGATCTGGATCGAGCACTGCAGAGGAAACCACAACTCATTCTGGTAGACGAATTGGCCCACAATAATGCCCAAGGGAGCCGACACACAAAGCGGTATCAGGATATAGAAGAACTACTTCAGGCTGGGATCAACGTCTATACCACAGTGAATGTGCAGCATTTGGAGTCGTTGAACGATTTGGTGTCCTCCATCACAGGCATTGCAGTCAATGAGCGAATCCCGGATCATGTTTTTGACCGGGCCAATCAGGTTGAACTGGTGGATATTGAGCCTGATGAGTTGGTGAAACGCTTCCAGATGGGAAAAGTGTACCGGGAGCGCCAAGCAAAACAGGCCCTCCAAAACTTTTTTAGCACCGAAAATTTGGCTGCCCTGCGTGAGATCGCTATGCGGCGTACCGCGGATCAGCTGAACCGCGCGGCGCTGCAGGAGGGTAAAGAAAAGAGCACGAAAGCCGGGGAACACATTTTGATCTGTCTTTCGTCTGCACCTTCCAATGCGAAAGTGATCCGAACCGCTGCACGAATGGCGGAAGCCTTTCACAGTGGTTTCACGGCGCTCTTTGTGCAGACACCGGAAACAAAAGAATTATCCGGCGAAAACCTGAAGCGCCTGCGTAGTAATCTGCGTCTCGCGGAGCAGCTGGGCGCACAGATTTCTACGGTATATGGAACTGAACCCGCCGTGCAGATTGCGGAATATGCTCGCGTCAGTGGCGTAACAAAAATTGTTATGGGGCGCATCAACCACAGGCAAAACCCTATTACAGGGAAAAAAAGTCTGGCTGATCGCCTGATTGAACTAACAGATCTGGATATATATATCATTCCGGATCACCAACCGCTATATAAAAAGCCTCTTGGAAAGCTTCATATTCCAAAAGCACGCTTTACATGGAAAGACACAGGCATTATGCTGGCCTCTTTACTACTTTCCTCCCTTGCTGGATTTGGCTTTTATTACGCTGGATTCAGCGAATCAAACATTATTACGGTTTACATTTTGGGCGTTCTTATTACTGCGGTTTGGACAAATGGTCACTTTTATGGTGCAATTGAGTCTCTCCTCAGTGTTGCTGCTTTCAATTTTCTTTTTATAGAACCGCGTTTTACCTTTCAAGCCAATAACCCCAGCTATCCTGTTACATTCCTCATTATGCTTTTCTCCAGTATTATTGCAAGCTCTCTAGCCAGCCGGGTAAAAACACAAGCACGTTTGGCGGCACAAAAGAGCTATTATACGGAACTACTTCTGGGGAGTAGTCAAAAACTGCAAAAAGGACGGACTGAATGGGATTGCCTTCGGTTGGCTGCAGAACAATTGAATCGACTTTTTAGCCGACCTGTTCTCTATGCTTTAAGCGGAACGGAAAGGGAATTGGAATTTCGAGTAGAGCCGGCCGATGAACAGAATATTATAACGGAACTGGGGGCCGAAGAAATCGGGGTGGCCAAGTGGGTACAAAGAAACAACAAGCACGCAGGTGCAACCACAAACACACTGCCAGATTCCAAATGGCTTTTTCTCTCCGTCAGAGGAACACAGGAAGTGATGGGGATTGTAGGAATTCCTATTGTAGGTTATTCCATCCCGGACACTTTTGAAAAAAACCTTATGATTGCCATATTAAGTGAGTGCGGTCTCAGCCAGGAACGTATCCGGTTGCAGGAAGGACAGAATCAAGTAGCGCTTCAGACGCAAAAAGAGCGGCTGCAAACCAATTTGCTTCGAGTGGTCTCGCATGATTTACGTACACCGCTCACAAACATCAGTAGCAGTGCCGATATGCTTATGCAAGAAGAGTCTGCACTTGATCCGGCAATCAGGAAAAAGCTATACACGGCAATTTATGACGATACAAACTGGCTGATTAACATGACAGAAAATCTGTTGGTAGCCACTCATCTGGAAACAGATAAGGAATCCTTCAAAATGAGTCCAGAACTGATCGAAGATCTTTTCCAGAGTGTCGTTACACATCTGGATCGCAGAGCTATAGAACATCACATATCTGTCCATATAGAAGATGCCACACTCATGGCTACTATGAACGCAAGACTGATTCAGTGCGTCATCATCAATATTATGAACAACGCAATTCAGTACACGCCTAAGGGATCAAATATTGAACTGAGTGCCGTAAAGAAAGGAAATGTCATGCAGATAAGCGTCACCGATGATGGCCCGGGAATTCCGGATGATGCAAAAAGGCGCTTGTTTGATTTGTTCTACACTGCCGGGCAAGGGAAAGGGGATTGTCAAAGAGGTCTGGGGCTTGGGCTCAATCTATGCCAATCTATTGTCGCCATGCATGGGGGAAAAATTGATGTACTGGACCATATGCCAGCCGGGACTACGTTCCAGTTTACGCTCCCCTTGGTTTCTGCCGAGAAAGCGACATAGTTCACGGCATGGAATGGCGAAATATTAATCTCCTGTTAATATCCCGTCGTCTTCCTTAATCCCCACTTATTACAGAGCACGGTATGCTATGAACGCAAAACAGATGTTTTGTGTTTTGCTTGCCTGTCAATTGCGAAAGGAGAACGCTCTTATGGCAGAGTATATGCTGCTTCGCACGGCTATGATCGGCGCCATCATTGGAATGTTTGCGCTGACGATCATTGTTGGAAAAATGACGCATGCGGCATGGCACCATTTATATCAACGAAAGGAGCCACGAGTATGATGGATTGCTTTATGGTCGGAACCCTGTTGGCTGGTTTTGGCCTTGTCTGGATGCTGGTGAATTGGTGCCAGCGTCAAGTCGATTCTCAGGAATAATTGAGCGTAGGAGTTGAACCGTATGATTTTGCTTGGAATGATTGTTTTGCTGCTGGGCGGATATCTGGTATACGCCTTGGCGCATCCGGAGCGATTTTAATGTCGAGGACACAGTATAGGAGGAGTTTCATATGTTACAGCTGGTTCTGACATTGATCATTTATTTGATCCTTGTCATTCCGGTGGGGCGGTATCTGTATCATATTGCCGCAGGAAAACGCACCTTTGCCGACCCCGTATTTGATCGAGTAGACGGGGTAATTTATAAATTGAGCGTGGTAGATCCCCACAAGGGTATGAACTGGAAACAGTACGCCATGGCCCTTATTGGCACCAACGCAGTGATGATCGCCATGAGCTATATCATTCTCCGGATTCAGAGTCTCCCCCTCTTGAATCCCAATGGGATTGAGGGAATGGAGCCCACTCTGGCCTTCAATACCATTATCAGTTTTATGACCAACACCAATCTGCAGCACTACTCTGGTGAAAGCGGATTGAGCTATCTTTCTCAGATGCTGGTCATTATCTTTATGATGTTTGTTTCGGCAGCCAGCGGCTATGCTGCCTGTGTGGCCTTTATCCGTGGCCTAGCTGGAAAAACGAAGGACAATGTGGGAAACTTTTTTGCCGATCTGGTTCGCATCACCACCCGTGTACTGCTGCCCTTCTCTCTGGTAGGCGGACTGCTGCTGGTATGGCAGGGTGTGCCGCAGAACTTTTCGGAGAATATGGTGGTGCAAACTCTGGAAGGTACATACCAAGTCCTGGCTATGGGTCCCGTAGCAGCACTTGAAATCATTAAGCACCTGGGTACCAATGGCGGTGGATTTTTTGGCGCCAATTCCACCACGCCCATGGAGAACCCTACCATACTGTCCAACCTGATTGAGCTGTACTCCATGATGCTGCTGCCCGGCGCCTGCGTCATTACCTTTGGAAAAATGGTGGGAGACGGTCGTCGCCAGCATCAGAAGAGCAAGGCCCCGGAAAATGCTCTGCCTGCTCATCAGGAAGGAATCACCGCCCGGCTGTTCGGCAAAGAAGGCCGAAGCATCTTTTTGGCCATGGGGATTTTGTTCCTGGTAGGCCTGAGCCTTTGCTATTGGGCGGAGCTGCAGGGCAATCCGGCTCTGGCTGGAATCGGCCTCAACCAGTCCGCAGGCAGCATGGAGGGCAAAGAGGTACGCTTCGGTATTGCCCAATCCGCTCTATTTACCACGGTGACCACATCTTTCACTACAGGTACGGTCAATAATATGCACGACACATTGACACCGCTGGGTGGCATGGTGCCGCTGCTGCACATGATGCTCAACTGCGTCTTTGGCGGCAAGGGTGTGGGCCTTATGAATATGATTCTGTACGCCATCCTGGCAGTATTCATTTGTGGGTTGATGGTAGGACGTACCCCCGAATATCTTGGCAAGAAGATCGAGGGGCGCGAGATGAAGCTTACCGCATTGGCCATTATTATCCACCCGCTGCTGATTCTGGCTTTCTCTGCCCTGGCGGTAGCGACGGCAGCCGGTCAGGCAGGCATTACCAATCCCGGCTTCCACGGCCTGAGCCAGGTGCTGTATGAATACGCTTCCTCTGCAGCGAATAACGGTTCCGGATTTGAAGGCCTGGCAGATAATACCTATTTCTGGAATATCACCACCGGTATTGTCATGTTCCTGGGGCGGTATCTGCCCATCGTGATTCAATTGGCCATTGCAGGCTCGCTGATGAAGAAGAACTATGTAAACGAGTCTGCTGGCACGCTGCGGACCAGTACCGTAAGTTTTGCTGTGATTCTTGTGTTCGTGGTGTATATCTTTGCTGCGCTGACATTCTTTCCGGCGCTGGCGCTGGGCCCCATTGCGGAACATCTAACCCTTTGGGGCTAAGGAGGCTTTTCGTAATATGAGTAAGAAACAAAATAAAAAGCTGCTGACCCCGGAAATCCTGAAACAGGCTCTCATCGGTTCAGTAAAAAAGCTGGATCCCCGATATATGATCAAGAATCCGGTCATGTTCGTAGTGGAAATTGGCTTTTTTATCACGTTGCTGCTGACGATTGTGCCGGGGCTGTTTGGTGAGGGCGATACCGGCCTGCGTACTTACAATTTGATCGTTTCCATTATTCTGCTAGTGACGGTGCTGTTTGCCAACTTTGCAGAGTCTGTGGCAGAAGGCAGGGGCAAGGCGCAGGCCGCCAGCCTGAAGAAAGCCCAAAAGGACACCGAAGCCCATTTGCTGGATCAGGACGGTAACGAAACCATCGTTTCTTCCAGCGAGCTGAAAAAGGGCGATGTTGTTATGGTAGTGGCCGGCGAGGTGATTCCCGGCGACGGCGAGGTGATTGAGGGCATTGCGTCGGTGGATGAATCGGCTATCACCGGCGAGTCCGCTCCTGTAGTTCGTGAGAGCGGCGGCGACTTCTGCTCCGTTACCGGCGGTACCACCGTGGTATCCGACTGGCTGAAAATCCGCATCACATCTGATCCCGGCAACAGCTTTCTGGATCGGATGATCGCTCTGGTGGAAGGTGCCTCTCGGAAAAAAACGCCCAACGAAATTGCATTGAGCACTCTTCTCGTTTCCCTGACCATCATTTTCCTGATTGTGATTGTCACCCTGTATCCCATCGGTATGTATTGTGGGGTTCAGCTGCCGCTGTCCACCCTGATTGCCCTGATGGTCTGCCTGATTCCCACCACCATCGGCGGTCTGCTCTCCGCCATCGGCATTGCGGGTATGGACCGTGTGACCCGCTTCAATGTGATCGCTATGTCCGGTAAGGCGGTCGAAGCCTGTGGCGACGTGGATACCATGATTCTGGATAAGACCGGCACCATTACCTTTGGTAACCGCTTGGCTACTGATTTCTTCCCTGTGGAGGGTGCAAGCCGCAGCGATCTGATTCGCTGCGCGGCTCTGACCAGCTTTCACGATGAAACGCCGGAGGGGAAATCCACTCTGGAACTGGCACGCCGCCTGGGAGACAACAGCGAGGAGATCCCTGGCTCTTACTTTCTGGAATTTACAGCCCAGACCCGCATGAGCGGCGTGGATCTGCCTGATGGCACCAAGGTTCGCAAGGGCGCCTCGGATGCCATTGAGCAGTATGTTACGTCGCAGGGGGGAAAGGTTCCCACCGATCTGCATGTCCATGTAGAAAAGGTTTCTTCCCTGGGCGGTACGCCGCTGGTTGTATGCCAAAATGAGCAGGTACTTGGCGTTATTTACCTGAAAGACACCGTAAAGCCCGGCATGGCAGAGCGTTTTGAACGTCTGCGTGCCATCGGGATCAAAACCATCATGTGTACAGGCGACAATCCTTTGACCGCAGCCACCATCGCCAAGGAGGCCGGTGTGGACGGCTTTATTGCCGAGTGCAAGCCGGAGGATAAGATCGGCGTCATCAAAAAAGAACAGGCGGAAGGAAAGATTGTAGCCATGACCGGCGACGGTACCAACGACGCTCCAGCCCTTGCCCAGGCGAATGTGGGCCTCGCCATGAACTCTGGCACTACTGCGGCCAAGGAAGCCGCCAACATGGTGGATCTGGACTCCGACCCCACCAAGATCCTGGAAGTGGTGGAGATTGGCAAGCAGCTGCTCATCACCCGCGGTTCTCTCACCACTTTCTCGATTGCAAACGATATCGCAAAATATTTTGCGATCATTCCCGCTATGTTTATGGCGGCTATCCCTCAACTGGGTGTTTTGAATATCATGCACCTGAGCACACAGAACAGTGCAATCCTGTCTGCATTGATCTTTAATGCGATCATCATTCCCTGCCTGATTCCTCTGGCCATGAAGGGTGTCAAGTACCGCCCCATGTCTTCCGGGAAAATGTTGGCCCGGAATATGATGATCTACGGTTTGGGCGGCGTCGTCACCCCCTTTATCGGAATAAAAATCATTGACATGATGATTACTCCCATACTGACAGCTATGAGCATCTGAGGAGGTCCCTTACTATGAACAAAATAACAAGTACGAACGCTCTTTTTCGCGGCCCGCGTCAGTCGTTGGTGGTAACATTAATACTGTTGCTGCTCTGTGGTGTTGTCTTTCCTGTATTGCTCAGCGGTATTTCTGCGGTGATTTTTCCCAGCCAAGCCAATGGCAGCTTGGTCTATGCAGACGGCCAGGCTGTAGGGGCAGAAAATGTGGGACAAGATTTCACGGAGCCCTATTTTATGAAGGGACGTCCTTCGGCCTATAACTATAACACCTATTATGAAGATGAACAGGGCAATCAATACTGCAACGATGGCAGTGAATTTGCCGGGCTCAGTTCGGGCTCAAACAATTATGCCCCCTCCAATCCTGCACTGACGGAACGGGTCGAGGCTGACATCGAGGCATTCCTGGAGGCTAACCCAAATGTGAAGCGGGAGGACATCCCCGCCGATCTGATGACTGCTTCCGGATCCGGTCTGGACCCCCATATCACCCCCGAGTCCGCCGCCATTCAGATCCCTGCCCTGGCAGCGGCCTCCGGTCTGAGCGAGGAGGTGCTGGAGCAAATCGTGGAGGATAATACAGAAGGTAAGTTGTTTGGTGTTTTGGGTGAAGAAACCGTCAATGTTCTCGGCGTAAACTTAGATATTGCTAAGGCGATGGGGCTTGTGGGGGACGAGCCCAAATAAGTGCCATTTCCGCTGGTTTTCGATTGTGGCGGCACACACGATGCAATTCCACTATGACAAAACGCTGAAGCAGAAAGTTAAAGCTTAGAATGGCAGAGTCCATCTTTATATGCTATTCAAAAGGTCACCGGCCTGTCTGGGTATTTCAGGCAGGCTGGCGGCCTTTTATCTTTTCTTAATTCCATAGGTGCGATCTTTTCCCCAGTTTTAGTTTCTGTGCGCTATCATAATGCCATAAGGAGGAGACAGATATGTTCGCATTAATAAATCGTGTCTCGCATTTTGAAAAGTATATTGATTCCTCAATTGAAAAATTTATTTTTCATCATAAGTTTTTGGGCTTTCTAATGATCTTCATTGGAATGCCTCTTATCACCTTGGCCGCAGTTTGTGTATGTGCAACAATTGTTATGGTTTCAGTCGCCTACCTGTTTGGCTGGCTATAAGACAGCTTGTGAAATTTTTGCTCGTCGTAGCCTGACCGCAGAGTTCGCGGCTTCTAAGAAGTAGCGGAGGAATGGCTTGTGTCTTAATACCGCCTTAATATCCGCCATAATACATTAATACCTCTTTTAGACAAGATGTGGATAATGGGGGTATAAGGAAAAAGTAACGGCATATTAAGTAGAACGGGAACTTCGCGATGACGGTCATCACCGCAGGTGCTTGCCAGGAAACATCACAATTCTGGTTCTTGGGAACACAGCGTGATATACGGAAGTACTTCCGTATATCAGTACAGTGTCCTTACGATGCAAAAAGAGGGATAGAAATGGGAATGGAAGACTTCGTTTTACTGGGCAGTTTTGCTGCAGCTGCAATATTGGGATATTACATTATGGCGAGAGTGGATAATTTCCTAGGTAAGGTTCGGCAGAAGAACGAGGAACAGGAGCGAACAACCGGTTTAAATATTGCGACCACCTGCTTTAACGTCATACCGACTGGTTCAAATATTTTGAAAGATATCAATCACTTATCTAATGTACATTGCAATCTATCCGTTGGACATGAGCAGGAAGTTATAAAACCCTTTGATGGCGGAGATGCCGATGGGGCAGTTATATCTGCCAATTCCGATATAAAAAGCGAAACACTGATGCAGCAGAAATGTATTGCTCTAACTCCGCAGTCCTTTTCCAGAGAGAATAGAATTACTAAAGGGAAACCTGTTGAAAAAAGTCTGCAGCATCAAAAAGTTCTATGGGAAAGTAGCGATAAGCAATCTTTCGTATTAAATTTTGTCCATTACCTCTGCGGACAGAAGTCGTAGAATTATGCTATAATACACTTGCTTGAAAAGAGGGATTATAGTGAATACAGTTACACTGCCCAAGCAGCATGCAGGAAAGCTCACCATTTTTGCCAGCTATTTTTCTGGCACCGGCAAAAGTTTTTCTATGTTGGAGATAGCCGAGAAGGCAAGACAAGCAGGACGGGATGTAGTTATTGGCTTTCTTTCCTGTGAGCAGTGGCCTCAAACTAAATTGTTGGCGGAAAAGTTTGAGATGTTGCCTTGTAAAACGGTCATCCAGGACGGGAGCCCCGTTTATGAAATGGATTTGGATGTTTGTCTAAAAAGATCGCCAGAACTGATTTTGGTGGATGATTTATCTCACTTGAATATGGATGATTCCCGTCATATGAGGCGCTATCAGGATATAGAGGAATTGCTGAAAGCAGGTGTGGATGTTTATACAACACTGAATGTTCAACACATTGAGAGTATTCAAGACACTGTTTTTTCCATCCTGGGATCGTCAGCATCAGAGCGTATTCCAGACCATGTGTTTGATCAGGCGGCCCAGGTGGAGTTTATTGATATCGAGCCGGAAAGACTGCAGCGACGTCTACTTCAGCAAAAGAAGGGAGAGTTGCTTTCCGACTGCGCATTGTCACAATTAAGCGCACTACGGGAGATTGGTTTACGTCGTTGTGCAGATAGAGCCGCGTTATATACCCAAGGTTCCCCTCGTAGGATGGAATACCGCACTCGTGAGCATATCCTGGTGTGCCTTTCTGCTGCCCCGTCTAATGAGAAAATCATACGCACAGCAGCACGGATGGCAAGTGCTTTCCGTTGCGGATTTACGGCATTATTTGTAGAAACAAAAGAGTTTCAGTGGATGCCCCAGACGGATAAAGAACGCCTCCAGGCCAATATTCATCTGGCGCAGCAATTGGGGGCATCTATTGAAACAGTTTATGGCGATGATGTTGCGTATCAGATTGCCGAATTTTCACGCTTGTCAGGGGTTACAAAAATTGTGCTTGGCCGTAGCGGGATCCCGCATCATATATTGTTCCGGAAACCATCTTTAACTGAGCGGCTAATCGAGCTTACATCAGAACTTGACATTCACATCATTCCCGATAATGGATGGAATGGTTGGTTTGCTGTGAAACATCGAGACATCATGCGTCTGCCGACCTTGTCAATTCTCGATCTGTTAAAAAGCGCGATGCTCCTTGTTTTCGCCACGGTTATAGGATTTTTGTTTTATAATATGGGCTTTACGGAGGCCAATATTATCACGCTTTATATTTTGGGTGTTATGTTGGTTTCTATATCCACAAAGAGTTCTGTCTGCAGTTTTATCGCTTCCTTCGTCAGTGTACTTACCTTCAATTTCTTTTTTACGGAGCCCAGATTTTCTCTGCATGCCTATGATAGCGGATACCCTGTTACTTTTCTTGTAATGTTTCTAGCTTCCCTGCTTACAGGATCCTTAGCATCCAAACTGAAGTCCCATGCCAAACGATCTGCTCAGGTAGCATGGCGTACAAAGCTTCTTCTCGAAATGAATCAGAATCTTCAAAAGGCTCGGACGGAGGAAGAAATTATCTCGGTAACAGCAAAGCAGTTGTTAAAAATATTCCAACGAGATATCATTGCATACCGCATAAAAGAAGAACAACTTATAATGCCGGAAATCTTTCTTGCGGACAGTGCGCCTTCTCCGGAACGGTACACTTCTGAAAAAGAGCGTGAGGTAGCGCAATGGGTGATGACAAACAATAAACGGGCGGGTTCAGGAACAGAAAACTTTTCCGATTCCTGTTGCACCTATCTATCGGTACGGACTGGAAAGCAGATTTATGGGGTTGTGGGTATTGCCACATCGGATAGGCCTCTGGATTCCTTTGAAACAAGTATTCTTCTTTCTGTTTTAGGGGAATCTGCTCTTGCCCTTGAAAACCAAAAGAATTTAGAGGAAAAAGAAGCTGCTGCGGTTTTGGCGAAAAACGAACAGCTTCGCGCTAATTTGCTTCGATCGATTTCTCATGATTTGCGTACTCCTCTTACTTCTATTTCGGGAAACGCCAGCAACCTGCTCACCAACGGAGATTTATTTGATGCAGAGGCCAAGGAACAAATGTATACCGATATATACGATGATGCCATGTGGCTCATTAACCTAGTGGAAAATCTGTTGTCCGTCAGTCGGTTGGAAGAAGGACAGATGAACCTGCATGTATCTACGGAGCTGATTGATGAAGTGGTTGCGGAAGCCTTGCGTCATATTAATCGGAAGAGCGCGGAATACCACTTGAACGTACAGAACAGTGAGGAATACCTTTTGGCGCAGATTGACGCAAAGCTTATTGTTCAAGTTATCATTAACATCGTCGACAATGCTATCAAGTACACACCAGTAGGCTCTGAAATCGACATAGGTTGGAAACGCAAAGGAAACGATATTTATATTTCCATTGCAGATAACGGTCCGGGGATCTCAGACCAAGACAAACCGCATATTTTTGATATGTTTTACAGTGCGTCCAATCAAATTGCGGATAGTCGCCGCAGTATGGGACTGGGCTTGGCACTGTGCAAATCGATTGTCAATGCACATGGAGGAGAAATCATGGTCACCGATCATTTGCCTCATGGATCCATTTTTACATTTTCTGTACCAGCCGGGGAGGTAGAACTACATGAATAAACCTTTGATTTTAGTCGTTGAGGACGATACCCCCGTTCGCAATTTAATTACTACAACATTAAAAGCCCATGGTTATCGCTTCTTGACTGCGGCAAACGGAGAAACAGCTATTCTGGAGGCCTCCTCCCACAATCCTGAAATCATTTTGTTGGATCTGGGGCTACCAGATATGGATGGTGTGGAAGTCATTCACAAAGTTCGTTCTTGGTCCAATATGCCCATTATTGTAATCAGCGCTCGGAGTGAGGATACGGATAAAATCGATGCGCTGGATGCTGGTGCGGACGATTATCTGACCAAGCCCTTTTCCGTGGAAGAACTGCTTGCAAGACTGCGAGTGACACAGCGGCGCTTATCCGCACTGCAGATTGGTTCTATGAATACAGACTCGGTTTTTACAAATGGCAAATTAAAAGTGGATTATGCTGCTGGCTGTGCTTTTTTGGATGGCCAAGAGCTTCACTTAACCCCCGGTGAATACAAACTGCTGTGTTTACTTTGTAAAAACGTAGGCAAGGTACTGACCCACACTTTCATCACCCAGCAGATTTGGGGAAGGAGCTGGGAAAACGATGTTGCCTCACTTCGCGTATTTATGGCTACTCTACGTAAGAAATTGGAAAAAGAGCCGGGTTCTCCACAATATATCCAAACTCATATTGGAGTTGGGTATCGCATGATGCGGGTAGAGCCATAAGCTGCAGACCCTTCTGTGCTATTGGTTCCCTAGGAAGCTGGGCCGGCTGATGGGGGCCATGACGGAAAAATGTGCCGCGCGAAAGTCGCGAGAACCCTCTTGACCGTCTTTCCGCAAACAACCATCCCACCACAGGAACGCGGCTGCGGCCGGCTTCCTGTGGTGGGATGGTTTCCTGTGGCACAAAGTTTTGGGCCAGACACTCCTTGTTAAGTTCTGTTGCTTGCCCTGCAAGGCATCTGAGGATATCATAGAGCTATGCAGATCCCTGGGGAAAGGAGCACGAACCTATGCTTCACGAGCAAATCAAAGCCCTGCGCAAAGCCAAAGGAATGAGCCAGGAAGAGCTGGCCGTCCAGCTGCATGTGGTAAGGCAAACCGTCTCAAAGTGGGAAAACGGGTTGTCCGTTCCCGACGCGGACGTTGTCCTGCGCATAGCGGACGTACTGGGGGTCTCCGTCAGCCAACTGCTGGAGCTTCCGGCGGACAGCCAGGACGGGCTGAACTTGGCCGAAGAACTGGCAAAGGCCAACCAGCAGCTGGCGGAGTACGCACGGCAGGAAACGCTGCAGCGGCAAGTTGGCCGGAAGAGAGGGTGGATTCTGCTTCTTTCCTTTTGGGCCCTGCTGCTGGCGCTGCTCATCCGTCAGGAGATCGTCTCCCTCCTTTTGACCGGCGCGTGTCTGCTGGCGGCGGCGATCCTTCTCTATCGCAACCTGCCCCTTTTCACCAGCGAGGCCGCCGAGGGCGGCAATCTGAAAGTCCTGCGCCTGACCACCCTGTGCAACATCGGCATGTTTGTGGCCGGCGTGGCATTTGCCCTTTTGATCGCCTTGGATGTGGTGACGTTTTCAGAATACGGAGAGCGGATGTTTGCCATGGCCGTCGTGTCCTGCGTGATGCTCTTTGCCGGAATCGTGGCGCCGAAGCTGCCCTACAGCAGACACACTGGTCTCCGCCTGCCGTGGACGGTATTGGACGAGGAGACCTGGTATCTCGCCCACAGGATTCTCGGCGGGATTTCTCTTCCCGTTACCCTGCTGTATATCGCCTGTTCTTTGACCGTCTCCTCCTTTGAACTGGTTACCCTGGGCGCGATGATCCTTTGGATCGGCGTGCCCGGCCTCCTTTCTGGGCTCTTCTTTTGGAGGAAAATGCGCGGCAGATAATCGCTCCCACTGCGGCAAACGCAGAAAGAAAAACCGCTGTAAGCCACCGAAAAGACGGCTTACAGCGGTTGCTTTTGGCACCCCCGGCGAGACTCGAACTCACTACGTTCCGCTTAGGAGTAGACCCGATACGACATCGGGAAGTGGCATCTAATGCTTAAAAATGCTTGGAAATACAAGGTTTTTCAGCATTTCAAATCCCATCT
>SFLH01000017.1 GCA_004554585.1 Clostridiales bacterium | reverse complement strand
CGTGACTATCCCTGCCAGCTTCACCGTGGAGCAGCGCGACAACACCCCCTATTACGGCATCACCGTCAACGCCCCGGCCAACGGCACCGTCACCTGCTATGCCAAGAGCGCCGCCAAGGGCGCGGAAGTGACCCTGACCGTGAAGCCTGACGTGGGCTATGCCCTGGACAAACTCACCGTCACCGACGCCAGCGGCAAGACCGTGGACGTAACCAAGGTGGACGAAAAGACCTACACCTTCGTCATGCCCGGCCGCGCGGTCACCGTGGAGGCCTTCTTTGCCCCCATCACCAGCGGCCTGCCCTTCACCGACGTGAGCGCCGACGATTGGTTCTATGAGGCGGTGCAGTTCGTCTATGAAAACGGCCTTATGGACGGGGTGGCGGGTAACCTCTTCGCCCCCAACGCCACCCTGAACCGGGCCATGGCCGTGACCATCCTCTATCGTCTGGAAGGTTCTCCTGACCTGGACGGGGAGAACCTGGGCTATCCCTTTGCCGATGTGGATGGGAACGCCTGGTACAGCGACGCCGTGTACTGGGCCCGCTGCAACGGCATCGTGGACGGGGTGGAGAACAACCACTTCGATCCCACCGGCAGCCTGACCCGGGAGCAGATGGCCACCGTCCTGTACCGCTATGCCCAGTACAAGGGCGCTGACGTGTCCGCCTCCGGCGACATCTCCGGCTTTGCAGACAGCGCCAACGTCTCCAGCTGGGCTGTGGATGCCGTGAAGTGGGCTGTGGGCTCCGGCCTCGTCAACGGCGTGGAAGGCAACGCCCTGGCGCCTCAGGGCACTTCCACCCGCGCCCAGGCCGCCACCGTCCTCATGCGGTTCGTGGGCTGATCCCACCAGAATCACAACATACCATACGCGCGACAGGGAGCGGCCTTCGGGCCGCTCCCCATTTCTTTCTTCCCCGGTCCACTTGCCCCCTTTCAATTGACAGCGGGGGGAGGGCGTTGTATAATAAGCTGATATCGTGTGCGGGTCCATGCCCGCCCTTTTCATGAAAAACGTTCAGACTGCAAACTGCATTTGTGGAGTGATGATAATGTCAAAATATTTCGGAACAGACGGCTTCCGCGGGGAGGCCAACGTGACCCTCACCGTGGACCACGCCTTCCAGGTGGGCCGCTTTTTGGGCTGGTATTACGGCCAGGACCACCAGGCCCAGATCGTCATCGGCAAGGACACCCGCCGGTCCAGCTACATGTTTGAGTGCGCCCTGTCCGCGGGCATCACCGCCTCCGGGGCCGACGTGTACCTGATGCACGTGACCACCACCCCCAGCGTCTCCTACATCTCCAAAGTGGATGAGTTCGACTGCGGCATCATGATCTCCGCCAGCCACAACCCCTTCCAGGACAACGGCATCAAGCTCATCAACCGCCACGGGGAGAAGATGGAGCAGGAGGTCATCGACCGCATCGAGGAGTATCTGGACAGCGGCCGGGACCTGCCCTATGCCACCGGGGAGAAGATTGGCCGGGTCATCGACTACGCCTCTGGCCGCAACCGCTACATCGGCTACCTCATCAGCCTGGCCACCCACTCCTACAAGGACATGAAGGTGGCCCTGGACTGCGCCAACGGCAGCGCCTGGATGATCGCCAAGAGCGTCTTTGAGGCCCTGGGGGCAGAGACCTACGTGCTCAGCAACACCCCCAACGGCCTGAACATCAACGACAACTGCGGCTCCACCCACATCGGCCAGCTCCAGGAGTTTGTCAAGGCCAACCACATGGACATCGGCTTTGCCTTCGACGGCGACGCCGACCGCTGCCTGGCCGTGGACGAGAAGGGAAACCTGGTGGACGGCGACGGCATCCTCTACATCTACGGCGCCTACATGAAGGAGCGGGAAAAGCTGGTCAACAACACCATCGTCACCACCGTCATGTCCAACTTCGGTCTGTACAAAGCCCTGGACGCCCTGGGGATCGAGTACGAAAAGACCGACGTGGGCGACAAGTACGTCTATGAGTGCATGCGGGCCAAGGGCCACCTCATCGGCGGCGAGCAGTCCGGCCACATCATTTTTGGCAAGTACGCCAACACCGGCGACGGCATCCTCACGGCCATCAAGCTCATGCAGGCCATGCTCAGCCGCAAGCTCCCCCTGTCCAAGCTCACCCAGGACCTGAAGATCTATCCCCAGGTGCTGAAAAACGTGAAGGTCCAGGACAAGGACCGGGCTCTGAACGACTTTGCCGTCCAGAACGCCGTGCGGGAGGTCTCGGAACGCCTGGGCGACCAGGGCCGCATCCTGCTACGCAAGAGCGGCACCGAGCCCGTCCTGCGGGTGATGGTGGAGGCCCCCACCCACGAGATGTGCGAGGAAAACGTGGACGCGGTCATCGCGGTCATGGACCAGCGGGGCCTGGTGGTGGAGGTGAAGGGATAACATGCTGACCATTGCTGACCTGCTGAACCTGAACGACACCATCGCCGCCCCCCTCTTCCAGGGCAAGACCTATCCATGGGAAGTGCTGGAGGGGATCGGCGACTTCATCCGGGCCCTGGGGCCCACCCTTCCCCCGGAGGAGTTTGACCACCCGGCAGAGGACGTGTGGATCGCCAAGGATGCCAAGGTCTTCCCCTCGGCCTACATCGGCGGCCCCTGCATCATCGACCACGAGGCGGAGGTCCGCCACTGCGCCTTTATCCGGGGCAGCGCCATCGTGGGCAAAAAGGCCGTGGTGGGCAACTCCGTGGAGCTGAAAAACGTCGTCTTATTTGACTACGTCCAGACCCCCCACTACAACTACGTGGGGGACTCCGTCCTGGGCAGCCACGCCCACATGGGGGCGGGGTCCATCACCTCCAACGTGAAGAGCGACAAGACCCTGGTGGTCATCCGGGAAGGGGAGGAGCAAGTCCCCACCGGCCGGAAAAAGGTGGGCGCCATTTTGGGCGACTATGTGGAGGTGGGGTGCAACAGCGTCCTGAATCCCGGCACCGTCATCGGCCCCCACAGCACCGTCTATCCCACCTCCAGCGTCCGGGGGACCATCCCGCCGGCGCACATCTATAAAAACGAGAAAACCATCCTCCCCAAAGTGTGAGAGAGAAAATCAGAAAAGGAAACCAAGAGAGAATCATGAACCAATTCCCCGCAAAGAACCTGTGCCTGTTGTTTGTTACCGCCCTGATCTGGGGGACCGCTTTTGTGGCCCAGTCGGTGGGCATGGATCACATCGGGCCTTTCACCTTCAATGCAGTGCGCTCCCTTGTGGCGGGCATTGCTCTCATTCCTGTCATCCTTCTGTTTAACCGCCGCAAATCCTCCGAGCGCCGCCAGACCGAGCGCGCCAACCGCAAGACCCTCATCCTGGGGGGCATTTCCTGCGGCCTGGCCCTGGGCGTGGCATCCTGCCTGCAGCAGATGGGCATCCAGTACACCACCGTGGGCAAGGCGGGCTTCATCACCGCCCTGTACATCGTCATCGTGCCCATCCTGGGCCTGTTCTTCCGCAAGAAGGTGGGGGCTAAGCTGTGGATCAGCGTGGTCATCGCCATCCTGGGCCTGTACCTGCTGTGCATGAGCGGGTCCCTGCGGCTGGAGAAAGGGGACTTTTTGGTCCTGCTGTGCGCCCTGTGCTTCTCCATCCACATTATGGTCATCGACTATTTCAGCCCCAAAGTGGACGGCGTGCAGATGTCTTGCATCCAGTTTTTCGTGGCTGCGGCCTTCTCTGCCGTGTGCATGCTGCCCACAGAAGGGATTCCCGATCCCCAAGCGGTGGCCATCTCCTGGATCCCCATCCTCTATACTGGCGTGCTTTCCTCTGGCGTAGGGTATACCCTGCAAATCATTGGCCAGAAGGGAGTCAACCCCACCGTGGCCAGCCTGGTGCTCAGCCTGGAGTCGGTGATCTCCGTCCTAGCCGGCTGGATCATCCTGGGCCAGAGCATGTCCTCCCGGGAGATCCTGGGCTGTGTGCTCATGTTCGGCGCCATCGTCCTGGCCCAGCTGCCCAGCCGCAAAAAAACCTGCCTGCAGGAAAAACAGGCGTGAAAAGAGAAAAGCAAGGCCGTTCCACACTGGCGGAGCGGCCTTGTTTTTTTACAGGGTTTTCTTCATGATGCTGGGAAAGCAGTCCACCTGGAACTGCTCGCAGGTGAGACAGCGGGAGATGGGCGGGGCGTCCTCCCGGGCCACGGTGTGCCACTGGTAGCGGGCGTAGAAGTCGGGTACTTTGCCCACAAGCCAGATTTCCCGGGCGCCCAACTCTCTGGCCCGGTCCTCTGCTAGCGCCAGCAGGCGGGCGCCCAGACCCGTGCCCCGCAGATCGGGGACCACCGCCAGGTGCGCCAGGACAAAGTAATGCACCGCCCGGGTCTGGAGGGTGGCAGCAGCCAGGAGGCGGCCCGTCTCCGGGTCCTCACAGCGCAGCATGGCCAGGGTGCCGGGGGGCGTGTCGTGGCTGGGCTTGACCTCCAAGCCGCTGTCGTGGTAGAGCTGGGATAGGGGATAGAAGTCTTGGGTTTCAAAGACGGGATACATCGCGGTCACCTTCCTTCAATGGTCGAGGGACCGGCCGAGCCGCTGTCCTCGTTTGGGAAAAGTATATCATCTGCCCGAGGGCTTTTCAAGGACGTACAATCGGAGAAATTGCCTTTGCCATGCCATTTTTTCCCGGATTTTCGCCTTGACGCGCGCCCTTTGCCGGTGCATAATAGGTGAGCAGTGACGAAACAAGAGATTACCTTCCGGCAACCGGGAACGCCCGCACATCTGGCCTTGGGGTCCGCTGTGCGGGGACTTTTTTTCAAAACCCAGGCAGTGCCGGGGTGCGGCCGTCCCAGGGCACGCTGCCTTGCCCGGCCTGCATCGGAATACATAGGAGCGAGGGGATACACTATGAATGTTCTGGATATCATCGGGCCCATTATGATCGGCCCCTCCAGTTCCCACACGGCGGGAGCGGTCCGGCTGGGGCTGGTAGCCCGGAAGATTTTGGGGGAGGAGCCCAAGCAGGCGGTGATCGAGCTGTCCGGCTCCTTCGCCAGAACCTACCGGGGCCACGGCACAGACAAGGCCCTGCTGGCGGGGATTATGGGCCTGCAGCCCGACGACGAGCGCATTCGCTGTTCCCCCCAGCTGGCCCAGGAGCGGGGGCTGGTCTTTTCCTTTCAGGAGAAGGAGATTCCCGACGCCCATCCCAATACCGCTTGCATCCACCTGATCGGCGCCCAGGGCCAGGAGACCACCATGGTGGGGGCATCTACCGGGGGCGGCAACATCCTGGTCACGGAGATCGACCAGATGAAAGTTTCCTTCAGCGCCCAGCACAACACCCTGCTGGCCCTCCACTGGGACCGGCCAGGGACCGTGGCCGCCGTGTCCAATTACATGGCGCGGGCCCACATCAACATTGCCACCTTTCAGCTCTCCCGGGCCAAAAAGGGAGGCCTGGCCATCATGACCTTGGAGGTGGACGGTGAGGTCCCCGACGAGATTCTGGAGCACTTGAAGGCCTTTGACAATTTCATCGCCATCCGTCTCATCCGGGCGGCGTAAGGGGGAGAAGATATGCTGGAATACACATCGGTGGCCGCCCTGTGCCAGGCGGCAGAGGAGGAGGGCACCCGCCTGTCGGTGCTGGTCTTGGCCGACCAGGCAGAAGAGCTGGAGGTCTCCCAAGAGGTGCTTTACGGACGGATGGAGAAAAACCTGCAGGTGATGCGCCAGGCCATCCTGGCCGGCACCATGCCGGACACTAAGTCCGTCTCGGGCCTGACCGGCGGGGATGCCTTTCGCATGAAGCGGTACGCCCAGACCGGGGGGATCACCGGCGGTTTTCTCAACCGCTCCATCGCCCGGGCCCTGGCCGTTTCCGAGTACAACGCGGCCATGGGCAAGGTGGTGGCTTCCCCCACGGCGGGGTCCTGCGGCATCCTGCCGGGTACCGTAGTTTCCCTGTTGGAGGAAGGCCGCTGCACCCAGCAGGAGGCCGTGATGGCGCTGTTTACGGCGGGAGCCATCGGCATGGTCATTGCCAACCAGGCCTCCATTGCAGGGGCCCAGGGGGGCTGTCAGGCCGAGTGCGGCTCGGCCTCTGCCATGGCCGCCGCGGCGGTGGTGGAGCTGTGCGGCGGAACCCCCACCCAGGCGGCCCAGGCCTGCGCCATGGCCATCAAGAACCAGCTGGGGCTGGTGTGCGACCCGGTGGCTGGCTTGGTGGAGATCCCCTGCATCAAGCGGAATGTCTCTGGCGTCACCATCGCCTTTTCCGCCGCGGAGATGGCCCTGGCGGGCATCGAGAGCAAGATTCCCGTGGACGAGTGCATCCAGGCCATGAAGTCGGTAGGGGACAGCATGTGCAGCGCCCTCAAGGAAACCGCTCTGGGCGGTTTGGCCACCACCCCCACGGGACTGCAGTACGCCAAGCTGGTGTACGACAAAAACTTGTGATTGGCCCAGGAATGGGAAAAAGTCCTAAAAACGGCCCTGCCCGAAGGGCGGCAAGGCCCCACATTTTGCCCACCGAAAAGGCGCCCGCGAACCTTCGCGGGCGCCTTTCTTGCTGTCGCCTCACCGGATCTTACCGAATCTCTCACAGAACCGCCTGGGCGGGATGTGCGGTGAGGGTTTTCTGGAAAACCACAAATCCCTGGCAGACACTGCAAAGCAATATCTGCCAGGGATTTCCCTGTTCATGTTGGAACAACTTGCGCCTTTGACGCAGACGGCGGCTTAGGCTCAGGCCTGGCCCAGCTGCTTGGCAATCTCTTCGGCGAAATTCTCTTCCTTCTTCTCCAGGCCCTCGCCTCTCTCGAAGCGATAGAAGCCCTTGATCTGGATGGAGCCGCCCACTTCCTTGGCAACGGCAGCCACGTGCTTCTCCACAGAGATCTTGTTCTCCTTGACGAAGGCCTGCTGCATCAGGCAGTTCTCCTCATAGAACTTGCCCAGCTTGCCCATGACGATGCCTTCCTTGACCTTGTCGGGCTTGGCGGCCATCTTGGGATCGTTGGCCATCATGGCCAGCTGGATCTCCTTCTCCTTGTCCAGGGTCTCCTGGCTCACGTCGGACTTATCCAGGAAGGCGGGATTCATGGCGGCGATCTGCATAGCCAGGTCCTTGCCCAGCTCCACCACAGTGGGGTTCTCCTCCAGGCCGGCGGAGACATCCATGTTCAGCAGCACACCGATGCGGCCGTTCATGTGGTTGTAGGCCACGCTCATGCCGTTGTCATAGCGCTCAAAGCGGCGGATCTTGATGTTCTCGCCGATGGTCAGCACCATTTCCTGCAGGGCCTGCTGCACGGTCAGGCCGGTCTTACGATAGGGCAGGGTCATGAGGGTGTCCATGTCCACGGGGCCCCACTTGCCCACCACATAGCACACGTCCTTGACGAACTCGATGAACTTGTCGTTCTTGGCCACGAAGTCGGTCTCGGCGTTGACTTCCACCAGAGCGGCGCCGTCGGAGAAGACCTCCGCGTAAGCCATGCCTTCAGCGGCGATGCGGCCGGCCTTCTTCTGGGCAGCGGCCAGGCCTTTCTCTCTCAGCAGCTCAACGGCCTTGTCCATATCGCCGTCGGTCTCGGCCAGGGCCTTTTTGCAGTCCAGCATGCCCACGCCGGTCATTTCACGCAGGGTCTTAACGTCAGCAGCAGTAAATGCCATAGGAACAAACCTCCAATTTCATGTGTATGAGAATCCAAAGCAAATGCCCGCAGGGATGCGGGCATCCGCAAAACTTAATCGCGGGGATAAACGATATTAGGCCTCGGCGGGGGCGTTCTCGCCCTCAGCGGCAGCGGCCTCAGCGGCGTCGGCGCCCTGCTTGCCCTCCTGGATGGCGTTGGCCATGACAGAGGAGATCAGACGGATGGCGCGGATGGCGTCGTCGTTGCCGGGGATGACGTAATCGATCTCATCGGGGTCGCAGTTGGTGTCCACGATGGCCACGATGGGAATGTTCAGCTTACGGGCCTCGTTGATGGCGTTGCGCTCCTTGCGGGGGTCTACCACGAACAGGGCACCGGGCAGGCGCTTCATGTCCACCACGCCGCCCAGGTACTTCTCCAGCTTGGCGATCTCACCCATGTGCTTGATGACTTCCTTCTTGGGCAGCATGTCGAAGGTGCCGTCCTCCTGCATCTTCTTCAGCTGGTTCAGACGGTCCACACGGCCACGCATGGTCTTGAAGTTGGTGAGCATACCGCCCAGCCATCTGGCGTTGACATAGAACATGCCGCAGCGCTGAGCCTCCTCACGGATGGCGTCCTGGGCCTGCTTCTTGGTACCCACGAACAGCAGGCTCTGGCCGTTCTCGGAGAGCTGACGGACGAAGTTGTAGGCCTCCTCCAGCTTCTTCACGGTCTTCTGCAGGTCAACGATATAGATGCCGTTGCGCTCGGTGTAAATGTAGGTGGCCATCTTGGGGTTCCAGCGGCGGGTCTGGTGACCAAAGTGAACGC
The DNA here is from genome assembly GCA_004554585.1 of Clostridiales bacterium. Taxonomy (GTDB): domain Bacteria; phylum Bacillota; class Clostridia; order Oscillospirales; family Oscillospiraceae; genus Evtepia. Next base: position 22,084 of record SFLH01000017.1, on the reverse strand, counting down.
CTGCCTCAAGAAGCTGTTTCATAGATACGACTGCCATAGATTTGTTTCCTCCTGATTGTTTTAGTTGGTACCTCCGGGACCCTCATCCGCGCGGCCAACTCCCTGGGAGCACACGGCCGTTTGTCTGGACCCCGTACGGAATCGGTTGATATTTTACCACAAGAGGCCATAAAATGCAAGGATTTTTTCGCCTTTCGATCTTCTTTTTCTGCCCCGGCGGCGGGGTGGTTCCGGCGGGAGTTCCCACGATTCCATAGGGAGAGAAGGGGGACGGTTCCCAACCCCATAGCGCAAAAAAGGGCCTTGTGCAGAAAGAACACGCACCGCCTGTTTTTGTGCCAATTTCTTCCGAAGGCGGGGGAGCGAAAGCCCCTTTCCGCCAGTATGAACCTCTTTTTCCAGGGAGATACTGAACACAGCAACGAAAAAGGGGGGAGCCCCAATGGGACGACTCAGCAAAGTAGAGATCAGCGGCGTGAACACCGCGGAACTGCCGGTCCTCTCCCGGGAGGAGGCCAAGGACCTCTTTCGCCGGGCCCGGGCCGGCAGCCAGGAGGCCAGACAGGCCCTCATCCAGGGAAACCTGCGCCTGGTGCTCAGTGTCATCAAGCGCTTTGACGGCCGCAGTGAAAACCCCGACGACCTCTTTCAGGTGGGCTGTGTGGGGCTCATCAAGGGCATCGACAACTTCAACGTGGACCTGGACGTCTTTCCCAGCACGTATCTGGTGCCCATGATCGTGGGGGAAATCCGCCGCTACCTCCGGGACAACAGCGCTGTCCGGGTCTCCCGGTCCATGCGGGACACGGCCTATAAGGTCCTGCAAGCCAAGGAGGCCTATGTGGCCGAGCACCAGCGAGAGCCCAGCGTGGAGGAAATCGCACAGATTCTGGACTTAAAGCGGGAGGATGTGGTCTTTGCCCTGGATGCCATTGTGGACCCAGTCTCCCTCTATGAGCCCGTCTACTCCGACGGCGGGGACACCATCTGCGTGATGGATCAAGTAAAAGACGCCAAAAACACCGACGAAAATTGGCTGGAGCAGATCGCCCTGAAAGAGGCCATGGACCGCCTGAGCGACCGGGAAAAGCGCATCCTGCGCCTGCGCTTTTTCGAAGGCAAGACCCAGATGGAGGTCTCCGCGCATATTGGCCTCTCCCAGGCCCAGATCTCCCGCCTGGAGAAAAACGCCATCCAGAAGATCAAAAAGGAGTTGTAAACACCAGCACCAGCACCAGCTGGACGACCAGCAGCCCGGTCAAAAGGGCAGAGACCAAAGAGCACACCAGATGCCGCCGGGCCTGGGGCCGCCAGGTTTTTTGGTGGTCCAGAGGCCTGCCTTCCTGCAGGTGCCGGCCCAGTCTCTGGTAATGGCGGCTGCTGGCGAAGGAAAGGGACAGAAACCAGACCACGCAGGCGAAGGGAATCATCCAATACCAGGGGTATTGGACAAGAAGGCCCAGCTGACCGTCCTTTGCCAGCAGGAACAGGGGATAGCAGATTCCCATGACCAACAGCGTAGCGATGCTGCCGATGGTTCGCCGGCGGACCGCCCGGAGGATCAGCGCCTGTATCTGGGGATCGGTGTCCAGTTCTCGGACATCTGGGCTCACGGCCCGATAGATGTAAAACTCCTTTCGCCTGGCCAGGTATTCCCAGCCGTAGGCGGCGGAGAGGTCTCTGGCCTCCTCGTCGGGCCCGGTAAACTCCGGGGAGGACAGAGAAGAGGTCAACCGATAAGCCGCCGGTCGGGTGGGGCCGGGGACAAAATAGGCCCAGGGCCCAAAGATGCCGTCTTCCTCCAACAGACACCCCTGGGCGGCCTGATCGCTTAGCCAGCTCTCCATGGCCTCCACGTCATAGACAGCACAGGGGATCAGCTTGCGTATCCGTGTCCTTTCCTTCATGGCAGGTTCTCCTTTCTCCCGCCGTCAGGCGGGGGATGGGGCAGGGGAGAGCGGCGCCTCCGCTGCTGTCGGGACCGTGGGCGGCGGCAGCCGCCGGGCGTCGTTCAAACATGCCTCCAGCCGCGCCATCTCCTGGAGGTAGGCTAGCTTCCCTTTGCCGGTGATGGCATAGGTGCGCTTGCGCCCCTCCACAGCCGTCTCCCGCAGGTATCCTTCCTTTTCAAACTTTCCCAGAATGGTATATAAGGTAGCCGGCCCCAATTGGACACGGCCCTGGGTCCAAGTTTCAATGAACTCCGCTGCCTCGATGCCGCACTGCGGCTGGACGGTGAAGGCCATAAGCACGTAAAACATCGGCTCGGTCAAATGCTCCATGGATTTTTTGGGCATTGCTCTCCCCTCCCTATATCGTTCAATGATATCGTATAACGATATAATAAAGCAGGACACAACGATTGTCAAGAAAAAATGCCACCGCCCTCTTCCCGATTGGGAAGAGGGCGGTGATGGAGAAAAGGAAGTGCGATTACAGACGGTAAATATCCTTGGGGTCCAGAGTAGAGACATGGTTGTCCTCCAAGGCTTTCAGGGCAGCCTCCTGGTTGTCGGTGCGCAGGACCACCACGGCGTGGCCGTCCTTGCCGCCCACAAAGGCGTACATATATTCCACCGAAACCTTGGCGTTGGCGATGATCTGCAGCACACTGGTCAGGCCGCCAGGACGGTCATCGATGACCACGGCGATGACGTCGCTCTGCTTGACCACGAAGGCGTGCTCCCGCAGGATCTGATAGGCCTTGTCCGGGTCGTTGACGATCAGGCGGAGAATGCCAAAGTCCGAGGAGTCTGCCAGGGACAGGGCGCTCATGTCAATGCCGTTTTCCCCCAGAATCTGGGAGACCTCCACCAGCTTGCCGGGGACGTTTTCTACGAAAACAGAAATTTGCTTCACTACCATAGTCTTTCCCTCCTTACAGCTTTCGATTGTCGATGATCCGCTGGGCCTTGCCCTCGCTGCGGGCGATGGTCTTGGGGTTGACCAGGTGGACCTTGGCGCCGATGCCCAGCATGGAGCGCAGCTGGGCCACGATCTTCCGCTCCAGGGCCTCCACGGAACGGATGTCGTCGGAGAAGAGCTGCTCGCTCATTTCTACGTTGATGTCCAGGGTATCGGTGTTGTTCTCCCGGCCCACGATGATCTGGTAGTTGGGGGTGATGCTCTCGCCGCTGACCTTCAGCAGGACTTCCTCAATCTGAGAGGGGAAGACGTTCACGCCGCGGATGATGAGCATGTCGTCGGAGCGACCCATGGGCTTGGCCATGCGCACGTGGGTGCGGCCGCAGGGGCAGGGGGTACGGTCGAGCACGCAGATGTCCCGGGTGCGATAGCGCAGCAGGGGGAAGGCCTGCTTGGTGATGGAGGTAAAGACCAGCTCACCCTTGGCACCGTCGGGGAGCACCTCGCCGGTGTCGGGGTCGATGATCTCGGCGATGAAGTGGTCCTCGCAGATGTGCATGCCCTTCTGCTCGCTGCACTCATAGGAGACGCCGGGGCCGGACAGTTCCGTCAGGCCATAGATGTCGTAGGCCTTGATGCCCAGCTTGTTTTGGATGTCCTGGCGCATCTCCTCGGACCAGGCCTCGGCGCCGAAGATGCCGGCCTTGAGCTTGACCTGATCCTTCAGCCCCCGCTCCAGAATGCTTTCGGCCAGGAAGGCGGCATAAGAGGGGGTGCAGCAGAGGATGGTGGAACCCAGGTCGCACATGAACTGGATCTGCCGGTCAGTGTTGCCCGAGGACATGGGCAGCGTCAGGCTGCCCACCTTGTGGGAGCCGCCGTGAAGACCGGCGCCGCCGGTGAACAGGCCGTAGCCGTAAGAGACGTGGACCACATCGTCCTTGGTGCCGCCGGCGGCCATGATGGCCCGAGCACAGCAGTCCTCCCACAGGTCGATGTCGTGCTGGGTATAGAAGGCCACCACCCGCCGGCCGGTGGTGCCGGAGGTGGACTGGATGCGCACGCACTCGCTCAGCGGCGTGCCCAGCAGACCGTAGGGATAGGCTTCCCGCAGATCACTTTTGCTGATAAAAGGCAGTTTATGCAGATCTTCCACACCGTGGATGTCGCTGGGGGTGACCCCTTTCTCCTCCATCTTGGCGCGGTAGTAGGGGACGTTGTTGTAGACGTGGTGCACCTGGGCCACCAGACGCTCGCTCTGCAGGGCGCGCAGCTGGTCCTGGGGCATGGTTTCAATTTCGGGTTGATACATGGGCACGAAAATCAGTCCTTACTCATCAAATGTGTAGTCATAAGGAAAACGATTATAAAATTATAATGTTTTCATTATGAGAAGTATAATCGCATCCCCGCCAATTGTCAAGGGGAAAAAGTGGGATCGGACAAGAAGGGAAAACTTTCCCTCGAAAAAAGGAAAGTTTGGAAAGAAAAGGGAGCTTGTAAAGAAAACAAGATAATTCGATAATGGGTATAATATAGTATTGACTTTTAAATTTAAAAGTGTTATTCTTAATATGCCAAACAAGATAGAACGATTTCGTCGTCAGCAAAGGAGGGACGGATCATGACAGAATCTTTGGCCTATCCCGGCGGTTCCGTCCGCCGGCAGAGTGTAGGGGAAGAAGTGCTCAATGCCCTCACCCATGGTGTTGGTGCCCTGTTGGCCGTGTTTGGCACGGTGCTGCTGATCTTGCGGGCCAAAGCATATGGCAGCCTGCTGAACGTGGTCAGTGTGACCATCTTTGGGGTCTCGATGATCCTTTTGTATCTGATCTCCTGCCTGTATCACGCCCTACCCCCATCCAAAGGCAAGCAGGTCTTTCAGGTGCTGGATCACTGCTCCATTTTTCTGCTTATTTTGGGGACCTATACCCCGGTTTGCCTGATCACGGTGGGCGGTACCTTTGGCCTGACCATTTTTGCTGTCAACCTCTCCTGCGGCCTGCTGGGCATCGTGCTCAACGCGGTGAGTTTGAAGCGATGGAAGAAGGTCTCGCTGGTGCTGTATATCGTCATGGGCTGGCTGGGCGTTCTGGCCATTCCCGTGATCCTGAAAAACATGAGCCTGGGGGGCGTGCTGCTGCTGTTATTGGGTGGGATTGCCTATACCGTGGGGGTGGTATTTTACCGCCAGAAGGAAAAGCCCTACCGCCATGGGGTCTGGCATTTCTTTGTGCTGGCCGGCACCGTGCTGCAGTTTATGGCGGTGTACACCAACTGCTGCGCCTGAGAAAAGGCAGAGACAGAAGACCATCCGTATGGAAATAGATCGTAAGGAGACACCTGCTATGAGAGATTATGTGATCGTAACGGATTCCTGCTGTGACTTTGACCGGGAACTGATCCAGTCCCTGGACCTGACGGTGATCCCTCTGTCGGTTCAGCTGGGAGCAGACCGCTTCCGCAACACCCCGGAGGAGGCGCCGGAGAGCCACGTTTTCTATACCCGCTTGAAGCAGGGCGAACCCGCCCAGACTTCGGCGCCCAACGTAGAGGAGTTTAAGCAAGTTTTTCTGCCCTTCCTCCAGCAGGGGAAGGACGTGCTCTACCTGGGCTTTTCCTCTGCTCTGAGCGGCACTTATCACAACGCGGCCATCGCTGCCCAGGAGCTGGCAGAGGAGATCGATCAGGCCAAGGTGACGGCGGTAGACACCCTCTGTGCCTCCATGGGCCAGGGCCTGCTGGTGGACCTGGCGGTCCAGGAAAAGCGCAAAGGCAAGAGCCTGGAGGAGGTCCGGGACTTCGTCCTGGCTACCATGCCCCGCCTGTGCCACTGGTTCACGGTGGGGGACCTGAGCCAGCTGCGCCGGGGCGGCCGCCTGTCTGCGGGCAAGGCCATTGTGGGCAACCTGCTCAACATCAAGCCCGTCCTCCACGTGGACGACGAGGGGCGCCTGGTTCCCATGGAGTCGGCCAAGGGCCGGAAAAAGTCCGTGGAGGCGCTGCTCAAGCACATGGAGGAGACGGTCATCGATCCCGAAACCCAGCGCATCTACATCAGCCATGGAGACTGCCTGGCGGACGCCCAGGCCTTGGCCGCCATGATCCAGGAGCGGCTGCATGTGGTCTCGGTGACCATCGGGGACGTGGGACCCGTCATCGGCGCCCACTCCGGCGTGGGGACCCTGGCCTTGTTCTTCCTGGGCACCAAGCGATAACCCAATCTGTTCCATTGGCCCCTGGGGCCCTCCTGTTGTTGGGGAGGACCCTGGGGGACTTTTTTTGCTCCACAGGCGGCCTTTCGGCAGCGGAAAGGAAAACAAAAATCCCCCCAGACGGCTTTCCGACTGGGGGGATTGTCGCAGTAGGATGTGGGCTTGCACCCAAGCAGGGGCCAAACCTTTTACAGTGCGTGAATGACGATCTTGTCCTCCTCCACCACGGCCTTCAAGGCGGTGATGGGGTGGAGGTAGCTGTCGATGATCTTGGTGGCGATGGGGTCCTCCAGATTTTTCTGGATGTGCCGGCGCAGGTTTCGCGCACCATAGGCGGCAGAGTAGGACTCCTTGACCAGCTGGTCCAGCACCGCTTCGTCCCAGGCAAAGGTGAGGTTCTTTTCTTTCAGCACGGCCTGGAGCTCCTGGAGCATGATGCGGGCAATGGCACGGAAGTTTTCCTGGGAGAGTTGGTTGAAGCAAATGACCTCGTCCACCCGGTTGATGAACTCCGGCCGCAAAAACTGCTGCAGGGCCTTCATGGCCTTGTCCTTGCTCAGCTCGTTGGAGGTTTTGCCAAAACCCAAGGGGCCGGAATTGCTCTCGCTGCCGGCGTTGGAGGTCATGACGATGATGGTGTTCTCAAAGTTTACCACCCGGCCCTGGGCGTCGGTGATATGGCCGTCGTCCAGGATCTGCAGCAAAATGTTCAGCACGTCGGGGTGGGCCTTTTCGATCTCGTCAAAGAGAACCACGGAATAGGGCTTGCGGCGGATCTTTTCCGTCAGCTGTCCGGCCTCGTCGTAGCCCACGTAGCCCGGAGGCGAGCCGATGATCCGGGAGACCGAGTGCTTCTCCATAAACTCGGACATATCCAGGCGGATGAGGGACTCCGGGGCGTGGAAGAGGTCCTCGGCCAGCCGCTTGACCAGCTCGGTCTTGCCCACGCCGGTGGAGCCCACAAAGATGAAGGAGACGGGCTTGCGCTTGGAGCTCACCCCCACCCGGTTGCGTCGGATGGCGGCGGCAACGGCAGCGATGGCCTCGTCCTGGCCCACCACATGGGACTTGAGCCGGTCTTCCAGTTTGGCCAGCCGCTCATACTCCTGCTCCTGGATGGTGCTGGCGGGGATCTTGGTCCACAGCTCCACCACCCGGGCCAGACTCTCCAGGGTCAGCGTGGGGGCTTCTTGTTGGCCCAGGGACTGCTGCTCCTGAAGCAGCTGGAGTTCTTTGCTCCGCAGCTCTGCCAGGCGCTCGTAGGCCTGGTCGCTGGCGTCGGCCACCATGACCTCCCGCTCCAAGTTGATGTCGTCCAGCTCCTTCTGGATTTCCTGGTTGCGGGCCAGGTTCTTGTTGCGCAGATTCATGTCCGAGCAGGCCTCGTCGATCAGATCGATGGCCTTGTCGGGCAGGAAGCGGTCGGTGATATAGCGCTCAGACATGAGCACCGCCAGCCGGGCCATGTCGGGGGTGATCTTCACATGGTGGAAGGATTCGTAGTAGGGCGCTACGCCCTTGATGATCTCCACCGCGTCGTCGATGGAGGGCTCGTTGACGATCACCGGCTGGAAGCGCCGCTCCAGGGCGGAGTCCTTTTCGATATACTTGCGGTACTCTACCAGGGTGGTGGCGCCGATAACCTGGATCTCCCCGCGGGAGAGGGCGGGCTTGAGAATGTTGGCGGCGTTCATGGAGCCCTCCGCGTCCCCGGCGCCCACCAGGTTATGGACTTCGTCGATAACCAGGATAATGTTGCCCAGCTTTTTGATCTCCTCGATCAGGCCCTTCATCCGGCTTTCAAACTGGCCCCGGAACTGGGTGCCTGCCACCAGGGAAGTCAGGTCCAGCAGGTAGACCTCTTTGTCCTTGAGTTTGTAGGGCACGTCACCTTGGTAGATCTTCATGGCCAGGCCCTCGGCGATGGCGGTCTTGCCTACGCCGGGTTCGCCGATGAGACAGGGGTTATTTTTCTGCCGGCGGTTGAGGATCTGGATGACTCGTTCCAGTTCCTGTTCCCGGCCGATCATCCGGTCCAGCTTTCCTTCAGCGGCCTTGCGGGTCAGGGAGATGCAGTGGTTTTCCAAAAACTTGCGCTTGGTCCGGTTCTTCCGGTCGCCCTTGTCCTCCCGGGTGCTCCGTCCTCCCTCAGGGGCTTTGGGGGAGATGTCGGGAAGATCCTCTTTCTTCTCGCTGTCTTGGCCGGCCATGCCCATGAGTTTGTTCAGGAAGGGGAAGGTGGCGGTGCGGCCATCCTCCTCGTCGTCATCGTCGTTTCCGGCGGCGTCGGCCAAGGCGCCGGAGAGGTTGCCCAGCAGGCCCTCCATGCTCTCGGCCCCTTCAAAGGCGGACATCATTTCAGTGGTCAGGCCTTCCAGGTCTTCGTCGCTCAGGCCCATCTTTTCGATCATATCGGTAACCGGGCGAATGTTCAGCTCCCGGGCACATTTCAGGCACAGGCCTTCGTTCTGGCCATTCTGTCCGCTGCTGTCCAGCCGGGTGATGAAGACGACAGCAACGTTCTTTTTGCATCTGCTGCAAAGGGTAGGTTTCATAGGTGGGAATTCACTCCTTTGTGGGGTGGTGTAATTTAGTAGTATGCTATCCTATCACGGGTTTATGAATTAGATGTGAATGGGGAAAAAGTTGTCTCACAGCCAGGAGGACAGGGACAGGGCAGAAAGCAGAGAGAGCAGATGGCTCTGCTGGGCGACCTCAGAGGGAATCCATCCCAGCAGGTCGCACAGCAGCCACTGGGCCACCATGAGCAGCAGGATTCCCTTGACCAGGCCGAACGCGCCGCCCAGCACCTTGTTCAAAAGGTGCAGGCCCGGCAGCTTGGCCACCAGATGCAGGGCGTGGAAGAGAATGTTCCACACCAGCAGGACCACCAAGAAGCCAACCAAAAACAGCACGGCTTTGGCAACGGTCTGGGCGATGGAGGCAGCCAGCTGCTGCACGGCATTGTTTTTGAAATTTTCCAGCTGCTGGCCGACCTGATTCTGCAGACTTCCAGAGAGGATGGACAGGGGACCGCTGCTGGACTGGTTTGTGGCGGCCTGGTCGCTGGCTGTCTCCTCCGAGGGGACGAGACCACTTGCCTCAGAGGAAATGGCCTCGTCGGCTCTCTCGTTCACAACAGGGAGAATGATGGGTTCCAGCCGCTCAGCTAGGGGCTCGTAGGCGTGGTTGGCCAGATACCAGCCGCCCGCCAGAGCGACCACCACGGCCAGCAGGGAACAGAGGCTCAGGATCAGCCCCCGGCGAAAGCCCATGACGCACCAATAGACCAGCAGGCCGAGAATCACAAGGTCCAGGAGAAGAGGTAACACAGTGTTCATCATGAGGCCCCCTCTGTCTGGGGGTCAACCTTGGTGCCGGTGAAGGGGAAGTAGAGGCTGACGGCGGCGCTGTTGATGAGGGCCACGGTGCCGTCCTCATAGATGGCCAGGTTTCGAATGCCCTGCTGGTTGGGGGAGGTGGTATAGCCGTCCAGCTTGCGGTCGGCCGTGATGATCTCTCCAGTGGTCAGCAGAGCCACATCGTGGCCCTGGGCGGCCAAGGCCAGGGTCTGGCCTTTCAGTTCCAGTTCCCCGTAGGGTTGTCCATCCATGCCCACGGTCACCAACGTGCCGGTGCTGCCGGAAGAGGAGAGGGAGAGAAACAGCGTGGCAAACCCGTCTCCCTGCAGGCTGCCCATCTTCAGGTACCGGTCCCCGTAGTCGTAGGAGGCGGTGATGACGCCGCTGGAGTCCAGGATCAGCAGGCTCTTGTCCCCCAGAATCCAGCATCGGCCGGCGCTGCGGATGGACAGGACCACGTTGGACCCCAGGGAGATGGTGCGAGTGGGTTCCTCCCGGGAGGAGAGGGTGTAATAGAGCAGGGTGTTTTCAAAGGTGCCGTCGGCCTGGCCGGGGGAGATGAGGTAAACCCCCTGGCAGTCGGGGGTGACCACTGCATCGGAGATGTACCGGCTGGACAAACGGATGGTGAGCACAGGCTCGAAATCCTTGTTGTAGACCGTCACCACGCCTTTGTAGCCGCTGACCTTGGTGGTCACGGCCACCCAGCCCTTTTCGTTGATGGTGGCGCAGAGAATGGATTCCTCCTCCGACAAGGTCATGGAATGGAGAAGGGTTTCCCGTCCCACCACGCGCAGCTCCCGGCCTCCCACGTCGTAGACCACGGCGTAATCTCCCGAGGCGTTCAGGGCGGGGGATTTCATGTCGACGCTCTCTTTGATGCGGGAGGTTCCCGTGGGGGAGAAGAGCTGGATCTGGGTTTGGGTGCAGATGAGCAGGTTGTCTCCCATGCCCAGGAAAAGACTGTTGGACTGGGCGTTGTGGGCAAAGTTGTCATCTGCCTGGGAGTAGGTCATCCAGCGCAGGATGCCCACGACGTTACTCCGAAACACGGTGGCGGTGAGCAGGCCCAAAACCACCGCGGCCACCACGATCAACAGGGCGATCCGCTGTTTCTTGGAGAGGGAAGCCTGGAACGTTTGCAGCTGATTGGGTATTTTCATAGCATAACCTCCATGGGTTTGCGGACGGGGTTTGCAGAAAGGGGGTCAGGGAAGGCCGGCAATGGGGTACCAGAGATTGGTCATGTACAGCCCCTGGGGAGGCGCTGTGGGGCCGGCGTCGGTGCGGTTGCGCCCGGCCAGCAGGGCGGGAATGTCCTGGGGAGAGAGCTTCCCCTCAGAGGCATACACACAGGTGCCCACCATGGCCCGGGCCATGTTATACAGAAAGCCGTCGGCGCACACCCGGCAGGTGATCATATCCCCCTGGCGGGTGATGGTGAAGTAGTGAACGGTGCGCACGGTGGTCTTGGTCTCCGTGCCCACCGAGCGGACACAGGCAAAATCGTGGGTGCCCACAAAGTGGTCGGCAGCCTGCTGCATGATCGTCTCATCCAGCTTTTTGGGATAGAACCACACTCGGTTCACCAGAAAGGCGTTGCGGATGCGGGAGTTGTAGATGCGATAGGTGTACTCCTTTCGCAGGCAGCTGCCAATGGCGTTGAAGTCGTCGGGCACTGCCGTGGCCTTGGTGACCACAATGTCCCCGGGCAGGCGGGAGTTCACCGCCAAAGGTAGACGGTCGCAGGGAATGGTGGAGGTGGTGCGGAAGTTGGCCACGTAACGCTCGGCGTGGACGCCGGCGTCGGTGCGGCCGGCGCCGGTACACTTGACCGGATGGCCCACCACCTGGGACAGCGCCTTTTCCAAGGTTTCGGCCACGGTGACATCCCGCTTCTGCACCTGCCAGCCGTGGTAGGCAGTGCCATCGTACATAAGGGTCAGAGCAATGTTTCGCATGGAAACCTCCAAAGGGGGAAATGGGTCACAGCCCGAAGCAGCGCAGGACCACAATGCCGGCGCACAGGGCGATGCTGAACACCAGCAGGCCCCAGTCCCGGCCGGCCATGACCAGCTGCCGCAGGCTGGTGCGGCCCTCGTCCCCGTGGTAGCAGCGGCACTCCATGGCGATGGCCAGTTCTTCCGCCCGGCGGAAAGAGGAGATAAACAGGGGGATGAGGATGGGGATGAGAGCTTTGGCCTTTTGGACCAGCCCTCCAGAGTCAAAGTCGGCACCCCGGGCTTTCTGGGCGGAGATGATTTTATCGGTCTCCTGAATGAGGGTGGGGATGAAGCGCAGGGCGATGCTCATCATCATGGACAGCTCATGGACGGGAAAGTTTACCTTTTTCAGGGGCCGCAGCAGCCGCTCCAAGCCGTCGGTGAGGGCGATGGGGGAGGTGGTGTAGGTCAGCAGCAGGGTGCAGGCAATGAGCATCAGGATGCGCAGAACCATGAACCCTGCCTTCCACAGGCCTTCCTCGGTGATCTTCAGAATGCCAAAACTCCACACAACCGTGCCCGAGGTATAGAACAGGTTGAGCAAAGCCGTGCAGATGACGATGAAGATGATGGGCTTCATGCCCTTGAGAAAGACCTTAGGCCGCACCCGGGAGATGGCAATGAGAACCAACAGGGCCACCAGTGTCAGCCCATAGGACACCACGTTTTTGCAGAGAAAGATGGTGGCGATGAAGAGCACAGTGAACAGGATCTTGGCGCGGGGATCAAAGCGGTGGATGAGGGAAGTGCCGGGAAAATACTGGCCTAAGGTGATGTCTTTCAGCGCCATTTACATCCCCTCCTTTTTCCGCAAAGCGGCCAGGAAGGCCTCTTTGGCCTGTTCCACGGTGTATACCGCCGGGTCGATGTCGATCCCCTTGGCGCGCACCCGGGCAAAGACGCGGTTCATGGCGGGTACACCCAGCCCCATGGACTCCAGCTCGGCTCCATGGGAGAAGACCTCCCGTGGGGTCCCTACGTAGGGCAGGACTCCCTGGCTGACCACCACCAGTCGGTCGGTGAGACGGGCTACGTCCTCCATAGAATGGCTGACGATGAGGATGGTAGCGTGGTTGGCCTGGCGATAGGCCTCGATGTTGGCCAGGATGCTGGCTGCCCCGGCGGGGTCCAGCCCAGCGGTGGGCTCGTCCAGGACCAGGACCTTGGGCTCCATGGCGATGACCCCGGCGATGGCCACCCGGCGCTTTTGTCCGCCGGAGAGCTCAAAGGGGGAGCGGGCGAGGACCTCCTCGCCCAGCCCGGCAAAGGCTGCCGCCTGGCGCACTCGGCGGTCGATCTCTTCCTCAGGCAGCTTCATGTTCCGAGGGCCAAAGGCGATGTCCTTGTAGACGGTCTCCTCAAACAGTTGGTATTCGGGGTACTGAAAGACCAGGCCCACCTGAAAGCGGATGCTGTGGGTGAGGGCTTTGCTGCTCCAAATGTCCTGCCCTTCAAAGAGAATCTGCCCCTGGGTGGGGCGGAGCAGCCCATTCAGGTGCTGGATGAGGGTGGATTTTCCTGAGCCGGTGCGGCCGATGATTCCCAAATATTCCCCGGGAAAAATGGACAGGGATATGTCGTCCAAGGCCCGGTGGGCAAAGGGGGTATTGGGACTGTAAATATGGGTGAGATGCTTGATCTCGATGATGGGTTCCAAATCCTTGATGCCTCCCTAGTTGTTTGGAAAAGGGGCGTTATTTCAGCAGATCTGCCAGCACGGCGGCGCAGGCTTCGTCGCTGATGGCGTCCAGGGGGACCGGCAGCCCCTCTTTGCGCAGCTCATAGAGCAGTCTCACGGTCTCCGGCACCGTCAGGCCAGCGCCCTGCAGGGTGTCCACGTGCTGAAAGACCTCGTTGGGGGGGCCGTCGTCGATGATATGCCCGCCGGACATGACAATTAGCCGCTGGGCCTGGGCGGCCTCATCCATGTGGTGGGTGATGAGGACCACGGTGATGCCGTATTTCTCGTTCAGGGTGCGGATGGTCTCCACCGTCTCCCGCCGGCCCTCTGGGTCCAGCATGGCCGTGGCCTCGTCCAGGACGATGCACCGGGGCATCATGGCGATGATGCCGGCGATGGCCACCCGCTGCTTCTGGCCGCCGGAGAGCAGGTGTGGGGCGTGTTCCCGCATGTGGTACATGCCCACCATTTTCAGCGCGGTGTCCACCCGCTGGCGGATCTCCGCGGGGGGGATGCCCAGGTTCTCTGGGCCGAAGGCCACGTCTTCCTCCACCACGCTGGCCACGATCTGGTTGTCGGGGTTTTGAAAGACCATGCCCACCTTTCCCCGGATGGCCAGCAAATTCTCCGGGTCGGAGGTATCCAGGCCTTCCACGAAGAGCTTGCCCTGGGTGGGGGTGAGCAGGGCGTTGATGTGTTTGGCCAGGGTGGACTTTCCCGAGCCGTTGTGTCCCAGGATGGCCACGAAGGACCCGGCCTCAATTTCTAAGTTGATGTCGTCCAGCACCGGCGGATGTCCCGCCGGCTCGTCAGGATAGCAAAAGGTCAGATGTTCTGCCCGGATGATTGCGCTCATAGGGATATCCTCACTTCCCCTCTGCCGTCCACCGGCCGGAAGCCCCGCAGGGCAGGACTAAGCCGGTCTGGGTCACTGGCAGCCCCAGTTCGTCGCTGACTGTGTGGCCGCCGTAGCGTTTGGACAGAAGGGTCTCTAAAATGTAGGTTAATACCGAGGGAGCAAGCCCCGTGGTGTAGGAGTTGATGAGGAAGAACAGGGGCTTGTCCGACAGAACGCCGGAGACCAGCTCCACGAAGGGATAGAGGTTCTCCTCCAGCTTCCAGATCTCCCCCGACGGTCCCCGCCCATAGGAGGGGGGGTCCATGATCACCGCGTCGTACCGCCGGCCCCGGCGGATCTCCCGCTCCACGAACTTGGCACAGTCGTCCACGATCCAGCGGATGGGGGCGTCCTCCAGCCCGGAGCTCTTGGCGTTCTCCCGGGCCCAGCTGACCATGCCCTTGGCTGCGTCCACGTGGCACACCGAGGCCCCCGCCGCGGCGCAGGCGATGGTGGCCGCTCCGGTGTAGGCGAAGAGGTTGAGCACGGAGATGGGCCGTCCGGCCCGTCGGATCTGGTCCATGGCAAAGTCCCAGTTGGCCGCCTGCTCGGGAAAGAGGCCCGTGTGCTTGAAGTTCATGGGTTTGATATTAAAGGTAAGGTTCCGGTAGGAAACCTGCCACCGCTGGGGTAGGTCCTTTTTTACCCACTGGCCGCCGCCGGTGTGGGAGCGGGCGTAGCGGGCGTGGTAGTTCCTCCAGCCGGGGTGCTTGCGGGGGGTATCCCAGATGGCCTGGGGATCTGGCCGGACCAGGGTATACTTCCCCCAGCGTTCCAGCTTTTCTCCCTTGCCGCAGTCGAGCAGGGTATAGTCTTTCCATTCTGTCGATGCCCACATGTCCATTCTCCCTTTTGCCCCTTTTGCAGGGGGTGTTGATGGATGGGGGAGGGAACCTCCCGCGGCCATCCGGCTCTTTGCCGCCGCATGGCCGATAGAAAATTATAGCATCATACCGGCGTTCCGTCAATCAAATGTGCGCCGGGAAAAGGCGGAACCTCGCGGCCAAGGGCGGATGGGCGGGGAAAGGGACGCCTCCATGCCGCCGTGGAGGAAACCGCCGAGGAAAAGGGCCCGCCGCCGAGGGGCGGTTTTCCGCCCGGGCAGAGGGCCGTGGCCTCCGCGGCTTTTCGCCGGGAATGGGTGGAAAATCCGCCAAAAGGATGGTATCATAAACACACGATCAAATTGCTGGGAGGTGGTGCTATGCCCATCCGACCTGCGGGCGACCGCTCGCTGGAGCAGCAGCTGCGTACCGTGGAAAAGCAGGAGCGTCGGTTGGAGAAGAAAGCCCTGCACGCGGTTACGCCGGGATGGAAGGGGAAGCTGGAGGAAAAGATTCCCACCAAGGCGGCCGGTGCTCTGGAGGCCGCCTTCGGCAAAGCCTTTGCCCTGGTCTTTCAAAAGGGGACGGGGCTAATTGAGAAAAGCTACGATCGCCAGGACATCGAGACGGGCTTTGCCCTGCGCCAGCACGCCATGCAGGTGCGGGGTTCACGCCGGGATTACGGCGCCTTCCGCCGGGACCGCCGGGGGCCGGAGGCCAAAAACCTCCTGCTGACCACTGCCGAGGGGGTGGGCCTGGGCCTGCTGGGCATTGGCCTGCCCGACCTGGTCCTCTTTGTGGGGATGCTGCTGAAAGGGGTCTACGAGACCGCCCTGCACTATGGCTTTTCCTACGACACCCCCCAAGAGCGCTTCTGGATCTTAAAGCTGCTCCAGACCGCCCTGACCAAGGGGGAGGCCTGGCAGACTTGCCACGCGGCCGTCCTCCAGGGCCTGCCGGACCAGCTGCCCGATCCCACCCCAGAGGAATGGGAGGAACAGCTCAAGGGCACCGCCCAGACCTTTGCCCTGGATATGCTGCTGCTGAAATTCCTCCAGGGCCTGCCGCTGGTGGGGGTGCTGGGAGGCGCGGGCAACCCGGTGTATTACCGCCGAGTGATGGTCTACGTTCAGCTGCTCTACTACAAACGATATCTTCTGCGCAGAAAGAAAGAGGAGGCCCACCGATGAACCAATTTATCCTGCCCCAGGGGGAACAAGCCGCCCTGGTCCCCGGCGTTGCCTACAGCGTGCCGGGCCTGTTCCAATATGCCGACCTCATTTACCAGTGCCTGGACCAGGTGGAGGCCAAGTTTGGCTGGCGCATTCCGGTCCGCTACCTCTACGGCTCCCCAAAAGTGCTGTGGAACGGCGGCCGCCTGCTCATCACCGACCGCCCCTATACCCACCAGCAGCTCCACGACGAGCTGGCCGGTGCTGTGGCCCGGGGCATCACCCCCCTGCTGACCTTCTCCATCACCGACCTCACCCCAGCTGACCTGGAGGACCCCGCCGGCAACGAGCTGCTGGCCCTGGCCGACCAGGTGGGTGGCGGGGTCATTGTGGTCCACCCCCTGCTGCGGGACTACATCCGCCGGCATTACCCCCGGGTGGAGGTCCATTCCTCCCTGGTTATGACTTGCTTTGCGGAAACCCGGGACCTGGCCTATTACCAGGGCCTGGCCCGGGATTATGACCGCTATGTGGTCCACCCCGACGACAACTTTCAGCCCGACCTGCTGGCCAAGCTGCCCAAAGAGAAGGCGGAGATCATCCTCAACGAGCGCTGTGGTTACCAGTGTCCCCGCCGCAAGGAGCACTACCTGACCACCACCCAGGACCAGCGGGTCCTGCTGGGGGGAGAGGGGGAGCTGACCCACTTCCTGGACCGTTGCCCCTACGTCCCCGACTTCAAGCAGCGGCAGACCAAGGAGCGCAACATCTCCCTGACGGTTCGGGACGAGGTGAGGCTGGGGGAACTGGGCTTCCAGCTCTTCAAGCTCCAGGGACGGCTGGACATCCCCTATGTATTTTTCTTTGATTTTCTCCGCTATACCTTAGAAAATGAGGTGGCCTTCCCGGCCATGTACCCCATTTTTTCCTTCTCCATTCGCCAATACCTAAAGGAGAAGGGGCGCCGTCGGGCCAAGGGCATGGCCTGAGCCGCGCATGCGCCCGCCCACGCAGGCGGGAAAGAAGAGGAAAGAGCGCCTCCCGGACGACCGTTTCCGGGAGGCGTTCTGCTGTTTTCCAGAGGAAGAATGCAAAAAACAACGATCCAGCAAAGGAGGCTGCACGATGGAAAGAGAGAGCGAACAGCTGGCGGCATTCCGAGCGGCACTGCGCCGGGAGGAACGGGCGCGGGGACCATTGAGAAATATCTGCGGGACGTGGCGGCGTTTGGCGCCTGGCTGGGCCGCCGCCCGCTGTGCAAAGAGGAGGTCTCTGCCTGGAAAGGGGAGCTGGCCGGCCGGGGCTACGCACCGGTGACCATCAACTCCATGCTGGCCGCCCTGAACCGCTACCTGCGCTTCATCGGCCGGGAGGAATGCCGGGCGGGCTTTTTGAAGATCCAGCGCAAGGTTTTCCGAGACGCTGGCCGGGAGCTGACCAAGCAGGAGTATCAGCGGCTGATCGCCGCCGCCGCGGCCCAGGGCAAAGCCCGCCTGGCCCTGCTCATGGAGAGCATCGGGGCCACGGGCATCCGGGTCAGCGAGGTGCGCTATCTCACCGTGGAGGCTGCCCGGCAGGGGCGGGCGGAGGTCGCCCTGAAGGGGAAAATCCGCACCATCCTGCTGCCCGGCAAGCTCCGCCGCAAGCTGCTCAAATACGCGGGAGCGCAAAAAATCGCCTCCGGCGCGATTTTTCGCACGGGAAGCGGCAGGTGCCTGTCCCGGCGGCAGATCTGGGCGGAGATGAAGGGGCTGTGCCGCCCGGCCGGGGTGGAGCCCTCCAAGGTCTTTCCCCACAATCTGCGCCATCTGTTCGCCGTGACCTTTTATCGGGTGAGCCGAGATGTGGCAAAGCTGGCGGACCTGTTGGGCCACGCCAGCATCGAAACCACCCGCATTTATCTCCTCTCCACCGGTCGGGAGCACGCCAAGCAGCTGGCCCGGCTGGGACTGGTGGGATAGGCAAAAACAGCATTTTGTTGTGTGCCGGGGAACCGGCCACCAGTGGAGCGGATGGGAACGTACGATTTTTGACATAAATCGTACGTTATTTTACAAAAAAGAGTGCAGAGAAAAGAGCCGCAGAAATTTGTCTTTCCTCGGCTTTCTTTTCTCTGCCTCAAAGGAAAAATGCCTTGCTATTCTGAGGGCTTGATGGTATACTTTCCCTGAATATCATTGGACAAAATGCTGTTTTTGTGACGAGAGGGAGGGGCGGCCATGGGAGAGACGTTGTGGGACTTCTGCCGCCGTGGGGGACGGGAGGACCTCTTGGCCCAGTGGGACGCCCCACGCAACGGCCTGCGGACGCCCCGGGACCTCTCCGCCAGCAGCCGGGAAAAGATGTGGTGGGTCTGTGAGAAAGGCCACCGCTGGCAGGCCCAGGTCCACAGCCGGACCCACGGCAGCGGCTGCCCCGTGTGCGCCGGCCGGAAGGTCCTGGCCGGGGAGAACGACCTGGCCAGCCGGTTCCCGGAGATCGCCGCCCAGTGGCACCCGGAGAGAAACGAGGGCCTGACGCCCCAGCAGGTCTCCGCCTACGCCAACCGCAAGGTCTGGTGGCAGTGCCCGGCGGGCCACGCCTATCAGGCCCTGGTGTCCTCCCGGACCCGAAACGGCAGCGGCTGCCCCTACTGCGCCGGGCGGAAGGTCCTGGCGGGCTTCAACGACCTGGGCACCCGGGCCCCGGCCATCGCCGCCCAGTGGCACCCCACCCTCAACGGCAGCCTGACGCCCGAGGATGTGACCGTGGGCAGCCGGAAAAAGGTCTGGTGGCAGTGCGGCCTGGGCCACAGCTGGAAAGCGGTGGTCTATGCCCGCACCGGCGGGAAGAAGTGCGGCTGTCCCGTGTGCGCCGGGGTGGCCGGCGGAAGGAGAACGGGGCGGTATCAGGTCTGGCAGGACCTGACCCAGAGACCGGGATGAAATGGAATCAACCGCAACGCGGTTCATTCCCGCGGCCCTCAGCCGCGGCATAACAAAAGGACACTGGCACGCCCGTTTTCGGGGGGTGAAACGGAACAACGGGCGGAAGATAAACGAAAAGAAAGGAGATTTGATGTATGATCAAATTGAAACGACGCATCGGCAGCGTATTTCTTGCCTGCATGATGTTGCTGTCACTTTTGCCAGTGACGGCGCTGGCGGCGGAAGAATCCTGGACAGAAGTTAATACCGCGGAAGCATTGTCAACCGCACTTTCAAATGGTGGTAATATCAAGTTAACAGGAGACATTAATGTTAGCACTAAAAAATCATGGACAGTTGATGCGGGAAAGACCGTTGTACTGGATTTGAATAACCATGCTATTACCAGCACATATGCGGGGATAAACAACTTCCTGATTGTTGTTAACGGAGGTTCGCTGACACTTACAGATAATTCGGACTCAAAAGGTGGCCGGCTTGAAGCGACAGACTCTAAGTATGGATATGGTATTCAGCTTAAAGGAACAAATAGTAGTTTTACGCTTTTGGCCGGAACTATCCAGAGCACGCAAGAAACGCTAGATATTTATGATTCTGCCAAACAAGCTTCTATTACTATTTCTGGCGGCAAGCTGATTAGTACGGGAGATAATGTATTGGGTGTTTGTGGCAGCGGTACTGCTGTTACGATTACCGGTGGTGAAATGGAGAGCAATGGACGTACCGGCGTTTATATTTCCTGTTACGGTGCCCCGGGCAGCATACTCTTTACAATGACTGGCGGAAAATTAACGCACACTGGTGGTGCCAGCGGAGCTATTCAGCTGTACAAGGGAGCAACGGTCACCATTGGCGGTGATGCCGAGATTAAATCAACAAGTTATGCCGTTCAGGTACAGGAAAATACAATTCTCAATGTGGAGGGAGGAAAACTTGAATCCACTGGTTTCTGTGCAATTTGCAGTGGGGAAACCAGCACTGTCAATGTTACGGACGGTACGATTACATCTACATCTACGAATGGGACTGGGATTAAAAGCGAGGATAAAAGTACTGTCAAAATCAGTGGGGGAACCGTCAAAGGAAAAACGCCTTTAAAGGAAACTGATGACAGCAGTATTGACGTAACAAGTGGTACTTTCCAGAATGCTTCTGGTGGCAAAGTGGATGTTTCCCAATATCTCCCTGCGGGCAATACCCAGGATGAGAATGGTAAGGTTGTAGTCGACACGAATACAGCCGTAGCCAGTCTGAATGGGGTCGGTTATACATCCATTCAGGCGGCAGTTAACGCAGCCAAAGCAAATGAGACCGTGACCTTGTTGAAAGATGTTGTCGTTACCAGTCCTATTTCGGTCAATACAGATGGCATTGTTTTGGATGGCGGAGAGAAGCAATACACGATTTCTGCAGAGGAGACTTCGTTCTCCGGCGATATCATTACAGTTTATGCAGATGGTGTTACTATCAAGAACATCGTTGTAAATGGCAAAGGAAAGAGCGACTATGGCATTCAGTTCTATACCGCAGCCGACGGGAAAGTGGAAAACGTAACGTCCAGCAACAACACAAAGCGGGGCCTGCACATCAATGCTTCTACCGTGACCGCCAGCGGCACCATTAAACTGGAAGACAACGGCTGGGGGGACAGCATCAATGTCGGGTTTGGAAAAAATATTTCCGATGCGCCTGGCGCATCTCTGAATATTACCAACGCGACTTTGGTTGGCGTAGATTCTATCTATGCGGACAGCGGGGATGTTGAACGCGCCACGAATGCTCAGAAGACAATCTCTGTGACGGATGGAACCAACAATTATCTTGCTGTGGGCGACACTGGGAATCCCATCTGCTTTATGCCCCAGAATGTAGTCAAAGCAGAGGCTTCCTATTCCCGGCAGAGTGAAGATGGCAGCAACGTGACCTACTATCGCAGCAATCTGAAGAAAGCTGTTGATGACGCTGGGAGCGGCGATACCATCACCGTCCTGAAGAACATTGATAATGCGGAAGGCATCTCTGTTGGCGAAAACAAAAACTTTACCATTGATTTTGCCGGGCACACCTATATTCTGACTGGTCCCGGTGCGGGATCTTCTGGTACAGAAACCAACGGTTTCCAGTTGTTAAAGGATTCCACCATCACCATGAAGAATGGCACCATCCGCATTGCGGAAAATGCCAGCAATATCAACCGGATCATCCAGAATTACGCTGATTTGACTCTGATTGATATGCAGTTCTATGCAGAGAATCAGGTTAGTGGAGAAGACTATCCGCTGAGCTTCAACAACGGTGATATTACGTTTAAAGGAAACACCAGCATCTTTACCACCAGCGATGATACCATTGCGTTTGACGTGTGCAAGTATTCGACCTATCCTTCTGTAAACGTAGTCTTTGATACGGATTATACCGGTACCATCAATGGCCGGATTTTGTATGACAGCTCTGATGAAAAAACTCACACATTGACCATCAACGGCAACGGTACTTTCGGTGGGATTGATTTTACTGCTGGCAATGGTAATGCAGCCAAAGAGGCAATCGATATTTACAGTGGTACATTCTGTGAATCCGTCAGCGAGTACGTAGTGGGTACCCTGAAATATGAGTTGCGGGGCGCAGACGGCACCTTCACCTATTATGAAACAGAAGAAGCTGCCCTTGCTGCGGCTCAGCCCGGTGATGTTGTCGTTGCAATCGATGATATCTCTCAGACGGAATATACTGTCACGGTGAAGAACGGGGATCAGATTGTTGCACAGGACACTGTGATTGCCAACGGTAAGTACATCCTCCCCGCCACTCCCTCCCGCGCTGGCTACTCCTTCCGCGGTTGGTATGGCAATGGCCATCTGTACGCAGCTGGCGATGTCGTTACCATCACCGAGGACACCACCTTCGTGGCGCAGTGGAGCGACAACACCCCCTATTACACCATCACCGTGAAGGATGCTGACAACGGCACCGTCACCTGCTACGCCAAGAGCGCCGCCAAGGGCGCTGACGTGACCCTGACCGTGAAGGCCGACGTAGGCTATCAGCTGGACAAGCTCACCGTCACCGACGCCAGCGGCAACGTCATTGACGTGGAGAAGGTGAACAACACCACCTACACCTTCGTCATGCCCGGC
>SFLH01000008.1 GCA_004554585.1 Clostridiales bacterium | reverse complement strand
CAGGACGGTGGCCATCTGCTCCCGGGTCAGGCTGCCGGTGGGATCGAAGTTGTTGCCTTCCACACCGTTGACGATGTTGTTGGCAGCGGCCCAGTTCACCGCGTCGGTGTACCAGGTGCCGGCAGCCACGTCGTTGAAGCCTGCGTCAGTGGTCACAGCGGGAGAACCCTCCAGACGATAGAGGATGGTCACGGCCATGGCACGGTGCTGTAGAACCAGTCGCTGGTGCTCACGTCGGTGAAGGGCAGGTCGCTGGGCTCCACGGAGGTGGGAGCGAAGACGGCCTCCACGGTGACCTTGCTGCCGGGCATGACGAAGGTGTAGGTGGTGTTGTTTACCTTCTCCACGTCAATGACGTTGCCGCTGGCGTCGGTGACGGTGAGCTTGTCCAGCTGATAGCCCACGTTGGACTTCACGGTCAGGGTCACGTCAGCACCCTTGGCGGCGCTCTTGGCGTAGCAGGTGACGGTGCCGTTCTCGGCGTCCTTCACGGTGATGGTATAGTAAGGCGTCGTGTCGGGAGGGATGTAGGTGTTCAGGTCCTGATCCCGCATGGTGTCCCGAATGTAGTACACGTCATTGCCGGTGACATTTTCGCTGCTCCCCAGCTGCTCCTCGGTAGGCGCACCGCCGCCCCAATAGTTGTGGGAGACGTCCAGCCGGCCGGTGAACGAATCGCCAAAGTCCAGACGGCTGTCCTGGGAGATCTTGTTCTGTTCGAACTGCGCGCCGTTGGCATAGAACTTGATCAGGGAGCTGTCGGTGAAGGTGTTGCCGGTCACAGTCTGGCCGTCCTGCATCACATTCAGCCGCCCGCCGGACACGGTGTTGTCGGTGAAGCTGCTGTTTGCCCCGCGGAGGATGGTGGCGTACTCACAGCCGGTGAAGGAAGAGTTGGTGATGACCAGGTTTTCCACAGCGCCGCTCTCATCGTCATAGATGCCGTAGCCGCAATTCTCAAAGGTGCAGCCGTCGATGGTGATGGTCTCATCTTCCACGTTGGTGCCGGAGGCGGTCATGCCATAGCTGAGATTCTTATTGCCCAGAATGGTGATGTTCTTATAGGTGTCTCCAGCCGCGGCACTGAATGCCCGGGAACCCTGGGCCAGAGAGGCGCTTTCCAAACCGGACAGATCAATGGTCAGGTCCTGGAAGGTGTTGCCGCCGGCGGAGTGGAACACTGCGTTATGGTTCTGCCCGCTGGCAATATTCTTGATGGTCAGGGTGTAGCCATTGCCATCCAGGGTAATCCCCTGCAGGTTCCACACCTGGTTCCAGGTGTCAACTTCCACATTGGACAGCAGTTCCACCGTGTCGCCAGCCTGAGCGGCGGCCAAGGCTTCGGCCAAAGAGGTGTATGTCTGATTGCCAATCTGTGCAACATTGGCGGCGTCTTCCGAAACAGTGACTTTGTTGGTGCTGTTTGCTTTAGGCTTTGCTACTGTTACTTTCTGAGAAAGAACTGCCTCTGTGGAACCGGCGGGCTTGATGTCGAAAATATAGTCGCCTTCACAGATGGAGTAGATTACGGTCTTGCCGTTGCGAGAGCTAGAGGCAGTGCTTTCATTGAAAGCTGTGATCTCGCTGCCGTCTGCGTTGCGGACAGTAGCGCTGGCGGCGTTCTCCAGTTCCACCAGATAGCGGTACTTTACGAGCGCGTTAGAGGTTTTGCCCAACGTAAGTTTGGACTCGCTGAACCAGTCGAAGTGGGTGGCATAGATGACCACATTGCCCTGATAGGTGTTGTTTTCAATTGTAGCATTAATAGCAGATTTTCCCGCAGGATTCAATGTAGAGCTGTTACCCTTCAGCCAGTACTGATACTGAGCGTAGTCCCACAGCTGGATGTAAGCGGCATCCCAATCTCCGGAATTAAAGGTGTTGTTAGTAATCTGAATATTGGTATCATCCGTTGCAGGTTTACCCCAATACCCGTCAATGGGCACGCGGACATTGGTAAAGGTGTTGCGGGTAAAGGTCATTGCGCCTGCGGCGTGGTTGTCGCCGCAAGTGTAATAGCCCCGCTCAAAATTCTGGAAGGTGCAGCCTTTTATGGTGATGTTGGGCTGATGAATATAGAGCGCGGTGCCGGTGCCATTGCCCGTAAAGGTACAGCCGTCCAGTTTCAGCTTGTCGCAGCTGCCGCCGCTAAAGATGGTAGTGCCATCCTTAGAGACAAACTCGATATTCTTTAGTGTGACGTTGCCAGCGTTAACATTACCTGCCTTATTTTCGCTAATGTTAATGGTGGCAGTCACGCCTTCCTTAGCCTGGACAGTGACATTTGCCCGGGTAATGGTAAAAGGATCGTAGTTGCCGGATTTCGTAATTTCTACCGTGATAGGGCTGCTGCTGGTATCCTGGACACTGTTTGCTGCAGTAATAGCTGCAGAGAGGCTTTTGTAGCCGATATTGTTGCAGGTAGCGACATTATTGTCGGTGATTATGGTGTTTCCGTTGACTGTTGCATTGACAGAAACTGTACCTATGTTATTGGTGCTGCTTACCTCATTGTAAAAGTCACCGTATGGCATGATTGTGCTAGTGACATCCTCGTTGCCCCAAAGTGCCTTGCTCACTGTAGCACTGCAATCGGAAATCTTCGTCATTGTGCTGGAACTGCCACCGTTATGTATAACACCCACCAATGCGCCAAATTCATCTCCGGAATCTGCATCCGGATTGGTGAGGGTTAGGCTTCCTGCATAGGTGCAGTTGGTCAGTGTATTGCCATAGTGAAGGATACCAAGAATACCGCCGACATCGCAGGTGGAGCCGATAACATCAATTTTCACATCGCAATTAGAGACGCTATGAGAGCCCTCCCCCATAAAGCCAATGAGTCCGCCGACATAGGTGCGATAAGCAGTGGAACCATCCACACTATCTGCCATCACATAGCTACCAGCAGTTGCGTTAATATCCACATTGGTAATATTAGCATAGGCGTTTTTACCCAGTGCACCACCAACGTAGGCAAAACCTTTGATCTGAATCAGTCCGGTTACAGAGATATTTGTATATTTGGACGTATAAGGGGTTCCACAAACAGCGCCGACATCGAGGTAGCCTGTTACTTTTGCGTTCTTTAGAGTAAACTCTTTGATTTCACCTTTTGTGGTATAGCCAAACAAGCCTACATCACTGGCGGAAGGGTTGGTGATGACAAGGTTATAAATGATGAAGTTTTTGCCATCGAAGGTACCACTGAACGGCTTCCCGCTGGTCCCAATGGGGGTCCACTCCTTGCCGGCCAGGTCGATGTTGGCCCCAAGGGTAATGGTTTTCCCGCTGAAGTTGTTGCCTTCGTTTACCAGCTGAGCCAGTCCAGCCAGCTGGGCGGCGGTGGAAATCGTAAATTCACTGGCAGAGTTGTTGTTGGAGTACCAATTGGTGTCTGCATGATCAATCCATGCTTCATCCATTGGAACAGCCAACGCCGTCATTGGAAATAATGACAATGCCATGGCTAGGGCCATAATGAGTCCCAATACTCGTTTTTTCATACAGTCCTCCTTTTCTTTCTCCGTGTCTGCCGGGGGCCCGCCGGTGAGTTTTGACGCGGACGGCTAAGCCGTCCGCGTCAAAGGGGGTACCCCCTTTGACGATGGTATTTCCTTTTGCGGAAATTAAGGTATAAAAAGTATATCATCTTTTCCAGAAAATTGCAACCAAAAACCTTAGGAATCCCCACCTTCCGCCCAACAAAGAAAAAGGAAAACGCCCGGAAACCATCGGTTTCCGGGCGTTTGGTGGACGATACAGGACTTGAACCTGTGACCTCCCGCACGTCAAGCGGATGCTCATACCAGCTGAGCTAATCGTCCATCTCTTGCGGAGCGAGTGTTATTCTACGCCATGGAAGCGGATTTGTCAAGGGAATTTTTCAAAAATTTCGTTTTTTTCACCCATCTCCCCCGAAAGCCGCCCAGAACGGGGGCGGAAGGGCCGGCGGGGTGTGTTTGACAAGGGGGGAGGGGTTTCCTATAATAGAGAAAATGACCGGCGGCCTGTGGGCCATCGGGAGGAGGGCGGCGCCCGTGATCGATCTGAACAACATCGCCTCCTATCAGGAGAACAACCGCATCGAGGCCAAAAAGGCCGCCGGCGGCTTTCCCCACAGCCTGTGGGAGACCTACTCCGCTTTCGCCAACACCATCGGGGGCCTCATCCTCCTGGGGGTGGAGGAGAGGGCGGACAAAAGCCTGCGGATCACCGGCGTGCCGGACGGGCCGGGCTATGCCCGCGTCTTCTGGCAGACCGTCCAGGACCCGGCCAAGGTCAGCCAGAACATCCTGCGCCCCGAGGACGTGGCCCTGCACCAGGTGGAGGGGAAGGAGATCCTGGTGATCTCCGTGCCCCGGGCCACCCGCCGCCAGCGGCCGGTGTACATAGGGGACAGTCCCTTCACCGGCTCCTACCGCCGGGACGGGGAGGGGGATTACCACTGCTCCGCCGACGAGGTGCGGGCCATGCTCCGGGACCGGGACGATGCCCCCGCCGACTTGGCGGTGCTCTCCGGCCGAAACCGAAGCGACCTGTCCTCAGACACCCTGCGGCAGTTCCGCCTGCTCATGGCCATGCGCCAGCCGGACCACCCCGGCAACTACCTCCCCGACGAGCGCTTCCTGCCCGCCGTGGGGATCACGGGGCCGGAGGGGCTCCATCCCACCCTGGCCGGCCTGCTGCTGCTGGGCAAGCGAAAGGCCCTGCGGGAGGTCTTTCCCCAGTTCCGGCTGGAATACCAGGAGGAGGACACGGGCTTCCGCCTGGCCACCATCCGGCCCGGGGCGCCGGAGAACGTCTTTTCCTTTTATATGATGGTGTCCCACCGGCTCACCGCCGTCTCCGCCCTGCTGGCTCAGACCCCGCGGGAGCGGGAGGAGCTGGCCGGGGCCATGCGGGAGGCGGTGCTCAACGCCATTCTCCACGCCGACTACTTCTGCCGGGGTGGCCTGACCATCCGCCGCCGGGCGGGGGAGCTGCTGGTGTCCAACGGCGGCCTGCTGCGGGTCTCCCCAGACCAGGCCAGGGCCGGGCAGGCCGCAGACCCCCGGAACCGGGGGCTCATCCAACTCTTCTCCCTGGTGAAGCTGGCCACGGGCACTGGCAAGGGCCTGCGGGGGATCTATTCCCTCTGGGATCGCCGGGGCTGGCGGCCGCCGGTTTTGTCGGAGACCTTCTCCGCCGACCGCACCGATCTGTCCCTTCCCCTGCCGCCCCGGGAGTTTTCCGCCGAGGAGCTGACCCGGCAGCAGGTGATCGAGTACCTCACCGACCACGTCACCGCCGGTGTGAAGACCTTGGCCCAGGGGCTGGGTCTGTCCGAGGAGGAGATCCAAGGGGCCCTGGACCAGCTGGTGGGCCGGGACTTGGTGGTTCGGGCCGGGCGAGGCTACCGCCTGCGCGCATGAGGCAGCCAACCGAACAGAGAGAAAAAGAAACCAGCGCCTGCCGGCTTGCCGGCAGGCGCTGGTGCATTCAGGGCGTGGCTGTGGAGGCCGTGTCCTTCAAGATGGGCTGCAGGTGCATGAGCAGATCCACCTTGTTGTTCACCTCAAACTTTTTATAAATGTTGGCGATGTGGGTGCGCACGGTGTAGATGCTGATGTGCAGCTCCTCGGCGATCTGTTCGTTCTTCATCCCCGAGGCCAGGTAGTACACGATCCGCCGCTCCTGCTGGGTCAGGCTGTTGTAGGGGTGGTCGATGTTTTTGGGCAGTTCCTTGGTCTGGCAGGTGATGAGCATCAGGTGCCAGGTCTGGATGAGCCCGGCGGCGCTGGAGGAGAGGAAGGAAGTGTGGTAGAAGGTGATGTCTCCGGCCAGGGAGGTGATGGTCTGGCTGGTGCCCCCCTGGGTGGTCAGGCGCTCGCTGATCTCGTTGATCATGGTCTGCACCTCCCGGAACTTAGGGTCGCCCTGGTAGTTGCTGCGCAGGAAATGGCCCTGGTTGTGGCGGTACTGCTCCCAAAAGACCTGGCTGATCTCCTGGGCGGCCTTGTTGGTCTGCATCACGGTCATGTCCTGGTTGAGGACCACCGCCCCCATCTTCACGTCCTGGAAAAACAGGTGGAAGCTGTCCTGGAACCGGGCCTCGCCGCTGTGGCGCAGGTAGTTCTGGTAGTTGGCCTCCACCAGCTCGGCCAGGTAATCCAGCAGGCCCCGCTCCTCCTCCCGGAACCCGCCCTCCTCCTTGGTGCGGAACAGGCCCATGGAGCCGATGACCCGGTCCCCCAGGAAGAAGAAGAGGACGGCCTGGTAGTACAGGTTCTCCGCGGCCATGTGGATGCCATAGGGGGTGTGCTCGTACTCATCCAGGGCCATAACGTCCTCGGTAAAGATCACCCGCTTGCCCTTCAGATGGGCGGGCAGGGAGGAATAGCGAAAGATATCGTCCTTATATATGTGGTCCTTGTAATCATACATGGGACCGTAGCGGATGCCATAGGTGATGTAGTTGCTCAGGCTGTTGCCCCGGCGGGCCTGGCTGCCGGGAAAGACGGGGTAGTGATAGGGAAAGAAGATGCTGCGCCGGAAACCGAAGTGTTTGTCAAAGAGTGCCAGTACCTTTTTGGGAAAGTTTTCGCTGTCCCTGGCCAGGTCCAGGGAGAAGTTCATGGCCGCGTCATGCCAGTTTTCTGGGATCCTGCTGATGACCGCCGCCTCCTTTCCGGCCGGCTCGGCCGGCCTTTCCGCCCCTGGAAATGACGGAGTTGCTGCACGTCTTCCAGGGCGCGTTTGTGATTTTCTGATATTATACACATTTTGCACTACGAATTCAATAGTAACCCCTGCAAAAGTACCAGAAAAAAATAGACTGTTTTTCGGACTTTGCCTTGACAAGTGCCCTTTTCGGTGTATAATATAGCTACCCTATGACATGGATCAGCGCATTTTAGTATAAAATGAACAAATACAAGACAGTACAGGAGGATACCTCAAATGCAACCGAGAGATGTAGTTATCGTTAGCGCCTGCCGTACCGCCATTGGTAAGTTCCAGGGGCAGTTCAAGGACGTTTCCGCCAGAGATCTCGCCATCACCGCCGGCAAGGAAGCCATCCGCCGCGCCGGCATCGACATCAACACCATCGACGAAATGGTCATGGGTGAGTGCTATCTGGGCATGCAGGGCTCCCTGCCCGCCCGTCAGGTTTCCATGCGGATCGGCCTGCCCGTGGAGAGCAGCGCTGTCACCGTCAACCAGAACTGCGCCTCCGGTATGCGTGCCATGGAGATCGCCTGCCACAACATCATGCTGGGCAAGACCGACATCGGTCTGGTCGTGGGCGTGGAGAACATGACCCAGGCTCCCTTCCTGCTGCCCAAGGCTCGTATGGGCTACCGCATGGGCGGCATCCCCACCGAGGGCGGCGCTGAGCTGTACGACAGCCTGATCCACGACGCCCTGTACGACGCCCTGGTCCCCGGCCACATGGGCGTGACCGCCGACAACGTGGCCAAGCTCTGCAACGTCTCCCGCCAGGAGTGCGACGAGCTGGCCGTCATCAGCCACAACCGCGCCTGCGCCGCCATCGACGCCGGCAAGTTCAAGGATGAGATCGTCCCTGTGGTCATCCACAACAAGAAGAAGGGCGACATCGTCATCGACACCGATGAGCACCCCATCCGCAACTGCAGCTATGAGACCATCTCCAAGATGAAGGCCGTCTTCACCCCCGACGGTGTGACCACCGCTGCCAACGCCTCCGGCATCAACGACGCTGCTGCCGCCGTGATCATCATGTCTGCCGAGAAGGCCAAGGAGCTGGGTCTGAAGCCCATGGCCAAGCTCATCAACATCTGCTCTGCCGGCGTGGAGCCCAAGTATATGGGCATCGGCCCCGCCTATGCCATTCCCAAGTGCCTGAAGCAGGCCGGCATGGACTTCAACGACGTGGACTATTGGGAGATCAACGAGGCCTTCGCTGCCCAGTTCCTGGGTGTCGGCCGCAAGCTGAAGGAGGAGCACGGCTGGGAGGTCGACCTGGAGAAGACCAACGCCAACGGCTCCGGCATCTCCCTGGGTCACCCCATCGGCTGCACCGGCCTGCGGATCATCGTCTCCATGCTGTATGAAATGGAGCGCCGCGGCGCTACCGTGGGCGGCGCCTCCCTGTGCGTGGGCGGCGGCCCCGCCATGGCTTCCCTGTGGACCAGAAAGGTCGACTGAGCCGGACAAGTGCATCATCCCCGCCGGAGGTTTCATCCGGTCAGAAATGCCCACCGCCAAAGCGGTGGGCATTTTCTGCGTGTTGCGCGGGGGGAGAAAGCATGATAAGATGGTGAGCAGTGAGAAGTTTCCGCAAGAGGAGGAATGGACATGGACAGTGTGTGGCTGGAGGTCAGCCTGAACGTGAAGGCCGAAGAACTGGACCAGGTGAGCGCCCAGCTCATCGCCAACGGGGTGCCCGGCCTGGTGGTGGAGGAAGAGGAGGAGTTTCGTGCCTTCCTGGAGGAGAACCGCCAGTATTGGGACTACGTGGACGACGAGCTGCTGGAGCGGATGAAAGGGGTCTCCCGGATCAAGCTCTACGTCACCGACGACGCCGACGGCAAACAGCAGCTGGCGGGCTATCTGCAGGGGGTCAACCTGCCCTACACCACCGTGCCCCTGCGGGAGTACGACTGGGCCCACAGCTGGCAGAAATACTACCGGCCCCTGGCCGTGGGGGCCAGGCTCTGGATCGTGCCCGAGTGGGAGCGGGACACCGTGCAGCTCCCTGAGGGGGCGGTCCGGCTGCTGATGAATCCCGGCCTGACCTTCGGCACCGGCTCCCACGCTTCCACTCAGCTGTGCCTGGAGGGCATCCAGGAAGTGCTTCGGCCCGGGGAGAGGATGCTGGACCTGGGCTGCGGCAGCGGCATCCTGGCTGTGGCCGCCCTGTGCCTGGGGGCCAGCCACGCCACCGGGGTGGACATCGACCCCAAGGCGGTGGACGTGGCCTATGAAAACGCCGCCCTCAACGGCATCGGCCGAGACCAGTGCCGCTTCCTGGCGGGCAATGTCATCAGCGACCGGAGCCTGGTGGAGGAACTGGCCCAGGAGAAGGCGGGGCTGGTGCTGGCCAACATCGTGGCCGACGTGATCATTCCCCTGGCCCCGGTGGTCCCCCGGCTGCTGGCGGAGGAAGGGACCTTCCTGTGCTCGGGGATCATCGACACCCGGGCTGACGAGGTGGCCGCCGCCCTGAAAGAAGCGGGCCTGCAGGTGACCCGCCGCCGGGAGAAGAACGGCTGGGTGGCCCTGGAAGCCAAGGTGGGCTGAGACCATGGCAAACGCGGTGGTGCGCCCCCTGGCGCTGCCCAAAGACCGGCGGGTGCTGGTGATCAGCGATATCCACGGCAACCTGCCCTTCCTCCAAGGGCTGCTGAAAAAAGTGGGGTTTTCCGGGGATGATGTCCTCATTGTGCTGGGGGATATTTTGGAGAAATCCACCGGTGGGCTGGAGACCCTGCGCTACCTGATGGATCTGCGGAAGCGGTACACCATCCATTTCGTCCAGGGCAATTGCGACGATGTGACCCTGGGCTTTCTCAGCGGCGCCTGGCCCGATGAGATTGCGGCCAAGTACGGGGCCTTCTGGGGGGAGAAGTGCGCCTGGGTGTCCATGGCCCACCAGGCGGGCATCGACGTGAGCAGTCCCAAGGACTTTGCCGCCGCCCGCCAGGCCATCGAGAAACGGTTCCCAGAGGAACTGGCCTTTCTCCGGGCCATGCCCACCATCCTCCTGCACGACGATTATCTCTTTGTCCACGGGGGCGTGCCTCGGGAGGACGGCCTGGAACAGTTGGTGGCCCGGCAGTGCATGAAAAACGACGACTTCCTCAGCCAGGGACGGAATTTCCGCCGCTGGGTGGTGGTGGGTCACTGGCCGGTGACCCTCTACCGGCCGGACATCCCCTCGGCAAAGCCCCTCATCCTGCCCCAGCGGCACATCGCCAGCATCGACGGGGGCTGCTCCCTGAAGGCCGACGGCCAGCTCAATGCCCTCATCCTGCCCCAAGGGCCGGGGGAGGACTTCGCCTACGTGGCCTACGACGGCTTCCCGGTGATGACCGCCCAGGACGACCAGGCTCCCTCGGCGGACCCCTTGAACATCCGCTGGGGGCACAGTGAGGTAGAAGTGCTGGAGCTGGGGGAGGAGTTCTCCCGCTGCCGCCACCGGGAGACCGGCAGGGAACTGGACATTCTCACCGATTACCTCCGCCAGGGCCCCCAGGGGACCTACTGCCTGGACTCCACCGACTACCTGCTGCCGGTGAAGGCGGGGGAGCGGCTGGCCATCGTCCGGCGCACCAGCCGGGGGGCGCTGGCCAAAAAGGACGGCGCCACCGGGTGGTACCGGGGGGAACTGAAATAGGGGAAATATTCTGTGGATTTCCCTTGACTTTCCCGCTGCTGGCTGTTATAATTTCAAAGCCGCTTTGAATGGGTCATAAGCAGGTCGGGCGAAAACCCGCCCGTGCCTCGCCCCCGACAGCGAGCCCGTAATTAAGGAAAGAGGTGCAAGAGCAATGCATGCAATCATTGAGACCGGCGGAAAGCAGTATAAGGTGGCCGAGGGTGACGTTCTGTTCATCGAGAAGCTGCCTCAGCAGGCCGGCGACGAGGTCAAGTTCGACAAGGTTCTGGCCGTCCTGGGGGACGAGCCCAAGTTCGGCGCTCCCCTGGTGGAGGGTGCCAGCGTGGACGCCTCCGTGGTGAAGAACGGCAAGGGCAAGAAGGTCGTCATCTTTAAGTACAAGCCCAAGAAGGGTTATCGTCTGCGTCAGGGCCATCGTCAGCCCTACACCAAGGTCGAGATCAAGAAGATCAACGCCTGATGACCACAGCATCCTTCGTCACCGAGGGCAGCCGCCTGCTGGCCTTTACCGTGGCCGGCCACAGCGGCCTGGCCCAAGCGGGAGAGGACATCCTCTGCGCCGCCATCACCAGCGCCGTCCGCCTGACCGAGTGCGCCATCAACGACGTGCTGGGGCTGGAGGCCGGGGTTAAGGTCAGCGAAAAGGATGCTTCCATCACCCTGAAACTTCCCCGCAACCTCACCGGAGAGGCCGACGAGGTCTGCCAGACCCTTCTGGCCGCCCTGATGGTCTACTTCGTGCAGCTGCAGGAGGAATATCCCGAACACATGAACGTTATGGAGGTGTAACCAAATGCTTCACATCGGACTTCAGTTCTTTGCCCATAAAAAGGGCGTGGGCTCCACCCGGAACGGCCGTGACTCCATGGCCCAGCGTCTGGGCGTCAAGCGGGGCGACGGTCAGTTCGTCCTGGCCGGCAACATCCTGGTCCGTCAGCGCGGTACCCACATCCATCCCGGCACCAACGTGGGCATCGGCAAGGACGATACCCTGTTTGCCCTGAAGGATGGCCGCGTCAAGTTTGAGCGGCTGGGTAAGGACCGCAAGCAGGTCTCCATCGTGGAGGTCGCTGCGGAGTAATTTCCGCCCAATCCCAAGCCCCGGACGAACCGTCCGGGGCTTTTTTCCCATCTGCCATCCACAGAAATGGAGGTGCCCAATGGCAAATACATTCATCGACACCGCCCGCATCCTGGTCCGCTCCGGGGCCGGAGGCAACGGGGCGGTGGCCTTTCACCGGGAGAAGTACGTGGCCGCCGGCGGCCCCGACGGCGGCGACGGCGGCCGGGGCGGCGACGTGATCCTCCAGGTGGACGACCGGATGTCCACCCTGATGGACTTTCGGTACAAGCGGAAATACGTGGCTGAGAACGGGGGCAACGGGGCCGGCAAGCAGTGCACCGGAAAGAACGGCGCTCCCCTGATCATCAAGGTCCCCCGGGGCACCGTGGTCCGGGATGCGGAGACCCGGGAGATCATCCGGGACATGTCCGACGACGAGCCCTTCGTCCTGTGCCGGGGGGGCAACGGGGGCTGGGGCAACAAGCACTTTGCCACCCCCACCCGCCAGACCCCCCAGTTTGCCAAGGCGGGCCTGCCCGGCAAGGAGCGCACGGTGCTGCTGGAGCTCAAGCTCCTGGCGGACGTGGGCCTGGTGGGCTTCCCCAACGTGGGGAAATCCACCCTGCTGTCCGTGGCCACCAAGGCCCGGCCCAAGATCG
Source organism: Clostridiales bacterium (assembly GCA_004554585.1). Taxonomy (GTDB): domain Bacteria; phylum Bacillota; class Clostridia; order Oscillospirales; family Oscillospiraceae; genus Evtepia. Next base: position 73,284 of record SFLH01000008.1, on the reverse strand, counting down.
CCAACTACCACTTCACCACCCTGTTTCCCAACCTGGGGGTGGTCTTTGTGGACGAAGGGGTGTCCTTCGTCATGGCGGACATCCCCGGCATCATCGAGGGCGCTGCCGAGGGGGCGGGCTTAGGCCACGACTTTCTGCGGCACATCGACCGCTGCCGGCTGCTGATCCACATTGTGGACGTGTCCGGCTCTGAGGGTCGGGACCCGGTGGAGGACTTTGAGACCATCAACGCCGAGCTCAAGGAATACAGCCCGGAGCTGGCCAGCCGGAAGATGATCGTGGCGGCCAACAAGACCGACATCCTCACCGACCGAACGCTTCTGGAAAAGCTCAAGGCCCACGTGGAAGGAAAGGGCATGACCTTCTTCGAGCTCTCTGCCGCCACCCACCAGGGGGTGCGGGAGCTGATGAAGGCCGCCGCCGGCGAGCTGGCCCACCTGCCGCCGGTGATCACCTACGAGCCAGAGTACGTGGAGCGCCCGCCCCAGGTGGACACCACCGAGCCCCTCACCATCCGCCACGAGGACGATGTGTGGATCGTGGAGGGCCCCTGGCTGCAGAAGATCATGGCCAATGTGAACTTCTCCAACTACGAATCCCGCAACTGGTTTGACCGGATGCTCCGCAACGCCGGCCTGTTTGACCGGCTGGAGGAGATGGGCATCAAGGACGGGGACCTGGTGAGCCTGTACAACCTGGACTTTGAATACCAGCGCTGAGTGTTTCTGACCCGACAGCGGGCCGGGAAGAGAGCGGGGGACAAGCCCCGTTTCCTTCTCGGCCCGCTGAAAATTTTTCTGGCAATTTGTCTCCCGATGTGGTATCCTATCCACGACTGGTTTCCACACCCGGTCCAACCGGCAGATGGCCTTGGCCGTCCGCCGCTGTACGGTTCGCGCGCCGTACTCTAAATACGAAAATGGAGGCAAAGACACATGCGCTCAAAAACCCAACTGCTGGCCCTCAACGGGGTCATCGCTGCGGCCTACGCCGCCCTGACCCTGGTGGCCTCGGCCATGAACCTGGCCTACGGCCCCGTCCAGTTCCGCTTCTCCGAGGCCCTGACGGTGCTCCCCTTCCTTTTCCCCGGCACCTGGCCGGGTGTTTTTGTGGGCTGCCTGGTGGCCAACCTGCTCAGCCCCTATGGCCCCATCGACATCGTCATCGGCTCTCTGGCCACCCTCATCGCGGCCATCCTCACTCAGAAGACCAACCACGCCTGGCTGGCCCCCCTGCCCCCGGTGGTGTGCAACATGGTCCTGGTGGGCGGTATGCTGGCCTGGTACGAGGTGGGCTTCTCCGCTCAGTTCCCCGCCCTGTTTGCCGTCAACGCCCTGTGGGTGGGCATCGGCGAGGCCGTGGTGTGCTACGTGCTGGGCATCCTGCTGCTGCGGGCCATCCCCAACGTCAGCTACCTGCGCCGGTATGTGCCGGAAGCCCGGCGGAGTTTCCGGCGGGCCCATTCGGCTTAATCAAAAACACAGCGTGTCCCCTTGCGCGGCGGGGACACGCTGCTTTTTTATTCCTTGGATGGGTTCTCAAATTTTTTCAGGGCCTGCAGGACTCGCTGCAAGGTGTGCTCGATGTCCTGCCGGCCGCAGTCTACGGTGAGGTGGGCGTACTTTTCATACAGGGGCACCCGCTCATCGTAGAGCATCCGCAATGTCTGGCCGGGGCGGAGGACCACTCCCCGGTTCTTCAGGTTCCCCAGCCGCCGGGAGAGGGTGCGGTAGCCCCACTTGAGGTAGACCACCGTGCCCAGGGCCCGCAGGTTGGCCATGCCCTCTGGCTGGTAGACCACGCTGCCGCCAGTGGCGATGACCGCGTTTTGGGCGTGGAGACCAGCGCAGACCTGGCCTTCTACCTCCAGAAAGCCGTCCACCCCTCGCTGGGCGATGATGGCGGGCAGCAGGGCCTTCTCCCGCTGCTGAATGAGCAGGTCGGTGTCCAGGAAGGTCATGCCTAAGGTCTTGGCCAGCAGCACCCCCAAGGTGCTCTTGCCCGCGCCGGGCATGCCGATAAGGATCACATTGTTCATAGGGCATTCCTCCTCGGGTGTTTCAGCCTGAGTCGATCGCCGCCGGGCTGGAAAGCAACGGCGTCACCGGCACAGGTCCGGGTGGTACAGGTCGGGGTGACGGTGGTTGAGATAGTTGAGGAAATCGTCTTGGGCGATGGTGTCGGCCATGTCTACTGGGGCGTAGAGGAAGGCTTCCGTTTCGGTGTCCCCTTCCGCCAGGATCTTGCCGGTGGGGTGGAAGGCCCCGCTCTGGCCGCAGTAGTGGAACCGCTTTTCCGTGCCCACGTAGTTGCAGTACAGGGTGTAGGCCCGGTTCTCCATGGCCCGGGTGCGCATGTACTGGAAGTGGTAGTCCTCGTAGGGGCTCATATTGGCCGCGCACATGCACAGGAGCTTGGCCCCGTCCAGGGCCAGGGTGCGGGCGGTCTCGGGGAACTCGCCGTCGTAGCAGACCAGGATGCCCATGCGGCCGAAGGAGGTGTCGAAGGCCTTCAGGCTGGTGCCAGGGTCGAACATCTTCTCCTCGCCGCCGAAGAAGTGGGTCTTGGCCTGGGTGCCGGCGATGGTGCCGTCTCGGTCGATCATCACCACGGCGTTGTAGGGCTTGCCGCCGGGGTGTTTCAGGGGCATGCCCATCACCACGCCCAGCCCCAGGGCCTGGGCCTTCTGCCGCAGGACCTGGAGGGCGGCGCCGTGGTCCAGGTCCTCGGCCAGCTCCTCCAAGCGGTCGCGGATGAGGTAGCCGGTCAGAAACATCTCGGGGAAGAGGATGAGCCCGGCGCCCTGGGCGGCGGCGGTCTCCATGGCCTCCAGAGCCCGGGCCAGGTTGGCAGATTTGTTGTAGGGCAGGGAGGTGGTTTGGACGATGCAGGCAGTGAAGGGGGGCATAGAGGAGCTCCTTTCTAGATGGGGTGGGAAAGAAAAAGACGCGCCGGGAAGCGGCGCGTCTTGAACGGACAGACTCAGTCGGTCACGTAGGGCAGCAGAGCGATCTGACGAGCGCGCTTGATGGCCTCGGTCAGCTGGCGCTGATGCATGGCACAGGTGCCGGTGGTTCTGCGGGGCAGAATCTTGGAGCGCTCGGAAAGGAACCGGCGCAGCTTGGCGGAGTCCTTATAATCGATGTGCTCGACCTTATCCACGCAGAACGTACAAACCTTACGGCGTTTCCGACCGCCGCGGGGGCGTTCTCTATCCATAGCCATGGTAGCAAACCTCCTTGAAATAGAATGAAAGTGGTCTGAGGGCCTCAAACAAGAGGGGCTCAGAAGGGCAGCTCGCCGTCGTCGTCGGTCAGGTCAGCGAACTGGTCCACCGCGGGGGCGGCGGGATAACCGCCATCTGCCGGGGGAGCGTAGCTGCTGCCGGACGGGGCATAGCCGCTGCCAGCGGGGGCGCCGTAGCCGCCGCGGCTGGCTGGGGGAGCAGGGGAATAGCCGCCCTCCCCGTCCCGGCGGGAGTCACCGAAGTAGACGTTGTCGGCCACCACTTCTGTGGCGTACCGGCGGTTGCCGTCCCGGTCGGTGTAGTCCCGGGTCTGGAGTTTGCCCTCCACAATGGCCAGCCGGCCCTTGGTGAGGAAGCGGGAGACGAACTCGGCCGTCTGCCGCCAGGCGACAATGTTGATGAAATCGGCTTTCCGCTCGCCGGTCTCCCGGTCCTTAAAGTCCCGGTCTACGGCCAGACGGAAGGAGGCCACGGCCACGCCGCTCTGGGTGTGGCGCAGCTCCGGGTCGGCCACCAGCCGGCCCTGCAAAAAGATCTTGTTGAGCAAGTCGGGTCCCCCCCTTACTCGTCCTTGCAGATGATCATGGAGCGCATGATGCCTTCGGTGATCTTCAGCACGCGGTCCAGCTCGGCGGGGAGCTCGGGAGCGGCGGTGAAGGTCATCAGGACGTAGTGACCCTCGTTCAGGTCGTTGATGGGATAGGCCAGACGGCGCTTGCCCCAGTCGTCGATGGCGCTCACGGTACCCTGGGTCTCCACCAGAGCCTTGAACTTCTCGATCATCGCGGCAATGGCCTCCTCGCCCAGGGCGGGATCCATGATGTAGACCACTTCGTAGTTTGCGTTAACCTTTGCCATGTTCGTTGCACCTCCTTATGGACATTTGGCCGGCAGTCCTCGCTGCCGGCAAGGATATGCCTGCACAAAATAGACAGGCTATACTATTATACCGAAAAAGGTCCTTTTGTCAAGGGGTTTCTCCCTTTTTTCTCCGGGTTCCGGGAAAACTCCGCCGGGAACGGTGGTATACTTTTTCGGGCCGGGGACATACTGAGGAAGAGGTGATACGCGCATGGATTTGGACAAGCTCACGTCAGAGGAATACAACGCCTACGTCCAAAGCAAAGCCAAACCCTCCCCGGTGGGGAAAAACATGGTTTGGGCCTTTGCAGTGGGAGGGCTGATCTGCGTCCTGGGCCAGGGGCTGATGGACCTCTACCAGCACCTGGGACTGGACCAGGAGATGGCGCGGATGGCCGTGTCCATCACCCTGATCTTTCTGGCCGCCCTGCTGACGGGGATCGGCATCTTTGACCGCATCGCCAAGCACGCCGGGGCGGGGACCTTGGTGCCCATCACTGGCTTTGCCAACGCCGTGACTGCCCCGGCCATGGAGTTTAAGCAGGAGGGCCTGGTCACTGGCACCGGCGCCAAGCTCTTCACCGTGGCAGGCCCTGTGCTGGTCTACGGCATTGCCGCCAGTGTGGTCTACGGCCTGATCCTGTGGCTTGTTGGCCTGCTGTAAACAGACAGCCCGCCGGAAGAAGGCCTTCCGGCGGGCTGTCTGAAAAAAGCGCGGGGTCACATTCTCTGCACGGCATCTGTGGCCAGGGCGGAGCGTTCGCACTCCTGGGCCGACAGGGTGAGTTGGTAGCAGAGGGGGCTGCCCTTCATGTGTTCGGCAGCGTAGCTCAGACCGTTGGTGCGCTCGTCCAACAGGGGGTTGTCGATCTGGTTGGGGTCGCCCAGCAGGATGATCTTAGTGCCGATGCCTGCCCGGGTGATGATCCCTTTCGCCTGCTTGGGGGTGAGGTTCTGGGCCTCGTCAATGATCAGGTAGGTTTTGGTCACAGAACGTCCCCGGATAAAGTTCAGGGCCTGGGCGCTGATGATGTCTCGGTCAAAGAGTTCCTCTACCTTTCCGGAGAGACTTCTCTCGTCGGCAAAACGCTCGTCCTCGTTTTGGTCCACCAGCAGCTCCAAGTTGTCGATGGCGGGGCGCAGGAGAGGGGCGATTTTCTCCTCCTCCGCTCCGGGCAGAAAGCCGATGTCGTCGTCAAAATGGACGTTGGGGCGGCTGATGAGGATCCGGCGGTAGGGGGACTCCTCCTGTTCCAGCATAGCGTGCAGGCCCACGGCCAGGGAATAGAAGGTTTTGGCAGTGCCCGCCATGCCTTTGACGATCACCAGGGGGGCTTCCTGGGGGCTGGCCATCAGGGCCTCTTGCAGAAAGTATTGGCCGACGTTCCGGGGGGAAATGCCATAGGGCTTTTTCTTTCGGTAAGACAGGGGGACGATTTTCTTTCCGTCAAAGCGGCCCAGCTGCGTCTTGCGGTTGGACTGGTCGGCCCGAAGGAGGACGAATTGGTTGCACACCAGGTCCACCGGCTGCACACAGCCGTTCTCGTCCACCTGATACACATCTGTCGGGGCAATGCTCTTTTTGGGAAAGTGCTCAAAGTGTTTTTCGGCGACAAAGACCGCACACCGGCCGGTGTACTGCTCTTGGCTCACCGGCACTTGCTCAGAGGTAAAATCCTCAGCGGCAAGACCCAGCATCTGGGCCTTGATGCGCAGCAGAATGTTTTTGGTCACCAAGGTGACCTGCCCTTGGGCCTGCCGGATGGCCTGGCAGACCTGAAGAATCCGGCGGTGATTGGGGCTTCCTGGCAGCCCGTTGGGAAGGGAGATATCCACGCAATTGGTCTCCACCCGCAGCCGTCCGCCGCCAGGCAAAGGAACGCCTGTGAGAAGATCCCCCTGCATGCGCAGTTCTTCCAAGCGGCGGATGGCCTGTCGCGCGTTGGCTCCCTGCTCTCCGTCGGCGCCTTTCAGCCCGTCCAGTTCTTCCAGCACCACCAAGGGCAGAACAACTTGGTTTTCCTCGAACACCTCCAATGCGGAGGGGGTCTGAAGCAAAACGCTGGTGTCCAATACATAGGTCTTTTCCATGGGGAGGTCCCTGCCTTTCCAACACAAGAAGTGCTTGCTGTCTTCATTGTAAAAGACGGGGACGGCGGCTTCCATCCGCCTTTGGTAAAATTTATGGCAAATTCCTGTGTATTCGGAGCGCCGCCCACGGCAAAAACCGCCCTGACCGGCACAGTGCGGTTAGGGCGGAAGTGCCTTATTTGAATTTCACTGCCGTGCCGTAGGCCATTACCTCGGCGGCCCCCTGCATCACTGCGGAGGAGGCGTAGCGGATGTTCACCACGGCGTCGGCACCCAGAGACTCCGCCTCTTCGGCCATGCGCTTGGTGGCCAGGGCTCGGGCCTGGTTCATCATGTCGGTGTAAGCGCCCAGCTCCCCGCCCACCAGGGTCTTAAAGCCCTGGGTGATGTCCCGGCCGATGTTCTTGGACTGGATGGTGCTGCCCTTGACCAGACCCAGCATCTCCAGCTCTTTTCCGGTAATGTAATCAGTATTGACTAAGATCATCTTCTTCTCCTCCATTGATTTCGCGAATTCTCACCAGGGCCGCAGCAATCACCAGCACGGCGGCGGCCAGCAGCACAAGGGACAGCCCCACAAACAGAGGGGTCACCCCCAACACACGCCACATCCAAAAGACGCTGGCGGCTTGGAGGGCCAGGGGAATGAGTACGGCGATCACCGACAGCCACACCCCGGCCTTTTTCTTTCCATGGACGTTCATGCCGCCCCCTCCTTTCCCCTCACTCGATGTCCAGCTCCGGCGGCACGTCGATCTCGTCGGAGACGTACTTGCCGTTCTTTTTCCGCTGACGGACGCACTCGGTGAGCAGGTATTCGATCTGCCCGTTCACTGAGCGGAAGTCGTCCTCCGCCCAGGCGGCGATGGCAGCGTAGAGTTTGGCGGAAAGCCGGAGGGGGATCTGCTTTTTGGCATCCTTCTTGCTCTCAGCCATAGGCGCCTCCCTGTTAGTACAGGCTGCCGGTATTCACCACGGGCTGGGCCTCGTGGTTGCCGCACAGGACCACCAGCAGGTTAGAGACCATGGCTGCCTTGCGCTCCTCGTCCAGTTCCACCATGCCGCTCTGGTTCAGCCGTTCCAGGGCCATCTCCACGGTGCCCACGGCCCCTTCCACGATCATCTTCCGGGCGTCGATGATGGCGGAGGCCTGCTGGCGCTGGAGCATGGCTGCGGCGATCTCCGAGGCATAGGCCAGGTGTGTGATCCGGGCCTCGAGAATCTCCAGGCCGGCCTCCGACACCTTGGACTGGATCTCCTGGCGGATGCGGGCGGCGACCACGTCGCTGGAACCCCGCAGGCTTCCCTCGTCGGGGTGGCCGTCGCCGGTGGTGTCCACCCCCTGGGCTACGTCGTAGGGGTACAGACGGACGATGTTGCGCAAGGCGCTGTCGCACTGCAGGGAGAGGAACTCCTTGTAGTTGTCCACATCAAAGACGGCCTTTCCCGTGTCCACCACCCGCCAGGTCACGGCGATGCCGATCTCCACGGGGTTGCCCAGGCAGTCGTTGATCTTCTGCTTGGTGTTGCTCAGGGTCATGATCTTCAGGGAGATCTTTTTCGAGATTACCTCTTTGTTCAGGTTCTGCCCGCCTCCCAGGGCGGCCAGGACCTTGGTGGAGTTCTTGCCGTTGTCCACGTCCCCGCTCTGGTTGAGCTGGGTCTTGGCGGCGGGGTTGACGGCCACGCAGAAGGGGTTGACGAAGTAGAAGCCCTCTCCCTTCAGGGTGCCGATGTAGTTGCCGAAGAGGGTGAGGACCAGTGCCTCCTGGGGCCCCAGCACCTTTAGTCCCGGCAGGACCAGCCAGCCCAGGGACAGGTAAACGATGCATACCACCATCCCAGGGATGACCTCCTCCGTGGCGGAAAAGATCAGCCCCACCACGGCGATGATGTAGAGCAGGATGGTCAGCAGCAGGACGGCCATGCCGTGCTTTTTGTTGGTCAGGAGAATTTCCTTCATCCAAAGCACCTCCGATCTATTTGATATCAAAATCATATCACATAGATCCTCCCGTGTCAAGGGGCCTTACCCAAATCCCCCCGGGGTGTGACCAGGAAGAGGGCGGCGGTGAAGAACAGGGAGAGCACCAGGAGGATCCCCGACGGAATCCAGGCAAAGATCGCTGCCTGGGACAGCAGGCACAGCAGGGGCGTGGAGTGGGGCAGGGGAAGGCAGTGGACAATGCCGGGAACCAGGGCGGCCCAGACAGCCGCCCAGAGTCCGGGGGGAAGTTTGGCCGGGGGCATGGGGGAACTCCTTTCTACATAATATTTGATATCCAAATGGATATCACACAGGCAGTATACCTTCTGGGAGGAATACTGTCAAGATATCCAAATGGATATCAATGGAGGGGACTATGGGGTACTACAAACGCATCCGCGACCTGCGGGAGGATCATGACCTGACCCAGCGGCAGCTGGCCGCCAAACTGCGCATGACCCAGACCCAATATTTCCGGTATGAGCAGGGGTACCGGGACATCCCCAGCGACATCTTGATTGCCTTGGCCGATCTGTATGAGACGTCCACGGACTATATCCTGGGCCGCACCGACGATCCCAGGGCTCCTACCGGCAAGGGGCGGTGATTTCTCCCTGCCTGGGGAGAATGCCGCCTTGCCAAGAATAGGAAGATATGATATCATGAAAACAAGAAACGAATCCAACGGTTAAGGGGAAATCGCTTTGAAAACTGCCATTGTCACAGATACCAACAGCAGCATTTCCGTTCAAGAGGCCCAGGAAATGGGAATCTATCTGATTTCCATGCCCTTTTTCATTGACGGAAAGACCTATTTTGAGGGAAAAGACTGCACCCCTGAAGCGTTTTTTCAAAGGATGAGCGCTGGAGCGGCTGTGAGCACCTCCCAGCCGGCGCCGGAGGAGATCACCTCTCTGTGGGAGCGGTTGCTTCAAACCCACGATGACATCCTGCACTTTCCCATGACCTCCGGCCTGAGCGGCTCCTGCCACACGGCCAAGGCTCTGGCCCAGGAGTACCACGGCCGGGTGGTGGTGGTGGACGATCACCGGATCTCTGCGACCCTGGCCCAGTCCATTCGCAACGCCAAGGTCCTGCTGGAGCAGGGCAGAAGTGCTGAGGAAGTGCGCGAGATTTTAGAGAGCGAGAAGCACGCCTCCAGCATCTACATCGCGGTCAACACTTTGGAGTATTTGAAAAAGAGCGGCCGGGTGACCGCTGCCGGGGCGGCCATGGCGGCGGTGCTGCACATTAAGCCCGTGCTGCAGATCCAGGGGGGCAAGCTGGATGCCTATAAAAAGGTCCGGGGCATGTTCCAGGCGAAAAAGACCCTCATCAGCGCCCTGAGCCATGATCTGACCACCCGCTTTGCCGGGATGAAAATGGCGGTGTTCTCCGGCTATTCCGGCGGGGACCCGGCCTTGGGCGAGCATTGGCAGCGGGAGGTGCAGGCGGCCTTCCCCCACCACCGGGTGGGGCTGATCTCCCTGCCCCTGAGCATCTGCTGCCACACCGGAGAGGGCGCCCTGGGCGTGGCCTGTGCCAAGGAATGGTGAGCCCCCCTTCCCTAGTCTGGCGATGCATGGTGCAAGGCAAGGGGAATTTCATGAAAACTTAAGGAAATTTTGATGCTTTTTTAAATTTGTTTGGATATACTGTTTTCAGCGGAACGTTCATTGCCTCCGGTTCCTCTGGAAGGGGGCAGGTGCCTGAAAACGTCTCTCTCCCGCTTGATCCGCACAAGCAGGCCGCGCCCCCGGGTCCTCCTGTCCCCGGGGGCGCGGTGTTTTCCGGGAAGGCGGAATTTAATAAAAACTTAAGAGAATTCCCATTCTTTCTTTAGAGTCCTTGCCTATAATAAAAGGCGAAAGAAGCGTATAGGGGCGGGCGAAGGAACGGCCCGCCGCGAAGGAGGCGTTTTGGATGAAGAAACGAAAGCGATTGATCATTTGTCTGGTGGCCGGGGTGCTGATCCTGGCCGTGTCCGCCACGGCGGCATTTGGCAGCGTCAACGGCTACAGCCGCTATAAGGAAGCAGTGAAAGCCCTGGCGCTGGAGACGGACAACTTTTCCGCCCAGTGCACCATGGTGATGACCTGCGATGGGGAAACCGTGATGAACCTTGAAACCCAGTATGCCATGGACGGCGTCAACAACGCCACCCACAGCAAAGAGTGGCGGATGGGCAACGTGTCGGAGTACTACAGCACAAGACTGGACGGGGTGGATACCTGGTTCAACACGAAGGATATCGTCTATTATCAGAGCGGGAATCTGAACGACAGCGACACGGCAGCAGAGAATTTGCTGGGGATCGACACCGACGACGAGATGATGGACCGTCTGGTGAACTTTACGGAAATCGCGGCTGACACCGTCATGGGTGAGCTGAAGAACAACTTCGTCCAAGTGGGTACTGAGAATGGCTCCACCCTTTACCAGGTGGAGATCGCCAAGAATCAGGTCCCCTCTCTGGTCAATGCCGGCCTGTCCCTGTTTGCTTATGGGGTAGGAGAGAGCAACTATATGGACGGTGTGGTGCAGTTTGAGGATTATAGCGCTTTGATCCTGCACCGCTATGAGCAGTCCACTGGTGAGGCCCTGCCCCAGGAGTTCAAGGACGGCTACCTCAAAGGCAGTTCTGAACAGTGGTATAAGACCTATGCAGACCTGATCGATAAGGTCAATGCGTCCAACGCTGAGAACTGGGAAGACACGTATTATGACATGCTGAATGAGAAGGGCGGCAAAGGCATCGTCTTTGTAAGCGCGGACGGTTCCGCCGCCTATTACAGCACTTATCAGGAGTTTGCCGCTGCACACCCCGACAACGTCAGCGATGACATAGGTGTGTATGTGGGCCAGGACATGAAACTGGAGACCGTGCTCTGCAAGTTCGGCGTGGACAACGAAGGCCGCCTCACCTCCAACGATCTTCAGGTTACCTTCCAAACCACCGACCAGGCTGGCGACAGCCACACCCTGGCCATCACTGTGGACGCCACTCTGAGCGGCTACGGCACCACCACCATCCAGCCGCTGGACGTGGGTGACCGGGAAAAGGCGGCCTGAGGGGCACAAAACAACGAAGCAATCACATTGTGGGCACAACCCCGGGGGCAGCGCGCCTCCGGGGTCGTCCCGCCCTCGTGGGTCTTTGGGACCCTACGGAAAGGAGCACACTAGATTGGATACGGTTTTGTCTTTGGACCATTTCTCCAAGATTTATTCCAATGGCCGGGGAGCCAGAAGCATCACCTTTTCCGTGGAACGGGGGCAGGTGGTAGGGCTGCTGGGGCCCAACGGCTCAGGGAAAACCACCATCATGAAATCCCTCACCGGCCTGGCCCAGCCCACCGAGGGAACCGTCACCCTCTTTGGGGTGAACGCAGCGGACCGGGAGAGGGCGCTGCAGAACGTGGGGGCCCTCATTGAGCAGCCGGCCCTGTACGAAAACCTCACCGCCCTGGACCATCTGTGCATGGCGGCCCGGTACTATCCCCAGGTGGACCGGGCGCGGATCGACAAGGTCCTGCGGATCGTGGGGCTGCTCCCCTATGCCAAGGAGCGCTGCGGCAAGTTCTCTCTGGGCATGAAGCAGCGCATGGGCCTGGCCCTGGCGCTGCTGTCGGAACCGGAGCTGATGATCCTGGACGAGCCCACCAACGGCCTGGACATCGAGGCCACCGTGGAGATCCGGGAGATCATCATCCGCCTGGCCAAGGAGAAGGGAGTCACCTTCCTGGTGGCCAGCCACCTGGCCTCGGAGATCGAGAAAATGTGCGACAAAGTTCTGGTCCTCTACGAAGGGGAGATGCTCTCCTTTGAGACCAAGGAGGAGGCCCTGCGCCTGCATCCCTCCCTGGAGGACTACTTCCTGGCTAAGGTCCGGGACAAAAAGGGCTCTGTGGTGCTGTGAGGGAGGAGGAGTGAGCATGGAACAATTTCGCGCCAATCTCTGCAATGAGCTCTTCAAGCTGAGCAAGCGGAAGAAATATCTGGTCTTTCTTATCCTGGGCAGCCTCATCTGTGTGGCCAGTGCGCTGCGGGTGCTGATCATCAACTATCTCACCGATGGGGAGGTCTCCCGCCAGGCGATTCTGGGGGGGCTGATGACCTCCAACCTGCCCTTTGTCCTGCTGCTCTTCCTGCCCCTCATGGCCATTATGGCAGCTGGGGACCTGTTTGTGGGGGAGCAGGCGGACCACACCATCCGCTTTTCTCTCATGCGCCCGGTGGGCAAGGGAAAACTCTTTTTCTCCAAGGCGGCGGCGGTCTTCCTGCTGTGCGCCTTTGACTTGGGAGTGCTCTACCTGGTCTCCACCGTGGCCCAGGTGGCCTTGGGCGGCGGAACGGAGGGCATTCTCACCAGCCTGGGGGCCTGCCTGCTGGATCTGATCCCCCTGGCGGTACTGATCCTGTTTTTCTGCCTGATCAACCAGCTGATCAAAGGCCAGGGGCTGACGGTGCTGCTGTGTGTGGTGGTGTACATCCTGCTGCTGGTTCTGGGGACCTACCTGCCGGTGGTGGGCGGCCTGGTGTTCACTGGCTACCTGCGCTGGCACAACCTGTGGATCGGCATCACCTTGCCCGTATTCTCCTTGCTGCCCCGGGTGGGCCTGCTGGCGGGATACGGCCTGGTGTTTGGCAGTTGTGGCTATCTCCTCTTTGACCGAAGAGACGCCTGAGGAGGGACCATGAAGACGAAAGAGACACTGCGCCGGCAGTTTTTGCGCACCAGTGTGCTGATGCTGGTGCTGGCCCTGGTGCTGGGCCTGGCGGCCATCATCGTGATGCTGGCCATCTTTGCCGCCAAGGTGCCCAACGGGGATAAGTTTTTGCTCGACAGTCTGGCCTTCCTTTTCGGAAAAGAGACCCATGGCCCCCGGCGGATGGTGCCCTATCTGGTGCTGGTGGGTGTGGTGCTGTGCCTGCTGGTGGCAGGGGTGTGCATCCTGCTCACCCTGCGACTGACGGGACGCATCACAGCTACCCTGAGGACTCTCCGCCAGGCGGCGGACAACCTGCGGGACGGGGACCTGGACTTCCAGATCCTCTCCTGCGACCTGCGGGAGCTGGACCAAGTGGCCCAGTCCATGGAGAGCGTCCGCCAGCGCTTGAAAAGCGCCGCGGTGGCCGAGGCAGCGGCCCAAGAGGAGCGGGGCCTGCTCATGGCCAACCTGTCCCACGACCTGCGCACCCCCATCACCGCCATCAAGGGCTATGTGGAAGGTATCCAGGACGGCATCGCCAACACCCCGGAAAAACAGCGGCACTATCTAGATATCATCTACAACAAGTCTCTGGTGATGGAGAAGCTGGTGCGGAACATGTCCGACTTTTCCGAGTACGAGCTGGGGCGGATGCAGTATCACTTTGAATACGTGGAGATGGGCCCTTTCCTGCGGGATCTGGGGGAGGAGTATCGGGAGGACGCCCGGCAGAACCAGATGACCTTCCACGACCAGATCCCGTCGGGGCGTTATGTAGTCACGGCCGACCGGAGCAAGCTCAAGCGGGTGCTGGACAACCTTATCTCCAACGCCATCAAGTATGGCCGGCCAGGGGGAGAGATTGCCCTGACGGCAGAGGAATACGAGGGAGGCCTGGTGATCCAGGTTTCTGACAACGGCAAAGGGATCAGCGCCGAGGCGCTGCGCCATGTGTTCGACAGCTTCTATCGGGCGGATACCGCCCGGACCAGCTCGGTGCCTGGCAGCGGTCTGGGGCTGGCCATCTGTCGGAGCATCGTCAGCAGCCACCACGGTAAGATCTGGCTGACCAGTGAGGAGGGGGAGGGAACCAATGCGTTCATCTATCTTCCCCTGCGGAAAGAGGAGGAATGGTTGTAATGAAAGTTTTGATCATCGAGGACGACCAGAGTGTGGCCGAACTGGAGCGGGACTACCTGGAGATCAACGGTGGCTTTTCCTGCGACCTGTATACCGACGGCACCCAGGGCCTCCACGCCGCCTTGTCGGGGGATTACGCCCTGGTGATTGTGGATGTGATGCTGCCGGGGCTGAGCGGCTTTGAGATCTGCCGCCGGCTGCGGGAGGAGAAGGACATCCCGGTCATCATCATCTCCGCCTTGGCCGACGACATCGACAAGGTCCGCGGCCTGGGCCTGGGCGCCGACGATTACATGACTAAGCCCTTTTCCCCCAGCGAGCTGGTGGCCCGGGTGAAGGGACACATCCAGCGTTACCAGCGCCTGGTGGGCGGCCGGGAGAAGGGCCGGCCGGAGGTGCTGAAGATCCGGGGCCTGGAGATCGACCGGGAGAGCCGCCGGGTGTGGGTCAACGGCAAAGAGGTCAACATGACCAGCAAGGAGTACGACCTGCTCCTCTTTCTGGCCGAGCACCCGGACACCGTTTTTTCCAAGGACCGCCTTTTTGATGGGGTCTGGGGGGTGGAGGCCTACGGCGACGTCTCCACGGTCACCGTCCACATCAAGCACATCCGGGACAAGATCGAAAACAATCCCGACCGTACCCAGTACATCGAGACCGTCTGGGGCGTGGGCTACCGCTTCCGGGGCTGAGAATTCCATCAAAAAACCGCATCCTTCCGCCTATGGTGCAGGGCGGAGGGATGCGGTTTCTTTGTGCCTTAAAAGGTGCTGATGGGGATGTCAGGGTCCTCTCCAGTTTTCTCGATCCGGCGGATCTGAACATCGTAGCCGTAGTTGTCGTTGACTTGGATGTGTACCCGGTCGCCAACCTTGCGGCCCAGCAGGGCCTTGCCCACGGGGGACTCCTTGCTGATGAGCCCCTTCAAGGCGTCCTGGCGGAGGGTGGTCACCAGCTGGATGGTCTCTTCCTGCTGGTCTTCCTCCACGTAGAAGGTGACCTTGTCAAACAGGGCGACCCCACTCCCGGCGGAGGCGGGGTCGATGACCACGGCGGTCTTGATCATGTTTTCCAGGTAGCGGATGCGGCTGTCATTGCGGTTCTTCTCCCGCTTGGCAGCCTTGTACTCAAAATTCTCGCTCAAGTCCCCGAAGGAGCGGGCGGTTTTTACCTCCTCAATGAGCTGGGGACGGAGGACCTGGATGCGGTGCTGGAGCTCCTGCTTCATCTTGTCGATGTCTACTTGGGTCAGTTCGTCGTGCATAACACCATACGCCTCTTTTCATGGGATGAAAGATCAAAGAAATTTGGGGGGCAGGGGCGGGGCGCCGGCGGCTGCCAGCAGTTCATCCAGAGATTGCCGTCCGGCCAGCAGCATGAGCTTGGAGGTGCCGTGGGCCAGCAGCTTCCCCTCCGGGCTCTTCACCGTGGCCTCGGCCAGACAGATGGAGCGACCCGTCCGCAACACCCGCCCTTCGGCGGTCAGGGTCCCCGTCCGGGCCATGGCCAGGTTGGTGACGGTGAGGTCCAGGGAGGTGTACCCCTGGTCCGCCGGCATCTGGCAGTAGGCGGCCCAGTAGGCCACCGTGTCCAGCAGGGAGGAATAGACCCCGCCGTGGATGCTGCCGAAGGCATTGCCGTGGCGGAGGTAGTCCAGGTCCAGGGTCAGCCGGCAATATCCCGGCTGGATGGCCTGAAAGCGCATGCCCAGCAGGGAAAAGTAGGGGGCCTGGTCCAGCAAGGCCATCAGGTCCTGAATGTGCTGGGGGTTGACAGCGGGGCAGGATGGGGCTTGCATAAGACACCTCCAAGGAAGAAGAAAGGACCGCCAGCGGCGATCCTTCCACGGGCTGATGCTATTGTAGCACGGACAGTTTCGCGGGGCAAGCCCTCAGTGCAGGCGCACGTCCTCGTCCCCCTCGAAGAAGAGGGCCAGGGAGCCAGGGCCGGCGTGGGTGCCGTTGGTGGGATCAAAGGGGGTGATGAGGATCTGCTGGGGGGGATTGTCCTGCTCCAGCAGGCTGGCCAGTTCCTGGGCGTCCTGGGGACAGTTCCCGTGGGCGATCCACACGGTCTGGTCGCCGGGGTACCGGACCAGCTCGTGGTAGAGCTTGGCCAGGGCCTTGATGGACTGGCTCCGGCCCCGGGCCTTGCTGTGCATGACGATGTGGCCGAACTGGTCCCCCTTGAGCAGGGGCTTGATGTTGAGCATGGTGCCCAGCAGGGCCTTCGCCCCGGAAATCCGCCCCCCTCGGCTGAGGTAGAACAGGTCATCCACGGTGAACAGGTGGGCGATGCGCAGGCGGAGGGAGAGCAGGATGTCGGCGGTCTCGTCCAGGCTCATCCCCTTCTCCCGCAGGGAGAAGGCCCGCAGGACCAGCAGCCCCTCACCCAAGGAGGAGGACAGGGAGTCCACCATGCGCAGCCTGCGCTGGGGGAACTCCCCCTCCAGCTGCTGGGCGGCGATGCAGGAGGATTGATAGGAGGAGCTGATGCCGGAGGAGGTGCTGATGAAGAGAACGTCCAGCCCCGACTGGAGCAGCGGCTGCATATATTCGACAAAGCGCTGGGGAGGGATCATGGAGGTGGAGACCTCCGCGCGCTGTTTCATGGCATGGAAAAAGGCGGCGCTGTCGTATCCCTCGGGAGCCAGGCAGAGGTGCTCCTGGCCGTTGATGGAATAGGACAGGGGGATGACCACCAGCCCCAGCCGGGCCACTTGGGCCAGAGGCAGACCGGCGAGAGAATCGGTGACGATGGCAAAAGACATAATTCTTGCCTCCTTGTTATATAATACGCAGCATTAGGTTAACAGGACCTTTCGACAATGTCAAGGGATATTCGAGACAATCTTCCATAAGTTTACAAAAAAGACACACAGTCACTGCCGGAATAGAAAAGGGCGTGCCGCCACGAGGGCGGCACGCCTTGGAAGGGGGCAGGTTGTTTTCTTTGCGGCGGGGGAGGGTCAGTCCTCAGGCAGGGAGAAAATCTTGCCGGGGTTGAGGATCATTTTGGGGTCAAAGACCTGCTTGATGCCCCGCATGAGGGCGATGTTGGTCTCCCCCACGGCCTGGGCCAGGTATTTGATTTTGCCCCGGCCGATGCCGTGCTCACCGGAGATCTGGCCCCCCAGGGCCATGGTCTTGGCATAGAGCTTGGTCATAAAGTCGTCCACCTGGGCCAGGAATTCCTCCCGGTCCATGTCGTTGGAGCAGGTGTAGATGTGCAGGTTGCCGTCTCCGGCGTGGCCAAAATACTGCAGGCGGAAGTCGTAGTGCTTGGCCAGGCTGTCGGCGTAGACCACGTACTCGGGGATGCGGGTCACGGGGACCACCACGTCGCACTCATCCAGCAGGGTGGTCTGCTCCTCGATGCCCTCCAGGAAGGAGGACCGGGCGGCCCAGGCCTCCTTGAGCTTGGCGGGGGTGTCGGCCACCAGCACGTCCAGAGCGCCCTCGGCCAGCAGGAGCTCGGCGGCCTGCTCGATGGTGGCGTCCAGGGCGGAGAGGGAATTGCCGTCGAAGGTGATGAGCAGATAGGCCCCCACCTCGGTGCCGTCGATCACCCGGGGAAAGACCTGCTTTTCCAGGTAGGCCTCGGAGGTGAGAAGGATCTCCCGCTCAAAGAACTCGATGGCCTGGGGATTCAGGCCGCTCTGGCGGAGTTTGGGCACCGTGGCGATGCAGGGGGCCAGGGCGGCAAAGGGGACCACCAGGCTGATGGTGGCGCCGGGGGCGGGGATGAGCTTCAAGGTCAGCTCGGTGATGATGCCCAGGGTGCCCTCGGAGCCGATCATCAGGTGCAGCAGGTTGTAGCCCGAGCTGGTCTTGGACACCGCCGAGCCGAAGGAGGTGACCTCCCCGGTGGGAAGGACCACGGTCATGGCCTTCACATAATCCCGGGTGGCGCCGTACTTCACCCCCCGCATGCCGCTGGCGTTGGTGGAGACGTTGCCCCCCAGGGTGGCCAGCTTCTCCCCGGGGTCGGGGGGATAGAGGCAGCCATGGGCCAGGGCGTCCTCGGCCAGCTGCTGCAGCAGGACCC
Organism: Clostridiales bacterium; assembly: GCA_004554585.1. Lineage (GTDB taxonomy): Bacteria > Bacillota > Clostridia > Oscillospirales > Oscillospiraceae > Evtepia. The sequence goes on along the minus strand of SFLH01000008.1, from coordinate 55,199 downwards.
CGGGCTGGAGGGTGACGGTGAAGTTTTCCAGGTCGTAGGAGAGGATTTTATTCATCCGGGTGGTGCTGATGAGCACCCCGCCCATCACCGGAACGCAGCCGCCCACCAGCCCGGTGCCGGCGCCCCGGGTGGTGACGGGGATGTTGTGGTCGTAACAGAGCTTGACCACCGCGGCGATCTCCTCGGTGGAGAGGGCCTCCACGGCGGCCTCTGGGGCGTGGGTACCGTAGATGGGCATTTCATCCCGGGCGTAGTCGGGATTCACGTCGGGGCCGGCGGTGACCCGGCCGGGGGCAATGGCCTCCAGCTGGGTGATGAGCTCTGGGGTGAGAGATTGATAGGTAGGCATATTGCGCAACCTCCTTGCTGTGCGCGGCGGTAGCTGGGAAAGGGGCTCTGCCGCAGGCTGGATTTTACTGACAGGGGAACGTGCCCCTCAACAGCTTAGCATTGTGGCACAGCGGGGCGATGGTGTCAAGGGCAGAAAGCAACAAAATCCCCCAAAAGAAGTAGGAATTCTTTCGAGGGATGGCAGTTGGGGGGCTTACACCCGCTCGGTCACCAGCTGGAAGCCCGCCTGGGTGAGCTCTCCTTTGATCTGGTCGATTTGGGCCTGGTCCCGGGTCTCCAGCCCCAGCTTGAGGAAGCAGCTGGTGATGGCCATGTTGGCCTCGCCCCGGTCGTGGTGGACGGAGACCACGTTGCCCCCGCACCGGGAGACGATGTCGGCCACCTCCATGAGCTGGCCGGGCTTGTCCGTCAGGGCGATGGTGAGGTTCACGTTCCGTCCGCTGGTCACCAGCCCCCGGGTGATGACCCGGCTGAGGATGTTCACGTCGATGTTGCCCCCGGAGACGATACACACCACTTTCTTTCCTTGGACAGGGATCTTGCCAAAGAGGACGGCGGCCACGCTCACTGCCCCGGCCCCTTCGGCGATGACCTTCTGCTTTTCCAGCAGAGAGAGAATGGCAGTGGCGATCTCGTCCTCGGTGACGGTGACGATCTCGTCCACGTAGTCCTGGACCAGCTGATAGGTCAGGTCTCCCGGGTGCTTGACGGCGATGCCGTCGGCGAAGGTGTCTGCCCGGTCCAGGGTGATGGGCCCACCGGCCTTCTGGCTCTCGGCCATGCTGGCGGCCCGAGCGGCCTGGACGCCGTAGATCTTCACCTTGGGGTTTAAGTGCTTGATGGCGTAGGCCACCCCGGAGATCAGCCCGCCGCCGCCGATGGGAACCACCACGGCGTCGGGGTTTTCCAGCTCGTCCAGAATCTCCAGGCCAATGGTGCCTTGGCCGGCGATGACCTGGTCGTCGTCGAAGGGGTGGATGAAGGTGGCCCCAGTCTCGGCCTGGTGCTGCATGGCGGCGGCGTAGGCGTCGTCGTAAACCCCTTTCACCAGCCGGACCTCCGCTCCCAACTGCTTGGTGGCCTCCACCTTGCTGATAGGCGCCCCATCGGGCATGTAAATTAGGGCCTGGATACCGCTTTGGGTGGCGGCCATGGCCACCCCCTGGGCGTGGTTGCCGGCGCTGCAGGCCAGGATGCCCCGGGCCTTTTCCTCGTCGGTGAGCTGGCTGATTTTATAGTAAGCCCCCCGGAGCTTGAAGCTGCCGGTCTCCTGAAGATTCTCGGTTTTCAGGTACAGCTCGCACTGGTCGGAGAGCTTGGTGGCTTTGATCAGGTCGGTCTTGCGGGCCACCTTTTTCAGCACAAAGGCGGCGTGATAGATTTTATCCAATGTCAGCATGGTTCTGCCTCCCGCATCTTATCGTGATATCCCCACGCCCAGCAGGGGGATGACGTTGATCACCGGCTCCTCATAGGGGTGGACGGCCTTCACGGCGGCCACGGCGGTCGGGGCCTGGTCGGTGGAACAGGTGACCTCCACCTTGAGCTCTTCCTCCTGGCTGACCTGCCCTGGGGTGCCCAGGTAGGGATGGGTCCCCGCCAGGGGCCGCCAGCGGCTGGTGACGGGGGAGAAGGACAGGCAGCGGTCATACTGGCCGATGTGCCCGGCGTCCGCCTGGGCCAGGGCCTCTGCCACCGCTTCCAGATGGGAGGGGGGCACGAAGATTTCCAATTTGCAATAGGGGCAGGTGTCCATGGGCCACGTCCTTTCTCCCCGGTGGGGTGTTGTGGGAATAAGGATACACCATCTGGCCGCCGATGTCCAGTGATCCCCGCACACAGAAGCAGGCCTTTGGGTTGGATGGGGTCAGGACAGCCCCAATTTGGAAGGAAACGGGCAGGCCAAAAAACTTCCCGGCGCGAAAGCGCCGGGAAGGGGAGGGATGGGTGGGTTTGCCAGCCTGGTCCAGTGGAACGGGAAAGATCAGCCTGCAGATGCCGGCGTCTCCTCCGCAAGGCTGGCCGAGGAGATGGAGGTGAGGGCGGCCTGATACCCCAACAGGGTCCCGTCGCGGACATCCAGAAGGGCCACATAGGCGGCCGAGCCGTTTTCTTCCCCCATCAGGGTTCCGTCGGCGTCATAGTAATAGGACAGGTGGACGGTGCCGTCCGAGGCAGTCTGCTGGTTTTGATCCAGGGGCTGCCCATACTGGGCCAGCACATCGGCCTCGGCGCTGCCCCGGGTCAGGTTGTCATAGATGGTCCAGTGGGAGGGAACGTTGGCCTCCATTTGGCCGGCGTCCAGCCAGGCCACCACGTCTTTGTCATAATAGATGGTCAGGTGGTCGGCGGTGTAGGGGTAGTAGGTGATGGTGCCGCTGCCGGTCCAGTCGGCAGGCTGGGCGAGGGTGGACGGGTCTTCGGCCAGAACCTTTTCCGCTTCCTGCCGGGTCATTCCCAGGGTGAGCACCCCGCTGGTCTCCGTGTTGCGGAAGGTGAGCGGGCCCTGGTCGGCGGCAGGCTTCTCCTCACCGCAGGCGGTCAGGGCGAAGGCGCAAAGCAGGGAAAGCAGAAGAACAGAACCAAAGATACGTTTCATAGCAATTCCTCCAAGTGAAGTACTGTGTGGGTTGGTATGTTATACAGGGCGGGGGCGTCGGAAGATATCCCTGTGGGAAAACGTCCTTACAGGAACTCTGTTGGCAGGTCCAGGGGATCCAACACAAAGGCGCGGATGGTGTTTGGGTTCCAATGCAGGGTACGCACCTCCTAGCTCTGGCTTAGGGCTGGCTTTGTGGAGGAAGAGCAATTTCAACGGAGCCGAAGAAGTGCTTTCCGATGCCATACACCTCGTAAGAACCAGCGGCGAGGTGGAGGGAGGGATCATCTGTGGGCGCCCAAACAACGGGGGTTCCCTCTTGCGGGAAAAAGAACAGCTTGATCGCGCCGATGGACTGCCGCGCGGAGACCGTGCAGACCTGCGCCTGGGGCAGCTGCAAGGAACCGATGGGACAAGCGCCGGAAAGCCACCAGAACGTGGAAGAGAGGGTATGATCTGTGCTGTTTTCCTTGGACGAGGTGCTGTACTGATCCAGATGATAAACGACTTCGTTTTCAGGAAGATCATAGATGGATTCCAGTTGGACAGAGCGATAGATCGACGATACTATGGTCAAGCAAGCGATGCAGGCGATGCACGCGACAATAATTTTTGCGATCTTTTTTCGCTTTCCGGTTAAGGGAAAAACGCTCATAGGAAAACCTCAAAAATTGGAGTTCAGGCAATAAGAAGAACGCTGCCTCTCCATATTCCGGCGCTTTCGCGCTGGGATACGGAGGGACTCACCATCGAAAAAATCTGCCTCCGGGAAAGGGAACAGCGGACACAGCAGGCCGCGCGGCACCCCAGATCATGGGCCTGGTGGCCCGGCCCCTCCCGCCGGTTATGCGGCGTCCTGGTCCTGGGAGGGCCAGGCGTCGGCGCTGTCCGGCCTGGCGCCGCAGCCGCACAGCAACAGGGTGCAGAGAAGGGGAAAGAGAATGTTTTTTCGCATGGGGGAGTTTCTTTCTGGGGACATAATTGCAGACCCTTTGGTTCTCAGGGAGAAGGCTGCCTCACTGACTTTGGGCGTTGTCGGAGACTTGTCCCTCTGTGGAGGCCTGGATGATGTCCAGATAGATGACCTCCCCGGCATCATCTAGGTCAAAGCTGACGATCCCTTGACAGGTGTCGGTGTCGTTGCTGCAAGGTTTGCCGTTGGTGTCAAAGTAGTAGCTGTGGAGACTGCCCTTTTCTGTGGCATCGGTGCCGTAGGCATTTTCCATGTCTGCCTTGCTGCTACTTAAAGAAACAGCGCCGCCGGCGCTCCAGTTGGAGCTGTTTTGGCTTTCGTAGTTCTTTTGCACTTTCAACTGGACCACCGTGTCGGTTCTGCCATCATAGCAGACTTCCACACTGTCCTGATCTTTGCCATAGATGACGGGCCAGAGCTGGTTGGGCTCTGTGGGCTTTTGGTTGTCCAGAGGCAGGATGTTCTGAGCGGCTAAGGCGGTTTCTACCTGCTGTTGGGTCATACCCAGCCGGAGATCCAGTGCCCCGGAGCGGTGGTGCAGGGAGGTGAGGGAGACAGAGGAGGGGGCGCCGTCTGTAGGTTGAGGGAGGGGAGTCTCAGCTGCGGTCTTGCTCTGGCCGCAGCCGGTTAGAGAGAAGAGGGAAACTAAGGAAATGAAAAGAACAGGAATGAAGATGCGTTTCATGATGATCTCTCCTATGACACGGGTTTGCATTTCGTAGGGAAAAGGAGTCGTCAGGGGGCAAGATACGCCGTCAGCGTACCATTCTTTGCATTAGCAATCACACGCCACGGATGGACGAGAGACTGACCGCCAAAACGGTTTCCCCATAACAATCACCTCCCTTTCTGTTGTTTCACCTATAATAACGAACGAGGGAGGTGATATGTGACGCACAATCTAAAAATTTTTCAAAAAATTATTTTTCTACTGCCCGGGGCAGCACATCGACTTCGGTGCTGCCCCGGGGCAGGCTATCGTTGGTGGTCAGATGGTTAACGGTGTAGGGGAAGTAGGTGATGGTACCGCAGCCTGTCCAATCGATAGGGTAGGTGAGCTCTGGTAGGACTTTTACGATTCCTGCTAGGGCATCCCTAGAGTGCGTTCCCTGTTGACCTCTATGTCGTGGAAGGTGAGCAGATCTTGGTTGGCAGGAGGTTTCTCCCTGCTATAGGTGGTCAGATCGAAAGAGAAACGCGGGGAAATCAGAAAAACAGAAGAAAGGATAGGTTTCGTGGTAACCCCCTCGTTTAAGAGATTCTGTTTATAGAGACCCTACCAGATCAATTCGAGTAGCTTTCAGTGTGTTTTGACCAGCCCACCAGACAGTAGACCAGTTGGAATAAACGGATTTCCCATTTTTCGATACTCTGAAGTGAACCTGTTGGCTTGTTCTGCTATTGCCGCCATCGATGAGTACATCGTGACCGCCTCCAGATACTGTGGCACCAGTAAGACCACTTTTGGAGTTTTCTAAAACAGCAGGGTTTACCGAAATAAAGTTACCAGTCGAATCGTGCACATATGCTTTAACGCGAGGGTGTGTTTCGGCAGTGGCAGTTTTGGTCCCGTTGTATTTGTAGGTCATAGTAATTTTACAGGTTACGCTGGTCCAAAGATCGATTCTGGGGGCGATTGTTGGAGCGGTAGGTTGCGTTGGTTCAAAGGTACACACACCGTTGTCTCCCATGTCTTTGGCAATGGCGGCGAAATTTTCATTGTCATAATTGGATTGATTTCTCTGCAAGAATATGGTGGTAATATCATTTCCGTTAGAGTCAAAGACTTGACAAGTACCTTTGTGAGTAAAAATGTCATGAATTGTTTCAAGTGTCGTTGGTTCAACAGTATCATCGAGAGACACGGCAGCGCCGACAGGAATTGCTAAAATAAGAATGAGGGTCAAGGACAATGCAAACGAAATCATGCGCTTTTTCATAATGGCCTCCTTTTTTATAGGGAAGATTAGTTACGGATTCTTCTCGGGGGCGGTTACGGACAAGTTCTTGTGACAGATTTCTGGGGTTGCTTGACGCCGTTGACTGTGTAGTCTACGGTCAGCTTGTAGGTCTTGCCTCGGGAGACGGTAGCAGTTTCCTCAATCTTGACAGAGGTTTTGGCGCGTGCAGTCCAAGTTCGTAAACAGGTGCTGCCGGTCCAGAGTTTGACGGTGGCTGCAACGGTATCTGTTGCGCTATTTCCACGAACATAGGCGGTACAAGTTGCTGTGGTCCCATTAAACACTAAGGCGGGTTTTGCGATTGGTACTTTCATAGGGCCAGACGCCTGTGCGGCAATGCCCAGCAACATCACCAAGACCAAGGATACTGCCAGTAGTTGTCGTTTCAAAAGAATCACCTCCCTTCGTGTCGTTTCAACTATAGTAACGAACGAGGGAGGCGATATGTGACGCACAATCTAAAAAAATTTTTCAATAAAAATTATTTTTCTACGGGAGAAACACTTTCGGCCAGCGCCATCAATTCCTCTTGAGGAACAAATGCAGTCACTTCAATGAGTGCGCCAGTTTTTTTGTCCATCCAAATGACTGTGTTTGAGGCATTTGGATCGTTGGAAATGTAGAGATCCGCAGGATTTCCTTGGACTTCTGTTTCTATCATCGTTGCATCGGTGTCTGTAACATAAGTTTCTGCTGTAGAGTTTACGGTATTGTACTGATAGAGGAAGTCCAAATACAGACCGTCTTCACCGACGTAAAAGAAGTAGAAGTAAGATTCTCCCTGCATTTGGTCGCTTAGCCAATACCCTTCGGGCACGTCAATTTGATAATGGACAATGCTCGAGGTCGGAATGCCTTCCCCTTGGAAAAAGTACCGCTGGGCACTTTCAACTTGCTCACGCACCCACCCGAAAAGGGCCTCCCGGGCCTGTGCGTTGGTGGACAGCAGCACTGCCCCGCTCAGCAAGCAGGCCAAAAACAGGCAGGCTGCCCGCTGGAGCCCGCGGTAGACCGACAGGCGCTTGCGGCGGCGCAGGAACTTTTCCATCTTTTGCTCGAACGCCGGGGAGAAGAGGTGGTCGCACTGGTCGGCAGGGGGGAGGGAAGCGTCCAGCAGGTCCCCTGCTTCGCAGACGGCTTGGCGCAGGCGCGCTTCGAACTGGTCGCTCATAAAATCCCCTCCTCCTGGCAAAGCTGCCGTAATTTGTCCTTGGTCCGCTGCTCCAGCTTCCGGGCCGCCGGCCAGGAGATGCCCATGAGGGCGGCGATCTCCCGGGTGCTGTAGCCCAGCTGGTATTTCAGCCGCAGGAACTCCCGGTACCGGCCGGGCAGGCGCAGCACGCATTGGGCCAGCGGTGAGCCCCCTTCCAGCTCCGGCTGGATGCCGCAGATCTCCTCCACCAGGGGCCCTTCCATCCGGCGGGCCTTGCGGCGGTAGAGATCGATGGCTTTGTTTTCAACTATAGTAACGACGAAGGCCCTGGTTTTGTGACGCTCCAAACGAGAAAATTTTTGCATATTTTCCGCAATGGCCAAAAACGCGTCGTGCACTGCGTCCTCTGCGTCCTGCTCGTTGTGCAGAATCTGGTTGGCCACATGGAACATCATGCCCCGGTAGGTCTCGTACAGCTGGACAAAGTGGTCCTGGTCTTTTGGGTCGTCGATGACCTGGAGATAGATAAGAATGGCGGCTCCCTCCTTACGGCAGCACCAGCATCCCGCTCACCCGCCGGTGCATCTGGCGGCACTCCTCCACCATCTCCCGAATGATCTGGCCGGCAGGCTTCACGTCGTGGATGCGCCCCAGGACCTGGCCCATGGCGATCTGGGCCGACTGGGGGTCGTCCCGCTCGTAGGCCGAGCGGGTGACGGTGCCCCGGATCATGGGGTAGAGCTCGTCAAAGGTGGGGTGACCCTTCTCAAACTCGATGATGTCCAGGGCACCCTGGGTTTTCAGGGAACGCAGGGCGTTGCGGATGCTGGTTTGGGTGAGCACGGTGTCGGTCTCCCGGGCGTCGATGACCGTCTGGCGCAGGTGGGGGCCGATGTCGGTCTCCGTGGCCATGAGGAAGCGGGTGCCCACCATCACCCCGTCCAGGCCCAGGGCCAGGGCGGCGTAGAGGGTGCGGCCGTCGCACACGCCGCCGGCTCCCACCACGGGCAGGTCGCAGCGCTCAGTGGTCAGGGGCCACTGGACCATGGAGCCCACCCCCGCCATACCGGGATGGCCGCCCCCCTCATAGCCCACAATGCACACCGCATCGCAGCCCACCTCCTGGGCGGTGTGGGCAAAGCGGGAGTCGGGAATCTTGTGCATGACAATGCAGCCGGCGCCCTTGAGGGTGTCCATGAAGGGCTTGGGGGAGCTGCCGGCGGTCTCCACGATCTTGACCTTTTCCGACACGATGGCCTCCAAAAACCCCTTGATGGGTCCGTCGGGTTTGGTGTCGGGCAGCAGGGAGAGGTTCACGGAGAAGGGCTTGTCCGTCAGGCGCTTCATCTTCTGAATGTCTGCCTGGAACGCCTCAGGGCTCTCATAGGTGGTCATGTTGATGGTCCCCAGGCCCCCGGCGTTGGACACCGCGGCGGCCAGCCGGGGCTTGGACAGCCACTGCATGGCCCCCTGGATGATGGGATATTCAATGCCAAAGAGCTTGGTGATGCGGGTCTTCATAGCAATCGTCCTCCAAAGTGCGGCAGCATTTTATTTTTCTATTGTGTATCCTACCAAGTTTCCCCGGAAAGGTCAATGCGTTCCCACCCCTTACCCGCGGCGGTCATCGCGTTTTTGACAGAGGGAGCCGGAAGTGCGCCTGTACACCGTGGCCTGAGACTGTGATATTGCCCAATCGATCTAAAAAAAAGCAAAGGCGGTATGGGGAAAACGGCAGGAAAAGATTTGACAGGCCCCGGTGGTGGGCGTATAATAACAAAAGATTATGACACCTGCGAAAGGGAGGACGGAACATGGAATTCAAAACTGCGACCATGGCCGATTTCGACGTGGCCTTTGACTACATCGAAAAGCTGTGGACCTACAACACCTACGACAAGGAAGTCATTCGCAAGGTCTATGCCGACGTGCTGGCTGACGAGGATAGCTTTGCCTTCTTCCTCATGGACGGGGACGAGTATCACGGCTTCTGCCACGGCGCCTATTTCAACACCTTCTGGCTCTCGGGCATGACCTGCTACGTCTCCAGCATCATCACCAACGAGGAAGATCGGGGCAAGGGCAACGGCGTGAAGCTCATGGACCACGCCAAGGAACTGGCCAAGGCCCGGGGCTGCAAGGCCCTGGTGCTGGACTCCGGCATGCCCCGCACCCAGGCACACCGCTTCTATGAGATTTACGGCTTTGAAAAGAGCTGCTACGGCTTCGACTACTATCTGGAACCCTGACGTCTGCTGCCGTGAAAAAACCGGCGCCTCCTCATGGGGAGACGCCGGTTTTTTTGTGAACGATGTTTTTCGCCCCGCCTCGGGCCGGCCTTTCGCGCCGTTTTGCCGCCTCCCCGGGCAGCGGGATACCCTCTCGGAAAGGAGAGCCTATGAGCTTTCGCAGGATCGAATACTTTTTGTCCGTGGCCAAGCACCTGAACTTCACCAAAGCGGCCCGGGAGTGCTTCGTGGCCCAGGCGGCCATCAGCCAGCAGATCAAACAGTTTGAGGAAGAGCTGGGCTTTAAGCTCTTTGAGCGGGGGGGCGCCGCCGTCTCCCTCACCCCGGCGGGGGAATACTTTGCCCGCCAGTGCCAGGGGGTCCTCTCCCAGTATAACGGGGCGGTGAAGCAGGCCCGGTCCATCGCCGACGGGGAAAAGCGGGACCTCCGCCTGGGGATCAACGGCCCCTTTGCCCAGGACAGCATCCCCGGCTTTCTGCGCCAGTTCCGCCAGATCTACCCGGAGTCCGCCATCACCCTGCGGGAAGGAGGACGGGAGGAGATGCTGGATGCCCTGACCAAAGAGGAGCTGGATGTGATCATCATCCCCGACTACGGCCTGTGCCTGGACGAGCATTATGAGGCGCTGGAGCTGAGCAGCGAGCGGGCCAAGTTCATGACCGGCCCCCACACCCCCCTGGCCGGGCGGCGGTACGTCTCCCCGGCGGAGCTGGCCGGCCAGACCATCTTCCGGGTGGAGGGCCTGAGCGAGGAGAGCCAGGACCAACCCCTGCCCGACTATTTCGTCCGCCTGGGGCTGGGGGAGAACCCCATCCAGCGGGTGAAGACCTATCTGGAGGCCACCATCCTGGTCCAGGCCGGCCTGGGCATCGCCACCATCCCCGGGGGCATGGAGAACAAGCTCACCCGAGATGTGAGTGTGTTTTCCATCGAGGGGGACTCCTTCCGCCTGCGGACCATTGCCCTGCGCCTGCTGCCCCCGGTGAGTGTGGCCGCCGACCACTTTTTCCAGGTCATCCGCCAGGAACTGGCCGCCAACCGAAGGCAGTGAGCCCAGCTGGCGTAATAAGTTTTTCTGATAGTGCCATCAGATTTCGGTGTTTCCCAAAGGAATAAAAACGTGTTATGGTAATAGTATAGAAAATAAAGACAACGATTTGTGGAAATAGAAACCGTTTCGCTACAATGTTTTGAAAGGAGCACCGAACATGAACGTGAATCTGGATGCCAAGTATGAGCTTTACATCAACGGCAAGTGGGTCGCCCCCTCCGGCGGCCAGTACTTCACCACCACCAACCCCGCCACCGGGGAGAAGCTGGCGGAGTGTGCCGAAGCCACCAAGGAAGACGTGGACGCTGCCGTCCAGGCCGCCTGGGCCGCCTTCCCTGCTTGGCGGGATCTGGAACCCGATAAGCGGGCCGACATCCTGATGAAGATCGCCGACATCATCGACGAGAACAAGGAGCTGCTGGCCACCATCGAGTCCATGGACAACGGCAAGCCCATCCGGGAGACCATGACCATCGACGTGCCCTATTCCTCCGACCACTTCCGGTACTTCGCCGGCGCCGTGCGCACCGAGGAAGGCTCCGCCAGTGTCCTGAAGGACCACGTGGGCCACTTCATGAACATCATCCTCCACGAGCCCATCGGCGTAGTCGGCCAGATCGTGCCTTGGAACTTCCCCTTCCTCATGGCCGCCTGGAAGCTGGCCCCCGTGCTGGCTGCCGGTGACTGTGTGGTCTTCAAGCCCTCCTCCACCACCTCCCTGAGCGTGCTGACCCTCATGAAGCTCATCGGCCATCTGCTGCCTCCCGGCGTGGTGAACGTGGTCACCGGCGGTGGCTCCCGGGCTGGCCAGTATATTCTGGACCACCCCGGCTTCCGCAAGCTGGCCTTCACCGGCTCCACCGAGGTTGGCCTGGACGTGGCCAAGGCGGCCGCCGACAAGCTCATCCCCGCCACCCTGGAGCTGGGCGGCAAGAGTGCCAACATTTTCTTCGAGGACTGCGACTGGGACCGTGCTTTGGACGGCCTGCAGCTGGGCATCCTGTTTAACCAGGGCCAGGTCTGCTGCGCCGGCTCCCGGGTCTTTGTCCAGGAGGGCATCTATGACAAGTTTGTGGAGGCCGCTGTCAAGGCCTTCAACAGCGTCACCGTGGGCGATCCTCTGGACCCCAACACCCAGATGGGCTCCCAGGTGGACCAGGGCCAGCTGAGAAAGATCATGTCCTATGTGGAGCTGGCCAAGGAAGAGGGCGCCACCATCGCCTGCGGCGGCGAGCCCTACAAGGAGGGCGCCTGCGCCAAGGGTGCCTTCATGAAGCCCACCCTCATCGTCAACGCCAACAACAACATGCGCGTGGCCCAGGAAGAGATCTTTGGCCCCGTGGCTGTGGTCATCAAGTTTAAGACCGAGGAAGAGGTCATCGCCATGGCCAACGACTCCGTCTACGGTCTGGGCGGCGCGGTCTGGACCCAGGACATCAACCGTGCCTTCCGGGTGGCCCGGGCCATCGAGACCGGCCGTATGTGGGTCAACACCTACAATATGATTCCCGCCGGCGCACCCTTCGGTGGCTACAAGCAGTCCGGCATCGGCCGTGAGACCCACAAGGTCATCCTGGAGCACTACACCCAGCAGAAGAATATCATGATCAACCTCAACGATACACCCTCCGGCTTCTATCCCCAGAAGTAAGTCGGGCAGCCATAACCGTTGACCCATCCGGGGGTGGAGGGGCGATAACCTCTCCACCCCTGTTTTTTTAGAACCATTTTTGCCGAAGCCCGCCCGGCGGGCCCTGAGAATCCAGCATTTGAGAAAGGAAGCAACGCAAATGTCCACTTATTATTTCGTACCCAGCAGAAACGTGTTTGGCGAAGGCTCCGTGGAGGAGACCGGTCACCTGATGAAGAGCGTCGGCGGCACCAAGGCCATGATCGTCACCGATGAGTTCCTGGCCACCCACCCCATGACCGCCCGCATCCAGAAGATCATGAAGGACGCCGGTGTGGAGTCCGTGGTCTTCGGCAAGGCCGAGCCCAACCCCAAGGACACCAACGTGGTGGAGGGCGAGAAGTTCTACCACGACAACGGCTGTGACTGCATTCTCTCCCTGGGCGGCGGTTCCTCCCACGACTGCGCCAAGGGCATCGGCCTGGTGGCCACCAACGGCGGCAAGATCTCTGATTACGAGGGCGTGGACAAGGCCCACGAGGCCCTGCCGCCCCTGGTGGCCGTGAACACCACCGCTGGTACCGCCTCCGAGATCACCCGCTTCTGCATCATCACCGACACCACTCGGAAGGTGAAGATGTGTATTGTGGACTGGCGTGTCACGCCGGCCATCGCCATCAATGACCCCGAGCTCATGGTAGGCATGCCCGCCTCCCTGACCGCAGCCACCGGCATGGACGCCCTGACCCACGCGGTAGAGGCCTATGTGTCCACCGATGCCAACCCCCTCACCGACGCCGCGGCCATCAAGGCCATCGACAAGATCGTCCACTATCTGCCCCAGGCGGTGGCCAACGGCGACTATATGAAGGCCCGTTCCGAGATGGCCTACGCCCAGTACCTGGCCGGCGTTGCCTTCAACAATGCCTCCCTGGGTTACGTCCACGCCATGGCCCACCAGCTGGGCGGCTACTACAACCTGCCCCACGGCGTGTGCAACGCCATCCTGCTGCCCTACGTCCAGGAGTTCAACCTCATCGGCAACCTGGAGCGCTTCGGCGTCATCGCCCGCGCCATGGACATCAACGTGGAGGGCATGTCCCCCTTTGAGGCCGGCGAGGCCTGCGTGTATGGCCTGAAGACCTTCGGCCGCTACCTGGGCATCCCCCAGAACCTGCGCTCCCTGGGCGTGGACCCGGCGGACTTTGAGATCATGGCCGAGAACGCCATGAAAGACGCCACCGCCGCCACCAACCCCAGAAAGGCCACCAAGGAGCAGATCATCGCCATCTTCCAGAAGGCCTACGACGGGGAGTGAGAACGGACCGACTCCCTGAGTGGGGGTGTGCCCCCCGGGAAACTGCCGCCTGAGCCATACTTGGCCAAAGATCGGCCGTCCCCGCCTTGCGGGATGGCTTTGCAGGGGGAGAGACTCCCTGCTGAGGGACCCTGCAGAAGTTCTTCCGGCGCCCCGAGAGAACCCGTACGCCTTTCGGGGTAAGTTTTCCTCGCTCGCATTCCACGCGAACGCCCCTCCCCACCGGCAAAAACCGGTGGGGAGGGGCGTTTTTGGCGGTTTTGGAGCGGTCAGTAGGACTGCACGTCGGAGAGGAACTGGGCCCAAGCATCAGGGTTGTCCACGAAGTAGAGGGGGCAGGCCTTGCCGGTGATGTCGTAGTGGCGGATCACCCGGTCCCGCCCAATTTCGCAGTAGTCGCACAGCCAGGCGGTGAGCTTGACCAGGCTGTCGTAGGAGGCCTGGGTGAACTGGCCGGTGGCATCCGGGTGGCAGACCTCGATGGAAAGAGTGTCGTTGTTGCGCTCGTTGCTGGCCGAGGACTTCTCGTCCATGGGGATGCACTGGATGACCTCGCCCTCCAGGCCGATGACGAAGTGGGAGCTGACGGTGGTCTCCGGCTGGTTGTAAAAGTCGTGGTTCTGCTGGGCGGTGGTGCCGGGGTTGCCCACGTAGTGGATGACAATGTCGTTGACGCCGGAGAGCTTTTCGCCCCGGCGGCCGGTGCCGTTGATGTCCACGATCTGTTTGTCCACCCAGAAGGGGGTGCGGTTTCGGGCCAGCTTGTCCATCTGGCTGCCCCCCACCAGGTTTGCCACCACCCCCAGCAGGACCACCAGGGCCAGCGCGGGGATGAGGATGGGGAGGAGACGGTGGAGGTCCCACCGCCGCCGGGGGGAGGGAGACCTGCGCCGCCGGGAGGAGGACCCGCGGGGGGCCTGCCGTTTGCCCTGGGATCGCGCCGGCCGGACGGGCGTGGGGGTGTGGGAGGAGGATGGGGACATGGAGATGCTCCTTTGCATGAGAGATCAGAGGGGGCGGGTGGCGGTCTGGAGCCACGCGGCCTCCTGGGAAGGCAGATGGGGGGCGATGGCCTGGTACACCCGGGCGTGGTAGTCGTTGAGCCACGTCCGCTCCTGGCAGGACAGCTGCTCTGGGCAGACGGCGTCCAGGTCGAAGGGGGTGAGGGTGAGGGTCTCAAAGCCCAGGAACCGGCCGAAGGGGGTGGAGGCTTTCTCCACACACAGCAGCAGGTTTTCCAGGCGGATGCCGTAGGCCCCGTCAAAGTAGAGCCCCGGCTCGTCCGAGGTGATCATCCCCGGGGCCAGGGGGGTCTGCGGGCCTGTGGGCTGCCAGTGGATGCGCTGGGGCCCCTCGTGGACGCTGAGCAGGTGCCCCACCCCGTGGCCGGTGCCGTGGTTGAAGTCCAGGCCCAGCTCCCACAGGGGCTGCCGGGCGGCCAGGTCCAGACTGCTGCCGGGACAGCCGGCGGGGAAGGTTACCTGGGACAGGGCCAGGTTGCCCCGGAGCACGGCGGTGTAATGGGTCTTCTGCTCCTGGGTGAGGGGGCCCAGAGCATAGGTCCGGGTGCAGTCGGTGGTGCCGGTGTAGTAGTGGCCCCCGGTGTCCGCCAGCAGGAAACCCTCGGTGCCGATGGGGCGGTCGCTGGCGGGGGTGGGGGAGTAGTGGACGATGGCGCTGTGGTCCCCGGCGGCCAGGATGGGGTCGAAGCTGGGCTGGAGGTAGAGGGGGTGTTCCCGGCGCAGGTCCTCCAGCTTGGCGGCGGCCGACAGCTCTGTGACGGCCTGGTGGGGCGCCTGGGTTTTCAGCCAGTAGAGAAACCGGGTCAGGGCGATGCCGTCGGCCAGATGGGCCTGGCGGGTGTTCTCAATCTCCCGGGGGTTCTTGACGGCCTTGCGGCTCTCGGTGGGGTTGGGCCGGTCGGTCACCGGTACCTCGCTGGGGATGGCGGTGAGCAGGCTGGTGCTCACCCGGCGGGTGTCCAGCTGGACGTGCTGGTCGGGGGTCAGGCGGCCCACGTGGCCGTAGAAGCCGTCGTAGGGCCGCAGGACCACGCCGTCGGCCTCCAGGGCGTCAATCACCTGGCCGGGAAAAACGGCGGGGTTGGCGAACAGGGTGCAGCCCTCTCGGGTCAGCACCAGGTTGGCCAGCACCACCGGGGTGTTGGGCAGGTCGCCCCCACGCAGGTTCAGCAGCCACGCGATGTCTTCCAGGGTGGTCAGCAGTAGCACATCCTGCCCCTCCGCCACCAGGGCGCTGCGGATCTGTTCCAGCTTTTCCCGGCGGCTGACGCCGGCGTAGGTCTCTTCCAGCAGCCAGGCCGGCTGGGCGGACAGGGGCGGCCGCTGGGCCCAGATCTCCCCCACCAGGTCCACCTGGTGGTTGAGCTTGGCGCCCAGCTGACGGGTGAGCCGGTGGTAACGCCGGCCGGCGCGGGCATCCACGCAGCGGCCGTCAAAGCCCAGGGTCTGCCCCGGCTGGAGGCTGGCCCGGAGGAAGGCGTCGATGGTGGGCACGCCGGGCTGGCCCTGCTTCATCAGGCGGATTTCAGAGCCCTTCAGCTCCTCCTCTGCTTGCAGGAAGTAGCGCCCGTCGGTCCAAAGGCCTGCCCAGTTGGCAAAGACCAGCAGGGTCCCAGCAGAGCCGGTGAAGCCGGAGACGTATTCCCGGCAGGCAAAGTGGGCCCCCACGTATTCGCTGCCGTGAAAGTCGGCGGTGGGGATGAGGTAGGCGTCGATGTGGTACTCGGCCATCGCGTCCCGGAGGGCCTGGAGAGGATGTGCCATGGAAAAAACCTCCCAAAGGAAAAGTGAGCGGCAAGGTCCCTTCCCCGGGGGAAGGAGGACCTCCTGTTTGCAAACAATAAAAAAGAAAGAACAGCCTCAGTATAGCACGGGGTGGGGAAAAAGCAAAGCCTTTGGGGGAAAAGGGAAGGAAATTCCCGTTTTCTCCGGCGGACTTTTGTGTTAGAATACGAGACGAACAATCCGGGGAGGGCCGGCGGGCGCTCCCCGAGAAAATAGGAAGGTGATCCAATGATCGAATCTGTGACCATCGTGGGGATGGGTGCCCTGGGCATCCTCTACGGCAACGCCCTGGTCAAGCATCTGGGGGCGGACCGCGTCCGCTTCCTGGCCGACGGCGAGCGCCTGGCACGTTACCGCCAGGCGGAGGTCCTCTGCAACGGGGAGAAGTGTGCGTTCCACATCACCGACAGCCGGGAGGAGCCGGCCCAGCTGCTGATTTTTGCGGTGAAGGGCCCGGCGCTGGAGGAGGCCATGGCCCTGGCGGCCCCCTGTGTGGGGAAGGACACTGTGATCCTCTCGGTGCTCAACGGTGTGACCAGTGAGGAGGCCCTTAGCCAGGCCTTCGGCCCGGAAAAGGTGATCTATGGGGTGGCCCAGGGAATGGACGCCATGCGCCAGGGGACCAGCCTGACCTACACCCACCCGGGCATCCTCTTTTTGGGCCTGCCGGAGGAGGACTACTTCGACCGAGGGGACAAGCTGGAGGCGGTCTACCAGCTCTTCCAGCAGGCCGGGGTGGACGTGCGCAAGGAGGCGGACATCCTCCACCGGATGTGGTGCAAATTCATGCTCAACGTGGGCATCAACCAAGTGTGTATGGCCTACGAGTGTGACTACGGCGCAGCCCAGGTCCCCGGCCAGATCCGGGAGACCATGATCGCGGCCATGAACGAGGCCCGGAAGGTGGGCGCCTGCCAGGGAGTCCTGGTGACCCAGAAGGACCTGCAGGAGTATCTGACCGTGCTGGACGGCCTAGACCCCAAGGCCATGCCCTCCATGCGCCAGGACGGCCTAGCCCACCGGCCCAGCGAGGTGGACCTCTTCGCCGGTACCGTGCTGAAGCTGGCGGACTTCTATGGGATGCAGGCCCCGGTGAACCGGATGCTGTACGACAAGATCCGGGAAATAGAAACAAACTGGTGACGGAAAAAGTGTAAGGTTGACAAAAAAAGAGCGGGGAGGAAACCGGAGAAAAAGAAATTGAAAAAATTTGCGAAAAATGATTGACAGACCACAAGGGAAGTGCTATCGTTGGATGCAACGAAGGCGTAAACCCCGCATGAGACGCAGTACAGTGAGGCTTTGAAAATGAACGTGTTTTTTGCTGAACTGAACATTCTGGCTGTCAGCATTATTGGGGTACTACTCGTTGTAGTAGTACCGGAAATAATGCTAAATGTTATGTCCAGAACAGGGAAGCGAAACGCAAACAATTTCCAGGGCTGATCAACTGTGACTCCCATTTGCGGAGGCCCTTATGAACCAAGATTTGCGGAGAACTGACAGGCTCTTGTGGTTTTAACGTTTAGCACGTGAAAGACCACAGGGCTTTTTTGTTGTCCCGATGGCAAACGATTCCCAAAAAAGAAGGAGGAAACAGCATGGAAATGACTGGTGCCAAGATCTTGATGGAATGCTTGTTGGAACAGGGTGTCGACCTGGTGTTCGGCTACCCTGGCGGCACCATCCTGAACGTCTACGATGAACTCTACCGCTACAGAGACCGCATCACCCACATCCTCACGGCCCACGAACAGGGGGCCTCCCACGCCGCTGACGGTTACGCCCGTTCCACCGGCAAGGTGGGGGTGTGCCTGGCCACCTCCGGCCCCGGTGCCACCAACCTGACCACCGGCATCGCCACGGCCTACATGGACTCGTCTCCCGTGGTGTTCATCACCTGTAACGTCACCCAGAACCTCATCGGCAGAGATGCCTTCCAGGAGGTGGACATCACCGGCATTGCCATGCCCATCACCAAATGCACCTACCTGGTCCGGGACGTGAAGACCCTGGCCGACACCGTACGGGAGGCCTTTGCCATCGCCCGCAGCGGCCGGCCCGGCCCGGTGCTCATCGACATCGTCAAGAACGTCACTGCCGAGAAGACCGAGTATGAGTACCTGCCCCGGGAGAAGCACATCACCTCCGGCCGCCTGGCCAACCTCATCCGCCGGGCCCGCACCAGCAGCCTGAAGATGCCCGAGCCCGACCAGGAGGACGTGAACAAGCTGGTGGAGATGATCGCCCAGTCCAAAAAGCCCATGCTCATCTGCGGCGGCGGTGTGGTTCGCAGCCGCTCCCACGAGGAGTTCCGGGAGTTTGCCCGGCGCATCGACGCCCCCGTGGCCATCACCCTCATGGGCGCCGGCGGCATCGCCGGCCGGGACCCCCTGGCCACCGGCATGATCGGCATGCACGGCTCCAAGGCCTCCAACATGGCCTGCGACGGCTGCGACCTGCTCATCGCCGTGGGCTGCCGGTTCTCCGACCGGGTGGCCCTGAAGCCCGCCACCTTCGCTCGCCAGGCCAAGATCGTCCACATCGACATTGACCGGGCGGAGATCAACAAGAACGTGGAGACCGACCACCACATCATCGGCAACGCCCGCCAGGTGCTGGAGCTGCTCAACCGGAAGGTGCCCCAGTACGACCACAGCGAGTGGAAGAAGTACGTCTTCTCCTTCCCCACGGAGACCGCCTACGACGAGAACCCCAACCACCTGACCCCCAAGCAGATCCTCAACACCATCGCCGACCTGTGCCCCGAGGACTCCATCGTCTCCACCGACGTGGGCCAGCACCAGATGTGGGCCATCCAGCACTTCCACTTCGACTATCCCGGCCAGCTGCTCACCTCCGGCGGCTTCGGCACCATGGGCTTCGGCCTGGGGGCCGCCATCGGCGCCAAGCTGGGCAACCCGGACAAGACCGTCATCCACATCACCGGCGACGGCTGCTTCCGCATGAACGGCAATGAGCTGTCCACCGAGGAGTTCTATAAGACCCCCGTCATCACCTTCATCTTCAACAACCACCGCCTGGGCATGGTCCGTCAGTGGCAGGAGCTGATCTATGAGAACCGCTTCAGCCAGACCACCACCGAGCGGGGCCCCGATTTCGCCAAGCTGGCCGAGGCCAACGGCCTCAAGGGCCGCCAGGTGACCACCGTGGAGGAGCTGGAGAGCGCCATCCAGGAGGCCCTGGAGGAGCAGAAGAAGGGCCTGGGCTATGTGGTCGACTGCATCATCGAGGAAACCGAGCTGGTCCGCCCCATGGTCAACGGCGGTACCCACATCACCGAATTCCTGGTCAACTAAGGAGGCATGAGACATGGAAGAAGTGAAACTGCGCACCCTGTCCGTCCTGGTGGACAATGAGTCGGGCGTTCTGTCCCAGGTGTCCCGGCTCTTCTCCCGAAAGGGCTTTAACGTGGAGTCCCTGGCGGTGGGTACCACCGACAACCCCGCCATCTCCCGCATGACCATCGAGGTCCTGGCCAATGAGAATCAGACCAACCTCATGTGCAACCAGCTGGCCAAGATGGTCCCCGTCCACTCCGTCAAGCTCCTGGTTCCCAGCCACTCCATCCGCCGGGAACTGGTGCTCTATAAGGTCCGGGCTAAGAACAGCGAGGACAAGAACGAGATCATTCAGATCGCCAACATATTCCGGGGCTCCATCATCGATGTGTCCAAGGAGACCCTCACCCTGTCCGTCATCGGCGACGAGAAGAAAACCGACGCCGTGCAGGAGCTGCTGGCCGACTTCGGCATCGAAGAACTGGTCCGCACGGGCATGATCGCTCTGGAACGTGGAAAATATACCATTGACGAAGACACCAAGGAAAAAGGAGAATTCAACTATGGCAAAGATGTATTATGAGAAGGACTGCGACCTCAATCAGCTCAACGGCAAGAAGATCGCCATCGTGGGCTATGGCTCCCAGGGCCACGCCCACGCCCTGAACCTGCGGGACTCCGGCTGTGACGTGGTCATCGGCCTGCGCCAGGGCGGCAAGTCCTGGCCCGTGGCAGAGAAGGACGGCTTCCAGGTCATGCCGGTTGCCGAGGCCACCAAGGTCGCGGACATCATCATGATCCTCATCAACGATGAGAACCAGGCCGATATGTATAAGAAGGATATCGCTCCCTACCTGACCGCCGGCAAGGCCATCGCCTTCGCCCACGGCTTCAACATCCGCTATCAGCAGATCACCCCCCCCGCCGACGTGGACGTGTTCATGGCCGCCCCCAAGGGCCCTGGCCACACCGTGCGCAGCCAGTACGTGGCCGGCAAGGGTGTTCCCTGCCTGGTGGCTGTGGAGCAGAACGCCACCGGCAAGGCCTATGACATTGCCCTGGCTTACATCGCCGGCATCGGCGGCGCCCGGGCCGGCATCATGGAGACCACCTTCCACGACGAGACCGAGACCGACCTGTTCGGCGAGCAGGCCGTGCTGTGCGGCGGCGTGGTGGAGCTGATGAAGCTGGGCTTCGAGACCCTGGTGGAAGCCGGCTATGAGCCCGAGAACGCCTATTTCGAGTGCATCCACGAGATGAAGCTCATCATCGACCTGATCAACAAGGGCGGCGTTGCCATGATGAACTACTCCATCTCCGACACCGCTGAGTACGGTGAGTATGTCTCCGGTTCCCGCATCCTGCCCTATGAGCAGACCAAGGCCAACATGAAGGCCGTCCTCAACGACATCCAGGACGGCACCTTTGCCGGCAAGTGGATCGCCGAGAACAAGAACGGCCGTACCTTCTTCAACTCCAAGCGGGCCATGCTGGCCAAGCACCAGATGGAGACCGTGGGCGCCGAGCTGCGCAAGAACATGCTCTGGGGCGACGACGCCGATCCCGACACCGCTTCCAACTGATTTTCTGCAGCTACACAAATACGGTGAAACCTTTCAGGCCCTCCCAGTTCACTGGGAGGGCCTGCTGTTTTGCCGGGGCGCCGTCCCTGCCTTTCCAGATGTGCCGCTGCCTTTGGGGCAGAAGGCGGTTTTCTTCTGGCATGCTTTCCCAACCGCTGTCATATACATAGCCCAGACCATACTCAGGGGAAAGGATGGGATGGTATGCCCTATGAAGCACATGACCTCCGGTTGGAAGCACCGGGGCATCGGATCACCTTGGAGGCGCGGGAGCGGCTGACGGTCTCGGGGGTGGACGGCGTGGAGAGCTTTGACGAAAACAACATCGTCATGTCCACCGAGGCCGGCCGCTTGCTCATTCACGGCGAGGGCCTGCACATTGAGAAGCTCAGCCTGGACGGGGGCGACCTGCTGGTGAAGGGACGGGTGGACGCCCTGACCTACGAGGAGGAGGAACCTGTCCGAGAGGGCTTTTTGGGCAGGCTGCTGCGGGGATGAGCGTCTCCCTGCAGGAGCAGGCCCAGGTGCTGCTGCAGTGCCTGGCCATGGGCGTGGGGGTGGGGGTGCTGTACGACTTGCTCGGCCAGTGCCGCCGCAGCCTGCCCTGGCGGGGGGCGGGGGAGCTGCTGGACCTGCTGTTCTGGATGGGGGCCTGCGCCAGCCTCTTCTTCTGCGGGGTGGTGCTGGGGGACGGCCGGGTGCGGCTGTATATCGCCCTGTGCCTGGTGCTGGGAGCGGCGGCCTACTTCGCCCTCTTCAGCCCCTGGGTCCGCCAGGTCCTGGCCCTGGCCTTTCGGGCGGCGGCCAAGACGATCAGGGTTCTGACCGCCCCGGCCCGGTGGCTGCTTCGTACCCTCTCGGCTCCGTTGGTGAAAAAATTTCAGGGATGGAAAAAAACTTGGAAAAAGTTCTTTTCTTTTTCTCGGTTGTGGAGTAAAATATATCATCCACCAAGAAAGCACCGCCGCGCCCAAGGCAGCGGCGCACCAGAAAGGGAGGCAGAAGCCCATGTTCCGCTCCAAAAAGGTTGGTCTGCTGATGAGGATCGTCTTTTTGATTCTGCTGATCTATATGATCTTCACCCTGATCGGTGTCCGGCAGAAAATCCACGAGGCCAACGTCGCCGTGGAAACCCTCACCCAGCAGGTCAGCGACCAGACCCAGGCAAACACCGCGCTTTCCAACGCCATCGAAAACCGCGATGACCCCTCTTTCCTGGAGGACCTGGCCCGGGAAAAGCTGGGCTTGGTGGGCCCCAATGACCGGGTATTTCACATCGCCGATTAAGAGCGAAGCTCTTTTTTTGCTCATGGTTTGAGCGTATTACAACGAGGAGGATTCTCACCATCTATGGAAATCAGTGTAGGCGCAGTCCTGGAAGGAACCATCAAAAGCATCACCAAATTCGGCGCATTCGTCGCCCTGCCTGGGGGACGGTCGGGTTTGGTCCACATCTCTGAGATCGCCCATTCCTATGTGGCAAACGTCAGCGACTTTCTCACAGAGGGTCAGGCGGTCAAGGTGAAGGTGGTCGGCATTGACGAGGTTGGACGCATCAACCTCTCCATCAAAAAGGCCACCCCCCCTCCTCCTCGTGCCCAAGGCGCCGGACGCGACCGGCAACCCCGGTCGGAATTCCGGGGCGGCGGCCATCACCGTCCCGCCGGCGGCGGCTTCCACCACAGCCAGCCCCGGGCAGCCGCGCCCCAGCCGGCCGGCCCGGCGGACTTTGAGGCCCGGCTCAAGCAGTTCATGCAGGCCTCCGACAGCCGTTTGTCCGACCTGAAGATGACCGAAAAGCGCAGCTCCCGCCGCAGCGGCCACCGCTGAGATCCCACCCACGCCCTGACGGGGTTTTCCCAGCCAGGGCGTTTTTTTGCGGGCCTGGCCGAAGAAAAAAAGGCGCTTCTCACCAGGAGAAGCGCGAAAGCAGGAGAATGGAATGAACGATGTCATGACGGACAGCGCCTGCCGCCAAACCTATGGTATCCCATTTTCTGGAAAAGGTCAAGGGGGCTTTCCCGTCTTTCTTTGTCGAAGGGCTCCAGGCGGGCGGCTTTTCCTATTTTTCACAAAAACAACGTGACTTTTATGGGAATGTATGGTATACTATCGACGTAGGGAAGGAGAAAACTTCCCCTTCCTTGCCCCTACGAAAGGAGCTGACATCCATGAAATTCACCTTTACCGACAAGAAAGTGAACATTCCCAATCGTGTGCATACCTATGCGGAGAAGAAGATCGGCAAGTTAGACCGCTATTTCCAGACCGAACCGGAGGCCTCCGTCGTCTTCAGTGTAGAAAAGGGCCGGAATATCCTGGAAGTGACCATCCGTTCCGGCGCTACGGTCATTCGTGTGGCAGAGAGCACCTCTGATATGTTCGTTTCCATCGACGCCGCTGTGGCCTCCATCGAGCGCCAGCTGCGCAAGAATAAGTCCCGCCTGGAAAAGCGCCTGCGCAAGGAAGCCTTTGACGCGGGTCCCGACGAGGCCTATTTTGTCCCCGAAAACGATGAGGACGAAGAGCCCGCCTATCAGCTGGTGCGCACCAAGCGGTTCTTCTTCCGTCCCATGAGCATCGACGAGGCCATTCTCCAGATGAACCTGGTGGGCCACACCTTCTTTGCCTTCCGCAATGAGGACGACGGCGGTGCTTTCTCCGTGGTTTACAAGCGCAACGACGGCGGATATGGCATCATCGTGGATCAGGATTGAGCCACACCGCCCGTTGCACGCACGCGTTTGCATATTTGATATCGAACGAAACAGAACACGGCCCGGCAGGTTAAACCTGCCGGGCCGTTTTTCCATGCCGGTTATGGGGAAATGGCGGCGCTTATGCCTGCCAGAAGAGGGCAGAGCTGGTTTCTTCCGTCTCCTGGGTCTCGCTGTTGGCGGGAGCGGGCTCCTGGCCGTAGGGGTGGTTGGGGTCGGCGGAAGAGCAGCCGGCCAGCAGGGCCAGGGACATCAGGGCAGCCATGCACAGAGCAAGCAGTTTTTTCATCGTGGTTTCCTCCTTTGCTATTCAAACCTCTCTCTTAGAGGCGGGCGAAATGCCATAGAATAGTATCTACCCTTTTGCAGGATTTTTCAAGGGATTTCCCCAAAGAATGGAAAATTTTTCAGGGAAATTCAGTTCTCCAGGGTCAGGTCTCCCTCTTTGATCCAGCCGGCCTTCCGGCAGGGGATGCCGATGAGCCAGGTGAGCACGCCGGGCAGCACGAAGCAGATGAGCACCAGCCCCAGCCAGTCCATGCCGGTGATGGAGGCCTTCAGGCCCTCGGCGATGTCACTGACCCAGCCGGTGTACACCCCGATGGGGCCCACCAGGCCGCAGGTGCCCATGCCCGAGGAGACGGGAGTGCCGTTCATCTCCAGGTGGAACAGGCAGGTGGCGATGGGGCCGGTGATGGCCGAGGCCAGGGTGGGGGGAATCCAGATGCGGGGGTTGCGCACGATATTGCCCATCTGCAGCATGGAGGTGCCCAGACCCTGGGAGACCAGACCGCCCCACTTATTTTCCCGGAAGGAGAGGATGGCAAAGCCCACCATCTGGGCGCAGCAGCCGGCCACGGCGGCGCCGCCGGCCAGCCCAGTCAGGCCCAGGGCGGCGCAGATGGCGGCGCTGGAGATGGGCAGGGTGAGGGCGATGCCCACGATCACCGAGACCAGGATGCCCATGAAGAAGGGCTGCAGCTCCGTGGCCCACATGATGAGGTTGCCCACCCAGGAGGCGGCGGTGCCGATGGGGGGCGCGATGAGATAGGCCGCGCCGATGCCCACTAAGACGGTGACAATGGGGGTGACCAGGATGTCGATCTTGGTCTCCTTGGACACGGCCTTTCCGCACTCAGCGGCGATGATGGCGATGACCAGCACGGCCAGGGGGCCGCCGGCTCCCCCCAGAACGTTGGTGGCATAGCCTACCGGCACCAGGGAGAAGAGGACCAGGGCGGGGGCCTGCAGGGCCGAGCCGATGGCCACGGCCATGGCGGGCCCCACCATGGCGGAGGCCAGGCCGCCGATGGTATAGGCGGTGGCGGCGTCCCCGGTACCCACGGTGACCACCGTGGCCGACAGAAAGCCGATGTGGAACTGGGTGCCCAGGGTGTTGAGGATGGTTCCCACCAGCAGGGTGCAGAACAGACCCTGGGCCATGGCGCCCAGGGCATCTACCCCGTAGCGCTTGGCGGAAAAGACGATGTTTTTCCGCCGCAGAAAGGCACGAAATTTCTCCATATTCTCTCCTTTTCGTCTGTGACAAAAAATAGCACTTGCACCTGTCAAGACAGGTGCAAGTGCTATTGTAAGTCGAAATCGGGCCTTTGTCAATCCCTCTCGGGCAGATTTCCCTACCCATTTGTCTGGGTGTAGAGAAGCCCCAGGGCAGCCAGGTCCTCTTGGACCCGGTGGAAGGCCTCCTCACTGGGGCAGCGGAGGTTGTGCAGGTGCACCCCTTGGGTGAGGGAGGAGAGGGGGGCGGCGTGCTGGGCCTTTTCCACGAACTGGCGCACGTCGTAGCGGGAGGAGAGGCTCAGCTGGCCGGTGATCTGGCCGTAGAGAGGGTGGTCCACCACCACGTCGATGACGGTGCAGCCGTTGTCCACCATGGCCAGCAGCTCCTGCTCGGTCTCCTGGGCGGTGTGGATGCAGGCCACGGTGCGCAGCAGGCCGGAAGACTCTCCAAGCTGGTAGCCCCGGGGGGTGGCCACGATGTCCAGGCCGCTGGCCCGGAGCAGGGCAATGTCCCCCACGATGATCTGCCGGCTGACGGAAAATCGCCCGGCCAGGGTGGTGGCGCTGATGGGCGCATCGGGGGTCAATATCTGGGCGATAATCTGTCGTCTTTCCTCGGCCTTCATCGGCGCCACGCTCCTTTCCTTGGGGTTACTTGTTGTGCATGATCAGGTCATACTTGATGTCCCAGAGCTTCTGGGAGAGATCCACATAGTAGTTGTGGGGGTTGTCGAACCGCTTGACCTCATCCCAGAGGGTATCCATCTGCTGGGCGCAGTAGGCCTGGATCTCCTCCAAGGTGGGCATCCGATAGACCAGTTTGCCCCCCAGGAAGATGGGCTCCTGGAGCTCCCGGGCGGTGAAGCTGTAGATGGTCTTTTTCTTCCAGGTGGCGTCGGGGTCGAAAATGGTCAGGCTGCCGTCGGGGTTGCGGTTACTGTCGATATCCTCGTCGTAGGTGCACAGCCAGTCGCCGATGGCCTTGCCCGACTCTTGCTCATACAGGCGGAAGAGCCGCTTGTATTGGGGGGTAGTGATCTTGGACACGTTCTCGCTGAGCTTGATCTTGGGAATGACATTGCCCTGGTCGTCCTCGTAGGCCACCAGCTTGTACACGCCGCCAAAAACGGGCTCGCTGCGGGCGGTGATCAGCCGCTCACCCACGCCGAAGGCGTCGATCTTTGCCCCTTGGAGCAAAAGGTCCTGGATGATGATCTCGTCCAAGGAGTTGGAGACGGTAATCTTACATTCCGTCCAACCTGCCTCATCCAGCATTTTGCGGGCCTCCCGGGTGAGGTAGGCCATGTCGCCGGAGTCCAGGCGGATGCCGCACTTGGTCAGGCCCCGGGGCTTGAGCACGTCGTTGAAGGCCCGGATGGCGTCGGGAATGCCGCTTTTCAGGGTGTTGTAGGTGTCCACCAGCAGCACGGGGTTGTCGGGGTAGATCTCGCAGTAGGCCCGGAAGGCGTCGTACTGGCTGTCGAAGGTCTGCACCCAGGCGTGGGCCATGGTGCCGCCGGCGGGGACGCCGTAGAGCTGGTCGGAGATGGTGCAGGCAGTGCCCTTGCAGCCGCCGATGAAGGCGGCCCGGGCCCCGTCAATGGCGCCGCTGGAGCCCTGGGCCCGGCGGGAGCCGAATTCCAGCACCGTCCGCCCCCGGGCTGCCCGGACGATGCGGTTGGCCTTGGTGGCGATGAGGCTCTGGTGGTTGATGGTCAGCAGCAGATAGGTCTCCAGCAGCTGGGTCTGGATGGCGGGGGCCCGCACGGTGAGGATGGGCTCGTTGGGGAAGACGGGGGTGCCCTCCGGCACGGCGAAGATGTCGCCGGTGAAGCGGAAGTTGGCCAGGTAGTCCAGAAATTCTTCGTCAAACATCTTCCGGCCCCGGAGATATTCAATATCTTCCGGCTCAAAGTGCAGGTCCTGGATGTACTCGATGACCTGTTCCAGGCCCGCCGCGATGGCATAGCCGCCCTTGTCAGGGACGCTGCGGAAAAAGAGATCGAAGTGGGTGATCCGATCTTTATAGCCGGCCTTAAAATAGCCGTTGCCCATGGTCAGCTCATAAAAATCGCACAGCATGGTCATGTTCAGTTTCTTGTTCGTGTTCATAGCAAGATCCTCTGTTTTCATGAATGAGGCGGCGGGGCCGCCCGGGAATCCAAGAGGTCCGCACTCTGCGGACCCGGGGCGGACCGGCCGGGAAAAATCGATTTATTATATGCCGGAACAGGTGACAAGTCAATAGACAAGCTTCCTGTCCACCGCCCCTTTTGAAACTTTAAGAAGCATTATACCGTAGTTTTCGGGAAACTGCAATGGATTCCGACGAAACTCTTGCAAATTCTTTTGTTTTCCGGGAAAGATTGCGAGAAATCCTGCACGGAACAGGCATGATCTCCGCCGCCGCGCATATCCATAGACTGATAGAAAGGACGGGATCATCATGAAAAATCGTTTCAAGGTCTCTGCCAAAGAGGGGCGGGTCCTGCTGCTGCGCAAGCGGTGGCTGGCCATTCCCGGCGCGGTGCTGTGTGTGTGCGCCCTGTGCCTGCTCACCAATCTGCCTGCCTACGTCTCTGCCTCGTCCACCCAGCGGCAGCTGCCCATCTACTGCGTGCAGCGGGACTACAAAACCTGCGCCCTCTCCTTCGACGCTGCCTGGGGTGATGTTATTTTGCGGCACACACGAGCGGACACATTTCAATGATCAGAACGTAAGTTTCCGAATCGATATCGACTTTACAGGAGTAGAAAGTATCCCGTACAAAGAGCAACCGTTGCCAGAGTATAGGAATGCGATGTATGCAAACTATTTGAGTGATAAAGATAATAAGCAAGGGCGGAAGCAGTACACTTCCGCCCTTGTTTACTTAGAAAAAGATCAGTTGAATGTCTCTATAAACCGCTGCAGGATGGTAGAAACCTGGACTCTGCTAGCCTGGCCCTGGGGACGGAGGGTGTCCCCAGTGATGCCCTGGATCAGGCCGGCCCCCACTGCCCAGGCCATAGGTTGCTGGGCGTAGGAAGTGACCGACGCAGCGTCCCCGTAGGCATCCAGAAAGGCGGTGGGGACAGGCTCACCAGCGTAGCGCCAGAGCATTGTTCGGGTCCGGTAAAATCAACCATTTGGGGATAGTTACACCCGACCCAAACAAAAGACCCATTTCTCAACAAAAACCGGTTTTTTCTTTCTTGTCTGGTGCTGCTATGCACTGGCAGAAAATTTCGACTAAAGGGAAAAATAAGGGAAAATATAGTAATGAGGAGCAAATTATATATTGTGACCAATGTTGGCACTGAGATGTTATAATAGTATATAACAGACTACCCACTACGGGTAGTGAAGGGGAAAAAGATTTGTGCTATACTAAAAGGCAATAGTTTTCATCAAATAGAAAGCAGAGGTTCTCGGAAGTTGTTGTCTGTTTGTGATATAAGCAAACGTACGAGGAGGGGATGGCGATATGCAACATCGAAAGTTCTTCTTTTTGCTACTTGTCATATTATTTCTTTGCACAGGCTGTTCCGGCACAGTGAAAAACGAAGAAACACCAACAACCATTACAGTCTGGCACGTCTATGGTGGACAGGCGGATTCTCCTCTCAACGACCTGATCGATCAGTTTAACCAGACTGTGGGAAAAGAGCAGCAGATCAATGTGCAGGTTACCTCTGTCTCCAACACCAATACGATTCACGAACTGGTGCTGGCGGCTGCCAATGGAGAGCCGGGTGCCTCAGAGTTGCCCGATCTCTTTATCTCCTATCCAAAGACCGTGATGGCGCTGCCCGATGACAGCATTTTAGTGGATTATCGGGACTACTTCAGCGAGGAAGAACTGTCCGCTTTCCTCCCGGCTTTCGTAGAAGAGGGGACGGTAAACGACCGCTTGGTGATCCTTCCCGTGGCGAAATCCACAGAGATCATGTTTATCAATCAGACGATCTTTGACCGTTTCTCGCAAGCTACCGGTGTCACGATGGAGGATCTGGATACCTGGGAGGGGCTTTTCCGGGCAGCAGAGATCTATGCGGACTGGACCGACGAGCAGACACCGGATATTCCAGGGGATGCCAAGTCTATGTTTGTCCACGACTACTACTTCAACTATTTCCAGATAGGGGCAGAATCTCTGGGTGAGGACTTTTTCCGGGGGAACAAACTGGCCTTTGGTCCTGCATTTCAGGTGGCGTGGGAACCGCTGGCGCAGGCTGCACTTCAAGGGGGTGTCTGGCTCCAGGGCGGTTATGCCACGGCGTCCCTCCGCACGGGTGACAGCATTGTCAGTGTGGCTTCCTCAGCCAGTATCCTTTATTATAGCGATGTTGTGACGTACCCAGATAATACATCCGAGGATATCACCATCATCTCCCGCCCCTGTCCGGTCTTTGAGAATGGGGAAAAATTAGTGATGCAGAGGGGGGCAGGTTTCTGCACCGTGCGCTCTACCCCGGAGCGGGAGCAGGCCGCTGTGACCTTCCTGAAATGGCTGACCGAACCGGAACATAATGTGGAGTTTGTAACCCGAACGGGCTACATGCCGGTGACCCGGAGTGCGTTTGAAGACGAACTGCCGAAGGCCATTGCGGGACTGGAGAGCGCGAAATATGCCTCGCTCTATCAGGCATATCTGGACACCCAAACGAACTATGAATTCTATGTGCCGCCGCAGTTGGAGACTTATCTGAGCCTGGAAACAATGCTGGAAGACCATGTGCGGGCGCAGCTTGCACTGGGCCGCCAGGATTATCTGGATGCCGGGGAGACGGGGCTGGAACAAATCAGTGCAGAGCGGTTCCAGGATTTCCGGGAGATTATGGAGCGATAATACAGGAGAGGAGGTAACACCGTGCGGAATAAACTGAAGGAGATCCGGGCTTTGAACGCTTTTGCCAAAAAGCAGAGCGTGGGCATGCAGAGAAAATTGATGCTCTACTGGGTTTCTATGATCTTGGTGGTCTTTGCGGCGGTGATCCTCCTTCTGTCCGTTGCTGGGGCCTTTTCCCGGAACGATGAGCAGCTTCATGAAGTGCTGGAACTCCACCTGAAAAATACGCAAGACAACCTGGTGAATCATCTGGATCGCCTGACTGCCCAGAGCTTGCATCTCTCCAAAGAACTGAGTCGTGAGGTGGAAGGGGCGCTGGTCCAGGAGGGCATCTCCCTGCAGCAGGTCAACGATGATCCGCAGCGGCTGCTAAAGCTGCAGGAGATCATGTACCCGCTGATCAATGCGACGCTCCAGACGGCCAATTGCAATGGTGCGTATGCGATTTTGAACGCCACGGCCAACACCGCTTTGGCGGTGGCAGATCACTCCAGGAGCGGCATCCACCTACGCTATTCCAACCTCAGTGCCAGCAGCCCGGTTACCCCTACCGTGGTCTACTTCCGCGGGATCCCGGATATTGCCCGGCAAAAGGACCTGGAATTGCACAACCGATGGAATCTGGAATTTGACACCGATCAGATCCCAGGCAGCCGGGAACTGATGGATGCGCCTCTGGAGCGGCCTGCGGAACGCTATTTCTGGTCCCATCGGATTGATCTGAAGGATACCTGGGAATCCGCTATGCTGCTGTGCGTCCCCATTGTAGGCAGTGATGGGACCGTATATGGTATCTGTGGCGTCGAGATCAGCGCCCTGTACTTCCAATTATCTTATCCCACCGTGGAGGGACAATTCGGCTCTGCAGTTACTGTGTTGGCTCCTGTCCAGGACAGCCGTCTCCTACTTTCGGAAGGGCTGGTTGGCAGCGTCAATGGCACCTACTTAGATGGCCAGGAGGCCCTCCGCATCCATCAGGGGCGATACTATCATGAATATGATACCGGCACCGATCGATATATTGGCCTGCACCAAACCATACCGCTCTCCAAGGGGGAAGCAGAGGATACTGCCTGGGCTGTCGCGATCCTTGTTCCTCAGGACAGCTATGCCGCATACACAGCCGACGTACAGAAGACATGGGTCATCGCGGCGTTGGTGCTGCTCCTGGTGCTGTTGGCGCTTTCCTTCTTCCTGGCGCGGCGGTTTGTCCGGCCCATCACCGACAGCCTGAAGCGGTTCCAACAGGAAGAACTGCCAGAGCAGGGGCTATCCTCCGGAATTTCGGAGGTGGATGAACTGGCAGAGTTTCTGAACGCCAGAGCGCGGAACCAGCGGCTGGAGCAGGGAGAGCTTCCGCCCAACATTGCAGAACTTTTTGATCAGTTTATCGCGCGCAAAGATCTGCTGACAGAGGCGGAGCGGAATATTCTCCGATATTACATGGATGGGCACGAGATTGCGGAGATCCCGGATCTGGCGTTTATCAGTATGAGCACAGTCCGAAAACACAACCGCAGCATCTACGGGAAACTGGGCGTAGCATCTCGGGATGAACTGATGCTGTACATTGATCTTCTTCGCCGTTGCGGAAGGCTTCAGGAGCTTTTCTAAAACCAGTCCCCCAGTATAGCAAAGCGCACAAAACCAGGAAAGCGGTTTTGTGCGCTTTCTCTATGCTCCAATGGATATCTTTCTCAAAAGTATCCAATGGACCATATACACTGGGCCCTACTCCTGTTATAACAGGAGTAGGAATGGAAGGAGGCGTGCAATATGATCCAACTGTTGTCCAGCCATCTTGAGGATTCCTCCACACCCCAGTATTTCTGTTTTTCCATTCGCTGTGAGGTGTGCGGAGAATTTTGGTACAGCAGCAGTATCCCGTTTTCCAAAGCGGCACAGGCAGCTGAGTACCGGGAAAAGAAGGAACTCTATGATGCGATCTACCAGCGGGAGAAACAGCGGGCCCGGTTAACGGCCGGCCAGGAGGCCAGGGAGCGATTCAGCCAATGTCCCATCTGCCGGCGTCTGGTTTGTGACGCCTGCTTCCTCATCTGCGATGAGATGGATTTGTGCCGGGAGTGTGCCGCGCGCATGAAGGAGTCTGGAGAGCCGGTGGCGCCATGAAGAGGCGATGGTCGTTATTCCTCCTGCTGTGTCTGCTGCTGACCGGATGCAGCACGGCAACGTCTGGAGGACGATTGATTTCCGCGGCAGAGGGCTCCGCGACATACAGCACGGCGCTGCTTCCGTTCCTCTCCGGCTATACGCTCCAGGATGCAGAGGATACCCTCTACGTGGAGGTGTCCCGGGGCAATGCGGTAGCCTGCTTTGATGTGCAGGCGATCCCGGCGATGGACCGTGGCGTTGGCCGGTATTGGTATCCTCATGTAGCGGCCACGGTGGTTCTGGCAGTGGATCGCACACGGACGGACGCCGTCATCACCGGCTGGAACAGCCTTCGGGAGAGCCAAGTCCCTGTTGGTATGAACAGCAATTCCGTCATCCGCAATATGCTGGCCATGGGTGCGTTGTCCTACGGGCTGGACCGAAAGGAGCCTACAAAGCAGGATGCCTTGGTTTTTCTGGAAGACCTCTATCGAAACGGAGGATTTGAGCTGAACGAGTCGGATGCCCCTGTTTTGCTCTGCCTGGACTACGAAGCCGCCGCCTGGAATCAGGATGGGGGAAACTATGAGATCATTGTGCCTGTGGAAGGGACAGTATCGTATCGCATGGGGATCCTCTCGGAGGTCCCGCTGGCATTGGAATCTGGATTCGATGCAGCGCTTTTGTCTGCGGGTCTGCCTCTGGCGAATGGGGACAGGCCGGAAGGCTTTCCGCAGGATTATCGGGCAGCCCATCTGCTGGGAGAGGAAGACTATGACCGGTTTCTGGAACTCACCAGAGACAGCAGCCGAGATCTGCGCCGACAGGTTTTCCATACCCGGCTCTATACCACAGCAGATCTCAGAGAGCATATTCTGTCTGCTGTGCTGGTTTCCACTGCCATACTGCTGTGGAGAGGAACGGTATCTCACCGTGTGACCCGCCATGATGTCCGCCGGGTCGTCGGCGTGATAAGCTGGCTGATGGTGGGGTGGCTGCTGCTGCGGCTGTTCAAGTATCAGTTGCTGGTGGAAGGAACGCTGTGCCGGATGTGCTGGTATGGCTACTATCTCTTCCAGTTGGCCCTGCCGGTGGCCCTGTTGTATCTGACGGAGATCCTGAAAGGGAAAGAGGGAGAAAAACGATTGCTGTGTCCTCTCTGGCCGCCTCTCGTCGGCTATGTGCTTTCGGTGCTGCTGGTGCTGACCAATGATCTTCATCAGTTGGTATTCCGCTTTGTACCGGGCGGGAACTGGTCCTCGGATTATTATTACGGTCCGGGATTCTGGATCGTGGCTGCCTTTTCCCTCTTGCTCCTGGCCGCTGCCCTGCGGAACTTGCTCCGTCAGGGGCGCAGGAGCCCCTATTGGAGAGGCCGCATCCTCCCGCTGATGTTCTGTGCGGGATTGCTGGCCTACCTTGTTGCCTATATCAAGCGGGTGCCGCCGGTGTGGGAGAGTGACCCAACAGTCTGCGTCTGCCTGCTCTCCGTTTTGTTCTTTGAAACGGTACTCCGTGCAGGGATGATCCCGGTCAATATCCAATACCAGCGCCTGTTTGCTTCCGCCCCTATCAGCCTGACATTATTGGATGAGAAGGGCCGTACCGTTCTCTCCTCTTCCGGGGCCCGCCCCATTTCCCGCTCGGTCTGGAAACGGCTGCGCATGGACATACACAAGCCCCTGCTGCGGGACAGGGATATACAGCTCCATGCCGTTCCCGTCCGCAGCGGTATGGCGGTATGGCAGGAGGACCTTTCCCAGCTCAACAGCCTGCAAAAGGAAATTCAAGCTGTGCAGGTCCGTTTGGAGGCGGCCAATGCACTGCTGCGGGAGGAGGGAGAGGTCAAAAAGCGCCTGCTGACATCGGAAGCAAACCGGGCCTTGTTTGAGCAGTTGGATCGTGATATGGAGCGCCGTATCGTATCGCTGGTGCGCCTGATTGAAACGCTGCCGGAAACAGGGCAATCCAAGGGGCTGACGGCTTACATCACCTTATGTCTGTGCCACATCAAACGCAGATGCAACCTATTCTTTCTGGCCCGCCAAGGAGAACCGCTTTGTGGCGATGAGTTGAGCATTTATCTGGATGAATTGGCGGAGCTGGCTCGCTATGCGGGGCTGCAAATCCTCATCCGCTGTGGGGAAACTGGTCCTCTGGAGATCCGCAGCGCGGCGCTCTGCTACGATTTTGCCTTTGAGACCATATCCTGGGCGTTGAGAGAGAACGCCTCTCCGCTGATGGGCTACTTGGAACCAGAGGACACCCAACTGGCGTTCCGCTTTCTTCCGGGCGGCGATCCCGGGCAATGGAATTTCTCGAAGGAGCTGGTGACGGCGGTATCTGCAGTGGGAGGGCAAATCGTCTGCAAGGATTTGGAGGATGCCATCGGGATCTGCATGATGCTACCCCTGGGAGGTGAGGAAGGTGGCTGAATTTTACGGCTTCCCCCATGGGATGCTGATCGCATTGGTGATGATGGCGGCGCTGTGCATCTTGCTGCAGACCCTGGCCGTCTCCTACAGCATCCGACGCCTGCGTACCGGATGGGCGCGCAGGGCAGAAAACGGCATGGAGTGTGCCATCCTGGCAGCGTTGTTCCTCTTTGCCGCCCTCCTGGGCCAGGTGCAGTACGGTCTGTACGGGGGCTTTTTGATGCCCAGCGCCTACAGCCTTGCCCGGCAGGGAGCCTTTTTGCTGATCTCGGTGCTGGGCGTTGCTGCGGCTGTGGGGACGGAGCTGATCTGGCCGTTTTTTGTGCTCGGCGGAGTAGCTGTTCTGCTCCCCGCCACAGAGAAGGTCACCGGGGCAGCCTATCCCTTCTTTTTCCTGGCTGCGCTTTTGTATTTCCTGCTGCGCAGCATACATATCTGCCGGATGCGCCGGCGGGAGCTTGATACCCAGATCTCCTCCATCTCCGTCAAGGAGGCAATTGATACCCTACATACTGGCCTGTTGTTCTTCCGCCCGGAGGGGGAGATCCTGCTGTGCAATCTCCGCATGGATATTCTGGCCAGGCAGCTGACAGGCCGGTCCTTGCAGAACGGCAGGGAATTTCAGCGGCTTTTGGAGCGCGGAGAGCTCCACGTAGGCTGTGCCCGGGAGGCCCTGGGCGGCCAGCAGGTGTTTCGCCTTCCCGACGCCTCCGTGTGGAGTATGTCCGCGCATGACATCCCCATGGGCCGCCGGAGCTTTGTTCTGGTCACTGCTGACGATGTTACGGCGCAGTGGGATGCGGTGACGCTCCTGGCCCGGCAGAATGAGGCCCTGGAAAAGCGTGGCCAGGAGCTGCGCCACACCATCGAGCATCTGCAAGCCATCTGCGAGGCGGAGGAGATCGTCCGAAGCAAAGGCAGGGTCCATGACCTGCTGGGCCAGCGCATCAGCCTGCTGCTGCGGGCCCTGCGGGACGATCAGCAGCCGGATGAAACGCTGCTGATGGAGTTTGTCCGTACCCTTCCCACAGCGCTGCGGGAGGACCGAACACCGAACCCTGCCCATCGCCTGGAGATGCTGCGGGAAACCTTTCAGGGCATGGACGTGTCTGTGGAGATTCAGGGAGAGCTGCCAGAGCACGCTGCGGTTGCAGAAACCTTTGCCGAGATTGCGGTGGAGTGTGTCACAAACGCGGTGCGTCACGGATATGCCACCCGCATCCAGTTCCACTTTTTCCAGAATGATTCCTGGCGTATGACGGTCACGGACAATGGGATTCCCCCTGCCGGGCCCATCCGGGAGGGAGGCGGCATTGGCGGGATGCGCTACAGGATCAACCGACTTGGCGGCACCCTGGAGCTCTATATTGTCCCCCGTTTTCGCATTGAAATCGCTGTTCCAAAGGAGGCTGAACGGAAATGAACAAAGTTCTGATCGTAGAGGATCATGCATCCATGCGGGAATCGCTGGCGGCGGCACTGACGGCGGCGGGGGATTTTTCTGTGGTGGGGGAAGTGTCCAATGCCGACTATGCCTTGGATTTCTGCAAGCATCTGCATCCGGACTTAGTGCTGATGGATGTCTGTACAGAGGGAGGTGCTTCGGGTCTGAAAGCCGTGGAGGCTATCCATAAAAGCTGTGGAGAGATTAAGATTATCGTCATGACGGCGTTTGACGAGATCACGTATATTCCGCGGGCTCAGGCTGCCGGGGCCAACGGCTTTGTCTACAAGAGCCGCAGCCTAAATGATTTTCTGGCGGTAGCTCGGGAGGTAATGGCGGGCGGCAGCAGCTTCCCGGAACCGAAAACCATTCCCTTGCCCCGGGGAGAGGCTCCGCTGACCGACCGGGAAATGGAGGTGCTCCGGCTGATGTGCAAGCACATGACCAATAAGGAGATTGCGCGGGAGCTGTTTATCAGTGAAAATACCGTCAAATACCACAAGGCGAACATGCTGGGAAAGACCGGCTTTTCTAAGGCGGTGGATCTGGCTTTTTACATGATCTCCAACGGTTGGATTAACCCGCTGTATTAAGAACATATTGGCTTGGAATCCACCGGTGAACGCCGGTGGATTTTTTCAAAGGAAAGACTACCCGCTGCGGGTAGGGTGCTGGATGGGAAAAAGTTCTACAATAATACTGCAATACAGTGTTCTGCAATCGTTGTAAGGCAGATTGGGACCACTGTCATCTGGGAGCGGCTCCAAAGAAACCATAGATTTGCCAGGGCCTGGCGAAAAACACCCGCAATAAGAAAGGGAGGCTATCATGAAAAAACGTATTTTTGCGCTCATTCTTACCCTGATGCTCAGCCTCTCGCTGGGCGTCCCGGCGCTTGCCGCCGGCGGCTTTCACGACGTGGACAAAAATGCCTGGTATCTCAAATACCTCAACACCGCCGTCAGCTCCGGGCTGATCAACGGTCGTGGGGACGGTGTATTTGCCCCCAATGACAGCATCACCGGCGCGGAGGCTGTGAAGATTGCTGCCTGCATCGGCCAGCTCCTCTCGGAGGGGTCAATCAGCCTTACGAACGGCTCGCCGTGGTACGAAAACTACATGGAATATGCCATCGAACACGGCATCATCGACGACGAGCTTGACCAATATCTCATCAACGACCCCATCATGCGCGCCGAACTCATGGACATGGTCTGCCGCGCCATCCCCCCGACCCAGCGCAAGGAGATCAATGTCATCCCCGATGGCGCCATTCCCGACCTCTATACCTACGCCGATTACAGAGACAATGTCTACACACTCTATCGGATGGGGATTCTCACCGGCTCTGACAAGCGCGGCTCCTGCCTGCCCGAGCGGCCGATCCGCCGCGCCGAAGTCGCAGCGCTGGTTGCCCGTGTGGTCGATGAGGACCTGCGGGTCACATTCCATCTTGACGCATCCGATCCCTTGGACTTTGCAAAGGAAGCTGATGTGAGGGCGATATTGGAGGGGGAATGGGTCTACTGTCCGCCGGTGTCGAATACGCCGGCAGCATGGCTCACCTTTTCCGAGAACGGCAACTTCCGCATGCGGGTCAAAGACCCGGAAAGCGGTATGGTGTGGGAGGACGCAGGTTTCTGCCAACTGGATCGGTGGAACGCCGGGGAAAACGAGGCACCAGATATGCTGATGCTCACACTTTCCCAAACAGCAGCCAATGGGCCGGCCAACCGACCGATGAGCAGCGCTGGGGATTATCTCATCGTGCAGAAAACCCTTTGTGACGGAGAGATTATGCTGAGCCTGCTGCAGTTGAATAACGGAGACAGCACATTCTCCGTGTGTTTTGATGATTGGGCCCCGGTCCTGAAAAAAGATACCGGCTGGCAGCCCCAGAGTGAGAGGAGAGAGGGGGATGCCTTCTATGCGGCAGTCTGGAAAGTCGATGGCCGGCTGGTCTGGCTGGACGACGCGACGGAAGATGGAAGCAATATCGGCCGGCATGAGGCGTTGCCCTATCTGGTGGCTCCACAGGTGGATTTGGAATCCCTGCCCACTTGGCTGTTGGCAGACGGGGCAATCTGGACAGTCCGAACCAATCACTTGGGGCATGTGGTGGAAATGCAGCCCTGCATCTATGAAGATGATGGGTGGTGAACGAAAGAAGAGACGCTGCTGATTGCGGCAGTCGAAGTTAGAAAGCAGAGATTTGGGAGGCGTCAAGGATGAAAAAAGCGACCAATCAGTTTTCGGGCGGCGGAACATACATTTCCAATGATGTGCTTGGAAGGCTTAGTTTCAAAAAAAATATACAAGTGGTGGTCGGTGGCTTTTTTACCACGTTTTTTGTGCTCGGAATCATTGGGGGGCTGATGAAGGATGACCAAGTCTTTTGGGATGGATTGATTTCCGGTATCATCATTCTCCTTCCGTTTGTGCTGCTATTTTTAAGTGGCATAAGAAACAGCAGAAAGATAGGCCTTGCGCGCCGCTATAACTTGATCTTTATGTGTGATGGCGATGGCACGGTTACCGTCCATGAACTTGCCAACCAAATTGGAAAGCCGTCGGTTAAAGTGCTTTCTCAACTGGAATGGCTTTTTCGAAAGGGCGTTTTTTGCGACTGCACGCTGCAGCAGGGTGGGGAACCCTGCGTGATTCTTTCGGGCAGAACGGGCAGCAAAACGAGC
This sequence comes from Clostridiales bacterium, assembly GCA_004554585.1. GTDB lineage: Bacteria > Bacillota > Clostridia > Oscillospirales > Oscillospiraceae > Evtepia. The sequence goes on along the minus strand of SFLH01000008.1, from coordinate 16,467 downwards.
TTTGTCAACGTTGTGTGTGAAAAGTGCAACGGCACAACAAGACTCCGTGCAGGGACCTTTGGCAAATGCGAGTATTGCGGCAGCGCAATATCCAGCCGGAATATCCACGGATAAAGAATGGTTCGCCTTTGAAGCAGCATGAGCAAGGCCGCGAAGAAGGCTGACAGGACCTGAAAGAAAGGGAGACTACTATGAAGAAACGTGTTTTTGCGCTCATTCTCACCCTGACGCTCTGTCTCTCACTGAGCGTCCCGGCGTTTGCCGCCGGCGGCTTTCGCGACGTGGACAAAGACGCCTGGTATCTCGAATACCTGGACACTGTCGTCCGCTCGGGGCTAATCAACGGCCGTGAAAACGGTTTGTTCGCGCCCAATGACAGCATCACCGGCGCAGAGGCCGTGAAACTCGCGGCCTGCCTTGGCCAGCTTCTCTCTGAGGGTTCGGTCAGTCTCACAAACGGCTCACCCTGGTACGCAAGTTACATGGAATATGCAGTTGAGAATGGCATCATTGACTCTGCGCTCGATCCATACACTGCAAGAGCTCCCATCATGCGCGCTGAGCTCATGGACATGGTCTGCCGCGCCATCCCCCCGTCGCAGCGCAAGGAGATCAATTCCATTCCCGATGGCTCCATCCCTGACCTCCGTACCTATGCGGATTACAGAGACAATGTCTACACGCTCTATCGTATGGGCATTCTTACTGGCTCCGACAAGCGCGGCTCCTGTTTTCCTGAGCGGCCGATCCGCCGCTCCGAGGTCGCGGCGCTCGTTGCCCGCGCAGTCGACAAGGACCTGCGGGTTGTGTTCAGCCTTGCGGCGCCTGCCTCCACACTCTCCGAGCTGCGCCAGCGTGCGGAGGATGATGGTGCGCTCTGCGCTGCAGCACTCCTTGGCTATGCCCCGGCCTATGACGAGTCCGCCGCTGAGAAGCTTTATCCTTTCCTCACCGAAGTCCCCGCCGAAAACTGTGTCGTCACCGGTGGCGAAGAACTGCATTTCATCGTCCCCTGTCAGGGCGTAACAGCAAGGGTATACGCCTATGATTTCGACTGGGCGGGGGATGGCGGCTATACGCGCGGTGAATTGCTTGCCGAGTTCAACGGCGAGCCCTTCCTCCTGCGCTGCAATTTCAGCGACATTGTCACCAACACGCTCATTGTCTTTACCGCAGAAAACGGCAGGACGCTTTCGTACAGTCCCAGCATCTCCCTCGAGGACGGTACACTCGCTGTGCCCGAGAGCGGTGTCTATGATTTCACACGGTATTGAAGCAAGCGGAGCAGCAAATGCTGCTCCGCTTTTTTGCATTTTGCAAAAAAACTGCCCGCTGCGGGTAGGGTGCGGGACGGAAAAAGACGCTACAATAAAGACAGACATCCAGGATATAGGGAGGTGGGGATGCTGAAAACCGTGTTGCTCATCATGCGGCGGGCATCATTGGCCCAGGGGTTGATGGCCAAAGTACGGAATGCTCCCGGCATCCAGCTGTGCTACGAGCCGGACTATGCCAATGCGGAGGTATCCATTCGCACTCACCTAGCTACCGGAGCACTGCTGGAGGTGTCGGAGGATGGCACCCAGGACATCGGCTTTTGCCTGGCCCTGTGCGCATGGTTGCGGGAGGTCACACCTTACTGCCACCTCATGCTGATGTGCCCGGAGGGACAGGCTGAGACGGTCCACCGGGCCATCGAAGCCAAACGAAAGGGGGAAATCGATGACTTTGTGTTCTATGACGTATCGTTGGACTATCTGACCGCCAGTCTGCAGGCGCTCTGAAACAGAGAGGTCCCGTTTTGAAATGTGAGAGTAGCTTCCATTTCAGCACCTACAGATGGTTGTGATGATCGTGTTATCCTTGCAGCAAAAAATGTAAAAAATGAAAGGAAGATGAACGTGAAGAAGCAGGTATTGACATTCCTGATGGTCCTGGCAATGGCGATCAGCCTGGCAGCCTGTGGTGGTGGCGGTAGCAGCGACGGCGGTAATAGCCCTGTCGGCACCTATCAAATGACTAGCATGAACTCCGACGGCATGGAAATGACCGCGGAAGACCTGACCGCCCTGTTCGGAATGGATGTTGAGATCACCCTGGAGATCAAGGACGACAACAGCTTTATCCTGGACTTGGGCTTTTTGGTAGAGGACGAGAACGTCAGCGGCACCTGGGAGATGGATGGCGACTCTCTGAAGCTGAGCGCAGAAGGCGACTCGATCTCTGTTACTTACGACGGCAAGACCATCGTCATGGATGTGGACGGTGAGATCCTTACCTTTGAAAAACAGTAAGTTTTCCGCGAAAAGGACCCGGCGCACACAGCACCAGCGGAGCGGCATTTGCCGCTCCGCTTTTTTGTGTTTTTCTGAAAGACTATCCGCAGCGGGTAGGGCGGAGCATTGCGCAAAGACGTAAAATGGAACCAAAGTAAGAGTATGGCAGCGTATATACAGAAGAGGATGTTCCTGACGCTTTTAACACAAAAATGAGAGAGGAGATTGCACTATGGGATTGATCAAAGCGGCATTCGGAGCGGCCGGCGGTGTGATGGCCGATCAGTGGAAAGAGTTCTTCTATTGCGAAGCCATCCCGGCGGATGTGCTGGCGGTAAAGGGCAAAAAGAAGGTCACAGGCCGTTCCAGCAACCATAAGGGGGATGATAATATCATCACCAACGGCTCCGTCATTGCAGTAGCAGACGGCCAATGCATGCTCATTGTGGAGCAGGGAAAGGTGGTGGACCTGTGTGCTGAGCCGGGAGAGTACACCTACGATATGTCCACAGAGCCCAGTATTTTCTCCGGCGACCTGGGTGAGTCCATCAAAAGCGTGTTCCAGAACATCGGCAAGCGATTCACCTTCGGCGGCGAGGCTCCCAAGGACCAGCGCATCTACTATTTTAACACCAAGGAGATCACCGGCAACAAGTACGGCACCCCCAGCCCCGTTCCCTTCCGGGTGGTGGATCAGCGGGCGGGCATTGACCTGGACATCGCCATCCGCTGTTTTGGCGAGTACAGCATCCGCCTGAAAAACCCCATGCTGTTTTATACCAACGTCTGCGGCAATGTCACCGAGGACTTCAAGACCGAGCAGATCGCCGGGCAGATGAAAACGGAACTTTTGACGGCGCTGCAGCCTGCGTTTGCGAGGATCTCGGAAATGGGAATCCGCTACTCTGCGCTGCCCGGCCACACCCAGGAACTGGCCGAAGCGCTCAACGAGCAGCTTTCCTCCAGGTGGGGCGACCTGCGGGGCATGGAGATCGTGTCTTTCGGTGTCTCCAGCGTGAAGGCCAACGAGGAAGACGAGCAGATGATCAAGGAGCTGCAGCGCAATGCGGCCTTTATGGATCCCACCCGGGCAGCGGCCCATCTGGTGGGGGCACAGGCCAGCGCTATGGAGGCGGCAGCAAGCAACCCGAATGCCGGTCCCGCCATGGCCTTTATGGGAATGGGAATGGCAGGACAAATGGGGGGCGTGAACGCCCAGAATCTCTATCAGATGGGCGCGCAGCAGCAAGCACAGCCCGCGCCCCCTCCTCCTTCCGACCCTGCGCCTGCTGCTCCCAGCGGCTGGGTTTGTTCCTGCGGGACGACCACCACCGGAAAGTTCTGCCCCGAGTGCGGTAAGCCTAAGCCTGCTGTGGATGGCTGGACCTGCTCCTGCGGCGCAGTGAACAAAGGCAAGTTCTGCTCTGAGTGCGGAGCGAAAAAACCTGCCGGTGTGCCCCAGTACAAGTGCGACAAGTGCGGCTGGGAACCGGACGACCCCACCCATCCGCCCAAGTTCTGCCCGGAGTGTGGAGATCCCTTTGACGATGGTGACCTGCAGAGATAAGTCAGGTTAGAAAAGGCACTGTGCAGGTGCATCAGGGTATCGGTGCTTGCTGCGCCCCCGGAAGATAGTTTCCTGTGTCAAGAGGAGCATTGGCGTTGCGGTCTTAACGATGTTCCCTATCACCATTTGATTGAATACAGAAAGGAACGAGGACGATGGGATTCTTTGGAAAGTTGTTTGAGAAGAAGGAGTGTTCTGTCTGCGGCGGTGAGATCGGACTGCTTGGCAACCGCAAACTGGAGGATGGAAACCTCTGCAAAAGCTGCGCCGCCAAGCTCTCCCCCTGGTTTAGTGACCGCCGCCAGAGCACCGTAGAAGAAATCAAGGAACAGCTGGACTACCGAGAGGCAAATCGGGCGAAGGTTTCCGCATTCCACATCACTCGTACCCTGGGCGAACGCACCAAGGTGTTGCTGGATGAGGACGCAGGTCTGTTCATGGTCACCTCCGCCAGAAATCTGGAGGAAGCCAATCCGGACGTGCTGTCCTTCTCTGATGTGACTGGATGCAAGCTGGACATCGATGAGAGCAAGACGGAGATCGAATACAGAGATGCGGAAGATGAGCGGCAGAGCTTTAACCCCAAACGGTATGCCTATTCCTATGATTTCTCCATTGTGATCAACGTCAACAACCCCTATTTCAGCGAGATCCGTTTTCAGCTCAACAGCGAGTCCGTAGACAATGATGCGGAAACGCTGCTGGATGGGCCAGACGATGTGCGTGGTCTGCGCGGCAGCATTCGTACTTCCAATGCGGAAGAAGTCCGTGATAGTGTGGAATACCGGCAATACGAGGCCATGGGACTGGAGATTCGGGATGCGCTGCTGCAAGTCCGGCAGCAGGCGCGGGAGGAAGCGGCCGCGGCCGCAGCCCCTAAGGCGGCCGTTATCTGCCCTTGCTGCGGCGCAACTACCACACCAGATGCCAGCGGCTGCTGTGAATTCTGCGGCGGCGCTGTCAATGGATCGAACGTATGAGCAGGAAACCATGGAGAAGCACAAGCAGAACACAATAGAGCGAAAGGAGTTCAGCCATGAAAAAGTACGAAATTTTGGGAGGGAATTTACCCGTTGTCGTATGTGAATTATCCGCAGGTGAATCCATGATCACAGAGAGTGGGAGCATGAGTTGGATGAGCCCGAATATGAAAATGGAGACGACGTCCGGCGGCGGTGTGAAGAAGATGCTTGGCCGGCTGGCATCGGGCGACTCTATGTTCCAGAACCGGTTCACCGCGGAAGGCGGGGACGGGGTCATTGCATTTGCGTCGAGCTTTCCCGGTGCGATCAAGGCGCTGAATATCAGCGCCGGTCATTCCATGATCGTGCAGAAGAGCGCGTTTCTTGCCTCTGAAGAGGGCGTGGAACTGTCCATGCATTTCCAGAAAAAATTGGGGAAGGGACTGTTTGGCGGCGAAGGTTTCGTGATGCAGAAACTGAGCGGGAACGGAACGGCGTTTGTGGAGATCGATGGGCATGCAGTGGAGTATGACCTGAGTGCCGGACAGGAGATCCTGATCAGTACGGGCTACTTAGCGGCGATGGAAGAGACCTGCACCATGGACGTCGTCATGGTCAAGGGTGCAAAGAACATGCTGCTCGGCGGCGAAGGCATTTTTAATACCATTGTCAGAGGACCGGGCAGGGTAATCTTACAGACCATGCCCATCAGCCGGGTGGCTGAATTGTTGATACCGTTCTTTGGAGACAAAAAATAAGACATGGAGAGAGGAGAATAGCAATGAAAAACAAGTTAAAGATATCGTGCTTGCTTCTCGCGACACTGATGCTGTTCACCCTAGCAGCCTGCGGCGAGGAGGGGACGGAAGGCACGGAACAGAAGGAACCTGTCGAGATGCAGTCCCCCCAGACCATCCATACCAATCTGTGGGATCTTACTTACGATGAACAGGACGGCTGGGTCTACGAAGAAAATGATTTTTATGATGAGGATACCTACTCCAGCATCAGCTTGACAATTCCCAAGGAAGGAAGCGAGGAGAGTGTTGTCGTTGCGGGAATTTATGTTTCCATTGAAGATCCGGGGGATTTCCGTGACTATCTGACCAGCTATGGCTTTGATGAATACGAATACGCGGTCAATCAGGCCTATGACTTCACGCAAGTAGGCGGAATTGACTGTCTTGAATCCGAAGGGAACTATTGGGGGTCCCCGTGCCTGCGGTATTTTAGCCGCGTGGAGGGCGCCGGTGCCACCGTCTTCCTGGAGATCGTCGGCGAATATGAGGATGAGCGTGTGGATAAGCTGCTGTCCGGGTTGACGATCCATCTGGAGGATACCGGGAATGAAGACGGTCCCTGGTACTGGGAAGGGGAACCCTTTTCTGCCGAGGCACACAGTGTCATGGTGGGAACGTACACGCTGGATAGCCAGTGGCTCCCCATCACAGATTGCATTATGACAAAGGAAACATTCAATCATGCCGCTGCGGTCACCGGGAACCAGGCGTTCCTTCTGGTGAACGGTGCGTTGAAGCGCTACGACTACGACGGCAAATCCCTGAAGTTTGCAGAAGATGTTGTGCTGAATGAGGAATTTGAAGATATTTCTGCGGATACGACCGGGACGATTTGGTTGTCGAATTTCATGGCGCCGCTGATCAGCTGGAAGGATGGCGCCCAGACAGCATCCTATGAGGGCACGGATCACGTTGCTATGCACCCGTCTGGGACCTGGGGCATCAGTTGGTTTTCCGATTCGGCGTGCGAGAAGATTACCCTCTCCGGCGGGACGCTGAAAACAGAGCCGATGGTTTTCCAAGAGGTTGGTACGGTCAGTCACCTGATGGTCGATGAGAACCACATCTATGTCTGCGGATCTGCCGCAGATGAAAGCGGTCATAAGGTGTTTGTCTACGATACGAAAGGCACCTTGCAAATGACGCTGGCAGATTCTGATGGAAGCGGATTGGGAAGTGTCACTTTTGTTGCGGAGACAGCAAACGGTTATCTCGCCTTGGATGGCAATATGCGCGAGGTGGTGCTCTGGACGAAAGACGGGGCCTACATTGGCAAGGCAGATGACGGCGATCTGTTTGGCACAAGTTACCCGTGGTTCTGCGGCGGAACGAAGCTGACGGACGGCAGTATCCTGGTCCTGATGACCGAGGAAAGAGCGGATGAATCTGCAGAGGAACTGATTGCTTACAAACTCAGCGGATTTTAACGGAAAGAGGAGGGGCGGACATGAAACGATCGAAACTCCTTTGTGTGCTTTTTGCGGTGCTGATGTTGCTCAGCCTTACGGCCTGTGGCGGCGATAAGCCCGAAGATGAGGGGACAGATTCTAAATCGTTGAAACTGGACTCGTATGAACTGCTCTACAAGGGCGCGAAGATCATGAAAGATGTGGATGGAAACGACGCGCTTGTGCTGACGATGGACTTTACGAACAACAGTGAAGCCAACTGCTCCTATATCTGGTCGATCGTCGAAACGGCGATGCAGAACGGGAAGGAGTTGGAGTTCGCTGCCATCTTTACGGATCCTGACTCTTTCGATACGGTGACCGACAGCCAGCTAACGGAAATTGAGCCGGGTGCAACCCTTGAGATCCAAACTGCCTTTGTGCTGGCCGACACGGCCAGTGAGGTTGAGATTACGTTTGAGGAAGTGCTGGGCACGAAAACCGCGAAACTCACCATCGATCCGTCCAAACTCGACAGAGAATCTATGGCAACTGGTGAGGCATCGTCTGCGGCAGCATCTGCGGCGTCCGGCGATATTCTGCTCGACTGGTGGAACGGCGACTGGTACGGCTGGTGGGTGATGAGCGACTGCGCCGGCTATTACGAGGATATGGAGGGGGATTGGTGGGACCTCTGCGGCACCATTGACATTGGCAAGAACTATACGGGCACCGTTGTCCTCTGGGATGAGGACTACACAAAATCAGCCCCTATGGCCTCTGCGCTGGTCAGCCTGAGTGAATCCGGGACTGGCAAGCATGGCACCATGACCACCGAGAGCGGTGATTTCACAGACGTGGCGCTGCACCATGGGGACTGGATCGTTGATCCGAGCCTGGTGGAGTACGAAAACATGATCCACATCAATGGCGACTATAAAAACGGTGAGGATGAATTCCACTATGATATCGTCTTGCGCCCGTGGGGAACCTACTGGGATGATATGGATGCAGAGGATCTCCCTTACTACTATGACGATTGGTATCTGCCGCTGATCCAGGCAGACCAGACCATGCCAGACAGCATCGAAGTGGGCATGTAGAGTGGAAGTGCCTGACGGTTGTATGAGGCACCAAGTGGATGATCGGAGAAAGGGTTTTCCATCGACGGAATCAGCTCCCGCCCCACTCCGGGGCGGGAGCAATCCGGACCTGTGTGAGGGGATGGATCTTGCCGGGGAGTTGTCTGATGCGGAAGCGTATCTTCAGCCGATCGTTGCGATACCACAGGTGGCTTCCGGCGCTGCTGCTTTCGCCACTGACAACGGTAGCGCCGGCACAGGAAGGGAGGGAATCCAATGCCAGCACAGATTACCAACTATCAATGCCCCAGTTGTACCGGACCGCTGCACTTCTCAGGGGCATCCGGCAAACTGGAGTGTGACTACTGCGGCGCCAGTTACGATGTAGCGGAAATCGAGGCGCTTTATGCAGAGAAGGAGGAAAAGGCGGCAGCAGCACAACGGGAGGCAGAGGAAAAGCGAGCAGAACAGAATGCATCTTCCCGGGAGGGGGAGGAATGGGATACCTCCGGCTTTCGCGAGGACTGGGGAACGCAGGCAGACGGCGTACTGGCCTACAGCTGCCCCAGCTGCGGGGCGGAGCTCATCTGCGAGGAAAGTACAGCGGCTACGTCCTGCCCCTATTGCGGGAACCCTACGGTAGTACCGGGACAATTCTCCGGGGGACTGAGGCCGGATTTTATCGTTCCCTTCAAGCTGAGCAAAGAGGATGCCGTAAAGGCCCTTAAGGCTCACTACAAACGGAAAATTTTCCTGCCCAAACGGTTCACCGAAGAAAACCATGTGCAGGAGATTCAGGGGATCTATGTGCCGTTCTGGATGTTTGATGGCGAGGCAAAGGGCGATGCCCATTATACAGCCACACGCTCTCACACTTACATATCTGGCGACTATAAGATCACGAAAACAGAGCACTACGACGTCTACCGGGCTGGAACGGTCACATTTGAGAAGGTACCGGTGGATGCGTCTAGTAAACTGTCGGATGATCACATGGACTCCATTGAACCCTATGACTATCGGGAACTAAAACCTTTTTCTACGGCGTACCTGCCTGGTTTTCTTGCCGATAAATTTGATGTGACAGTGGAGCAGTGCCAAGAGCGGGCCGATCAGCGCTGTGCGGGAACGCTGTCCTCTGCGCTGCGCAAAACCGTAAAACAGTATGATACCTGTACACTCCTGGACAACAGCGTCGACCTGAAGCGGGGTAAGGTGCATTATGCTCTGATGCCTGTCTGGATGCTGAATACCAAGTGGAAGGGGAAGGACTTCCTCTTTGCCATGAATGGCCAGACCGGGAAGCTGGTCGGTGATCTGCCGGTCAGCTGGGGAAAGTTCTGGGGGCTGTTTGCTGCCATCGCGGTCCCTTTGTCGGTGATCAGTTCGGCCTTGGTCGTTGTGTTGTGAGAAGGAAGGTGGATCCGCGATGAAGAAAAAAGGCACAGTTTTTGCACTGCTTCTTCTGCTTGCCCTGTCTCTCTGTACACCTGCTCTGGCGACGAGGGATTACGGTGTGATCTATGATGAAACAGAGATGCTGGGTTCTCCGACACTGACGATGCAGGGGGAGCAGACACTCCCACAGCTTTCAGGGACGTTGGGCATCGACCTGCGGGTGGATGTGCTGACCCAGATCGATGACGATACCGTCGACGATGCGGCCATGTGGATCTATGAGGCATACGAGTACGGCTACGGAGACCACAAGGAGGGTGTCACGCTGACCATTCTGCTGGAGCAGCAGGATGCGGATACCTATGTGATGCCCGCCGATGGCTGGTGTGTTTATGCTACGTTAAGGCAGGGACGGGGCAACAGTCAGGACCTGGCGGATGCGATCTACGATGCAGTGAAGCCCTGTATGGCGGAGCAGGCATGGAACGGCGAGGACATGACCATGAGCGCCGTAGCACTGACGCAGGCGGTGGATGCCATGGCGGAGGCGGCAGAGGATTATATCCTTACCAATTGCCCGCCGGACGCCCCCGGCGCGGAAGCGCCCGAAGAAGCTGAGGAGCCCGAGCAGAGCGGTACCGAAGAGAGCCAAGCACCCGAGGAGAGCAGTGTCGACATGGAGTATGTCTTCGACGTCAGTGACCTGCTTTCCTATGAGGAGTGGGACGAGCTGGAGTCCCGCGCTGCAGCCATTTCCGAGCGCCAGCATTGCGGCGTTTATTTTGCCCTGGTGGATGACTACAGAGACTATGGGGACGGCGATGTATACGAGGTTACCTACCAGCTCTATCACAGCAATCAGCTTGGCATCGGAGATGACCGGAATGGGATCTTCGTTCTGCTCAGCATGAATGAGCGGGACTATGCTATGTTCGTTTACGGTGAGTATGCCGAATATGCCTTTGATGAGTTCGGACAGGAGAGGCTGGAGGAAAGATTCCTGGGAACCTTTGGGGACGATGACTGGTATGGCGGGATTTCCAACTATCTGGATGCCTGCGACGAATTTCTGACCAAGGCCCAGGAGGGCGAACCGGTGCGCCCTGCCTACTGGATGCAGTGCTTCATAGCGACGGGAGTTTCCTGTCTGGTTGCGGGAGTAATCTGTTTCTTCCTGATGGGCAGGATGAAAACGGTCCATAAAAAGACGGAGGCCAATGCGTACCTCACCAAAGGCGGGCTGAACCTGACAGAGCAGTATGATCGGTACACCCATACCACCGAGACGAGCACCAAGATCGAAAAAGATAATTCGAGTAGTAGCCAAAGCGAAAGCGGCGGCGGCGGTAGCGGGCGCAGCGGGAAATTCTGAAAAGGAGGCCAGACAATGAAGAGATGGATCTTACACCGATCCCTTTCGGTGATTCTGTGTGTAACTCTGCTCCTGAGTCTGGCCGCCTGCAGCGGGCAAGACCCGCAGCCGGAGAAAGACGGAACGGACAGCGCCGTGAGAGTGATTGGCGGCAGCAAAGGGGCGCAGAAGGATGTGCCAGAGCCGGCGGCCGATTCGGAAGAAGCGGCAGCTTCTCTTTCGTTGCTGCGTGGTAGTATGGTGTACGGCGGCCAGGTCGCTGGCGCAGTAGCCTACCTTGGTCACCGGGAGCGAGGGGATTCCACGCCGTTGGCAGACTGGCTGTGGAACCATTGTCCCTATCTGGCAGAGGAACTGCCGTTTTTGTTAGAGATCCCAGCGGAGCGGACCCTCGGCCCAGGTTACGGCGATGTATACTGTGTTGTTCCCTGGGATGAGAATACCAGCCTTACAGTGAGCCATGTCATAGGGAAGTTTTACGACGATGTTAACCATCCGGTGGAGGATCAGGTGCTCTACCAGGACGAACATGCCAAGCCTGTGCTGCTCTTCGTGAACTATGAGAAATGGCGCGAGGAGCCGGACATGGAGGTCATCCTTTTGACGACCGACTTCGTGGAGGTAATCTGGTGGCCGATGTGCGACGAGAACGACTGTCCCATCGTGCCCGTTGGCGAGGACGATGTCCCCATGCTGATGGATTTTGCGATTTTTGGTGCGGTCACGGGGCTGGACTACCCAGAGGGCTGGGAAGATCCTGACAACGGGTACTATCCTGAGGACTGGGCAGTGGAGAGCCCGGGATACTGGCAGATGCCGGAGGACTGCTGGTGGTTACCACCGACAGACTGGGGACTGGCATACACATCTTGGATCTGTGAGCATTGGATCATGGACATAAGCTGGGGAGATAGTGGCCCGAACTATTCCGGCCTCGTGGAGCTCTACTACCAGGCAGGGGACTGGCAGGAATATACGCTTGCCTATTCCGGGGTCTGGCGCATGGAGGGGGATTGTCTGCGGCTGGAGCTGTATGATGGCGCGGGTGTCTTTCTCAGCGGCAATTTCCCGGTGCTGATCGCTCCCTCTGGCGAGTACCTCCACATGCAGAAGGACCCGAAAACCCATGTGTGTCCGCCTTTTTTTGCGGAGGGAATGACTTGCGCCGATTTGATACTCACCTATGGCTGAGGAAAGAAAGCGGAGCATGAGACCGTTGTAAGCGTGAGAGGAGGCTTCGTATGGGCATTTTTGACAAGTTGAAACAGCCTGCAATGGGCAGCACCATGACGGCTGGTGCATCCATTGACAATCAGAGGGAGACCTTTGTCTTTGCGGCGCTTCCCGAAAGTCTTGCTGCGTTACAGACTCTCCCGGAGGCGGCCCTTGACACCCCGTTTCAGACAGCGGCGCTGACCGTCCTGGCGCTGTGTGCCTATGCTGCGGACCAGGGGATCGGCCAGGAAATGCTGAACTGGCTGCGCGGGCCACGACCGTTGAACGGGCAGGACATTTCCTTCCTCAAGGACCGTTTCCGTGATGGGAAGACCTACTTGCCGTTTACCTACTTTGCAGGTTCTACCGCCGATAACAACTATACACCCACCCAGCCGTATACCATTCATATCGAAAGCAACCACGTTTCCGGTCAGGAGCAGGGCTACATGAAACTGTTTATCCCCTGCGGTGGAGCAGATGCGCCTCGCCCGATTAAACTCCGACAGCGAGGCAGTGACAAGAAGTGGTTCCTCTGGGAGCAATATCTGCTTACCGGTGTTCGTACGCCCAAGGCAGCGGACCCATGGGCGTAACCCAAAGGAGTATTTGGGGAGGAGCTGGACTGGATCACAGAAATGCAGGATGCCTATGGGGGGTGCCAGGGAAACATTCGCATTTGATAGAGGGTGCCGATCATGAAAACAGTTTTATTTATATCATCCAATAAGATGCTCGGGCAGGGATTGGCGGCGGCCATTCAATCAAAGCCGAGACTCGATTTTCTATGGGCAGCCCAGCTCAATTATCCACAGGCTATTGTTGGCGTCGATGTGTTCCATGCGGATGTGGTGATATTGGATCTGGTGGATCAAGCGGATATGGAGCAGGCTGTTGCGATTTGCCAGGCGCTTCGCCAGAATGAACAAGATGTAAAAATTTTGCTCTTGGTCAGGCCGGAGCAAGCAGCTGTGCGCAAAGTAGCCGTAGACACTAAAAATAGTGGTTTGGTCGATGATTTTGTCTTTTACGATAGCTCGCTGACCTATCTGCTTGCGAAGTTGGAAGCATTATAATTTTTGTAGTTAAAAGCGAGTCCCATTGGAAAAACGTTTTTGATCTGTTGCTAGCGGCTCTGAGTGCTTCAGAGCCGCTATTTTTGCATTGCCAGCGGTTGACTGAAAGAAGTATATTATTTGGTGGTGAGGGCTATTTTTGGACCCAATTATCATAATACGCAAAGCGGTACACTCACACTTGAACGCCAGGGATGTTTCGATCCACGTTTGCTGCTGGAGGGGATGGTGAGGTTTTTGAGCCTTGCCGAGCGGAATCAGGACTGGCGCAGCCTGTGCGAGGAACTGAGCCCGGAAGAACTGGAGCAGGTCTGTTATTGGAACTTGTAAACGGTTATGGTTTATTTATATCATTTTCGCAAAAATGATACAGATAAGCCTTGACAAGAACAAGTTTGCCTGCTACAGTCTAATTGCATCATTGCAAGAAAAATGATTAAATTGATCCCGAGTGAGGTACAGGATGCGCACCTACGATTTTGCCAAAAACTATGAGAATCTGCTTACGCCGGATATTGTGGCTCTGCTGACTCAAATCCATGAATATAAGGGAGAACAGGCCCTGTTTATCGAGGCCAAGGCCGATACCCTGACCAAGCTGGTAGAGATCGCCAAGATCCAGAGTACCGAGGCCTCCAACAAAATCGAGGGCATTTATACCTCGGATGAGCGCCTGAAAAAGCTGGTACAGGACAAGACCACTCCCCGCACCCGAAACGAGCAGGAGATTGCCGGCTACCGGGATGTGCTGGCCACCATCCATGAGAGCTTTGACTACATCCCGCCCAAATCCTCCATGATCCTGCAGCTCCATCGGGATCTCTATAAATTCAGCGGCGCGTCCTACGGCGGTAACTACAAAACGGCGGACAATGTGATTGCCGAGACGGATGCCCAGGGGAACAAAACCGTTCGCTTCCAGCCTCTCCCTGCTTGGGAGACACCGGAGGCGGTGGACAGGCTGTGCCGGGCGTATGAGGAGGTCATGGGGAAGGGGGAACTGGACCCGCTGCTGCTGATCCCCATGTTTATTCTGGACTTTCTCTGTATCCATCCCTTTAACGACGGCAACGGCCGTATGAGCCGCCTGCTGACCCTGCTGCTGCTCTACCGGGCAGGCTATATTGTGGGCAAGTATATCAGCATCGAAAAACTGATCGAGGAGAGCAAGGAAACCTATTATGAAGCCCTCCAACAGAGCTCCCAGGGGTGGTACGAGGGAACCAACGACTACGCTCCCTTTGTGCGCTATACCCTGGGCGTGGTGGCGGCGGCCTACCGGGACTTTGCCAGCCGGGTGCAGGCTCTGGCCGTCAGCGGCATGAGTAAGCCGGACCGCATCCGGGAAATCATCAAAGGCACCCTTGGAAAGATCACCAAGGCGGAGATTATTGAGCAGTGCCCCGACATCAGCCAGATCACCGTGCAGCGCACTTTGGCCGACCTGCAAAAGAGCGGGGAAATTCTGAAACTCAGCGGCGGGCGCTATACCGCCTATACCTGGAACCGGGAAAAGGAGTAAGAAACCATGATCACTGGCGAACTGAAAAACAAAATCGACCGCCTCTGGGAGACTTTCTGGACCGGCGGCATTACCAATCCCCTGGACGTGGTGGAGCAGATGACGTATCTCATGTTCATCCACGATCTGGACGCCACCGAAAACCAGCGCGCCAAGGAGAGCGCCATGCTGGGCCTGCCCCATAAAAGCATCTTTGCCGACGAGGTGCGGGTAGGGGAGAGGACCATCCCGGGCAACCAACTCAAATGGTCGGTGTTCCACGACCTTCCCGCCGGACAGATGTATTCCACCCTGCAGGAGTGGGTGTTCCCCTTCATCAAGGATCTCCACGCCGACAAGGACAGCGCCTATGCCAAGTACATGGGGGATGCCATTTTCAAAATCCCCACGCCCCTGATGCTGGACAAGATCGTCACCGCCATGGACGAGATCTACGTCCAGGCGGAACAGCTACACGACGCCGATGTCCGGGGCGACATCTACGAATACCTCCTGTCCAAGATCGCCACCGCCGGGGTGAATGGTCAGTTCCGCACCCCCCGGCACATCATCCGCATGATGGTGGACATGATGGCCCCTCGGGCGGACGACGTGATCTGCGACCCGGCCTGCGGCACCGGTGGCTTCCTGGTGGCGGCGGGGGAGTACCTCAAAGAGAACCGCAAAGAGGAAATCTTCTTTGACCGCCAGAAGAAGGACCACTACATGAACCACATGTTCCACGGCTACGACATGGACCGCACCATGCTGCGCATCGGGGCCATGAACATGATGACCCACGGCATCGACAACCCCTATATCGAGTACCGGGACAGCCTCAGCGACCAAAACACCGACCGGGAGAAGTATTCCCTTATCCTGGCCAATGAGGCTGTTATTTGTGGACTAACACCCGAAAAAGCCTGTAATTTCAAGGAATTTGCGGCATGAGCCGTTGCATTTGGGCAGTGCCGAAACTGAATAGCTGATGTTGTACTGGGAGTAAGCGATGGACGCTTAGCCCATTTTTTATTGCCAAAATTGAATCAGAACACGCTTTGCGCGTCTGTCTCTCCCTCCGGGGAGAATGCCTTTATGGCTGGACAGACGTGCTTTTTTTGTACCCATTTTCAGGAGGATGAACGCTATGACAGATTGCTGCGAAAACGGCAAGCCGAAGGACTGCCAGTATTGCTATTACTACGGCAGACACGGCTGTATGCTGAAGGTCTGCTATTATGACCGGCCAAAGCCGGAAACGAAACCCGTGAGCGAATGCGATGACTGCCCGTATGGCAAGTGCGGACCGTGCATCGGCTGGTGTACGAAGGAAATTCTTCGTTCGCTTGAGAGGGGGCGCGCCAAGTGACGCTGGATTATTTCTACGGTGCCCAGGCAGATCAGTTTGCCTTTTACCGCATCCCCAAGGCACTGTTTACCGATGAGCGCTTCAAGTCCATCTCAGCCGAGGCCAAAATCCTCTACGGCATTCTGCTGGACAGGATGAGCCTGAGTCGTAAAAACGGCTGGCTGGACGAACAGGGGCGCGTATTCATCATCTTCACGCTGGAGGAGGTCATGGAGGCTATCGGCTGTGCCGATCAGAAGGCCACCAAGCTGCTGAACGAGCTGGACAGCAAAGCCGGCCTCATAGAGCGCAAGCGGCAGGGACTGGGCAAGCCCAATCTCATCTTCGTCAAGAACTTTGTGGATAACTCCGCCGGCAGCATACCGCCTGCACCGGAATCACGAATCAAGACTCGTGAAAATCACGATTCAGCAGACGTGAATTTCACGACTCCGGAATCCCGAAAATCACGAGGAAGTAAT
>SFLH01000016.1 GCA_004554585.1 Clostridiales bacterium | reverse complement strand
TTCCGCAGCCGCCCGCAGAGCGTCCAGCTTCTGCTTTCTGCGCTCGGTTGACCTCTTGCCCTTTTCCTGCTTCTTTCGCAGCTGCTCGGCTTCGATGGCGGCGATGCGTTCTTCCTCGGAAACAGCTTCAACAGGCGGGTAGTAGTTGCCGATGAAATTGAAATGAATGTCAATGTTCTGCTGGCGGTAGATGGTTCGACCGCCTGTGGCTTCGTGAACCTCGATCCTGTCAATGAACGCATAGAGCATGGTGTCGGTCAGCTCCTCGCAGTCTCGGTATTTCTTGACCAGAGCGATGAAGCGGGATGCGTCCACCTGCTTGATCTCGTCCTGCTGAACCAGACTTTCCAGCTCTGCAACACGCTTTTCCAACACAAGCTGTTCTTCATCGTACTGCTGAATCATGCGCTGTGCCTGTCGCTCCGGCAGCAAACCGTTTACGGAGCTTTCATACAGCTTATTGATTTTTTCATCTAAATCAGCTATCCGCTTCTTCGCTTCGGCAAGCTCCTGCTGTCCGTTGTCCAACGCTCTTGCCTGATGCTCATTCCAAACGACTTTAAGCTGGTCAATGAACTCGGCTTCGTTTTCAAGGACATATTTGCTCACCGCTTGAATTGCCCGCAAAATCGCCGCTTCCAGAACCGATGTTTTCACATAGTGGGAGACGCAATCGTTTGTGGCGCTTCGGTAGTTGCCGCATTGGAAAGCGGAATCAGAATCATAGCGTTTGTCGCTGTGCTTGGTTTCTGGGCTGATATAGCCCATCCTTGCCCCGCAGTCAGCGCAGTACACCAGCCCGGACAGGCGGTGGGAGTAGGTGCCGTTCGCCACTCTCGGCTTTTTCTTTGAGCGTATCTTTCTGGCAATATCCCATGTGTCTTGGTCGATGATGGCTTCATGCGTATCGGGGAAAATCATCAGCTCGTCCGGCGTTGCGGCTCTGCGCTGCTTGGTTTTGAAGTTCTCGCAGATGGATTTGCCCAACCGAGGTATTCCTGCCTGTCGAGGATATAGCCGATGGTGGTGGCGTTCCAGCGGTAAGGGTCTGCAATCTCCTTGTGACGGCAGTTCTTCGGCTGATTCAGGGCAGCGTAGGCAGACGGTATCAGCACCTTTTCCTTTGCCAGAGTTTCCGCAATGCCTGTTGTGGTAACGCCCTGACATACCAGCCGGAAGATTTTCCTGACAACCTCTGCGGCTGTCCTTCATTCTGGACTTGAATACCGCCTTGATTTTGTTGCTGGTGTCCTTTGCGTACCACTCGTTCATGATGTTCAAAAACGGCGTGAAGTCATTGTCCTGCGGGGTGGCGCTGTCCACATTGTTGTTTACAGCTATGAAGCGAACGCCCTTCTTCGGGAAAAGAATCTCCGTGTAATAGCCGACTTGCAGGTAATTTCTGCCAAAACGACTAAGGTCTTTTACAATCAGGACTTCCACATGACCTGCTTCGATTTCTTCCAGCAGGGCGGCAAAGCCGGGACGGTTGAAATTCGTACCCGAATAACCATCGTCATAAAAATGGCGAATGTTTCTCAGCCCTTTCTGACGGATTCCCCGGCCTGTTCATCGTCCCTTGACAGACGCTCATACAGGGCTGTGATTTTGATTTCTTCTTTCTTAGCCACGGTTTTGACCTCCCTTCTTCAAGAAATCTTCGTTTGTGAAACGCTCCTTTTTTCTATCCTCTTATAGTGTAACCGTTCGGGTCAGTGACCACATAGGAACTGTGCATCTGGAGAAGGTTTGGCTTCAACCAAAAGCGAGTTTTACCGGAACCCGAACCGCCGATAATCAGAACATTCTTATTTCGGGCATTGGCAGGATTCTTCGGGCGATTGCTCATCATCAGCCGCTCCGTTTTCGTCAGGATCACATTGTCCTCGAACTTTGGTGCAATAAACGGCTCAATATCTTTTGCCGTTCCCCAACGAGCAGAACCGTACTCAACATTGTGTCGGTACTTCTTTGCGTTTTTGCCTTTTAGATAGACAGCCAGCCGAAGTCCTGCGCCGCAGAGAATACCAATCAGCAAATCCAACGGGTGAAAGCTGGGAAACGGATTGTTCAGGGCTATCGGAAGGGCATGAAAAAAGCTGAGGATTTTCGCAGATGAATCTGCCCCCTCAGCCAATCTCCATGCTTCTCCTAAATTCGTAGCGAACAACCCTACCAGAAAATACGGTAAATTCAGAATCAGGAGCTTTTTCATTTTTCTCTTATCCATCACAGATCACGCTCCTGTTTCTTCTCTCGAACCTTCTTCGGAATCGCTGCGACAATTTCCTTGAACTTCTTCAGCTGCGCCAGAACGCTCGGCTTTTCATTCTTGGTTAATGCCCTTGCCTGATGTTCCTTGCAGATTGCATCCAAAGCATCTGCATCTTTAGAACGGACAAAAACAAGAAACCGGGGAGGATCAACGGACTTATCTTTTCTTACGGCAAAGTCCACGCCATACTTCTTGGCGAGCTTTTCAAAATCACGGATACTCTCTTTGTCGATCTCAACATTCGTAGCACCCTGATTCTGTCCCAAAAGCTGTTTCACGGATTGCTTTCCATGAACGGCAGGGTCTCGTGCCTTTTTCATCTTCACTTTTTCCCGGTGCTGCAAATACTTGCGGATA
Source organism: Clostridiales bacterium (assembly GCA_004554585.1). Taxonomy (GTDB): domain Bacteria; phylum Bacillota; class Clostridia; order Oscillospirales; family Oscillospiraceae; genus Evtepia. Next base: position 64,892 of record SFLH01000016.1, on the reverse strand, counting down.
CCGGCAATGATAGTGCGCCCCGTCAGCTTGGTTGTGCTGATCGCCAGGTTTACTGTTCTGTTTTCAACTTCTTCCTGCATGATTCATCACCTCCTGCAAGCAGTAGAGTGAACAGATTATCGTGCCATATCTCTGTGGTCGTAATACAGATTGCCCTTGGCAACTGCGGCATGGCTGATAATCTTGATATTGCCAGCTTTCTGGTTATCCAGAGCCTTCTGATAACCCACATCGCTCAAATACAGGCGATTTCTTTCGCCTTTCCAACCGACAGGCGATTCATCGGTCAGCACATCGAAAATAATCATGTGCTTGGTGGCGTCATCAAATCGTGCCAAGTCCATATAGGTATGTCCCTGGTACTCCTTGGCACCATCCTGAATCCGCTTTCGCTCCATCAGCTCTCCAATCGTCGAATTTCTTTGCATAAGAACCTCCTTACAGAACATCTCGGTCAGGGTTACTTTTGTGGGGAACCGAATCAGCTTTGACAGGTGCATCTTCTTTCTTCACCATGTCATCCGGCAGGGGAAGCGCCATAATGCTGCGCCCCATGCGTACAAAAGTCTCAGGCTGATGAAAGTGTTCCTCAAACTGCTTCATCAGTTCCGGGGACAGAGAACAAAAATCATCCTCGCCCAATCCCACAACCAGAAAATCACCGGCGATAATGTCATAAATATCGCCGTCATCATCACGCAGCGCACGGTTCAGTTCTTTGCCTACGAGTTTACCTTCGTCGTGCATCACCAGTGCAACCGGCTCATTGAACGGATAAGTTGCCTCAATATCGCCACCTACGGCTTTCTGCAAATCCTCCAGCTCACAGCCGATCTGCACAGCCTGCGGATACATGAACGGCTTTACCAGCAACACATTCATGGTATCTGCCTGTTCTTTCTGAACCTCCCGTTCCTCGGTCGTGCCGAACGCAACACCGGTAAAGTTTTCGGAGTCCAGAATGTACTCCGAATTGTAATAAGCGGCTCTAACCTGTTCCTCTGCCGCATCGTGAGATTCTGCTTGCACCGTAACCGTTTTCTCCAAGGTTTCGGTGATCTTCACATCGTATTCTTTCAAGTTTCGATACCTCCGTTTCTTTGGAAATAAGAAAAGCGACCATCCATGAACCTGTTACAGTTCATAAATAGTCGCATCCACATCGGCTAAAAGCTCGAACAAGCAAATATCGTCCAGTTCGCAAATCAGGGAACCCATGTCGAAGAAAATATCGTCCTCGCATTCCACCGTAGTAACCACGCTGCGGTGTTCGTTAAGACAAATGGCTTCTTCCTTGTCCATCGTGATCGTAGACATACAGGACACCACATAGAATGTCATATCTTCTGCTAACCACAGCTCCTTGCTCTGAATCGTGCGAACTTTTTCATCGCCGCTCATATCTTCTACATAGGACAGAAGCCGCACGGCTCTGCTGTTCAGAAGTACCTTTCCCTGATAGTCGATACCCTCACCAGCAGAGGACAATACTCGATACTCGCTAATCATCTCGGCATTTTTCTGAAACGACTTTGCCAGAAGCGCAGGAGAAATATCATCGAACTCCTCACTGTAGTTTACGAGCATATCTACCATATAATCAGGATCGCAAAGGTCGTAGAGTTCTTCCAAAGCGCCCTGAATGTTTTTGGGTGTAAACATTTTTTACCTTACCTTTCCATTGATTTTTCTCTTTTTTTCTGCCATTGCTCCAAAAGCTGAATGATTTTATCCTCCATCTGCTTGTTGGTATAGGACTTCGGGAAGTATTTTCGCAACGAATCCGTTTTGAAGGTTACTCTGTCCAGCTCTCCCTTCTTGATTTCATTCATAATCTCGCACATCGCATCCAGCGTACACTCGCCCTCCTGTGCGAGCTTTTTAATTCGCTGTGCTTGCGAAAGGGAAGGAGCTGCTTGAGCATAATCCATTGCAGAAAGAAAATCCTTCTGTTCTTCACTTGCCAGATAGGAAAGCTCCACCGCAGGATTGAATTTGATCTGACCCGTATCTACCATATCCAGCAGTTCCGGAATCAGTTCGGTCAGACGGATATAACGGTGTACCTGATTTCTGCTTTCTCCTGCCTCCTGACCGACTATATCCATTGCCTGCAACTTCATCCCAACTTGGGATGAAGTTAAATCGGTGCGTTGACCTTGATGTTTAATCGCATCCAGCTTCATCTTATAAGCAAATGCTCTTTCACTCGGCAGGATACTCTCCCTCTGCAAATTCGCATCAACCATCAAAATAATGGCTGCATCATCGTCCAGGTCACGAACAATCGCAGGCATGGTTTCCTTACCCGCAAGCTCCGATGCCCGGTGCCGCCTGTGACCAGAAACGATTTCATAACCACCGTCGGGGTCAGGACGGACAATCGCAGGAGTGAGAACTCCGAAATCTCGGACGCTCTCTGCCGTTTTCATCATTTCTTCATCATCAACCACACGGAAGGGGTGTCCCTCAAAGGGGTGTAGCTCAGAAAGCGGAATTTCCTGCACACGCTCCTGCTGGGCTTCAGCTCTGGATTGATCGGTGGAGAAAATATCATCGTACCCCTTCAAGCTGATGTTTGCGCCTTTTTTCTGCATTGTTTAACACCTCCTTCGTCAGAATTTTATAGGCTTCGGCAACTTTGCCTTTGGGATCATGCTTGAAGATACTGGTTCCCTCTGCGCTGATTTCCTCTGCACGGACAGAGCGGGGAATGTCGGTCTTGTAAACCTTCAGCTTTCCGCCGTAGCTCTCCCGAATCAGATTGCTGATGTCTTTGGAGTAGTTGGTGCGGCTGTCCACCATCGTCAGAAGAATCCCTTCAATCCTCAGTTTCGGGTTGATTTGCCTCTTGACCTTGTTGATGGTTCCAAGCAGCTGTTCCAGACCCTTTGCAGGAAGGTATGCTGCCTGAACCGGTATCAGCACATTGTCGGCAGCTGCCAACGCATTGACGGTCAGCATACCCAAAGACGGCATACAGTCAAGAAGAATGTAATCATAATTCTGTTTGACTGTATCCAGGTATTGCCGGAGAATGGTTTCCCGGCTCATGGCATTGACCAGTGCTACCTCCATACCTGAGAGTTCGATGTTGGACGGCACCAAATCAACGCCCTCCGGATGATGAAGAATCCCTTCATCGGGAGTAATAGGGTTTTCCATCATAATCTTTCCCATCAGATCGGAAAGTGTCGGAGACAGATCATCCGGGCAGGGATTGCCCAAACTGACCGTCAGGGAAGCCTGGGGATCGGTGTCTACCAGAAGCACCTTTTTTCCTTCAAGAGCCAAGCCAACGCCCAGATTCTCGGTGGTGGTGGTCTTTCCAGTGCCTCCTTTCTGATTGACCACCGCAATGATGGTTGCTTTTTTCGACATTTATCGTCACTCTCCTTCCTCTCGCTTCATTTTCAATTTCTTAAATCCTCCTTCCAAATATCCGTGTGACATATCGTGCCGAACAAGAGCATCGTAGTAGGTGTCTATTGTCGTCGGCGCATTGTATATCGTAGTCAGCATATACTGACGGATATTTCTAATCTTTGTGGTGTTCTCCTTGAAGCAGTCCATAACATATCGAATGTGTTCGGCATTCAGTTTCATAAACCGACTGCGGACAATTTCTGCCGGACGCTCCTCTGCACCAATGCGAATCAACGGTCGCTTCGTGCAAACTGTTTCAACGATCAACTCCAGAATGTTATCCAGCATTTCGGAATCGTAAGGGTAATCCTTCTTCAACAAATCCATACTGAGCTGATCCGAGAAATAATCAAAGTATTCTTGATACCGGTCATTCTCGTCCATCATTCCACCATTTCCGGAAGGAAAGATAGAATCAGTATCACTAAATTCAGTATTTTTAATATCAGTATTATTACATTGTGATTTCGGAAGTTCTTGAGTTGTGATTTCCATTGTTCCAGAATTGTGATTTTCACAATTCAAGAGTTGTGAATCCACAGCAGAGATAAAGTTCTTCACATAGATCAGGTTGGGCTTTCCCAAACCCTGGCGCTTACGTTCAATCAATCCTGCTTTCTTCTCAAGTTCACTGAGCAGCTTGATAGCCTTTTGTTCAGCACAGTTCAGAGCCATCTTCGCTTCGTCGATTGTATCTATCCAACCATTCTTGGCAGACAGGCTCATGCGGTCAAGCAAAATGCCATACAGCATCTTGGCATCGGCAGAAATATTCCAGAACCTCTCGTTCGTGAACAACACCTTCGGAACTCGATAGAATGTGAATAGATCGGATTGCTGACCGTAAAAATAATCAAAACTCACACGGCTTCACCACCTTCTTTCTGCGGAAAACTTTCTGTTGTCAGCGGAATGCTGCGGAAAGTCGTATCCGTCTTTTCGTAAGGACATCGGGCAAAATAGTAGAAGCGGTATTCCTGTTCATACACATCCATATCAACGAAGCCCCACTTCACGCATAACCTTCTTCGTACACCAACCAATGCACGGGTGATCTCGCCCATAGGGACAGCCATCACATTCCGACTTGGGTTTCGGCGGCAAAGAGATTAAGTAGTAGCAATTATTTCTACCCAGACGGCAGCCCTTTCTGCCATTCGTCCAGAAGTAGCAGTAATGACAGTCGCTCGGCTTGTCTGCGGTATAAACAGGCTTGCTCAAATAAAACACCTCCAATCTCTTGTATTTGCCCATGGGTTTGGGCATAAAAAAAGAGCGCCTATCCATCCCCAATGCGGGGCAAATAGACGCTCTATGTACATAACGATATTTAATTTTATCTGCTATAACTGCATGGTATTCAAAACATCCGCCTTTTTTGATTAGCTGGATTTTTGGCACGATTTTGGGGCTGATTAGCAGGAAGGGCATTTTCATTAGCAAGAACAGCCCGTTTTCTGCTAAAAATTAGCTGGCGATTTTGTCTTATAACAACCGTTCGATTCTGGAGGGGTTGTCAAAAATCAAATTTTGGAGTAGAATTTTATCTCATACAGTGAAAGAGCTTTTTCGTAGCTTTTTATATAAGAAAAGCCGAAAACCCTTGAAAACAAAGGCTTTCGGCGTTGTTCACTGGCGTCCATAAGAGGATTTGAACCTCCGACCCCACGCTTAGGAGGCGTGTGCTCTATCGACGTGTCTGATATATGATTATAGCCCGATCAAAGTCGAACTGCAATCCCTTATTTAGTTTTTTTTGAGGTGGCCGTTGTAACGCAACCTTAGGAGGCGGACCCTCTATCCTGGTGAGGTACGGGGGCGGATGTGGGTTTCATTGTAGCCCATCCCGGCGGGTTTGTCAATCGACAGGGGAAATGAGACCCTGTTACAGTTTTTCGCCGTCCAGCCGGGTATGATACAGACAAAGAAGAAACCATCTCGATGGAAAGGAGTTTATTATGAGCATCCTGTCTTGTCTGTTCTCCCTGGACATCAACCGGGGCCTGCGGGATTTCCACGAGACCCCCGGGGCGGTGCTGCTGGACGTGCGCCCCCGGCGGCAGCACACCATGCGGCACATTCCCCAGAGCGAAAACCTCCCCCTGGAAGAGCTGGAGCAGGCCAAAGATCGCTTCCCCGACCTGTCCGTCCCCCTCTTCGTCTACGCCTATGGCGGCGACAAGAGCGCCAAGGCCGCCGGCCTGCTCAAGGCCATGGGCTACACTAACGTCCGAGATATCGGCGGCATCAAGCGCTGCTGCGGCAACCGGGGGTACGACGGCCCCGTGGAAGGTACCCGCTGGCGGACCCCCGCCCCTTGACCCCCGCAAAAAACCGTCCCCCCAGCCAAGCGCCGGGGGGACGGTTTCCGCTTTTCAAAGGATCTTACTCCAGGTTCAGACGCCGGTGGAGCATCCGAATGGTCAGGCAGTAGAGGATGGCGCCGTAGATGGCCGAGACCACGATCGAACCCCACATCATCCCATGCACCACCGTCATGGGCTGGGCCTGGGTGGAAAACCACAGACTCAGGGAGTTCAGATAGGGCACCCCCGCCATGAGCAGGGTCCCAGAGACGATCTGGACCGCTACCTGAATGGCGAAGAAGAAGGCCACCGACAGCAGCATCTTGTGCTGGCCAAAGCTGTGGCCAATGGCCAGCGGCGCGTAGAAGTCCAGGCAGGCTACCAGGCAGACCACCACAAAGAGGACCACCAGCTCCACCAGGAAGAGGATGCCATTGCCCACATTGTAAGCAGTCAAATTCCGGGCAATCTCCTCAAAGACCCGTCCGATCTCCTGGAACATGGCCAGGTCGGCCACCAGGGTCATCATGGCCACCACGTCGATGACCACCGCCCCCAGGAACCACACCGTGGAGACGATGAGCTTCGACCACACCAGGCTGTGGGTGGACACCGGCAGGGTGAACATCACATAGCCCTCGTCGGCCATCAGGTTGCTGCGGAACCGCTGGATGGTCAGCACCACCGCCACCACAAAGGTGGCGATGAGAGCCAGTGCAAAGCCGACCGAGATGATCCCCGAGATCAGCGCTAGAAAGCTCTGGCCCGTCAGCCCCTCAAAGGTCACCATCTTGGTCCACAGGTCGCTGACCCGGGTCATCACGGCCAGCAGGATGGTCACCAGATACAGCGGAATCATCACCCGGGCCGTGGCCCGAAACTCATGTTTTATCAACTTGATCAGCATTTGTACACCTCCCGGAACAACGCGTCCACGCTCATGCCCTTCTCCTCCCGGATGGCGTCCACCGTGGACTGGAAGAGGATCTGTCCCCGGTCGATGAAGATCACCTCGTCGAGCACCTTCTCCACGTCGGCAATGAGGTGGGTGGAGATAATAACAGAGGCCTCCGGGTTGTAGTTGCGGATGATGGTATCCAGGATATAGTCCCGGGCGGCCGGGTCCACCCCGCCAATAGGCTCATCGAGCAGGTAGAGCTTGGCCTGGCGGCTCATGGCCAGGATCAGCTGGACCTTTTCCCGGGTGCCCTTGGACATCTGCTTCATCCGCTGCTTGGGGGAGATCTCCAGCCGGTCGAGCATCTCGCTGCTGCGCTGGCGCTGGAAATCGGTGTAAAAATCCTCGTAAAAGTCCTGCAGCTGCTTGACGGTCATCCACAGGGGCAGGCTGGTGCGCTCGGGCAGATAGGAGACCATAGCGTGGCTCTCCTTCCCCGGGGCGCGCCCATTGATCCAAATCTGCCCCATGGTGGGCACCAGCAGGCCGTTGGCCAGCTTGATCAGGGTGGTCTTGCCGCTGCCGTTGGGGCCCAGCAGGCCCACGATCTTCCCCGGCTCCACAGACAGGTTCACCCCGTCCAAGGCCGTCATTGCCCCGAAGCGCTTGGTCAGGCCCTTACACTCCAGAATGTTCATGATTCTCTCCTTCCTTCTGCACAAAGGCCACAATCTCCTCGGTCTGGAAACCCAAGAGATACATGCCCTCCAAAAATTCCTTCACCCGCTGCCGGGCCATGGACTCTCTCAGCTGCCGGATCCGCTGGGCATCCTCCGTGACGAACCGGCCCGCGGTGCGCTGGCTGTGTACCAGCTCCTCCCGCTCCATCTCCATCATGGCCCGCTGCATGGTGTTGGGGTTGACCCCCGCCTCGGCGGCCAGGTCCCGCACCGAGGGCAGGCGCTCCCCCGGCAGCAGAGCGCCGCTGACGATCTGCTGCTGGATCTGGGCGATCAGCTGGGTGTAGATGGGGATGTCATTGCGAAACTGCCATGCCATTGCCATCCCTCCTTGTTTGCTGCGGGCGGGGCCCGCAACTGTATTTTTGTATTGTTGTACTGTACGTATAATACAATAGCACAATTCTTCCCGTTGTCAAGTCTTTTTTCAAAAAAAACAAAAAAGTTTCTTCAGCCCGGGGTTTGGTCCCCTTTGACAGAACAAAACGCCCCGGAACGGCAAAAGGAAGCAAAGTTCCCCCTTGAAAATCCACTTTTCCTATCGTATAATAATGTGTTGCGATTGGTTTAGAATACAAAGAAGTTCTATAGAATAGATATGAGGTGCAGATCTGTGCGGAACGAATCACTGAGAAACATTGCCATCATCGCCCACGTCGACCACGGGAAGACCACCCTGGTGGACGAGATGCTCAAGCAGGGCGGCGCCTTCCGGGAAAACCAGGAGGTCAAGGACCGGGTCATGGACTCCGGCGACCTGGAGCGGGAGCGCGGCATCACCATCCTGGCCAAGAACACCGCCATTCAGTATGGCGTTCGGCGGCGAGGTGGAGCGCATCCTGAAGATGGTCAACGGCGTCATCCTGCTGGTGGACGCCGCCGAGGGCCCCATGCCCCAGACCCGCTTCGTCCTCTCCCGGGCCCTGGACCTGGGCCACCGGGTGATCGTGGTCATCAACAAGATCGACCGGCCCGACCAGCGCATCCACGAGGTCATGGACGAGGTGCTGGAGCTGCTGCTGGACCTGGACGCCACCGACGAGCAGCTGGACTCCCCCATGCTCTTCTGCTCTGCCCGCCAGGGCATCTGCTCCAAGGACCCCGACGTGCTGGGCACCGACCTGCAGCCCCTCTTTGAGACCATCCTCAGCTACATCCCCGCCCCCGAAGCCGAGGTGGACAAGCCCTTCCAGATGCTGGTCTCCTCCATCGACTACAACGAGTTTGTGGGCCGCATCGCCATCGGCCGCATCGAGCAGGGCATCATCAAGCAGAACCAGGAGATCACCGTCTGCAACTACCACGACCCGGAGCAGAGCCGCAAGGCCAAGGCCGTCAGCCTCTACCAGTTCGAGGGGCTGGCCCGGGTGCCCGTCACCGAGGCCTCCGCCGGCAACATCATCGCCCTGTCGGGCATCGGGGACATCACCATCGGCGACACCGTGTGCGCCGCGGGCCTGACCGAGCCCCTGCCCTTTGTGAAGATCTCCGCCCCTACCATGGAGATGACCTTCTCCGTCAACGACTCCCCCTTCGCCGGGCGTGAGGGCAAGTACGTCACCTCCCGGAACCTGCGGGACCGGCTCATGCGGGAGACCTTGAAGGACGTCTCCCTGCGGGTGAGCGACACCGACTCCACCGAGGCCTTCAACGTGGCCGGCCGGGGGGAGATGCACCTGTCCATCCTCATCGAGACCATGCGCCGGGAGGGCTATGAGTTCCAGGTCTCGCCCCCCCGGGTGCTCTACCAGGAGATCGACGGGGTCAAGTGCGAGCCCATGGAGCGCCTGGTGGTAGACGTGCCCGCCGACGCAGTGGGGGCCGTCATCGAGAAGATGGGCTCCCGAAAGGGGGACCTGCTGGAGATGACCCCCGTGGGCACCCGGATGAAGATCGAGTTCTTAGTCCCCGCCCGGGGCCTGTTCGGCTACCGCAACGAATTCCTTACCGACACCAAGGGGGAGGGCATCATGGCCTCCGTCTTCGACTCCTACGCCCCCTATAAGGGAGAGCTGAACCGCCGCAACTCCGGCAGCCTCATCGCCTTTGAGACCGGAGAGTCGGTAACCTACGGCCTGTGGGCTGCCCAGGAACGGGGCGCCCTGTTCATCGGCCCCGGCGTGCCCGTCTACGGCGGCATGGTGGTGGGCGAGACCCCCAAGAGCGAGGACATCACCGTCAACGTCTGCCGGAAGAAGCAGCTGACCAACATGCGGGCCTCCGGCTCCGACGAGGCCCTGCGCCTGGTGCCCCCCCGGAACCTGAGCCTGGAGCAGTGCCTGGAGTTCCTGGCCGACGACGAGCTGCTGGAGGTCACCCCCGAAAACCTCCGCCTGCGCAAGCGCATCCTCAACCATGAGATCCGCATGAAGGCCCTGAAGGGGAACAAGAAATATCAGAACCTGTAACCCACAACCGACCAAACCGCCCGCCGGAACCCCCGGTGGGCGGTTTTTTTGCAAAAAAAGGTTGGGAGACGGGGATTTTGTTGGAAAGACAACATACACTCCGCCGCCGGCCGGGTATAATGGGCCCAACAAACCCGCCGGAGCAGGCGGGAGGCCGGCGGGGCACCGCCGGCGGACAATCCCCAAAAGGAGGTTTCCCCGCTATGGAAGAAAAACTGAAAAACATTGTCCAGGGCCAAGTCCTGACCCTGAAGGACCAGGTTCCCTGCCAGGAGGGCCAGATCGTCAGCAAGACCCTGGCCCAGAACGCCGCCGTGAGCATCACCCTCTTCGCCTTCTGGCAGGGGGAGGAGATCAGCACTCACGCCTCCCAGGGGGACGCCTTCGTCACCTGCCTGGAGGGGTTGGGGAAGATCACCGTCGACGGAGAGGACTTCCTGCTGCACCAGGGCCAGTCCATCGTCATGCCCGCCGGTCATCCCCACAGCGTCTATGGGCAGGAGAACTTCAAGATGCTCCTGGTGGTGGTCTTTTGACCCAGGCGCCGGGACACAGGAAATTCGTTCGCTTCGACAAACGGAGGTTTTTATGGAACAGAACATGTTTTGCTATCAATGTCAAGAGACCGCCCGCTGCCAGGGCTGCACCGTCTCCGGCGTGTGCGGCAAAAAGCCCGACGTGGCCGCCATGCAGGACCTGCTGGTGGATGTGACCCGCGGCCTGGCCGCCGTCACCACCGCCCTGCGGAGCCAGGGCACCGCCGTGGACCCGGCGGTCAACCACCAGATCACTTACAGCCTGTTCGTCACCATCACCAACGCCAACTTTGACAAGGAGAGCATTCAGGCCGACATCCAGGCCGTCCTGGACCGGAAGGCCCAGCTGCTGCCCCAGGTGAAGGACCCCGCCGCCCTGCCCGCCGCCGCCCGCTGGGACGGGTCCGGGGACTGGGATGAGAGGGCTAAGACCGTGGGGGTCCTGGCCACCCAGGACGAGGACATCCGCTCCCTGCGGGAGCTCATCACCTACGGCCTGAAGGGGCTGGCAGCCTACACCAAGCACGCCAACGCCCTGGGGCAGGAGGACGAAACCGTGGACGCCTTCCTCCAGCGGGCCCTGGCGGCCACCCTGGACGACAACCTGGACGCCGCGGCCCTCACCGCCCTGTCCCTGGAGACCGGCAAGCACGGCGTGGCGGGCATGGCCTTGCTGGACAAGGCCAACACCGAAGCCTATGGCCATCCCCAGATCACCAAGGTGAAGCTGGGGGTGGGCAAGAACCCCGGCATTCTGGTCTCCGGCCACGACCTGCGGGACCTGGAGATGCTCCTAGAGCAGACGAAGGGCACCGGGGTGGACGTGTACACCCACTCAGAGATGCTCCCCGCCCACTACTACCCCGCCTTCCAGAAGTACCCCCACTTTGTGGGCAACTACGGCAACGCCTGGTGGCAGCAGAAAGAGGAGTTCGCCGCCTTCCACGGCCCCATCCTCATGACCACCAACTGCATCGTGCCCCCCGCCCCCAGCTATCGGGACAGGCTGTATACCACCGGTGCGGCGGGCTGGCCCGGCTGCGTCCACATCCCCGGCGGCATCGGGGAGGAGAAGGATTTCTCCGCCCTCATCGCCCACGCCAAGAGGTGCGCACCCCCCAAGGAGCTGGAGACCGGGGAGATCGTGGGGGGCTTTGCTCACGAGCAGGTCTTCGCCCTGGCCGACAAGGTGGTGCAGGCCGTGAAGAGCGGCGCCATCCAGAAGTTCGTGGTCATGGCTGGCTGCGACGGCCGGGCCAAGAGCCGGAACTACTACACGGACTTTGCCAAGGCCCTGCCCCAGGACACGGTGATCCTCACCGCCGGCTGCGCCAAATACAAGTACAACAAGCTCCCCCTGGGGGAGATCGGGGGCATTCCCCGGGTGCTGGACGCCGGCCAGTGCAACGACTCCTACTCCCTGGCCCTCATCGCCCTGAAGCTCAAAGAGGTCTTTGGCCTGGACGACATCAACGACCTGCCCATCGTCTACAACATCGCCTGGTATGAGCAGAAGGCGGTCATCGTCCTGCTGGCCCTGCTCTATCTGGGGGTGAAGAACATCCACTTAGGGCCCACCCTGCCCGCCTTCCTCAGCCCCAACGTGGCCAAGGTGCTGGTGGAGAACTTCGGCATCGCCGGCATCGGCACCGTGGAAGAGGACCTGGCCCTCTTCTTCGGCCAGGGGTGATCCCCCCTTTCCAAAGAATGAAAAAACGTGCCGCGGAACGCTTCCGCGGCACGTTTTCGCTGTTTTTCTGGGGCTTGTCCAAAGGCAAGTGCCCTCACTTCTGGCCCATCATCACCTGATAGACCTCCACAGAGTTGTTCCCCCGGGTGTTCTGGACTTCCTCGGTGTTGTAGCCCACGGGGATGCCGTAGCTCACGCACACCTTGACACCGGCGGCAAAGGCGGCCTCCTCGGTGTTCTGGTCGGGGTTGGCGGACTGCCAAGAGGTGTAGACACTCTTGTAGGTCCCCTGGAGCTCCTGGCTGATGGTGATGCCCTCAGCCTCCTGGGTCTGCGCCAAGGTGATGGTGTCGGCGCCGTCGGCGGCCTCCATGTAGTTTTCCAGCAGGTTCTTGATGCGGTTGTAGGAGGTCCACTGCATGCAGCCCAGGCCGAAGCAGCTGCCCCGGCCGTTGGCCCCGCCGGGGCCCAGCTCCAGGATGATGTTGTACACATCGGAAATGCTGAAGCCGTTGTAGATGTACTGGCCGGAGTAGATGTTGCGGTAGTCGTAGTTCTCATCCATGTACAGCAGGTAATCGGGCTCCAGCTCCGGCCGGGTGATGTAGGCCGAGCTCTCGAAGATGCCGCAGGCCCCCTCCTCGATGATGTTGCCCAGCAGGCCGGCCACGAAGGCCGGGGCGAAGCCGTCGTCCAGCAGGACCTGGGCCATGGCCGCCAAGGTATCCTTCTTGGGCAGGGAGGAGTTCTTCAGGTTGGCCACCATGTGCGCGTGGCTGACGTAGCCGCCGGGGATCATGGTCTGGCAGAACCGGGAGAGGATGGTGGCCACCTGGGCCCGGGTGGCAGTGCCCTTGGGGCTGAGGGTGGTGCTGGTGGTGCCGGTGAGCAGGCCCGTGCCGCAAGCCCAGGCCATGGCCTGCTCGGCATAGGAACTGATCTGGCCGGCGTCCTGATAGCCGGAGAGGTTGGCCGAGGTGGTCACGTCATAGCCCTGGCTGCCGGCGTAGCGGTAGAGGATCACCGCCAGCTGCTCCCGGGTGATGGCCTGGTTGGGGGAGAAGACGGAGGAGGAGGTGCCGTTGACCACGTCGTTCTCCCAGGCCCAGGTGACGGCGTCGTGGAACCAGACGCCGGCGGGCACGTCTACAAAGGGGTTGGCCCAGTTGGCGGCGGGCTGGCCCGCCAGGCGGTAGAGGACGGTGACCACCATGGCCCGGGTGGTGGTGCCATCGGGGGAGAAGGTGGTGCTGTCCACGCCGTCCATCAGGTCGTTCTCGTACACATAGGTCACCGCGTCATTGGCCCAGTGGCTGGCGGGCACGTCGGTGAAGGGATGGCCTCCCGCCGCCAGGGCGCCGGGGAGCAGGGAAACGGCCAGGCACAGGGCCATGACCAGGCTGACAACTCGTTTTTTCATACTGGCTCCTTTGTTCTGGGTGTTGAAAACGTCTGGTTTATCATACCAGAGATTCCCTTCCCTGAAAAGGCGCCGTCAGGGATTTTGTGCCATTTGCCGAGAATTTTTCGGGAAAACCCCCGAAAATCCCGTCAATCGGTCCCATAAAAGCCCTGCTGCCCGCCCACATTGTACAGCCCCCAGAAGGGCAAAACAGCAGGCGTGTGATTCCCCCAGCCGTTCACCGGCCCCACCCACTGGAGGAAGGGAGTGGGCAGATCTCTGGTAGCCCGGCCGGGAAGATAGAGACAGAACTGACTGGCGTTGTCCAGGCCATAGGGCTCTGTGGCGATGTAGCGGATGCTGTCGCGGATGGTGACGGTCCCCGGCGCGGCATCCATGGATAGGCCGCTGAGTGTCATCCGATATTCCAGGTCGCTGACCTGGGTGACGTTCACAAAGCGGCCGGTAAAATTGCAGTAATATACGGTGCCGTGGGGATAGCCGGGGCCAGTGTCCCCCATTTCGCTGTCGTGGTAGGACCCGGCGAAGGAACCATCCTTCTAGATGGTCAGAGTGGTTCCCCAGCCCCCTACACCGGAGGTGAAGAGGAAGGTCTGTGGCATCTGGTCCAGGACAGCCGCGGCGTCAGGGGCTGGAACGAAGATCTCTCCATTGGCCGGCGGGGGCACAGGGGAGATCTCCTGGCAGAACCGATGGAGGATGGCCGCTGCCTGGGCTCGGGTGGCAGTGCTCTGGGGGGAGAGGGTGGTGCTGGTGGTGCCGCCGATCAGGCCCGTGCCGTTGGCCCAGGCCATGGCCTGCCGGGCGTAGGCGCTGATGCTTCCCTGGTCCCGGTAGCCGGACAGGTCGGCGCTGGCGGCGGTGTCCCAGCCCTTGGCCTGGGCATAGCGGTAGAGGATCACCGCCAGCTGTTCCCGGGTGATGGGCTGGTTGGGGGAGAAGGTGGTGTCGGTGGTGCCGGTGACGATGTGGTTTGCCGCCGCCCAGGCCACCGCCGGGGCGTACCAGGCCGTGCCGGCCACATCGGCAAAGCCGCCGGTACCAGAGGCGGCAGGCTCCCCTTCCATGCGGTAGAGGATGGTCACCAGGGCAGCCCGAGTGGTGGTGGCGCTGGGAGAGAAGGCATCGCTGCCGGTGCCGTCCATGAGGCCGTGCTCATAGACGTAGGCCACGTCCCGCTCGTACCAATCCCCTTCCACCACGTCGGTGAAGGTGGGGGTGGGGGCGGCCAGGGCCGTGCCCGCCAGCAGAGACAGGACCAGGCCGAAGGCCAGCAGCAGTGACAGGGATTTTCGTTTCATAGCGCGCGCTCCTTTCTGGTTTTTCCACGGAGGGAGTTCTTGCCTTCCATTATAGCAGAAACTGGGAAAGCGGCAAGGAAAACCCCTTGTTTTTCTTGCCTTTCTGGCAATTTTTCGCTTTACATTCCACGGGGCGGGTGGTATACTACAGGATACGTGTATTCCAGTACACGACTACCCTGACTTAGTCCCGGGAGCACCGCCTGTCTTCAGGGCTCCGCCCGCCCGTCACTCAGTCAGAGGCAAATTTTTGAAAGGTGGATTTTACCCATGATTCGTAAGGACGAAAAGACTGCCGTCATTGAGGCAAACCGCACCCACGCTACCGATACTGGCTCCCCCGAGGTCCAGATCGCCATCCTCACCGCCCGCATCCAGGAGCTGACCGAGCACCTGAAGGTCCACATCCACGACAACCACAGCCGCCGCGGCCTGCTGAAGATGGTCGGTAAGCGCCGCAAGATGCTGGACTATCTGGCCAAGAAGGACATCGAGCGCTATCGTGCCATCATTGCCAAGCTGGGCATCCGTAAGTAATTGCCCCGCGGCACCTGGCGCCCGGCCAGCCATGCCCTGTGAGGGTTTCCTGACAGGACCCGGGCAGATGCCTTTGGGCACAACAGCGTAGATCCCTTTTGGGGGCGGTGTGGATGCAGCCGCACCGCCCCCTTTTCCCTTCCGCCATCCCGGAGAGTTCCTTGCCCTATCTTAGCGTTTGAACGTATGCCCGAAGCTCGGACATGCTTTCAAGTGCTAAATAAGGCAGCAGACTCTCCGGCCGAGACACGCACCTGTGAAAGGAGTCTGCACATGTCAACCATCATTACGAAAAAGCAATTCAACAACCACATCTACAAGACCGAGATCGCCGGCCGCCCCTTCTCCCTGGAGTTCGGCAAGGTGGCCGAGCTGGCCAACGCCTCTGCCATGGTTCGCTATGGCGACACCTCCGTGCTGGTGGCCGTCACCGCCGCCCCCCGTCCCCGGGATGGAGTGGATTTCTTCCCCCTGTCCGTGGACTTTGAGGAGAAGCTCTATGCCGTCGGCCGCATCCCTGGCTCCTTCCTGCGCCGGGAGGGCCAGCCCTCCCTGCCCGCCGTGCTGGCCAGCCGGGTCATCGACCGCTCCATCCGCCCCCTCTTCCCCGGGGACTTCCGCAACGACGTGGTGGTCACCTGCACCGTCATGAGCGTGGACCGGGACTGCTCTCCCGAAGCCGCCGCCATGGTGGGCGTGTCCGCCTGCCTGGCCGTGTCCAACATTCCCTGGGCCGGCCCCATCGGCTGCCTGGAAGTGGGCTATGTGGACGGCCAGATCGTCATGAACCCCAACCAGGAGCAGAAGCACGCCTCCAAGCTGGACCTGACCGTGGCCGCCACCGGCGCGAAAGTCGTCATGATCGAGGCTGGGGCCGACCAGATCCCCGACGACGTCATGTACGAGGCCATCGTGAAGGCCCACGAGGAGATCAAGGCCCAGGTGGACTACATCAACGCCATCGTGGCCGAGATCGGCAAGGAGAAGATGACCTACGACCACGCCGACTTCGACCAGGAGCTCTTCGACAAGATCGTCGAGGCCACCATGGACGAGGCCAAGGCCGCCATGGACACCGACGACAAGAACGTCCGGGAGGAGCGCTGGAACGCCCTGATCGACCACTGGCACGAGCTCTTCCTGGAAGAGTATCCCGAGATGGACCAGTACCTGGACGAGATCACCTACAAGTTCCAGAAGAAGATCGTCAAGGCCTGGCTCCTCCAGGGCCACCGGGTGGACGGCCGCCAGAAGAACGAGATCCGTCCCCTGGCCGCCGAGGTAGGCGTGCTGCCCCGGGTCCACGGTTCCGCCCTGTTCACCCGCGGCCAGACCCAGGTTCTGTCCGTCGCCACCCTGAACACCCTCTCCGCCTGCCAGAAGCTGGATACCATCTGGGAGGAAGAGGAGAAGCGCTATATGCACCACTACAACTTCCCCGCCTACTCCGTGGGCGAGGCCCGGGGCGCCCGGAGCGTCAACCGCCGGGAGAAGGGCCACGGCGCCCTGGCCGAGCGAGCGCTGGACCCGGTGATCCCCTCCGTGGAGGAGTTCCCCTACGCCATCCGGGTGGTCTCTGAGGTGGTCTCCTCCAACGGCTCCACTTCCCAGGGCTCCATCTGCGGCTCCACCCTGGCCCTCATGGACGCTGGCGTGCCCATCAAGGCCCCTGTGGCCGGCATCTCCTGCGGCCTGATCCAGGACGACGACGGCTCCTTCACCACCTTCATCGACATCCAGGGCGTGGAGGACTTCCACGGCGAGATGGACTTCAAGGTGGCCGGCACCAAGGACGGCATCACTGCCATCCAGATGGACATCAAGAACGGCGGCCTGTCCCACGCCATCATCAAGGAGGCCCTGGAGATCACCGGCGATGCCCGCAAGGCCATCCTGGACGAGATCATGCTCCCCTGCATCCCCGCCCCCCGGCCTGAGGTCAGCCGCTACGCCCCCAAGATGATCACCATGAAGATCGACCCCGACAAGATCCGCGAGGTCATCGGCAAGGGCGGCTCTGTCATCCAGAAGATCACCGCCGAGTCCGGCGCCCAGATCGACATCGAGGACGACGGCACCATCCACATCGCCTCCCCCGACGCCGCCTGCTGCGACGTGGCCAAGAAGATGATCGACACCATCGTCTTCGTGCCCGAGGTGGGCATGCTCTACTACGGCAAGGTGGTGCGCATCCTCAACTTCGGTGCCTTCGTGGAGCTGGCCCCCGGCAAGGACGGCATGGTCCACATCTCCAAGCTGGCCGAGCGCCGGGTGGAGAAGGTGGAAGACGTGGTGAACATCGGCGACATGGTGTGGGTGAAGGTCACCGACATCGACGAGAAGGGCCGGGTGAACCTGTCCCTGCGGGACGCCCAGCGGGAGATCGCCGCCATGGAAGCCCGGGACGCCAAGGCCAAGAAGAACAACCACTGAGCCCATTGCTCTCACAATACCATGAATGAACTCTGGAAGGCCGCTGGCGCGGCGGCATGGGGTGCCGCTTCGCTGGGCGGCCTCCAGCCGTTTTTGTCCCCCCAGGCGGCCCAAGCACTGGATGCCCTCTGCCCCGGCGCGGCCGCCGTCCTGGTGGCCGCCTTCCCCTACTACGCCGGGGACCTGCCGGGCAACCTCTCCCTGTACTGTCGGGGGGAGGACTACCACCAGGTCCTTCTGCGCCGGCTGCGGCCGGTCTGCCAGGCCCTTTCCCTGGCGCACCCCGGCCGCACCTTTGTGCCCGGGGCGGACAACTCCCCGGTGCCCGAGCTGGCGGCGGCGGAGCTGGCGGGGGTGGGCTGGCAGGGGTGCCACGGCCTGCGGATCGTGCCCCCCTACGGCTCCTATGTCTTTCTGGGCACCATTCTCACCGACCTGCCCCTGGCCTCCACCGGCCCCGCCCAGGGGGCCCTGTGTCCTCCCGGCTGCCAGGCCTGCCGGAAGGCCTGTCCCACCGGTGCCTTGGGCGAAGGGGGATTCCAGCTGGCCAAGTGCCTGTCCCACCTGACCCAGGAAAAGGGGGACCTTTCCCCGGAGACGGCGGAACACCTCCGCCGCAGCCCCACCGTCTGGGGCTGCGACCTGTGCCAGCGGGCCTGCCCCCACAACAAGGCCGCCGCCCTGTCCCCCCTGCCGGAGTTTCGGGAGGACCTGCTCTGCTCCCTGTCCTTGGAGGACCTGGCGGGCTTGAGCAACAAGGCCTTTCGCCGGCAATACGCCAGCCGGGCCTTTTCCTGGCGGGGCATCGCCCCTCTGCGGCGGAATTTGGCCTTGCAGGCGGGCCGGGAAGAGGACAAGACCTGAGCAAACAACAGCCCCCGCCGGCCTACAGGCGGGGAAAAGGAGGCATTGCCCGTGCTGTACAACTATCTTGCCGTGGGCGCAGGTGGCGCCGTGGGGGCCATGTGCCGCTATGCCATAAGCCTGCTGCCCGTGCTCCAGCGGGGGCCCTTCCCCCTGTCCACCTTTCTGACCAACCTGGTGGGAGCGGTCCTCATCGGCCTGGTGGTGGGCGCCAGCCAGCGATGGGCCCAGCTCTCCCCTACCCTTCTGCTCTTTCTGCGGGTGGGAGTGTGCGGCGGCTTTACCACCTTCTCCACCTTTTCCCTGGAGTCCCTGGTCCTGCTGGAGGACGGCCGGCCCGGCCTCTTCGGCCTGTATGCGGTGCTCAGCGTGGCCCTGTGTCTGCTGGGCGTCTGGCTGGGGAAGACGCTGGTGGGGCAGGCGGCCTGAGCCATGCTCACAAACAGAAACATCCCGTGCACAGCAGCTCAGTGGGCTGCCATGCACGGGATGTTTTTTATTGGGGTTCGCTGAGGAAGGCCAGGGTCTCCCCCAGGGCGTCGCATTCCTCCAGCAAATCGGAGGTGTTGTCGGCGATTTTGGCCAGGTCTTTCTCCCGGCCGGCCATCTCCAAGGCTTCGGCCTGGTCCCCCAGGTCCATGGCCCCGATCCAGCGGGCGGCGCTTTTCAGGCTGTGGACCTCAATGACGTAGTCCTCCCACCGGCCCTCCTCCCAGGCCAGGCGGATGCGCCCCAGGCGGCAGGGGATCTGCTCCCGGAAGAGGAAGAGGGTCTTGCGGTAGGCCTTGCCGGTGCCGCAGTAGGACATGCCCCGGGCCACGTCGATGCCCGGCAGGCCCTGCAGGTCTTCGGGAATGTGCTCGGAGAGCAGCGCCCCAGGCGGCAGGGCGGGGGCCTTCTGCTTGTCCTCGGGAATCCAGGCCCGCAGGATGTCGTCCAGCTTGTCCAGCTCGATGGGCTTGGAGATGTAGTCGTTGAAGCCGCTGTTTAAAAACTCCTCCCGCACCCCCTTCATGGCGTTGGCGGTGAGGGCAATGATGGGGACCACGGCAAAGTAGGGGTCCTTGCGGCCCATCTCCCGGATGCGCAGGGTGGTCTCGATGCCGTCCATCTGGGGCATCATGTGGTCCATGAACACCAGGTCGGGCCAGACCTGGGTCATCTGGTGCAGGGCCTCGGAGCCAGAGCGGGCGGTGTAGACCTCCATCTCATAGGGGCCCAGCAGCCCTTGGCAGACCTTCAAGTTCAGGGGCTGGTCGTCCACCAGCAAGACCACCGCCTCGGGGGCGGTGAAGGAATTGTAGTTGCGCCTGGTCTCCCGCCGCTCTCCCTCCCGGTAAGGGCCGCAGGGGGTGGGGTCGATGACCTTTTGGGGCAGGCGGACCCAAAAGTCGCTGCCCACCCCATAGGTGCTGTCCACCCCCAGCTGGCCGTCCATGAGCTCAGTCAGCTGCTGGCAGATGGGCAGGCCTAAGCCCGTACCCTCGATGTGGCGGTTGGCCTTGCGGTCCAGGCGGCCGTAGCTCTGGAAGATGTAGGGCAGGTCCTCCCGGCGGATGCCGATGCCGGTGTCCTCGATGTGGATGACCAGAATACCGTCCTCCTCCTGGGGCTCCCAGGTGACGGTGAGGGTAATGGACCCCTCTTGGGTGTATTTGACGGCGTTGGAGCCCAGGTTCATGATGATGTGGCTGATGTTCACGTCGTCCCCATAGAGGGTGCTGGGGATGGTCTCGTCGATCTGGGCGTGGAAGGTCAGCTTTTTTTCCTTGGCCCGCGTGCGCAGGATGGTGATGGTGTCGTGCAGGACGGAGAGGACCTGGTAGCTCTCGGGGGTGAGCTCCATTTTCCCCGCCTCGATCTTGGACAGATCCAGGATGCTGTTGATGTTCTCCAGCAGCACTCGGCCGCTGCTGCGGATGTCCCGGAAGCAGTTGTCCTTCTCCGCCTGGGTTTCCTCCCGCAGACCCAACTCGGACATGCCCAAGATGGCGTTGAGGGGGGTGCGGATGTCGTGGCTCATGTTGGCCAAAAATTGGCTTTTGGCCTGGCTGGCCGCCTCGGCAGCCCGCGCCGTAACCCGCGCCTTTTCCTCCTCCTGGCGCAGCTGCACGGTGGCCGTGTCGTCCTCCACCACCCATAGGGTCTTCTGTCGGGCGGCGGCGTAGCCGGGCATGGGGAAGATCCGCAGGCGTAGCCAGGTGTCGTTGTTCTTGTGGTAGATCAGCTCCACCTGGCGCTTTTCGTCCATCTTCTGCCGGATGTTGTCGTAGTCCGTGGCCGCCTGGAAGGCCGCCACATAGCTGGGGTCCATGAGCTCCTGGCAGTACAGGTCCAGGGCCTTGCTCTGGCACTGGTTTGTCCGCTCCAGCAGGTCAGCAAAATACCGGGGGACCTTGATGCTGCGGGTCTGGTCCTCCTGCAGGTCCACCACGTAGATGCCCTGATAGTACTCGGAGATCACGTGGACAAAGTCCAGCTCCTCCTCGGACTCCACCAGCTTCTTGGCCTGGAGAAAGAGCACGTGCTCCTTCTCCTCCAGCCGCCGCTTCTCCTCCAGCTGGCGCATTTTGGCCTGGGTGACCTGGCGGATGAAGACGTTGCACTTGGCCTGGTGGGTACCCGGGTCCCGGAAATAGTAAAGCTCCGCGGCGTGCCACTCGTACCCAGGGGCCTGGTCCACCTTCACCCGATACTCGTGGATGGCCGGCTGGTTGCCCGCCAGAAAGGTGGACAGCAGGGCCGAGCGCTCCATGAAGCGGCAGTAGGCCTCCCGGTCCCGGGGGTGAATGGTGGGGGCAATGAAGTCACGGACAAAAGCGCTATAGGAGCGCTCTCCCCCAGATCGTTCCCGCAAACGCTGATAGGTTTCCGTACCCCACAGCAGCTGCCAGGTGTCCTCCTCCAGAGCGATCTCCAGGCCGGCCATGGTGTGCTCCATCATGCGGTTGAGGATCTTGGAGGCATCCTCCCGCCGGTGGCGCTCCATGACCTGCTCGGTCACGTCTCGGATGGTGCCGATGGCGGTGGTGTCCTCGTTGTCCGGCAGGGGCTCCATGCGCAGCTGAATCCAGGTCTCCTCCTCGTCCATGGTCTGGAACTCCACCTCGCCGTCCTGGCCCAGGGCCGCCTGTTCCAGAGCGGCCTGGAGGGCGGCCTCCCACTGGGGGGAGCAGTTGAGGAAGGCCAAAAGGTGCCGGGGGGTAACCACCGTGGTTTTCAGCTGGCCCCCCTGGCCCTGGCCGGGGGTGAGGACCCGGATCATCCCGCTGGGCAGCAGCTCGAACAGGCGCACGTCGCCGCCGGGGAGGGCGGCGTTCATGAGGAAGTTGCTGCGGGCCACCTCCTGGTCCAGCTTCTCCCGGTCGCTGTGGTTGCGGATGAGCTGGTAGAGCAGCACCGCCACCGCCGACAGGGCATAGATCCACACCAGCAGATTGTACTGAATCTCCAGCTGCAGCACCACCGTCAGGGCCACAAAGCTGGCCCCCAGGATCATCATGTTCCGCAGCAGGTTCATGGTGCGCTTTTGTAGTTTTCGGCCGGGTTTCTTCATGGGGCACCCCTTCCTTGCGGTGATCTTAAAACAGCTGGTTGGGCTTTCGACCTCCGCAGACTTTCTTCATCTTTCTGCCCGCCAGGAACACCATCAGCGGTCGCAAGCGGCGGGCTCTGCGGGGACATCGCGCCACACAGGCCATGCAGGTGATACACTTGTCCTGGTCGGTCTCCCGGGGGTGAGCTGGGTCAATGGCCCCCACAGGGCAAATCCGGGCACACCTGCCGCAGCTGGTACAGGCACTGGTTCCCTTGGGGTGCATCGGCAGGCCTGGATAGGGCCGATAGGGATTTTCGCCGGGCACCTCCAGGGCAGGGATCGTTCCCGCCTCCAGCCGCTGACGGATGGTTTGGGCAAAGGATGCCAGTTCCTTGGCGTCGGTCTGGTCAGGGCGGCCAGCAGCAAACCGGCGCATGATGGAGTGCTCGGCCACTGCTGCCACTGCTGCCACCGGCCGAAACCCCGCCTTTACCAGCGTATCCTTCAGCTCCAGAAGGGTGTCGTCATAGGCCCGGTTGCCGTAGACCACCACCAGGATGGCCCGGGCACCTCCCCCGTTGAGTTCCTCCAGCCGCCGGCGGGCAGGGTCTGGGACCCGGCCTCCAAAGCAGGGCACGGCCACCAGGCAGCAGTCCTGGGCGGAAAACGACTTGGTCTGTTCCTCTTCCAGCGCCCGGTCCATCAAGTCAATCTCTTCCGCATCGTTCCACAAGGAACCGCCCAGCAGCTCCGCCACCCGCTGGGTGCCGCCGGTGGGGCTGAAAATCAGTTCATAATTTGCCATGGCAAAGGACTCCTTTCTCACCATTTTACGCACAGGGAAAAGCCCGCCGGAGGCCGGGAGGCTCTCCCGGTCGGCGGGCCTTTGGCCGTCGGCTCAGCGGGCCGACACCAGCTTCTTCAGGCCTCGTCCCAGGCCCTCCACCGTCAGCTGGTACATATCCACGGTGTTGCGGATCATTTCTATCGTCTGGTAGCCGTAGTCATACTCCCACATGGCCTCGGGGATGGGGTTGAACCACACCATCTTCTCAAAACGGCTGTGGAAACGGTTGAGCCAGGTCAAACCGGTCTCGGCGTTGTAGCGGTTGTAGTAGGAGCTGCCCCCCACCCACGTCAGTTCCGAGGGCGCCATGGAGGCATCGCCCACCACAATGACCTTGTAGTCCCGGCTGAGGTTGTTGATGACCCACTGGGTCTGCACCGACTCGCCATAAATGCAGCGAGGGCCGGTGTAGAGCTCGGAGTACCAACAGTTGTGGAAGTAGAAAATTTTCAGGTCCTTGAAGTTATTGGCCCGGTTGACCGCCTGGAAGAGCTGGCTGCACAGGCGGGCGTAGGGGGTCATGGACCCGCCGGAGTCGAAGAGGACCATGACCTTGATGTCGTTGGTCCGGGGCCGGTCGAACTCCAGCTGGAGGTAGCCGGCGTTGTTGCAGGTCTCGTTGATGGTCCGGTCCAGGTTGAGCACGTCCATGGGCCCGTCCTGGCGGGTGGTCATCTGGCGCAGGCGGCGGAAGGCCAGCTGGAAGGACCGCTGGTCCAGCACGTTGTCCTCCCGGAAATCCCGGAAGTCCCGCTCGCCGGCCACCTGCAGGGCGTGGCGGTGCTGGCCTTTGCCCCCCACCCGGATGCCCGTGGCGGCGTAGCCCGAGTGGCCCATGGTGGAGGTGCCGCCGGTGCCCACCCAGTACTGGCCGCCGTCGTGGCGCTCGTGCTGCTCCTGCAGACGCTCTTCCAGCATCTGGCGGAGCTTTTCCAGGTCGTAGGTGGTCCGGGCGTCCACCTCGTCCTTGTCGTATTTCTTCATGTTCTTGGGGTCGTGGAGCCAGTCCATGAGCTCCTGAGGGATGTCCTCAATGTGCTGGATGCGGTCGAAGTATTCCAGAAAGACCTCGTCAAACTTGTCAAAGTCGGCCTCGGTCTTGATGAGGATGGCCCGGCTGACGTAGTAAAACTCCAGCAGACTGTTTCGGCACAGTCCCCTCTCCAGGGCTTCCATCAGGGAAAGCCACTCGTTCATGGACACCTTCAGGCCTTTGGCCCGCATGAAATAAAACAGATCGGTAAACAAAGTGTCCCTCCTTCCTCGGCAAGGTCACGCAAAAAACAGGCAAAAGCAACAGGAAACGCAGGATGCAGCCAAGTGTCGCAGACTTCCAGCGCCCGCAGGCGCTGGAACAAAATCAAATCTATTTTTTCCTCGGACATGCGCCGGGGAAAAATACTGCTCAGCCGCAAGTGTGAACCATGGCCGCTATGCGGCCATGGTTTGCGCGCAGTCGGCTGCAATCCCCCAATTTTTGGAGCCCAGCGCAGCGGGTCCAAAAATTCTTTTTTTACCAGCGGTAGCCGTTTTTCACGCGGTTCTTGGCGTTCTTGACGGCAGTGAGGTCCTCGGTCTTTTTCAGCAGGATGCCGGCATAGGGCAGCTCCTTCTCGATCTTCTCCGGGTCCACCCCGCCCAGACGCAGGGCCTGGAGCCAGTCCAGCAGCTCCGAGGTGGAGGGCTTTTTGGCCACGGTGGGCAGATCGCGGATCTGATAGAAGGCCTCCATGGCCCGCTGGAGGAGGTGGTCCTCGATGTTGTCGTAGTGGGCGTGGACGATGTCGGTCATCATATCCTGGTTGGGGAAGGCGATATAATGGAAGATGCAGCGGCGCAGGAAGGCGTCGGGCAGCTCCTTCTCGGCGTTGGAGGTGATGATGACGATGGGGCGCTTCTTGGCGGCGATGGTCTGCTTGGTCTCGGGGATATAGAACTCCATCTTGTCCAGTTCCCACAGCAGGTCGTTGGGGAACTCCAGGTCGGCCTTGTCGATCTCGTCGATGAGCAGGATGACCTGCTCGTCGTCGGCAAAAGCCTCGCCCAGCTTGCCCAGCTTAATATACTTCTTGATGTCATCCACCCCTTCGCCGCCGAACTGGCTGTCATACAGACGCTGGACGGTGTCGTAGACGTACAGGCCGTCCTGGGCCTTAGTGGTGGACTTGATGTTCCAGATGATGAGCTTCTTGCCCAGGGCCTCGGCGATGGCGTCGGCCAGCATGGTCTTGCCGGTGCCGGGCTCGCCCTTGATCAGCAGGGGCTTTTCCAGGGCGATGGCGATGTTGACGATCCGCAGCAGGTCCTCGGAAACCACGTACTTGCTGCTTCCCTTAAACTCTTTCATGGCGATGTTTTCCTTTCCTATTGAATTGGTATGGTTTATGACGAGACGTCATGGGTTTACGGTAAATATAAGCCTTTTTATTGTACCACGGCAGGTGAGAAAAGTCATGGGCTTTTCCCTATCCTCTGCGCCAATTTTCCCCGGCGGTGCCCGCCCTTTTTTGTCACATGAAGCGAAGGGCCTGTTTGGCAGGCGGAGGCTGGAGCTAGGTGCCGGAGGGAGGTGCAAAAATCCCCCCGTTCCGGCCGCGGTTTTTGTGCCAGGTGCCCTTTTTTCCCCGGTCGGGGAAAAAACCGTGAAAAACTTTGGATTCTATGCTACAATAAGCTGTTCGGGCGCGGCTGTTGGCCGCAAAAAAGACAGAGGAGGCCACCACCATGTCGGCAAAAGAAGAATTCATCGAGATCTTTCGGGAAAACGTCCACCGAGAGGGCGCAGAAGCCCTGCTAGAGTATCTGAGCAACAAGAGCGACTTTTTCTCCGCCCCGGCATCGGCCCGTTACCACGGGGCCTACCCCGGCGGCCTGTGCGAGCACAGCCTGAACGTCTATCACTGCCTGGTGGACTATCTGGCCCGGGAGCGGGTGACCGACCTGTACGGCCTGGAATACAGCCCGGAATCCATCGCCCTGGTGGCCCTGCTCCACGACGTGTGCAAGATCGGCTGCTACAAGCCCTCCACCCGGAACGTGAAGGGGGAGGACGGTCGGTGGACCCAAGTGCCCACTTTCACCTATGAGGACCCCCTGCCCTACGGCCATGGGGAGAAGTCGGTCTATGTGGTCAACGGCTTTGTCCGCCTGACCCGAGAAGAGGCCATGGCCATCCGTTGGCACATGGGCTTCTCCGGCACCGAGGACAGCCGTCTGGTGGGCAAGGCCTTTGCCAAGTATCCCCTGGCCTTTGCCCTGTCCGTGGCCGATATGGAGGCCACCTACTTTTTGGAAGAGGAGGGCTGACGCCGGTCCCGTCACCCCTCTTTCGCCCTGGGGCGGACAGCCCGAACCGCCCAGGGCAGGCCCGCGCCGGGAGGCCCTCTTCCCCGGCGGACCACCGCACTCATCCGCCCCCAGGGCGGAGCTCCGTATGGCGCCTGACAGCGCCTGAGTCAGCGGGTTACTTTACAGCGCCCTCCGGCGGAGGGAGGACGCGGGAAAGGAAGCTATTGCATTTATGTCAACCTTTGCGTCTCTTGGGATCGCGGAACCCATCCTGTCCGCGCTGACGGACTACGGTTACGAGGAACCCACCGCGATCCAGACCAAAGCCATCCCCGCCGGCATCGCCGGCCGGGATGTCCTGGGCAGCGCCCAGACCGGCACAGGCAAGACCTGCGCCTTTGGGGTGCCCATCCTGCAGCGGCTGGCCCAGAGGGGCCGGGGACGGGACATCCGGGCCCTGATCCTCACCCCCACCCGGGAGCTGGCCATCCAAATCGACGACAACCTCCACGCCTACGGCAAGAACCTGCCCCTGACGGAGGCAGTGATCTTCGGCGGTGTGGGCCAGGCCCCCCAGGTGGAGCAGCTCAAACGGGGGGTGGACATCCTCACCGCCACCCCCGGCCGCCTGCTGGACCTGGCCGGCCAGGGGCTGCTGGACCTGTCCAAGGTGGAAATCTTTGTGCTGGACGAGGCCGACCGGATGCTGGATATGGGCTTTATCCACGACGTGCGCAAGGTCATCCGCCTGCTGCCGGAGAAGAAGCAGACCATGTTCTTCTCCGCCACCCTGCCCCCGGAGATCCTGGACCTGGTGGACACCCTCCTCCACGACCCGGTGAAGGCCGCCGCCGCCCCGGTCTCCTCCCCGGTGGAGATCATCCGCCAGGAGGTCTGCCTGGTGGACCGGAAGAACAAAACCGCCCTGCTGCTGGAGATCCTGCGCCAGGAGGACGTGAAAAACGCCCTGGTCTTCACCCGCACCAAGCACGGGGCGGACAAGGTTGCCCGGGACCTCACCCGCCGGGGGGTGGCCGCCGCGGCCATCCACGGCAACAAGTCCCAGACCGCCCGCCAGGAGAGCCTGCGGAAGTTCAAGGAAGGCCAGCTCCAGGTCCTGGTGGCCACGGACATCGCCGCCCGGGGCCTGGACATCGAGGACCTGGCCTACGTCTTTAACTACAACCTGCCCGAGGTCCCCGAGACCTACATCCACCGCATCGGCCGCACCGGCCGGGCGGGCAAGGGAGGCACCGCCATCTCCTTCTGCGACTATGGGGAGATGCCCCTGCTGCGGGACATTGAAAAACTGCTGAAAAAGCCCGTCCCCCGGCGGCAGCACGACTACCCCATGGAGGTCTTTGAGGTGCCCACCAAGGACGCCAAGGGACGGGTGGTCAACCCCGAGGACGCCGAGGCCCGCCAGGCCGCCCGGGAAAAGCACGCCCAGCAGCGCAAGCAGGCCGCCGAAAAGGCGGCGGAAAAGGCTGCCCAGCAGGCTGCCAAACAGGCCGCCCAGGAAGCAACGGAAGCCCAAGGCGAGGAGAAACCCGCCGGCTCCAGCCGCAAGCGCCGCCGGGGCAAGGGTAAGAGGACCCAGGAGGCCCAGGCCGCCCCTGCACCCGCACCGGAGGCCCCCAAGAAGGAGAGACGGACCTATCCCCACGGCAAGCAGAACCTGGGCTCCCTGGAGGACTTCCTGGCCGCCCAGCCCACAGAGGAGGCCCCCGACCTCTCCTTCCACCACCGGGACCCCCTGGAGGGGGACGTGATCATGGACGCCACCGCCCGGCTGCTGGCCTCCAAACCCGTCTACCACTACTACAAGCCCAACGCCGCCCACGGCAAGCACAGCCGAGGGGAGAAAAAGGGCAAGGGGCAGAAGGCCCTGCCCACGGAAAAGGCAGCCAAGGCCCCTCAGGCCGCGCAGGCCGCCCAGAAGCGCAAAAACCCCAAGAAGGGCGCCCCCGCCCCGGCCCAGAAGGGCAGTCCCGCCGCCAGCCGCAGCCCCGCTCGGTCCAACCGGAGCCGCGGCCGCATCCCGCCCCGGCCGGACCTGCCCAAGAGCCGCCAGAAGGACTCCACAGAGCAGAAAAGCCTCATGAAGCCCTTCTATATCGACCATGACTAAGGCCGCTGCCCGCCGCCGCCGGCGGCGCTGGGGCTGCCTGCCCCGGCTGCTGGTCACCCTGCTGGTGCTGGCGGCGGCCGTGGGGTGGTTCTGGTGGCAGCAGAACGGCCTGTCCAGCGAGACCATCTCCGTGACCAGCGCCCCGGACGGCTTTGCCGGCTACCGCATCGCCGTGATCTCTGACCTGCACGGCAAGGAGTTTGGGGAGGACAACGAGAAGCTCATCGACTATGTCCGGGACCTGGAACCCGACCTCATCGCCGTGACCGGGGATCTCATCCACGACCAGGACCAGATGGCCATGGTGAGGCCTGTGGCCAAAGGCTTGGCCTCCATCGCCCCCACCTACTATGTCACCGGCAACCACGAGTGGGCCGCGAAGGTGGTGCCCGAGCTGGAGGAACTGCTGGAGGCATGCGGCATCAACGTGCTCTCCAATGAGTACGTGATGCTCACCGAGGGGGGCGACCAGATCGCCCTGCTGGGGGCCGAGGACAGCAACGGCTACGCCGACCAGATGACCGTGGGCGAGCTGGCCGACCAGGTCCGCCAGGAGCAGGGGGCCGTCTATACCATCCTGCTCAGCCACCGCAACAACCACTATGACCAGTACCAGCAGGCCCGGGTAGACCTGACCTTAGCCGGCCACGCCCACGGGGGGCTCATTCGCCTGCCCACCACCGACGGGCTCATCGGCCCCAAGCGGGAGCTGTGGCCCCAGTACACCGCCGGGCTCTACGACCTGAGCTATGGGCAGATGGTGGTCTCCCGGGGGCTGGGGAACCAGTTCCCCTGCTTCCGGCTGTTCAACCGCCCGGATGTTCCCCTGGTGGTGCTGGAGTGACCGTTATGAAATCGAGAGAGAAAGAAGACAGCCGTCCATGAACACCAACCGCAAACAATTTTCCCGGGGGCTCCGGGTGGGCGTGCCCATCTCCCTGGGCTATCTGGCGGTGTCCTTCACCCTGGGCATCACCGCCAAAAACGCCGGGCTGAGCGCCTTCCAGGCCACCCTGACCAGCCTGCTGGTCAACGCCTCGGCGGGCCAATACGCCGCCTTCACCGCCATGGCCGCCCAGAGCGGCTACCTGGAGATCGCCATCCTGGAGGCGGTGACCAACGCCCGCTACATCCTCATGTCCTGCTCCCTGAGCCAGAAACTGCCCCCCAAGGGGAAGCTGTGGCACCGGCTGCTCATCGGCTTTAACGTCAACGACGAGCTCTTTGGCATGGCCATTGCCGAGCCGGACAAACTCAACGCCTGGTATTACTTCGGCATGATGACCGTGGCCATGCCCGGCTGGGCCCTGGGCACCTTCCTGGGCACCAGCGTGGGCAACGTCCTGCCGGCCAACGTGGTCAGCGCCCTGAGTGTGGGCCTGTACGGCATGTTCCTGGCGGTCATCATCCCCGCGGCCAAGAAGAGCAAGGTCATCCTGGGGGTGGTGGCGGTCTCCATGGCCGCCAGCTTCGCCCTGGAGTGCATCCCCCTCTTCGCCCAGGTGGCCTCGGGCACCCGGATCATCCTCATCACCGTGGTCATTGCCGCCGGGGCCGCCCTGCTCTTCCCCGTGGGGGAGGGGGGAAAGGAGGAAGCCGAGCATGGAACCTAACGTCTACCTGTACATCGCCGTAGTGGCCGGGGTGACCTACCTCATTCGGGTCCTCCCCCTTACCCTCATCCGGCGGGAGATCAAAAACACCTTCCTGCGCTCCTTCCTCTACTACGTTCCCTACGTGACCTTGGCGGCCATGACCTTCCCCGCCATCCTCTACGCCACCGACAGCGTCTGGTCGGGGCTGGCTGCCCTGGTGGTGGGGGTGATCGTGGCCTGGTGCAGCGGCAACCTCTTTCTGGTGGCCGCCTCCGGGTGTTTGGTCGTCTTTCTGGTTGAGATGCTGCTGTGAGAAGGGAGGACCATGGAAACCTACATCGAACCCACCCCCTATGAGGCGGGGACCTACCAAGCCGCCGTCATCGGGGCCGGCCACGCCGGCATCGAGGCCGCCCTGGCCTGCGCCCGGCTGGGGCTGAAGACCCTCTGCTTTACCATCAACCTGGACGCCGTGGGCAACATGCCCTGCAACCCCGCCATCGGCGGCACCGGCAAGGGCCACCTGGTCCGGGAGCTGGACGCCCTGGGGGGCGAGATGGCCAAGGCCGCCGACCAGGCCTGCATCCAATACCGGGTGCTCAACCGGGGCAAAGGCCCTGCCGTCCACTCCCTGCGGGCCCAGGCCGACCGGCGGGAGTACCAAAAGATCATGAAGCACACCCTGGAGCGCCAGGAAAACCTGTGGGTGAAGCAGGGGGAGGTCATCCGCCTGCTCACCGAGAACGGGCAGGTCACCGGGGTCCAGACGGACACCGGGGCCATCTACCGGGTCCAGGCGGTCATCCTCTGCTCGGGGACCTATCTGGGGGGCAAGACCATCATTGGCCAAGTGGCCAAGTGGAGCGGCCCCGACGGCATGTTCGGGGCCAACCGGCTCACCGAGAGCCTGCGCCAGGCGGGGCTCACCCTGCGCCGGTTCAAGACGGGCACGCCCCCCCGGGTCAACGCCCGGTCCATCGACTTCTCCCAGCTGGAGCGCCAGGACGGAGACGAGGACGCCATGCCCTTCTCCTTTGAAAGTGAGAAGCCTGCCCCCAACCAGGTGTGCTGCTACATCACCTACACCAACGAGAAAACCCACGAAATCATCCGGGCCAACCTGGACCGCTCCCCCCTCTTCTCCGGGGTCATCGAGGGGGTGGGGCCAAGGTACTGCCCCTCCATCGAGGACAAGGTGGTCCGCTTCGCGGACAAGCCCCGGCACCAGCTCTTCCTAGAGCCCATGGGGCTGGACACGGAGGAGATCTACATCCAGGGCTTCTCCTCCTCCCTGCCCGAGGACGTGCAGCTGGAGATGCTCCACACCCTGCCCGGCCTGGAACAGGCCGAGATGACCCGCCCGGCCTACGCCATCGAGTACGACTGCGTGGACCCCACGGAGCTGCTGCCCACCTTAGAGCACAAGAAGGTCCAGGGCCTCTACGGGGCGGGGCAGTTCAACGGTTCCTCGGGCTATGAGGAGGCCGCCGTCCAGGGGTTCGTGGCCGGGGTCAACGCCGCCCGGAAGATTCTGGGCCAGCCCCCCTTCCTGCTGGACCGGAGCCAGGGGTACATCGGGGTGCTCATCGACGACCTGGTGACCAAGGGGACCAACGAGCCCTACCGGATGATGACCTCCCGCACGGAATACCGCCTGCTCCACCGCCAGGACAACGCCGACCAGCGGCTGTGTCCCATCGGCTACGAGATCGGGCTGGTGAGCCGGGCGCGCTACGAAAAAGTCTTGGAAAAGTACGACCAAGTCAAACGGGAGATCCACCGGCTGGAGCACACCGGCGCGGCGGCCTCGCCGGCCCTCAATTCCCTGCTGGAAGCCAAGGGGGAGCCTCCGGCGAAAAACAGCCTGCGCCTGGCGGACCTGCTCCGCCGGCCCCGGCTGTCCTACGACGACCTGGCCCCCGTGGACCCGGACCGGCCCGCCCTGTCCCAGGCTGTGCGGGAGCAGGTGGAGATCTCCTTGAAATACGAAGGCTACATCGCCCGGCAGCAGCGCCAGGTGGAAGAGATGCGCCGGCTGGAGGGCAGAGCTCTGCCCCCCGACCTGGACTACCACGCCCTCACCGGCCTGCGCCTGGAGGCCCGGCAGAAGCTGGACGCCATCCGGCCCCTGAACCTGGGCCAGGCTGCCCGGATCTCCGGGGTCTCCCCGGCGGATGTGGCCGCCCTGATGATCCACTTAGAACGCGAGAACACACCAGGGGAGGTACCATGAAGCGAATCCATGTAAAAGGCAACACCTGGGCCCTGTCGGGCCCCCAGCAGGTGGGACTGTATCAGATCGACGAGACCACCTGCCTGCTCTTTGACCCCGGCAGCACCAAGCTGCGCCCGGGCATCGAGGAAGTGCTGGCCGAGACCGGCCTGACCCCGGTGGGGGTGGTGTGCACCCACATGCACTACGACCACCACGAGACCAGCAAGTATTTCCGCCAGACCTACGGCGCCAAAGTCTGCCTGCCCCAACTGGAGGCCGACATCGTGCGCAATGAACAGAGCCTGAAAAACCACCTGTTCAACTTCCCCATGGGCCTGGTGCGCACCAACGACCGGCTGCAGAACCTCATCTGCCCCGTGGACCGGGTGATCGCCTACGGCGAGACGGCCATCGACTTCTGCGGCGTGCCCCTGAAGGTCGTCCGCACCCCCGGCCATTCCCCCGACCACATCTGCCTCATCACCCCCGACAACGTGTGCTTTGCCGGGGATGTGCTCATGACCGACGACGTACTGGCCGAGGCCATGGTCCCCTTTGTCTTTGACATGGCCGACGACCTGGAAAGCAAGGCCCTCATGGCCACCCTCTCCTGTGACGCCTACATCTTCAGCCACAACGGGGTGTGCTATGGGTCTGTGGCCGAGCTGGTCCAGCGGAACCTCACCCACTTCCGCCAGCGGCTGGCTGCCTGCGCCGCCCTGGTCACCAGTCCCATGACCTACAGCCAGTTCTACGCCGCCGTGGTCACCTCCATGGACCTGCCCGTGGGCCACCCCATCCGGGCCCAGCACTTGGAGCGCTACATCCGGCCCTATCTGGAATACCTCATCGACACCGAGGCCGTCACCCTCATCGACCTGGACGGGGCCCCCGCCGTGGCCCCCAAGGGGGATCCCCATGGGTAAAACCGTGGTGCTGGGGCTGTCCGGCGGGGTGGACTCTGCCGTGGCCGCCCGGCTGCTGCTGGCAGAGGGCTATACCGTCTACGGCCACTGGCTGGACATCGGCCTGGGGGGCCAGGAGGACGCCGCCGCCGTGGCGGACAGCCTGGGCATCCCCTTCTCCACCGGGGACATCCGGGACGACCTGGAGCGGGAGGTCATGGCCCCCTTCCGGGCGGACTACCTGGCCGGGAGAACCCCCCTCCCCTGCGCCCGGTGCAACCCCACCGTGAAGTTCCCCGCCCTCTTCCGGCGGGCGGCGGAGGTGGGCGCCGATCTGGTGGCCACCGGCCACTACGCCAAGATCGTCCAAAATGAGGCGGGGGAGTCCCTGCTGTGTCGGGGAGGCCACGCCAACGACCAGGCCTATCTGCTGGCCCGGTTGCCCAAAGCCCTGCTACCCCGGCTGGTCTTTCCCTTGGGCTCCTATGAAAAGGTTCAAGTCCGGCAGCTGGCCCGGGACTTCGGCCTGCCGGCGGCGGACAAGCCCGACAGCATGGAGATCTGCTTCATCCCCCACGGGGACTACGCCGCCTGGCTGGAACAACGGGGCCAGGTTCCCCCGCCGGGGGACTTTGTGGACCGGACCGGCAAGGTCCTGGGCCGGCACAAGGGCATTCACCACTATACCTTAGGCCAGCGGCGGGGGCTGGGCATTCCGGCCGAGCACCGGCTGTTCGTGTCGGAACTGCGCCCGGCGGAAAACCAGGTGGTTTTGTCCGACGGCAGGGACCTGATGGCCGACCAGGTGTGGGGCACCGACTGGAACCCCCTGGCTCCCTTGCCCCAGGGCCAAGCCGTCACCGTCCGCCTGCGCCACTCGAAAACCGAGACCCCAGCACACCTCGCCTTGGAGCAGGACGGCCCCCGGCTGGACCTGCTTGCCCCCGCCCGGGCCCCCACCCCGGGCCAGCTGGCGGTGGTCTACCAGGGAGACGTGGTGCTGGGCAGCTTTTGGATCACCGGCGCCCGGCGGGTCCCCCAATAACCCGACAACCATCCCATCGGCCTGGCTCTTCCGGCAGCCAGGTCCCGAAGCAAAGCGTATCTGCCAAACCGAAGGAGGGAGCAACATCATGGAATTGGAACAGGTCAAAGGAAACACCTGGGTCCTGAAAAGCTGGGAGCTCATCCCCCTGTACAAGCTGGACGACCACCGGTGCGTCCTGCTGGACACGGGGCTGCGGCGGCAGCAGGAGGACCTGGACACCAGCCTGCGCCAGGCCGGCCTGACCCCCGTGGGGGTCATCTGCAGCCACGCCCACATTGACCACATGGGCAACCTGGCCTATCTGAAGGAGACCTATGGCACCCAGATTGCCATGAGCCTGGGGGAAGCAGGCCACCAGATGTCCTATCTGGGGCTGAACATCACCAATTACCTGCTCTCTCCCGAAGACGTGCGGGCCTCGGACACCCTCCAGGGCACCCCCTGCCTGGTGGACCGAATCATTCTGCCCGGGGAGGAGACCATCTCCTTCTGCGGGGCGGACTTCGCCATTGTGCGCACCCCGGGGCACACGGTGGACCACATCTGCACCCGCACCCCGGACAACGTGCTCTACCTGGCCGACGCCATGATGACCGGCCGCACCCTCCACCACTCCAAGTTCCCTTACGCCTTCTGCGTGCGGGACTACCTGGACTCCATGCGCAAAATGCGCTGGCAGCAGGCGGACAAGTTCATCGTGGCCCACTATGGCATCTACGACGAGATCCTCCCCCTGGTGGACATGGAGGCCCGGTTCTTTGCCGAGCGCATGGAGGACCTGCTGGACTTGATGGACGGTCCCATCACCCCCAAAAAGCTAGCCGCGGACATCTGCCGCACCTACCGCATCAACGCCGGGGACTTGCAAGACCTGTCCTACTTCGAGGCCTCCAGCCTGGCCTACATCAACTACCTGCGGGGCCTGGGCTATCTGGAGGCCTACATGGAGGACAACCAAATCTTCTACCGCCGCACCCCCGCCTCCTACGCCCGCCGGGCCCAAAAGACCCAGTCGGTGCTCCCCCAGACTGGGCAGTTCCGCTAAACCCCCAGCAAAAAACACCCTTCCGCCGCGAAACTCAGTTCCGCAGGGGAAGGGTGTTTCTTCTTCGCACAGGCTTGCTCCCAATGGGCTCAGGCCTTGCACACGGTGGTCAGTGCGCCGGTGTCCGTGTCGATGACGTAGCCGCCGATGCGGACGTCCCGGGGCATGAGGGGGTGGTTGCGGATGGTCTCCACCGTGTCGGTCACCGACTGCTCCACGGTGTCAAAGCCCGCCAGCCAGCGCTCGAAATCTATGCCGCAGTACTTCATCAGGTCGATGGACTCCTGGGAGATCCCCCGCTGCTTCATGTGCTCGATCATCTGCTCGCTGTCAATGTGCTGCACGC
This sequence comes from Clostridiales bacterium, assembly GCA_004554585.1. Lineage (GTDB taxonomy): Bacteria > Bacillota > Clostridia > Oscillospirales > Oscillospiraceae > Evtepia. Next base: position 29,372 of record SFLH01000016.1, on the reverse strand, counting down.
CGCAGTCGGTGTGGCCTATGACCATGATCTCCTCCACCCCCAGCTCGATGATGGCCACCAGCAGGGAGCGAATGACGCTGCCGAAGGGGTTTGTCACCACCCCGCCGGCGTTCTTGATGATCTTCACATCGCCGTTCTTCAGGCCCAGGGCCGCCGGCAGCAGCTCCACCAGTCGGGTATCCATGCAGGTGAGAATGGCGATCTTCTTGTTGGGGTACTTGCTGGTGGCGTACTGCTCGTACCGCTTCTCCGCCACAAACTGCTTGTTGTAAGCCAGCATCTCTTCAATGATCAAAATGGGTTCCTCCTTCGTCGCGGGGCAGGTTCGCCGGCGCCGGCCGGCAAAGCAGGCGCCGGTCCACAGACCAGCGCCTGTTCCAATCGGCCGGGATCAGCCCTGGGCCAGCAGGCCCTCCCGCTGTTCCAAAATGGCCGCAGCAGCCGAGCAGGCCGGGCAGTCGCAGTATTTGGCCCCGTCGGCCTTGAGCTGTCTGCCGTGGTCGGCCAGCTTGGCCGCCCCCTGGGGGCCAAAGACCTTTTCCCCAGCCGGCGACTGAGCAAAGGCGATCAGCCCGTCCACGGTGACCACGTCCTCCTCCAGCTCCTGGAGGTACTTCCGGGTCTCCTCCTCCTGCTGGGGGGTACCCAGGGCATCCAGCCAAGCCTGGGCGGCCTGCTTGGCCTCCTGGCTGCAGGAGGCCGCCTCCATCAGCCGGTGGGTCTGTTCCACCGCCAATTCCATTGCCTTCTTTTCCATGGCAGCTCGCCTTCCTTTCTTTTTTCGTTATTTTAGCACACTCCCGGTCCCGTTGCAACGGGACAAGCCCCCTGTCTTTGCATGGTGTTTTCTTCCTTCTTGCACACATCGCCCCGGTTTTCTTGGTCATTTTGTATAATACCGCCTGTCTTTTTCCCGGATCTCCCGTCACTGTCGGCGTATCGTCACAAAAATGCCACAAAACTTTTTCGGGTTTATGCATTTTTTTCTCTTGACGTTTCGAGAAAAATCTAAGATAATAGCCAAGGTCTTGAGAGAGGGCGCAAGCCCTTGAGGGCCAAGGGTTTTCTGCATCACTTGCAATAAATCCTTCATTTTGCGGTAGTTCACCTGCGGTTCCTTCCTTCTTTTCCGCAGCGTGACTGACATAAATCCTTCCATTATTACTCACCAAAAAAGCCTTTCGGGTCACGCCCGAAAGGCTTTTTTGGTACCTGACCCTTCTGACCATGGCAAATAAAACAGGATTGGCCATAGCCACAAGGCCAGTTTTATGTTACCCTAGGGGCAATGGCGGCCCCGGCTGCCCACTGGACCCGGGGCGGGAGGTACCCGCCCCCACACAAGGAGGAGTTTTCACCATGAAGCGCGTTGTTTCCATTCAAGACATTTCCTGTCTGGGAAAATGTTCCCTGACAGTTGCCCTGCCCATCATCTCCGCCATGGGGGTGGAGACCTGTGTGGTGCCCACTGCGGTGCTGTCCACCCACACCGGGGGCTTTTCCGGCTTTACCTTCCACGACCTGACCCAGGAAGTGGCCCCCATCGCCGCCCACTGGAAGAAGGAAGGGATCACCTTTGACGCCATCTACACCGGCTACCTGGGCTCCTTTGAGCAAATCCAGCTGGTCAGCGACTTCTTTGACCAGTTCGGCGGGGAGAACACCCTCATCTATGCCGATCCGGCCATGGCGGACAACGGGGTGCTCTACACCGGTTTTACCCCGGAGTTTGCCAGAGAGATGGGCAAGCTCTGCGGCAAGGCCGACGTGATCGTGCCCAACCTCACCGAGGCCGCCTTCATGCTGGGGGAGGAGTATGTGGGGGAAGACTATGACGAGGCCTACATCAAGGGCCTACTCCAGCGCCTGACCGGCCTGGGGTGCAAAGTGGCCGTGCTCACCGGCGTGAGCTTTGAAAAGGGCAAGATCGGCGCCATGGCCTACGACTCTTCCACCGGCACCTATGCCAGCTATTTCAATGAAGAGCTCCCCGTGCGCTTCCACGGCACCGGCGATGTCTTTGCCTCCGCCTGCGTGGGCGCCCTCATGAACGGCAAGGACCTGACCGGCGCATTGAAGATCGCTGTGGACTATACCCTGGAATGCATCCGGGACACCCAGAACGACCCCGACGCCCGCTGGTACGGGGTGAACTTTGAGTCCGCCATCCCCATGCTGGTGCGCAGCCTGGGCCGATAAATCCATTCTCTCTCGTCTTTCTTCTTTCTGTCTCAGGGCCTCGGGGCCGGCGGACCTGCCGGTCCCGGGGCCTTTTTGCAAAAAAATATTCCCGCCCTGAAAGAAAAGACGGCCCTGGCGGTGTATTCTTTATAGAAGGTGCGTTGGCGGAAAGAAGGTGATCCCTGTGAACCGTGCCCAGTCCCAATGGCTGCACACATTGTATCTGACCTATGCCCAGACCTTGTACCGGCTGGCCCGCTGGCGGCTGGGGGACCCCGGGCGGGCCCAGGACCTCACCCACAACGTCTTTCTGGCCGCCGCCGGGAAGGTCCAGGTTCTCCAGAATCACCCCAATCCCCTGGCCTGGCTGCTGCGGGCCATGCAGTATGAGCTCAGCCACGAGTTTGCCCGCCGGGCCAAGGACCCCCTTCCTCTGGACGCCCTCTCCCCCGCCGCTGGGACCAGCCCGCCGCCCAGCCTGGGGCTGGCGGATGTGCTGCCCGCCAGTCTACCCGCCGGGGACCGGGAGATCCTGCTGCTCTACTATGAGACGGGCCTGTCCTACCAGGAGATCGCCCAGCGGCTCCACATTCCCCTGTCCACCTGCGGCACCCGGCTGGCCCGGGCCAAGGCCCGCTGCCGGGTGCTGCTGACCGAAGACCCCCATTTCCCCTGAGAGGTGTTTGCCATGACCATCCCCCCTTCTTCTCCCCAGGCCCGCCTGCTGCGGGAGACCACCCTTTTCCAGGAGGAGACCTCCCTGGCCGACCTCCAGGACCTGCTGGACCAGGTGGAGGACCAGGCCCCCGCCTGGTCGGCCCAGAAAGGCTGGCGGCGCTTTCGGGCCGACCACGCCGCCCTCTTTCCCGCCCCGCCCCTGCGCCGGGCGGCCCTCTGGACCGCTGCCCTGGTAGCGGTAGGAGTGGGTGTGCCCCTTCTCCTGCCCGATGACCATGCCCCGGCGGCGCCCGCCGCCGTGACGGAAGCCGTCCAGGACCCCCGCCGCCTGGTCTCTCTCTACCAGCTCATCTCCCTCAACGGCCCCACCCTGCGGGCCCCGCTGCCCCCATCGGCCCAGTGGTCCCAGGAGCCCGCGGCCCTGCCCAATGACGCCATCTTGGACCAGGACCCCTTCTTTCTGCCCAGCCAGGAGGACGCCATGCCGGAACAGGATTCCTCATCCGGGGTCACCATCGTCCCCATCCCCAGCCAGGACGGGGACGGAACACCATAATCCCCAGACAAAAGCGGCGCCTGCCCAAAGGGCAGGCGCCGCTTTCGGTTTTTGCAGGATCAGTCTCCCAACACAAATTTTTCGATGGCCAGGCCCACGCCGTCCTCATCGCAGGAGGTGGTGACGTAGTCCGCCCCGGCCTTGACGGCCTCGGTGGCGTTGGCCATGGCCACGCCGATGCCCGCGGCCTGGAGCAGGGGCAGGTCGCTGCCCCCGTCTCCCATGGCCAGCACCTGGTCGGGGGAGATGTCCAGCTGTTTTAAGAGGTAGCGCAGGGCCTCCCCCTTGTCGATGTCCCCGGCGATGACCTCCAAATCGTTGGGGAAGGGGTCGGCAAAACCGATGCCCGGCAGGCCTGTGAGGGTCTGTCGCAGGCTGGCCTTGGTCTGGGGGCTGTCGGTGAGGAAGAAGAGCTCCTCCACCGGCTGCCGGTCGGCCGCCAAAAACTCCGCCACGGTGCCCGGCACCACCTGGCGGGTATCCAGGTGGTACTGGAGCATGGAGGTGCCCGCGTACCGGTCCCGGAGGGTGTCGTAGTCGGCCTGGGAGAGATAGCCCACCCCCTGGCGGAAAGCCTGGCGGATCATGGGGAAGTGGGCGCACTTGTCCAGCACCAGCAGGCAGGTGTCCGCCGACAGGTGCTTTTCCAGCAAGGTCTTACCCGTCACCAGATCCCGGATGGTGGCCCCGTTGGAGGAGACCACATATTGCAGCCCCGGCATGGTGCGCACCACTGGAGGCAGTCCCTGGGCTGGCCGGCCGGTGACCGGGACCACCAGGACCCCCTGGGCCCGGGCCCGCTCCAAGGCCGCCCAGGTGCGGGGGGTGATCTTCTTCTCCTGGTTGAGTAACGTGCCGTCCAGATCCAACGCCAGCAGCTTGATCTTTCCTGCCATGGCCGCCGCCTCCTGTGTCTTTGATGGCTCTATTGTAGCACCTTTCGCCCGGGAACACCAGAGGCAGCCCGTCCGCCGGCGGAAAAAAGAGATTGACGGCGGCGGATTTTTGTGCTAAAAAGAAGGTGCGTGTAGCGAGATCGCAAGCAAAGCGTACAACGTGGGTCCGGCCCATGTTGTACGCTTCTTTTTTTGAAAGGAGAGGTTTTTATGCCCGGAAGCAAGAAAGAAGCCATTGTCTTTGGCCTGATCATGTCCTATACTATGACCTACGGGATGGAGCTGTACAACAACGCCATCCAGCAGGGGATACAAGCCCTGCCGGGGGGGCTGAGCGGCCTGGGCTATGGGGTCTTCCTCCACGCCCTGAAGGAGTGCCTGTTCATGGGGGCCATCGTCTTTGCCGTCTCCGGCCTGTTCGGCAACCGGCTGGGGGCCCGCATCGCCGACCATTACTGGGAGAAGGGGATGCCCCTGTCCCTGTATCAGCTGCTGCGCCAAGGGGGGACCATTGCTGTCATGTGCCCTGCCATGAGTCTCATTGCATCCATCCTCTTCAGCGTCATTCTGGGCGGGGCCAGTCCCCTCCAGCTGCCCGCCATTTGGGTGGGCACCCTGCTGAAAAATTTCCCCATGGCCTTTTTCTGGAACCTGTTCGCCGCCGCGCCCTTCACCCGCAGGACCACAGCCCTGCTGTTCCATCGCGCCTGATCCCCTTCATTTCTTACTAAGGAGGCCCCATCCATGGCCACACGTCCCTATCCCGCGCCGGCCACCCCTGGGTCTACGGCGCCGAGACCACCGGCCCGGACCGCCCCTGTGCCAATGGAGACATCGTCGATGTGGTCTCCCAGAAGGGCCGCTGGCTGGGGGCCGGCTTTCTCAATGACCACTCAAAAATCCGCGTCCGCCTGCTCTCCCGCAACACCAACGACCGCTTTGACGAGGCCTTCTGGCGCCGGCGGCTGCGGTATGCCATCGACTACCGCAAGACCGTCATGGGCCCCGACTTCGGCTGCTGCCGGCTGATCTTCGGGGAGGCCGACCACTTCCCCGGTCTCACCGCCGACCTGTTCGGGGACATCCTGGTCACCGAGGTCCTTTCCCTGGGCATGGAGGTGCGCAAGGACCTGCTCTACCCCCTGCTGCGGGAGCTCTTGGCCGAGGACGGCATCCAGCTGCGGGCCATTTACGAGCGCAGCGACTCCCCCCTGCGGGAAAAGGAGGGCCTGCCCCAGCACACCGGCTTTTACCCCCTGCCCGGCCTGGCCACCGACCTGGACGGCCAGCTCATCCTCACCGAGAACGGCATCGACTATGAGGTGGACTACATTCACGGCCAGAAGACCGGCTTCTTCCTGGACCAGAAATACAACCGCCGGGCCGCCGCCGCCTTGGCCCCCGGCCGCCGGGTGCTGGACTGCTGCACCCACACCGGAGCCTTTGCCCTCAACTGCGCCAAGGCCGGGGCCGCCCACGTCACGGCGGTGGACATCTCCCAGGAGGCCGTGGCCCTCACCCGCCGCAACGCCGCCCGCAACGGCCTGGCGGACAAGGTGGATGTGGTCCAGGCCAACGTCTTTGACCTGCTCACCGACCTGGCCAAGGAGAAGGGGCATCCCTATGACTTCATCATCCTGGACCCCCCCGCCTTCACCAAGAGCGGGGCCACGGTGAAAAACGCCTTCCGGGGGTACAAGGAGATCAATTTGAAGGCCATGAAGCTGCTGCCCCGGGGCGGGTATCTGGCCACCTGCTCCTGCTCCCACTTCATGACCCCCACCCTCTTCCGACAGATGCTTTGGGAGGCCGCCGCCGACGCCGCTGTCTCCCTGCGGCAGATCGAGGAGCGGCGGCAGGCGCCGGACCACCCTATTTTGTGGGGGGTGCCGGAGACGGAGTACCTGAAATTCTACCTTTTCCAGATTGTTTGAGGAAAGACACCCACAGTGGGTGAGACTGGGGAGGGTCCCCCTCCCGGGGGGCCGCTGCCGCGGGGGCCTGGGCTTTCTCTGGAGAAAGCCCAGCCGAAAGAGCACCAGGGGCTACGGCCCCTGGACCCCGGGGGTGAGGGGAGGAGGTTCCTCCCCTCACGCTCCCCTTCTCTGGTTTGTGTAAACGGGAATGAGAGATGTTCTGTCGGCGTAAGCGGCCTGCGGCCCGCTCAGCGAAAGGCTCCTAAGGCGAGCCGCCCACCGATTGGGCGGCTGGGGCCGGGAGATGGGACCCTTTGGGTGGGGACGGCGGAAGGCAGCGTTTCCTCTGTGGTCAGGACGGATGGGGGAAAGTGCAGACGGCCTTTGCTGGGGCCGCAATCGTATGCAGCACGGCAGGGTTCCTGCGCTTCTTTGGACACAAGTTTTCCTCCCGTACCGGGAGGACTTTTTTTGTGCAAATCTCTTGACAAAGGCTGTCTAATCGATTAGACTAAAGGTGTCTAAAGGGTTAGACTGCTATAGGAGGTGATCCCCATGAAACCCACCGCCCCCCTCTCCCTGGCCGACCATCGGCTGCTGGAGCTGGTGTGGGACGCCCAGCCGGTGTCCTCCGCCCAGCTGTGCAAGCTGGCCGCGGACCACTTGGGCTGGAAGCGCACCACCACCTATACCGTGATCAAGCGTTTGAGCGACAAGGGTTATCTGAAAAACGAGGCCGCCGAGGTCACCGCTCTGGTGGACCGGGCCGAGGTCCAGCGGGCCGACGGACAGGAGGTCTTGCAGCGCTCCTTCCACGGCTCCCTGCCCAGCTTCCTGGCCGCCTTTCTCCAGGCGGGTACCGTCACCGACCAGGAGGCTGCAGAGATTGAAGAAATGCTGGCTGCCTACCGCCAGCGCCACTGACCCCCGGGAAAGGAGGTCCTTATGGAACTCTTCTGCACCACCCTCTTCACCATGAGCCTGGCCGCCGCCATAGCGGCCCTGGGCGTGATGGTGGTCCACTTCTTCCTGTACAAAGCCCCCCGGGCCCTGGTGTGCCTGCTGTGGCTGGTGGTTCTGTTCCGCATGGCCTGCCCGGTGAGCCTGTCCCTGCCGGTGAGTCTGGTGCCCCAGGGGGTGGCCGACGGGTCGGCGGCCCAGTTCGTCCTGACCTCCTCCCGGCCCTCCCCCTTGGAGATTCCGCCGGTAGAAGTCCCGGAGACCACACCCACAGAATCCGCCCCCGCCGCCACGGAGGAAGCGACCGACTTCACTCCACCTGACACCACCAACGAGACCGTCCCGGCTCCCACCCAGGAGGACGGGACCCCCTGGGCCATTCTCTTCGCCGTCTGGCTGGCGGGAACCATCGTGGGGCTTGTTTGGGGGCTGGTCTCCTACCTGCGCCTGCGCCGCCGGGTGGCGGAGGCGGTGCTGGTAGAGGACAATGTCTACGAGAGCGACCGGATTCCCTCCCCCTTTGTGCTGGGGATCTTCCGGCCCAAAATCTACCTCACCCCGTCCCTGTCGCCCCAGGAGAAGCGCTATGTTCTCCTGCACGAACGGGCCCACATCCGCCGGGGGGACTGCATTGTCAAACCCCTGGCCTATCTGCTGCTGTGTTTCCACTGGTTCAACCCCGTGCTGTGGGTGGCCTATCGCCTGCTCTGCCTGGACCTGGAGACTGCCTGTGACCAGGCCGTCCTCCGCCGCCTGCCCAAGGAGGCCCCGGAGGAGACCGCCGGCTATGCCCAGGCCCTGCTCCACCTGTCCCGGGAGCCCGGCGTGCCCGCCGCCCTCCCCCTGGCCTTTGGGGAGGAGGACGCCAAGGCGCGCATTGCCCTGCTGCTGTCCTATAAACGCCCGGCGGCGGGGGTCCTGGCCACCGCCCTGGTCCTCTGCCTGCTGGCGGGGACGGTGTTTGCCGTCAACCCGGAGGCCGACGGAGTCCGGGTTGACTGGCACCGGGTGACCCAGGGAGCCATGATCTGCCAGGGGGAGGAAGTCCCTCTCCCGGAGAGTTTGGTCCAGCCCCTGGCTGCCCTGCTGGAGGACACCAAGCGCAGCGCTTATGTCTCCTGTGACGACCCCGGGCTGCCCGAGGGGACCATCCTGCTCAGCCACCCGGACGACAGCAGTGTGTCTTACCGCCTCTTCCCGCCCTACCTGGTCCAGGTGCGGCAGCAGGGGGAGGAAACCACCTTCCGGCAGGCCGTCCTGAACGGAAAGTACAGTGACTACCATACCATAGACGGCAACACCGTTTATCTCCGCTGGATCAGCTGGTATCGGGCTGCCGAGGTCCTCACCGGCGACCCCTCCGCCCAGGAGGTCTACGCCCTGGCCCCCAAGGGCGCGGAGGATCTGGAGGGTGCGAAAGCCCTGCTGGACGCGCTGGGCGTCCAGGAGCTGGTGGGACCGTACACCATCCAGCTCCAGGCAGAGTACGATGGCCGCCAGACCTTGGTCCTGCTGCCCGACCAGACGCCCGAGGTCGATGGCAGGCTCCAGCAAGACCTGGCCCAGCGGTGCCTCCTTCTCCTGGCCCTGGTACCTGAGCTAGATCAGGCAGGCTGGGTCTTCCCCGACACCGGCGTGGGCCTGCGGGTGGACCGGGCCAGCCTGCCCCGGGATGGGCTGTCTACCTGCACCCTGGACGAGTTTTCCTACCTCTATTCCCAGCGGCACCTGGGGTGGTGGAACTGCCTGTCCCTGCCCTATTATGTCTGTTGTTCCTCCGCCTATGCCGGGATGTTCCAGCCCGCTTATGACGTGGAGCAAGTCCTTTATCAGAGCGAGGACTTCTCTCTCCACCGGCTGGACGCTCCCTATGTCTCCCTGAGCGAGACCGCCGGAGAATTCCTCTTCTCCCCCCAGTTTGCCACCCTGTGGGGGCCGCCGGACTTGGATCAGGACCTGCGCACATACCTCCGCGCCTGGCGCTCTGAGGCCCTCACGGACCGGGACCCCGTCCCCGCCGGACACCCCGCTGACGCCCTGCTGCCGGAAGAGGCCGTCCAGGAAGCCTGGTACCTCTACCGGCCCTATGACCCCGACACCCTCGAGGACGGCCTGGCGGAATACGCCGACCACAGCCTGTGGTCCGAGGCCGACACCGGCTACCGCCTGTATGAGACCCAGGACGCCCTCTACCTGGCCTTCTGGGACTGGGATAACACCCACCCCTGGCACCTGGCCTGGCTGGTAAAGCTGGCCCCCAAGGTGGCCTCCTCCAACGACGATGTCTATTTCTACCCCGGCATGGACCGGGACGACCTGGTAAACCTCTACGAATGGGAAGGTGATCTCCATGGATGAACTGCTGCACACCCTGCTGACCATGTCCGCCGCCGCCACCGTGGGCGCCCTGGCGGTGCTGGTGCTGCGGCTCTTTTTGAAAAAAGCCCCCCGGTGGATCACCTGCCTGCTGTGGCTGGCGGTCTTTCTCCGGCTGGTCTGCCCGGTGGGGCTGTCCCTCCCGGTGAGCCTGCCGGCGGTGCCGACGGTCCAGGAGATCACTGCCCCCATTCTCTCCCCCGCCCCAGCGGCGGAGGCCCCGGCGGCAGAGCTGCCCGCCGTCCAGGACAGCCCTGCCCCGGCGCAGGACGTTGACCCGGCTCCCCTGGTTCTGGCCCTCTGGGGGGCCGGGTCGGCGGGTGTGCTGCTGTGGGCCCTCTGGTCTGCCCGCCGGCTCCGCCGGCAGGTGGCCGAGGCGGTGCCGGCGGAGCCGGGTGTCTGGGAGAGCGATCAGATCCCCGCCCCCTTCCTGTTGGGGTGGGTCCGGCCCCGGATCTATCTGCCCGCAGAGCTCACCGGGCAGGCCCGGTGCTATGTGCTGCTCCATGAGCGGGCCCATCTGCGCCGGCGGGACCACTGGGCCAAGCTGCTGGCCTTTCTGGCCTTAGCCCTGCACTGGTGGAACCCGGTGATCCACCTGGCCTACCGGCTGTTCTGCCGGGATTTGGAGGTGGCCTGCGACCAGGCGGTCATCCGCGATTTTTCCCCCCAGGAGCGGGCGGGGTACGCGGAGACCCTGCTTCGGCTGGGCCAGACCCCGCCCCCCTGCCAGGCCGGGGCCCTGGCCTTTGCCGAGACGGAGACCAAGCACCGCATCCACCACGTGCTGGAGTTCAAGCGCCCGCCCCTGCTGGTGGCTCTGGTGGCCCTAGCGGTCTGCGCCCTGACGGTGGTGCTCATCCTCTCCAACCCCGGCGACCATGGCAGGCAGCTGGACGGGGTGTCCATCACCAGCGCCTACGTCCTGGACGGCGGCCTGCCGGTGGAACTGCCAGAAGAGAGCCTGGACGCCCTCATCCCTCTGCTGAAAGAGGTGGTCCAAGGGCCTTACACCACCGCAGAGCGCCTCACCCCCCAGGACGGAGATGTGGTGCTGACCAGCCAGACCGGCGGGACGGTGTTCTATCTCCAGGACACGCCCTCTACGCGGCTGGTCCGGGTCAACCACGACGGGTATTCCGCCACGGTGAAGGTGGCTTCGGGCAGCTCTTCCCTGGCCCTGTCCCAGGACTACGCCCGGTGGCGGGGGGACCTGAACCAGTACCTCACCCAGGACCTGGCCGACCAGGTCCGCAGTCTGGCCACCCCCTATCTCGGCAACAACAGCGCCTGCGGGGCCATTTTGGAGGCCCTGCACCTGTCGGCGGTGGCGGGGTCCTACACCTTCTCCCTGCAGACCTCCGCCGAACCCTATGGCATCACCATCTATCTGGAACAGCCCGCCTCTCAGGAGGACCCCCTGCTCATGGCCTATCTGCTGGACGTGTCCACCCTCTTCCTGGACTTGGTGGACAACGCCAAAACGGTCACCTGGCAGCAGGGCGGCCAGGTGCTGGCCGTCTTCGACCAAAAAACAGACACCATGGACCAGGAGGCATTCCAGGACGCCTACGCCCAGCTGCGGGCGGACGCGGGGGCCTATCGGGCCGCTCTGTCCTAACTTCCCCTGCTCCACCGCAACAAACAAAAAAAGCGGAGGCCTCTGCCGTGCAGAGGTCTCCGTTTTTTCTGTGTCAGGTGCCTTCCAGCGGAACTGGGTCCCCCAGAATGGCGGGCTCCGGCAGGAAGATGGCCGAGAGGATGTCCTTGTCCCGGGCTAAGATCTCCCGCAGGTCCCGCATAGTCTGGCCCCGGTAGTTCTGGCCGTCGGCGGCCACGCCCCAGGCCTCCAGCCCCAGGGCCTGGGCCAGGTAGAGGGCACGGTAGAGGTGGTATTCCTGGGTGACGATGACGATCCGCTTGGCCCCAAAGATGTCCCGGGCCCGGTAGAGGCTGTCATAGGTGGACAGGCCCGCGTAGTCCAGGACGATGTCCTCCTTGGGCGCCCCCATCTCCTGGGCCACCCGGTTCATGGTGGCCAGCTCGTTGTAGTACTTGCTGCGGTTGTCCCCAGACATGAGCAGCTTGCCCGCCCAGCCCGCCTGATACAGCTCCACCGCCCGGCTGAGCCGGTCCCGGAGCATGGGGGTGGGGCTGCCGTCGGAATACACGCCGCAGCCCAGCACCAGGATGCAGTCTGCCTCTTCCGGGGGGGCGTCCTCCAAGGTGAGGATCTTGCCCTTGGTGGACAGGACCACACAGGCGTTGGGGATGAGGATCACCGCCGCCGCCAGAGCGCATACCAGGCCCAGGGCCAGCAGGACCCGGCGAAGGCCCTTCTTTTTTGTCGATTCTTTTTGCATGTTATTCGTCTTTGTTCCGGCTCTGAACATAGAGCACAATCGCGATGAATACAATGCCCACGATCAGTCCAATGACCATCTTTGGCTCCTTTCTCCCTGGGGGCAGGGCGTTTCGGTCACTGTTCCTCGTCGGCGATGGAGAGGAAGTCTTCCTCTTCCTCCTCAATCTCCCCCCGGACATAAGTCACCCGGACGGTGGAGGAGGAGAGCATGTCCACCCGGTACTCCCGCCAGCCCTTGGCGGCCATCTTCTCGTTGCCCGCCTCCAGCTGCTCGGTCACGTCCTGGGTGTCCGCTCCCATATAGGTCACTTTCTTTTGTTCCATGACAGGGTTCCTCCTTATCCTTTCTGGGCCTGCACGGCCTTAATCATGATGGCACACTCCACCCGTTTCTTGAACAGCTGGCAGCCGTAGTCGTAGGTTCCGTTGATGTCGCCGCTGGCGTGGTAGGCGTTGGCCGCGCACCCGCCGGCGCAGTAGAGCCGGGCCCAGCAGTCTCGGCAGTCGGGGTTTGCCACCACGTTGCAGCGGTGGAACTTCTCCCCCAGGGCCTGGTTGGTGATCCCCTTCCACACGTCGCCCATGGAGTAGGCCGGGTCGTTGACGAACTGGTGGCAGGGGAAGAGCTCGCCCCAAGGGGTCACCGCCAGATACTCCGTGCCCGAGCCGCAGCCGGACATGCGCTTGTGCAGGCAGGGGCCGCCCTCCAGGTCCAGCATGTAGTGGTAGAAGGTGAAGGGACGGCCCTCCTCCTCCCGTTTCAGCATTTCCTTGGCCAGGATCTCATATTGCTGGAAGAGCTTGGGCAGGTCCTCCTCCGTCAGAGCCCAGGGCTCGCCGGGGGGACTGACCACCGGCTCCATGCTCAGCTCGGTGAAGCCCAGGTCGGCCATGTGGAAGATGTCCTCGGTGAAGTCCACGTTGTCGTGGGTGAAGGTCCCCCGCATGTAGTAGCTCTGGTCCCCCCGCCGCTGGACGAAGCGCTGGAACTTGGGCACGATGATGTCGTAGCTGCCCAGGCCGGCCAGGTTTTTCCGCAGGCGGTCGTGGACCTCCTTCCGCCCATCCAGGCTCAGGACCACGTTGTGCATCTCACGGTTGCAGAAGTCGGTGACCTCGTCGTCCAGGAGCATGCCGTTGGTGGTGAGGGTGAAGCGGAAGTTCTTGTGGTGGATGGGCTCCTGGCTGCGGGCGTAGGCTACCAGGTCCTTGACCACTTGCCAGTTCATCAGGGGCTCGCCGCCGAAGAAGTCCACCTCCAGGTTCACCCGGCTGCCGGAGTTGGCGATGAGAAAGTCCAGGGCCTGCTTGCCCACCTCGAAGGACATGAGAGCCCGGTCCCCGTGGTAGTTGCCCTGACTGGCGAAGCAGTAGTCGCAGTTGAGGTTACAGGTGTGGGCCACGTGCAGGCACATGGCCTTGAGGACGGGCTTGGTGTGCTCAAAGGCCTCCTGCTCCACATCCCGCCACAGGTCCTGGGAAAAGAGCTTGCCCGCGTCCTTGAGGGCCTGGATATCCGCCAGACATTCCCGGATCTCCCCCTCGTCCACGTCGTCCCGGTGGCCGTACTTGGCCATCATCTGGGCCACGATCTCCTCTGGGGGGGTGGTTTCAAACAGGGCGATGATGTCGTAGGCCACCTCGTCCACCAGGTGGACCGAGCCGCTGTAGACGTCCAGGACGATGTTGCAGCCGTTGAGCTTGTATTGATGGATCATAGTTGTTCTCTCACTTCCGTCGAATGAAAAAAGTGCCGCTTGATCGGGCCCGATCAGGCGGCAGCTTTCCCCGTGTGTCAGCTTGGTTTAGCGATTGGAATTCTCGCACTGCTGGTTGGCAAGGCCGCAGGAGGTCTTGCAGGCAGACTGGCAGGAGGTCTGGCATTCGCCGCAGCCGCCGGTCTTCAGGCTCTTGGCCAGGTCCCGGGTCTCCAGGGTCTGGATTCTCTTCATGAGGAACCCTCCTTTCCTTCCCCCTGTGTGGGGGATATCGTCAGAAATCAGAGATATTATAATGTACTTTCCCCCATCTGTCAATGGGGGGATTGCCTGCTCTGGGGTGGGCGCGCCGCCGCTTACCCCTCTTTGCCCAGGGTGATCATGGCCTGGATGCTTCGGGCCGCCTGGGTCATCACCGCTTCCGGCAGGCAGATTTCCTCGCCGCCGGCGCCCTGGAGGCAGTGGTACAGATCCATGAGGGAGGTGCTGCGCATGTCCGGGCAGGTGAGTTTGGTGGTCAAGGGGTAGAACCGTTTGTGGGGATGCTGGTACTGCAGGTGCTCCACGATGCTGTTTTCCGTGGCAATGAGAAACTCCCGGGCCGGGGAGGCGGCGGCATAGTCCATGATGCCGGTGGTGGAGCCCACATAGTCCCCCTGCTCGGTCACCTCCGGGAGACATTCGGGGTGGACCAGCAGCTCCGCCTGGGGATGCCGGGCCCTTTCCCGGTCCACGTCCTGCCTTGTCGCCTGCTGGTGGTGGGGACAGCCCCCGCCAAAGAGCACAAACTCCTTGTCCGGGACCTGGGCCTGCACATAGCGTCCCAGGTTCTGGTCAGGCAGGAAGAGGATGTGGCGGTTGGGGATCTTGCGGCAGATCTCCACCGCAGAGGAGGAGGTGACGCACACGTCGCACGCCGTTTTCAGGCTGGCCGTGGTGTTGATGTAGGCCACCACCGTGTGGTGGGGATAGCGTTTCTTCAGCTCCTCCACCTGGGCCAGGTCCACCTGGTCCGCCATGGGGCAGCCGGCAGCCGGATTGGGCAAATAGACCCGCTTGTCTGGGCAGAGCACCTTGCAGGTCTCGGCCATAAAGCGCACGCCGCACAGGACGATCTTGTCCTGGGGGCTCTTGCTGGCCTGGAGGCTGAGCCCATAGGAGTCGCCGACGGCGTCCGCCACCTCCAAAATGGGCTGGCTTTGGTAGGCGTGGGCCAGAATGAAGACGCCCTTTTCCTGCTTGAGCCGCAGGATCTCCTGTTGTAGCTGGGAAACGTTCATGGGATTCATGCTCCTTTGGGGGGAATCGGAAGGGATCGCATAGCCGCGGTATGTGGCCAGGATGGGGTGGTTTCTGGCGCGAAGCAGGGCGATGTCCTGGACGATCACCTGTCTGCTGACTTGAAAGCGCCGGGCCAGCTGGCTGGCGGAAATGGGGGCGTCCTGCCGCTGCAAAATCTGCAGGATTTCCCTCTGCCGCTGAAGGCCTTTCATACACACCCGTCTTTCTGGGCGCTGGGGCGCATGTGTTTCATAGAGATGTCCAGGATGGGGGCGGAATGGGTCAGCGCACCGCTGGAAATGTAGTCCACCCCCAGCTGCTTGAGCCCCTCGATGTTCTCCCGGGTCACATTGCCCGAGCACTCCGTCTGGGCCCTTCCGCCGATCATCGCCAGGGCCTGCCTCATCTGCTCCAGGGACATGTTGTCCAGCATGATGATGTCCGCCCCGGCCTGGAGGGCCTGGGACACCTGGTCCAGGGTCTCCACCTCCACCTCGATCTTGCGCACAAAGGGGGCGTAGGCCCGGGCTCGCTCCACCGCCTGGGCGATGCCCCCGGCGGCGCCGATGTGGTTGTCCTTGAGCAGCACCCCGTCGGACAGGTTGGTCCTGTGGTTGCCGCCGCCGCCCACGCGCACCGCATACTTCTCAAAGATCCGGCAGTTGGGGGTGGTCTTTCTGGTGTCCAGCAGGCGGGTTTTGCTGCCCTTCAGCAAGGCCGCCGCCTGGCTGGTGTAGGTGGCGATGCCGCTCATGCGCTGCAGGTAGTTCAGGGCCACCCGCTCCCCCGACAGCAGCACCCGCAGGTCCCCGTGGACCCTGGCCAGCAGGTCCCCCGGCTCCACCGGGTCCCCGTCGTGGAAAAAGCACTCCACCTGGGTGGTCTCGTCCAGCAGGGTGAACACCCGGGCAAAGACCGGCAGGCCGGCCAGGATGCCCTTTTGCTTGCAAATCAGATCCACGCTTCCCGGGGTTCTCTCCCGCAGGATGGCGTTGGTGGTGACGTCCTCGTCTGGCATGTCCTCCCGCAGGGCCTGGAGCAGCAGCCGGTCTACGGTGGTTTTCATGGTAATCTCATTCATTGCTGGTTCAGCCTTTCAATTTGTTTCCGCACCGCGTCGGCATAGCCCTGGAACAGCTGCTCCAGGTCCATGGTCTCGGGAAGGGGCACTTCTTCCACTGGGGCGGTGCGCCCCCCATGGCAGCCAAAGGCGATGTCGTCCGCCGCCCGGTTGGCAAAGACCATGGCCTCCAGCAGGGAGTTGCTGGCCAGCCGGTTTCTGCCGTGAATCCCATTGCAGCTGGTCTCCCCGCAGGCATACAGCCCCTCCAGGGAGGTCCGGCTGGCCAGGTCCACAGCGATGCCCCCCATCAAATAGTGCTCCGCCGGGACCACCGGGATGGGCTCTCTGCGCACGTCGTAGCCCATGCGCAGGCACTGCTGAAAGATGTTGGGGAAATGCTCCAGGATCACCTGCTCCCCCAGCGGGCGCAGGTCCTCCCAGACGTGTTCGGTGCCGTCGATCTGCATCTGTTTCCAGATGGCCTTGCTCACCACGTCCCGGGGCTGCAGCTCGTCGGTGAACCGCTGGCCGTGCTTGTCCAGGAGCAGGGCTCCCTCCCCCCGGACCGACTCCGAGATGAGGAACTTCCGTCCCTTTCCCTTGGCGTACAAGGTGGTGGGGTGCATCTGGATGTAGTTGAGGTCCTTTAGGGCAATCTGGTGCTTCAGGGCGATGGCCAGGGCGTCCCCGGTGATGTGGGAGTAGCTGGTGGAGTTCTGATACAACCCGCCGATCCCGCCGCAGGCCAGGACCACCGCGCCGGCCTGGAGGGCGAACAGGCGCTGGTCCTCTCCCACCGCCACCACCCCGCAGCAGCGGCCCTCCTGCACCAGCAGGTCCACCATAGTGGTGTTCTCCTGGATCTGGACGTTGGGCCGCTCCCGGACCCGCTGCAGCAGGGTGCCGGTGATCTCCTGGCCGGTGATGTCCTGGTGGTACAGGATCCGCGGCTTGGAATGGGCCCCCTCCCGGGTGTACTCCAGTTCTCCGTCGGCGTCCCGGTCAAACCGCACCCCGTAGCGGATCAGGTCCCGGATGACCTGGTTGGAGCTGCGCAGCACCAGTTCCACCGTTTTCGGGTCGTTTTCGTAGTGGCCCGCCCGCATGGTGTCCTCATAATAATCGGCAAAGTCATCCTCCCCCCGCAACACACAGATGCCGCCCTGGGCGAGAAATGAGTTTGCCTCCTCCGCTTTCTGCTTGGTTAAAATGCGAACATGCAGGTCGTCGGGCAGATTCAGCGCGCAGTACAGACCCGCCACGCCGGTGCCCACAATGATCACATCACAATGTTGAACCATAGTATCTCCCACTTTTCTGTTTTTTACCATCCGGGCCATTCTAGCACCTATCAACTCCCATGTCAAGACAGGTGTAAATTTTTAGTGGAAGAGCGGAGGCCAGCTGGTTCAGCCGGCGGGCAGGCCCGGGCGGGCGGGTAGGGTCTGGCGCAGGCCCCGGCCGTCCCAGGCATACTCGGCCACAAATTCCAAGCGCCCCTGGTCGTCCCACTCCACAAAATCCGTGGGTCGGACGTGAAAGGGATCTTTGTGGAAATAGATCAAGCCGGCCAGCCGCAGCAGCCGGTAGACAAACTGAGAGCAGAACATGATGTTGGGCTGCCGGGCGTAGGGAACCGCCAGCCCCAGCAGATTGTAGGCGCTGCCCTCCTGGTTGATCTTCCCCAGGCGGCGGAGCATGATCTGTTTTTGGTCCCGGGTGGCCGCCAGGCGGTAGACCCGCACCGCGGCCCCCGGGCGGCCGGCCAGCTCCCAAAGGGTCTCGGGGTTCAGGCCGGGGGCACCCCCTCGTCCGCCGCCGTTATAGCTGACCAGGGTGCGCAGGTCCCGGTCAAAGGCCAGGGAGACGTGGTTGTACGTCCGCTGGGTGAACAGGCCGATGACCTCCCCCGCCGGGCTGTTGGACCGGGCAAAGGCCAGGTAAACATAGCCGTCGGACAGGGTTGCCGCCGCGCGCGCAAAGTAATCGGGGGACAGGCTGCGCCGGTTGCAGTAGCGAAAGCAGTTGTGCCTGGTCAAATCCCGGCCCAGGGCCAGGGCACAGCCGTGGGCGGCCACCTGCCGGGCCTGGCGGGCTTCGGCCAGACGGCCCCTCACCCTGGCCCTGCCGTACATGCCCCACACCACACACAGCACCCCCAGGGCCAGCAGGGCCCACAGGGGGCGAAGATACCAGGGCACCCTTTCTGTTCCTTTGCTGCCATGCATACCGCACACCATCCTTTCTCGCATCGTGTATTATTGTATTATTTGCATCGCACAATCATACACAACGCCATTGTAGACCGCCCCTGCGAAGATGTCAATGGGTTTCTCCCCATTTCCCGCTCGACCGTTGGGAAAGTCCTTGAGCGGCAAGGGCTGCCGGTCTTTCTCCCCTGCCTTGGCGCCACGAAAAAGACCCGCCGGACCTGGTTTGGTCCGGCGGGTCTTTTCGGTTGGATAGGCGGCCGCTCAGAGGGATTTGCCCAGCTGGTAGGCCTGCTGGGGATAGTCGGTCTTGGCCATGGCCTCCAGGTCCAGGCAGTCCAGGGCGGAGAGAACCCCCACCCGCTCCCAGTGGAGGAAGTTGGTCATGCCCTCGTAGGAGAGGATGGCCCCGGCGGCGGAGGCCATGGTGTCGTCCTCCATGGTCAGCAGCAAGGCGGTCTTTTTGGGCACCCGCAAGGCGGGGCTGTTGGCGTAAAAGCGGTCGATGGCGGTTTTCAGCTGGGCGGTCCAGTCGTAGTAGTAGATGGGGGAGACGAAGGCCACCAGGTCGGCCGCCAGCAGGTGGGGGTTGAGCTGCTCCATGTCGTCCTTGTACACGCAGCCCTGGTCGGTGGTACGGCACTTCCGGCAGCCAAGACATGGGTGCAGATCTGCAAAGGCGGCATCAAAGCGGAAGACTTCGTGGCCGGCCTCCTGGGCCCCCTGGATAAACCGCTCAGCCAGTAGAGCCGAGGTGCCGTGGCGGTGGGGGCTGCCGGTGATGACAACAATCTTCATATTACATTCCTCCTATAATAATAAGCACAAGCACAGCGGAGGCGGAGACCTTCCGCCCCCAAGGGCGGGTCAGGCCGCTGGGGTTTCCCAGGTCCAGTCGGCCCGGAAGAAGTCCCGCCAGAAGAGCACCCCCGCCAGGGCCAGGGCGCAGCCCAGGCCGGAGTAAAAAACGGCGATGAAAACCTCGGGCACCAGGCCGGAGTACCGCAGGCCGATGCCCCCGCCCATCATGCAGGCCATGATGAGGTAGGCCTTTTTGTCAAAGAAGCACCAGAAGGGCTGGGTGGGCAGACTGTGGCTGCGAATGCGCCGGATGTGCTTCTGGGTCAGCCGGAAAAACATGCTCCCAAAGGCCCCAAAGACCACCAGAGACAGCAGGGGGTGGACCAGGGTGATCCGCCCCAGGCTCCTGTAAGCCTGAAAGCCCAGCCGAGCCACGTTCCCTCCCGCCAGCAGCCAGACGGTGCCGGCGATGGCGGTGAGGGTCCGGTTTTTCACGTGAAAGCGGGGAGCGCGTGCCCCCATGGAACTCTCTCTCATCCGTCTTGATCCCCCAATGCAAAGGTAGTAAAGGGCGGCTTGCCCCGGGTGCCAATGAGGCGGACGCCCGCCCGGTAGAGGTCCTCCACCGCCTCCACCACGGCGGAGGTGATCTCCTCGCCGGGGGTGATGAGGGGGATGCCGGGGGGATAGGCCCAGAGATATTCCCCGCACACCTTCCCCATGCCGTCGTAGAGGAAAGTCAGGCCCCCGGGGGCCTGGGCGGCCTCCTCCATGGACAGGCAGCGGGGAGGCAGGACATAGGGCGCAGACGGGGCAGCGGGTTCCTCCTGGCAGGGGCCGGCGGCCTGGTCCAGGGCCAGCAGGGCTTCGGCCAGGCGGGCGGGCATGGCGTCGTCGGTGCCCAGGCCGGTCATGGCCACGGCGTAGTGGCCCAGGGCCATCTCCAATTCAATGTGGTACTCCTCCCGCAGGCGGCCCATCAGCTCCACCCCGGTCAGGGCGCTGTTTCGGGTGGAGATGAGGATCTTGGCCGGGTCTAAGGCGAAGATGCCGGGGTAGCACGCCCCCACCTCCGCCCCGTGGCCGGGACAGCGCAGGTACTTGAGGTCTTTGAGCCTCTCGTCCAATTCCGCCAGCCGCCGGTGCCAGGCCGAGAAGAGTTCCTCACCCCGCTCCTCCAGCAGCCGCACGCAGCTGTCCATGGAGGCCATGAGCAGGTAGGAGGGACTGCTGGACTGGAAAATGCCCGTCTGCCGGGCCACCTGGGGGATGGGCACCAGCCGGCCGCTGGCGTGGAGGATGGCCGTCTGGGTGAGGCTGGGGAGCATCTTGTGCAGGCTGGCCACCGCCAGGTCCGCTCCCTGGGTCATAGCCCCAGGAGGGAAGGCGGGGTGGAAGCCCAGATGGGCCCCGTGGGCCTCATCCACCAGGACGGGAACCCCCCGGGCGTGGGCCACGGCACAGATGCCCGCCGTGTCGCTGATCACCCCGTCGTAGGTGGGGCTGGGATAGACCACCAGCTTCACCTCAGGGTGCTCCGCCAGGGCCTCCTCCACCTGCTGGGGGGTCACGGAGCCGGCCAGGCCAAAGGTGGGCTCCACCGGCGGCAGGAGAAAGACCGGCTCCAGGCCGCAGACCTCCACAGCGTGGTAGATGGCCTTGTGGCAGTGGCGGGCCAGAAGGACCTTGTCCCCCCGGCGGGTGGCCGCCCGGACGGCGGCTAACAGACCGCCGGTGCTGCCGTTGACCTGAAAATAGCTCTTCCGGCTGCCCCACAGGGCGGCGGCCCGGTCCATGGATTCCTTTAATATGCCTCCGGCATCGTGCAGGTCGTCAAAGCCGGGCAGTTCCGTGATGTCCAGCCCCGCCCCCAACCGGGCCAGATAGGGCGCCAGGGCCTCGTTCTCCTTGTGCCCTGGCATGTGCAGGGAGAGATACCCCTCCCGGTGGTGCTCCTCCAGCCGCTCCAGCAGGGAGCGGGAGACCTGGTTTGACATGAGCAGCGCCTCCTCCCGCGCCGCCCGGCAGGGGGCGGCGGCTGTGTTATGGATGTCAGTGTCCTCCATCATACCAGAAAGCAGGCCAGATGACAACCAGATGAGCCATCTGGCCTGCCCGGCGGCTCCCACGGCCCGCACCCTGGCCATATCAAAAACTTTTGTTTTGGCAATTTGCGCAAGGTCAGTTCTATGCTATCGTAGGGGCAGTTCAAAAAACAGCCAAAAGGAGGCGTTCCCGTCATGTCCGTCAAAACCGCCACACAAACATCCTCGTCCACCTCTGCCCGGGTGAAGTCCCTGGCCATCACCGCCGTGTGCCTGGTGCTGGTGTATGTCTTCACCGCCGTGGTCAACATCCGCCTGCCCTTCGCCCCCAACGGCGGGCTGATCCACCTGGGCAATGTGCCCCTGTTCGTGGCCGCCATCCTCTTTGGCAAGCGCACAGGGATGATCGCCGGCGGGGTGGGCATGGCGCTGTTCGACCTCTTCTCCGGCTGGACCCTCTGGGCCCCCTTCACCCTTGTCATCGTAGGGTGCATGGGTCTGGTGGTAGGGGCCGTGACGGAGAAGCACAAGACCTTCCCCTTCTACCTGCTGGCCCTGGTGCTGGCCTGCATCATCAAGATCGGCGGGTACTATCTGGCCGAGGCCGTCATCTACGGCAACTGGGTGGTCCCCCTGACCTCCATCCCGGGCAATTTGATTCAAGTGGGGGCCGCAGCCATCATCACCCTCATCGTCATCGAGCCCCTGCGGCTGGCCGCCAGCCACACCATCTTGCGGAAGTAAGGCCATTTTCGCCCCCATATCTGCTTGCCCCTCCCCAAAAGACGCCGATGCAATTTCGGCGTCTTTTGCAATTTGCCCCTTTCTGTCTTTCATTCCAAAGGTCCCCTGAGAATTTTGTGGGATGGCGCAAATTTTATCGGAATTTTTTGAAAATAATTGTTGCATTTACAGGGGTGACGTGCTATACTTTCAGTTGCAAACGTGGTGTGGGCCCGTGGGGCCTGCCCATTGCAAGTATCCTTGTATTTTCGCCTGGGCCGCCAGGTAAAAATAAATTATCAACGAAGGAGCCAAACTATCATGAATGCTTACATTGAAAGCGTTATTGAAACCGTTAAGAAGAAGCACGGCAGCGAGCCCGAGTTCGTGCAGACCGTGGAAGAAGTCCTGAGCTCTCTGGACCCCGTCGTCTCCGCTCACCCCGAGTACGAGGCCGTTGACCTGCTGGGCCGTATGGTCGAGCCTGAGCGTATGTTCACCTTCCGTGTTGTCTGGACCGACGACGCTGGCAAGACCCACACCAACATTGGTTATCGCTGCCAGTTCAACGGCGCTCTTGGCCCCTACAAGGGCGGCCTGCGCTTCCAGCCCAACGTGTATCCCGGCATCGTGAAGTTCCTGGGCTTCGAGCAGATCTTCAAGAACTCCCTGACCGGTCTGCCCATCGGCGGCGGCAAGGGCGGCGCTGACTTCGATCCCGCCGGCAAGTCCGACGCTGAGATCATGCGTTTCTGCCAGAGCTTCATGACTGCTCTGTATCGTTACATCGGGCCCGACATCGACGTTCCCGCTGGCGACATGGGCGTGGGCGGCCGTGAGATCGGCTATCTGTATGGTCAGTATCGCCGCCTGAAGGGCGTCTTCGAGAACGGCGTGCTCACCGGCAAGGGCCTGTCCTATGGCGGCTCCCTGGCTCGTCCCGAGGCTACCGGTTACGGTGCTGTGTATTATCTGGTTGAGGTCCTCAAGCACGAGGGCGAGGACATCAAGGGCAAGACCATCGCTGCTGCTGGTTTCGGCAACGTGACCTGGGGCATCTGCAAGAAGGCCAAGGAACTGGGCGCTAAGGTCATCACCCTGTCCGGCCCCGACGGCTATGTCTACGATCCCGACGGCGTGTCCACCGACGAGAAGGTCGAGTACCTGCTGGAGATGCGTGCTTCCGGCCGTAACGTGGTTAAGGATTATGCTGACAAGTTCGGCGTGGAGTTCTTCCCCGGCCAGAAGCCCTGGGGCGTGAAGGCTGACATCATCATGCCCTCCGCTATGCAGAACGACGTCAACATGGAGCAGGCCAAGAAGATCGCTGAGTGCGGCGCTAAGTACTACATCGAGGTCGCTAACATGCCCACCACCAACGACGCTCTGGCTTTCCTGATGCAGCAGAAGCACATGATCGTCGCTCCTTCCAAGGCTGTTAACGCCGGCGGCGTGGGCGTGTCCGCCATGGAGATGTCCCAGAACTCCGAGCGTCTGTCCTGGACCGTCGAAGAGGTCGATGGCCAGCTGAAGAAGATGATGGAGACCATCCACAGAGTCTCTGCTGAGGCTGCTGAGGAGTATGGCCTGGGCTACAACCTGGTCGCTGGCGCCAACATCGCTGGCTTCAAGAAGGTTGCTGAGGCTATGATGGAGCAGGGCATCTTCTAATTGAGGTTCCCCTCTTTCAACACAACCAAAAAACGGGGCTTGCCATTTGGCAAGCCCCGTTTTTCCTTCTCCGCTGCCACCAAGAAAGGAGGCCCCCATGTCTCAGTTTGGAAACGATCTGACCCAATTCCAGCGGCTGCGCGCGCAGGTGCGCCGGAAAAAAGAGCTGGAAACTGCCCGTACGACCCTGCAGGAACAATGTGACCGTCTTTCCGTACACGCCAAGGAAACGCAGCAGGCCCTCCAGCAGGCGGAAAAGGAATTGGCCCAGCTGGAGTCCGGCGGGCCCATGGGGCTGCTGTTTACCATCGCTGGCAGAAAGGAGGCTCGCCAAGAGGCGGCCCGCAAGGACCTGCGCGACGCCCGTCAGGCCGATCAGAAAGCCTCCTGGGAACTGGCCGACGTCCAGGGGCAGCTGATGCAGGCAGAGCGGGAGCTGGCCGACCTGGCCGGCTGTGAGGAGTCCTTCGCCGCGGTCCGCCAGCGGCGGCTGGCCGCCCTGCGGGCGGCAGGACTGCCCCAAAGCCAACTTCTCGCGCGCTTGGAAGAACAACTGGACCAGGAAAGCCAATGGCTGCAGGCCCTGGCCGCAATGGGCAGCCAGGGGCAGGACGCCCTGGAACAGGCCAAGTACACTCTGACGCTGGCAGCAAAGCTGGAACTTTCCCGGCCCATCTTTCTTGTCCAGACCCTCCAGGACGCCGCCGACCTAACCATCCAGCAGCAGCAGACCCTTCTCGCCCAGACAGAGCAGCTGACCGCTCAGGTGCGGGAGAACCGGGCCCGCTTGGAGGAGGCGGTGAACGATCTGCTGGGGCAGGACTTGCCCCTCTGACCCGCGCCGACAGGCACGTGCCTCCCCTGCCGCCCCCCTGTCCGCACAATCGGTTTTTCCCTTTGGCCCAAAAGGCCCTGGCCAAGAAAAAGCTCGGGAGGCATAAGAAAGTAATCTCGCTTTTTGTAGGAACGGCATGGCTTCGGTTATGCCGTTCCTTGTTCCTTCCGGTTTCTATTCTGAACAGAGTTGATCGAGCGCTTTCCTGTCTAACATAAAAATGACCTCCTTCTCTGAAAATGGGGAGAAAAAAGACCGCTGATTTCTCACACTGCGGTGTAGATCAACGGTCAGTTTGTAGTTTAAACCATCATTGACAAAAACTCATCTCATTTTTTCTGCTTTTTTAATGCCTTAATATATTGATTTTTTACCCCACTTTCATTTTCTTTTGCACACAAATCAGAAAGCTGTTCAAATAAAGGGCTCTTAGCGTATTGAGGAATGACAATAATACGAGATAATGCATAAGCGCTTGCCCATCTAATTACGGTTCCGTCATTTTTTGTATTTTGCAATAAAGCAGGTATCGCTTTATCAAGTTTCGTTGGAAATTTGTTTGCAAGATTCCCTACAATTCTGGAAGCTTCCCTTTTGCAGGAATGATCAGACGATAAAATATATTTTTCTGCCAAATCCAAATAATCTGCTTCTAAAGCAAACGCTTTGAAGCGACTTACTTCTTCAACGGCTTCGAGTAAAAGTGACCTGCTTTTTTCAGGCAAAGATTCACAAGCCTCTAAAATCATTGAAAAATTAAATTCCCGATTGATAATTGCTTCAGCAAGGGAATGCCTCTTTTCCAAACGTTTTAATGCTTTGTTGTTCATGATTTCTGTAATCGTCATCTTTATTTTCTCCTATAAAGTAAAATAATGCATTTTACCCTTGCCTGGCTCTCCGACAAACAGGAAGCAGTTCAACTCAAAGAATCCATCAATTCCTGTACTTCATTGAAAAATCTTGAAAGGTGGAACCCGTCTGCAACTGCGTGGTGAATGTTCATGGTAAGCGGCATGATCAGTTTCCCGTCCTTTGGTTCGTATTTGCCCCAAGTGACCACAGGAGCGAGAAATTTTCCCTCGTCAAAAACATGAACATCAAAGTGCGCGTATCTTACCCATGGCAGGCAGGAGACATCAAAGAAGTTCTTGGGCTGATCCTCCAAAAGGGCTCGATCATTTTTGTATCGCTCTCTGTCGGCCGCCATTCTGCCGCAGAACTCAAGAAGGTCATCTGAGTACTCTGTGACCATTTTGGTGAAATTCTCATCTTCCGTATGAAAATCCGTGTAAGAAGGGGATACAACCTCCCATTGGATAAGATTGCCGTCGGCATCCCAACCGTACTTAAACTCATCATGCGCATTGATAATTTTTGATACGACCCACACCATCAGAGGGTAAAAATCAAGATGGTGCGCCTTGGCATATGCTTTTAAGTTGGTCACATCCACATCCACCGTCAGACTCATCACGATTCGCATTTTATCAATATAAAACTGAAACAGGCTGCCTCTGCGCCATTCATTGAGGTTAACAGACGTATAATTCATAACTGTGCTCCAAATTCTGATTTGTGTCGTACTCTATTGAATGAAATCATATCATAAACTTATGGACAATGCCACCTCCCATCGTGAAGATCGCCGGACCAGCTCTCCTCTGCTCAGGCGATTCTCTCAAACATGAATCCGTTCATTTCCAATGATTTCCTCTGGCCGGCTGCAAATGGAGTTCATAGACTGCACCTAATTAAACATGCACCACACCCGGCCCAAAGGCCGAATATGGTGCATGTTGTCAGACGCTTCTGCCTGGCAGATACCATAAGTATCATTGCCAATGAATTACCTTCTTACGAGCACCCATCTAATGGGCCAGGGCCTTTTTTGTCCCCGCAGCGGGACATGGTGCTTCCTGTTATGGGGTTACTTTATGGTGTTTTCCAGCACCCCGATGCCCTCAATCTCGCAGCGGACCACGTCCCCCGCCTTCAGGAACCGGGGCGGGTCGGCGCCCATGCCCACCCCGGCCGGGGTGCCGGTGGCGATGATGGTGCCCGCCTGGAGGGTCATGCCCTGGGTGAGCTCCTGGAGGATGTGGGGGATGGAGAAGATCAGCTGGTCCGTGACCGCCTCCTGGCGCTTTTCCCCGTTGACCCAGCAGCGGATGGGCAGGGCGGGCGGCCAGGCTGCCTCATCCCGGGTGACGATGCAGGGGCCCATGGGGGCAAAGCCGTCCAGCCCCTTGCCGAAATACCACTGCTTGTGGCCGGTCTGCAGGTTCCGGGCAGAGACGTCGTTGAAGACGGTGTAACCGAAGACGTAGTCCATGGCCTCTTCCGCCCTCACGTTCTTCGCGTCCCGGCCCAGGATCACCGCCAGCTCCACCTCATAGTCCAGGCTGTCCACCAGGTCGAAGTGGCCGGGGATGGGCGCGCCGGGGCCCGGGCAGTGGGTCGCTCGTTTGGAAAAATAGACCGCCCGCTCTGGCGCCCGGGTGAAGGCCTGGGCGTCAAACTGCTCGGCCTCGGCCTTGTGCTCCCGGTAGTTCATCCCCAGGCAGATTACATCCTGCCGGGGGCAGGGAATGGGGGCGAGCACCTGCACATCGGCCAGGGCAAACTCGCCGGTGGCCTTCCCGGCGATCTCCAGCACCCCCTGCCGGTGGGCGGGGGCGTCCGCCAGCAGGTGGTTCATGGTCTCGTAGGGCAGAGGGGTCAGCCGGCCAGGGCTAACCTCCAGGCAGACCATCTGCCGGTCCTGCCACGCAACGGTGTAAAGTTTCATGGGATATCCTCCTCTTTGGACTTCAGGTCCCGTCCCAGCGGTCCAGGGCGCGGATGAGTTCCTGCACAGCCCGGCTCTCGGTGGCCCAGCTGGTGCACACCCGCACGGCAGTGTGGTTGCCATCTGGCTTGCTCCAGAAGGAGAACAGGAAGTCCTCCTCCAGGGCCGCCAGCAGGGCATCGGGCAGGACAGGGTATTGTTGGTTTGTGTAGGAATCGTAGAGCATTTCATACCCCCGCTCCTCAAAGGCCCGGCGCAGCTCCATGGCCAGCCGGTCGGCGTGGCGGGAGAGCTCGAAGTACAGCCCATCCTCCAAAATGGCGCAGAACTGGACCCCCAGCAGCCGCCCCTTGGCCAGCAGGCCTCCCCGCTGCTTGATGAGGTAGCGGAAGTCCCGCTTCAGCGCCGGGTTGGCCAGCACCAAGGCCTCCCCAAATAGCAGTCCTTGCTTGGTGCCGCCCAAGGAGAAAGCGTCGCACCGGCTGGCCAGGTCCGGCAGGGTCATGTCACAGGCGGGGCTCATCAAGCCATAGCCTAGCCGGGCCCCGTCGATGTACAGCAGCAGGTCCAGTTCCTGACAGGTCTCCCACAGGTCGGTCAGCTCCGCCAGGGAGTAAAGGGTGCCGTTCTCCGTGGGCTGGGAGAGGTAGACCATGCCCGGCTGGACCATGTGCTCCCGGGTCTCATCCTCCCAGTGGGACTGGTAGACCCGGCGCACATCCAGCGCTGAGAGTTTGCCGTCCCGGCTGGGCACCGCCAGCACCTTGTGGCCCGTGGACTCAATGGCCCCGCTCTCGTGGACGTTGATGTGGCCGCTGGACGCCGCGATCACCCCTTGGTGGGGCCGCAGGGCAGCGGCAATCACCGTGGTGTTGGTTTGCGTGCCCCCCACCAGGAAATGGACCTCCAAGCTCTCGTTCCGGCACAGCTGGCGGATCAGCCCCTGGGCTCTGCAGCAATAGGGATCCTCCCCATAGCCGGCGGTCTGCTCCAGGTTGGTTTCAAACAGGCGCCGCAGGACCCCTTCGTGGGCGCCTTCAGCGTAGTCGCAGGCAAAGTGAATCATCTTGCCTTCCCTCCCTCTCTGGATACGAGGCGGCAGGCGAACGCCGTCTCGGACAGCCGCCCCAAACCGGCTGCCTTTCTCTTCTATGCTATGATGCGCTTTCATTATACGTTCTCCTCGGCAAAAGGTCAACCGGCCGAGGGCCAGGCCATAGAGTCCCACTTCTTCGGTCCTTTCCCAACAAGGCGGATCACTCACACGAACCGCAAAGGCAAAAGAATCGCCGCCCTTTCCCCCGACCCGCGCCGCCCGGTCAGTAGCCCTCTCTTAGTTCAGCCATAAAACATTCCTCATGTTTCGCACAACAGAGAACAGAAAAAGACCTTTGAGCCTCACGACTCAAAGGTCTTCTTGGAGCTGCTGGGCGGATTTGAACCGCCGACCTCATCCTTACCAAGGATGCGCTCTACCGACTGAGCTACAGCAGCAGATCGATGGGGAAGAACCCCAAGCGATGGGACTTGATGTCACAGCAAGTCTGAAAAAAGTGGCGACGCGGAAGGGACTTGAACCCTCGACCTCCGGCGTGACAGGCCGGCGTTCTAACCAACTGAACTACCGCGCCATGATGGCAGGGGCAGAAGGACTTGAACCCTCGGCACGCGGTTTTGGAGACCGCTGCTCTACCAACTGAGCTATACCCCTATATGGTGGGCCTTCACGGACTCGAACCGTGGCCCGACCGGTTATGAGCCGGTTGCTCTAACCAACTGAGCTAAAGGCCCATTTCCGGTTTCCATAGGCTTTATACAAACCTGGTTGCCCAGGAAATTGGTAAAGTGGCGCCCCCTGTAGGACTCGAACCTACGACACCGCGGTTAACAGCCGCGTGCTCTACCGACTGAGCTATTCGTCTCCAAACAAGTATCTTCGGCGCGAGTGAGCTTAACTTCCGTGTTCGGAATGGGAACGGGTGGACCCTCACCGCAATCAACACCAACTTACTTTTTCTTGAAAGAAAAAATAAGCAAAAAGAACTTTAAACTGGCTCAGTCACGACAAGTTAATCGCAAACTCACCTTAACTGCTACCTTAGGCTCCTGCTTCCTCTTTCGTTCAAGAGAAAAGAAGATGCTCGCACACCCTCAAAACCGAACAAAGTAACCGCCATCCTCTAAGCAAGCGCCTGCATTCCTCTACGCTCTTAACCTGAGACTCAGGTCAAGCCCTCGGCTGATTAGTACCGGTCAGCTGCATACATTACTGCACTTCCACCTCCGGCCTATCTACGACATAGTCT
>SFLH01000003.1 GCA_004554585.1 Clostridiales bacterium | reverse complement strand
GGCAACGCTCTGGCTCCTCAGGGCACCTCCACCCGCGCGCAGGCCGCCACCGTCCTCATGCGGTTCGTGGGCTGATCCTCCGGGAAGCAACACAAAACCTCATACGCGCAGACAGGGAGAGGCCTCAGGGCCTCTCTCTGTTGTATGCTGCGCATTTGTTTGGCCGATGATGCCATGGCTTATCTCGGCCCCAACAAAACCAAAAGCCCCCGCCTGGGGCAGTAGCGCACACTGCCGGCCCAGACGGGGGCTTTTCCAAACAAAGGTTGGAAAGAGGCTCATTTCTTGTTGTCCAAGAGCTTGGTCAGTTCATCCATAAAGGTGTTGATGTCCTTGAACTGGCGGTAGACCGAGGCAAAGCGGACGTAGGCCACCTCATCCAGGTCCTTGAGCTTTTCCATCACCAGCTCGCCGATCTGGTGGCTGCTGATCTCACCGCCCAGCTCGTTTTGCAGCTCCTGCTCGATCTCGTCGGCGGCCTTTTCCAGAAGGGACAGGGAGACCGAGCGCTTTTCGCAAGCCTTGAGCATGCTGGCCAGCAGCTTGTTGCGGTCGAAGGCCTGGCGCATCCCGTTTTTCTTGATGACAATCATAGGCAGCACCTCCACCGTCTCATAGGTGGTGAAACGGTTGTGGCACTTTAAACACTCCCGGCGGCGGCGGATGCTGGTGCCGTCGTTGGCGGGGCGGGAGTCGACCACCTTGCTGTCAAGGGTGGCGCAGAACGGGCATTTCATAGGGCAGCGACCTCCTGAACGACTGGGCGCCGGGAACCGGCGCGAAGTGGGGGATGAATGAATTTAGTATACCATAAAAAAGAGAGAAGTGGCAGAAAATTTTCCGAAAAAAGGGAAAAAACTTCTGCCATTCACGCTCTGCCCCCTTCTTCCTGGGCGCGGATCTTTTTCCGCCAGCACCGGTGGCACATGGCCACGTAGCTGTCGTTGCCCCCCAGAAAGACCTGGTCCCCCTGGGTGAGGATTCTGCCCTGGCTGTCCAGCCGAGCGTTGACGGTGGCCTTGGCCCCGCAGGCGCAGACGGTTTTGATCTCGGTGATGGAGTCGGCCAGCTCCAGCAGCCGCCGGGAGCCGGGGAAGAGGTGGGTGAGAAAGTCCGTGCGCAGGCCGAAGCACAGCACGGGCACGTCCTGCTCGTCCACGATCTGCCGCAGCTGGTCGATCTGCTCCGGGGTGAGGAACTGGGCCTCGTCGGCGATGATCACGTCAAAGGTCCCCGCCTGGCGGTACCGCTCCAGCAGGTTGTCCTGGGGGAAGATCACGTCCGCCTGGCGGAACAGGCCAATGCGGCTGCGGACGATGTCGGCCCCATCCCGGTCGTCCACGCTGGGCTTGATGAGCCAGACGGACATGCCCAGCTCCTCGTAGTTGAACTGCGTAATCAGGGCCTGGGCGGACTTGGAACTGCCCATGGCCCCGTATTTGAAATAGAGTTTCGCCATTGCTCCTCCTGTGTGTGCTCTCTTGTGTGGTGGATTCTTCCCAAATAGGATAGCATACCCGGCGGCACAATGCAATTTTTATCCAGCCCTGGCCAGTCTCTCTGCCGGGACAGCAGAGGGATTTGTGAAATTCGTCAAAAAGGGGACGAGTTTTCCGCCTACTCTTGCATGCGGGGAGAGGGAATGTTATAATCTGGTCAAGGTACGGTAAAAAATACCGAAAACCTTACCAAATCCATGAAATGGAGGAAAGGAAAAGGATGAAAAAGATTCTTGCACTTCTCTTGGCCTCGATGATGGTCCTCGGCCTGGCTGCCTGTGGCGGCGAGAGCACCGATACCACCGACCAGAACGAGACCACCACCGAGGGTACGGAAACCACCGAAACCACCGCAGTTGATCCCGACAGCATCCCCGACACCATGACCAGCGAGGATGGCAAGTACGAGGTTGCCTTCGTCACCGACGTGGGCCAGCTGAAGGACAAGTCCTTCAACCAGGGCACCTTCGACGGCGTGAAGCTCTATGCCAACGCCAATGGCCTGAGCTACAAGTATTATCAGCCCGCCAATTCCAGCGAGGCCACCGACGATGACCGTTACGACGCCATGAAGGCTGCCGTGGACGGCGGCGCCAAGGTGGTCGTGTGCGCCGGCTATCTCCAGGAGGCCGCTCTTAAGCGTGCCGCCGCGGAATTCCCCGACGTGCCCTTCATCTTCATCGACGGCTACCCCCTGCAGGATGACAGCGGCAACACCCTGACCAACGTGGCTGGCATCGCCTTCCAGGAAGAGCAGGCTGGTTATCTGGCCGGCTATGCCGCAGTCAAGGACGGCTTCACCAAGCTGGGCTTCTCCGGCGGCGGCGGCGGCACCAACGATGCCTGCTGCCGGTTTGGCTATGGCTATGTCCAGGGCGCCAACGCGGCTGCTGCAGAGAAGGATGTCACTGTGGACATGAACTACTCCTGGCAGTACGGCGCTACTTTCCAGGCTTCCACCGACCTGCAGACCATGATCAGCGGCTGGTATTCCAACGGCACCGAGATCGTCTTCGCCTGCGGCGGCTCCATGTTCCAGTCCATCGTGGCTGCTGCCTCTGCCAATGATGGCTATGTCATCGGCGTGGACGTGGACCAGTCTGGTGAGTCCGATTACGTCATCACCTCTGCCATGAAGGGTCTGTCCGATGCCGTGCAGTGGGCCGTGGGTCACG
Organism: Clostridiales bacterium; assembly: GCA_004554585.1. Lineage (GTDB taxonomy): Bacteria > Bacillota > Clostridia > Oscillospirales > Oscillospiraceae > Evtepia. The sequence goes on along the minus strand of SFLH01000003.1, from coordinate 170,391 downwards.
TCTATGACGGTACCTTCGACACCATCGGCGGCACCGCTACCTCCCTGGGCGTGAAGGACCACGCTGTGGCCCTGCCCACCGACGCCGACTCCTGGCGCTTCGAGACCTTCACCGTGGAAGAGTACGAGGCCCTCTATCAGCAGATGCTCGACGGCACCCTGGTGGTGGACAACGACTTCTCCAAGCTGGAGACCACCGAGTGGACCAACGTCAACCTGAATGTGATCTGATCCACACCTTACAAACAAGAGAAGGGAAAGGCTTTGGCCTTTCCCTTCTTTTTGCCTATGGAAACCCTATTTTTGACAAAAATGGGACCTTTCCGCCATCGTTTGCTTCTTTTTGAATAAATTTGTCTGGATGCTTGCAACTTTTTGTCCCTGCCGTTATAATAAATCCGATATCTTGGCCGCTTTGCGGCCGGAAGAAGACGAAAAAGAGAGGAAAGCAGGTGACGGCATGGACAATGCGCCCCAGTATGTGATCGAAATGCTTCACATCACCAAGGAATTTCCTGGGATCCGGGCCAATGACGACATCACCCTCCAGCTGAAGAAAGGGGAAATCCACGCGCTGCTGGGCGAGAACGGCGCGGGGAAGTCGACACTGATGTCGATCCTCTTCGGCATGTACCAGCCGGAGGCCGGCGAGATTCGCAAAAACGGCACGCCGGTGACCATCAACAACCCCAACGACGCCACCGCCCTGGGCATCGGCATGGTTCACCAGCACTTCAAACTGGTGGAGGTCTTTACCGTTCTGGACAACATCATCCTGGGCGCGGAGGACACCAAGTTTGGCTTTTTGCAGAAAAAGCAGGCCCGGCAGAAGGTGACCGAGCTCTCCCAGCGCTACGGTCTGAAGGTGGATCTGGACGCCAAGGTGGAGGACATCACCGTGGGCATGCAGCAGCGGGTGGAGATTCTGAAGATGCTCTACCGGGACAACGAAATCCTGATCTTTGACGAGCCCACGGCGGTGCTCACTCCCCAGGAGATCGACGAGCTCATGCAGATCATGAAAAACCTCACGGCGGAGGGGAAGTCCATCCTCTTCATCTCCCACAAGCTCAACGAGATCATGGCTGTGGCCGACCGGGTCACCGTCCTGCGCAAGGGCAAGTACGTGGGTACCGTGAACACCAAGGACACCGACAAGCAGGCCCTGTCCAACATGATGGTGGGCCGGCCGGTGCAGCTGGAGGTCACCAAAGCCCCCGCCAAGCCCGGGGACGTGGTACTGGAAGTGGAGGACCTGCATGTGCCCTCCCGCCTGCACAAGAAAGACGCCGTGCAGGGGGTGAGCTTCCAGGTCCGAGCCGGAGAGATCGTCTGCCTGGCGGGCATCGACGGCAACGGCCAGAGTGAGCTCATCTACGGCCTGACCGGGTTGGAGAAGTGCAGCGGCGGCCACATCCGCCTGTGCGGCCAGGAACTCTCCCACGCCCCCATCCGCAAGAGGCTGAAAAACCTCAGCCACATCCCCGAGGACCGGCACAAGCACGGACTGGTGCTGGACTTCACCCTGGAGCAGAACATGGTCTTGCAGCGCTTTCAGGAGCCCCGATTCCAAAAGATGGGCTTTATGAAGAAGGACGAGATCCGCAAGTATGCCCAGGTGCTCATCGACCAATACGACGTGCGCAGTGGTCAGGGTCCCATTACCGTGGCCCGGAGCATGTCCGGCGGCAACCAGCAAAAGGCCATCATCGCCCGGGAAGTGGACCGGGACAAACCCCTCATTGTGGCCGTCCAGCCCACCCGCGGCCTGGACGTGGGCGCCATCGAGTACATCCACGGGGAACTGGTGGCCGAGCGGGACCGGGGCAAGGCCATCCTGTTGGTCTCCCTGGAACTGGACGAGGTGATGAACCTGTCCGACCGCATCCTGGTCCTCTATGAGGGCCAGATCGTGGGCGAGCTGGACCCGAAGAAAACCGACGTGCAAGAGCTGGGCCTATATATGGCCGGCGCAAAGAGAACGGAGAAAGGGGGCGAGAGGGCATGAAACAGCGTTTTTCCGCCTGGATGCAGAAGGAGGCGGCCCGCTCCATCCTGGCCTCCATCCTCTCCATCCTCATTGGCCTGGTAGTGGGCTGCGTCATCGTGCTCATCGTGGCGGCTACCAGCGACAACCTCTCCCTGTCCAGCGCTTGGGATGGCATCCGCCTGATTGTGGGTGGCATCTTCAGCACCGGGCGGGACGCGGCGGGGCAGCTGACCTTTGGCTTTAACCCCACCAACCTGGGCAATATGCTCTTCCGGGCCACCCCCCTGATCCTCACTGGTCTGTCGGTGGCCGTGGCCTTCAAGACCGGACTGTTCAACATCGGTGCGCCGGGCCAGTACCTCATGGGCACCATGGTCACCCTCATGCTGGCCCTGGGCATCCCCACTGAGACGGTCCCTGCGGCCCTGGTGTGGATCATCGCCTTCCTGGGCGGCTGCCTGGCCGGCGCCGTGTGGGGGGCCATCCCCGGCCTGCTCAAGGCCTTCCTGAACATCAACGAGGTCTTGGCCTGCATCATGACCAACTGGCTGGCGGCCAACCTGGTCACCTGGATGTTTGACATGAGCAACTTCAAAAATGTGGTGGAGAACACCAAGTCCGGCTACATCTACAAGACCACCTACAACGGTGTAGCCACCCCCAAGATGGGGCTGGACCACATCTTCCCCAACTCCCAAGTGAACATGGGCATCCTCATCGCCATTCTCATTGCCATCCTCATGTATGTTATCATGAGCAAGACCACCCTGGGCTATCAGCTCAAGGCCTGCGGCGCCAACCGCCATGCCGCCCGGTATGCGGGCATCCAGGACAAGCGCAATATCGTGCTGTCCATGGCCATCGCTGGCGCCCTGTCTGGCGCGGGCGCTGCCTTGTATTACCTGGCGGGGAACACGGAGTTCTACTGGTCCACCTACCAGTCCCTGCCCGCCACGGGCTTCAACGGCATCCCCGTGGCCCTCTTGGCGGTCAACCACCCCATCGGGGTGATCTTCACCTCCTGCTTCATGTCCATGCTGGACATCTCTGGCCTGCAGCTGACCAACCTGACGGCCTACAACGAGTACATCACCGACGTGATTATCGCCACCATCGTCTACCTCAGCGCCTTCTCCCTGGTCATTAAGATGTTCATCTCCGGCCGGAAGAAGCGCAAGGCCCGTCAGACCGCGGCCGTCCTGCCCCAGCCGGATACACCGCCGGCGGGAGAGACACCGCCGCCGGCTCCTGAGGCACAGAAAGGAGGCGAGGGCGCATGACATTCCTCATCCAACAGACCCTCATCTACGCCGTGCCCCTGATGATCGTGGCTCTGGCCGGCGTCTTTGCCGAGCGGAGTGGCATCATCAACCTGGCCTTGGAAGGCATCATGATCTTCGGGGCCTTCATTGGGGTGCTCTTTGTGCGCACCATGCAGGGCTCGGAGGTCTTCACCGCCGCCAAGGCGGCGGGGGACTGGGCCACCCTGCAGGGGCTGGAGTTCATGGCTATGGCCGTGGCTGCCCTCATGGGTGCCATCTTCTCCCTCCTGCTCTCCTTTGCCTCTATCAACCTGCGGGCCGACCAAACCATCGGCGGCACCGCCCTGAACCTGATGGCCCCCGCCCTGGTGCTCTTCTTCATCCGCATCATCGCCAACCAGAATACCCTGCAGATGGCGGAAGGCGACGCGGCCAGCTGGTTCATGATTAAGAAGGACATGTTCGGCTATGGCCGGTCCGACAGCATGGGGATCCTGGGCGAGACCTTTATCAACCGGACCTATCTGGCCACCTACCTGTGTATCCTCTTGTTCATCGTCCTGGCCATCCTGCTCTACAAGACCCGCTTTGGCCTGCGCCTGCGCTCCTGCGGTGAGAATCCTCAGGCGGCGGACTCTCTGGGCATCAACGTCTACAAGATGCGCTACGCCGGCACCACTATCTCCGGTGCTCTGGCGGGCATGGGCGGTTTTGTCTACTCCCTGACCACCGCCAACTGCACCGCCAACGGCGACGTGGCAGGCTTCGGCTTCCTGGCCCTGGCCGTCATGATCTTTGGCAACTGGAAACCTCTGAATATCGCCGGAGCCTCCCTGATCTTCGGCCTGTTCAAGTGTATCGCTGCCAGTTATTCCAGCATCGACATCAATGGCGACGGCGTTTTCCTGCTGGCCGATCTGGGCATCAGCGCCCACTTCTATCGGATGCTGCCCTACCTCATCACCCTCATCGTGCTGGCCTTCACCTCCAAGAATTCCCGGGCCCCCAAGGCCGAAGGCATTCCCTACGACAAGAGCACACGATGACTCTGCCCCCTCCGGCTCCCGGCTGTTCCGGGCCGCCGGAGGGTTTTTTTCGCCCCAGCTGGAAGGAAAAGGGTTTACACCCCCCGGGCGGGATGGTATGATGAAAAAAACGACCCTGGAAGGAGCGTGGACGTTGTGAAGCAGTTGTTGGTGGTCGTGGATATGCAGGTGGACTTCATCACCGGCGCCCTGGGCACCCCCGAGGCCGAGGCCATCCTGCCGGCGGTGTGCCAGCGGATTCGGGAGTTTCCCGGGGACGTGATCTGCACCCGGGATACCCACGGGGAGGACTACCTGGAGACCCAAGAGGGCCAAAAGCTGCCGGTGGTCCACTGCATCAAGGGTACGCCCGGCTGGCAGATCCATCCCGCGGTTCTGACAGCAGGGGAGGGGAAGATTCGGGCGGTGCTGGATAAGCCCACCTTCGGCTCGGCTCTGCTGTGCGACTTTGCCGCCGTGGGGGCCTATGAGTCCATCGAGCTGGTGGGCCTATGCACCGACATCTGCGTGATCTCCAATGCTTTGTGCCTCAAGAGCCGGCTGTGGGAGGTTCCCATCACGGTCCGCGCCGACTGCTGCGCCGGCGCCACCCCCGAGGGCCACGAGACGGCTCTGTCCGCCATGAGGACCTGCCAGATCGACGTTGTTTAACTGTTGCGGTCTCTCTACCAAACGCCCAGCTGCCTTCGGCCGCTGGGCGTTCGTGCGCGGGGAAGAAGGAGGGGGAAAACACAGACCGGCGAGGAGGTTTCCCTTTACTGGCCGGGAAAGTCTGCGCCCCTTTGGGGAAGTAGAGGGAGAGAAAGCCCCCGCTCTAGGGAGTCTTGGGAAAAATCCAGCGGATGGGGGAAAGATTTTCGGGGGAACTTCTTGATTCTTTTGAGAAAGTGTAGTATGATATAGGACAACAGTCTGCCAGATGCCTCTCGGCGTCGGGCATGGCCGCACTAGTCGGGGAGATAGCGGTGCCCTGTACCTGCAATCCGCTGTAGCAGGGATGAATCCCGGACCCCCGGAGGCCTCTTGTTTCGTTAGTTGCCAGTAAGCGGTGATGATAGATCGGTCCCGCGCAACGGGGCACTGTGAACCGTGTCAGGCGGGGAACCGAGCAGCACTAAGCAGAACGCTCCGTGTGCCGTGGGTGTGCCGGTTTTGAGCTGGCTGCCGGTGAGACAGGAATGAGAGGTTCTTCAAAGGCCGGTGTGCGGTCCTGCCGGATGCCGAGGCGTGGGCAGACTTGTTTTTTGAGAAGGAGGGAGCGCCGTGTACCAGGCCCTCTATCGAAAATGGCGGCCCCGCACCTTTGACCAGGTGGTGGGGCAGTCCCATATCACCGAGACCCTAAAGCGCCAGGTGGCCAGCGGCCGGCTATCTCATGCCTACCTTTTCACCGGCACCCGGGGCACCGGCAAGACCACCTGTGCCAAGATCCTGGCCCGGGCGGTGAACTGCCAGCACCCGGTGGACGGCAACCCCTGCAACGCCTGCCCGGCCTGTCTGGGCATTGAGAACGGCTCCATCCTGGACGTGCTGGAGCTGGACGCCGCCTCCAACAACGGCGTGGACCAGATCCGCGCCCTCCGGGATGAGGCGGCCTATACCCCGGCGGCGGTGGCCAAGCGGGTGTACATCGTCGACGAGGTTCACATGCTCTCCACCCCTGCCTTCAACGCCCTGCTGAAAATCTTGGAGGAGCCCCCGGCCCACCTGATGTTCATCCTGGCCACCACTGAGCTGCACAAGGTTCCGGCTACCATCAAGTCCCGCTGCCAGCAGTTTGCTTTCAAGCGCATCCCGCCCCGGGCTCTGTCCGACCGCCTGAGCTACGTGGCCCAGCAGGAGGGCATCCCCCTCACCGACGAAGCGGCGGATCTGCTGGCCCGGCTGGCCGACGGCGGCCTGCGGGATGGCCTGTCCCTGCTGGACCAGTGCGGGGGCGTACAAGGGGCGCTAGATGAGGAGGCAGTGCTGGAGGTGCTGGGTCTCACCGGCAGCCGCCGCACTGCCGCGCTGCTAGATTGCGTGGCCCGGGAGGACACCGCCGGTGCCCTGGAGCAGCTGGACGCCCTCTACCGGGAGGGCAAGGACATGGGCGCCTTGCTGGGCGAGCTGGCCAGCTTGGTGCGGGACCTGCTCATCCGCAAGACTGCCCCGGAGGGAGGACAGAGCCTGCTCACCGGCGGCTATGGAGAGACCGTCCTGCGCCCCCTGACCCAGGCCTTTTCCGCCGGCGAACTGGTGCAGATGATGACCATCCTGCAAAGTGCCCAGGCCGACCTCTACCGCAGCACCAGCCGGCGTCTGGATGCCGAACTGTGTCTGATCCGCCTGTGCGACCGGCGGCTGTCGGACACCTACGAAGGGCTCACCGCCCGGATCAGCCGCCTGGAGGAGGAAATGGCCCGAGGCCTGCTCCTGCGGCAGAGTGCTCCGGCTATGGAGGCTGCCCCGCCCGCTGGGGCCGTTGCGGCAGCGCCTTCCGCCGGCCAGGAGGCCCCCGCAGCCCCCGCTGAGGATCGTCCCCCCTGGGAAGATCCGGCGGAGGAAGAGGAGCCTCCCTTCGTCTTTTCGGATGAAGACGCGCCCCCGGAGGACCTTCCCCCCTGGGAAATGGAGCCTCCCCGGGCCCCCGCCGCGGCGCCCCAGCCTGCTACACCTGCCCCCGCCGCGCCAACCCGGGAACCCCGGCAGGCGGCGCCTTCCGCGCCCCCGGCAGGGCAGACGTTTCCCCAGACCTCTGGGGCAGGGGATTGGACGGGCTTTCTGGCCAGCTTGAAGGACATGCCCCCCATGGTCCAGTCCTTCCTGCGCAATCCCCGGGCGGTCACCGGGACTTTTGAGGAGAACACCCTGACCTTGTGGACGGATACCGACCTGACCCGCCAGATCCTCAGCCGGGGCGAGACTCCCGCCCTGCTGGCCCAGGCGGCCCAGGCCTATACCGGCAAACCCCGCCGGGTGATCTTCCAAGTGGGCCGCCCCGAGCCGGCCCCCCAGCCCCAGCAGACGGACAAGTTTGAGGACCTGCTGGCTTTGGGCCAGCAGTTTGGCAATTTTACCGTAAAATAATCGCAGCAAAGGAGCACGAGCACTATGGCAAAAGGTTATGGACGTCCCCCCATGGGACGCAAAGGCGGCAAAGGCATGGGCATGGGTATGCCCGGCGGCCTGAACATGGACATGATCAAGCAGGCCCAAAAGATGCAGGCAGACATGGAGCGCACCCAGGCGGAGCTTCAGGAAAAGGAGTACACCGCTACAGCCGGCGGCGGGGTGGTCTCCGCCACCGTGGATGGCAAGCACACCCTGAAGGCTCTGACCATCGATCCCGAGGCAGTGGACCCTGAGGACGTGGAGATGCTCCAGGACATGGTCATCGCCGCTGTCAACGAGGCGGTCCGGGCGGCCATGGAGGACATGAGCACCAGCATGGGCAAGATCACCAGCGGTATGAACCTGCCCTTTTAACGCACCCAGCGCCGCTCTATAGAGAACAACGCATATCGAGAGAAGGAGGAACGAACCCATGAAGATCACGTTATTGGAATCCCTGGGCATCCCTGCCCACGTGCTGACCCAGTATCGGACGGAACTGGAGAGCCAGGGGCACACGTTTACGGCTTATCATGAAAAGACCACCGACCCGGACGAGCTCATCCGGCGCACCGGGGACAGCGACATCGCCATCATCGCCAACAATCCCTATCCGGCTCGGGTGGTGAAAGGGGCTCCCAACTTGAAAATGCTGGACGTGGCCTTCACGGGTATTGACCACGTGGCCCTGGATGCCTGCAGGGAGAAGGGGGTTATGGTGTGCAACGCCGCCGGCTACTCCACCCAGTGCGTGGCGGAGCTGGCCATCGGCCTGACGGTCTCCTGCCTGCGCCAGATGCCTGCCTGCGAGACGGCCACCCGCACCGGCGGGGTAGGCGGTCCCCTTCGCGGCCGGGAGATTGCCGGGCGCACCGTGGGCATCGTGGGCACCGGGGCCATTGGCATCCGCACAGCCCAGCTCTTCCTGGCCTTTGGGGCCAAGGTCATCGCCTACTCCCGCACCGTCAAGCCGGAGGTGGAGGCCATGGGTGTGACCTACGTCTCCCTGGAGGAGCTCATGGAGCGCAGCGACATCGTCTCCCTCCACGTGCCCAACAACGACCAGACCAAGGGCATGATCTCCCGGGAACTGCTGGCCAAGATGCAGCCCACCGCCATCCTGATCAACGTGGCCCGGGGTGCCATCGTGGACAACGAGGCTCTGGCCGAGGCCCTGAACAAGGGGATCATCGCCGGGGCGGGCATCGACGTGTTTGACATGGAGCCCCCCATTCCCGCTGACTACCCCCTCCTGCAGGCCAAGAACACTGTCCTCACCCCCCACGTGGCCTTCGCCACTGATGAGAGCATGCTCCGCCGGGCGGAGATCGTCTTCCAGAACGTCCGGGCCTACCTGGCCGGTCAGCCGGAAAACGTGTGCAAGCTGTAAGGACGCGCATCCCAGAACGCAAAAAACCTTCGTACCAAACTGGTACGAAGGTTTTTTTCTTTTTCTCAAAGCGTCACCAGGGACGGGGGAGAAGGCTGTCCGGGCAGAGCTGGCGCACCTTCTCCTGGATGCTCTTCAGGTCCACAAAGGTATCCGGCCCCTTTTCCGGGTCCCGCAGGACGGCGGAGGGGTGGTAGATGGCGGTCATCTGTACCCCCGCCCGCTCAAACCACTGGCCGTGCTGGCGGGTGATGCGAAAGTCCTTGTCGATCAGGCGCATGGCAGCGATGCGTCCCAGGCAGACGATGATCTTGGGCCGCAGCAGGGCGGTCTGGACCCGCAGGTAGCCAATACAGGCGTCCTGCTCGGTATTTAATGGGTCCCGATTTTTGGGCGGGCGGCACTTGACGATGTTGGCGATGTAGACCTTGGTCCGGTCTAGATCGATCAGGGAAAGCATCCGGTCCAGCAGCTTTCCCGCCGGGCCCACAAAGGGCACGCCCTGCAGGTCCTCCTGCTCTCCGGGTCCCTCGCCGATGAGCAGGATGTCAGCCTGGCGGTTTCCCACCCCAAAGACCACATGGGTCCGGGTCTCCGCCAGGGGACAGCCTTGGCACTGCTTGCAGGTTTGCTCCAATTCTTCCCACGTCATCATGGCCGTGTCCTCCTCACGCTGCGCCCCAGGGGTGCAGCCCTTTGGGCTATTATATCAGCCCCAAAGAGAAAAGGCAACGGCCATCAGTCCTTGGGCTTGGCTCGGAAGAGAACGGCGGCCAGATAGCCGAAGAACACGGCGGCGGTGATTCCCCCGGCAGCGGCGGTGACCCCGCCGGTGAGTACCCCCAGAAAGCCCCGCTGGGCCACCGCCTCGGCCACCCCCTTGGACAGGTTCCAGCCAAAGCCCGTCAAGGGAACGGTGGCCCCTGCCCCGCATAGGTCCACCAGCCGGGGATACAGGCCCAGGGCCCCTAGGACCACCCCGATCACCACATAGAGGACCAGGATGCGGGCGGGGGTGAGTTTGGTTTTGTCGATGAGAATCTGCCCCACCAGGCAGAGCAGGCCGCCGCAGAGGAAGGCGGCCAGGTAAGTGCCGGGACTGCTCATGAAACCGCTCCTTTCTCCGCGGCAATGGCCACGGCGTGACAGATGCCGGGGATGCTCTCTCCCTGCATAGCAGACGTGGGGGAGTGGAGGGCGCCAGTGCCGCAGAAAAGAAGGTTGCGGCAGGTCCCCCGGGCCATCTCCCCCAGCAGATGACCAGTCAGGACCACGGCGCTGCAGCCGCAGCCGGAGCCCCCCGCGTGTACGTCCTGCTTTTCCAGGTCAAAGAGCATCACACCGCAGTCGTTGTAGCGTCCAGACAGATCCACTCCGTCCCGGCGGAAGAAGTCCAGGACGATCTCTTTGCCTAGGCTGCCCAGGTCGCCGGTGACGATGAGGTCATAGAAGGACGGGTCCCGGCCGGTCTCCTGGAAATGGGCCCGGAGGGTGGCGTAGGCCGCTGGGGCCATGGCCGCGCCCATGTTGCTGGTATCCCGGATTCCCTTGTCGACTACCTTGCCGGTGGTCACGTGGGTGAGGAAGGGGCCTTTTCCCCGGCGGGAGAGGACCACTGCTCCTGAGCCGGTGGCGGTCCACTGGGCGGTGGGGGATTTCTGGCAGCCGTACTCCAGGGGGGTGCGGTACTGGCGCTCTGCGGCGCAGAAGTGGGAGGAGGTCAGGGCGGCCACGTAAGAGGCAAAGCCTCCCTCCACCAGCATGGCCCCCAGGGAGAGCCCCTCGGCCATGGTGGAGCAGGCCCCATAGAGCCCGAAAAAGGGGACGTTCTGAGCCCGGAGGGAGTAGGAGGTGGCGATGCACTGGTTGAGCAGGTCCCCGGCAAAGACGTAGTCCAGCTGCTCAGCCCGGATGCCCGCCCGCTCCAGGGCAAAGGCCAGGGCCTGCTTCTGCATGGCGGTCTCGGCCTTCTCCCAGCTCATCTGGGCGAAGGTGTCGTCCTGGCTGGCGTAGTCAAAACAGGGGCCCAGGGGCCCCTGACGTTCCTTGGTGCCCACGGCGCTGCCAAAGCCGGCGATGGCAGGGGGGTCAGCAAAGCGTACGGTCTGCCGGCCTAGCTTCTTGGTGTCCAAAGGATCATCCTCTCCCTTCCGTAATCGGTTGCCTTAGTCTGCCCTTCTTTCTGCAAAACATGCCGTTCCAGCAGAAAATTCTGGTGTTGGACAGGCGGCCGTGGTAGAATCACAGGGAAAGGAGGCGGACGGCAGTGTTTCAACCCATCGACCTTGCCCACTGGCCCCAGCGGGCGCACTATGAGGCCGTGATGGCAGAGGGGGGCGGCAGCGACGCATATACCTTGTCTTTGGACGTTACGCCTCTGGCGGGTGCCGCTCTGTATCCCACCCTGCTCTGGCTGCTCACCAGGGCGGTGAATAGACTGCCGTCCTTTCGCACGGCGCTCACTCCCGCAGGGCTGGGGATCTATGACCGGATGCACCCGGCCTACACCATCTTCCAGCCGGCACATCAGACCTTCTCCGCCATCTGGACGCCCTATCGGGAGGACTATGGGGCCTTTCTGGAGGCCTACCGACGGGACGTAGCGGCCTATACCGGGCAGACTGCCTATGCCCCCAAGCCGGGCCGGCCGGAGAACAGCTTTGACATCTCCATGGTGCCCTGGTTCTCTTTCGGTGGATTCTCACTGATGGTGCCCGGCGGGGGAGACTATCTATTGCCCATCTTCACCTTGGGCAAGGTAACAGAGCAGGGAGGACGGCGCACCCTGCCGCTGGCTGTCCAGGTCCACCGGGCTGTGTGCGGCGGCCAGCAAGTGGCCTGCTTTCTCCACCTGCTGGAGGGGGAGATGGCTGCTTGGGCAGGAGAGAAGAAAGCCCTGGACTTTCCCTGCCCAGCTGTACTATAATACAGTCATACTTTAAAAGAAAGGAAGGATCTTTTCTCATGGGAAACGCAACCTTAGTCACGCAAAAAGTACAGGAGATCCATCTGATCAATAAATTGGAGAAGTCGGGCCAGATCCAGCTGGACAGCTCCTTCTCCCTGAACGTCAGCTTTTCTAGCGACGGCAGCCGCTGCCTGGGCAAGCTCCAGCAGACCCTTCGGGACAAGGAATTTGCCGGAGGCAAGTTCACCATGACCGTGGAGCTGGTGGGGGTCTTCACCTGCACCGGCGCCACCAGCGACCAGGTTAAGCGTCAGATCCACGGAGAGGTCTATGACCAGCTCTTCCCCTACATGCAGTCCCAGTGTGCCAACCTGGCGGCGGCCTCCGGCGTGCCCGGCCTGATGCTGCGCAAGGCGGCCATCGACCCCAACAGCATTGCCGTGAACAGGGGCGGCGGCCCCGGCCCCGACCGCAACCCCGACGGCGGCCCCAAGCTGACCCTGCTGGAATGAAGAAGGCCATTTGGCAGGACCTGTGGCAGGGGATGCAGGGCAGGGAGCAGACCATTGCCCTGCGCTGCGGGGACCAGGCCGTCACCGTTCAAGACTTTTTTCAGGAAATCCTCCGGGCCGAAGCCGGCCTGCGCCGGCTGGGGGTGGGCCCGGGGGACCTGGTAACCCTGATTACCCTGAGCACCCCGGAGGCGGTGGCCGCCTTTTATGCCATCGACCGCATTGGGGCGGTGGCCAACTGGGTGGACCTGAAACTCAGCGCCGCCGAGGTGGCCCCTTATCTGGAGCAGGCTGGGTCCAAAGTGGTCCTGGTGCTGGAGATTGCCTTTGCCAAGGTCTATGAAAACCGGGGGAAAACTCCGGCGGAGCACTTTGTGGTCCTGCCCCTGGACGCTTATCTCCCGGCCGAGATCCAGGAGAAACTCCGCATCGGCAGCTGGCAGGCCAGAAAGGGTCCTGACTGCCTGTCCTGGCAGGAATTCTTGGCCCCACCTGGGGCCGTCCCCCCCGATCAGACCCGCTGGCAGGAGCCGGCGGCCATCACCTACACCGGGGGGACCACCGGCCCGGCCAAGGGGGTCATGCTCTCCCGCCGGGCCTTTCACACCTCTCTGACCCAATACACCAAGGCGGGGCGGGAGTATGGGGCTGGCGGCGCCAGCTTGGTCCTGTTGCCCATCTTTGCGGCCTTTGGCCTGTGCCAGTGCATCCACGTGCCCCTGTGCCTGGGGATGACGGTGATCCTCAGCCCCCTCTTTCAGCCCCATCAGCTGGGCCAGCTGCTGCGGCAGTATCGGCCGGAGCAAGTGTGCGGCACCACCTCCTACTGGCAGCTGCTGCTGCAGGATGCCTGGGCGACCCAGGGGGACCTGTCCTTTCTAAGGGTACCCCGGTGTGGCGGTGACACCCTCACCGGCGCCCTGGAGGAACGGCTCAACGCCTTCCTGGCCCAGCGGGGCAGCCCGGGGACCATCGTGAAGGAGTATGGCATGTCCGAGGTGGGGGGGATCGTCTGTATCAGCGACGAGACCTGCCGCGCTGGCGACGTGGGCCGTCCCCTGCCCGGCTGCCGCATCCTGGCGGTGGACCCGGAGACCGGGGCAGTCTGCCCGCCTCAGGTCCAGGGGGAGCTGATCATCCAGAACGAAACGGTGATGAACGGCTACTACGCCCAGCCCCAGGCCGATGCTCAGGTCCTGCGCCCCGGCCCCGACGGGACCTTGTGGGTGTGGACCAAGGATCTGGGCCATACCACTGCCGACGGGCGGGTGGTGGTCACCGGACGAAAAAAGCGGATGATCTCCCGCAACGGCTTTAAAATTTTCCCCTCCGTCATTGAGGAAGGGCTGCTTTCCCATCCCCAAGTGGCGGCCTGCGCTGTGGTAGGGGGACACACGGAAGCGGGAGAGGTCACCCCAGTGGCCCATATTGTGCCCGCCCAGGGGAGCGACGAGCAGACCTTGGAAAAGCAACTGCGGATTTTGGCCAAAAAGACCATCAACGCCTACATGCTTCCTGGGATCTACCGCTTCCGCCAGGACCTCCCCCTGACCGACCGGGGTAAATTGGATTACCTGGCTTTGGAAAGGGAGCAAGAACCCCAAACGCCCTAAAGGACACGGGCAACAGACCAAGAGAGAAAGAGGGTGGCGCCGTGAAGGGTCAGAACGTCATGGTTCGCGGGACCCTGTGCGCTCTGCTGGGCGGGGTGTGCTGGGGCTTTTCGGGCACCATGGGCCAGTATCTCTTTGCCCAGAAGGGGTTGGAGACCGCCTGGGTGACCACGGTGCGGATGCTCCTGGCAGGGGTCCTCCTGCTGGGAGTGATGGCTGCCCGCCGACCCCGGGAGACGGTGCGGGTGTGGACCGTGGGCAAGGACGCCCGGCGGCTGATCCTGTTTGCCGCTCTGGGTCTCATCCCCTGTCAGTTTACCTACTTGGAGTGCATCGCCTATTCCAACTCCGCCACCGGCACGGCCCTGAACTATCTGGGCCAGATGATGGTGCTCTTTTATGTCTGCCTCACCACCCGCCGCCTGCCCACTCGGTGGGAGATCACTGCCCTGCTGCTGGCCATGGCCGGGGTCTTTTTCCTGGCTACCCACGGGAACATCCACACCCTGGTCCTCTCGCCCCAGGCCCTGTTCTGGGGCCTGCTGGGGGCAGCCATGGTGGTGGTCTACAGCGCCCTGCCCCGCCCCTTGCTGGCGGTCTATGGCAGCCCCGTCATCACCGGCTGGGGGATGTTGGTGGGAGGCGTGCTCCTGTTCTTCCTCTCCCGGTTCTGGCAGCAGCCGGTCACCCTCGACTGGGAGACCGTGGCTGGGGTCCTGCTCATCGGTGTGGTGGGCACGGCCATGGCCTTCACCCTCTACCTGCAGGGGGTGCGGGACATTGGGCCGGTGAAAACCTCTCTACTTTCTTGCGCCGAGCTGGTCACAGCGGGGATTCTTACCTGCCTGTGGCTGAAGACCCCTCTGGTCCTCCAGGATTTTGTGGGCATGGCCCTGATTCTGGGGATGGTGGTGTTTCTTTCGCTGCCTGGCAAGTCGGCTTCGGAGAGCATCTCCCGCCGAAAGACGTGACCTGGCTGCTGGTTGCGTTTTGGCCAACCGCATCCAGGGCCCTCTGGGAGGCTAGAAAGCTCAGGTTGGTTCCCAGTTGGGTGAACAGGGCGGCGGCCTGGACCAACTGATCCTCCGTCATCCTCTGGGCCAGGGTGCTGGCCAATAGCGCCAACGCCATCGTTTTTTCCTCCGCGGTCACCGCCTATCACCTCCTCCTCTCATACTATGCGTTCCCCACCGGGGGAACCTCAATCTACGGGCCCCCAGGGCCCGTTTTTTCTTTGGACTTCCCCCTTGACAGGGAATGGAACAGGTGCTATGGTTTGGTTAGTACAAACGTACTAAACGTAATATTGGGGAAAGGAGATAGGACCATGACACGCCAAAGGAAAGGCCCGCCGCCAGAACAGCTGCTGGCCGCCGCTCCGGTGAAATCCCTCATCTGGACCTTTGCGCTGCCCGCCATCCTCAGCCAGGTGGTGGGGGCCATGCACAACATCGTAGACCAGACCTTCATCGGCTGGGGGTTGGGGGACGTGGCCATTGCGGCCACCAACATCGCCTTCCCCCTGGCGACACTCACCACCGCCCTGGCCGCCCTCATCGGCATGGGGGGCGCGGCGGGATTCAGCCTCCGCCTGGGTAAGGGGGACCGGGAGACTGCCAGCCAGGGCTGGGGAAACGCCATCCTCCTCTCCCTAGGGGTGGGCTGCCTGCTGGCGGTGTTGGCCGTACTCTTTTTGCGGCCCATGCTCTGGCTCTTCGGGGCCACGCAGGCCATGATGGTCTATGCTGCGCCCTACGCCCTGGTAATCAGCCTGGGACTGCCTGCGGCCATCTTTTCTACGGCCATGGCCCACTTCATCCGGGCTGACGGCAGCCCCCGTTTTTCCAGTGGGGTCCTCCTCTCCGGCGCCGTGTTCAACATGATCTTCGACCCCATTTTCCTCTTCCTGCTGGATCTGGGCATCCAGGGAGTGGCACTGGCCACGGTGTTGGGGCAAGTCCTGTCCAGCCTGCTGGCGTTGTATTACTTGGTTCGCAAGAAGCGAATGGTGACCTTGCCCCGGCGGGCCTTTCGGCTCTCTCTGCCGGTGATCGGCAGCATCGGGGCCTTGGGCGGCGCCCTGTTCTTCAACCACGTCATCGCCACCGCAGCGCAGATTTTGCTCATGAACATGCTGCGGACCTACGGGGCCCAGTCCGCCTATGGCAGTGAGATCGCCATTGCCGCCGCCGGGGCGGTGGGCAAGGTAATGATCGTCCTGCTCAGCTGCGTCATCGGCATTGCCCTGGGCAGCCAGCCCATTCTGGGGTTCAATTACGGCCGAAAGAATTACGGCCGGGTGGTCCAGACCTACCAGACCGCTCTGGTTTACGGCACAGTGGTGGCAGCCGCCGCTTTCCTGTGCATGCAGCTGTTTCCCCATCAGATTCTGGGGCTGTTCGGCTCCGACGACCCGCTGTTCTATGCCTTTGGCACCCGGTACATCCGCATCTATCTGCTGATGAGCTTCCTCAACGCCTTCCAGCCCATCACCTCCACGTTCTTCACCTCCATCGGCAAGGCCAAGCTGGGCTTTTGGATGGCGCTGATCCGTCAGGGTCTGCTCCTGATGCCCCTGCTGGCCCTCCTGCCCCTGGTGCTGGGGCTGGATGGGGTTCTCTGGGCGGGGGCGGTCTCCGACGGGCTGGCGGCGGGCATGGTTCTTTCCCTGGGCCGGCGGGAGATTCGCCTTCTGCGCCAAAAGCAGGCAGGGGAGGCGGTGCTATGAGAGACACCCGCCAAGCCATTCTGGACACCGCCAAAACCCTCTTTCTGCAAAAGGGCTACAATGGGGTCTCGGTAGGAGACATCGCCGGAGCTCTGGGCATCAGCAAGGGGAACCTTACCTATCATTTCAAGCGCAAGGAGGAGATCATGGAGGCCCTGCTGGCTCAGACCACGCCGGCGTTTCCCCAGACCATCCCCCGGACCCTGGAGGAGCTGGACGCCCTGCTGCGCCACATAGAACAGGTCCAGGAGGACTATGCCTTCTACTTCCGGGACCATGCTCAGCTGGGGCAGCTCTCCCAAGAAATTCGGGCCAAGCAGCAAGGGGTCTACCGCCGCCAGTCGGCCTTCTTCTGCCAGACATTTCGCAGTTTGGCCCAGGAGGGATTGGTCCAGCCGGAGGCCTACCCCGGGGCATACCGCCGAAGCGCCGATACCCTCCACTTGGCTGCCGTTTACTGGTTGCCCTTCGCCACACTGAAAGAGCGTGACGAGGGATTCCGCTGCCAGGCCTGGGCCATCCTTTTCCCGCTGCTCACGCCGGAGGGGCAGACTGCCTGCCGGGAAAGGGCTGCCCTCTTTTGACAAAGTCCAGCACGCCCCCGCCGAAAATCGGCGGGAGCGTGTTTTCTCTGGCAGGGGCAGCCTCTCTCCCGCCGGCATACACTGGCAGAGAGACCATCCGTCGAATGACAGTATGGAGGGAGTCCTATGATCTATGTGGTACAACCGGGGGATTCTTTGGACCGGATCGCCCGGCAATACGGGGTGTCCCAGGCCCGCCTGCGCAGCGACAACGGCCTGCAGCCCGATCAGCCCCTGGTCCCCGGCCAGGCGCTGGTGGTCCTCATCCCCCAGCAAACTCACACGGTTCAGCCGGGGGAAACCCTATACGGCATCGCTGGCGGAGCGGGGCTGACGGTGGGACAGCTGCTGCGCTGCAATCCCACCCTGACCTTGGACCAGCCCCTTTTTCCCGGACAGGTCCTCACCCTGCGTCTGCAGGGAGAGCCAGAGATGACCCTAGGCATAGGCGGGTATGCCTACCCCTACGTGGACCAGCGGGTGCTGGAGAGGGCCCTGCCCTTTCTGTCCGACCTGTTTTCCTTTTCCTATGGGTTCCAGGAGGACGGCACGCTGGTCCGGCCCCCCGACCAGGAACTGCTGGCCTTGGGGCGGGCTTACGGGGCAGAAGGGATGCTGGTGCTGGCCTCCCTGGACGAGAACCAGTCCTTCTCCTCCCATCACATCTCCCGGTTTCTGCGGGAGGAGGCTCTGCAAGAGAAGGTGCTGGCGCAGTTGCTTCCCATCCTGCTGGACCAGAAGTGCCGGGGACTGGACGTGGACTTTGAATACATCCCCCCGGAGGACGGCCCGGCCTTTTTGGCCTTCCTGGGCAGGGCCCGGGACCTACTCCACGCCCACGGCCTGGTCCTCTACGCCGCCCTGGCCCCCAAAACCTCTGCCGGTCAATCGGGCTTGCTCTATGAGGCCCACGATTACGCCGCCGTGGGGGCCATTGCCGACGGGGTTCTGCTCATGACCTATGAGTGGGGCTACAGCTATGGCCCCCCCATGGCGGTTGCCCCCTATCCCCAGGTCGAACAGGTGCTGGCGTATGCGGTGACCGAAATTCCCCCATGGAAGATCCGCATGGGTCTGCCCACCTATGGCTACGACTGGACCCTGCCCTATGATCCCAGCCGCCGAGCCACTGTGGTGGGCAGCCAGCAGGCGATCCTATTGGCTGCCCAGACCGGGGCAGAGATTCACTTTGACCAGGAGGCGCAAACCCCCACCTTCCGCTATTTCCGCGGGGGAGAGGAGCACCGGGTGTGGTTTGAGGACGCCCGCAGCCTGCTGGCCAAACTCCGCCTGGCCCACCGCTTTGGTTTGGAGGGGGCCACCTATTGGAACCTGATGCGTCCCTTTGCCCAAAACTGGGCGATGCTCAGCCAGTACGTTCGGGTCCGCCGGGGAGATTGAGCCCTGCCGGCAAAGAAACTGCCCCTGCCGGTCTCCTTACTCAGGAGACGGGCAGGGGCGGTTTGGCTGTCACTGAAATTCCATGAGCATCTGGGCTGCGGGGTTGGTGCTGCTGGCCAGGCGTACCATGTCATACCGGGTCATTTCTCCCATGTTCATCTTGATGCGCACCAGGTTTTCCTCCCGGGCTTCCGGCACAATGTCTGGCACGATGGCCACCCCGTGCCGGGCCCGGACCATGAGCATCTGGGCGTTGGTGCTGTTGGTCTGGGAGAATCGCTTGGGGACTGCGCCGAACTCCCGCATCAGCATCTGGCGCAGCATGTCCATGGAGTTGGGGCCGGTGTCCTCGCAGTTGGTGATCAGGCACTCGTTCTCCAGCAGGGCCACTGCGTCTCCCGGGGGATATTTCTCCGCGATGGTCCGGTCGGCCACCAGGTAGTTGAAGGATTCAAACATGGGCCGGGAAAGGATGTCCTCCTTGGAAAAGGCCTTTTCACACAGGACGTTGGCCAGGATCACGTCCAGTTCTCCGGACTTGAGCTTTTCCGTCAGCGCGCCGTAGGGGTATTGGAAGATGTCCACCTTGATCTCCGGGTGGGCGATGAGGAAGCGGGAGAAGAAGTCCTCGGTGTGCCGGGATTCGTACATGCCGATGCCCACCTTCACGTAGCCGCTGTACTGCTCGGCAATGGCGATCAGGCGCTTGCGGGTGTCGCTGTCGTAGCGCAGCAGGAAGGTGACTCGTTCGTAGAGGAAGGCCCCGGCGTCGGTGAGGGTGACGGCGTGGGCGTTGCGGTTGAACAGGCGCACCTGGAGCCGGGACTCCAGAGAGGCGATGTATTGGCTGATGGCGGTCTGGGAGACCGAGTGGGCGGCGGCAGCCTGGGTGAAGCTGAGACATTCGGCCAGGGTGATGAAATATTCGATCTTCTTATTGAGCATAGGGGCCTCCTTCGGGATGGCGGATCGGACAAGGGATTTTATCAGCTAAATATGATTGTGCAATAATTTTCTCCAAAAGTCAAACAGGAATTTCCTTTTACCCCCAGGAACTGCGTTGACAGGCATACTATTCTGTGTTACGATATAGCGGTATTCAGTGACACAGATTAGTAGCAGGGGGAGGTGTCGGGCGTGGAACCAAGTACGGAGATGCTCAAGGGCATCCTGGAGGGCTGCGTGCTGGAGCTCATCGGCCGGGGAGAGACCTACGGCTACGCGATCACCCGGCAGATCCAGGACCTGGGGTTTTCCAGCGTGGTGGAGGGCACCGTATACACCATCCTGGTGCGGCTGGAGAAAAATCATCTGGTGGATGTGGAGAAACGGCCGTCGGCCCTGGGGCCGCCCCGGAAGTTCTATGTGCTCAACCAGGCGGGGCGGGAGGAGCTGCGCCGGTTTTGGGCCAAGTGGGAGTTTCTGGCGGAGAGGATCACCAACCTGCGGGAGGGCAGCGAACATGAAGCAATTTTTTGAGGACTATTTCAACGTCAAAAAGATCGTCCACGCCAAGCGAGAGTACCGGCGCCAAATGGCCCGGGTGGAGGCCCTGCCCCCGGAGTACCAATATGTGTTCCGAAAGATTCAGGGGCAACTGTGGCAGTTTGCCGCAGGGCCGGGCTATGACATGATGCAGGCCCACCAGGAGTTGCTGGACCTGTTTGAGGAGGGTGCCGCCGCAGGGCGGGGCGTTTTGGAGATCACCGGCCGGGATGTGGCCGCCTTTGTGGAGGAACTGCTTCGGCAGCTGCGGACCTGGCCGGAGGATTGGCGGAGGAAATTGAACCGGGATATCTGGCGTCATGTGGGGGACGGAAAAAACGGGGAGAGGAATTTTGAGGCAGGGAATTGACAGAACGTCTCGGATTTGGTAACATACTAAAAATGCCAGGGGCAGCCTGGCACCTGAGGGAGGAAAGAACAGATGAAGATTCTCCTGAATCAAATGATGGTGTTTCGAAAGGGTAAGGCGGAAAAGCTGTCCGTGCTCATCGAGAACGGACGTATTGTTTCTCTTTTCAAAAACGCTCCCGACCTTTCCGACGCCCATGTAATCGAATTGAAGAATGGCACCTTATTTCCCGGTTTCGTAGATGTACATGTTCATCTCCGTGAGCCGGGTTTTTCGTACAAAGAGACCATTGCCGCCGGCACCCGAGCGGCGGCCCGGGGAGGCTTTACCGCCGTGTGCCCCATGCCCAACCTCAAGCCTGTGCCTGACAGCCCGGCGAACTTGCGGCCCCAGCTGGACCTCATCCGCCGGGACGCGGTGGTCCACGTCCATCCCTACGGGGCCATCACCGTGGGAGAGAAGGGGGAGACCCTGGCGGACCTGGAGGGGCTGGCCAGCCAAGTGGTGGCCTTTTCCGACGACGGCAAGGGGGTTCAGGACCCGGCCAAGATGAAGAAGGCCATGCACCGAGCCAAGGCCCTGGGCAAGCTCATCGTGGCCCACTGTGAGGACGAGAGCCTGGTGGGCGGCGGCTACATCCACGACGGGGCCTATGCCAAGGCCCACGGACACCGGGGCAACCCCTCTGCCAGCGAGTGGAAACAGGTGGAGCGGGACCTGGCCTTGGTGGCCGAGACCGGTTGCGCTTACCACGTCTGTCACGTGTCCACCAAGGAGTCGGTGGACCTGATCCGCCAGGCCAAGCGGGACGGCCTGGATGTGACGTGCGAGACCACTCCCCACTACCTGGTCCTCAACGACAGTCTGCTCCAGGAGGACGGCCGGTTCAAGATGAACCCGCCCATCCGGTCTGAGGCCGACCGCCAGGCCCTGCTGGCGGGCATCCTGGACGGCACGGTGGACATGGTGGCCACCGACCACGCCCCCCACGCAGCCCAGGAAAAGGCAGGAGGCCTGGAAAAGAGCCTCAACGGCATTGTGGGTCTGGAGACCGCCTTCCCGGTGCTGTATACCGAGCTGGTGCTGCCGGGCATCCTGACCTTGGAGAAGCTGGTGGAGCTCATGCACACCAACCCCGCCCGGCGCTTTGGCATCGGCGGGGACCTGGAGGAAGGGGCCCCGGCTGACCTGACGGTCTTTGATTTAAGCGCCTCTTATCCCGTCCGAGCGGAGGACTTCCTGTCCCTGGGAAAGAGCTCCCCCTTCACTGGGCGGACGGTATTTGGCAAATGCCTGCTCACCCTCTCCGGCGGAGAGATCGCGTGGCAGGCGGAAGGAGGGAATCAAGGGTGAAACGAGGGATGTTCACCGTGTCGGCCAACCAGCAGCTGGCGCCGGCCACCTTTCGCATGACCCTGACCGGGGACACCAGCGCCATCACGGCCCCCGGCCAGTTTGTCAACATCGCCCTGACGGGCAAGTTCCTGCGCCGTCCCATCTCCGTCTGTGACTGGGGAGAGGGGAGCCTGACCATCATCTACAAAGTGGTGGGCCAGGGCACGGAACAGATGAGCCGCATGGTCCCCGGGGAAACCCTGGACCTGCTCACCGGCCTGGGCAACGGCTACGACCTGGACAAGTCCGGGGACAAGCCCCTGCTCATCGGCGGCGGCGCCGGTGTGCCCCCCCTGTATGCCTTGGCCAAGCACCTTCTGGCCCAGGGCAAGCACCCCCAGGTCATCCTGGGCTTTAACCAGGGCCAGGAGTGCTTCTTGGTCCAGGAGTTCCAGGACCTTGGGGTGCCGGTGACCGTTGCCACTGCCGACGGCTCCCGGGGCGTGAGGGGCTTTGTCACTGACGCCATGCCTGCCGGCGGCTACACCTACCTTTACACCTGCGGCCCCGAGGCCATGCTGCGGGCCATCGACGGCAAGGCGGCCACCAGCGGCCAGTTCAGCTTTGAGGAGCGCATGGGCTGCGGCTTTGGCGCCTGCATGGGCTGCACCTGCAAGACAAAGTACGGCAACAAACGGATCTGCCGGGAGGGGCCCGTGCTGGAAAGGGAGGAGATCATATGGTAAGCACCGCCGTCACCCTGAGCGGCCTGACCCTGGATAACCCGGTCATCCCCGCCAGCGGCACCTTCGGCTTTGGCTATGAGTTTGCCCAGTGGTATGACATCAACTGTCTGGGGGCCATCAGCGTCAAGGGCACCACCCGGGAGCCCCGGTTTGGCAACCCCGCCCCCCGCATTGCTGAGACCCCTGGGGGCATGCTCAACGCCGTGGGCCTGCAAAATCCCGGCATCGAGAAGGTCCTCTCCGAGGAACTGCCCCGGCTGCGCCAGGTCTATCACAAGCCCATCCTGGCCAACATCAGCGGCTTTTCCCTGGATGAGTACGTCACCTGCTGTGCCAAGGCCGACGCGTCCCCCCACACCGACCTCATCGAGGTCAACGTCAGCTGCCCCAACGTCCACCACGGGGGCATGAGCTTCGGCACCGACCCCCGGATGGTCTACGACGTGACCCAGGCGGTGAAGGAGGTCTGCCAAAAGCCGGTTTATATCAAACTCTCTCCCAACGTCACCGACATTGTGGCCATTGCCAAGGCCTGTGCCGACGGGGGAGCCGACGGCCTGAGCCTCATCAACACCCTCATGGGAATGCGCATCGACCTGAAAAAGCGGGCCCCCATCCTGGCCAATACCACCGGGGGTCTGTCTGGCCCGGCCATCTTCCCGGTGGCCCTGCGGATGGTCTGGCAGGTCTACGAGGAAGTGGGCCTGCCCATCATTGGCATGGGAGGCATCCAAAGCGCCCAGGATGTGATCGAGATGATGCTGGCCGGTGCTACGGCTGTGCAGGTGGGCGCGGCCAACCTGGTCAACCCCTATGCCTGCCAGGAGATCATCCAAACCCTCCCCGCCTGTATGGAGCAGCTGGGGATTCACGACTTGAAAGAAATCATTGGAGGTGCCCACTGATGGGAAAAGACGTCATCATTGCCTGCGACTTCAGCAGTAAGGAGGCCACCCTAGCCTTCCTGGACCAGTTTTCCGGGAAAAAGCCCTATGTGAAGATCGGCATGGAGCTCTTCTATGCCGAGGGGCCGGCCATCGTCCGGGAGATCAAGGCCCGGGGTCATCAGATCTTTCTGGACTTAAAGCTCCACGACATCCCCAACACGGTGAAAAAAGCCATGGCGGTGCTCTCCGGCTTGGACGTGGATATGGTGAACCTCCACGCCGCCGGCACCCGGGCCATGATGGAGGGAGCCCTGGAGGGGGTCACCCGCCCTGACGGCACCCGGCCCCTAGTCATCGCCGTCACCCAGCTGACCTCCACCAGCCAGGAGCGGATGCAGGAGGAACTGCTTATCTCCGCCCCCATAGACGAGACGGTGATCCACTATGCCGCCAACGCCGCCAAAGCCGGCCTGGACGGTGTGGTCTGCTCCCCCATGGAGGCGGGAAAAGTCCATCAGGTCTGCGGGGAAAAGTTCCTCACCGTCACCCCCGGCATCCGCTTTGCCGACGGGGACAAGGGAGACCAGGTCCGGGTGACCACCCCCGCCCAAGCCAAGGAGATCGGCTCGGACTACATCGTGGTGGGCCGTCCCATCACCGCCGCCGCCGACCCGGTGGCCGCTTACGAACGCTGTGTGAGAGAATTTGTGGACTGAGGAGGAAAGTTTCATGAAGACCAAAATCGCAAAGGATTTGCTGAAAATTCAGGCGGTGTTTCTCCGCCCCGACGAACCCTTCACCTGGGCCAGCGGCATCAAGAGCCCCATTTATTGTGACAACCGCCTGACCCTCTCCGACCACCAGGTCCGTCTGGACGTGGAGAATGGCCTGGCCGCTCTGATCAAGGAGCACTATCCCCAGGCAGAGGTCCTCATGGGCACCAGCACCGCCGGCATCGCCCACGCGGCCATTACTGCCCACCTGCTGGAGCTGCCCATGGGTTACGTTCGTTCCGGGGCCAAGGACCACGGCCGAAAGAACCAGATTGAGGGCAAACTTCTGCCTGGCCAGAAGGTGGTGGTGGTGGAAGACCTGATCTCCACCGGCGGCAGTGTCCTGGAGGTGGTAGACGTCCTCCGCCAGGCCGGGGCCGACGTGCTGGGCATCGTGAGCATCTTCACCTACGGCATGCAGAAGAGTGTGGACCGTCTGGCCGCCGCCAACGTCAAGAACGTCAGCCTGACCGACCTGGACACCGTGGCCCAGGTGGCCGCTGCTGAGGGCTACATCCAGCCCGGGGACCAGGAACGCCTGCTGGCCTTCCGCGCCAACCCCTCCGACGAGAGCTGGATCAAGAAATAAGTGTTTTCCGTCGTCAAGTAGCCTCTTCGCGTGAATAGAAAGGACTGGTCAATCTATGAAACGAGATCTCATCGACATCACGGACCTGACCGTGGAGGAGATCGACGAGCTCATTGCTAAGGCAGAAGACATCATCGAGCATCCCGACGCCTACCGAGAGAAATGCCGGTACAAAAAGCTGGCTACCCTCTTTTACGAGCCCTCTACCCGCACCCGTCTGAGCTTTGAGTCGGCCATGTATGAGCTTGGAGGCCAGGTGCTGGGTTTCCACGAGGCCCAGAGCTCCTCGGCCATGAAAGGGGAGAGCGTGGCGGACACCGCCCGGACGGTGAGCTGCTTTGCCGACATTATCGCCATGCGCCACCCCAAGGAGGGCGCCCCCCTGGTGGCCTCTATGAAGGCCACCGTGCCCGTCATCAACGCTGGGGACGGCGGCCACCACCACCCCACCCAGACCCTCACCGACTTGCTGACCATCAAGCGGGAGAAGGGGAGGCTGGACACCTTGGTGGTGGGCTGCTGCGGGGACCTGAAGTTCGGCCGGACGGTCCACTCCCTCATCGGGGCCATGTCCCGCTATGCCAACGTGCGCTTCGTGCTCATCTCCCCGGAGGAACTGCGGGTGCCCGAAAGCGTGCGCACCGACCTGCTGGACAAGCAGGGGATCGACTACGTGGAGACCACCTCCCTGGAGGACGCCATGCCCCAGCTGGACATCCTCTACATGACTAGAGTCCAGCGGGAGCGCTTCTTCAACGAGGACGACTACGTGCGCTTGAAGGACAGCTATATCCTCACGCCCGATAAGCTCCGCACGGCCAAGTGGGATCTGTCCATCCTGCACCCCCTGCCCCGTGTCAACGAGATCTCGACAGCCATCGACGATGACCCTCGGGCCTGCTATTTCCGCCAGGTCCTGTGCGGCAAGTTCATCCGCATGGCCTTGATTCTGAAACTGTTGGAGGTGGAGTGAGATGATCATTGGAACCATTGTCGACGGCATCGTCATCGACCACATCCCCGCCGGCCGGGCCATGGACCTGTACCGGGATCTGGGGCTGGAAAAGCTGGAGTGTGAGGTGGCCGTCATCAAGAACGCCTCCAGCGGCAAGTACGGCAAGAAGGACATCTTGAAGATCAACGAGGTCATCGACCTCAACTACGACATGCTGGGCTATATCGACCCCCACATCACCGTAAACATCATCCGGGGTGGTGAGCGGATGGAGAAGATCCACCCCCACCTGCCCGAGACCATCACTGGGGTTATCCGGTGCAAAAACCCCCGGTGCATCACTTCCATCGAGCAGGAGCTGCCCCACATCTTCCGCCTCACTGACCGGGAGCACGGGGTCTACCGCTGCCTGTACTGCGACACTAAGGGCGGCAAGCGCTGAGGCCTTGCCCCTCTCTCCCTGAAAAAGGACCTGCCTGCGGGCGGGTCCTTTTTTGTCCTTGCCTTTCTGCGGAGACTCTGATATACTTTGGTTAGCTGACGCTAACTACAATGCAGAAGGAGGGAATTATGAAAGATTATGTCCAGGCCTCACGGGCCCATTTCAACCGCCAGGCCGCCCAATATGACCAAAATACCTCCGTCTACTATTCCGGTCCGGCCAAGCGCAGTGGGGAGGATGCCATTCGGGAGCTGCTGGCCCACACATACCAACGGCTGCTGGATGTGGGCTGTGGCACCGGCTGGCTGCTAAACCGATTGGCCCGTGTTCAACCGGCGGATTATCACGGTTTGGATGTGTCGGAGAACATGCTGGCCGTGGCCCAGAGCAAGGGCATTCCCGGGGCGGTGTTTGTGCGGGGAGTGGCAGACCAGCTGCCCTATGCCGACAACTATTTCGATGTGGTCACCTGCATCCAGAGCTTCCACCACTATCCCGACCCGGACAAGGCCATGGGGGAGGTCCTGCGGGTACTGAAGCCCGGCGGCCTCTATCTGCTCTCCGATACTGGAGTCGGCGGGCTGGCCGGCTGGCTAGACAACCATCTGCTGTTCCGGCTAATGAAAAGCGGGGACTGCCACACAGAAAACCGCCATGGCATCGCCCGGCGTATGGCCAAAAATGGGTTTGTGTCCATCGAGGGCCGGCAGTTAAAAGGCTTCATCTACACAGTCACCGGCCACAAGCCGCAATAAAGGGCTAGCCAGAAAAGAAAAAACCGGCCGCAGAAACTTCGTCCTGCGGCCGGTTTGTCATTGCTTGGAAGGGGAGGGGGAAGGGACTTATGCCCCATCCTCCGGCGGTGCGGTGGTGTTTTCGCCGTCGGTGTTCTCTGGGGTCTCCACGGGGTCTGGTGCAGCACCGGTGGAGATGGACAGGGCGTTGATGATGGCGTTCTCGCCGTCCTCAGGGGAGATCTGGATGGTGACCTTATCGCCCACGTTAAGGATGACCACATTTCGGTCGGTGGAGGCGGCCATGGCGTAGAAGGTCTCCGACCCGTCCAGCCGTACGTAGTACCAGGAGTCACCGCCGAGTACGGCGGTGCGGATCTCCGCCACAGTGCCCTCTACGGTAGTTTTTTCCAGGATGTCCTGGGCGGTGTCGCTGGTGACGGGGATGCCCCGCTGCTGGAGCTGGGCAATATAGTCGCTCTCACAGGCGGCCACCGTGGTCCCTTGTGCCACGATTTGGTACTGAGAGACGTTGACCATGGCATACATTTTCACCAGCTGTGAGCTGTCTTTCAGGGACATGAAATAGGTTGGCTGTCCGCCGATGTTCAGCAGGAGGGGGAAGGTGGCCGTATAGCCCAGGTCCTGCACCACACCCTCTGCTGACCGTTGGGCCGAGCTTTCGATGGCACCTGGGGCCGGGTAATAGGTGGTCTCCTTGGTGCGCTGGTTGGACAGCAGGAAGCCGATGTTGGACTGGTCGCTGCTGGCGGAGGTGATGCCGGTGTACATATACACATCGTCGTCCATGGCCAGGTAGTTAAAGTTCTCCGTGGTCACGGTCACGTCCTTCTGGCCCAGCAGGGAGTTGATGAAGCCGTTGACGTAGGTGCCGTAGTAGTCATACTGCTGCACGATGAGGCTGGCGGTGTACACCCGGTCCACCCAGGTGGGGATGTCTGCCACGTCGTAGTAGACGTGCTCTCCGGTGCAGGCGTTCAGGAGCACCGCGCCGATGATGTCCGCCCCACCGAACAGGCCGATGGTCCGGGTCTCCCGGGGGCAGATCCAATAGGGCTCGCCCTCGTCGTTGATCTCCAGGTGGGCGGAGCTGAACATATAGGTGGGGTAGTGGAAGCGCAGGAAGCGGTTCAGGTCCCGGTTAAAGTACTCCGAGGGGGAGTAGCGCATGCCCTCCAGCCCCAGGTCGGACAGCCGGACCACATCGGCCTCCTGGGTGACCATGTCCACGGTGATGTAGGCGGGCAGGCCCTCCTTGGTGTTCAGGAACCACTTGAAGAAGTCACCGTACTCCAGGGAGGCCACCCGGACGGGACGGCCCTGGTAGTTGATCTGGGCGTAGTCGGAGGAGACGTCGAACTGGCTGACCATGTCCGACAGCTCGCCCAGCTTTCGGTCGCCCAGGACGCTGGCCGAGGCCTCGTCCAGCATGGGGATCTCGTTGTAGGAGACAGGTTCGATCTCGGTGGCGAAGTCGCCGGTGTCCACATCCAGCAGCTCGTGGTAAGAGCTGGCCCGGAAGATGGGGGCGGAGAGGATCTGGCCCACCACGAAGAGGATGGCCAGCACGGCGATGGCGATGACCACCACCTTGCACTGGCTTTTGGCGAAGGTGAGGTAATCCCGCAGGTGAATGTCCTGCTTGCCAGTGTCTACACCCAGCACGATCATGAACACCAGGATATAGACCAGCAGCAGAACAAAGACAAAGCTGTAAAAGCCGGTATTGTGCAGGTTGATGGCGGGCAGGGAGACATAGAACCATACCGCGCCGATGACCAGGGTGATCAGCAAACTGATGAGCATCCGGGGCATTGTTCGTTTTGCCTGACTGTCTGACATAGGGTACTCCTTTCGGTTTTGCGGAGGATTGGATGAATATGGATAATAGTATATCTTACTTT
The DNA here is from genome assembly GCA_004554585.1 of Clostridiales bacterium. Lineage (GTDB taxonomy): Bacteria > Bacillota > Clostridia > Oscillospirales > Oscillospiraceae > Evtepia. The sequence continues at coordinate 141,624 of SFLH01000003.1, read as the reverse complement.
GCCCAAAAAAGCAACGACAAAGGAGAAAGGTTTGACAAGGTCACAAAAACGTGGCAAAATGATACCAACTATGGCAGAAAGCAATGGGATCGGTTTCGATTCTTCTCTTTGCCGGGAAAAGGAAGGGGGCCTGGAAGATGATCGAACTGGATCTGACCGGCAGTCTGCGGGATTTGAACGTGCTGTCAGTCTTCGTGCGCCTGCTGCTGGCCATGCTGTTCGGGGGGACCATCGGGTTCGAGCGGGGCATCCGCCAGCGGGCGGCGGGCCTGCGCACCCACATGCTGCTGTGCGTGGGGGCAGCCTCCACCATGCTGGTCAGCCAGTATATGTACGCCAGCTATGGGGTGGGGGACCCTGCCCGGCTCAGTGCCCAGGTCATCAGCGGCATCGGTTTTCTGGGGGCGGGCACCATCATCGTCACCCGGCGTAACCAGATCAAGGGCCTGACCACGGCAGCCACCCTCTGGGCCACGGCCTGCATGGGCCTGGCGGTGGGCGTGGGCTTTTATGAGGGAGCATTGATCATGTATCTCATCCTCATCTTTATCCTCCTGCTGGTCAACGTGGTGGACAATAAGTATCTCAAGGTGCCCACCAGCACGGCGCTCTATCTGGAAGTTCGCCGGGACGTGGGCCTGGGGGATGCCATCCGCTTCATCCACGAGATCGGCTGGAATGTGCGGGAGGTCAAGGAGTTCCCCTCCGGCCGGGAGGACATCCTAGCTGTGCGCATGGACCTGGAATCGGAACAGGCTATGCGGGGCGATGTGTCCGCCATGGTCCTGCTGCGGGAGCAGAACGGAGTAGTCCGCCTGGAAATGTGAGAAGACAAACAATAGTTGCTGCAAAAACGTCCTGCCCAGCTCTATGCTGGACAGGACGCTTTTTCTGGCAGAGCTGCGAAAAAGGGAGCCGTTGTGACGGTCACCGTACAGGCTGACGTGGGCTATGCCCTGGACAAGCGCACCGTCACCAACGCCAGCGGCAAGACTATGGACGTGGAGAAGGTGAACAACACCACCTACACCTTACAAAACCCCATATGCGCAAAAAGGGAGAGGCCCCCAGGGCCTCTCCCTTTTTATTCAAGTTGATGATCTGGGCCTTTGTGGAACGGTTTCTTTTGCGATGGCTCAGCGATAGACCTGCTTGTCCTCGTCCAGGATTTCCCGCCGATGACAGGCGGAGTAGACGATGGGCAGCTGGGGGTACTCGCTCTTGAAGCCCTGCAGGAGCACGTCGGGGTTGAGCCCCGGGTTCTGGGCTTTGAGCAGCAGGGTCAGCCGGAGGGTGTCCCCCTGGGCCTCCACGGCCTCCACCGCCTCGATGAGAGGGATCACATCCACCTGGGTAAAGCCGCTTTTGGCCTTCTTGCTCCGCTTTTCCACCACGAAGCTCTCCCGGCTGGTGAGGGATCGGAAGGCCGCCGCCCCCTCCTGGGCCAGGTCACCGGCAAACTCCAAGGTGATGTCATAGCGCACGAAGGCCAGCTTGCGGAAGGGGAGCCCTCCGTCATAGCAGTCCAGCACCCGGATGCCCGCCGGCAGCACCCGGTTCATCTGCGCGGGCAGGGCCTCGAGGGTGCTGCCCTCCACCAGACCGAACTCCAACAGCTCACACTGGCTGGAAAAGAACAGGGGCAGGGGCAGGGGAATGGACACATAGGGGTGGGGATGGAATCCCGCCGTGTGGCGGATGGTGATCCCCGCCCGCAGAAAGGCCCGCTCCATGGTGTGCATCAGGTCCAGGTGGGAGATGTACCGGGCGGTGCCCTCCTTGGCAAAGAGGATACGCTGGTCAGACATGGCACACCCCTCCCTCACATAGTTTGTTGGCCCCGCAGCCGGAGCATTTCACCCGGCAGTCGGGGGTGATGCGCCCTTCGTAGGCGGTCTCCCGCTCTTTCCAGAGGAAGCTCTCCTTTACCCCGTCGGAGATAGTCCGCCAGGGCAGGATCTCGTCCTTCTCCCGCGTCCGGTTGGCGTAGAAGGCGGGGTCTAAGCCGCAGGTCTGGAAGGCGTCCAGCCAGGTCTGCAGGCGGAAATACTCGCTCCACGAGTCGAACTTGGCCCCGTGGCGCCAGGCCTCCTCGATGGCGTCCGCCACCCGCCGGTCCCCCCGGGAGAGGACGGCCTCCAGGAAGCTGGTCTCCGGGTCGTGCCAGTTGTAAGTGATGGAGCGGTTTCGCAGGTGCTCCCGCAGGAGGGTGACCTTGCGCAGATATTCCTCCTGGGTGTTCTGACCCTCCCACTGGAAGGGGGTGTGGGACTTGGGCACAAAGCAGGAGGTGGAGACGGTGATCCGCACTCCCCGGGACCGGTTGGGGGTGTTCTCCCGCCAGACCTGATAGACCTTGTTGGCCAGGTCGGCAATGCCCAGCACATCTTCGTCGGTCTCGGTGGGCAGGCCCAGCATGAAGTAGAGCTTCACGCCGCTCCACCCGCCGGAGAAAGCGGTGCGGCAGGAGTTGAGCAGGTCCTCTTCGGTGACGTTCTTGTTGATGGCGTCCCGCAGGCGCTGGGACCCGGCTTCCGGGGCGAAGGTCAGGCCGCTCTTCCGGCCGCCCCGCTGCAGCTTTTCCATGAGGTTCATGGAGAAATTGTCCGCCCGCAGGGAGGGCAGAGCCAGGTTGACCTTGTGGGGCTCGCACCACTCCAACAGGCCGTCACACAGGGGCAGCAGGTCGGGGTAGTCGCTGGAGGACAGGCTCATAAGGGTCATGTCCTGGTAGCCCGAGTCCTGGCAGGCCTGGATGCCCTGCTGGACCAGAAGCTCCTGGTCCCGGTTTCGCACCGGCCGGTAGACAAACCCCGCCTGACAGAATCGGCAGCCCCGGATGCACCCCCGGAAGAGTTCCAACATCACCCGGTCTTGGGTGACCTCAGTGGAGGGAACGATGGTTTTGACGGGGTAGTAGGACTGGTCCATGTTGGTGACGATCCGCTTGGTCACTGTGGCGGGGGCGCCATCCCGGGGGGTGATGGCGGCGATGGTGCCGTCGTCATGGTAGGTTACATCATACAGGGAGGGGATGTAGAGACCAGGAATCTGAGCGGCCTGGCGGAGGAAGGCATCCTTGGTCCAGCCCTCGGCCTTGGCCCGGCGGTAGAGCTGGATCATCTCCACCGTCACGTCCTCGCCCTCGCCTAGAGAGACGATGTCCACAAAGGGGGCCAGGGGCTCGGGATTGTACATGCTGGTGCCCCCGGCCACCACGATGGGGGTCAGGTCCGGCCGCTGGTCGGCCCGCAGGGGCAGGCCCGCCAGGTCCAGCATGTTCAGCACGTTGGTGTAGGCCATCTCATAGCCCAGGGAGAAGCCGATGAAGTCAAAGTCCGCCACCGGGTCGCCGCTCTCCAGGGCGTACAGGGGGAGCCCAGCCTGGCGTAGTTCGGCCTCCATGTCCCCCCAGGGGGCAAAGACCCGCTCGCACCAGACCCCTTCCATCTGGTTGATGACCCCGTAGAGAATGCGCAGCCCTAAGTTGGACATACCGATCTCGTAGGTGTCCGGGAAGCAGAAGGCGAAGCGGCAGTCCACCGTCTGCTTCTCTTTCTGCACGGCGTTGTACTCGCCGCCTACGTAGCGCCCGGGCTTCTGCACCCGGGTCAGAATTTTTTCTAGTGTGTGATCCATAAGGACCTCCAGACCAGCGGGCCACTGGCCCGCGTTTTTTCCATGAACACTCATTATATCAGAGCCGGCCCGCTGTGACCAGCCCTTTTTTAAGGCTTGTTCTCCGTGTTTTTCAGCGCTTGCTGGTCCTCTTTCCGCCGGGCGTGCCAGGCACAGATGCGCTGGTAGCAGAGCAGACCGCCGACGCTGATGAGAAAGGTGACCAGAAAAACCACCACGGCAAAGGCGTAGTTCTGGGTGCCCAGCGCGTCCCCGCCGATGGTGGAGGTGATCACCGAGGGCAGCCGCCCCAGGGAGGCCACCAGCAGGAACACGGGCAGCTTGATGTCTGTCAGGCCGGCAAAATAGCACAGCAGGTCCTTCGGGGTGCCGGGGATCATAAAGACCACCAAAAAGAGTACGTTCCGCCGGGAAGCACTCTGCAGAAAGCGGATTTTTTGGAGCTTTTCCAGGGAGAAAAAGACCTCCACCAGACGGGTGCCAAACCGCCGCACTAGGACGAAAACCAACAGGCTGCCCAGGGTGGCGGCCAGGAGACAGTATATCGTTCCCCAGAGCGCTCCAAAGGCATAGCCCCCGGCGATCTCCAAGGGCTCGCCGGGAATGACGGCAAAGAGGACTTGGAAAAACACCATGGCGCCGTAAATGAGCGCACCGCCCAGCTGCCGTTCTGTCAGCCACTGGCGGAAGGCCTCTGGGTCCGAGGCCAGCCGGACCATGGGCAGGCCCACGCGCCAGCACACCAGGGCAGTGACCCCCAAAAAGAGCACCAGAATGACAACGGCAAGTTTTTTCTGCCGGGGCTGTGTGGATCGTTGCTGTTTCATGATATCCTCAATTTCTTTTCCGGGAGAGACAGACCGCTCAGAGCGGCAATGGGGCGGAAGCAGAAGTGGTTGAACACCGCAATCACCCGCCCGACGCCTGCCATCGCCAGCAGAGTGCCCAGACCAATGCCCACAGGCTGCCCCGCGGCCGTCAGGCCCAGAACGGCGGTGCACGCCACACAGGCTACGTCCACGCAATTCTTGCACAGCCCCACACTTTTGCCTGCCTGGTCGGCAATGGCCTGAACGATGCCGTCGCCGGGGTTGGGGATCAGACGGGCGTTGAGGGAGAGGGCCGCGCCGATCCCGGTGCACACGATGGCCCCCAGCAGGAAAAGCACCCGGCCGGGGAGCGTCCCCCAAAAGCTCCCCTGGCACTGGGAGACCAGGTCGGGAATTCCCGCGCCAAACCAGTTGAGAAAGCGGGTGAAGAGGAGGCTGAGGGGAAACTGAAGGGCATCCAGCAGCCACACAGCGGCCAGGGGACGCTGGGGAAGCGTTCCTTGAGCCTTGGCCCGGCGAGCCGACAGACCGTGCAGGACCATCTCCACGGCCACAAAGGCAGAGTAGAGCACCAGGGTCATGTCGCCGAAGTTGTGTCCCCAGAGGGTGGAAACGCTGTAGGAGATTGAAATGATGGGGGAGACCCCCAGCCCGGCCTTGGTGTTCATGGTCAGACCCAGGGCCAGGATCAGCAGGCCTGCCAGGTAGAAAAGCACCCGAGCCAGACGCTGGGCAGAAAGGGCATGTCGGTACAAGGAATCGTCTTCTTTCTTTTCGCAGGATCAGAGAAGGGGAGCGGCGGGAGAAGAGCAGAGCTCCTTTTGAATTTGCCGCCAAACGCCTTTGACCAGAAAACTCTCCGCCGCTTGGGCTTCCATGGTCAGACAGCGGCGATAGGGGACGGAAAAGGACAGCAGTTCCCCCTGCTCCAAATGGATGCGGGCTGAAGGGTCGGTCAAGCCGATGGTGCATACGTCCTCTCCGGCCTCAGCGTGACAGAGGCTGTAGAGAACGGCTTGGGCACATCCAGCCCCGAAGCGCAGCTCCACGCCCCGCCCGTCGGCCTGGTCGTAGTTGGCCAAGGTGGCCAGGGCAGAGAGCTGGTGGGCGTTGACCAGAAAGATCACCGCCGTGGGTGTCAGTCCTTCCGGCAGCTGATCCAGGGGATAGAAGGCCACATACCGCGCCGGCTGGGATGCGGACAGAGTTTTCAGATAGCAGGCGGCCATGGCAGGATCTTTCTTATAGCCCATGCCTGGCCGTGTTTCGGTGCCGGTGGAGAGGAAGCGGTCCATTCCCTCCATGGCCTGCCGGGTCAGGCCCAGTCCTTGGCGGCCGCCGGGGCAGCCCACGGTCTCTTGGGAAAACACCGTTGGGGTCCCCTTGGCCGCCTTCTCCAAGGCAGGGATGAGGCAGCCGCCAGTGCTGCCGGTTTCAACAACCTCTGGGGGCAGAGCGTTTCCCTTCCAGACAGCTACAGGATGAAGCTTTAAGCAGAGGGATTGACGCAGGTTAGACAACATGGGACCGTCTCCTTTGCGGCAGATATTCTACTATTTCATTGTAGTCACATTGCTGACGTTCGTCAAGTTCCTCCCCCAGTGGACAATTTTGGCGGCAATAGACAAAAAAGACCGCCTGCGGAAGATTCCAGCAGACGGTCCATGAAAAATTATTTGAAGTAGGAGATCAGGCCGATGATGAAGATGGCCAGGAAGAGGAAGGGGAGAATGTAGGTCATGTAACCGCGCATCCAATTCTTCACTTTCAGTCCCTTGCCTTCGTTTGCCTCAGCCATGAAGTTCTTCCAGCCCCAGCCTTTCTTGGTCACCACGAACAGCAGGAAGACCAGGGAGCCCACGGGCAGGATGATGTTGCTGACCAGGAAGTCCTCCAAGTCCATGAAGTTGGTGGTGCCGCCCAGAGGGTGGATACCGGAGAGGAGGTTGAAGCCCAGGGCGCAGGGCAGGGCCAGCACCAGCATGAGAATGCAGTTGACCAGGCAGGCTTTCTTCCGGCTCCAGCCGAACAGGTCCATGCAGCAGGCCAGTATGGTCTCGAAGACCGCCAGCACGGTGGTCAGGGCGGCGAAGGTCATGAACACGAAGAACAGGGAGCCCCATAAGGTGCCCATGGCCATGTGGTTAAACACGTTGGGCAGGGTCACAAAGATGAGACTGGGCCCGGAGCCTGCCTCCACGTGGTAGGTGAAGCAGGCGGGGAAGATGATCAGGCCCGAGACGATGGCCACGAAGGTGTCCAGCACGGCTACGTTCACCGACTCCCCCAGCAGGGAGCGCTCTTTGTTGATGTAGCTGCCGAAAATAGCCATGCTGCCCATGCCCAGACTGAGGGTGAAGAAGGCTTGGGTCATGGCGCCGACGATGACATTGGCGATGCCTGCTTCCTTCATCTTTTCCAGGTCGGGCTTCAGATAGAAGGACAGGCCCTCCTTGGCCCCGTCCATGGTGAAACTGTTGATGGCCAGGATGACCATGATGGCCAACAGAGCCAGCATCATGAACTTGCTCACCTTCTCTAAGCCCTTCTGCAGGCTGAAGGAGCAGATGAAGAAGCCCAGCACCACCACCAGGGAGGTAAAGCCCACCATGCCCGCGGGATTGGCGCAGATGTCCTGGTAGACCTGGCCCACCTGATCCACGTTCAGACCCTCAAAGCGACCGGAAGCGGTGGCAAAGAAGTACTGGATCATCCAGCCGGCCACGGCGGTGTAGAACATCATGAGGATGTAGTTGCCCCCCATGGCCACATAACCGTGGATCTTCCACTTGCTGCCCTTGGGAGCCAGGGCCTGGTAGATGCGCACCGGGCTCTTCTGGCTGGCCCGGCCCAGGGAAAACTCAATGGTCATCACGGGAATGCCCATGACCACCAGGAAGAACAGATACAGCAGCACGAAAGCGCCGCCGCCATTCTGTCCCACCATGTAGGGGAACTTCCAAACGTTCCCGATGCCGATGGCGCAGCCGGCGCTGAGCAGGATAAAACCCAGTCGGCTGCCTAAGCGTTCTCTTTCCATACAGGTTCCTCTCTCTTTTCGTTGTGATTGCTTTGCCCCTTTTGGCGTTTGATGCTTTAACGTCAAAAACCAAAGGGACCTCATTGTACTATATTTGTCTACACAATGCAACGGTTTGTAGAAAAAAAGGGGAGGTTTCCCCTTTTTTTCTTCGGGCACAGAAAATAACCCCCCTGCCCTCCCCACGCCGGCAGTTGCCGGCGTGGGAAAAGCAGGGGGGTGGAGATGGACCGCCCCAAGGTGGCATCGGATTGATGGGGTTATTTAGGCAGGAAGTAGGTAACGATGCCGATGAGGAACAGGGCCAGGATGATCAGGGGCAGAACATAGGTCATGTAGCCTCGCATCCAGGGCTTCACCTTCAGCCCCTTGCCCTCGTTGGCCTCTTTGAGAAAGTTCTTCCAGCCCCAGCCCTTTTTGCTTACGGCGAAGAGGACGAAGATCAAGGAACCCAGGGGCAGCAGGATGTTGCTGACCAAGAAGTCCTCCAGGTCCATGAAGTTGGTGGTGCCGCCCAGGGGGTGGATGCCGGAGAGGAGGTTGAAGCCCAGGGCGCAGGGCAGAGCCAGCACCAGCATGAGGATGCAGTTGACTAGGCAGGCTTTCTTCCGGCTCCAGCCGAACAGGTCCATGCAGCAGGCCAGAATGTTTTCAAAGACCGCCAACACAGTGGTCAGGGCGGCGAAGGTCATGAAGACGAAGAACAAAGCCCCCCACAGGTTGCCCATGGGCATGTGGTTGAACACGTTGGGTAGGGTCACGAAGATCAGGTTGGGGCCGGAGTCGGCTTCCACGCCGTAGGTAAAGCAGGCGGGGAAGATGATCAGGCCCGAGACCACGGCAACGAAGGTGTCCAGAATGGCCACGTTGATGGATTCCCCCATCAGGGAGCGCTCCTTGCCGATGTAGCTGCCAAAGATGGCCATGGCGCCGATGCCCAGGCTGAGGGTGAAGAAGGCCTGGGTCATAGCTCCCACGATTACGTTGCCGATGCCCACTTCCATGGCCCGGCTCAGATCGGGCTTGAGGTAGAAGGACAGACCTTCCTTGGCCCCGTCCATGGTGAAGCTGTTGATGGCCAGGATGACCATGATAGCCAACAGGGCCAGCATCAGAAATTTGCTCACCTTCTCCAGGCCCTTTTGCAGGCTGAAGGAGCAGATGAAGAAGCCCAACACCACCACCAGACAGGAAAAAAGCACCATGGTCAGCGGGTCAGCGCAGATGCTGTTGAAGGCGTCGCCTACCTGTTTGGTGTCCATCCCGTCGAAGCGGCCGGAGGCGATGGCCAGGAAATACTGGATCATCCAGCCAGCCACCGTGGTGTAGAACATCATGAGCAGGTAGTTGCCGGCCATGGCCAGATAGCCGTGCAGGTGCCACTTGCTCCCCTTGGGTTCCAGCTGCTGGTACAGCCGCACGGGGCTTTTCTGGCTGGCCCGGCCCAGGGAAAACTCGATGGTCATCACGGGGATGCCCATGATCAGCAGGAAGAACAGATAGATCAGCACAAAAATGCCGCCTCCGTTCTGTCCCACCATGTAAGGGAACTTCCAGACGTTCCCGATGCCGATGGCGCAGCCGGCGCTGAGCAAGATAAAGCCCAGCCGGCTGCCTAAACGTTCTCTCTGCATATTCTCTCTCCCAGTATCTTTTTCTCTGCGCGTGGCGCGCGACCCCGATTGTACTACATTTTCTGTCGTTTTTCAACGGGCGATAAAGGATATCTTGTGGGACCATCCCCCCCCCTGGCGCCCCGCACCCGGGGATTCCTAGAGAATCGAGGAGACGTTTGGGGGAAAGCAAAGAAACGCTGGGTTCGATACCGTGCGGCATCAAACCCAGCGTTTTCAGCTGGCGGAGAAGGAGGGATTCGAACCCTCGAGACCCTTTTGGGGCCTACACGATTTCCAATCGTGCGCGCTCGACCAAACTACGCGACTTCTCCGTGTTTGCTCTCCAAAGCAGAGGATAAAATTGTCTTGCTAAAGGCGACGATAGCCATTATAACAGGTTTCCGTCAGAAGTCAAGAGGGAAGATGAAATTTTGGAAAAAATTTTCGCCCGGCACAGAGGCCGGGCGAACCCGCATCACAGATAGAAATTATGATCGCCGATGGTGCAGTAGAGCGTTCTGCTGTGATCGGCCCAGGAGACCATGGAGGTGACGTTGAAGTACAGGCTCTCGCCGGCCTCCCTGACGCCGTCCAGACAGAGCTTGGCGGCAATGACGCTCTCTTCGTCCGGGTCGTGGTAGATGGTGCCGTTGGCCACAGGGGAGAACTGCCCGGGGGCAAAAATGACGTCCTTGATGGTGTTGGGGAACGCCTCATGGGCCACCCGGTTGAGGATGACCGTCCCCACGGCGATGCGCCCTTTCATGGGCTGGTTGCCGGATTCGGAATAGATGGCGCGGGAGAGCCAATACAGGTCCTCCTCCTCATAGGCGCCAGCTGCGGCCGGCTGTCCCGATTTGGCCAGGGAGAGGGTGCCGTCCTGCTGGTTTGTGGTCAGCGTGCAGCCCAGGGCCTCGGCCAGGGTCTCCGCGGGCAGCATCAGGGCGCCTGCTTCCAGCACCACCAGATGGGGGACATAGAAATAGCGGTCGTTGACCATGAAGTAGGCGGTGTCGGCCGTGGCTTCCAGGCGCAGAGCATCCCCTGCGGCGGACAGCCGTCCGTCTGTCAAGTCGGTTTTCACCTCTGGAAAGAGGGCGTTGAGCACCGGTACGACAGAGAGATAAAGGGTATTTTCAATGGTAGCCGTGGTGGGGGTCTGCTGAGGGGAACTTCCAGCGGCAGAGACTTGGGGAGAGGAAGCCACGCCGTCGGCGGTGACCGCGGCGGACGTCTGCACAAGTTCCAGCGTGGCTGTCCCATCGGCAGAGGGGGACGTTTCCACGGTGTCCACGGCGCGATTCTCCAGGGCCAGGGCATGCAGGCAGAAGGCCAGCAGAAGGGCCAGAAGAACCGCAATACTGGGCAGATGTTTTTTCATGGCGACGGAACTCCTGTTTCCGAATGTTTGAATTTGTTACCACATTGTAACTTATCTGTAAGAAAAAATCAAGCTTTTTCAAGGAAAAAAAGAGAAAAAAGGGGAAAGAGGAGTAAAAAAGGAGGGCCGAGCGGCCCGGGAACCACAAAATAAAGTGGTTCCTCGGAGCTCGACCCACAAGATTTGGCTGTTTCTGCCTAGCTTGGAGAAAAATGAGTATGCATGTATCGTATATTCGCTGGGGAATCCGTCTTAAGGCTGAGAAGCCAGCTTTTTTTGGGCCTTGGCGGTGAAACGATCGTTCTGGATCACAGCCCGCTCGTGGGTGCCCTGGCCCACCAGGCCGTGGGCATCCCGGGCGGTGACCTGAAAGACCAGCCGGCGGCCATCTGCCTCGGTCAGCTCGGCACGACAGGTGACCGACATGCCCACCGGCGTGGGGCTCAGGTGCTGGACGTTCATCAGGGTGCCGACGGTGCCCTCCCCCTGGGCCAGATGGGGGGCCACGGCAGTCCAGGCGGCCTGTTCCATGCGGGCGATCATCACGGGGGTGGCCAGCACATCCAGGGTGCCGCTGCCTACGGTCTTGGCGGTCAGGTCGGGGGTGACGGAGAAGGTGATCTCCAGAGAGAGTCCGGGCTGAAGCATAAAAACTACCTCCTTGGTGAAAAAAGATATGCATCGGCTGTGCTGCCATCCTGCAGCGGCAGGAAAGGAAGGGGGCCGATTTGGGCGCATTATAGCAGAAAATGAGAGCCAGGGGAAGAAAAAGCGAGACAAAAGCAGGAGAGAATCCGATATCCGCCAAACCGTGTCAAAAACGAACAAAAGCGGCGGGATATTTTTGGTAAAAGTAGCGCACAATGACTGTCTTGACTTTTGTTATAACGTAAGGTAGCATAAAGGAGTAAACTTGTGCGTAGCACAGACTGGTACATCATAAACGAGACAGGAGGACACATCCAATGTTTGAGCATTATGAAAATTATGATCGCTATATTCCCGATGTGATGCTGAAGAAGCATAAGAAGCACGAGGAATATCTCAACGACGTGTATGCCGGCATGACGCATGAGGAGATCTACAAGAGCAAGCTGGGTACCGTGGAAGATGCTCTGGCCATCATCGAGAGCGGCGACTGCATCGTCAACTCCATCCACGGCTGCGAGCCCCGTCTCTTCTACCGCAACCTGCATCGGATCGCCGACCGCATCGACCCCAACAACCCCGTGGAGCTGTGGTCCTGCGTGCACCGCTGGGGCCCCGAGTATGAGGTGCACACCAACCCCGAGCTGAAGGATAAGTTCCATCATCAGACCTTCTTCTATGATGGCAACTTCCGCAAGATCCATCCCTCCGGCATGAGCACCTACTTCCCTGTCAACCTGCACAACTATGGCCAGGAGCTCCACCGCTGCAAGCGTCCTAACGTGGTCGTTGTGGGTGTGTCCCCCATGGATGAGCACGGCTACTGCTGTGTCTCCTGCGACCTGCAGTGGGAGATGGAGTCCTTCTACTCCGCCGACAAGATCATCTACGAGGTCAACCCCAAGATCCCCCACCTGCCCGGCGACTGCGCCGTGCCCGTTGCCATGGCTGACGTGATCATCGAGTCCGACCTGCCCCTGTACGAGCTGCAGGATCCCCCTATCGGTGAGGCTGAGAAGGCCATCGCTGGCATGGCCGCTGAGATGGTCCACGACGGCGACTGCATCCAGCTGGGCTTCGGCGGCATCCCCAACGCCATCGGCTTCGAGCTGATGAGCCGCCACGATCTGGGTATCCACACCGAGCAGATCGGCGCCTCCATGGCCCGCATGATTCAGCGCGGCGTTGTCACCAACCGTTATAAGAACCTGGATAAGGGTTGGTCCGTTGGTGCCTTCATCATCGCCGACAACTTCACCTATGAGTACCTGAACAACCATCCCCGTGTCATGATGCGCCGCGGCCGTTACACCAACGACCCCATGATCATTGCCCAGCAGGACAACATGGTGTCTATCAACGCCGCTCTGCAGATCGACCTGACCGGCCAGGTGGCTGCTGAGGCCATTGCCAACATCCAGTGGTCCGGCACCGGCGGCGCCACCGACTATGCCTATGGTGCTTATCACTCCAAGGGCGGCCGCGCCATGCTGTGCCAGATCTCCACTGCCAAGAAGGGCACCGTTTCCCGTATCGCCCCCATCCTGGATCCCGGCTCCATCGTCTCCGTGTCCCGGAACCTGACCGACATGGTCATCACCGAGTACGGCGTGGCCAAGCTGCGTGCCCGTACCGTCAAGCAGCGCGTGGAGAACCTGATCGCTATCGCTCACCCCGATTTCCGTGCCGAGCTGCGCAAGGAAGCCAACAAGTACATGTACTTCTAATATCCCGCACCAGACTGCGCATAGAGGACGAAGCCCCTTATTTGCCAGCAAACGATCGGAATATTCAAACAGACGCGTCATTCCTCATCGGAGTGACGCGTCTGTTTTTGTATAGATGCAGCGGCCTGGAGAGGCCGCGTTTTGGCGGAAGGGACCGGAGCCGTGGAGCGGTGGGATGCCGCGGCGGAGCAGACTGATTCCTCTCCTGTCAGAAGGGGTCCTTGTCATCTTACGGCATTACAGCAGGGTGTGATACCGGCGGAGGTAGCGCCCTTTCACGGCGGTTGCCAGCGCTATATATCCCACCACAAAGGCGGCGAGGACCGGGAAATAGGCCCCCGGCAGAGGTGCCAGAACCAGGGCCTGTCCCAGGGGGGTGAAGGGGATGGCGGTGACAGCGGCGATGCCGGCGAAGGTCAGCAAGGTCACCGGCACAGCGGCCCGGCTCTGAAGGAAGGGGAGTTTGGGGGTGCGTAACATGTGAAGGACCAGGGTCTGGGTCCACATGGATTCCACGAACCAGCCGCTGTGGAACAGGGCGATAAAGAGACTCTGGGCTGCCGGGTCCGTCAACTGGGTGTAGAGTTGTCCGCCGGTAAAGAACGGGCAGAGGACAAAGTACAGCAGCAGATAGGTGCCGATGTCAAACAGGGAGCTGATTGGCCCGAACCACAGCATAAAGCGGCGGATTCCTGCGGCTTCCCAGGCTCGCGGGGCCTTGAGATACTCCTGATCCACGGTGTCCCAAGACATGGCGGTGCAGGAGATGTCATAGATCAGGTTCAGCAGGATTAAGTGGAGGGAGGCCATGGGCAGGAAAGGGAGAAAGGCGCTGGCTGCCAGCACGGAGAGCATGTTGCCAAAGTTGGAGGAAATGGTGATCTTGATGTACTTGATCATGTTGGCATAGGTCTTCCGGCCTTCTACAACGCCCCGCTGAAGCACGGTCAGGTCTTTTTCCAGCAGAACCACCGAGGCGGTTTCCTTGGCGATGTCCACGGCGGTGTCCACAGAGATGCCCACGTCCGCCTGGCGCATGGCCGGTGCGTCGTTGATACCGTCGCCCAGATGTCCCACCCGGTGGCCCCGCTCTCGGAGAACCCGGACCACCCGAGCTTTCTGGGCAGGGGAGAGCTTGGCAAAGACAGTGACCTCCTCGGCCAGAACACCCAGGGTCTGATCGTCCAGATCATCCATGTCACTGCCCAGCAGGATGCGCTCGGCGGGCAGACCCACTTGGGAACAAATGGCCTGGGTAACCCGCTGATTGTCCCCAGTGAGAATCTTCACCTGCACGCCGTATGCCATCAGGGCTTCCAGGGCACCCTTTGCGGTGGGCTTGGGGGGGTCCAGGAAGGCCAAAAAGCCGATGAGGACCATGTCTCGCTCGTCGTCAGCGGAGAATTGACCCACAGGGGCGGGGTTTGTCTTCTGGGCCACGGCAATCACCCGCATGCCCTTTTGGTTCAGGTCAGCTGCCCGCTGGAGAATCCGCTGACGGACCTGACCGGTCAGGGGGCGGACCTGGCCATCGCACTCGGCGTAGGTGCAGCACAGGAGCATCTCTTCTACGGCCCCTTTGGTCACCAGCTGGGTTTTGCCGGATTGGTCCCGCACTACCACACTCATGCGGCGGCGCTCAAAGTCAAAGGGGATCTCGTCCACTTTGGTGTACTTCTCCCGCAGAGCCTGGGCCCCCAACTCCTCCTGCTTGGCAATGACCGACAAGTCGATGAGGTTTTTCAGGCCGGTCTGAAAGGCGCTGTTCAAAAAGGCATGGCGCAGGACCCGAGGGTCTTCCTCTCCGTCGATGTTGAGGTGGTATTCCAGCACCACCTGGTCCTGGGTGAGGGTGCCGGTCTTGTCAGTGCAGAGGATGTCCATGGCGCCCAGGTCTTGCATGGCGTTGAGCTTTTTGACGATGACCTTCTGCCGGCTCATGGTCATGGCGCCCCTGGCCAGAGAGGTGGTAACGATCATGGGCAGCATCTCCGGTGTCAGGCCCACGGCGACCGAGAGAGCAAAGAGCACTGCTTGGGTCCAGTCTCCCTTGGTAAAGCCGTTGAGCAACAGCACCACAGGGGCCATGAGCAGCATAAAGCGGATGAGCACCCAGGAGACTTCGTTCACGCCCTTTTCAAAGGCGGTTTTTGGGGGACGCTGGTCCAGGGTTTTGGCCATGCTGCCCAGGGTAGTCTCACTCCCTACGGCCAGAACGATGGCCTGCCCGCTGCCGCTGACCACGCTGGTGCCTAAGAAAGCCAAGTTGTTTCGCTCAGTCAGGGCTTGCTTTTCCAGTACGGGATCGCCTAACTTTTCCACTGGCTCGCTCTCCCCGGTCAGGGCAGATTGGCTCAGGAAGAGATCCTTGGCCCGCAGGATACGCAGGTCGGCGGGGATCATGTCTCCGGCGGACAGGAAAATCAGGTCACCAACCACCAGGTCCTCCATTGGCAGTTCCAGGACCTGGCCGCCCCGTTTCACCCGGGCGGTGGTATGGAGCATGCTCTGCAGCCGGTCGGCCACCTGTCCGCTGCGGGTTTCCTGCACAAAGCGGAGCACCCCGGAGAGAATGACCATGACGGCGATGATGGTCACCGTGGCGTAGTTTTCCTCCCCGGGTTGGACGGACAGGACGTCTGTGAACAGGCAGATCCCGCCCAGGATCAGCAGGACGACGGTAAAGGGATTGAGAAAGGCGGCATAGAGGCGCTTGGGCAGGGAGTCCCTGCCGCCGCGGGCCAGGATGTTTTCGCCATAAACCTGTCTGGCCTTTGCGGCCTGGGCAGGGGAGAAGCCGGCCTGGGGTGTGCCATATTCGGCCAGCAGGCGGGCCTCCTCCTGGGCAGAGGCCCAGAGAAGGCGGGTCTGGATGCGCTCTGCGCTTTTGCTCTCTGTCCTGGTTTTGGACAGGGGTCTTTTCATCATTTTCTTCATGATTCTGTACCTCCCAACATGAGTTTTGCGCGGTTTGGAAAGGATACAGTGCTGGGGAGAAGGATCGTGCTGCTATGCAGTGGGGCGGAGGGGGAAAGGGACGGGAAAGCCTCTGCCCTTCCTTTTTGCGATCCTATGATTTCCAGGTAAGCCTGCACTGCTGCTTTCCGCGTTCATTTCGTTCACCTCACTTTGTTTGCTTTTTCTTTCTATATCATCGCCCATAGGGCGCTGTTTTCCGAAAAAAGGGCATAAAAATACCATCGTCTATCGGACGATCCCGCAAGACGATGGCGTTTCAGGCAACACAAAGAGACCGCGGCAGGCATCGGGGCCTGGGGTCTGTCTGACGCCATCGTCTTGTGCGTGTTCCGTTCATTTGACTGCCCTCCATGGGGGGACACCTCCTTTCTAGGAAAAGAAAAAATCCCGTATGTCCGGAGAACATACGGGAGCAAAAATACGCTTCTGCACATTCGTTTGAGCTTTGACTCTGCAGGGCGATGAAGCTGTGTTATGATACACCTTGCGTTCGATGTACCCTGTTCCAACCAACTCATGGTGTCTCCACCATTTCGCGGCAACAGCCCGTATCCCTGCGGTAGCCTTACCTACCGAACGGGGTAAAGATACCACGGATATCCCTCTCTGTCAACAGGAAATTTTCATTTCCTGCAAAAAAGTGGGGAATATGGGGGAGGGAGCGGTCAGTCGCCGTCCTCCTGCGCAATGGTGGTCTCGGCGGCCAGCAGCAGCAGGCGCTGGAATTCCTTCCGCTCCTGTGTGGTCATCCGCAGGGTCATCCGGCGAAAGGTATCGTCCGTCTGTTCCTTGACAAAGGGGTAGGCCCGCCGGGCCTTTTCTGTGGGGCGGATGTCGTAGGTCCGTTTGTCCTTGGCATTGGTGGCCCGGAGCAGAAAGTCTCGTTCTACCAGCTTTGTGACGGTTTTGGCAATCACACTCTTATCCAAGCCCAGCCGTTTGGTGATCTCATCTTGGGTGAGCACCTCGAAGTCGCAGACGATCAGCAGAACCGCCACTTGGGCGGCGGTCAGGTCGTACTGGGCGCAGCTGTTGTTGAGCCAGATGTGAGATTTTCGATAGAGAATGGAAATGGCTTTAAACGGGCTTTCCATGATGGTTGACAGATCCGTCATAAGACTGTGCCTCCCTTTCGCTTGAGGTATGTGAGGATAGTATACTCCAAAAAGGTGGCATTTGCAACTAACTATTGACGGAAGTTTCCTGGTGTGCTATCTTAATAAGTGGCAATTGCCACTACTTTGCACGTGCTGCAACAAAGGAGGTTCCTCTTGGTATGGAAAGACCAAAGAAAATATGGAACAGAAACTTTGTTCTTCTGTTTCTCACCAACCTGCTGGTGCTGGCTGCTTTTTACGCCTCCATCCCCATCATCCCTGTCTATTGCCAGGAGATCGGGATCACGGGCTCCAAGGTGGGCATCGTCCTGACCGCCATGTCCGTGGCCACCATCCTCTTTCGTCCCGTGGCGGGCTATCTGCTGGATAATTTCAACCGCTATCGGGTCTACCTGATCTTTTTGGCCTTGTTCTGTCTGGCTTTCCCGGCCTTCCTCGCCTTTCCCATCTTTGGCTTGCTGGTGGTGGTGCGCCTGTACATGGGGGCGGTGTACTCTGTATGTGGTTCGGCGACCATGACCCTGGCCAGCGATGTGCTGCCGCCCATGAAGATCACAGAGGGCATCAGCCGCTTTGCCTTTACCATTTCCATCGGCATGGCGGTGGGCCCCTATGTGGGCATCCAGGTGCAGAATCATCTGAACAGCAAGACCTCTTTTATGACGGTTTTTGCCATTTCAGTGGCAGCCCTGGTCTGTGTCTCCTGCTGTCGGATCAAGTACCCCAAGGTCCAGCGGAAGAAGTTCGCGCTGAAGGACTCCATCTATAAGCCGGCGCTGCCCTTCATGTGCAACATGATGTTTCTCATGATTCCCTATGGCGCTGTTATCGCCTACTCCTCCATTCTGGCCCAGGAGAAGGGGCTGACGGCGGTGATCCCTTACTTTTACATCTGCCTGGTGGCCGGCATGCTCACCTCGAAGCTCTCTACTCAGAGGATGATCGACGCCGGACGTCACCGGGTGCTGGTCTATGCCAGCCTGGTGGTGCTGGTGGTCACCATGGCCAGCTATGTCTTCCTAAATACCGGCGTCCATCTGCTCATTGCCGGTTACTTCTTTGGCCTGGGTTATGGCATTCTCCAGCCCCTCTTCCAGTCCTTTGTTACCGGCACCACTCCCACGCCCAAGCGGGGGGTGGCCAACGCCACCTATCTGCTCTCCTATGATATCGGCATCGGCATCGGCGCCCTGCTCATGGGGTTCATGCAGGAGACCATCGGTCTGACCACGGGCTTTGCCTTGACTGCCATCGCCTATGTGGTGGGCGGGATCGTCTACATGACCTATGTGGAAAAGTACTACCACAAGCTGAGAAGCGGCGGCGGCGTCCCGGTGCAGCCAAGGGATGGGATGGACCAGTATATGGAGCGTCAGGTGTATGCCATCGGGCAAGAGGCCACTATGCGGGAGGCCATCACCTACTTTTCGGAGAAACACATCAGCGGTGCACCGGTGGTTTCCGCCGGCGGCCAGGTGGTTGGATTTCTCAGCGATGGAGATATCATGCGTTACCTGCGCACCCAGGACCATGCTTTGAGCGCCATGGACAGCTCCCTGCTTTTCCTGGAGTATCTATGGGACCCGAATGACATCTTTGAGCAAAAGCTGGACGCCATCATGGACCTGAATGTGTTGGAGCTGGGCACCCGCAAACCCATCACCATTCCAGAGGATGCCTGCCTTGCAGACGCGTGCAGGCTGCTCAGTGAGGCGGGGGTGAAGAAGGTGCCGGTGGTAAAGGGGAATGCTGTTGTAGGCATCATCTCCCGCTCTGGAATCACCAATTACCTGATCAGGAGATATCTGGAGCGGAAAACGGCAATGGAGGAAAACGCCTTGCCGCAATGAAAGGAAAAGAGGGGACCCTCTTCCCCTTGCCAGGACAATTTCTTTGGCATAAGGAAAAACCGCCGGTCTGGTCGTTGTGGAATGACCAGACCGGCGGTTTTTTCGCAAGATGCGTGAGGAGAGGAGGATGCTGGGCTTGACAGACGGCGTCTGCTTTGAAAGCATCCGCGGGAAGGCAAGGATTGCCGTGGGGCAGTGCCTGTCCAAGGCATCACTTGCCCAGAGCGGCGTTCTTCTCACAGGCGGCAATGACCGCGTCCATAAAGGCGGCCCGGACCCCCCGCTGCTCCAGCGTGCGCACCCCCTGAATGGTGCTGCCGCCGGGGCTGCACACCTCATTTTTCAGCTGGTCAGGGTGCTTACCGGTTTCCAAAACCATCTGGGCGGCCCCCATCAGGGTCTGGGCGGCGTACTTCACCGCATCTGCCCGGGGCAGGCCGCAGGCCACGCCGCCGTCGGCCATGGCGTCCAGCATCAGGTAGACATAGGCCGGACCACAGCCGGAGACGGCTGCCCCCACGTCCATCAGGGACTCCTCGATGGGGAAGAGCAGACCGGCCTTGGCCATCAGATGCAGAAAGCCTGCTTCCATCTCCTGGGTCACATGGGGGCTGGTCTTGTACAGCACCACGCCCTGGCCCACCGCTACGGGGGTATTGGGCATGATGCGGATGACGGGGTACTCCTGTCCGGCCATCTGCTGGATCTGGGCGATGGTCAGTCCGGCGGCCATGGACACCAGCACCGGGGCCTGGTCCCGGCTGGCCAGGACCGGCTGGATGGCGGTGAGCATGTCCCCCATGAGATGGGGTTTGACCCCCAGGAAGAGGTACTGGCTTTCCCGGGCGGCGGTCTGGTTGTCCCCGGCGGCCAGACCCAGTTCCTGGGCCAGTTCCTTTGCCCGCTGGGGGAAGTGGTCGGCCAGGATGCCCACCTTAGTGGTGTGGCTGACTGCCCGGGCAATGGCGCCGCCCATATTGCCGCTGCCGATGAGGCCAAAGGTATATTGCATGGAAATCACTCCTGTTCTGTTCGATGGAATTCTTTGGCAGGTGGCCGTTTGTTCACAGGTTAAAAACGGCCGGAGCCTGTGCTCCCATTTCATTGTAGCACAGGCCCAGGGGGCCATACAAGGGAAAGACAGGGGGAAGAGAGGGAAAAATTCTCGTCAGAATGAAAAAAGGGATCAGAGAAAGGCCGGGGGCTTTTGTCTCCCTCTCCAAGGTTTTGCAAGCGAGGTCAATGAGGCTTGCACTGGGGGGAAAGGTACGGTAAAATTGAGGCAATACAGGCGGCGCGCAAGGGGCAAGCCCCAGCCGCCACGGGGCTCTGCCCCGCGCCTGACAGGAGGCGGATTACCCCTGAGAGCGACGAATGGTCCCCGAGGATAACGGAAGTGGGGACTGAGAAATATGGATGGAACCCAAACAGAAAGGAAGCGTATCACATGGAAATCCTGCACACCGACAAAGCACCGGCGGCCATCGGCCCCTATTCTCAGGCTGTGGAAGTGGGAGGCTTTATCTTTACCTCCGGCCAGCTGGGTCTGATCCCGGACACCGGCGCCCTGGCCCACTCCATGGCCGCCCAGACGGTCCAGGCGCTGGAGAACGTCATTTCGGTGCTCAAGGCAGCGAGCCTGACGCTGGACAACGTGGTCAAGACCACCTGCTATCTGAAAAACATGGAGGACTTCTCCCTGTTCAACGAGATTTATGCCCAGTACTTCAAGGACCACAAGCCCGCCCGCTCCTGCTTCGCCGTGGCGCGCCTGCCCAAGGACGCGCTGGTGGAGATCGAGGTCATTGCGGCGAGATAATCCCTCTCAACCGGCAAAACGGCATGGCACGGCAGGCCATGCCGTTTTTCTATGGCCTACATCCCGGGGCTGCTTTACGTTCGGCCACTTGGGAGGAATGGTGCCGGGGAGAGAACATGGAAAGGAAAGGGGAGACAGACCTTGAAACTGCTCCATCTGTCCGACCTGCACATCGGCAAGCGGGTCAACGAGGTCTCCCTGCTGGAAGATCAGCGGGAGGTGTTGGATGAGATCCTCCATCTGGCGGATAAGCACCAGGTAGACGCCTTACTGCTGGCGGGGGACTTATACGACAAACCCATCCCGCCGGCAGAAGCGGTGAGCTTGCTGGACGATTTTTTCACGGCCCTGTCCCGGCGGGGCATTCCGGTGCTGGCCATCAGCGGCAATCACGACTCTCCCGAGCGCTTGAATTTCGGCGCCAGGTTGCTGGAAAGGGAGGGCATCCATCTGGCCGCCCGGTACCAGGGCCCTCAGGAACCGGTGATCCTGCAGGATGCATACGGGCCAGTTGCCATCTATCTGCTTCCTTACCTAAAACCTGCCCTGGTGCGCCGGTTCTGCGGCGAGGAGGAGATCGTCACCTATTCCCAGGCGGTGGCCTGGGCGGTGAGCCAGTGGTCGATCCCTCCGGAACGGCGCAACGTCTTGGTGGCCCACCAGTTCGTCACCGGCGGAGTCACCTGTGAGTCGGAGGAGCTGTCGGTGGGGGGGCTGGATCAGATCCCCTGGGAGCTCTTCGCGGCCTTTGACTACGTGGCCCTGGGGCACCTCCACGGCCCACAGTTTGTGGGGCGGGAGACGGTGCGCTACAGCGGTTCCCCACTGAAGTATTCCTTCTCCGAGTGCCGACAGGAGAAGTCGGTCATGCTGGTCACCTTGGGGGAGAAGGGACAGATGACGGTGGAACCCCTGCCCCTGCATCCTACCCGGGACATGCGGGAGATTCGGGGAACTTACGAAGAGGTGACCGCCCGGTCGTTCTATGAAAACACCCCCCGGGAGGACTATCTCCACGTGATCCTCACCGACCAGGAGGATGTGCCCGAGGCGGTGGGGAAACTGCGGGTGATCTATCCCAACCTCCTCAAGCTCACCTACGACAACCTGCGCACCCAGAATACCGAGGCGGTGACCGGTGCGCAGCAGCCGGAGGAGCGCTCCCCCCTGGACCTGTTTCGGGAGTTTTACCAAATGCAGAACAACCAGCCTCTCTCTGAGGAGCAGGAGGCCTTTCTGAAAACCATGCTGGAAGAGATCTGGGAGGAGATGCCATGAGACCGTTGCAGCTTACCCTATCTGCCTTCGGACCCTATGCCGGGGAGGTTACCGTGGACTTTGCCCGCCTGGGCCAGCGGGGGCTGTACCTCATCACCGGCGACACAGGGGCCGGAAAGACCACGTTGTTTGACGGCATCACCTTTGCCCTGTACGGGCAGGCCAGCGGCGCTAACCGAGAGCCGGCCATGCTTCGCAGCAGCTTTGCCCAGGGGAACACCCCCACCTTCGCCCAGCTGACCTTCCAGCGGGGCGGGAAGGAATACACGGTACGCCGGAACCCGGAGTATCTCCGCCCGTCCAAGCGGGGGGACAAGCTGGTCAAGGAAAAGGCGGACGCCGTCCTTACATTTCCCGACGACCGGGAACCCATCACCGGCACCCGGGAGGTCACCCGAGCAGTGGAGGACCTGCTGGGCCTGGACCGAAACCAGTTCGGCCGGGTGGCCATGCTGGCCCAGGGGGAATTCCTGCGCCTGCTGCTGGCCCGGACCGAAGAGCGCAGCGAGATCTTTCGGGAAATTTTCCACACGGTCCCCTACCAGAAGCTCCAGGAACTGCTACGGCAGGAAGCTGCCCGGCGAAAGGAGGCCTATGAGACGGCGGGACTGCGCGTCCAGCAGAGTTTAGAGAGCGTCCGCCCGCCGGAAGAGGCGGCCTCTGCTTGGCAGGAGGCGGCGGCGTTGGAAGGCCAGGAGGCGGTGGCGCTGCTGACGGGTTTTTTGGACCAGGAAGAAGCGGCTCTGACCGTGTTAGACCGCCGGGAAACGGGTCTACAGCAGGAGGGGGAACGACTGGATCGCCAGATCGGTCAGGCGGAGGCCGCGCAGCGGCTCAGGCAAGAGTATCATCAGGCTCAGCAGGCTTTGGCACAGGCTGCCGTTCGAGCGGAAAAGGACTGGACAGCCTGGACCCAGGCCCAAAAAGAGGAGGCACGGCTGACGGAGTTGGGAGAGGAAATCACGGCCCGGCAGCAGCAGCTGTCCGCCTACGAGGCCAGGGAGGCTTTGCGCCGTGCCCGGGACCAGGCGGCGGAGCAGTTGGAGCAGAGCCGTCTGGCCCAGACGCGGGCGGAGGAGACCTTGGCAAATCTGGCGGCGGAAGAGAAAGCCCTGGCCGAAGAATTGACGGAACTGGAAGGGCTGGAGGCCCGGGAAGAGGCCATCGCCCGCCGGACCCAGGAGATGGAGCACCTGGACCATGCCCTGGCCCAGCTGGCAGATTGTCTGGCCCAGCGGAACCACTTGGCCCAGACCAGCCGGCAGGCGCTGGGGGAGTATGTCCAGGCCGCGGAGACGGCGGACCGTCTGCGCCAGGGATACACTGCCCTGGAACGGGCGTTTCTGGATGGACAGGCGGGGTATCTGGCGGCCTTCCTCCGGGAGGGACAGGCCTGTCCGGTCTGCGGGTCCCTCACCCATCCGGCCCCGGCACGGCAGAGTGGGGCGATCCCCACCCGGGAGACGCTGGAGGCGGAGAAGGAGAAAACCCAGCAGGCGGAGGAGCGGGCCCGCCAGGCCAGTGCGGCTTCCGGTGCGGCCCGGGAGCGGTATGCGGCGCTGGAAGAAGAGACTCGGCGCCGGGGAGGAGATCTCTTCGGACAAGTGGAACAGGAGGACCTGCCAGCCCAGCTGAGCGAGGCTCTCCAAGCCCAGCGTCAGGTCTGCCGGACGCTGGAAAAGGAGCGTGATGATGTAGAACGGGGCCAGCAGCGGCGGACGGAGCTATTGGCGCGGCAGCCTGCGCTGGAACAGGAGCGGGCCCAGGCCCAGGCCCGTGCCCGCCAGGGGGAGACAGAGGCGGTTGCCCTGGAGAGCCGTCTGTCTGCCTTGACAGACCAGCTGCAGCAGCAGGACGAGAGGCTAGAGTTTGCCACCCGGCAGCAGGCGGAAGAGAAACTGGCCGCCTGCCAGGCGGACAGGCAGGCCGGAGAGCGCGCTCTGTCCGTTGCCCGCCAGGCCATGGAGGTCAGCCGACGGGCCAT
This sequence comes from Clostridiales bacterium, assembly GCA_004554585.1. Taxonomy (GTDB): domain Bacteria; phylum Bacillota; class Clostridia; order Oscillospirales; family Oscillospiraceae; genus Evtepia. The sequence goes on along the minus strand of SFLH01000003.1, from coordinate 117,715 downwards.
GGAGACCGCATCTGCCCGGGTGAAGACCCTGGCTGAACAGCTGCCAGAGGGAGAAGGGGAGGACCTGCCTGCCCTGCTGGCCCAAGCTGAGCGCTGCCGAGAGCAGCGGAAGCAGGTTCGCGGGGAAAAGGAGGCCCTTCTGCCCCGCCACGAGGGCAACCAGCGGGCCTTGACCCAGCTGCAGCAGCGGCTGCAGCAGCGGCAGAAAGCCGCCCAGGCCTGGACCATGGTTCGCACCCTGTCCAACACCGCCAACGGCGGTGTGACCGGCAAGGACAAAGTGACCTTGGAGACCTATGTGCAGATGACCTGGTTTGACCGGGTTTTGGCTCGGGCCAACCTGCGCCTGATGAAAATGACCGACGGACGCTATGAGCTGGTGCGCCGCCGGGCAGCGGAAGACCAGCGCAGCCGCAGCGGCCTGGAGCTGAACGTGCTAGACCATTATGAGGGCGGCCAGCGCAGTGTGAAGACCCTCTCTGGTGGCGAGTCCTTCCAGGCATCCCTGGCCCTTGCCCTGGGCATGGCCGATGAGATGCAGGCCCATGCCGGCGGAGTAGGTCTGGAAGCCCTGTTCGTGGATGAGGGATTTGGCGCTCTGGACGACGAGGCCCTGGAGCAGGCGGTGCGCACCCTGGCGGGCCTGGCCGAGGGAAGCCGGCTGGTGGGCATCATCTCCCATGTGGCGGCCTTAAAGGCGCGGATCGACCGGCAGATTGTCATCACCAAAGCCTCCGGTGGTGGCAGCACGGTCCGGCTGGAGTGCTGAAGAAGGGCCCGTGCAGGAGAAGCAGGGGGAGAAACGCAAAAAAAAGTTGCAATGCAGAGGGATTTATAGTAAACTATATGTCAAGGTCGGGTGCGTACATTAGTCCGTGGTGGAAGGACGCACCGACAAAATAAAAGGAGGTACCAAAATGAAGAAGATTCTTGCACTTCTGCTGGCCGGCTGCATGGCTTTCGCCCTGTGTGCCTGCGGCACCCCCGCGGAACCCAGCGGGGACACCAACACGGAGGGCGAAGCTGCTGCATCCGGCGATACCGTCGTCATCGGCGTCTTCGAGCCCCTGTCTGGCGACAACGGCGCCGGCGGCAAGCAGGAGACCCTGGGCATCCAGTATGCCAACTCTGTGGCTCCCACCGTGGAGATCGGCGGCAAGACCTACAATGTGAAGCTGGAGATCGTGGACAACGAGTCCTCTCCCGACAAGGCCGTTTCCGCCGCCAACACCCTGATTTCCAAGAACGTCTCTGTGGTTCTGGGTACGTATGGTTCCAGCGTGGCCATCGCCGCTTCCGACACCTTTGAGCAGGCCGGTGTGCCCGCCATCGGCGTGACCTGTACTAACCCCCAGATCACCGAGGGCAACGAGCACTACTTCCGCATCTGCTTCCTGGATCCCTTCCAGGGCACCGTTCTGGCCAACTTTGCTAAGGACGAGCTGAAGGCTGAGAAGGTCTACTGCCTGGGCCAGCTGGGCAACGACTATGACCAGGGCCTGATGACCTACTTCCAGGCTGCTGCCGAGGAACTGGGCATGGAGTGTGAAGTCGCTTCCTTCCCCGAGAACAACTCCGACTTTACCTCTTACCTGACCAGCGCCAAGAACTTCGGCGCCGACGTCATCTTCGCCCCCACCTCCATCAGCTACGCTCAGCTGATCGTCAACCAGTCCGTCTCCCAGGGTATCGACGTGCCTCTGCTGGCCTCTGATACTTGGGACTCCAACATGATCCTCGGCGCTGCCCAGGGCACCAATGCGCAGGTCTATGTCTCCACCTTCTATGCTGAGGGCGGCGACCCCGAGTTTGAGAAGGGCTTCAAGGAGTGGATCAACAGCGATCCCACCAACCTGTCCAACAACGGCGGCAACGACATCATTGCTGCGGTCTCCGTGATGGGTTATGACGCTTACTTCACCGCGCTGGAAGCGCTGAAGGCTGCCGGCTCCACCGACTCTGAGGCTGTCATGAAGGCTCTGCCCGGCGTGACCTACACCGGCGTGTCCGGCGAGATCTCCTTCAACGAGACCGGCGATGCCAACCGCGATACCGCGTTCATCAAGACCGCGAACGTCAACGAGAACGTTTGGGACTTCGTTACCGTCCAGGGCGTTCAGAAGTGATCTCTGCCCTGCACAACCTGACGCTGTATTGCAGCCCCGTGCAACGAACATGACCAGTATATGGCGGGGGCACACCTGTGCTCCCGCCATTGCTGTCTTTTGTGGAACCTTTCCAACAGGGAACGTATCGATCCGTTTCACAGGTCTGGCTTGGGAAACAGATCGATGCGCTCCCCCGAAAACCAGAGAGAAAGAGAAGTGACCGCGATGTCTGAATTCCTCGCTGCCAATCTGCCCCATCTGCTCTCCGGCATTTCCGTCGGCGGACAGTATGCGCTGATTGCCATCGGCTACACCATGGTCTACGGCATCCTCCGGCTGATCAACTTCGCCCACGGCGATGTGTTCATGGTGGCCGGCCTTGTCATGGTGTATGCCACAGCCTCCCTGCCCATCTACGTCTCCATCATCTTGGTGGTGGTGGTGACGGTGGCGCTGGGCGTGCTCATTGAAAAGGTGGCCTACCGGCCCCTGCGTTCGGCACCCCGTATGTCGGTGATGATCTCCGCCATCGGCGTGTCGTATCTGCTGCAGAACTGTGCCCTGTATTTCACCGGCGGTCTGCCCCAGATCTATCCCTCCATCCCCTTCCTGTCCAAGCAGGTCCAGATCGGCACTGCCTCGACCAAGATGGTCACCATCATCACCCCCATCCTCACCGTCATCCTGGTGATCGTTCTGGTGATGATGATCAAAAAGACCAAAGTGGGCATGGCCATGCGGGCCGTTTCCCGGGATTTTGAGACCAGTGAACTTATGGGCATCAAGATCAACAACGTCATCAGCATGACCTTTGCCATCGGCTGTTTCCTGGCGGCCATTGGCTCCCTGCTGTACTTCACCAACTACAACTCCGTCATTCCCACTTCCGGCGCCATGCCCGGCCTGAAGGCCTTCGTGGCGGCGGTCTTTGGCGGCATCGGCTCCGTGCCCGGAGCGGTGGTTGGCGCCTTCGTCATCGGTATCTGCGAAAATATCATCAAGGGCATGGGCCTGACGGAATTCTCCGACGCCTTCACCTTTGTCCTTCTGATCGTCATCCTGCTGGTCAAGCCCACCGGTATCTTCGGTGAGAAGTCCACGGATAAAGTGTGAGGTGGCTGCTATGGGAAAAAGATTAAAACCTGCTGTGGCCCCTGAGAAAAAGATTGGGACCCTGATCGCCATCGTTCTGCTGGCGGCCCTTTACGTCTTCCTGTTCCTGTTGGACAATGCCCTGCCCACCAACTCCACCACCACCATGCTCATCCCCGTGCTCAAGAAGGGGGCCATCTATGCGCTGGTGTGTGTGTCCATGAACCTGCTCAATGGCTTTACGGGGCTGTTCTCCCTGGGACAGGCGGGCTTTATGCTCATCGGCGCCTACGTCTTTGCCATTTTCTCCATCCCTGCCGATCAGCACAACTCCGTCTATCAATACTTTGACGGCGGTGCCATCCAGTTCTCCATCCCGGAGAGCCTGGGCCGGTTGCTGGGGGAGAACGCCGGCAATTTCTGGGGTGCGATCATCTGCATTCTCATCGCCGGCGCGGTTTCTGCCATCTTTGCTGCCCTCATCGGCATCCCCGTGCTGCGGCTGAAAAGCGATTACCTGGCCATTGCCACCCTGGGCTTTGCGGAGATCATCCGGGCCATTTTCCAGTGGAATGGCCTGGGCAAGATCACCAACGGCTCCAACCTGCTGCGCAAGTACACCAACTTCCACGACATCAAGATCCAGATCGGGGGAACCATTTTCCAGCTGGACACCATCTTCCCCTTCTTCATTGCAACTTTGAGCATCCTGACCATTGTCCTGCTGGTCAACTCCTCCTATGGACGGGCCTTTAAGTCCATCCGGGACGATGAAGTGGCCGCTGAGGCCATGGGGATTAACCTCTTTAAGCACAAGATGCTCTCCTTTGTCATTTCCAGCTTCTATGCCGGCGTGGGCGGCGCGCTGCTGGCCATGTTCCAGACCACCATTCAAGCTGCGCCCTTCCGCTCTACCATGACCTATGAGATTCTGCTCATCGTGGTCATCGGCGGCATCGGTTCCATCACCGGCAGCTGCATTGCCTCCTTCCTGTACATCGCCTGTTCGGAATGGTGGCTGCGCTTCTTGGACAGCGGCTCCTTCCTGGGCATGGAGGTCTCCTTCTTCCGGGACGGTTTCCGCAAGGTGGTCTTCTCGGTTGTCATCATGATCATCGTGCTCTTCTTCTCCCGCGGCATCATGGGGGATAAGGAGCTGTCCTTTGCGGGGATTATCCGCAAGATCCGAAAGCGCCGGCAGGTCAAGGCCGTGCCGGCAGACGGAGAAATCCAGGAGAAGGAGGATGAGAGCCATGAGTGAGCGTACCAATGTCCTGCGCCTGGAAAACATCACCATGCAGTTTGGCGGCGTGGTGGCCGTGAACAACCTGTCCATGAAGGTGGATGAAGGGGAGATCGTGGCCCTCATCGGCCCCAACGGGGCGGGAAAAACCACTGCCTTCAATGTCATCACCGGGGTCTACCAGCCTACCAACGGCCAAGTGGCTTTTTACGACAAGGCCTACATCCGCAACCATCCCCAGGGCAAGATGAAAAAGATCTACAAAGGGGAGAACCCCCTGCTGTACACCGAGGAGCATACCTTGGAGCTGCCGGATGGGGCAGACGCTTTGGCGGCCAAGCAGGCGGAGAAGGCCCGGGATCACTATGTCTTCTCCAGCCATGTAATGGCCCCCACACCGGACCACATCACCAAGATGGGCATTGCCCGAACCTTCCAGAACATCCGTCTGTGGAAAAGTATGACGGTCTTTGACAACGTCATCATCGCTAAGCACATGCGGGCCAAGCACAACATTTTCTCCTCCACCTTCCGCGCCAGCTGGAAAGAGGAGGCCCGGATGCGGAAGGAAACCGAGGAACTGCTCCGGGAGCAGGGCCTGTGGCAGCACCGGGACGAACTGGCTACCAGCCTGCCCTACGGTTTGCAGCGCCGGCTGGAGATCGCCCGAGCCCTGGCAACGGACCCCAAGCTGTTGCTGCTGGATGAGCCCGCCGCGGGCATGAACCCCCAGGAAACCCTGGAGCTGGCGGAGTTCATCCACGAGATTCGGGACCGTCATCACTTGACCATCCTGCTCATCGAGCACCATATGGACCTGGTCATGAACATTTCCGACCGCATTTACGTGCTGGACTTCGGCAGCCTCATCGCCCAGGGTCTGCCCAGTGAGATCCAGAAGAACCAGCACGTGATTGACGCCTATTTGGGGGTGGTAGAAGATGAGTGAACCCATTTTGAGCATTCAGAACCTGAAGGTCAACTACGGCGGCATCGAAGCCGTTAAGGGCATCTCCTTCGATGTGCCCCAGGGAGAGATCGTCACCCTCATCGGGGCCAACGGGGCAGGGAAGAGCTCTACCCTGCGGGCCATTTCCGGCCTGGTCAAACCCAAAGGAGGGAAGATCCTCTTCCAGGGGGAGGACATCACCGGTAAGAACCCCACAGAGGTCGTCTCCCGCGGCATCACCCTAGTGCCGGAGGGACGGCGGATTTTTGCCGACCTGACGGTGAAGGAAAACCTGATGGTAGGGGCTTACCTGCGTAAGGACGATATCCGGGAGGATATGGAGTGGGTCTTCAACCTCTTCCCCCGCCTGCGGGAAAGAGAGTGGCAGGCGGGCGGCACCCTGTCTGGCGGCGAACAGCAGATGCTGGCCGTGGGCCGGGCACTGATGAGCCGGCCGAAGGTGATGATGATGGACGAGCCCTCTCTGGGCCTGGCCCCCATCGTGGTGCGCGAGATTTTCCGGATCATTGAGGAGGTCAACAAAAAGGGGGTCACTATCCTGCTCATCGAGCAGAACGCCAATATGGCCCTGAAGACTGCCGATATGGGCTATGTGCTGGAGACTGGGCGGATCACCCTGTCTGGTCCCGGCCAGGAACTTCTGACCAATGAGTCGGTGAAAGCGGCCTATCTGGGCACCTGAGCTAGGGGAAAGAAATCGTTTTTCGCGGCCCGCCGGAGATTCCGGCGGGCCGTTGTTTCTTTTGGGTGGCAGGATGGCGGCACCTCTGCATGAGGAATCTTGTAAAGACAGAAAACTTGCAAAAAGGAAGCGGGGCGGAGGGGGGCACTGAAGGGGATTGAGCGAAATAAATAGAAATAATCGAGGGATATCGTATAATCCGACAAAAATCATGAAGGATAAAACTTTCTCCTTGCAAAAACGCTTTTCCGGTGCTATAGTTTCCTCTGTAATGAAAAGCCCTTTTCGGCAATCATCATGTCCCAAAGGAGGAGATCCGAATGAGTGCCCAAGTACCGTTTCGCTATCGCGGAGATGAGTCGTTTACGGTGATCCACGCCTGTTTTGCCTTGACGGACCAGTACCGCAAGATTTTGGTGGAACTTGGCAAGGCGCACCAGCTCTCGGAGAATGAAATGCTGGTTCTGGTGCACCTGGCCCTCTACCCCAGCGCCCGAACCCAGAAGCAGCTCCAGGCCACCCAGTTGCCCCTGTCTATTTCTTCTATCTGCCGTATGGTGGAGTCTCTGCGGAAGAAGGGATATCTGACCACACGTCTGGATGAAAACGACCGCCGTTCCTGGATCATCTGCCTGGAAGAGAAAGGCATCACGCTGACCGAGGAGTTTCGCCAGAATCTCCGGCAGCGTCTGGGAAGTATTTTTCGGGAGATCCCCGGGTTTGACCTTGAAGGTTTCGCGGCGGCTATGGCCCAAGCAGCTGTCTTGGCGCGGCGGAGCGCTGCCACAGCGTAAGCATATTTTGACAATTTGTTTTCTTTTTCCCCCAATGGATTCATTTTGTCTTTTTGTTTCCTTGCCAAAACAGAACGGGACCGTCTATGCAAGACGGTCCCGTTCTGTTTGCATCAACCAGAGGAATAGCTAGGGGTTTTTGGTGGATTTTTGTCTGGATGACACAAGATATGGCCGCTGCATGAATTTAAAAGGTGGGACAATGGCGTTTTAGGAGGAATTTATAATTGACAATAATCCTCAATAACAAGTATAATTGAATGTAAGAAAACGGGTTCGAATAGAATTCTTTGAAACAGATTCTGGGGCGTCTGCCCGGATGCATCCAGGGGAACTCGTTGAACAGGGGAGCAGGCTCCCCTTGTTTCGGGCGGCAGAGCGATCCAGGAAGGTGCGTTCTGTCTCAGATTTCCACATAGCCAGTGTTTCTTTTTTTTAGCCGCAAATGGCTTGTCAAACTGCCGTGAGACGGGGGTTCCCTCCATCCGCGGTGAAAAGGAGGAAAACTATGAACGAACGACCGGATGTTGTCTGCGCGACCTGCGGCACGGATGAAAAGGCACTGTACGATGCCGTCGCACAGGTGATTGAGCAGTACAAGGAAAAGGAAGGGTCTCTGATCATGGTGCTCCACGCAGCCCAGGAGATCTTTGGCTATCTCCCCATGGAGTTGCAGGAGTTCATTGCTGACGGGATGGGCCTTCCTGTCTCCGAGGTCAGCGGCGTGGTCAGCTTTTACTCCTTCTTCTCCACCCAGAAGAGGGGCAAGCACACCATTCGGATGTGCCAGGGTACGGCCTGTTATGTCCGTGGTGGCAAAAAAGTGGTCGATGCCATCAAGCGGGATCTGAACGTCGAGGTGGGCGGTACCACTGAGGACGGCCAGTTTACGTTCGAAATTGCCCGTTGTATCGGCGCTTGCGGCCTGGCCCCGGCCATGATGGTAGACGACGAAGTCTATAAGCAGGTTACCCCTGCTAAGCTCAGAGGGATTCTGGCCCGCTATGAGGCCTCCGCTGAGGAGATTTCCGAAGGAGGTGCTCAGGCATGATCAGAAGCATTGCAGACCTTCAGCAGATGAAGGAGGCCTATCTGGAGAAGATGGGTCACTACAGCCACCTGTGCATGGTGTGTTATGGCACCGGATGTATGTCTTCCGGCTGCAAAAATGTGCGCGACGCGATGGTGGAGGAACTGGAGAAGGCCGGCCTGACCGATCAGGTGGCCGTCATCGAACGTGGCTGTATGGGCACCTGTGCTGTGGGTCCCGTGGTCTATGTGCTGCCCGATGAGACTTATTATACGGAAATGACCCCTGAGCGGGTGAAGGATGTGGTCCAGAAGCACTTTCTGGGTGGCGAGCCTGTCACAGAATATACTTTCTATGACAGCATCCAGAAGAAGCGGGTGTCCAACATCCACGATGTGGCATTTTTCCGGGACCAGGTCCGTATTGCCTTGCGCAACTGTGGCCTGATCGATGTCAACTGCATCAACAGCTATGTCTCCAAGGATGGCTACCTGGCTCTGGCTCGGATCTTGGAAAAGGGCGACCGGATGGCGGTCATCGAAGAACTGAAAAAGTCTGGTCTGCGCGGCCGTGGCGGTGCTGGTTTCCCTGCCGGCGTGAAGTGGGAAGCAGCTTACAACCAGCCCGGTGATGAGAAATACATCATTTGTAACGCCGATGAAGGCGATCCTGGCGCGTTCATGGACCGTTCTGTCTTTGAGGGTGATCCCCACAGTGTCATCGAGGGCATGCTCATTGGTGGCTACGCCATCGGTGCCAGCCGTGGTGTAGTCTACATCCGGGCAGAGTACCCTATCGCCGTGGAGCGGCTGCAGGCAGCTCTGGAGATGGCCCGAGAAGAGGGCGTGCTGGGTGAAGACATCTTTGGCTCTGGCTTTAACTTTGACATTGAGATTCGCATTGGTGCTGGCGCTTTCGTCTGCGGCGAGGAGACTGCCCTGATGGCCTCTGTGGAAGGCCAGCGCGGTGAGCCCCGGCAGAAGCCGCCCTTCCCCTTCCAGAGTGGTCTGTTTGGGAAACCCACCATCATCAACAACGTGGAGACGTTGGCCACGGTTCCGGCCATTATGCTCCAGGGGGCCGACTGGTTCCGCCAGTTTGGTACCGAAAAGAGCCCGGGCACCAAGGTTTTTGCTCTGTCCGGCAACATCGTCAATACCGGCCTGGTGGAGGTCCCCATGGGCACCCCCCTGTCCGAAGTTATCTATTCCATCGGCGGCGGCATCCCCAACGGCAAAAAGTTCAAGTCTGCACAGACCGGTGGTCCTTCCGGCGGTTGTATTACCGCGGAGAACATCAACACCCCCCTGGACTATGAGTCTCTGGCAGCTCTGGGGTCCATCGTGGGTTCCGGTGGCCTGATCGTCATGGACGAGGACACCTGTATGGTGGACACCGCGCGGTTCTATCTGGACTTCATCCAGGAGGAGTCCTGCGGCAAATGTACTGCCTGTCGTGTGGGCACCAAGCGGATGCTGGAGATCCTCAACCGGATCACTGCTGGCGAGGGCAAGCCTGAGGACATTGAGACGCTGGAACACCTGGGTGCGGTCATCAAGGACACTGCCATGTGTGGCCTGGGCCAGACAGCGCCCAACCCCGTCCTGTCCACCCTGAAGTACTTCCGCAAGGAGTACGAAGAGCACATCGTGGAGAAGCGATGTTCCGCCGGGGTCTGCGGCGACTTGGTCTCCAGCCCCTGCGAGAATACTTGCCCGGCCGGCATCAACATCCCCGGCTATATGAGCCTCATTGCCACCGGCGATTATCTGGGTGCTGCCCGGATTATGCTGCGTGATAACCCCTTTGCCGGTATCTGCGGTCGTGTCTGTACCCATCCCTGTGAGAGCCGCTGCCGCCGTGGCAGTGTGGACGAGGCCATGAACATCTGCGAGCTCAAGCGCTTCGCCACCGACTGGGCCTATGCTCAGGGCTTCCCCAAGGACGAGGACTTCAAGCCTGTGGCTCAGATCGACAAGAACGTGGCCATCATTGGTGCCGGACCCTCCGGCCTCACCTGCGCCTACTATCTGGCTCGCCTGGGTTATCATGTGGACGTCTATGAGGCAGAGAAGCGGCCTGGCGGCATCATGACGTATGGCATCCCCGACTACCGCCTGCCCTTGAACATCATTGAGCATGAGATCGAGAACATCAAGAAGACGGGCGTGAACATCATTCTCAACACCAAGATCGGTGTGGATGTGTCTTTCCGCTCCCTGCAGAAGAACTACGACGCCATCTTCATTGCCATCGGCGCCCAAAAGACCCTCCAGCTGGGAATCCCGGGTGAGGATCTGGAAGGGGTCTATCACGGCCTGGACTTCCTCAAGCGCGTGATGCTGAAGAAGGACCTGGATTTCACCGGCAAGAAGGTGGCCGTCATCGGCGGCGGCAACACCGCCATCGACTCGGCCCGTACTGCCATCCGTCTGGGTGCCCGGGAAGTGGCGATCCTTTACCGTCGTACGATGGAGGATATGCCCGCCGATAAGGTGGAGATCAAGGACGCCATGGAAGAGGGCGTGCAGATCCGCACCCTGGTCAATCCCACCGACTTTGTGGGCATCGGCGGCAAGCTCAACAGCATCTGCATCATGAAGCAGAAGCTGGGTCAGTTCGACAGCTCCGGCCGTCGTAAGGCCGTGCCCAGTGGGGAGACCTATGTGGAAGAGTTCGACATTGCTATCCCTGCCATTTCCCAGACCCCCGATACCAAGTTCATCAAGGGCTCCATCCAGCTTAACGGGGATCGTGTGGTGGCCGACCGTTACACCCAGGCCACGTCTATGCCCGGCGTCTTCGTGGGCGGTGACGCCCACCGCGGCCCCAAGGACATCGTCAATGCCGTCCATGAGGCCAAGGTGGCCGCTTCCGGCATCGACAAGTATCTGGGCGGCACCGGTGAACTGGCCAAGGGTTTCGAACAGGAGATCACCGATTATCACATCGAAGGGGATATCGTTCCCCACAACCGCTTCCTGACCAGACAGATCGAGGCGGAAAAAGCAGTTGGCAGCTTCTGCGAACGGAACCTGGGCATGCACGAGCTGGACGCCCGCGCCGAAGCCAGCCGCTGCCTGCGCTGCGACAGGAGGTAAGTGATTATGGCAGATATCAAACTGACGATCAACGGGAAGGAATGTACCGCCCCCGCCGGCAGCACCATCCTGCAGGCGGCGGAGCACAACGGTATCCACATCCCGAAGCTGTGCTATCTGGAGGGCATCCACCAGTACGGCGCCTGCCGCATCTGTGTGGTGGAGCAGGTGAGCCCTCCCGCCAAGAATCTCCAGGCCTCCTGCATGGTGGAGGCCCGGGACGGCATGGTCATCGAGACCAACAACGCCAGAGTCCAGGAAGCCCGCAAGACCATGTATGAGCTGCTCCTGTCCAACCACGACAAGAAATGTCTCACCTGCGCCCGGAACCAGGACTGTGAGTTCCAGGCCCTGGGCCGGGAACTGGGGGTGGAGGACTCCCCCTACGAAGGGGAGCGCGATCTGCACCCCATCGACGTCAGCGAGTCCATCGTCCGGGATCCTAACAAGTGCATCCTGTGCCGCCGGTGTGTGAGCGTCTGTAAGAACATCCAGACCACCGCCATCCTCACTGCGGAGGACCGGGGCTTCCAGACCCACATTACCCCTGCCTTCGGCCTTCCTCTGGGCAACACGGCCTGTACCTTCTGCGGCCAGTGCGTGGTGGTCTGTCCCGTGGGCGCCCTGCGGGAGACCAGTCACAAGGACCGGGTTATCCAGGCCATCAACGACCCCAACAAGTACGTGGTGGTCCAGCCCGCCCCCGCCGTCCGTGTGGGCATCGGCGAGTGCTTCGGCCTGCCCGCCGGCAGCTGCGAGACCGGCAAGCTGGCCGCTGCTCTCCACCGGATGGGCTTTGACGATGTCTTTGACACCAACTGGGCTGCGGACCTGACCATCATGGAGGAGGGCACCGAGTTCCTGGAGCGCTTCCGCACCGTCCTGGACGGCGGCGTGGCAGCCCTGCCCATGATGACCTCCTGCTCCCCCGGCTGGATCAAGTTCATCGAGAACAATTATCCCGATAGCCTGGAGCACCTGTCCACCTGCAAGTCGCCCCATGAGATGTTTGGCGCAGTGGTCAAGAGCTACTATGCCAAAAAGCTGGGCAAGAAGCCCGAGGATATGTATGTGGTCTCCATCATGCCCTGCACGGCCAAGAAGACCGAGTGCGCCCGGCCGGAACTGAGCAACGACGGGGTGGCCAACGTGGACGCCGTCCTCACCACCCGGGAGCTGGGCGACCTGATCAAGACCATGGGCATCAACTTCCTGGCCCTGCCCGAGGAGAACTTTGACGATCCCCTGGGCTTCTCCACCGGCGCCGCTGACATATTTGGCGTCACCGGCGGCGTGATGGAAGCCGCTCTGCGGACGGTCTATGAGATCATTACCGGCCGGGAGCTGCCTTTCCCCAACCTCCATGTGTCTCCCATCGTGGGGCTGGAGCAGGTGAAGGAAGCCACCATCAAGCTGGAGAACGTCAAGCCCGAGTGGCGTGCCGCTGAAGGCTTTGAGGTGAAGATCGCGGTCACCAGCGGCTTTGCCGGCGCCCGGAAGCTCATGGAGCAGGTGAAGGAGGGAACCTCTCCCTACCACTTCATCGAGGTCATGGGATGTCCCGGCGGCTGCATCACCGGCGGCGGCCAGCCCAGACCCCAGGAGGACATCAATATTGTTCGCCAGAAGCGCATGGAAGCCATTTACGGCGAAGACGAGCGTAAGGTGGTCCGCAAGTCCCACGAGAACCAGTCCCTTATGAACTTCTACAAGGAGTGGGGCGGCGGCAAGGGCCCCGGCTGCCACGCTTCCCATGAGTACCTGCACACCCACTACGTCAAGCGGGGCAAGTACAACGAGCTGACCGACGAGAATTTCGTGGTCAACAAGTAATAACCCTGTTTTCGGTCCATTTTATGAGGAAAAACCGGCACCACGCTTTTTGCGCGGTGCCGGTTTTTATGTGGAAAAAATTATTGACAAACGATAATTTTTCTGATATGTTTTCCATAGAAATTATCGTAAAACAATAATTAGGAGGGAGCGCCATGAAACGGAGGACATTGCAGATCGTGTTGTGTGCCGAGGCGGGGGTCTTGCTGCTGGCCGTCCTGCTGGGCTGGGGGGCAGGAGAGTGGCCTGCGGGATCGTTGGCGGTTCCCTTTGCCCAGATCGGGGCAGGACTGCGGGCGCTGTCTCTCTCGGGCGGAGTAGGAAATGCGGCGGCAATCCTGCTTTATGTTTTGCTGAGTCTGGTGCCGATGGGGGTGTTGGTGTGGCTGGGCCGCCGGCGGTCGCTGGCAGCGGAGGACAGTTTCTTGTTGGTGCTGAGCCTGTTCCTGTTTGTGGCCCTGTATTTTATGGTCAACCCCGGCAAGATTCCCGGCCTGATGGTGGGGACCAAGGAGACGGCGGCGGCGCAGCTGGCGGTGGGCCAGAGTCTGTTTGGAGGGACGGTCTACGCCATCCTGCTGGCCCATCTGGTGCTGCGGCTACTGCGGCGCTTCCGGGGGGCGGTCCGGCAGCGGCTCCAGGATGATCTGGCTGTCCTCTTGGGCGGGCTGGCGGTGTGCCTGGTGTTTGTGATCTTCGGGGCAGGTTTTGCCGGGTTCTGGGGGGAGTGCAGCGCTCTGCTTCAGACCGGGGAAGGGCCGGTCTTTGGGGTGACGACAACCTCCCTGGCGGTAGAGCGGGATGGGCTGCTGGTCCTGGCCTTCCTGCGCTGGGTGGGGGAGATGCTTCCCTATCTTCTGGACGTTGTGGTAATCCTGGCAGTGTTGGACCTGCTGGGGGCCATGAAAACGGACCGATACAGTGAGGAGACGTTAGCCCGGGCCCATTGGGTGTCCCGCCTGTGTGAGGGCAGCTTGGCGGCCTCGCTGGTGACCACGGTGGTGCTGAACTTGGGGCAGCTGCTCTTTTTGGGGGAGCTGACCAGGGTGTCCATCCAAGTGGTTTTTCCGATCACGGCAGCGGCTTTCCTGCTGGGGGTGCTGCTGGTGGTGAAGTTTATGGAGGAGAACCGAGCCCTGAAAGAGGACAACGATCTGTTCATCTGAGGAAGGAGGGAGGATATGGGCATCAAGGTCTGCCTGGAAGAGGTCCTGAAGCAGCGGGGGATGACCTCCAAGGAGCTCTGCGCCAAAGTGGGCATCACCGAGGCCAACCTTTCCATCCTCCGCAGCGGCAAGGCCAAGGGCGTGCGCTTTGGGACCTTGAACCGGATCTGTTACTTTCTGGATTGCGACGTGGGAGATTTGCTGAAATTCGACGGAGAACTGGAGGGACAAGATGAATAAGATCCTATTATTGCCCCTGCTGGGGGCCATGATCCTGGCCCTGACCGCTTGCCAGCTGGCCCAGGAAGAGGCGGCCGTGGAAGAGGACACCCTCATTGGCGGCTTTGTGACCGCCCGGACGGAGGGAGAATTTTTGGAGATGGGACTGCCGGAGGAGACCGAAGAAAGCGGCAGGCTCTATGCCCAGGAGGGCACCTTCCCCGGCTTGGAGGGAGTCTATTTCACCTACGAGATTGCCTATGACAGCGAGACCAACGCCTATACCACCCGTTCCGGCCCCAACCAGGGATTTTGGGAGGGCAGCGTGGCCGTGGGCAGTGTGGGCTATGACACAGAGCGAGAGCAGCGAACGGCAGGGATGGCAGGGAAGGTCTACTTTGAGGAGAGGCCGGAGGTCACCGTCTTTACACTTTATCCGGTCTTTCAGACCTCGTCGGGGGAGATCTACCTGTTCCTGGGCGGCAGGATCAATGTCAGCGGCGAAGGGGAGGGGGTGGTCTCCAGCACCTCCTACACGCACAAGAGTGAAGTGGAGGTCAATGGCAGGAGGCTGGCCTGTGAGACTGCACTGAAAGTGGAGATCGACACCAAGCCGACCGCCCAGACCGTCACGCTGGTCCAGTTGGACGAGGCTCACCAGGTTCTGTCCCAAGAGGATTTTTTGCCCGGTCAGTGCCCGGACCAGCTGGCCCCCCAGCCTGAGACCGCCTATTTGCTGGTGGAATACCGTGACAGCCAGGGAGAGGTGACGGAGCGGGAGTTGGTCCAGCGCGGAGAAGAATATCTCTACACCGCCTGGCAGATGGACAGCGGCTTTTTCGCGGCCCAGCCCACCGAGCTCATTTGGAAGGAGTGATGAGGCGTGAAAGGAAAGTACCTTCTTTTGACCCTGCTGTTGGTGCTGCCGCTGTCCGGGTGTCAGCTGGCGGAGCAGGAAAGTGCGTTTGGGGATCGGCTCATCGGGGTCTATCTGACAAAAGAATATGTGGACACCATGAACGTGGAAGCCTACCTGAACGACCACATGGGGGAAACGGCAGACGGCAAAACCCTCCAGGTAGAGGAAGGGGCGGCGCAGGCCTATCAGGAGCGGATCTATGCCGTGGACGTCTCTCAGGACCCGAAGCAGCCCGCGTATCAGTTTCCCGATTTGGAAGGCGTACCGATCTACTGCTTCTCTGTAGATGATCCTCAGGGGGAGGAAAGCTACTGGATCGCCAGCGATGCCCCGGAGGTCCAGGTATACCGGGACTATACCGCCGGGGATGGGATGGATGAGATGGTCCTCACCGCCGATTTGTATGTGCCTGTGGAAGCGATCCAGGAATTTTACGCCAACCCCATGTACCGCACCCCGGACGGACAAGTCTATCTCATCGGCGGCACCGGCGTCAGCGGCAGAATGGATACGGCGGGGACCTCGCTGGGAAAGACGATTGCGGAGACGGTCACCTTGACGACCGATGGCGAGACCATCCAACAGCGTTATGAATTCAAAATCAACATGACAGCAGTGCTTCCCATGGATAGGATCGTTTTGCTTGAACTGGATGCCAACAGCCAGGTCATTGAGCGAATGGAGTTTCTTCCCGGACAGGTGCCGGACACCTTTGCTCTGGCGGCAGAGACTGCCTATCTGGTGGTGGAGACCCACCGCGCGAGTATTTCCGGGGAGGAGAAGGTCGACCGGGCCCTCTTTGACCGCCAGGACAGCGCCTTTTCTACCTATGTAGAAGGGGAAAACGGTTTCTTCTGCCGTACAGATACATCCCTGGCCTGGACAGACGGTGTTCGAGAACCAATGTAATATAATTAGAAAAGACATGCTCCCTTGATTCAATGATGTATTGCTCAATGTAATTGAATATGGTAACTTATAAACAGCAAAACGCAGCAAGAGCTGAGTTGGAGTGTATACACCGTTGCGGATGAAAGCTTTTCGCTGAAAGAGGTACAAAAAGAGGATGCGATTCAGGTGTTGCTTGAAGAAGATTGGATAAGAGAAGAATTTCACGATTTTATGACCGATGAAGTATTACTGAGGGTTGATTGATCGCATGAAGAAAAGAATTCTATTCAGCAGGGCCATCATGTTGGTTGCGCTCGTTCTTTTGGTTTTATTCCTGGTTCTATGGCAAGTGGAAAAAAGCCGTTCGGACACCATAAAGGCATCTATGGACACCCGAATCTCTGTGGTGTTTGCGTCCTTTTGCAACGATTTATCGCAGGATTTGGGAAGTTACGAAAAAGACGACTGGCATAGACTGCATGAATGCGGCTTCTATCTGACCAATACAGACATGGTGAGCTTTGGGGCGGTCCCCGAGGAAGCGGAAGCACGGGAGAAGTTAGCCTTCGCCTTGGACGCCCTGTTGGACCCCCTGGAAGAAAATCGCATCGTATTTTCCGAAGACATCAAAGAGAAACTGCTTTATCTGTCTTCCCATTCCCAGGATGTTCCGCTGATGGAGGAGATCCTGGCAGAGTTAGAGGCACTTCCTGTCGCATGATGCAAAACGTCCCCCTCCCACCGGATTTCAATCGGTGGTGAGGGGGACGTTTTCTTCCCGTATCGCTTCCTCATCGGCGATCTCTTTGAGCAGCTTCTGGTCGGCTTTGGAGGACAGGTCCAGTTTTTCATACATATCCGGCCGCCGGTCCCGGGTGCGGAGGATGGCCTGCTTCCGCCGCCATTTGGCGATGTTGGCGTGGTGGCCGGAGAGGAGAATGGGGGGGACCCGCCGGTCGTGCCAGACCTCCGGGCGGGAGTACTGGGGGCACTCCAGGAGGCCGTCCCAATGGCTTTCCTCGGTAAAACACTCGGGGTCAGACAGGACGCCGGGGACCAGACGGCACACTGCGTCGGTGACCGCCATGGCGGGAATCTCGCCGCCGGTGAGGACGAAGTCTCCCAGGGAGATCTCCTCGTCCACACATTCCTCAATAAAACGCTCGTCAATGCCCTCATAGTGGCCGCAGACCAGGATGAGGCTCTTGTAGTCCCGCTGCAGCCGTTTGGCGTCAGCCTGGCAAAAGACCTTGCCGGCAGGGGAGAGGTAGATGGTGTGCAGGCGCTCACCCGCCTGGTCACAGATATGCTTCCAGCACTGATAGAGGGGATCGGCCTGCATCACCGCCCCGTGGCCGCCGCCGTAGGGATAGTCGTCTACCTGTTTCTGCTTGTTTAAGGTGTAGTCCCGGATCTGGTGGCAATCCACCCGGATGATGTCCCGCTCCTGGGCCCGGCCCAGGATGGACTCACAGAGCATGTCTCCCACCACGTCGGGAAAGAGAGTCATGATGTGGATGTGATAGGCAAAGTCCATGGTGTCACATCCCTTCGATCAGGCGGACCAGCAGGTACCCCTCGTCCACATTAGTCTCCACAATGAATTCCTCCACGGCGGGGATCATATGTTCTCGTTCGCCCCCCCGGACCACGTAGACGTTGCTGGCCGGGGGAGTGAGGACCTCGTGAATGGTCCCCAGAACTGCGCCGCTGTCGGCGTCCCGCACTTCCAGGCCCATGAGGTCGGCCAGGAAAAAGGCCCCTTCCTCCAGTTCCACGTCCTCCCGGTCGATGCACACCACTTTGTTTTTTAGCTTCATGGCCTGGTTGATGTCGTCGATGCCCTGAAACTTGGCCAGCACGCAGTTCTTGTGGACCCGGGCGCCCCGCAGTTCCACGGGCTGGCCGTCGATGTACAACGTGTCAAAGTCCAGCAGAAATTCCGGGCCGTCAGCCCAGGGCAGGATCTTTACCTCCCCAGCAATGCCGTGGGTGTTGACGATCTTGCCCGCTTTCAGGTAGCGGTGTTTCACAGGAAAAACCTCCTTTTTGATCAGAAAAAATGGCGGACGCAAATGCGCCGCCATTCTTCAGTCCATAATTTCGACGGAAACCTTTTTGCCCTGGCGCTGGGCCACAGAGCGCATCAATGTGCGGATTTCCTTGGCGATTCGGCCCTGGCGGCCGATCACCTTTCCCATGTCACTGGGATCGACACGGAGCTCAAGGACAACATTACCGTCCGTTTCCGTCTCCTGTACGTCCACGGCCTGGGGATGTTCCACCAGATTTTGGGCGATATACGTGAGCAAGTCCTTCATGTGCCCTCCAAATCAGATGGCGTTGGCCTTTTTCAGCAGAGCCTTCACGGTCTCCGTGGGCTGAGCGCCGGTCTTGATCCAAGCCTGTGCGCGCTCGGCGTCCACCTTGATGGCAGCGGGCTCCTGCAGGGGATCGTAGGTGCCGATCTCCTCGATGAAGCGGCCGTTGCGGGGATACCGAGAGTCGGCAACCACGATACGATAGAAGGGGTTCTTCTTGGAGCCCATTCTGCGAAGTCTGATCTTAACCATGTCCATTCACCTCCAACAATCAAATTGCGTACTGATCTATTATGGAACCGCCAGGGGCGGGAACCAACGAAAGAGTTGTCAAAAGGGCAGGCCGGGGAATCCGCCGGGCATCTTCCCGAATTTTCCCTTCCGGCGCTTACCGGAGAGCTTCGACATCTGCTTGGTCATCTGCTGCATCATGCCAAACTCCTTAAGCAGACGGTTTACGTCCACCACCTGCAGGCCGCAGCCGGCGGCAATGCGCTTTTTCCGGCTGCTGTTGAGGATGGCGGGGTTTTCCCGCTCCTGGGGGGTCATGGAGAGGATGATGGCCTCGGTGCGGGCAATGGATTTCTCGTTGATGGTGACCCCTTCCAGCGCTTTGGCGTTGAGCCCGGGCATCATGCCCAGCAGCTCGTCCACCGAGCCCATGCCCTTGACCTGGACGATCTGGTCGTAGTAGTCCTGGAGGGTGAAGCGGTTCTTTTTCAGCTTCTCCGCCAGTTCCTGGGCCTTCTGCATGTCAAACTGCTGCTCGGCCTTCTCGATGAGGGTGAGCACATCGCCCATGCCCAGAATGCGGGAGGCCATCCGGTCGGGGTGGAAGACCTCGATGTTGTCCAACTTTTCGCCCATGCCCACAAACTTGATGGGCTTGCCGGTGACCGCCTTGATGGACAGAGCGGCGCCTCCTCGGGCATCGCCGTCCAGCTTGGTGAGCACCACGCCGCCGATGTCCAGGGCATCGTCGAAGGCCTTGGCGGCGTTGACCGCGTCCTGGCCGATCATGGCGTCCACCACCAGGAGGATCTCGCTGGGGTTGACCGCGGCCTTGATGGCCTTGAGCTCTTCCATCAGCGCTTCATCCACGTGGAGCCGGCCGGCGGTGTCCAGAAAGACCATGTCATTACCGTGCTTTTTGGCGTGCTCAATGGCTGCCTGGGCGATGGTGACGGGGTTTTCCTGGCCCATCTGAAAGACGGGGATATCCAGCTGTTTGCCCACCACTTCCAGCTGCTGGATGGCGGCGGGGCGGTAGATGTCGCAGGCTGCCAGCAGGGGCCGCTTGCCGTTCTGCTTGCGCATAAGGCCGGCCAGCTTGGCGGCGTTGGTGGTCTTGCCGGCGCCTTGCAGGCCCACCATCATGACCACCGTGGGGGGCTGGGAGGAAATGGTGATCTTGGCGCTGCCGCCCCCCATGAGCTCCACCAGTTCCTGGTTGACGATCTTTACGATGGCCTGGGCGGGGGTGAGGCTTTCCAGCACTTCGGTGCCCACGGCCTTTTCGGTGACGGACTTGACAAAGTCCTTGACCACTTTATAGCTGACGTCGGCCTCCAGCAGAGCCAGGCGGATCTCCCGCATGGCCTCCTTTACGTCGGACTCAGTCAGACGGCCTTTGTTCCGCAGTTTTTTGAACGCGGAGGAGAGTTTTTCGGTCAAACCTTCAAATGCCATGTGCGCTCACTCCCTCTCCAACTCGTCGATGGCATCCTCAAGCTGCCCCGCCAGTTCCTCCAGCGCGCCGTCGCCGAACTTGGTGTGGTTCAGCTCCCGAAGGTGGGTGCACAGCTGGCGCAGGGTGGTGGTGGCCGCCCGGGTGCGGTGGTAACGCTGAATGAGACCTGTTTTTTCCTCAATGTCCTCCAGGGCCTTTTCCGCGCGGACGATGATGTCCCGCACTCCCTGGCGGGTGATGCCATAATTCTCGGCGATCTCCGCCAGAGACAGGTCATCGTTGTAATACAGGTCGTAAAACTCTTTCTGCCTGGGGGTGAGCAGGTCGCCATAAAAATCGTACAGCATCGCCATGCGGTAGGCCTGATTTTTCATGGAACTGCCCTCCTCCCACGGAGTGTAAAGCTGATTTCCTTTACAACGTGACTATCCTACCCCAGATGACAGGGTTTGTCAAGAGGAAATTGTATGAAAACCTGCCGCAAGGGACAGGATTTTCTCAGAATCTTTGCCAGTGCTTTGCATTGTCTCGGAAAGTATGGTAAAATAAAGCCGGCCAAGACTCTGCTGCCCTGTCCGGCGGCAGGGAGACGGCCTGCGTTTCGGCCGCCGAATGGCGGCGGGGACCATTTTTTAGTTCCTTAGCTTTTCTGGGGATGTGCTATTCGGCCCGGATTCGCCTGCCGATGCAGGGAAGGTCCAGACTGCGGTCCCTTGATTTTGAGCGCCTGTCCGAGGAAGCTCAAAATCCTTTCTCTCTTAGGAGGTATGTATGCTCCCGATGCAAGAAACCGTTCTGGCGCCCGGCGTGCTGCTCCGGGCAGTCCAGACGAAGAAATTTAAAAACGCCCTGCTGTCGGTGACCTTTTTGGAGCCCTTGACAGCGGAAACCGCTTCCCCCAACGCTCTGCTGCCCAAGGTCCTGCGGCGCGGGACCCAGCACTGCCCGGACATGACTGCCCTCTCCGCGGCTTTGGATGATCTGTATGGCGGCAGCATGGAACCCATCCTGCGCAAGAAGGGCGAGGTCCAGTGCGTGGGCTTTTGGGGCAGCTTTTTGGATGACGCTTTCGTCCCCGGCGGCACGCCTCTGCTAGAGCAGGCTACCCGTCTGCTGGGCCAGCTGGTGCTGGAGCCGGCAGGGGAAGGGGGGGCCTTCCTGCCGGCCTATGTGGACAGCGAGAGGGAGAACCTCATCCGCAAGATCCGCAGCCAGGTCAACGACAAGCTTCAGTATTCCCTCTCCCGTCTGCGGGAGGAGATGTGCCGGGGCGAGGCCTATGGCCTGGACAAGCTAGGCAGTGAGGAGAGCGCCCGCGCCATCACTGGCCAGAGCCTGCAGGCTCGGTATCAGGAACTGCTGCAGACGGCGCCCCTCTGCTTCTACTACTGCGGCTCGGCAGAGTTTGCCCGGGTGGAGGAGGCCTTCCGCCAGGCCTTTGCCGGCCTTCCCCAAACCTCTCGGCGCCCTCTGCCCCAGACCCAGGTGGTGGCCCGGCCCGCCGGCCCTCTGCGCCGATTTGCAGACCAGATGGACGTGACCCAAGGAAAGCTCATTCTGGGCTTTCGCACCGGGGGCCGGTTCCGGAGCAAGGAGGAAATTGCTCAGGGCCTGCTGCTCAATGCCGTCTATGGGGGCACCACCAATTCCAAGCTCTTCCTCAACGTCCGGGAAAAACGGTCGTTGTGTTACTTTGCCAGCAGCTCGCTGGCCCAGAACAAGGGACTGTTGCAGGTGTATTCTGGGGTGGAGTTTGCCCACTTCGGCCAGGCGGAGGAGGAGATCCTGGCCCAGCTGACGGCTTGTCAGCAGGGGCAGATCACCCCCGAGGAGCTGGAGACTGCCCGCCGCTCGGTGATCAGCAGCCTGCGCACCACCCTGGATGCCCAGGGGCGGCTGGAGGAGTATTGGCTCAACCGGTTCGTCTCCGACACCTGCTTCCAGCCTGAGGAACTGGCCCAGGCAGTGGAACAGGTGACCTTGGACCAAGTGGTCCAGACCGCCTGCCGGGTGGAGCTGGACAGCATATACACCCTGCGGGGAAAGGAGGGCTGAACCATGGTCAAGCACAATTACCAGCAGATCGGGGAGACCCTCTACGAGGAACATCTGGACAACGGCCTGGGGATCTTTGTCTTCCCCAAACCGGAGTTCGGCAAGTACTATGCCTTCTTTGCCACCCGCTATGGGGGCATGGATACCCGCTTCCAGGTGGACGGCCAATGGCTGGATACCCCCATGGGCATCGCCCACTACCTGGAACACAAGATGTTCGACACCCCCGACGGGGGCAACGCCCTGCAGACCCTGTCGGCCACGGGCGCTTCCCCCAACGCCTTCACCAGCACGGCCATCACCGGCTATCACTTTGAGTGTACCGATGGGTTCTGGGAAAACCTGCGTACCTTGCTGGAGTTCGTCTCTGTGCCTTACTTCACCAAGGAGAGTGTGGAGAAAGAGCAGGGGATCATCGGCCAGGAGATCCGCATGATCGAGGACCAGCCTGGCTGGCAGGCCTATCACCTGCTGCTGGAGGCCCTGTATCACCACCATCCGGTGCGCAACTCTGTGGCGGGGACGGTGGAGTCTATCGCCCAGATCACTGCGGAGACCTTGTATCAGTGCCATGGTGCCTTCTACACCCCCGCCAACATGGTCCTGTGTGTGGCGGGCGATGTAGACCCGGAGCGGGTGTGTGCCCTGGCCCGGGAGATTTTGCCCCAGCAGGCCAAGCCCCCCATTCCCCGTGACTGCGGGGCGGCGGAACCCGAGACCGTTTTCCGGCGGGAGGACAGCCGGGCCATGGCGGTCTCTGCCCCACTGCTTCAGCTGGGGATCAAAGGCACCCCCGCTCCTGACGGCCCGTCCCAACTGCGCCAGCGCTTTTTGGGAGAACTGGCCTGTGAAGCGCTGGCAGGCAGTTCCAGCCCCCTCTACCGGCAGCTGTATGACCAGGGCCTCATCAACAGCGGCTTCTATCTGGGCTATATGGATTATCCCGGCTGTGCGTTCCTGTTGGCTGGAGGCGAGAGCAAAGACCCGGCAGCGGTACGGGATGCCATCCTGGCGGAGGGGGCACGCATCGCCCGGGAGGGCTTGGACGACGGCCTGTTCCAACGGCTAAAGAAGGCCCTGTATGGGATGTACGTCCAGAGCCTGAACTCCTTTGCCAACCTCTGCGTGGAGCAGGCTAAGGGCTACTTTGCCAATCAGGACCCCTGGACTTTCCCGGCGGTCTATGAGGCCATGGAAAAGCAGGATGTGGAACGCTTCCTATCCAACTGGGTCCAGCCGGAGCGGACGTCACTGGTGGTCATCCGGCCGCAGGAGGAGGCGCAATGAGCACGGTGACCTTTCCGGGGTTGGGCCTGACCATCCACCTGAACCGGGTGGCCTTTTCCATCGGGTCCTTCCATGTCTATTGGTACGGGGTCATCATCGCCTTGGGGTTTTTCCTGGGGGTGGCCTTCTGCTGTACCCAATCAAAAAAGTTCGGCATCAAGCCCGATGACATCATTGACATGATCCTCTTTGCCGCCCCGGGGGGGATCATTGGGGCTCGGCTGTACTATATTATCTTCAACACGGACATCTACCGCAACGCCGATGGCAGCCTCAACCTGCTGGCTTGTCTGGACGTCCACCGCGGGGGACTGGCCATTTACGGCGGTATCATTGCTGGCGTTCTCATTGCCTGGGCTGTGGCCCGGTATAAAAAGATCCCCTTTCCCGCCCTGGCGGATGTGTGTGCCTTTGGCCTGCTCATCGGCCAGATCGCCGGCCGGTGGGGGAACTTCCTCAACGTGGAGGCCTACGGTGGCCCCACGGACCTGCCCTGGCGCATGGGCATCGAGAAGGCGGGGGAGTATCTGGAGGTCCACCCCACCTTCCTATATGAGTCTCTTTGGAACCTGATCGGCTTCTGCCTGCTGTGCTGGCTGCTGCACAAGGGGATTCGGGCCTTTGATGGCATGTATTTCCTGCTGTATGTGGCTTGGTACGGCCTGGGCCGGGGGTTCATTGAAGGGTTGCGCACCGATAGCCTCTATCTTTTCTCCACGGGTATCCGCACCTCTCAGTTGCTGGCTTTCCTCAGCTGTGCCGTGGCCATCCTGCTGCTGGTCTGGAAGCTGCGCACGCATCCAAACCCGGAAGATCTCTATGTCAACCGCCAGCTCCGTGCAGAACAAACCAACGAAGAACCACAAGCAGAACAGAAAGGAGAGTGACCTATGGCAACGATTTTAGATGGAAAGACCCTGGCTGCGAAGGTCAAGGAGCAGGTTAAACAGGAGGCAAAAGGTTTGGCCCGAAAGCCTGGCCTGGCCGTTATCATTGTGGGCAACAATCCCGCCAGCCGGGTGTACGTCAACAGCAAACGCAAAGACTGTGAGGAGTGCGGCTTCCTCAGCGAGGAGTATGCCCTGCCCGAGGAGACTACCCAGCAGGAGCTGATCACCCTCATCCAGGAGCTCAACGCTCGGCAGGACATCGACGGCATTCTCTGCCAGCTTCCCCTTCCCGATGGTATTGACGAGGAGGCGGTCCTCATGGCCATTTCCCCGGAGAAGGATGTGGATGGGTTCCACCCCATGAACATGGGCGGCCTGTTGGTGGGCAAGGAGGGCTTCCTGCCCTGCACTCCCTACGGCATCATGGAGATCTTGGATGCGTACGGCATCGATCCCAAGGGGAAGCGGTGTGTGGTCATTGGCCGTTCCAACATTGTGGGCAAACCCATGGCTCTTCTGCTGCTGCAGCGGCACGGCACGGTGACCATCTGCCACTCTCGCACCCAGGACCTGGGCGAGGTCTGCCGCACTGCGGATATCCTGGTCGCTGCTGTGGGCAAGGTCAACGTGGTCACCAGTGACATGGTCAAGCCCGGCGCTGTAGTCATCGACGTGGCCATGAACCGCAACGAGGCGGGCAAGCTCTGCGGCGATGTGGACTATCCCGCGGTCAAAGAGGTGGCCTCGGCCATTACCCCTGTCCCTGGCGGTGTGGGCCCCATGACCCGTGCCATGCTGATGAAGAACACCCTTCTGGCTTCCCAGAAGCACCAGGGATGATTTTTTGACGGGGGACGGCAGAGAGGGCTTGCCCCTGAGGATGGGATATGGTATACTAAACCAAATGCAAAGGGTATCCTGCGATCCCTGCAGGGAAGGATGCTCCAAAACGGAGGAAACACCATGAGCGAAAGCAGAGAATATTACTCCCGCAGCGAGGAGTACGGCGACGTTTACATCTCCGAAGAGGTGCTGGAAATGATCGCCGGTGCCGCTGCGCTGGAGGTCGAGGGGGTCACCGGCCTGGCCGGCGGGACCGTGAGCGAGCAGCTTTTGGGCCGGAAAAAGCTCTCCAAAGGCATTACCATCCTTTGGGAGTCTGACAATATCACCATCAACGTGTCCATTCAGATCCGCTACGGCGGCACCATTCCCGAGGTGGCAAAGCAGGTTCAGGAAGCCATCATCACCAGCGTGGAAGCCACCAGCGGGCTCAAAGTGGCCGCTGTAAACGTCCGCGTGGGCGGGGTGACCTTCGACAAGGCGGAAGACTGATCGTCTCAACTTCCTTTGAGACCCGCGGCATCGGTTGCCGTGGGTCTCTTTTTGCCATGAGGGCGAGGAAAAGTTTTTGTAAAAAATAGAGGGATGGGGCTTTCTTTTTTGCATATCCATGGATATAATGAGTACAGAAAGACATCCAATTAAACGGGTGGACAGACCCACCGCGGGAGGAACGAAACATGACCAGAACAGCTGCCCGGGAGATCGCCATTCACTGCGCCTACTCCCTGGGTTTTTCCAACCAATCCGCTGAGGAATTTTTGGCCCAACGGCTGGACCGGGACAACTTCCTCAACTGGGGTCAAGAGAACCCCTTGTACGGGGAGTATCCCAACGACAAACAGGTTCAGTATATCACGGCAGTGGTGCGCGGCGTGGCCGAGCACGGCCCGGAGCTGGACCAATACATCGCCCAGTACGCCAAGAACTGGCGCTTTGCCCGCATTCCCCTGACGGCTTCGGCCATCATGCGGGTGGCCATGTACGAGATTCTGTACATGCCGGACATCCCTGCCGCCGCCTCCATCAATGACGCGGTGGAGATCGCCAAAAAGTATGAGGACGAGAAGGTCGTCTCCTTCATCAACGGCATTCTTGGGACCTTTGTCCGGACGGAATTCCCCGATCAGTCCGCTCCCAAGCCGGAGACGAAGGGCGCTGAACAGGAGGCTTGACCATGGCTGCGGTACTGGGGCTGGACACCAGCAACTACACCACCTCGGCTGCCTGGTTCGACGGGTCCCGAGGGGACAATGTGGGCAAACTCCTGGAGGTTCCCCAGGGTTCTCTGGGCCTGCGGCAGAGTGAGGCCCTCTTCCAGCACGTCAAGCGCCTGCCGGAGATTTTGGCGGCCCTGAAAAAGACCGGCCTGCCCTGTGACCTCTCTGCCCTGGGGGCCAGCACCCGGCCCCGGGAGGTGGAGGGGTCTTATATGCCCTGTTTCCTGGCCGGGCAGTCCCAGGCCCAGGGAATGGCCACGGTGCTGGGCCTGCCCTTCTACCCCTGCTCCCACCAACAGGGACACATTGCGGCTGCCGCCTGGTCCGCTGGGCGGATGGATCTGCTGGACCGGCCACATCTGGTCTGGCATCTGTCCGGCGGGACTACAGAACTGCTCTATGTAGTGCCGGATGGGGTGAGCGTGCGGGCAGAGTGCATCGGCGGCACGTCGGACATCTCCGCCGGTCAGCTCATCGACCGCACCGGAAAGCGGTTAGGGCTAGCCTTCCCTGCCGGCAAGGCAGTGGACGAGCTGTCCCTGCAGGCCCAAAAGCGAAGCAGTTTTAAGGTGAAGGTGAACCAGAGCACCTTCTCCTTTTCTGGCATCGAAAACAAGATGAACGCCCTGGCCGAGGCAGGGGAAGCGCCGGCGGAGATCTGCTGGTATGTGCTGGCGGCCATCATCGGCGCAGTGGAGACGGCCACCCAGCAGGCCCTAGCACGGTATCCTGACCTGCCGGTCCTGTGTGCCGGCGGCGTGGCGTCCAACCAGCTGCTGCGGCAGCGGATGATCCAGCGCTGCGGGACGGTGTTTGCCGAACCCCGCTTTTCCACCGACAATGCCATGGGCGTGGCCATCCTCACCTGGCGTGCCCTGGAAAAGGAACAACCATGACAGAACCAATTTCTGTCACTGCCCTCAACCAGTACGTGAAAGGTCTGCTGGACCGGGACAGGCTCCTGTCCCAGGTGCTGGTGCGCAGTGAACTTTCCAACTATAAAGTGTACCCCTCCGGTCACCACTACTTCACCCTTAAGGACGCCGAGAGCAGCGTGCGCTGC
Source organism: Clostridiales bacterium (assembly GCA_004554585.1). Classification (GTDB taxonomy): domain Bacteria; phylum Bacillota; class Clostridia; order Oscillospirales; family Oscillospiraceae; genus Evtepia. Next base: position 90,298 of record SFLH01000003.1, on the reverse strand, counting down.
GTCATGTTCCGGCGGGAGGCGGCCCGACTGCGCTTTCGCCCGGAAAACGGGATGAAAGTGGTGGTCTCCGGCCGGGTGACCGTCTTTCCCCGGGATGGGGCCTACCAGCTCTATTGCAACCAGATGGTCCCTGACGGGGTGGGGGAGCTGGCCTTTGCCTTTGAGCAGCTGAAAAACCGGCTGCACCGGGAAGGGCTTTTTGACCCTGCGCGGAAAAAATCCATTCCCGCCTTTCCCCACACCATCGCGCTGGTGACCTCGCCAGCGGGGGCTGCGGTGCGGGACATGATCCGCATTTTGGGAGCCCGCTGGCCCCTGGCCAAGGTGTTGGTGGTTCCGGTGCGGGTCCAGGGAGCGGAGGCGCCTCAGGAGATCTGCCAGGCCCTGGACCTGGTCAACGCCGCCGGTCTGGCTGACCTGATCATCACCGGCCGGGGCGGCGGGTCCATGGAGGACCTGTGGGCCTTCAACGACGAAGAGGTGGCCCGGGCGATCTGCCGCTCCCAGATCCCCGTAATTTCCGCGGTGGGCCACGAGCCCGATGTGACCATCGCGGACTTTGCCGCGGACCTGCGGGCTTCTACGCCTTCCAACGGGGCGGAACTGGCGGTGCCTCACCAGCAGGACCTGCGGGAAACCTTATCCCATCTCTCGGCCCGGCTGGAGCGAAGCATGGACCAGGAGATCCGCCGCAGACGGGAGGCGCTGACCCGGCTGAAGGCCAGCCCCTTCCTCCAGTCCCCCCTGCGGGGCATCCAGGAGAAGCGGCTGCTGCTGGACTACCAGCAGCAGCGGCTGAGCCGAGGAATGGAAGCCTGTCTGACCACCCGCCGGCAGACCATGGGGCGGCTGGCTGCCTCCTTGGAGGCCCTGAGCCCCTTTCGTGTCCTGAGCCGGGGCTATTCCATTACGCAGCGGCAGGACGGCGCTGTCGTCTCTGCCATCAGCCAGGTGAAACCGGGGGAGATCCTCTCCCTTCGGGTCTCGGACGGGACCATCACCTGCACCGCAACGGGAAAGGAGAAACACCGATGGCGGAAAAAAAGCTGACCTTCGAGCAGGCTATGGGCCGGCTGGAGGAGATTGTGGCCCAGCTGGAGACCGGAGAGCATCCTCTGGAGGATGCTCTGTCTCTGTACGAAGAGGGGGCCAAGCTGATGAAGCAGTGTGTGACCATGCTAGATCGGGCGGAACAGAAGGTCATGAAACTGCGAATCGATGAGAACGGTGCCCTGGCTGAGGCGCCTTTCGTGCCCGAAGGGGAGTGAGAACATGGAGTTTACTGCCCAGCTGCGCGCCGATCAAGAGTGCATTGAGCGCGCGCTGAAGAACTACGCTGCCCAGTGGCCAGACTATGGACCCCTGCGGGAAGCCATGACCTACAGCCTGATGGCTGGGGGGAAACGCATCCGCCCGGTACTCACCTTGGCGGTCTGCCGCCTGTTTGGCGGACAAGCGGAGGAGGCGTTGCCCTTTGCCTGCGGGCTGGAGATGGTCCACACCTACTCCCTCATCCACGACGACTTGCCCTGCATGGACGACGACGATTTCCGCCGGGGCAAGCCCACAAACCATAAGGTCTATGGCCAGGCCAATGCGGTGCTGGCGGGGGATGCCCTGCTCACGGCGGCGTTTTCCGTCTTGGCCTCTGCCGCCCTGCCGCCGGAACGGGTGTGCCGGGCTGTGGCTGTGCTGGCCCAGGCCGCCGGCCCGGCGGGGATGGTGGGCGGACAGGTTCTGGACCTGCTGGGAGAGGGCAAGGATCTGGGAGAAGAAGAAATTCTCCAGATCGAGGCTCTGAAAACTGGTTGTATGATTGAGGCCGCCGCCCGCCTGGGGGCTATTGCTGCCGGCAGTACCCCGGCGCAGGAGGAGGCCGTGGCGGACTATGCCCGCAAGGTGGGGCTGGCCTTCCAGATCCGGGACGACGTGCTGGACGTGGCGGGGGACGCCGCTGTGCTGGGCAAGCCCACCGGTTCGGACCAGTCTCATGAAAAGTCCACCTTTGTGGCCAAGAAGGGGCTGGCGGCCTGCGAAGCGTGGATCGAAGAGCTGACCCAGCAGGCCATCCAATGCCTTGCCCCCTTTTCAGAAACAGAATTTTTGCGCACCCTTGCCCACTTCCTGGCAGGGCGGACGGCCTGAACGGCGGTCCTGGACACGGATGCAAAGGAGGAATCGCCTTGAACCAACGGGAGGAATACTCTTCCCTTGCCAACCTGACCAACCAGGAAGCGGAAGAACTGTGCCAAGACCTGCGCCGCAGGATCATCCAAGTGGTCTCCCAGACCGGCGGCCATTTGGCCTCCAACCTGGGCGTGGTGGAACTCACCGTAGCCCTGCACCGGGTCTATGACACCGGCCGGGACCGGCTGGTCTTCGACGTGGGCCACCAGTGTTATGTGCATAAAATCCTCACTGGCCGCAACGGGCAGATGGAGACCCTGCGGACCTTTGGCGGGGTGGCCGGATTCCCCAAGCCCGCCGAGTCCGTTCACGACGCTTGTATTGCTGGCCACGCCTCCACTGCGGTTTCCACAGCCTTGGGCATGGCCATTGCCCGCACCCGGCTGGGTGAGGATTATCGTGTGGTGGCTCTGCTGGGGGATGGTTCCCTCACCGGCGGACTGGCCTATGAGGGGCTGTCCATGGCCGGTCAGAGCGGGGAGCCTCTGGTGGTCATCCTCAACGACAACGGCATGTCCATCAACGCCAGCATGGGCGGTATGGCCCAGTATCTGGCCAAACAGCGCCTGAAACCCCAGTACCTGCGGGCCAAGGAGGTCTATCGGAAGATCCTGGGGGCAACCCCGCCCGGCCGGGTCCTTCACCGGGGCATCCACCGGGTGAAAGAGGGGATCAAAGCCAGCCTTTTGCCCTGCGAGATGTTTGAGGGCATGGGCTTTCAGTACATGGGCCCCGTGGACGGCCACGATGTGAAAGGCCTGACCCGTCTGCTGCGCTATGCCGCGTCGGTGGATGGTCCCGTCCTGCTCCACGTTAAGACCGTCAAAGGCAAGGGATTTCGTCCGGCAGAAAAGAACCCCGACGACTATCATGGCATCGGCCCCTTTCAAAAAGACAGCGGTGCCCTGCTTCGTCCCAAGGGGGAGGAAAGTTTCTCTGCTCGCTTTGGACGTGACCTGGCGGACTTGGCTCGCCAGGACGGGCGTGTCTGTGCCATTACAGCTGCTATGACCGCTGGTACAGGACTGACGGACTTTGCCCAGGAGTTTCCAGAACGTTTTTTTGACGTAGGCATTGCCGAGGAGCATGCCGCCACCATGGCCGCCGGCATGGCCAAGCAGGGAATGATTCCTGTCTTTGCGGTCTACTCTACCTTTTTCCAGCGCAGTTATGACATGCTCATTCACGACATTGCCATCGACCACCTCCACGCAGTTTTCTGCGTGGACCGAGCCGGCCTGGTGGGGGACGACGGGGAAACCCACCATGGGCTCTTTGACCCTGGCTACCTGAGCACCGTTCCCGGCATGACGGTTCTTTCCCCGGCTAGCCTGGATGAACTGACAGCTATGCTGAAGCAGGCGGTCCACGGCATTGCCGGGCCTGTGGCGGTGCGCTATCCCCGGGGAGGTGAGGACCGCTATCAGGAGGATCACAGCGGGAGTCCTGCCTGCCGCCTGCGCCAGGGGTCAGACCTCACCCTGGTGACTTTTGGGACCCTCACCGGCACGGTGCTGGCCGTAGCCCGACGGCTGGAGGAGGCGGGCATCTCCGCCGAGGTCATCAAACTCAACCAAATCATCCCCCTGCCCACCCAGGAAGTTCTGGAGTCGCTGAGAAAAACCGGACGCCTGCTGGTGGCCCAGGAGTGTGTAGATATGGGCAGCCCGGGCCAGGGCCTGCTGGCCGCGGCTGCGGCCCAGGGCCTCTGCCTAAAGGGGTCGGCCCTATGTTCCTGCGGGACCTCGTTTGTTCCCCATGGGACCATTCCCCAGCTGCGGGCCCTGTGCGGCCTGGACGAAGAGAGCATTTTCCAAAAAGCCAGAAAGGTGGTGGCCTATGGCGGCTAAGAAACGATTGGATGTATATCTGGTAGAACAGGGCCTGGTGGACAGCCGCCAAAAGGCCCAGGCCATCATCATGGCCGGCCAGGTTTTCTGGCAGGGCAAGCGCATGGACAAGGCCGGCGCCCCTATTCCCGAGGGCGCCCAGGTGGAGATCCGGGGCCAGACCCTAAAGTACGTCAGCCGGGGCGGTCTGAAGCTGGAAAAGGCTATGGAGACCTTTGACCTGCCCTCGCTGCAGGGGGTGACGGCCATCGATGCCGGCGCTTCTACCGGGGGCTTTACCGATTGCATGCTCCAAAACGGCGCAGCCAAGGTCTACGCCGTAGACGTGGGCTACGGCCAGCTGGCCTGGAAACTGCGGGAGGACCCCCGGGTGATCTGCATGGAGCGCACCAACGTGCGCTACCTCACCCAGCAGGACATCCCGGAACCCCTGGACTTTGGCAGCGTGGATGTATCCTTCATTTCTCTGAGCCTCATCCTGCCTGCCCTGCGGCCGCTGATGAAAGAGAGTGGCCAGCTGGTCTGCCTCATCAAGCCCCAGTTTGAAGCAGGGCGGGAAAAGGTGGGAAAAAAGGGCGTGGTGCGAGACCGAACGGTTCATCGGGAGGTACTGGAACAGTTCCTCCGCCACGCCGAAGCCAGCCAGTTTTACGTGAAGGACCTGACCTATTCCCCCATCCGGGGACCGGAGGGGAACATCGAATACCTGGGGCAGCTCACCGTGGCGCCCCAGCCTGCCTACACCGGAGACCTGGAGGCCTTGGTGGAGGAATCTCATCGGAAATTGGAGGGAAATCCGTCGTGAAAATCATTCTGTGCCCCAATCCCTTTCGTGACAAGGGCCTCAAGGCTGCCAAGAGTACGGAACGTCTGCTCAGCGCGGCAGGGGTAAAGACCGAATACTGCTTTCCCTTCCCGGTGGAAAAGTCCAACGTGGGAGAGATTGATCCGTCCATTAAGATCAAGGAGATGAAGGCCGAGCTGCCGGATGCGGATTTCCTGGTGTGCTTTGGCGGCGACGGCACCATCCTCCACGCGGCCAAGGATGCCAGCAGTTTTGGCGTGCCCATTGTGGGGGTGAACATGGGCAGCGTGGGCTTTATGGCGGAACTGGAGCAGAGTGAGCTGCTCCAGCTGACCAGGCTCATCAGCGGCGAGTACTCCCTGGAAAACCGAATGCTCTTGGATGTGCGGGTGATCCGAGAGGGGAGAGTGATCTTCCGCAGCACCGCCCTCAACGACGCGGTGATCACCAAGGGCGCCGTGGCTCGGGTGATCGATCTGCAGGTGTATGGGGATAAGATTCTCATCTCCAACGTCTTTGGGGACGGGGTCATCCTGGCAACTCCCACTGGCTCTACGGCCTACTCCCTTTCTGCAGGGGGACCCATTGTGGAGCCCACGGCAGAGAACATCATCATGACTCCCATCAGTGCCCATACCCTCCAGGCTAAGGCCATGGTGCTGGACAAAAACCGTCTCATCGACATCACTGTCCCCAAGCACAGCCGCAAGACAGCCTACCTGTCGGTGGACGGCGGCAAGGCCTTTAAGCTGATCTCCGGGGACACCGTGGAGGTCTGCCGTTCCCGCCGTTGCCTGTGCCTGGTGAAGCTGTCGGACAAAAGTTTTTACGAAATGATCAACCACAAGCTGGAAAGGAGGATTCGCGCATGAAGGCCAGAAGGCAGGCAGAGATTCTAAGCATCATTCAGGAGTATGACATCGAGACCCAAGATCAGCTGCTGGAAAAGCTCCGGGAGCGGGGGATGAAATCCACCCAGGCCACCATCTCCCGGGACATCAAGGAGCTGCATTTGGTGAAAGAATTGACGGGCAGCGGCACGTACAAATACGCCGTGAGTGAACGAAAAACCGCGCTGAATGTGGCCGGCCGCCTGAACAATATCTTTCGGGAGAGCGTGATCTCCTTTGACAGCGCCCAGAACATCGTGGTGCTCAAGACCATGCCCGGCCTGGCCCCAGCGGCCTGCTCCGCCATCGACGGGATGCACCTGCCCAATATGGTGGGCAGCTTGGCGGGGGACGACACCGCCATCCTCATCATGCGTACCGCCCAGGATGCGGAGGATCTGTGCCTGGAAAACATGAAGATGCTGGGCAAACACGCCGAATGACCGAGAAAGGAGCTGCAGACCATGCTGTCTTTGCTCCACATTGAAAACATCGCCCTCATTGACCGGGCGGACATCGCCTTTGGTCCCGGGTTCAACGTCCTGACCGGCGAGACCGGCGCGGGCAAGTCCATCATCATCGATGCCATTGGCGCTGTGCTGGGGGAGCGCACCAGCCGGGACCTCATCCGCACCGGGGAGAAGTCTGCCCTGGTCACCGCTCTCTTTCGGGACCTGCCCAACCTGCCTTGGTTTCAGGAGACCGGCATTGGCCCAGACGAGAATGGAGAGCTGCTCATCTCCCGTAAGCTTCAAGGGGACGGCAAGAACCTCTGCCGTGTGGGAGGTGTACCCTGCACGGTGGTCCAACTGAAGGCCCTGGGCAGCCAGCTCATCGACATCCACGGCCAGCACGATGGCCAGCAGCTGCTGGATGAAACCTGCCACCTGGGCTATCTGGACAGTTTCGGCGGCCTGGGCGGGCCGCTGGCCGACTACCAGGAGGCCTATGCTGCCCTGGACCAGCTGCGCCGGCAGATAGCCGCGTTGCAGATGGACGAAGCCGAAAAGGCCCGGCGGATCGACACCCTCCAGTTCCAGATCGGAGAGTTGGAGCGGGCCGATCTGCGTCCTGGCGAGGAGGAGGAGCTGGAGGAGCGCAAAACTCTCCTGCGCAGCGCCGACAAGCTCATGGCCGCTGTGGAGGGGGCTTACAGCGCCCTTTTCGGCACCGACAGCCAAGATGGGGCAGCCAGCCTGCTGGCCCAGGCGGAGGGGGAACTGAGCCGGGTGGCGGAGGCCTCTGGGGAACTGAGCCGTCTGTCCGCCGCGGTGTCTGAGCTGCGCTATGGGGCGGAGGATGCGGCGGAGGGTCTGCGAGCCCTTCGCGATGACTTGGACTTTTCTCCGGGAGAGCTGGACCAGGTGGAGGACCGGCTGGACCAGCTGCACCGGCTGAAGAAGAAATACGGAGCCACCGTGCAGGAGATGCTGGACTATCTTTCCCGCTGCCGCCAGGAACTGGACCAGATGGAGCTGGCCGACGACACCCTGAGCAAGCTGAAGAAGCAGCGTAAGGCCCAGCTGGCGCTGACCCGGGAAAAGGCGGAGGCTCTGTCCCAACGGCGCCGGCAGGCGGCGGAGCAGCTCAGGGCCCGCATCGAGGAGGAGCTGCGCCAGCTGGACATGCCCAAAGTCCGCTTTCAGGTGGACTTTGCCCCCAAGCCGGGCAAGCTGGGCCTGGACGAGACGGGGATGGACGAGGTGTCCTTCCTCATGTCGGCCAACGTAGGGGAGACCTTGAAGCCCATCGCCAAGGTGGCCTCCGGCGGCGAGCTGAGCCGGATCATGCTGGCCCTGAAAAACGTGCTGGCGGAGAACGATGACATCATGACCCTGATTTTTGATGAGGTAGACACCGGTGTCAGCGGCCGGGCCGCCGGCAAGGTGGCCCAGAAGATGAGCCGCCTGTCCCGGAACTGCCAGGTGCTTTGCGTGACCCATTTGCCCCAAATTGCCGCCATGTCCGACTGCCACTACGCCGTGCAGAAAGGGGAGAAGGACGGCCGGACCTACACCAGCGTCACCGAGCTGGACCGGGAAGGCCGCCGGGCGGAGCTGGCCCGCCTCACCGGCGGCGAGCATCTCTCCTCCGCCATTTTGGAAGGGGCGGAGGAACTGCTGCGGGAGGCGGAGGCCTACAAGGAAAGCCATTGACAAAGGGCGAAAAATGGTGTAGAATCCATCCAACTGAACAACCGCTACTGTGATGAAGGGAAGAAGTAACCGGCGATTTTGCTGCCCAGAGAGCCCCCGTTTGGTGCAAGGGGGAGAGCGCCGCCGGCGAAGCTACCTCCTGGAGCAGCTGCCTGAACCGTCCCCCTCCGCCGGGCGAAGTAGGGTATGTCGGGTGCGCCCGTTATCGCGCGCAGGGTGCGGCCTTTGCCGGACCCGCTGAGGCTCCCTTTCGTGAGGAGGGGAGTAAATAGAGGTGGTACCACGATGCTGATCGTCCTCTGTCATAGCCATGACAGGGGACGTTTTTTCTTCCCCTGTGACAACCAAGAAAAGGAGAAGGAACATGCAGATTTACGAAGAACTCAGAGCCCGCGGGCTCATCGCCCAGGTCACCGACGAGGAGGAGATTCGGGAACTGGTCAACAACGGCAAGGCCACCTTTTACATTGGCTTTGACCCCACCGCCGACTCCCTGCACGTGGGTCACTTTATGGCCCTGTGCCTGATGAAGCGCCTGCAGATGGCGGGCAACCGGCCCGTGGTCCTGGTGGGCGGCGGCACCGGTTATATCGGCGACCCCTCCGGGCGCACGGATATGCGCTCCATGATGACCCCGGAGACCATCCAGCACAACTGCGACTGCTTCAAAAAGCAGATGGAGCGGTTCATCGACTTTGGCGAGGGTAAGGCCATCATGGTCAACAACGCCGACTGGCTGCTCAAGCTCAACTACATTGACCTGCTGCGGGAAGTGGGCGCCTGCTTCTCGGTGAACAACATGCTCCGGGCCGAGTGCTACAAGCAGCGCATGGAGAAGGGTCTGTCCTTCCTGGAGTTTAACTACATGATCATGCAGTCCTATGACTTCTATCATCTCTTCCAGGAGTATGGCTGCAACATGCAGTTCGGCGGCGACGACCAGTGGTCCAACATGCTCGGCGGCACGGAACTCATCCGCCGTAAGCTGGGCAAGGACGCCTATGCCATGACCATCACCCTGCTCATGAACTCCGAGGGCAAGAAGATGGGCAAGACCGCCTCCGGCGCTGTGTGGCTGGACCCCAACAAGACCTCCCCCTATGAGTTCTACCAGTACTGGCGGAACGTGGGGGACGACGATGTGCTCAAGTGCATCCGCATGCTCACCTTCCTGCCCCTGGAGGAGATCGACAAGATGGATGCCTGGGAGGGCGCCCAGCTGAACACCGCCAAGGAGATTCTGGCCTTTGAGCTGACCAAGCTGGTCCACGGCGAGGAAGAGGCCGCCAAAGCCCAGGAGACCGCCCGTGGCCTGTTCTCCAAGGGGGGCGACACCGCCAACATGCCCGCCACCGCCCTGGCTGCCGGGGACCTGACCGACGGGTCCATCGGCATCCTGGAGCTCATGCTCAAGTGCGGCCTGGTCCCCTCCAAGGGAGAGGCCCGCCGCCTGGTCCAGCAGGGCGGCGTGGAAGTGGCTGGCGAGAAAGTCAAGGAGATTTCCATCGCCTTCTCTGCCGAGCAGCTCGCCGGCGAGGGCCTGGTGATCAAGAAAGGCAAGAAGGTCTTCCACCGAGCTTATCTGGAGGGCTGAGGGCCATCCAACGAGGAACGTATTGCAAAAAGCAGCCGCACAGCTTCCCTGTGAAAGGGGCGCTGTGCGGCTGTTTTGTGTCAGAAAAAGGGCCCAAAGGATCTGTGACCATGGGCGAGAAAGCGCCCCTGCTGGCTGCGATTCTGGTGTAGGTTCCGAAAACGGGACCTGTTCCGTATAGTCTCCTGCAAAGAAGAGTTGCGCGATGCCAAAACAAACCATGCTTGTCACCCAGAAGGGGATGGAGAACTTTGCCGCCTTCCTGCGGGAGCAGGAGCGCGGGATACTTCTGTACCCGCTCTGGCGCGCCCCTATGCGGAGGGACCGCGTGCCCTGGAAATACCCCCGTTTTCGGGAGAGCGCACAAGGGGAGCAAGGCGGCCCCGTCCGACAGCCGCGCTTCAAAAGCCTTCTGGTTTGGCATGTCCTGTTTTATGTGGCTTGGGCCGAAGGCGGCTTTTTTCAAAAAATTGGGGAAACCCCCTATGCAAACGCGGCAAGTTATAGTAAAATACGTACAACACACTGCCCCTTCGCGTCCATTTTCCGGCGCGGGGGGCGGGAACGGGTCCTTTTCCCCCGGTGCTCTGGGGTGAGAGGGACAGGGGAGGTTACCTATGGAGCAACCAAAATATCAGCGCGTTCTGCTGAAGATCAGCGGCGAGGCCTTGGCCGGCCAAGCTGGCCGTGGGATCGACTTTTCCTTCGCCCGTCAAGTTTGCCAGGTGGTCAAGGACTGCGTCAGCCATGGGGTCCAGGTGGGCCTGGTGGTGGGCGGCGGCAACTTCTGGCGGGGCGTCAAGGACGGCGGCGGCAACATGGAACGGGTCCGCGCCGACCAGATGGGCATGCTGGCCACGGTGATCAACAGCCTGGCCCTGCAGGATGTCCTGGAACAGGTGGGGCAGCCCGCCCGGGTACTGACGTCCATCCCCATGGGGCCGGTGGGAGAAATCTGCTCCCGTCCCGCTGCCGACCGCTACCTGCGGGAGGGGACCGTGGTCATCTTTGCTGGCGGCACCGGCAATCCCTATTTTTCCACGGATACCGCTGCGGTCCTGCGGGCAGCGGAGATCCAGGCGGACATGATCCTTTTGGCCAAAAACATCGACGGGGTCTACAGCGCCGACCCAAAGAAGGACCCAAGCGCTGTGAAATACGACGCCATCAGCTATGGCCGGGTCTTGGCAGACCGTTTGCAGGTCATGGACCTGACTGCCACATCCCTGGCCCTGGACAATCACATTCCCGTCATGGTTTTTGCTCTGGCAGACCCGGAGAACATTCTGCGGGCCGTGATGGGGGAGAGAGTAGGCACCATTGTAGAGGAGGAGAAACAGTCATGAAGGAAATGTATGAAGCATATGACGTGAAAATGCAGAAAACCATCGACGTGGTGATCAGCGACTTCGCCGGCGTCCGGGCCGGCCGGGCAAACGCCGCCGTGCTGGACAAGATCACCGTGGAGTATTACGGCACCGAGACCCCCATCCATCAGGTGGCTTCTATCTCCACCCCCGACGCCCGGACCCTGGTCATCCAACCCTGGGACGGCACGTTGCTCAAGGCGGTAGAAAAGGCGCTTCTGGTCTCGGAACTGGGCATCAACCCCCAGAACGATGGCAAGGTTATCCGCCTGGTTTTCCCCCAGCTGACAGAGGAGCGCCGGAAGGAATTGACCAAGCAGGTGAAGAAGTATGGCGAGGGCGGCAAGGTGGCCATTCGCAACATCCGCCGGGAAGCCATGGAAAAATTCAAGGCCATGAAGAAAAAGTCCGAGATCACCGAGGACGACCTGAAAGAGCTGGAAGAGGAACTGCAGAAGCTCACCGACAAGCGGTGCAAGGAGATCGACGACCTGACTGCCAAGAAGGAAGCCGAACTCATGGCCGTGTAACGCGATCCCATGGCATTCTGGCATAGAAAGCCAAAGCCGGCGGCAGGGAAGTGGCTCGATCCGGCCCGCCTGCCCCGGCACGTGGCCATCATCATGGACGGCAACGGCCGCTGGGCCAAGAAGCGTGGCCTGCCCCGAACCGCCGGCCACGCCGCGGGGGCGGAGACCTTCCGCACCATCGCCTATCGGTGCCGGGATTTGGGAATCCCTTACCTGACCGTCTACGCCTTCTCCACCGAGAACTGGAAGCGCCCGGTGGAGGAGGTTTCCGCTATCATGGATCTGCTGCGCAAGTATCTCATCGAGGCCTTGGAGAAAATGGAGCGGGACGGCTTTCGCATCAAGTTCTTCGGCGATCTGGCGGCCCTGCCCCCAGCCCTGCGCACCTTGTGCCTGGAGACCGAAGAGACCGGCGCAGCAGTGGCTGGGGCCAAGTATCAGATCAACGTCTGCCTGAACTACGGCGGGCGGGATGAGATTCTTCGGGCTGCCCGGGCCTGGGCCGCGGATGTGGCCGCCGGCCGGCAGACGATCGGCGATCTGACCGACGAGGTCTTTTCCCGGTATCTGGACAGCCGGGGCGTCCCCGACCCCGATCTGATTATCCGGCCTAGCGGAGAACTGCGGCTGTCTAACTTTTTACCTTGGCAGTCGGCGTATGCCGAATTCTACTTTACCGATGTGCTCTGGCCGGACTTCAGCCCTGCAGTGCTGGACGAGGCCTTGGCGGATTTTCAGCGCCGCCAGCGCAGATTTGGAGGCGTGTAACGTGAAAAAACGGATTTTGGTGGCCTGCGTGGGTATTCCTGTGATCCTGCTGGTCCTGTTTGTCCTGCCGGCCCCGTTTACCCCTGCCCTCATCGCCGTGCTCTCCGTGGTGGGGACCTATGAGGCCCTCCACGCCATCGGCATGAATCATCCCCGCATCGCCTTGTACACCGCCGCTGTGGCCCTGGCCATTCCCTTCTGGGTCTATCTGGAGCAGCCCCACACCTGGGGCCTGCTGGTGCTACTGGTCTATCTGGTGGCCATCTTTGCGGAAGGATTTGCCAGCCACTTCCGGGTGAAGATCGACCGGGTGGGCGCAGGCTTCTTCTTTGCCTGCGTCATCTCCTACTGCCTGTCTTCCGTGGTTCGGGTGGGAGCGATGGAGCTGCGCACCAGTTACATTTTCCTGCCCATCCTCATCCCCTTTGTGGTGGATGCCGGGGCAATGTTTACGGGCATGTTCCTGGGTCGACATCAGCTGGCCCCCAACCTCTCCCCCAAAAAGACGGTGGAGGGTTCCCTGGGCGGCCTGGTGGTGGGCGTGGTCATTGCCATCCTGTACGGCCTGGTCTTTGGCAAGATCACCCAGGTAGAGGTCAACTACTACTTCCTGGCCATCTACGGCCTGCTGGGCGGTGTGATGACCGAAGTGGGTGACCTGGCCTTTTCGTACCTCAAGCGGACCAGAAAAATCAAAGACTTTGGCCGGGTTCTGCCCGGCCATGGCGGTGTGCTGGACCGATTTGACAGCGTGATCTTCTGCGCCCCGCTGATCGAGCTGCTCATCCTCTGGCTGCCCGCGTTCAGTAAGGGGGCCGGTGCATGAGAAGCCTTGCCGTTCTTGGCTCCACCGGCTCCATCGGCACCCAGACCTTAGAGGTGGCGGCGTCCTGCGGCCATCGGGTGGCCGCCCTGACCGCCCGGCACAACATCGACCTGCTGGAACAGCAGGCCCGCACCTTCCATCCCATCCTGGCAGCGGCAGCGGACCCCACCGCAGCCGCTGCTTTGGCATCCCGTCTGGCAGACACAGACATTCGTGTGCTGGCAGGGGAGGAGGGGATTTTGGAAGCCGCTCGCCTGCCCCAAGCCGACACGGCGGTGACCGCCTTGGTGGGCATTGCCGGCCTGGCGCCTACGCTGGCGGCCATCGACAGCGGCAAACGCATCGCCTTGGCCAACAAGGAGACCTTGGTCTGTGCCGGGCCCTTGGTCATGGCCAGGGCAAAGGAGGCTGGGGCGGAAATCGTGCCGGTGGATTCGGAGCATTCCGCCATCTTCCAAAGCCTGCAGGGCAGCCATGGAAAGGAGCTCAAGCGCATTCTCCTTACCGCCTCCGGCGGGCCCTTTTTCGGCTGGAGCCGGGACGAACTGGCCTCTGTCACCCCTGACCGGGCCCTGAAACACCCCAACTGGTCCATGGGCGCCAAGGTGACCATCGATTCGGCCACGCTGATGAACAAGGGGCTGGAACTGCTGGAGGCTATGTCCCTGTTCCAGGTCCCCCCGGAAAAAATTCAGATTCTGGTGCACCGGGAGAGCATACTCCACTCGGCCGTAGAATACTGTGACAACAGCGTCATCGCCCAGTTGGGTGCCCCGGATATGCGCCTGCCCATTCAGTACGCCTTGTCTTGGCCGGAACGCACCCCCGGTCCCGCGGAGCCATTGGATCTGCTCCGCATTGGAACCCTGACCTTTTATCCCCCGGATTTGGAAGCATTCCCCTGTCTGGCGCTGGCCATTCGGGCCGCCAAGGAGGGGGGGACGGCCCCAGCCATCCTCAACGGCGCCAACGAGGTGGCGGTGGCTCGCTTCCTCCAGGAGGAGATCGGTTTCCTGGACATTCCCCGTGTGGTCCAGGCGGCGCTGGACACCGTGCCCCGCGCCAAAGAACTCACCCTTGCGTCAATTTACGCGGCGGACCAAGCCGCTCGGGCGGCGGCAGAGTCCGCCTGCCGGTAAGCCCATCCCGGGGCCGCCGGGCATGTCCTACTGCAGCATCCTGTTCTATGATTTCCTGAGGTGAATCCATTGCTTGTCTATGTCATCGTCGGCATCCTCCTTTTCGGTCTGCTCATCGCCATCCATGAGGGGGGCCATTTCCTCACTGCGAAACTGCTGGGGGTCCAGGTCAACGAGTTTGCCATCGGCATGGGCCCCGCGCTGTTTTCCCGGAAAAAAGGGGAGACGTTGTATTCCCTGCGGGCGCTCCCCATGGGAGGGTACTGTGCCATGGAAGGGGAAGACGAGGAAACGGGCAACCCCCGCTCCTTCTCCAGCAAATCTCTCTGGCGGAAGATTATCATTCTGGCCGCCGGTTCGGTGATGAACTTTGTGGCTGGGTTTGTGCTGGTGGCCATCCTTTTCGCTGTCTCCGGCAGTTATACGGTGCCGGTGATCCGGGACTTTATGGATGGCTTCCCCTGTGCCGGCGAGAATGGTCTGATGCCCGGGGACCGCATTTTGTCGGTCAATGGGCACAAGGTGTCCATTTATTCCGACTTGACCGCCCAGCTCAACGCCGCGGCGGGCAGTGAGACGATGGACTTGGTGGTGGAGCGGGACGGCGAGAAGGTCGTGCTGGATGACCTGCCCCTGACCCCCCGCGAATACACCGTAGACGGGCAAACGGTGACCATGTACGGCATCTATTTCACCGTGGAAGAGGCCACTTTCCCCGGCCTGATGACCCAGAGCTGGCACACCTGCTGGTATTTTGCCAAAGCGGTGTGGTCGGGTCTGGCCATGCTGGTCAGCGGTCAAGTGGGGCTCAACGACATGTCCGGCCCGGTGGGCATCGTCTCCTACTTGGGAGAGGCGGGCAGTCAGGGGGGAAGCCTTGCTGCCGGCCTGCAGAACGTGTGCTACATCATCGCCCTGATCGCCGTGAACCTGGCCATCATGAACCTGCTGCCCATCCCCGCCCTGGACGGCGGACGGATCTTCCTGCTGCTGGTGGGGGAGGTCTGGTTCCTCTTCTCCGGCAAAAAGATTCCCCCGCAGTATGAGGCCTGGATTCACGGGGTAGGGTTCTCTCTGTTGATTCTGCTGATGGTGGCGGTCACCTTCAGCGACATTTGGAAGTTGGTGAATTGACGATGACCAAACAGATCCTGGTGGGAGGCGTGCCCGTGGGGGGCGGCGCCCCGGTCACCATCCAGTCCATGACCAATACCCCCACAGAAGATGTGCAGGCCACCACAGCCCAGATCCGCCGCCTGGCCGCCGCCGGGTGCCAGATTGTTCGGGTGGCCGTGCCCACCATGGCTGCTGCCAAGGCCGTGGGGAAGATCAAGGAAGCCATTGACCTGCCCCTGGTGGTGGACATCCATTTTGACTATCGTCTGGCCCTGGAATGCATTGCCGCCGGGGCCGACAAGGTGCGCATCAACCCCGGCAACATCGGCGGCGCGGACCGGGTCAAGGCGGTGGCCCAGGCCTGCGCCCGCAAAAACATCCCCATCCGCATCGGCGTCAACGGCGGGTCCCTGGAAAAGCCCCTGCTGGCCAAGTACGGGGGCGTGACTCCCCAGGCACTGGTGGACTCCGCCTTCGGCCACATCGCCCTGCTCAACCGCTACGATTTTGACGACATCTGCATCTCCTTAAAATCCTCCTCCGTCCCCATCACCATGGGGGCCTATCAGCTCATGCACCAGCAGTCGAACTACCCCCTTCACCTTGGGGTTACCGAGGCGGGGACCACCCGCATGGGTACCTTGAAATCCGCCGCTGGTATCGGCGGCCTGCTGGCTTTGGGCATCGGCGATACCCTGCGGGTGACCCTCACCGCCGATCCGGTGGAGGAGATCTACGCCGCCCGGGACATTCTCAAAGCCATCGGCCTGCGCCGGGAGGGGCCCGATCTCATCGCCTGCCCCACCTGCGGCCGGACGAAGATTGATTTGATCCCGCTGGCCCAGGAAGTGGAGCAACGCCTGAAATCCGTCACCAAACCCATCACGGTGGCGGTGATGGGCTGCCCGGTGAACGGCCCCGGCGAAGCCGCCGCCGCCGACGTGGGCATTGCCGGGGGAAACGGCAAGGGGCTGCTGTTCCGCCGGGGAGAGGTGGTCAAGCAGGTCCCCCAGGAAGCCCTGGTGGACGAGCTGATGGCCCTGATTGAAGCCCTGCCATAATTCACGCGACGAAGCACCTTCGGATAGAACGAGGGTTTTTACACCGGGGGCCGCTGCCAGCGGCTCCCACACTTTCTTCCTGCCGTACAAGAGATTTTCCCGGCGGGAAACACACACGCAAAGAAAGGAAGCCTCACTATGCCAGAGAAACACCTGCCGTTTTTGGAGATGTTTTTTCAATACCATCCCGCGCCCGCCCTGGCGGAAATTTTGTCAGGCTGGCTGGTCACTGGCGCGGTGCTGGACAGCCACAAGCGAACCATCGAGGCCCAGATTCTCTGCCCTGAGCGTCCCGAGGACGCCCTGTTGGCCCAGGTGGCCCAGGAGCTTGCCCAGGTCTATGCCCTGGCGGGGGTGACCTTTGTGCCGTCCTGTCCGCCTCCTGCGCCAGTTCCCCAGCAAGAGCATCTGCCCGAGCAGATTCCCGCGGAAGAAGCTCCCGTCGTTTCTCCGGCGCCCCCCAAGGAGACGTTTCTGCCGCCTGAGGAAGCAGGGGCTGCCCCCACAGGTCCAGACGAGGCGCTCCCTCCCATAGAGGACCTTGTTCCTCCTCCCGAAGAGGTTCCTTCGCCTGCCTTAGAAGAACTCACACCGCCTTCGGAAGAGATTCCTTCGACGGAAGAAGCCCTGTCGGAACAAGAGCGCCTGTTTCGCCAGACGGAGGAACTGCGGCAGAAGGCCATGGCGCAGGCCAAGGCAGCGGATAAGGAGACCCGTGGTTTTTCTTCCAAGCGAATTTATGGCACCCGCCAGATCAAAAAAGTGCCCCGCCCCATGAACACCTTGGAACTGGACATGGGCGTGGTCGTGGTGGAAGGGGACGTCTTTGCTGTGGAGCACCGGGAGCTGAAAAAGCGAAACGCCTGGGTCATCAGCTTCGACGTTACCGACTACACCAGTTCCATCCGGGTGAGCAAATTTATGCCCGGCGACGAGGGGACCCCCATCGTGGAGGGGGTCAAAACGGGAATGCACCTGAAGATCTCCGGCCGGCTGAACCTGAACCGCTTTGACAACGACATGGTCCTCGAGCCCATCATCATTGAGACGGCGGAGAAGCCAGTGAAAAAGGATACCGCCCCGGAAAAACGGGTGGAGCTTCATCTGCACACCAAAATGTCCCTGATGGATGCCCTGACCGACACAAAGGACGCGGTCAAGCGCGCCATTGCCTGGGGACACCCAGCCATTGCCGTTACTGACCACGGCGTGGCCCAGTCTTTCCCCGACGCTTGGAGCGCCGGCAAGGGAAAGCTCAAAGTTCTTCTGGGCACCGAGGCCTATTACGTCAACAACGTGGACGACCGTCTGACGGTCCGTGGCCCCTTAGAGCAGGACCTGGACGAGGCCATCGTCTGTTTCGACCTAGAGACCACTGGGCTGAGCAAAACCGACGATGTGATCACAGAAATCGGTGCCGTGGTGTTGGAAAGGGGCGAGGTAAAGGAGCGCTTCCAGACTTTCGTAAACCCCCAGCGGCGGCTGGCGCCCAACATCATCCAGCTCACCGGCATCACCGACGACATGTTGGTAGGCGCTCCCAGCCAGGAGGAAGCCATTCGCTCCTTTTTGGCATTTGTGGATGGCCGCCCTCTGGCCGCCCACAATGCAGAATTTGACATTGGTTTTATCCGAACTGGCTGTCAAAAATACGGCATTGACTTCACCCCCACCTTCCTGGACACTCTGCCTCTGGCCCAAAATCTGCTGCCAGAGCTTGGAAAGTACAAGCTAGACATCGTCTGCCGCCACCTGAACCTGCCTGACTTCAACCACCACCGGGCCTCGGACGACGCGGCCATGGTGGGTTACATGTTGGTGCCCTTTATCCGCATGCTCCGGGATCGGGGGGTAAACACCCTCCAGCAGATCAACCCCAACCTTGCCCGGAACCACTCTCTGGGCAAGGCCAAGCGGATGCCCAAGCACCTGATTGTGTTGGCCAAAAACCAAACAGGGCTGCGCAACCTGTATAAGCTCATCTCCCTGTCCCATCTGGAATACTTCAAGCGCTTTCCCATCATGCCCAAGAGTGAGATCAACCGCAACCGGGAGGGCCTCATCTTAGGCTCAGCCTGCGAGGCAGGGGAGCTCTACCAGGCCATTGTCCGAGGCAAGGACTGGGAGGAGCTGTGCCGCATCGCCTCCTGGTATGACTACCTGGAGATCCAACCCCTGTCCAACAACGCTTTTATGCTCCGCCCGGACAAAAACGGCAAGTCCATCGCCAAAGACTGGGAGCAGATCCGGGAGTGGAACCGCACGGTGGTCCGCCTGGGGGAGGAGCTGGGCAAGCCTGTCTGCGCCACCGGGGACGTCCACTTTCTGGACCCAGAGGACGAGGCCTATCGCCATGTCCTGCTGGACACCAAGGGCTTTGACGACGCCGACGCCCCCAACCCCCTCTATTTCCGCACGACCCAGGAGATGCTGGATGAGTTTGCCTACCTGGGCGAGGAAAAGGCCTACGAGGTGGTGGTCACCAACACCAACCTGGTGGCCTCCTGGTGCGAAGAAGTGAAGCCTCTGCCCGACGGTCTGTTCGCTCCCAAGCTGGAAAACTCTGCCGAAGAACTGTACAACCTGGTCTGGGGCAAGGCTCACGAGCTCTATGGAGAGGACCCGCCCCAGATCGTTAAGGACCGCATTGAGCTGGAGCTGCCCGGCATCATCGAGCGCAAATACGATGTGATCTATATGTCCGCCCAAAAGCTGGTGCAGAACTCCCTGGAGCACGGCTATCTGGTGGGTTCTCGTGGTTCCGTTGGTTCCTCCATCGTGGCCTTCCTGTCGGGGATCACCGAGGTCAATTCCCTGCCCCCCCATTACCGTTGCCCCCACTGCAAGCATGCGGATTTTGCCGCAGGGGAGGGATACGGCTGCGGCGCGGACATGCCCGACGGGGTCTGCCCCGTCTGCGGTACCAAATACGTCAAAGACGGCTTCAACATCCCCTTTGAGACCTTCCTGGGCTACGGCGGCAAAAAAGTCCCCGACATCGACCTGAACTTCTCGGGAGAATACCAGGCCAACGCCCACAAATACACCTTTGAGCTCTTCGGCGAGGGACACGTCTTCCGGGCCGGCACCATTGGCACCGTGGCGGAAAAGACCGCCTATGGCTACGTGAAGAAATACCTGGCCGCCCGGGGACTGCAGGTGACCAAGGCGGAGGAAAACCGTCTGGCCCTGGGCTGCACCGGGGTCCGCCGGACCACCGGCCAGCACCCCGGCGGCATGGTGGTCATCCCCCAGGACCGGGAGATCTACGATTTCTGTCCCGTCCAGCATCCCGCCGACGACACGGACACCGACATCATCACCACCCACTTCGACTATCACAAGATGGAGGACAACCTTCTCAAGCTGGACATGTTGGGCCACGACGACCCCACCATGATCCGCATGATGGAGGACTTGACTGGCGTCAACGCCCAGGAGATCCCTCTGGACGACAAGGACACCATGACCATCTTCACCAACTCCGCCCCCCTGGGCTACGAGGACGACCCCATTCTGGGCCCCACTGGGGCCGTGGCGGTGCCGGAGTTTAACACCAAGTTCACCCGACAAATGCTCTGCGACACCCAGCCGGAGCGGTTCAACACCCTCATCCGTCTCTCAGGCTTCTCCCACGGCACGGACGTGTGGCTGGGCAATGCCCGAGACCTCATCGTCTCCGGCACCGCCACCGTCGACTCCACCGTGGGCTGCCGGGACGACATCATGCTCTACCTCATGGAACAGGGGGTGGAGCCCAAGATGGCCTTTGACATCATGGAGGCCGTGCGAAAAGGGAAGGTAAAAAAGGGCGGCTTCCAAGACGGCTGGGAGGAGGCCATGCGGGCCGCCAACGTCCCCGACTGGTACATCGACTCCCTGGCCAAAATAGGCTACCTCTTCCCCAAAGCCCACGCTGTGGCTTACGTGATGATGGCTTTTCGGATTGCCTGGTTTAAGGTCCACAAACCCCTGGCCTTCTATGCGGCCTACTTCTCCATCCGGGCCAAGGCCATCGACGCCACCTGCATGTGCCAGGGCATGGAGGTGTGCAAACAGAAGATGCGGGAGATCGAAGCCAAGGACAAAGACGCCGCCGCCGTGGAGGAGGACATGCTGGTTACCCTGGAGGTCTGCTATGAGTTCTACCTGCGCGGGTTCCAGTTCGAGCCCATGGACCTCTATCGCTCCGACGCCACCAAATTTCTCATGGACGAAGAGAAGGGCGCCCTCCTGCCCCCCTTTACCGCCATTCCCGGCCTGGGGGAGACGGCGGCCATCTCCATTGTGGAGAACCGCCAGGGGCGGACTTTCATCTCCCAGGAGGAACTGCTGGCCGCCTGTCCCAAGGTCTCCAAGACCCATGTGGAGCAGCTTCGGGACGCTGGTGCTTTGGGCACAATGCCTGAGACCAGCCAAATAAGCCTCTTTTAAACCGCCGCAAGGTCTCCGCTAAGGTTTTGGGTGGGGATGGCGATTCCCGCAAAAGCGGGAGGACCCCAGCCCCAACGCATATCTGGTTTCATCCTGGAGGTTTTTCTCATGAGCATGACGATCCCCAAAAAGCACCAATGACTGCGCGCTGACCATTCTATTGGTAGGCCGTCTGGATACCACCACAGCCCCCAGCTGGAAGGGGAGCTCAACGCCTCTCTGGCCGACGTGAAAACGCTGATCCTGGATTTTCAGGACCTGGAGTACCTCTCATCTGCCGGCCTTCGGGTGATCTTGGCTGCCCAGAAAACCATGAACAAGCAGGGGAGCATGGTGGTGCGCCACGTCAATGAGATCATGATGGAGGTCTTTGAGGTCACCGGCTTTGTGGACATTCTCACCATCGAAAATCCGTGACGCATGGTGCATTCCACGGAGATCTTCTGCAGGCAGGGGCGTCTCTGCCAAATCCGACCACAGCCCGGGGGCTGTGGTCGGATTTGGTGATTTTCTCGGATTATTAGGGGGAGCTAACTGTAAAAAATGTGCATCTATACAAGGTTTTTCCGGGTTTCCCTTGCAAAGTCGCCTGGTCTATGCTATTTTTATTAATAGAGAACAACAAACACAGCAGCTCAGTATTTGTCAGAAAGATTGGAAAGGGTGTCCCGCATGCATTTACAGGAATCCGGTGAAATGTACCTGGAAACCATCCTGGTTCTATCGCAGAAAGGAAAACAAGTGCGCTCTGTGGACGTGAGCGAGCACATGGGTGTCTCAAAACCCAGCGTCAGCCGGGCCATTGGTCTGCTGAAATCTGGCGGATATGTTGTGATGGACCAAAACGGGCATCTGCACTTGACCGAAGAGGGCCGCGAGGTGGCGGAGCACATCTATGAGAAGCACACCGTGCTCTCCCGCTTTTTGGTCTCTCTTGGCGTCGAAGAGGCTACGGCGGTGGAGGATGCCTGCAAGATGGAGCACATCATCAGCGACGCCTCCTTTTACGCCATCAAAAAGCACGCGGGGATCGAATGACGCCCTGCTGGCAGAGGCAGCGAATTTGCAAAGAAACAGCGAGGACAGACGGCCTCAGGGGGCCGTTCTTTCCTCGCTGTTTTGCTCTCTCAGACAAACAAGCAATCACTTCTCCGAGGGGGTCCATGGCCTGCACACCGGGGAGCAGAGCTCTGATAGGCCGCGCAGCAGGCTGTTCCGGGGCGGTATCCTGTCTGCCGGAAACCAAAAGCCGGCCTGTGGAACAGGCCGGCTTTCTCCACACTTTTCTGCGGGTGTTTCCCGGGAAATGGGCTTTCCATAGCCACGGATGACCTCTTGGGAACAGACCAACACGCACAGGTGACATCCCACACAGGCCCTGGCCTCTTCCGCCAGGCGGGGTGACTCCTCCTCTTGGTCCCGAGCAGAGGAACTCTCACATCTCTTTCTCATACTTTACCCGGTAGTAGACGCTGCAGCCCACCACTAGTAGATAGGCAAAGACCAGCAGGAGAAGGGGTGCCAGCGCTACCCCCATCAGACCGAAGGAGACCAGCAGCGCGCCATATACATAGATCATGATATCAAAGGCTTTGCCCTTGGCCCGATTGGCCAGGGCGATATTGCGCTCGTCCTGCTGTTCAATGGCCAGGGACCGGGCTAGCTCCGGGGCGTTCTCCAGGGCCTTGCGGCTGAGCAGATCACCCATGCCGTGGCCGAAGGCACCGCAGCCGATCCCCAGACAGACGAAGGGAAGCACGGCCATCACACCCTCTGCATAGTCATAGTGCCGCAGGGCGAAAAGAGAAAAGATTCCAAGGAGAATGCCCCCGATGATTTTGATCCAATTCCAAGTGCGTTCTTTCATCACGACTCCTCCTCATAGATAAAAATCTCCTCAATGGTCCGGTGAAAATACCGGGCGATCTTAAACGCCAGCAGGATGGATGGGTTGTACCGGCCCTTTTCCAGGGAGCCGATGGTCTGGCGGGAGACCTCCAGGGCATTTGCCAGCTCCTCCTGGCTGATCCCCCGCTCCTTTCGCAGTTCTTCCAGGCGGTTTTCCAAGGGGCAGCCTCCTTTCTAATGGAAAGCTTCCTTTCCATCAAAGGGAAAAGAATGGGCGGCCGGAGCCGCATGTCGCTGAGATGGAAAGTTTCCTTTCCATCTACAGGATACCACAGGTTCCCTGAAATGTCAAGCACACTTTCCGTTTTGAAAAAAAGCTCCCGCCCCCCAACAGGCAGGGGACGGGAGGCGGGAAAGGACTCAATCGCTGAGGGCCTTCTTCTGGGAGACAGGCGCCTTTTTTTCATAACAGGCGAAGGCTTCCTCCACCATGGCCTTGTCGGGCTTCCGGGTGAAGAGGCTGACCACCGGTACGATGACCAGACCGGCCAGCATGGCGAAGGCGCCACAGTTGATGGAGGACTGGAGCAGGGTGGGGAAGGCAAAGGCCCCGGTGGCGTTGGAGATCAGGTTCAGAGTCATGATCCCAGCGCCAAAGAGGAAAGAGACCCAGCAGGCGGCTTTGGTGGTCTTTTTCCAATACAGACCATAGAGGAAGGGGGCCAGGAAGGCGCCGGCCAGCGCGCCCCAGGAGACACCCATGAGCTGGGCGATAAAGCTGATGGAGAACTTATACTGGACGATGGCGATGACCATGGAGATGACCACGAAGACCACCACAAAGCAGCGGATGATGAAGACTGCCTCAAAGTCAGTCATCTTTTTCACGATATTCCCCCGCAGCAGGTCGATGGTGAGGGTGGAGGAGGAGGCGATGACCAGGGAGGACAGGGTAGACATGGAGGCCGACAGCACCAGGATAACCACGATGGCGATGAGGATGTCCGGCAGGTCGGAGAGCATGGCGGGAATGATGGCGTCGTAGCCGTCAGCAGCAATGTCTACCTTGTCGGAGAAGAGCCGGCCGAAGCCGCCTAAGAAGTAGCAGCCCCCGGCCACCACTAGGGCGAAGAGGGTGGAGATGATGGTCCCCTTGTGGATGGAGTCCTCCGACTTGATGGCGTAAAACTTCTGCACCATCTGGGGCAGGCCCCAGGTGCCCAAACTGGTCAGCAGGACTACCCCCAAGAGGTTGATGGGATCTGGCCCAAAGAAGGAGGCGAAGATACCCGGCACCTCGCCGTTGACGGAGGTGGGGTCGGAGACGGCGGCCAGACTGTGCAGGGCCTCGCTAAAGCCCCCCTGGGTGTTGAGCACCGCGGCGATGACCACACAGATGCCCACCAGCATGACGCAGCCTTGGACGAAATCGTTGATGGCCGTGGCCATGTAGCCGCCGGCGATCACATAGATCCCCGTCAGGACGCCCATGAGGATGATGCAGACGGTGTAGTCGATGTGGAAAGCCATGCCGAAGAGCCGGGATAGGCCGTTAAAGAGGGAAGCGGTGTAGGGAATGAGAAAGATAAATACGATGATGGAGGCCCCGATCTTCAGCCCCTTGCTCTGGAAGCGCTGACCAAAAAACTGGGGCATGGTGGCGGAGTTGAGGTGCTGGGTCATGATTCGGGTCCGGCGGCCCAGCACGGCCCAGGCCAGCAGGGAGCCCAGAATGGCGTTGCCCAATCCAGCCCAAGTGGCAGCGATGCCATATTTCCAGCCAAACTGCCCGGCATAGCCAACAAAGACCACTGCAGAGAAGTAGGACGTCCCGTAGGCAAAGGCGGTCAACCAAGGGCCCACCGATCGTCCGCCCAGGACAAAGCCATTGATGTCTGTGGTGTGCTTGCGGCAGTAAATGCCAATGCCGACCATGATCCCAAAGTAGATCACCAGCAGCGCGAGTTTCACAGGAATTCCTCCATTCTTCAGCATATTGCTTTAACGCTTTCAAACTTTAACACCAAAAAGCTAAAAAGTCAAGAAGTTTTCCCAAAAGCAGCAAAAAATCCCCTCCCTCGGGGGACCCGAGGGAGGGGAGAGAGGTACAGAATTATTTGCTGGCCCAGTTGCCGGTGGCCTGAGCCGTGAGGTAGGCATTGATGAAGCCATCCAAATCGCCGTCCATCACGCCGTTGACGTTGCTGGTCTCATAGGCAGTGCGGGTATCCTTGACTAGGGTATAGGGCATGAAGACATAGGAGCGGATCTGGCTGCCCCATTCGATCTTCAGCTGGACTCCCTTTAGGTCGGAGATTTTCTCTGCCTTTTCCTGCATCTGCAGTTCCACCAGCTTCGCGCGAAGCATCTTCATACAGTTGTCCTTGTTCTGGAACTGGCTGCGCTCGGTCTGGCAGGAAACCACCACCCCGGTGGGGATGTGGATCAGACGCACCGCGGAGGAGGTCTTGTTGACGTGCTGGCCGCCGGCGCCACTGGCGCGATAGACCTGCATCTCGATGTCCTCGGGACGGATCTCCACCTCGACATCCTCAGGCAGATCGGGCATGACCTCCACCGAGGCGAAGGAGGTCTGGCGGCGGGCGTTGGCGTCAAAGGGGGAGACCCGGACCAGCCGATGCACCCCGTGCTCGCCTCGTAAGTAACCGTAGGCGTTTTCTCCCTCGATCATGATGGTAGCCGACTTCAGGCCGGCCTCGTCGGCCTCCTGATAGTCCAGGACTTTATAGCTGAACCCGTGGCGCTCGGCCCAACGGGTGTACATGCGGTAGAGCATCTGCGCCCAGTCCTGGGCCTCAGTGCCGCCGGCGCCGGCGTGGAAGGCCAGAATGGCATTGGAAGCGTCGTATTCACCGGTGAGCAAGGTCTGGAGCTTGGCCGTCTCCATGCTCTTGACCAGAGCTTCGTACTCCTGCTCCAACTCGGGCAGAAGGGATTCATCCTCTTCCTCGTTGCCCATTTCACACAGGACCATCATGTCCTCCCAGGAGGAACGGCGCTTGGCCT
Source organism: Clostridiales bacterium (assembly GCA_004554585.1). Classification (GTDB taxonomy): domain Bacteria; phylum Bacillota; class Clostridia; order Oscillospirales; family Oscillospiraceae; genus Evtepia. Next base: position 64,700 of record SFLH01000003.1, on the reverse strand, counting down.
GAGACTCCAGCTTGCCCTTTTCTTGCTTGAGCTTCTGCAGGACCCGCTGGGATTTGGCCGGGTCGTCCCAAAAGCCGTCGGCAGCACACTGGGCCTCCAAAAAGTCCACTTCGCGGGCAGCGTTTTCCAGGTTCAGAGCCTGCTCCAGCTCGTCCAGCTGGGGCAGAAGGTTGTTGAGCTTCACCTTATATTCGTCAAATTGAAGCATCGCGGCGATCCCTCACATTCTGATAAATTGAACTGGTATATTATATCCGATGTTCCACAAAAAAGCAATAAAAAGAAAGGGAATCCCACGGAAAAGGACCTGACAGACGGAATTGCGAAGGTTTCCTTGAAATCCATGGTATTTCAGCGTATAATAAAATGTCTATTTATCCGCATTGGTATGTTTGCCGGGCCAGGCTGTGCTGTCCCGGCGGAGGATTTGCGCCTGTCCCTGTCATCGGGATCAGGCTGAGTTTGAGGAGGAGGAAGGCCCATGGCCATTACGCTGCAAGACTATCTGGCGTCCCTTCAGGGGAAATGCGTCGCCGTCATCGGCATTGGGGTGTCCAACACCCCGCTGATCAAAACCCTACTCCAGGCGGGGATCTCTGTCACTGCCTGCGATAAGTCTCCACGGTCCAACTTTGGTGCCCTGGCCGAGGAATTGGAGACCATGGGAGCCCAACTCCATCTGGGAGAGGATTATCTGGAGGGGTTGGATCAGGACGTGATCTTCCGTTCTCCCGGCATCCGTCCAGACATCCCGCCTTTCCTGGCGGCCGTGGAAAAGGGGAGTGTGCTCACCTCGGAAATGGAGGTCTTTTTCCAGGTCTGCCCTTGTAAGATCATCGCCGTGACGGGCAGCGATGGAAAAACCACCACCACCACCCTCATCTCGGAGATGCTAAAAAACGCTGGCTACACCGTCCATCTGGGGGGGAATATCGGCAAGCCCCTGCTCTCTGAGGCTGGAACAATGTCTCCAGACGATGTGGCGGTGCTGGAGCTGTCCTCCTTCCAGCTCATGACCCTCTCGGCCAGCCCGGACATTGCCGTCTTCACCAACCTGTCTCCCAACCACCTGGACATCCACAAGTCCATGGAGGAGTATGCCTTGGCCAAGGAGAACATCTTCCGCTGGCAGGGGAAAGAGGGCGTCGCTATCTTCAACCGGGACAACGATCTGACCCATGAGATGTCCGGAAGGGCTCCCGGCCGGGTGAAGCTGTTCAGCCGGCAGCATGCCTTGGAGGAAGGCGTGTATGTGGAAAACGGCACCATCGTGGTGGCCGAGGGCGGCCGGAAGCGGCAGCTGTTTGCCACAGACCGCATCTTGATTCCCGGCCAGCACAACGTGGAGAACTACCTGGCGGCCATTGCCGCCGTGCAGGGGATGGTCCCGGACGAGGTTATCCTCCACACAGCAGAGACCTTCCCCGGGGTGGAACACCGCATCGAGCTGGTGCGCACCCTGAACGGCGTGCGGTATTACAACGACTCCATTGCCTCCAGCCCCACCCGGACCATTGCCGGGCTGCGGTCCTTCCCCCAGAAGGTCATCCTCATCGCAGGAGGCTACGACAAAAAGATTCCCTTCGATGTGCTGGGCACAGCGGTGCAGGAGCATGTGAAAACCTTGGTCCTCACCGGCCACACTGCCGAGAAGATCCGCCAGGCAGTGGTGGAGGCGCCGGGGTACCAGCCGGGTCACCCGGATATCGTCATGGAGGAGGACTTTACCAAAGCCGTCCTGGCCGCCTCTCTGCTGGCCCAAAAGGACGACGTGGTGATCCTGTCGCCCGCCTGTGCCTCCTTCGATCATTTTAAAAACTTTGCCCAGCGGGGCCAGACCTTCAAGGACATCGTCAACGGGCTGTAAAGGAGGGGCGTCATGGATACGATTGCAAGCTTGGCTGCCCTCTGTGCCTGCAACGCCCCTTCCGGCCGGGAGGGGCCTGCGGCGGAGAAAGCCATAGAGCTGCTCCGCCCTCTGGTGGACGAAGTGTGGCGGGACTCCTTTGGCAACGTGGTCGGGGTACGCCGGTGCGGCAAGGAGAAGGCCCGTCGGGTGGTGCTGGATGCCCACCTGGATGAGGTGGGACTGGTGATCACCGGTGCCGCAGACGGTTTTCTCCGCGTTCGGCCGGTGGGCGGGCTGGACCCGCGCATGCTCCCCGACCGGGAGGTTACCATCCTCTCTCAGCCGCCCCGGCTGGGGGTGGTTGCCGTCCTGCCGCCCCATGTGCAGAAAGCGGGGGAGGGGGACAAAAGCCTGACCATTGACCAGCTTTGCCTGGATGCGGGGCTGACCCAGAAAGAGGCGGAGGCCCTGGTGGGTACCTTTGCCGTCCCCAGAGGTCCGCTGCGCCGCCTGCTCAACGGCAGCGTCAGCGCCAAGGCACTAGATGACCGCGCTGGTTTTGTGACCTTGCTGCGCACCGCCCAACTGCTGCAGGAGGTTTCCCTGGATGTGGACCTATACTTCATGGGCAGCACCCGGGAGGAGACCAACGGCGGCGGCGCCCTGACCGGGTCCTTTGCTCTGGCGCCGGACTGTTTCGTCGCGGTGGACGTGACCCACGCCCGCACCCCCGACGGACCCAAGGAGGGAACCTTCCCCGCTGGCGGCGGGACTGTCATCGGACTGGGCCCCAACATCACCCGCTGGATGAGCGACCGGCTGACCGCCAAAGCCCAGGAAAAAGAGCTGCCCTATGCGCTGGAAGTGATGACCGGCCACAGCGGCACCAATGCCTGGCGGGTGCAAACCGCCCGGGAGGGGATCGCCACGGCGGTGGTCTCCCTGCCCTTAAAGTACATGCATACCCCAGTGGAAACCTTAGATCTGGCCGACCTGGAGACATCCGCTGCCCTGCTGGCCGCCTTTGTCACCGACCTGGCCAAGGAAGGAGGAGGGCTCCTTGGTGACTGACCTCTTAAAAACCCTCTGTGCCTTGCCCGGCGTCTCCAGCCGGGAGGACGAAGTGCGCGACTATCTGCGCGCGCTGGCGGCGCCCCACGCCCACAGCATTCGGGTGGACACCATGGGCAACCTGATCGTAGAGAAGAAGGGGATCGTCCCCGGATGCAAGAAACTGATGCTGGCTGCCCACATGGACGAGGTGGGCCTAATGGTTCACACCATCACCGACGAGGGCTACTTAAAGTTCGACACCGTGGGCGGCATTGATCGCCGGGTCCTGCTGGGAAAACCTGTGCTGGTGGGCCCGGAAAAGCTCCCCGGCATCATTGGCCTGAAAGCCTATCACCTGACCAGCCGGGACGAGGAGAAAAAGGTCCCGAAACTCAAGGAACTGGCCATCGACATCGGGGCAAAGGACAAAGAGGAGGCCAGTGCCCACGTCCATCTGGGCGATGTGGCGGTCTTTGACACCGATGTAGCGGAGTTCGGCCACGGCTTTTTGAAGGCCAAGGCCATCGACGACCGAATCGGCTGTGCCGTGATGGCACAGCTGCTCCAAGAGCCCCTGCCCATGGACACCACCTTTGTCTTTACCGTTCAGGAAGAGGTGGGAACACGAGGCGCGTTCGGCGCCGCTTTCTCTGTCAAGCCGGACATTGCCCTGGTGCTGGAGGGCACCACCGCCGCCGATCTTCCCGATATGGATTCCCACAAAAAGGTGTGTGCCCCAGGCGGCGGCCCGGTGATCCCCTACATGGACGGGGGCACCGTCTATGACCGGGGGCTCTTCGAGCTGCTGCGCACCTTGGCTGAGCAGAGCCGCATCCCCTGGCAGACCAAGGAATACCTCTCCGGCGGCACCGATGCCGCAGCCATTCAGCGCAGCCGGGAAGGGGTACGGGTGGCGGCCATCTCCGCCGCGGTGCGCTATCTCCATGCGCCTTCCAGCGTTGCCTCACTGGAGGACTGCCAAAATATTTTGATCCTGGCCCGGCGCTTTCTCCAGGCTGTGGCCGCCATGGAATGAGGAGGGACCCCCAACATGGACTATTTGTCTGTTATTGAAATGCTCAACGGCAGCCACGGGCCGGCAGGGGATGAGCGGCAGATTGCCGCCACCCTGAAGCGCCTGGCCGAGCCCTACGCCGACGAGTGCTGGCTGGATACCATGGGCAACCTGATTGTTCACAAAAAGGGAACGGGACCCAAGGTGATGTTTGCCGCCCACATGGACTGCATCGGCCTGATCGTCACACACATCCACAAAGACGGCTATCTCTCTTTTGGAAAGCTGGGAGGCGTTCGGCCGGAGAGCATCCTGCACACCCCCTTCCGCTTCAAAAACGGTGTGTGTGGTGTGGTTTCCCTGCGCCGAAAGGTCTCCCCCAAGGATATGACCATTGACGACCTGTACCTGGATATCGGCGCCAAAAACGAAGCCCATGCCCGGCGGCTGGTGCAGATCGGCGACACGGCGGTCTTTCGCATGCCCGCCTTTGCCAGCGAATCCCGCCTGGTCTCGCCCTACCTGGACGACCGCATCGCCTGCGCGGTGATGCTGGACGCCATCAGCCACATCCGCGCCCACACCAGCGACCTCTACTTCGTCTTTACCGTCCAGGAGGAACTAGGCCTGCGGGGAAGCAAAACCGCAGCTTTCTCCATTGACCCCGATTACGCCGTGGCCTTGGACGTGACGGCCGCCGAGGAGTTAGACGACAAGAAACAGGCCAGCACCATTTTGGGCGGCGGGGCCGCCATCAAGGTGATGGACAGCTCGGTGATTTGCCATCCGGAAATGGTGAAACTTCTTGAAACATTTGCAATGGAAAGTAAAATCCCTTGTCAGAAAGAAGTGATGCTGTCTGGGGGGACTGACGCCGGCGCCATCCATGTTTCCCGGGAAGGTGTGCTCACCGGCGGCATTTCCATTCCCTGCCGGTACATCCACACCCCCACCGAGACAGTAGACCTGTCTGATGTGTCTGCTGCAGTACGGCTTTTGACAGCATTCGCCCAGAAAAACTTAGAAACAACAAAGGATGTAATGTAATATGCCTTTACAGATTAGCGACCGTGTCCACGCCCTGGGAATTCAGGCCCAGCAGGCACTGGCGGAGCAGTTTGCCCGCATCGATGAAATTGCGGAGTTCAACACCCAAAAGGTTCTCTCTGCCTTTCAAACGCACAAAGTGGCCGAGAATTTTTTCCACGGCACCACCGGTTACGGATATGACGATCTGGGCCGGGATACTTTGGGGGAGATTTACGCCGATATCTTTTGCACCGAGGACGCCATGGTGCGCATCACTTTTGTCAACGGCACCCATGCCATCGCTTCCGCCCTGTATGGAGTCCTGCGGCCGGGGGACACCCTGGTCTCCGCCATCGGGGCTCCCTATGACACCCTGCAAGGGGTCATTGGCATTACCGGCGATGGCAACGGCTCTCTGAAGGAATTTGGCATTCACTACCGCCAGGTGGACCTGACCCCCGAAGATACGCCCGATCTGCCCGGCATTGTCCAGGCCGTCCAGGAGCCGGGGGTGAAGGCCGTCCTCATCCAGCGCTCTAGGGGGTATGCCACCCGGGCCTCGCTGTCGGTGGAGACCATCGGTGCCATCTGCAAAGCCATCCGCCAGGTAAATCCCACAGTTAACATTCTGGTGGACAACTGCTATGGGGAGTTCGTAGAGACCATCGAGCCCACCCAGGTGGGGGCCGACCTCATCATGGGTTCTCTCATCAAGAATCCCGGCGGTGGCCTGGCCCCCATGGGCGGCTACGTGGCGGGACGGCGGGACTTGGTGGAGAGCACCGCCACACGCATGACCGTCCCTGGCATCGGGCGGGAGTGTGGCGCTTCCCTGGGGAACAACCGGGCGCTGTATCAGGGCCTTTTCCTGGCACCCCACACCGTGGCCCAGGCCACCAAAACAGCAGTCTTTGCCGCCAAGGTCATGGAGCTGCTGGGCTACCGGACCGACCCAGGCTCTCAGGATATCCGCCACGACATCATCCAGATGATCCACTTAGAGCAGCCCCAGGCGGTGGAAAAATTCTGCCGGGGCATTCAAATGGGTGCGCCGGTGGACTCCTATGTCACCCCGGTGCCCTGGGACATGCCCGGTTATGACTGTCCCGTCATCATGGCTGCCGGTGCCTTCATCCAGGGTGCGTCCATCGAGTTGTCCGCTGATGCCCCCATGCGCCCGCCTTACACCGTCTATATGCAGGGGGGCCTGACCTACGAGTCGGGAAAGCTTGGCATCCTTCTGGCTGCCGAGGAGCTTTTGCGGGAATAATAGACACTGGATCACAAGGAAAAGGAGACCAGGACTATGGAGCCAGCCAAACGGGCAGAGGAACTGCGGGCTCTGCTCAATCACCACAGCAATTTATATTACAACGAGGACGCCCCCACCATCTCCGACCAGGAATACGACGCCCTCATGCGAGAGCTAAAGGCCCTGGAGAAAGCCCACCCAGAGCTCATCGCCCCGGATTCTCCCACCCAGAAGGTGGGAGGTAGTGCCAAGCGGACTGCCGGGGTTCTGGTGGCCCACCGGGTTCCCATGCTGTCCATGCAAGACCTGTTCACTGAAGAGGAGGTCAATCACTTTTTGGAGGACTGCCAAGAGAAGCTGGGGGAAGGGATCACCTTCCTAGTGGAGACCAAGATTGACGGTTTGTCCATGGCCCTGCGCTATGAGAACGGCACCCTGGTCACCGCACTGACCCGAGGGGACGGCCGGAATTTTGGAGAGGACGTCACCGCCAACGCCAAAGTGATCGACGACGTTGTCCTCACCCTTCGCCACCCGGTGGAATACCTGGAACTGCGGGGTGAGGTCTACATGACCAACGCCGCCTTTGAGGCCGTCAACGAAAAGCAGGAGCTGCTGGGCAAAAAAACCTTTGCCAACCCTCGCAACTGCGCCGCCGGAACCCTGCGCCAGCTGGACGCCGCAGTGACACGGGAGAGGCACCTGTCCTTCTTCGTCTTTAACATCCAGGACATCCGGGGCAAGGAGCTGGCCACCCACCAAGAGGCCTACGACTTTCTGGAATCCTGCGGCGTGACGGTCATTCAGCACCGCTTTGTCTGCAAAGACCGCCAGGAGGTGTGGCAAGCCATCCAAGCCATCGGGGAGATGCGGGGGAGCCTGCCCTACGATATCGACGGCGCCGTGATCAAGGTCAACAACCTGGCACTTCGCCAGCAGCTGAAAGACACCGCCAAAAATGCCGGATACCAGGTGGCCTACAAATATCCACCGGAGCGGAAGGAGACCAAATTGCAGACCATCGAGCTGTCTGTGGGCAGAACAGGCAAGATCACCCCAACAGCCATTTTTGAGCCCGTCCGTCTATGCGGTACCACCGTCTCCCGCTGTACGCTGCACAACCAGGACTTCATCACCAACTTGGATATCCGCCTTGGCTCCACCCTTCTGATCGAAAAGTCCGGGGAAGTCATTCCCAAATGCGTGGGGGTGGTGGCGGAGAAACAGCCTCCAGACAGCCAGGTGTTTCAGATCCCCATGGTCTGCCCGGTTTGTGGCTCACCGGCAGTGCGGGAAGACACAGCGGACATCAAGTGCGTGAACCTCAACTGCCCCGCCCAGCTGGAGCGGTTGATCGGCCATTTTGTGGGCCGGGGTGCCATGGACATCAAGGGGTTCGGCGTGGTGTACGTCCACGATCTCATCAAGGAAGGGTATTTGACCGACGTTGCTGATATCTTTACCCTCTATCACCACCGTGAGGAGCTGATCGAAAAAGGCATCGTCGGCAAGGAGAAAAATACCGACAAGCTGTTGGGCGCCATTGAAAAGGCAAAGGAAAACCCTCCCGATCGTCTTCTGACTGGCTTGGGCATTGCCAACGTCGGCCGGTCTGCCGCCCAGGTCTTGATGAACCACTTTGGCACGGTGGACGCCCTGGCCGCCGCCTCTGTGGAAGATATGACTGCTGTAGATGACATCGGCCCCATCTCTGCCCAGTGTGTGTATGACTATTTCCGCCAGCCCCACAACCAGAAGGTATTGGAAAAACTCCGGTCGGCTGGTGTGAATATGACCCAGGAAATTGTGGCTCCGGTAGGGGGGAACCTTCCCCTTTCCGGACAGACCGTGGTAATCACCGGTACACTGCCTGGCTTGAGCCGGGAAGAGGCCGCCCAGTTGGTCCAGGAGAACGGAGGAAAGGTGACGGGAAGCGTCTCCAAAAAGACCTCCTTCCTTCTGGCTGGCGAGAATGCCGGCAGCAAGCTGGACAAGGCCAACAACCTGGGCATCCCTGTTCTCAGCTTGGAAGAACTTCTAAACAGGCTGGGGAAATCCTCGGCCCAGTGAGCAAAAAAAATCCGTATGTCTTTCCCAAACATACGGATTTTTCTCTTCTCTCCACAAAACCTAGAAATTTTGTGAATAATTCGTCCTGCCACAGCTGAGCGAACAGGGAAGGGGAGCCCCCTTTGCCAACCGCTTGGAGCACAGTCTGGCGCAGCTCAGTCCTCCTGCTTTTTTACACGGGCCAGAGGATTGGCGTCCACCGCTTGCTTTAGGTTGCTGTCAGAAATGTGGGTATAGATCTGGGTGGTCCCCAAATTTTCATGGCCCAAAACATCCTGAAGGGTGCGCAGGTCCACGCCGTTGTTGAGCATCAAAGTGGCTGCCGTGTGGCGCAGCTTGTGGGGAGAATACTTTGGGTCCAGCCCAGCTTTGGCCACAGCTTTTTGCACGATGTTTTCCACCGCCCGTGTGGTCAGCCGGGTCTTGTTCCGGGAGACAAAGAGGGCGTTTCTGTGGCGCGGCTCCTCTTTGGGGTCTGGGCGAACAGCCAGATAGGCCTGCAGGGCTTCTTGGCAGGCCTGGTTGAGATAGAGCTGCCGCTCTTTGTTGCCCTTGCCTAACACCCGAATGGTGTCCTCCCGCACGTCCTGCACATTCAGGCCCACCAGTTCGCCCACGCGAAGGCCGCAGTTGAGAAAAAGCGTGAGGATGCAGTAATCCCGGACCTCATTGGGGCCGGAGATAGCTTCCAACAATTGGATGCTCTCCGCCAGCGTGAGGTAGCGGGGCAGGCTTTTCCGCCGTTTGGGGATCTGCAGAGCCTGGGTCGGATCATGTTCCATCCGATGGGCGTGGAGGCACAGGTACTGGTAAAAGGAACGGATCGCCACGCATTTCCGCGCTCTGGTGGAGGCCTCGGCCTTGCCGGACTTGGTTCCACCAGTGAGTGAAGTCAGAAAGCCATAGATTTCTGACAGCTGCGTCTTGGACACAAAGTCCAGGTCCACATCCAAGATAGAGATCTCTTGCGGCGGCACTTGCTCCAGCGCTGGATTTCTGCGTCGTTTTAAATAGCGAAAAAAACTGCGCAGGTCCAAAAAGTATTCGTCTACCGTCTTTGCCGAGTGTGAGAGGATGGACTCGTGATAGTTGAGGAACTCCTGCAAAATGGGCGGTGCGTCCCGCCAATAGTCTGCCATAGTGGCCTCCTTCGTTTTTTGAGGTCATTAACTTCGCAAAATGTGCATTATGCGAAGTTTCTTCTTGAAAAAGGACACTCCCCCTCGGGAGTGTCTTTCATTATACGCTGCCCAAGCAAAAATGGCAAGGAGAACTTCTCAGCCGCTCTCTGCCAAACCCTTGAGCAGGATGTGTAGCAGCTTGGGTGCCACCATGCGATCCAGGAAGGCGCAGACCAGCAACACCGGCAAGGCAGCCAGAGCCCGGCCCAAAAGTTTTTTGCCCATGCCCTGGCGGTCTGCCTTTCCCAGCAGACCAGTGGTGCCCAGGACGAAAAAGGCCGGCACTGCCAGCAGACACGTCGGACCAAAGACGATGCCTGCCCACAGCACCCCCGTTCCACCAAGGCCCTCCATCATGGCTACAATTCCATAGGAAAGGAAAAAACCGCGGAGGAAAAACAGGGTTGGAAGGGTCAATGCCGCAAGAGGCAGCAGGCTGAGGAGCACCGCCGCTGCCGGCCAGCGAAACACGGTCCAAAGCTCCCGCCACAGGGACGGCGCCAACGTGGTCTGGGCGGCTTGCCCCAGAAATCCGCTGATGTATGGTGCGGCAGAAAGCTTTCCCTCCAGCAAACACCCTGCGATTCCTCCGGCGAGAAAGGCGGTGGACAACATCAACAATACGGTATCCCGGTTTTTCCGCGCCGCTTCCTTCTCTTTCTGCTGCGCCGTCATCCGGTTCTTTTTGCCTCTCCCCCTCATGGGTCACCGTTTCTTTTTCTTCCGCTTGGTCTTTCTGCCCAGAAGCCCGGCCAGACAGCCGCCGGCCATGGTCATCAGGAGGATGCCCACAAAGGGTCCATGAAATCCCTCCGCGCCCGTGGTACCCCAGCAAATGGAGACCAAGATTCCACACAGCAGTAGGCCTATGCCCCCGCCGATGGCCATGGGGGGCCCCCCGCTTCCCTTTTGGATGGCCACACGGCCGGCCACAAAGGGACACAGACCGGCGGCCACCGTCAAGAGCAGATGGGTGATCTCCTCTGGGACCAAACCGCCCCAAATCAGCGCCGCCGACAAAAGGGCAAACAGCAGCAAGAGAAGCAAACCTATGGCGGTGCCCATCAGAACGGACAGCACCCCTCCGGAAGATGTCCCCTTTTTCTGGGTGCGTTCTTCCTCTCTTTTTTCCATAAAAATCCCTCCCCGAAGAGAATCTCTGATGGATTCTATGTGGGGAGGGATTCTTCTATGCCGGTATTCTCGTTACTGCTGGGTCTGGTCCGCTGCCACGCCCTTGTTCATGATGGCCCAGGTGGCATACTCCAGACGCACACGGTCTGCGCCGGTCTCGATGACCACGGTCTTTTCCTTCACGGCGCAGATATTGCCGATCATTCCGTCGATCATGGTGACAGGGTCACCGGGCGCCAGTGCCCGCTTCATGGCGTCCTGCTCCTTTTTCCGCTGCTTTTCCGGACGCATTTTCAAGAAATAGAAAATGGCGATATAGAAAACAATGAGGACGATGATCAAAATTGACATATCCAAGGCGATTCCCTCCGCTGTAAAAAATAACTTTCTATTTATTATAAAAGAGTTTTCGAGATTTGACAAGCCCTTTTTTCGGTAACGACTTCTTTTTCCTGGTTAGAGTTTGCCACCCAATTTCTCGGTATATTCCCGGCGGAATGCTTCAAAAGCGTCCTCGTCCAGGGCCTGACGAATCCGTGCCATGAGATTGTTATAGAAATAAAGGTTATGCAGGACAGCCAGGCGCATGGCCAGCATCTCCCCCGCCGCGAACAAATGGCGCAGATAAGCTCGGGAGAAGTTTCGGCAGACCGGACAGTCACAGGTGGGATCTATGGGCCGGTCGTCGGTTTTGTACTTCTCGTTTTTGATGTTTAACGCCCCTTCCCACGTGTAGAGCTTCCCATGGCGGGCGTTGCGGGCGGGCAGGACGCAGTCGAACATGTCGATGCCCCGGGCCACCCCCTCCAGGATGTTCACCGGCGTGCCCACGCCCATGAGGTAGCGGGGCTTGTGCTGGGGCATGTGGGGCTCTACGGCATCGATGATCTCATACATGGTCTCCGTGGGCTCCCCCACCGCCAGGCCGCCGATGGCATAGCCGTCGCAGTCCAGGGCGGCAATCTCCTTCATGTGCCACACCCGCAGGTCGGGAACGGTGCCCCCTTGGTTGATGCCGAAGAGCATTTGCTGGGGATTGACCGCATCGGGCAAACGGTTGAGCCGGTCATGCTCCCTTTTGCACCGCGCCAGCCAGCGCAGGGTCCGCTCACAGGACTGCTTGACGTAGTCGTAAGGCGCAGGATTTTCTACGCACTCATCAAAGGCCATGGCGATGTCTGCGCCCAGATTGGCCTGAATCTGCATGCTCTCCTCCGGCCCCATAAAGATCTTTCGGCCGTCAATGTGGGAGGCAAAGGTGACCCCTTCCTCCTTGATCTTCCGCATGCTGGCCAGAGAAAAAACCTGGAATCCGCCGCTGTCGGTGAGGATGGGGCCATCCCAGCGCATAAATTTGTGCAGCCCCCCCATCTCCTGGATGAGCTTGTCTCCCGGCCGCAGGTGGAGATGGTAGGTGTTGGACAGTTCGATCTGGCAGCCAATCTCTGCCAAGTCTAGCGCGGACAGCGCACCCTTGATGGCCCCTTGGGTGCCCACATTCATGAACACCGGGGTTTGGGCGGTGCCATGGGCGCAGGTAAGGGTGCCGCGCCGGGCGCGGCCTTCGGTTTTTATGAGGGTAAACAAGGTGGCACCTCCCGATCAGTAAATGAACATGGCGTCGCCAAAGGAGAAAAACCGATACTTTTCCCGTACCGCCTCCTCGTAGGCCGCCAATACATGCTCTCGACCTGCCAAGGCGGACACCAGCATGATAAGGGTGGATTCCGGCAGGTGGAAGTTGGTCACCAGCCCATCCAGCACCTTGAAGCGGTAGCCGGGATAAATGAAGATGTTGGTCCAGCCAGCAGAGGCCTGCATGGTGCCGTCCTCCCCTGCCCAGCTCTCGATGGTCCGGCAGGAGGTGGTTCCCACGCAGATCACCCGGCCGCCGGCGGCCTTGGTGCGGTTGATGATCTGGGCAGTCTCGTCGGAGATCACACAGTATTCGCTGTGCATCTGGTGGTCCGTGATCTCCTCCGCCTTCACCGGCCGGAAGGTCCCCAGGCCCACGTGGAGGGTCACATAGCAGACCGCCACCCCCATGGCCTGAATCTTTTCCAGCAGCTCCGGGGTGAAATGGAGACCGGCAGTGGGTGCGGCGGCCGAGCCGATCTCCTTGGAGTAGACCGTCTGATAACGCTCGGAATCCTGCAGCTCCTCTTTGATGTAGGGCGGCAGAGGCATCTTTCCCAGCCGCTCCAGGATCTCCAGAAAAATCCCCTCATAGGAGAAGCGGATCAAACGGTTGCCGTTGTCCAGCACCTGGGCAATCTGCCCGGTGAGCTCCCCTTCTCCAAAGGAGATGACCGCTCCCTCCCGCAGCTTTTTGCCTGGGCGCACCAGGCACTCCCAGGTGTTCTCCCCCCGGTCAATCAGCAAAACCACCTCGCAGGCGCCACCAGTGGGCACCCGATGGCCGATGAGACGGGCGGGCAGGACCCGAGAGTCGTTGAGCACCAGACAGTCGCCCGGCCGGAGGAAGGAGGGCAGATCATAGAAGTGATGGTGTTCGGTCTCCCCCGTTTCCTTGTTCAGCGTGAGCAGACGGGAGGCGTCCCGGCGGGCAATGGGGGTCTGGGCAATGAGCTCCGGGGGCAGGTCGTAGTAAAAGTCGTGTGTTTTAATAAGAATCAATCCCTATCCTATGGAATCTGGGCCAAACGCCTGGTTGAATGGCAGCAGTTGACCCACCAAATAATTGTAAAGTAAATTCGCTTGTCGAACAATCCCTCTGTAAAAGCAACCTTGTTTAAAGATTTTTGAAAATCTTTCTGTCGAAATATGCTGTAAAGCATTTTTCCTTTCCGGGTGGCATTCCCCACAATTGGGGCATAGAATGGGGGCAGACCGACCAGAGAGCCAGCACCTTTTTTCCCGGGGAATGGACTTTTCTCATTGACAGGCAAACCAATCTGTGCTATCTTTACTAAGTGAACATTTGTCCCCTTGCCACATACAGAACGCGGCAAAGCAGACAAAATTCAACTTATTATAGTACACATGCCACCGGCTTTTCAACTGCGGATTTCCTTTCTGCAGGCTGGAGGGCCGTTTTCAGGTAATTTTAACAAAGATCAGGAGGTCCTTCTCATGAAAAAGTATGCTGTGGGCGTAGTGGGCGCCACCGGAATGGTGGGACAGCGGTTTGTCACCCTGTTGGAAAATCATCCCTGGTTTCAGTTGACCGTGGTGGCGGCCAGTGCTCGTTCCGCTGGGAAAACCTACGAGGAGGCAGTGGGCAGCCGCTGGGCCATGACGACTCCCATGCCCCAGGAAGCCAAGTCTCTGGTGGTCTTGGACGCCCAGGCGGACAAAGAGAAGGTGGCCGCCGCAGTGGACTTTATCTTCTGCGCCGTGGACATGAAGAAAGAGGAGATCCGCGCCCTGGAAGAGGCCTATGCCAAGCTGGAGTGCCCCGTCATCTCCAACAACAGCGCCCATCGCTGGACCCCTGACGTGCCTATGGTCATTCCTGAGGTCAACCCCGAACATTTGAAGGTCATCCCCGCTCAGCAGGCCCGCCTGGGGACCAAGCGCGGCTTCATCGCCGTCAAGTCCAACTGCTCCATCCAGTCCTATGCCCCCGCCCTGCACCCCCTGCGGGCCTTCGGCATCGAGCAGGTGCTGGTGTGCACTTACCAGGCCATTTCCGGCGCGGGCAAGACCTTTGCTACTTGGCCGGAAATGGTGGATAATGTCATTCCCTACATCGGCGGCGAAGAGGAGAAGTCGGAAAAGGAACCCCTGAAGGTCTGGGGCACCGTGGAGAACGGGCAGATTGTGACTGCCTCGTCCCCATCCATCACTGCCCAGTGCCTGCGGGTGCCGGTTTCTGACGGGCATACCGCCGCGGTCTTTGTCTCCTTCCAGAACAAGCCCACAGAAGAGCAGATCAAGGACCTGTGGAAAAACTTCCGCGGCCGGGCCCAGGAGCTGGAGCTTCCCAGCGCCCCCAAGCAGTTCCTCCACTACTTCGAGGAGGCTGACCGCCCCCAGCCCAAGCTGGACCGAGATCTGGAAGGCGGCATGGCCGTCACCCTGGGCCGTCTGCGTCCCGATACCCAGTATGACTATAAGTTCGTGGGCTTGTCCCACAACACCCTGCGCGGCGCGGCCGGCGGCGGCGTTCTGCTGGCAGAGCTGCTGTGTGCGGAAGGATACATCCTCCCCCGCTGAACCCCTCGGAAGAAAATCACGCCCAGAAGGCGTTCTGTACGAAAGAGTCAGAATGCCTTCTGGGTCTTTTTTGTCCCATTTTGTCAAGGAGAAAGGAGTTTTCATGAAAACACCCGTCTTTACCGGCACCTGTACTGCCCTCATTACCCCCTTTCAGTCCTCAGGCTCCGTCGATTATGCCGCCTTTGACCGCCAGATCGACCGCCAGCTAGATGCCGGGGTGGACGCCTTGTGCGTCTGTGGCACCACGGGAGAGAGCTCTGCCCTTACCGTTCAGGAACACGTGCGCTTGGTGGACCACTGCGTGGCCCATGTGGCGGGCCGGTGCAAGGTAGTGGCAGGCTCCGGCAGCAACGACACTGCTGCCGCCCTCTACCTCTGCCAGAAAGCCCAGGATTCCGGGGCGGACGCTCTGTTGCTGGTGACCCCCTATTACAACAAAACCACCCAAACCGGCCTCATCCACCACTATGAGTATCTGGCCGATCAGCTGGACCTGCCCATCATCCTCTACAACGTGCCCTCCCGCACGGGCCTCTCCTTTACAGCGGATACTTACCGCATCCTCAGCCAGCACCCCCGCATCAACGGCACCAAGGAGGCCTCCGGCGACTTCTCCCTTTTGGCTGAGACCATGGCTTTCTGCGGGGATGAACTCAACGTCTGGTCGGGCAACGACGACCAGACCCTGCCCATGCTGGCCCTGGGGGCCAAGGGGCTTATCTCTGTGGTTTCCAATCTGGTACCTGAGCCCATGGCGGAACTCACCCACAGCTACTTCCGGGGAGAAGCCGAGCAGGCCCGGGAGATTCAGTTGTCCTACCTGCCCCTGATAAAGGTCCTCTTCTCCCAGGTCAACCCCATTCCCATCAAAGCCGCCATGGCCGCCCTGGAGCTGGACAGCGGCATCCTCCGCCAGCCTCTCTGGCCCATGGACCCGGTTCCTCGAAAAGCACTGCTGGACACGCTGAGCGCCTTTGCGCTGCTCTCCTGACGGGGAAAACAACACCAGGCTCGGGACGGAAATTCTCTGTCCCGAGCCTGGCTTCTATTTCACAGTAGTTCTCGCAGTTTCTGAATGCTGCCGTCGGAGGCCTTCACGCCCAGCATGGGCACTGCGATTCCTTCCTTTTCCAGCCGCTGGGCTAACTTGGCCAAAAACACCCCTTGGCCGGGAACTTCCCGATTGTTCCGAGAGGTGGTGTCCACGCCGCAGCTGGGAGAGCGGTTGGCTCCTACAATGCCCACAATCTCAAAGCCGTGGCGGTGGTAGTCCAAACTCTGAGCGACTACTTTCTCCCCACTTCCCCAAGGAGATTATATTCCCTTCCCCTGCATCACAGAGGCCAGATTCTCCGCAAACTGCGTCAGACGGCCCTGGATGCCTGGCATGGTCTTCGCCGAACCCGGATCGTTGGCCGTCTGCATCAGGCAGAATCGGGGCGGCAGCATGGCAGTTTTGTTAAAGCACATGGCGCCCAGCAGCTGCTGGGCCACCAGATCACTGCCCGAGTAACCCGAGACCACAATGCCAAAGAGATATTTGTCAAACAGGTCTCGCTGGGTCAGCAGGCTGGTCAGGCGGTTAAAGAGGGCCATGATGTTGGCCGAGACCGCGTCGTTGTAGTTGGGGCAGAGGAAGAGCATCCCATCGCAGGCCTCAATGGCAGGCAGCACGTCCTCACAGATGACGCCCCCATAAAAGCAGGTATTCTGCTTGGCGAAGTGAAGGCAGGCGGTGTAGGAGCACCCCCGGCAGTCCTGGATGGTGCCGTTTTGCAGGCAGAGCTCTTCCGAAGAAAACCCATCGGGCAGCTGGCGCACCACCTCCCGCCCCATCCAGACGGTGTTGGAGCGGCTGTTGTCCGAGGCATGGAGCATCAGCAGCCGGGGCTTGGCAAAGGTGGGGGGCACAAAAGTGAGCACCCGCTGGGCCAGTTCTCGGATGCGGTGAACGTAGGTCTCCTCCCAGCTCAGGCCCAGGTTTTTGGCCAGAATGTGCTGGTTGTACAGGGAGCCCGTCCCTTCTACTAGGGGCTTGCCGGGAAACAGGCAGCCAGCCAGATTGGCCGCCAGCACCAGATTCCGGGCGGTTTCCTTGGTGTACAGCTCTCCCCGGCCGTCTATTACCACCCCGGCAATGGTGCCATGGAGGCTGTTGGTGTGCTGGCGGAACCACCGGACCATGCGGAACAAGTCCGGCGTAGGACCAAAGTCGTCCACCCCCACCACAAAGAGGATGCGGCGGCCCTGCAGTGCGGTCTCGCCCCAGTCCTCCCGGGGGAATCTGGCAATCAGCAGACCGTCCAACGCTTGGTCCAGCAGGCGGTCTAACCGGGGACTCTCCCCCACTTGGAGTAAGGTTAGTTCCTCTTTCATGGTGCATCAAACTCCCTTAGCTTCCGGTGGGTGTGGGCCAGCCGGTCCATCAGGGCGGGGTGGATGTCTTCGCGTACCATTGCCAGTCCCAGGGGAGTGTAGCGGCTGCGGCAGCCAAAATAGGTCCCCGCCAGAGGCACTGCACCGTAGTGATCTTCTCCTCTCAGAAGCTGCAGCAGGGAGATGGCCGCTGAGGACAAGCCGGGGGCAAGGTAGGGTTTGAACCCCAAGTCACGAACCCGTAGATTTGCTTCTCTGGTGAGCTTGGTCAAGTGCTGGGAACTGGCCGCGTCATAGTCTTTCCCCCAGTGGTTGGCAATCACCAGGTCCTGGCCATGGGGCCCATAGGCCCGGCCTTGGGAAAAGTCAATCCCCTCCCGCCGGGCAAAATAGGCTGCCCGGGCGGCCATGACCCCCAGGCCAAAGCCCTGGACCTGCTCCGGCAGCAGGCCGGCAAAGTCATAGGTCCCCGCCTCATTGCGGTTACTGGCTAGGAAAACAGACCGGGAGAGCAGGTCCACCGGGTCGGAGATCTGACAGAACACCCCTTGGAACCCCGCCTGACGGGCCCGCTGGGCGTAGCTGTCCAGCATCTGGCGGTTGGCCTCAAACTGCGCCATGCGCACGTCCTGCACGCCGCTGTCCAGCCCCGGCACCCCCCGGGATGCCGTAAAGGCAAAGAGATCACACCGGAACAAGTCCTCTTCCTTGCAGATGGTCACCTCAGGCAGCGGGCCGCCGTCTGGAGAGAGAACCTGATTGAGCTCCATCTCATACCGTGCACACTGAGCTTGGTTGGGGTCATAGATGGCGATTTCCTCGATTTCCCGTCCCAAGAGTTTCAGGCCCGTCAGCACGGTGCCTCCCACGTCTCCCAGGCCCACTAAGGTCACTCGGAACCCCTTTTTCTTGGGGCTCTTGTGGGCCAGCAGCCAGGAGAAGGACCGGGCAAAAGCCACATTCAGCACCCCTGCCCCATGCTTTTCCACCAGGGCAGCCAAGTCCTCTGGGGTCTGCAAGCTGGTCTGGTTGGCACACAGGCCCAGGCAGGATACCCCCTCGGCCTCTTCTAGCTCCTCCAGCCGGGAAATGGCAAAGAAGCCTCGGTTTTCCAAGGGGTCTCGATGGACCAAAAAGATCAGGGGAGAAAAGGGGGCCGACACCACCTCCCCTTCCGGCGGCATCCACTCGGCCGGTCCGCACAGGCAGAATCCCTGCCAGGCTTTATACATCATAATGCTGTTCCCCTTCCTTTCGTGAGATTCGCGTCAATTGTTTCAAGTCATCCTCCAGATAGGCCGACGTGGCCAGAGAGGTGTCGTACTGCATCCGGCTGCCTTTATCCGGCAGGCGGGGCCGCAGAAGGGCTTCCCCCAGCCGCCCCAAGGTCAGCGCCGTGTTGAACTGGCGCTGATGCTCTTGTTCCAGCGTCTTTAGGATCTCGCAAGCGTTTTCCAACGCCGTCTGGCTCAGGGCACGGATGCCTTGGTCGGTGGCGTCGGCCAAATAGTTGGGATAGATATAAGGCAGGATGAGATTGATGGACCGGGGCAAGGTCTCCCCCGGCCGGGCCTCCCCGATGCTGTCTCCCCCCAGGAAGGGGTAGAGCAGGCTCTCGGTGACCCAGTAGTGCAGATTGGGAATGAAGTATTCGCAATCCACTTTTCTGCCCTGAACCTGCATCAGGTCCCGGCCATAGCCGGACATCACCGCCACAATCAGCCGCTGGGGGCTCAAGTCCTCCTGCTTCATCAACCGGTCCAGCTGCTCCACCCGGTAGCCACGGTGGAGCAGGTCATCCACCAAGATCACCGGCCGGCGGAAGGATTTCAAGGTCCGCACCTGGTTGCGCAGGGGAGAATAGCCCGGATACTCCACGATCTCAAAGCCCTCCAGGTTTCCGTGGAAGCATTTCTCCACGTGGAGCGTCTTGGTCACCGTATTGGGAACGATCTCATCGGCCAGAATCTTGCCATAGGGCACGCACATGCAGGGGCCCAGACGGCGGACCCCGGCAGGCACGTCCTGCACCCCATTGATGGCCTCCACCCGTTCCATAAGGGCTTGGTTGAGCATTTCCGAGTCAAAGCAAAGCACTAGCTTGCCGGGGAACAGGTCCGCCAGCGCCCGGCGCAGCCGGGGCCGGGTACGGCCCACCACGTCCTTGATGGCGCTGCTGTCGTGGTGGGGCTTCTTGATGCGTAGCATGACGTCTTGCAGGAGCATCACCGGCGAGCGCATGTCCACATAGAAAATGTCTTCCTGGTCACTGACGGGCACAAAGCCCAGCTGATCCAGCGCATACCGCAGACTTTCGTTTTCCGGGCTGCAGCGGCAGACCGCGTAGGTGTGATCGTACGCCAGGCTGCGGGCCAGCAGCTCGTTGAGCAGCATGCGGCAGGTGGCCCCTTGCTGCTCCGTCGGGCTCTCCGGGCAGACCATGTCCACCAGCAAAATCCGGCCGGAGGTGTGGCGGCGAACATAGTTGGCCGCTTGAATGGACTGTAAGGCCTCATACAGGTCGGTGCCCCGCAGGGTGTGTCCCACCACCCAGCCCAGCAGCGTCTGTGGTCTGGCCCGCAGGACCACCCCCAAGGCGTCACGGCCACAGCTGAGCAGGCAGTTCATGGCCTCTGGCAGGTCCGGGGAGGCGCCGCGATGGCGGCGGAAATAGAGGTCCTCACGGCTGAGAACGTGCTTGCGCTCGGGAGTGCGGACATAGAGACGGTTTTCATAGATATAGGACTGGACCACCGGGTCCACCAGGGTGGAGATGTCCAGGTTGCGGTCCACGTATTCTCGAATGCGGGTGGAACTGACCGTCTCAAAAAACGGGGGCAATGTCAGGGCAATGAGCTTTCCGCGAAGAATCTTGTCTAAGGGGGCCGTCTTCTCCTCCTCTTGGGTGCGGTAGAAAACGATGTGGTGATACTCTGCCGCCCCGCCGGGCTCGTCGCTGTGGTAGGCCGAGGCGTTGCGGATCACGTCGCTGCCGGCCACCAGGTAGAGTTCGGTCTCCCCCAACAGCGCCTTCAGGCGGGCCAGGTCCTGGGGATTGGCGATGTTGACGGGGATGTCATCGGGGAAAAGATAGGTGTCCCACTGGTCGGCCACGGACATGACAACAATCTGCCGGCGGCGGAGCTTAGCCAGAGTGCGCTTGCTCCAGGAGAATTCGTCCACCGCCAGATAGACCTGGAAGCCCCGGGCGCGGATCTCCTCCACGATCTTTTTGTGGCCCACCGAGAAGGGGTCGAAGGTGCCGGGGAAAAAGGCCGCCGGCTTGGGGGGCGGAAATGGGAACTCGCCCTGCTGGACCTCGTAGGAGACCAAAAAGCGATAGAGATAGTTGAGCATGGCAGCCCGGTTAAAAAAGGTCAGCTTTCCCTTTCGGGGTTCGGAGAGGATGGTCAGCAGTTTTTTGTGCAGCAGCAGGAAGTAGTCGGCACGCTTCTCCAGGGGGATGCGCTGGCTGCCAAAAATCTCCCGGCACAGCACCACCAGAGCCGTGCGGTGGATTTCCCGGTGGTAGTGGCTCACGCCCATCATCACCACCCCAAGCACCCGCTGGGTGACCACCGGGTGGTCCGGCAGGGCGTTGAGGATCTCACCCAGGGTATACAGCGCCGTTCGGGCCGGGCGGATGGCACTGCCCTGGAGGAGGTTCTGCAAAAACTGCACCGCCTCCAGCAGTTCCTTCTGGGGTAGCATGCAGATGATCTGACCGGCATAGGGCGGAATGAAGCGGGAGATCTGATCTTGCCCGCTCTCCAGCTCCCGGAGCAGGTCGATGGCGATTTCATTGATCTGGGAGACCGTCAGCAGGCTGCACACCTCCAGCAGCCGCTGGCCGGCATACTGGCGCACCGGCCGGTGCTCACTGACCGAGAGCAGGTTGGACAGGTGCATGGCCGTGTGGAAGGCGCTCTCCCGGTGATTCTGGGCATAATCACACAGCAGGTCGATCTGCACCAGTTTTACCGTCCAATGGACGGCATTTTTCAGGTTGCTCAGGTAGAAGTCCGAGACCTCCTCAGGCCGGATTTCTTGAACGGGACGGCCCAGAACCCGCCGGCGCATGGCGTCCAGCGCCAGAAAGAATTCTCCCGGCTGCGCGTGGAATGCCTGCACTACCTGCTGGATCTGCTGGGCGGTCTCTGGCCGGTGCAGGCGCAGCTGTTCCAGGCAGCGCAGCGCATTGAGCTGCAGACGCACCTCGCCGCTGGGCAGCATTTTTCCCAGGGCCTCTACCGTAGGCGCCAGAGTCCACGCCGGCAGATAGGACCAGGGGACCTGGCTCAGGGCGTCCACCAGAATGAACCGCTCCTCTCCCTGAGCAGACCACAGGTGGTCCAGCAGCGGCTGCAGCAGCGGCTGGGCTTCCTTCTCATCGCAACTGGCAAAGAGGCTCTGGCAGATGGTTTTCAGAGCGTTGGAAAGGCGAATGGCGTGGTTGGTAGAGATCTTGCGGTCAGGGTGCAGACACAGCAGGATATAGTGCTCCCACAGGGCCACCGCTTCGTCCAGCAAGGCCATCATGGTGGGCGTCACCCCATCCTTTCGGGCCGAGACCGGCCGTTCCTTGCGGTACTTGGGGCCGCTGTTGGCCAGGATCAGGCCCATGATTCTCCCGGCCGTCTGGCGCACGTCTCCCTCCGGATGCATGAGCAGTTCGTAGAGCAGGGCCAGGGTCTTCTTCTTGTTGGCGGCGGTGAGGTAGGTGCTGTACTCCTCCAGCAGATGCAGATAGGTGCGAATCTGCTGCAGATTCTTCTCGCTCTTTGCCTGTTCCAGCAGAAGGTCGAAGGTCTCGTCGGTGGTCACCATGCGCATGAGGCGAATGGCGTTGGCCAAGGTCATGTACCGCAGGGCCTGCAGGGCCTGGGGGGCGGAGAGAAGGGAGGGGTCCGTGTGAGAGACCGGCAGCAGCGCAGTCTCCCCTATCTGGGTGGGTACCCCTTGGGCACGGAGGTAGGACTCAAAATCCCGCAGTTTGTAATACACCGTCTGGTACCGTTTCTGCTTCTCTGGGGTCATGTTGTACAGCTTGGAAAAGACCATCTCATAGGCTTCGTCCAGGGTGTAGATGGCCATGTGCTCCCGGCCGTCCTCCCCCCGGGTTCCCCGGACCCGGAAGTCCGCGTAAATCAGCAGAAGGGACTCAATGGGCAGATTCTCAAACTCCAGGTCCCAGGTGGAGTGGTTGGCGGAGATGTAGCCGATCTCCTCCAGCCCAAGCTGGCTGAACCACTGCCAGGTGTAGTAGTAGTGCAGGTAGGGAATGCGCCGGGCGTCCTCTCCCCGGCAGCCAAATTTCCCCACGTCGTGGCCCAGCGCTGCGCCGCTGACCAGGGGCAGGTCCACGGGAATTCCCGCCTTGACCGCCAGTTTTGCTGTGTGCAACGCCACGTTGTGCACCCCAATGGTGTGGGAGGCCGGGTCAAAGGGCATGATCTCCCGGCCGATGCGCATGAGAGCCACTAGGTGGCTGTCTGCCACCGCCTGCCGAAAGCGGACAAACTGATCCCGCACCCGGCTGCCCTGCTCCTCTTCCTGCTCTACCGGCAGCAAATCCAGCAAAGGGTCCCAGGTCTCCTCCCGCCAGGACAAGACCATCTCCAAGACCGTTAGGTAGAGTTTCTCGTCGGGACGCAGCGGGGCGGCAGGGTGGCCAATGGCCTCGTCAGGAAAGAGGTTGTCCGACAGATGCTCGTACAGCCGGGCCAGCCAGGTCTCTTTGGCCTCGGCGGACAGGCGTTCCATCCCGGTCCAGCACAGGTCCAGCACCTGGGTGCAGACCCGGTCCCCGTGGGGGGAAAGGCAACTCAGAGGGGCCGACAACCGGTCCAGATCCAGCAGGCCCCGCACACGCTGGTCCAAATAGTCATACACATTATCTTTCGTCCATTTCGCTCCTGCCATGGCTTGCTCACTCCTCTGGGGTCGTCCAATTGGTTCTTGGCATAGTTTTCCCTCTATTATAAAGAACTCAGCCTCATTTTTCAATGGATTCTCCTCCCCTTCTCCCCTCCTTCCAGCCAGGAGCGCCCTTCGCCATGGGTTTTGGGGCATCTTGTTTTCCCTCAGCCCCTCCATATCGCCTCTCTCATGAAAAAGGGCCTTCTGCTGCAAACGACAGCCGAGGATCCCCGCAGGGGAACCTCGGCTGTCGTTTTTCTGTGGCGGCGCACCAGAATATGTGACGTTTGTTTCGCCCTGTTTGCCTTACAGGGCAAACAGAGTAATTTCCGTGGGGTAGACCGGCGACCCCTTGTGGCGTAGGTAGAACCGGTAATCCGGCGCCAGCTCGTGGATCATCTGGGGAATTTTCCACAAGTCCTCGTTGTTATGGTAGACCGACAGCAGGAGTTTGGGATGGTCTTCCCGGATATGTTTCCTCGCCCCCAGAATGGCGCGCTGCTCAAAGCCCTCAATGTCTGCCTTGAGCAGGGTAATGGGCTCCCGGATGTCCTCGTCCAGGGTGGTCACCTCCACCTGCACGCCTTCTTCCTCTGCCGCCTGGCACAGGGTATTGGCAGAAGAGCCCGCCTGGTTGCCCTGGAGGGTGAGAATACCCGGCTGATCTGCCACCCCTTTCCTGCGGCAGTCGATGTTGGGATACTTTTCCAGGTTTTTCTCCAGCGCCGCAAAGCTCTCTGGAGTGATCTCATAGCAGTAGATTTTTTTGTAACAGTCCTCCCCGTAGTTCTCCAAGTAGGACAGAACCGTATCCCCCACAAAGGCCCCCAGATCTACCACCACCTCCCGCCGGCTGCAGCTGACCAGGTCCAGGTCAAAGTAGTCGTCAAAGAGGACCTCCTTGGTCTGGGCAGAGGTGACAAAGTCATAGCGATACCAGTTGTTCAGCACGCCGTATAAAGTCTTTCTGGAGCGGTAGTCAGCCAGACGCTCATAGACCCAGAGAAAATCATCCATGTGGTGAAACAAGGCCTCCGCCTTTCCCTCAATCTCCTCGTAGATTCCCCGCTCCACATCCAGGCGGCCCCAGAAGGGAAAGCGGTTGAAGAAATCCATGCAGCTTTTCTGGGTGGCGGCAGGCACTGTGTCAAAGGCTTGGCGGATCCGATGATAAATCTCCTTCTCGCTGAGTCCTTTGATCTCCTGGACCAGGGCGAAAAACTTCCTGTCGATCCCGTTCATAGCATCACGCTCCTATCCCTCCACACTATGCCGGCAAAAGGGGGGGTGACACCGGAGGCAAAAAATGGGACCAGTCCGGGGGCTTTCCGGTCTGGTCCCATGGGGCTAATGTGCTGTTTTGCACCCTCAAGGAGCGCTTTGGTGAATGGCCTGCTGGCTTTCCTGCCGCTTCTCCTCGATGGCCTCGGCCAGGAGCATGTCCTTGACCTTCATCAGGCGGATAATGTTGTTGCGCTCGTTTTCCTCCAGCTTCATGGAGATATACTTGATGCTCTCCTGCATCCGGGGGATCATCACGTATTCCAGCGCGTTGACCCGGCGGCGGGTCTTTTCGATCTCTTCGGCTAGCAGCTGAGAGGCCTTTTCCACCTGGGCCAGTTTCAGCATGTCCTGGAACACCGAGGACAGGGCTTCTACCGCGCCGTCCACCTCGCAGGAGGTGGTGGCAAACCCGTAAGGATAGATGTCGCCACTCTGGCTGCTGCGGGTCTGGAAATCGTAGACGGGCACATTCACCGACATGATGTTGCGAAAGGTCATCTCCAGTTCCACGCTCTGCTTGGGGTAGAGCAGGGCCTGCTCCAGGGCCTCCGGCGACATCAGGGCCGAGGCCACGGTGAAGGAGCTGTGGGCCCGGGTCAGGCCCTCCTCCACCCGGCGGCGAAGGGCCCGGTTTTCCTGGATAACCTCTAAAAATTGCTTCATGAGCTCATCCCGCTTGTCTTTCAGGAGCTTGTGACCCCGGACGGCTGTTTTCAGCCTCCCCTTCAGACGGGTCAGCTCCATGCGGGTGGCGTTTACCGTGGCAGAGGGCATCTCTCCACCTCCTTACGCCTTCTTGGGCAGGTATTTGTCGATGTGCTCCTGCTTGATTCGCTTCAGCTCGGTCTCCGGCAGGATGGACAGCAGCTGCCAACCGATCTCCAAGGTATCAAAAATGGAGCGGTTCTCATCAAAGCCCTGGCCTACATATTTCTTTTCAAACTCCTCGGCAAACTGCGCGTAGAGCAAGTCCGTGGGAGACAGGGCAGCCTCGCCCAGAATGGACATAAGTTCCTTGGCCTGCTTGCCCGCCGAGTAGGCGGCGAAGAGCTGGTTCATGGTGCCCGAGTGGTCCTCCCGGGTCTTCCCTTCGCCGATGCCCTTGTCCTTCAGACGGGACAGGGAGGGCAGCACGTCGATGGGGGGCTGAATGCCCGCCCGGTGGAGTTCTCGGGAGAGGATGATCTGACCCTCGGTGATGTAACCGGTCAGGTCGGGAATGGGGTGGGTCTTGTCGTCTTCCGGCATGGTCAGAATGGGGATCATGGTAATGGACCCCTCCTTGCCCACTTGGCGGCCTGCCCGTTCGTACATGGTGGCAAGGTCCGTATACAGGTAACCGGGGTAGCCGCGGCGGCCGGGGACCTCTTTCTTTGCCGCCGAGATCTCGCGCAGCGCCTCGGCGTAGTTGGTAATGTCGGTCAGAATGACCAGCACGTGCATGTTCTCATGGAAGGCCAGATACTCCGCCGCGGTCAGCGCCATACGCGGGGTGGCAATACGCTCGACGGCGGGGTCGTTGGCCAGGTTGGTGAACAGGACGGTACGGTCAATGGCGCCGGTGCGGCGGAACTCCTCCACAAAGTAGTTGGACTCCTCAAAGGTAATGCCGATGGCGGCAAAGACCACGGCGAAGTTGGACTCCCCGTCCAACACCTTCGCCTGCCGGGCGATCTGGGCGGCCAGGGCCGCGTGGGGCAGACCGGAGCCGGAGAAGATGGGCAGCTTTTGGCCGCGGACCAGGGTGTTCAGGCCGTCGATGGCGGAGATGCCCGTCTGGATAAACTCGTTGGGGTAAGCCCGGGCGGCGGGGTTCATGGCCAGGCCGTTGATGTCCCGGTACTCGTCGGCCAGAATCTCCGGGCCGTCGTCGATGGGCTGGCCCATGCCGTTGAACACCCGGCCCAGCATGTCGCGGGAGACCGCCAGCTGGAGGGGATGCCCCAGAAAGCGAACCTTGGAGTTGGCCAGGTTGATGCCAGCGCTGGCTTCAAAGAGCTGGACCACAGCGCTGTCGCCGTTGACCTCCAGCACCTTGCCCCGGCGCAGAGAGCCGTCGGCCAGTTCGATCTCCACCAGTTCGTCAAAGGTGGCGCCTTCCACCTGCCGGACCACCATCAAGGGGCCGGAGATCTCGGCTATGGTACGATATTCCTTCATCATACGCTCTCTCCTCCTCTCTCCGCCAGCTGAGCGATCTGAGCTTCCATGTCGGCGGCGATCTGCTCATAGACAGCGGCATA
The DNA here is from genome assembly GCA_004554585.1 of Clostridiales bacterium. Taxonomy (GTDB): domain Bacteria; phylum Bacillota; class Clostridia; order Oscillospirales; family Oscillospiraceae; genus Evtepia. The sequence goes on along the minus strand of SFLH01000003.1, from coordinate 38,113 downwards.
ACTCTCTTCGGGGACGCTCTTGGCCCGGCCAATGGCGGCCCGGACCGGAATGGCAAACAGGTCATAGGCTGCCGCGCCCTTCTCCAGAGCGGCTCGACAGAGCTTGTCATAGTCCAGGATGATCTGCATCAGTCTGGCCTGTCGGTCGTAGTTGGAGAAGGAGTCGATGTCCACGAAGGCGTTCTGCTGCAAAAAGTCCTCTCGGATCATCTTGGCGGTCTCCAAAGTCAACTGATCGCCCGGGGCCAGGCCGTCCTTGCCCACCAGCTGAACGATCTCGTTGAGGTTGGCCTCCTGCTGGAGCAGACTCATGGCCTTGGCACGGTTCTGGAAGAAATGCTTACCCAGATACTCGTCAAACCAGGGCTTGAGGGAGTCCAGGTAGAGGGAATAGGAGTTGAGCCAGTTGACCGCCGGGAAGTGACGGGCATAGGCCAGAGAGGAATCCAAGGCCCAGAAGACTTTGACGATGCGCATGGTGCCCTGGGAGACCGGCTCAGACAGGTCACCGCCGGGAGGCGAGACCGCGCCCACTGCCGTCAGGGAGCCGCGGCGGCCGTCAGAGCCCACGCACTGGACCACACCGGCCCGCTCATAGAACTGGGACAGACGGGAAGCCAGATAGGCGGGATAGCCTTCCTCACCGGGCATCTCTTCCAGACGGCCGGACATCTCCCGCAGGGCCTCGGCCCAGCGGGAGGTGGAGTCGGCGATGACTGCCACGTCATAGCCCATATCCCGGAAGTACTCGGCAATGGTGATGCCGGTGTACACCGACGCCTCACGGGCGGCTACGGGCATATCGGAGGTATTGGCGATCAGAACGGTCCGCTTCATCAGGGACTCGCCGGTGCGGGGGTCCACCAGTTCGGGGAACTCCTGAAGCACGTCGGTCATCTCGTTGCCGCGCTCGCCGCAGCCGATGTAGACCACCACGTCCACGTCGGACCACTTGGCCAGCGCGTGCTGGACCACAGTCTTGCCCGAACCGAAGGGACCGGGAACCGCCGCCGTACCACCCTTGGCCACGGGGAACATGGTGTCGATGACCCGCTGGCCGGACTGGAGGGGGGTAACGGGGGCGAATTTCTTCGCATAAGGCCGGCCCACACGGACAGGCCACTTCTGCATCATGGTCAGTTCCTTTTCCTTCCCCTGGTCGGTCTCCAGCACCGCCACGGTATCGGTGACGGTATAGGTGCCCGACTGGATGGAGCGAATGGTGCCGGACAGGCCGATGGGAACCATGATTTTGTGCTGGATGGAGGGGGTCTCACGGACGGTGCCGATGATGTCGCCCTCTGCCACATGGGTGCCGGGGGCCACCACCGCCTCGAATTCCCACTTCCGCTCCCGGTCCAGGGCGGGCACTTCCACGCCTCTGGGTAGGTTGTTGGAGCCGGTGATGCGGGCGATGGCCTCCAGAGGACGCTGGATGCCGTCGTAGATCATCTCGATCAGGCCGGGACCCAGCTCCACGGACAGAGGGGCACCGGTGGTTTCCACCACGGCCCCAGGGCCCAGGCCCGAGGTCTCCTCATACACCTGGATGGAGGCGGCGTCCCCTGTCATGGTCAGCACCTCGCCGATGAGCCGCTGCTCACCCACCCGAACCACGTCGGCCATATTCGCCTCAGAAAGGCCCGTGGCCACCACCAGGGGGCCGGAAACTTTCACAACTTTGCCGCTGCTCATAGGTTACTCTTCCCTTCTTTCAACCAATGGGCCTTGCCAGGAGCAAGGGCCGTGTTTTTTTGTATCGTGTTCGATTACAGAATATCCGCACCTACGGCGCGTTCCACCGCCGAGGTGATGTTTTTCATGCCAATGCCCAGGGGCCCCTCCTTGCCGGGGATGAGAATGATGGCAGGGGTCACTTGGCTTTCATAGCGGGCCAGCAGGTCCGTCAGCTGTTCTCCCAGCTGTTCGGTCAGGTAGAGGATAGCATACTCCTCTTTTGCCAGCTGGGTGATCGTCTGACGGGCCTGCTCGGCAGTGTCCGTGGGAAAGACCGAAAGCCCCAGGGCCTGAAAGCCCAGAACGCTGTCCCGGTCCCCCACTACGGCGATCTTATACATAAGCCTCACGCAGCCTTTCTCGGATCACGTCGGTGGGTAGTCCCGCCAGACGGCCGGTCATGATGATGCGAATTGCCACAATCTCCGCCTCCTTGGCGGCCAGATAGGCAATCACCGGCGCCTCGCCAAAGGAGACAAACCGAGCGTCCTGGATGTAGTGGATGACGGCGTTGTCGCAGAGTTTCTCAAACAACGTCAGGCCTTCGCCCCGGACGGCGGCGGCGCCCGCCTCAGCTGCCTGTTCCAGCGGGGTGGAGGCATACAGCTCCTCCAGCATGGTGCTGGCGTTGACGCTTTCCAGAAGCCGGCCGGCTTCCATGGTGCCCCCCTCGAAGAGGGTGCCCTCCAGAAACTCACCTCCCCGGCCCATGCGCAGCACACGCACCACGGTGCGCAGATTGGCCGTATCGATGAGCCGCTGGACGTAGCCAGCCAGGAAGGTGGAGCCGGTGCGCCGGGCCATCTCCTGTAGCTCCTGGAAGTAGTACCGATCTAAGGTAAAGTCTCCCAGCTGGGGGTCCCGGGTGGCCGAGAGAACCTGCCGAGCCTCCTGCAGGCCCTGGGCCAGTAGCGGAGGCAGGTCCGTGGTGGTCTCACCACCCCGCAGGGCAGCGGCCAGCGTCTCCGGCGCCACTCGGCCGGTATCCATGAGCAGCCGGTCGGACTGGATGCCCATGGCCTCGCTCTTGAGCAGGACCTTCCCATTGTGATAATCGTATTGGACCTGGAAGACGGCCAGGACCGTGGGGTCGGGGACCAGTTCTGCCAGATCGTTGAGGGTGCGCGCCCGCTCCCGGCTGAGCAGATCGCCCACGGTCTTCCCGTTGACGACCTCCAGCTCGGGATAGCCGCAGTCAGTCAAGATCCGAGCGGCGTCCTCTGGGGTGGCGGCTTCCAGCATCTGGTCCATCTTGCCCTTGTCCAGAAGGCTGCACTCCAGCGCCCGGACGCGAGTGGTCAAAAACAGATAATCGGTGTCACGTCGTTTTTCATCCATGGTCTCCCCCCCTTTCCTGGGCCCTCACAGCCCCTGTTTGGGGGGATAGAGGATCTCCGCTACCTTTCCGCTCAGCTCTGTCCGCCGCTGGCGGGTGAGCATGGCAAAGGTACAGTTGATGTCCACCGCCCCCTGGCGCAGGATGCAGCCGCCCTGGATCTCCGGATCTTCCGGTCCCAAGGTCAAGCGACCGCCCTGGCGCAGCTGGTTGGCCTGATCGACCACTTTCTGTCCATAGGCCGCCCGCTGGGCCGGGGCGAGGAGGATCTCCTCGTCCCCGCTGCGGGAATTGGCGGCGGCCAGCCGGGCCAGAAGAGGAACCATCTCCTCTTCCGGCAGGGCACACAGGCGGACGATGGCAGCCTCAAAGGCTTCCTCTACCATGGCCTGCTTGGCCGCCAAGACGGCTTTGCGCTCGTCAAGTTGATTCATACTTTCCAGACGGGCCCGGTGGGCTGCCAGCTCCTGCTGACCCTTTTCCAGGATCTCGGTCCGAATCCGTTCGGCCTCGGCCTGACAGTCTGCAACAATCTGTTCTGCCTGCTGCTGGGCCTGGGTCAACAGCGCCTGGATCTCCGCCTGGGTGTCTTGGGTGATGCGGTCTGTGATTTTTTCGATCCCATTCATTCCCACGCTCTCCTTTCCGCTGTGAGTTTCTTACAGGCTGTTGAGCATCAGGAAGGAGGCCAGCAGGCACAGGATGGCGTAGAACTCCACCATGATGGCCATGATGATGGCCTTAGACAGCTCCTCCGAACGCTTGGACACCAGGGATACGCCTGCCGCGGCGCAGCGGCCCTGGGCGATGGCGGAGAGCAGGCCGCCGATGGCCATGGGCAGACAGGCCGCCAGGAACATGAGGCCCTCGCTGGCGGTGAGCATACGCAGCTCGCCGGAGAAGAAGCCCAGCTTCATCAGAGCGAAGAACCAAGCCACCAGGCCGTACAGGCCCTGGGTGCCGGGGATGATCTGCAGGATCAGGATTTGAGAAAATTTGCCGGGGTCGTTGGCCAGCACGCCGGCCCCCACCTCGCCTACACTGCCTACGCCGCGGGCAGAGCCCGAGCATGCCAGACCCACTGCCAGGGCCGCGCCGATAAATGCCAATGCGATTCCGATTGTCTCCATGAATGATTCCTCCTGTTCATATCAACGAGGCGCAGCCTCTGTCAAAATTGAAAACTATTGAGCATCAAGAAGGATGCCAGCAGGGCCAGGATGGCGTAGAACTCCATCATGATGGCCAGGATAATGGACCGGCTCAGGTCGTTGGGCTTTTTGGCGATGAGGGAAACGCCCCCCGCGCAGATCCGCCCCTGTACAATGCCGAAGATCAGGCCGCCAATGGCCACAGGCATGCAGGCGCCGAAGAACTCCAACCCCTGGGAAAGGGTGGGCTGGGCCACGCTGCCAGAGAAGAACCCCAGCTTGGTCAGGGCGAAGAACCAGATCACCAGGCCATACAGGCCTTGGGTCCCCGGCAGGATCTGCATCACCAGCACCCGAGAGAATTTCCCCGGGTCTACCGAGAGCAGTCCGGCGCCCGCCCGGCCCACGGTGCCCACACCGGTGGCGGAACCCGAGCAAGGCAGGGCCACTGCCAGGGAGGCCCCCAACAGGGCCACCGCCAGCCCGCTGATGGGCAGGGACTGGAAGATTGAGAAGAAGCTCATTCCACCACCTCCCCGTTGTCTGTGGTCACGTCCACGTACTTGGTCTGGTACTTCAGGGGTTTGAAGGGCACGCCGCCCTCCTTATAGAACTTGCTGAAGAACTCCAGGTACTGCAGACGGGCCGCATGGACGTAAGTACCAATGATGTTGATGCCCATGTTGAAAAGGTTGCCCACCAGGAAGATCACCAGGAAGACCAGGATCCCTACCGGTTTCGGCAGGCCCTCGCCGGGCAGCGTCGCCAGGATGTTGAACACCTGGGAGATGACCGACGTGGCCAGCATCAGAGCCATCAGACGGCAGTAGGAGAGGATATCCCCCAGCCAGCTGGTGATGTCGTACCAACTGGCAATGCCGCCGAAAAATTTGCCCAGAATCCCTTTCTTGTGCCGTCCCTGGGTGAGCAGCAGGGCCAAAAAGCCCAGGCCCACCACCAGGGCCGTTCCCTTGAAGTAGGCGACGGCCAGGCCCGCAAAGACGATCCACCAAGGTACCACGTCCAGGAACCCTTCCAGCGGTCTACCGTCCCGGATCTCCATGTAGATGTGCACGCACTGGCCAAAGAGCATGTGCACCGCCCCAAGGCCCAGGGCGATGGCCATGATGGTCATGGGGTCCTGGAGGGGGTTGATGAGGGCGGGCAGGGAGATGACATGGTCGGGGAAGAACGCGTTGGTAAACTGATAGATGGCGTCTCCGCACAGGCCGCCTGTCAGCGCTCCGAAAACGGCGGTAGAAAGGCCCAGATACTGTCCCAGATGGAACATGTACCCCAAGGTACCCTTGGGCCGGTACTTTTTGGTGATGGCAAAGGAGATGGCAAAGAGGACCAAACCGTAGGCGATATCCGCAAACATGATGCCGAAAAACAGCACGAAGAACCCAAAGATCAAGGGGTTGGGATCGATGCCGCCGTGGTAAACCGGCAGGGAGTACATCTCCGTGACCATGTTGATGCAGGAGATCCACTTGCGGTTTTTCAGCAGCGTGGGCGGGGTCTCTTCCGGGGTGGGGTCTGCCAGCTCATAGGCACAGGCCAGGTCCTTCAGGCCCTCCTCCAGCCGGGGTAGGCCCGTCTGGGCCACCCAACCTTCCAGGAAAATCATCGTTCCGTCGGTGAGGAGCTTTTCCCTGGCCTGTTCTCTCTGCAGGTCCTGCTCAACGCGGTCCTGACAGATCTCCAGGTTCTTGCGCTGATCCCGGCAGGCGGCAATCTTTTCAATGATGTCCGCCCGCTCCTGCTGGACCTGGACGATCTCCTCTTCAATCCGCTGGATGTTCTCCATGGGGGTTCCGGTCAGGCCCTTCAGCCGCGCTGCGCCGTAGCCCCGAGCCCGGAGCACCTTGATGGCCTCCTCAAACTCTTCCTTCCAGCAAACCAGCAGCAGATAGCGCTGATGCTTATCCCGAGAGATCTCCATTAGCTGTGACCGCTCTGTGGTCTCGGCCAGCTGGCGTTCTGTCTCCGCCAAATCCACCCCGACCGGACAAGTGCCCAGCTGGACCACCGTGGTAGCGGTCTCCTGCACTTCCAGGGGCAGATCCAGGGGGGCCCAGGGCTCCAGACTGGTCTTTTGGTTAAGCAGGTTGGTCTCACGGGTGTGGAGCTTGGAAATCTGTCGTGCGCGCTCATTGATCTCTTCCACCAAGGCCAGGGCCTTCTCAAGGGCCTCCGGCCGGAAGAAATCTTTCTCCCGGATGGCCTGGCGCTGGATGAACAAGCCGGTCTTTTCCGGTGCGTACCGCTTCAGGGTGTCCAGGGCGGCGCGAATGGCGGTGGCCTGGCTCTTTACCGTCAGGAGAGAGGTGGACTCTCGGGTGAGAAGCGCGGTCCATTCCGGATCGGTCAGGGCCTGCTCAGGCTCCAGCACCTCCACGCAGCCAGCGTGCTGCAGGCGGGCCAGCAGTTCTTCCCGCTGGGACGCCAGGGAGAGCAGCCGCAGCCGCTTCATTTTGACAATTGACATTTAGAACTCCACCACCCTTCCTGCGATCCATTCCGCAGCCTGGTCCAGACGCTGCCGTCCCTCGGCTTTGATCTCATCCTGCAAATTTGCGATGGCACGACGGAAGATTTTCCCGTTTTTCGCATCTTCCTGTTCCTCTTCCGTCATCATCTTCTTTACTTTCATTTCTGCTTCCCAACGGGCCACATCGATCAGGCCCGCTCCCTTCTTTTCCGCTTCCGCAATCAGGGATTTTGCTGCGCGCTCCCCCTCTTCCTTTTGTTTTGCCGAGAGTTGCTCCGCCTCAATCACTTTTTTTACTGCTTCCAGAGACATAGATCCACCCCCTTTCTCTCCCTATTTCGCATGTTAAAAAATATCTTTTTGAAATTATGAACAATTTACCATATCCACACCATAATTGCAAGAGAGAAAAGTTTTCCTTCATTTTGGCGTTTGTGCAAGTTTTTTGTCACTATGCTGCACAAGCTTTCAACCCTTTTGAAAAGTAGGCAAATGCTTCACTTTTTCTTATCAACGTTTCCCCGGGACTACGGAAGATCTTGAGGTTTTTTCGTGCAGCCCCCTCGATTTTCCCCTTTTTGATAAGTTCCCCTTATCACCCCACGGTTCCTTTTCACTCATTCACACCCTGTCTGGGGGGACTTTTCCCGCCCCGCGCGCCCTCTTTTGCAGGCCGTCAGCCTCTTTTTCCAGGATCCTGCCCTGCAAAATCGTCAAAATGACAGGAAATTCACCTCTTCCACTGCCTGCTACAAGGGGGAGATTTCTCCAGCGCACTATCCCTTTTGAGACTTTCTTTAAAACGAACAGCAAAAAGGTCCCGGGCCGCCATGTGCCCGGGACCTGCTTATGGTTCCAAGAGAAAAGCTCCCACGCTGTCCATAGCCTGGGCCGCCTTGCGAATGGGAAACATTTGAAATACATGCCACATGTCGCTCCACTCTTCCAGACGGCAGTAGACGTTGGCCGCCGTCATCCGCTCCCGCAGGCGCAGAGAGTCCGAGAAGAGGATCTCATTGCTCCCCACCTGAATGAGGGTTGGCGGGAAGCCGGCAAAATCGCCAAACAGCGGAGAGAGCAGCGGCGAGGCCAAGTCCTGCCCGCCGGCATAGACCTTCCGCACCGCATGGATATAATCAAGCGTGATGGTGGGGTCCAGTTCCGCCCGCTGGGTATAGGACAGGCCGCTGGCAGTCATGTCGGTCCAGGGGGACATGAGAACCAGTCGGCCCGGCAGCTGGCGGCCGGCCTGCTTGAGCTGATGGCACAGGACCAGCGCCAGGTTGCCGCCGGCGGAGTCTCCCGCCAGCACCACGTCCCGGGCGCCGTAGCCCAGGTACATCAAGTAGTCCCAAGCCCTGCGGGCATCATCCACCGCCGCCGGGAAAGGATTCTCCGGGGCCAGGCGGTACTCAAAGCACAGGGTCTCCCAGCCGGTGACGTTGGTCAGCTTTGACGCCAGGGGCCGGGAATAGCCCAAATTCCCGCTGGTATATCCTCCTCCGTGGCAATAGAGAATGACGCGCCGCTTGTCATGGGGCCAGTCTGGGCGCACCCAGGCGGCCGCCATCCCTTTCAGGCGGAAAGGCTCCCATTTCTTCAGCACAATCATGGGGGCGGCCAGCCGGCCCAGCAGTTCCTGAGCCGCCCGCTGCTTGGCCAGATCCTCGGGATTCATCGAGTCCGGGGTGCCCACAGAGTGAATGGCTTTCAAGGCGCGCATCATAGGCGCCAGGCGATGGTCGTCCCGGAGCACATCCTCTTTTTTCTCTCCCAGCTTATACCGAAGGGACAGTTTCTTCGGGGTCATGGCCAACGCTCCTCTCTCCCGCTATGCTGTCGTGCTATAATTTACATATAGGTATCCCACGGGCAGCTTCCCGCGGTTACAGGTTCAGTATAGCATGCCTGCCCGGAAAAGGGAACCCTTTCTTCCCCTTGTAGTTTCCTCCCCCCTATGCTAAAATGAAGTTGTAAAATTTACCGGGGAGGAGGGCCTGGCTGTGCCGCGAAAACAGGTGAAGAAGAATTGGTATCCCCTGGACAACGCGGGAGTGCTCTACTCGGCCATCCAGCGGGAACGGTATTCTGCGGTGTATCGGTTCTCTGCCCTGATGACAGATCCTGTGGACCCTGAAGCTCTGCAGCGCGCCGTGGACAAGACTATGCCCCGCTTTCCCGGCTTCTGTGTCCGCATTCGCCGGGGAGCCTTCTGGTGCTATTTTGAGCCCAATCCCAGCCCCGGCCCCTTTGTCAAGCCGGACATGGCCAATCCCTGCCAGCCTGTGCGCTTCCACGAGGACAACGACTGGCTCATCCGCATCTTTTACTACCAGCGGCGGATCTCTCTGGAGGTCTTTCACGCGGTCTCCGACGGCGCGGGGACCTTGGTTTTTTTGCGTACCCTGCTGGCGGTCTACCTGCGGGAGCTGGGGCACCCCATTCCCAACGGAGAAGGGATTCTGGATGTGTCCGCCCCACCGGAGCGGGAGGAGATGGAGGACGCCTATGCCCGCTACGCCGGCCAGCGGGTGCTGCGGATTCCCCTGGAAAAGACCGCCTTTCCCAACACCAGTGCCCCCGAACCCTTTTATACCCTGAACGTCACCCTGGGCCTGGTCCCGGTGGATTTGCTGCGGGAGAAGGCCAAAAGCTACCACGCCACCATCACCGAGTACCTCACTGCTGTGCTTCTCCAATGTCTGCTGGAAAACCAGGCCGCTCATCGCTTCCGCCACCCCCAGCCGGTGGCCCTGGCCATCCCCATCAATCTCCGGCCTTGGTTTCCCTCTAAGACCCTGCGCAACTTCATCCTGACCATGCGCCTGTGCATTGATCCTACCCTGGGGGAATACACCCTGCCGGAGATCATCCGTCTGGTGCAGAGCTACATGCGTCTGCACACCAGCCGCCAGGAGATGCGGGCGCGGTTTACTGGCAACGTCCGCTTTACCCGCAACCGTTTCCTGCAGATCATCCCCCTGCCGCTGAAGAATCCTGTGCTGGCCTTTTCCTATCAAATGGCGGGGGTTCGTCCCTATTCCGGCACCTATACCAATCCCGGCGCCTTCCCGGTTCCCCCGGAGATGGCTCCTCACATCCAGCGCATGGAGGTAATGCTGGGGCAGGCCACCCGGCCCTCTCCCCACTGCGCCTCCATCAGCTATGGCAATACCATGGCCATCACCTTTGCCGGCACCGGGGTCTCCAGCGAGACCGAGCGCCGATTCTTCACCCACTTGGTCAAAGAGGGTCTGCCCGTGAGGGTAGAGTCCAACCGCACCAAATGACCTGCTTTGGGAGGTGTTTCCATGTCATACTGCGTTAACTGCGGCGTGGAACTGGACGACACAGCTGCCTTTTGTCCTCTCTGCCACACGCCGGTGCAAAATCCCAATCAGCCGGTGGACCTCCACTCCCCCAAGCCCTTCCCCACCGAGCGCCAGGAAGTGCCCCCCGTCTCCAAGCGCCATGTGGCCATTCTGCTGTCCACCGTGCTGGCCTCGGTGGGCGCGTGCTGTGGAGTTCTGAACCTCTTCCTGCGCACCGAGAGAACTTGGTCTCTGTATGTGATCGGGGCGGCAATTATGTTGTGGATCTGGTTGGTCCCTCCACTGCTTCATCACAAAAAAGACACCCTACGCCTGCAGCTTTTGGCAGACATCCTGGCCATCGCCATCTATGTCTCCCTCATTGCCGTAGATCTGGATGGCTGGGACTGGTATTGGCACTTGGCCTTGCCCATCATCCTGCTGCTGGGTGCCATCTTCCTTTTCTGGGGGCTGACCATGGGCGGTCGGCAGCGGAGTACATTGAGCTCCATGGCCATTGTCATCGGTTCCATCGGTGTCTTTGCCATGGGGGTAGAGTGCTTCGTAGACCGCTTCTTTCGAGGGAACTGGTCCCCCAGCTGGTCCCTCATCGTCTTGGCCGTCTGTCTGATCCTCACCATTCCTCTGATAATCGTGCGGCGGATGCCCTCCCTGCGGGAAGAGGTACGCCGGCGGTTTCACCTGTGACCCTCTTCGCCAGCCCTCCAAAATCCCCTCGGCCCAGCCGGGGGGATTCTTTTTTCCTCTGGCAGGGTGTGCAGCATGCAAACAGGGAGAAGGCCAAGAACAGTACAGCAAGTGATCTCCCGGATGGGGCCAAATCTTTCGGCCCCATCTCTTTTTGTGCACCGTTTTGCCGGGGACGCTCCTTCTGCCGCCTCTTTTCATCCTCGGTTTCCCCAGCGGGAGGGAGTTTTTTGCGCTGGAAAATACTTGCGTGAAATCCCACAATTATGGTGGACTGTTCTTTCGGCCTTTTCGTCGCCTTTTTCCGTGGGGACCATTGACTTTCCCGCTTCACTCTCCTAAAATACATTTGTTCTTCGGAACATGCTGACCAAGGAGCGGACCCGGCGGCAGATCGTGCGCCTTTTTGCTCTCTCAACCTTTTCTTCCACGACAGGCGCTGCGGCAGTTTTCCGCCGTGCCCCCCTCAAGCAGGCCAGTGGGTCCACTCCGGCGGTTCTTTCCGAGTTCTTCCAATTCGGAAAGGCCGCTTTTTTTGTTTTCCGGCAGTTTTTCAGCAAGGAGGTTTCAGCATGGCATCCCTGTCTTTGGAGCAGGCCGCCCAGCGTCTGATGGACTGCTATCAGGGCTGGTTCGACATCTCCCCCTGTCCAGAGGAAGCCCCTCTGACCGCCCGGATGGATTTTCACGCCCATTCCAGCCAATATGTTCTGTCTAAAAAGGCGGTCCTGTGGGAAGCGGAGAGCCACGAATATGTTTATCTCTTTCAGATGCCCCACCTGACCTTGGAGACCTATCGCGCCTGTGAGGCGCTGGTCTACCAGGAGGGCATGTCCCGCATCCAGCCGGGGCCGGGGCATATGTACACATACCTCACTGCCCTCTTTCTCTGTCAGACCTGCGACGAGCAGGCTCGCAGAGCCCTAAAAGCCTGCCGGCGCCATAAGAGCTTTCGCTTTGCCTACTGGGGCTGGATGGACATGCACACCGGCCTGGCAGAACTGGAGAAAGAGCGAGTTACTGCTAACTTCAGCGGCCGCAAGTCGGCCAAAAATCTATCTCACGCTCTGTTTCGTTCCCTTCCCTCCCGGGGGAAAGGGCGTTAAGAGAATTTCAGGGAAGCAAAGAGAAAGGAGAACTTTCTATCATGAACGCAGCATTGTTCCTCATTGGGGGCGTCGTTGTTCTGCTGCTCGGCTACATCTTCTACGGCAGATGGCTGGCCAAACAGTGGGGCATTGAAGACGGCCGCTCTACCCCCGCCCATGAGCTGGAGGACGGCAAGGACTACTGTCCCGCCAAGGCTCCCGTGCTTATGGGACACCACTTTTCCTCCATTGCCGGTGCCGGCCCCATCAATGGCCCCATCCAGGCCGCCGTTTTTGGTTGGGTGCCGGTGATGTTGTGGATTCTTATCGGCGGCATTTTCTTTGGAGGCGTCCACGACTTTGGCGCCCTGTTCGCCTCTATCCGCCACAAGGGTGAATCCATCGGTGAGGTCATCTCCGATGCCATCGGCGCCCGGGCCAAAAAGCTGTTCATCATCTTCGCCTACCTTACCCTCATTCTGGTAGTGGCGGCTTTTGCCTCCATCGTGGCCAACACCTTCAATGCCACCTTCGATGCCAGCGGCGCGGTGGATCTGGAGGCCTCGGCAGCCAATGCCTCCACGGCCATCATTTCCATTCTGTTTATCCTCATGGCCATCCTCTTTGGCTTTTTCGTCTATCGCCGCAACGCGCCCCTGCCCTTGGCCACCATCATCGGGGTCGTTGGCATCATCCTCTGCATGGCCATTGGCCTGCACTGGCATCCCCTGTACCTGAGCAGCACCGCCTGGATGATCATTGTGGGCGTGTACATCACAGTGGCTTCGGTGACCCCTGTCTGGATCTTGCTGCAGCCCCGGGATTACCTGAGCTCCTTCCTTCTTTACGGCATGATGATTCTGGCCGTGGTGGGCATCCTGGGTTGCCACCCCACCCTGGATATGCCCGCCTTTACCGGGTTTACCGACACCCTGGCCCCCACTGGAACCTCTCTGGGCGCCCTCTTCCCTGCCCTGTTCGTCACCATCGCCTGCGGCGCGGTCTCCGGCTTCCACTCTCTGGTTGCCTCGGGCACCACTGCCAAGCAGCTGGACCGGGAACGGGACGCCAAGCCCATTGCCTATGGCGGAATGCTGATCGAGTGCGGCCTGGCCCTGATCTCGGTGTGTACGGTGGGCTACATCTGGACCCAGTATGCCGACGGCACCACTGTTACCCCCACGGTGGTCTTTGCCACGGGCCTGGCCTCTATGTTCTCCAGTGTGTTTGGGCAGGCCACCTATGACGTGGTCTACTCCATACTCATTCTGGCCGTCTCTGCCTTCTGTCTGACCTCTCTGGATACCGCAACCCGCTTGGCCCGGTACATGCTCCAGGAGTTCTTCACCCCCTCCGGCCAGAGCCGCAAAGACCTGACCGGCTGGCGCAAGACCATCACGCAACCCCTGGTTGCCACCCTCATCACCGTGGTGTTGGGCATCGCGCTGGGCCTGACCGGCTATGCCAAGATCTGGTCCCTCTTCGGCGCCGCCAACCAGTTACTGGCTGCCCTGGGCCTGCTGGCGGTGTGCTGCTGGCTGGGAAAGATCGGGCGCAACAACAAGATGTTCTACATCCCTATGTTCTTTATGCTCCTGGTCACCCTGACCTCCCTGGTCTTTACCATCCGGGATCAGGCGCTGGGCATCCTGGCCGGAACGGATGTGACCTGGTGCTGGGTGCGCGGTGTCATCGGCGTGCTGCTGGTCATTTTGTCCATCGTTCTGGTGGTGGAAGGCGTGCGTGCCCTCTCCCGCCGCGGCAAACCTCAGGCAACCAACTGACCCCCTTTTTCCCCGCGGCCTCTGCCATGGAGGCCGCGGGGATTTTTGCGAAGGGATTGACGGAAAACACAGAGACAGGAGGAATTTCCCCCTGGATTTCGGCAAAAAACGATGAAAATTTTCCGCTGGCACCCATTTCCTCTTGACAAGTGGGCTATGGAAGAGTAACGTTTTAGATGACAATAAAACAGCAATCTTCAGGGCAGGGTGAAATTCCCGATCGGCGGTATAGTCCGCGAGCCGCACTGCGGCAGGATTTGGTGCAATTCCAAAACCGACAGTATAGTCTGGATGGAAGAAGATGGGCAAAGTTGCGCGGAGTCCCCGCGTCTATTTGCCGTGGTTGCTCTGGGATGTTTTGCATTCCGGAGTTTTTTCATGGCAGAGACATGGGATCACCGTGTCTTGTTCTGTGTGCGCTCTGAAGAATTTGCTTCACAGCGCGCTTTTTTCATGCCCGGAGGTGGACAAAATGACCGATCAGGAATACATGGCCCTGGCCTTGGACCTGGCCAAGCGCGGGGCGGGCTGGACCAGCCCCAACCCCATGGTGGGCGCAGTGATCGTCAAAGACGGCCAGATCATTGCCCAAGGCTGGCACGCCAGATGCGGAGATCTACACGCAGAGCGGGCAGCTCTGGCCGCCTGTACCGGTGACCCCACTGGGGCCACCATGTACGTGACCTTGGAGCCCTGCTGTCACCACGGCAGGCAGCCGCCCTGCACCGAGGCCATCCTCCAGGCGGGCATTGCCCGCGTGGTGGTGGGTTCGGGTGACCCCAATCCCCTGGTGGCGGGCAAGGGGCTGGACATCCTGCGGGAGCATGGCGTCCAGGTGACGGAGGGTGTCTTGGCCGAGGAGTGCCGAGCCCTCAATCACGTCTTTTTCCACTTCATCCAGACTGGCAAGCCCTATGTAGTTCTCAAATACGCCATGACCTTGGACGGCAAGCTGGCCGCCTACACGGGGGCCTCCCAGTGGATCACCGGGGAAGCGGCCCGCCGTCACGTCCACACCCAGCGCAACCGCTACCGGGCCATTATGGTGGGGGTGGGCACGGTGCTGGCCGATGATCCTCAGCTCACCTGTCGGCTCAAGGGCGGGCGGGACCCTTTGCGGGTCATTTGCGACACCAACTTGCGCACGCCCCTGACGGCCAACGTGGTGCGCACCGCCCAGCAAACGCCCACTTGCATCGCCACCTGCGTCACCCAGGAGAGTCGCCTGGCGCCCTATCGTCAGGCAGGCTGTCAGGTTCTTTCCCTGCCCCAGTCGGATGGCCACGTGAGCCTGCGGGTCCTGTTGGACCATCTGGGCAAGCAGAACGTGGACAGCGTCCTGGCCGAGGGAGGCAGCGCCATCCACTGGTCCCTGGTCCAGGGCGGCCTGGTGGATCGTGTCCAGGCTTATCTGGCCCCTAAGATTCTGGGGGGCACCCAGGCAAAGTCCCCCGTGGGCGGCCAGGGATTCCCCCATCCCGACCAGGCCTTAAAACTCAAACCGCCCGTCCTCACCCGGCTGGGCGAAGACATTCTTTGGGAAAGCGAGGTGGAACGGTAAATGTTCACTGGCATCGTAGAAGAAGTGGGCACCCTTAAGGCAGTCCGCAAAGGCGCCAACAGCGCCGTACTGGAGATTCAGGCCAAGGTGGTCCTGGAGGACATCCACCTGGGGGACAGTATCGCCGTCAACGGCGTGTGCCTCACCGCCACTTCCTACTCCCCCACCGGCTTTACCGCGGACGTGATGCACGAGACCCTCAACCGCTCCGCCCTGGCCGCCCTTCGCCCGGGCAGCCGGGTGAACCTAGAGCGGGCCATGGCGGCAAACGGCCGCTTCGGCGGGCACATCGTGGCCGGCCACGTGGACGGCGTGGGCACCGTGCGGCGGATCGAAAAGGACGACAACGCCATCTGGTACACCATTGCCGCCGGACCGGAGATCCTGCGGTATGTGGTGGAAAAGGGGTCCATTACCATCGACGGCATCAGCCTGACGGTGGCTCGGGTGGACAGCGACAGCTTTGCCATCTCTGCCATCCCCCACACGGTGTCCGTTACCGTGCTGGCCGACCGGAAGGTGGGCGACCGTGTCAATTTAGAGACAGACATCATCGGCAAGTATGTGGAAAAGCTCCTCCAGCCAGCCCCGGAGGAGCCCCAGCAGAAGACCGGTATCACCAAAGAATTTTTGACCCGTTACGGCTTTTGAGCCGGGGAAAGGAGCAACACTATGTTTCAGTACAACACCATTGAAGAAGCCCTGGAAGAACTGCGGCAGGGCCGCATGATCCTCTGCACCGACGATCCCGACCGGGAGAATGAGGGCGACCTCATCTGTGCGGCGGAATTCGCCACCACGGAGAATGTGAACTTCATGGCCACCTACGGCAAGGGCCTGATCTGCATGCCCATGTCCTATGAGTATGTCAAGAAGCTCCAGTTCCCCCAGATGGTCACCCGGAACACCGACAACCACGAGACCGCCTTCACCGTCTCCATTGACCACGTGGACACCACCACGGGCATCTCTGCCGCCGAGCGTTCCATCACCGCCATGAAGTGCGTGGACCCCGACGCCAAGCCCGAGGATTTCCGCCGCCCCGGCCACATGTTCCCCCTGCTGGCCAAGGACAACGGCGTGCTGGAGCGCAACGGCCACACCGAGGCCACCGTGGACCTGATGCGTCTGGCCGGCCTGAAGGAAGTGGGCCTGTGCTGCGAGATCATGCGGGAAGACGGCACCATGATGCGGGCGCCTGAGCTGCAGGAGATGTCCAAGAAGTGGGGCCTGAAGTTCATCACCATCCGGGACCTGCAGGCCTATCGCAAGCGCCATGAGATCCTGGTGGACCGGGTCACCGTGACCAAGATGCCTACCCGCTACGGCGACTTCATGGCCTACGGCTACGTCAACAAGCTCAACGGCCAGCATCACGTGGCACTGGTCAAGGGCGAGATCGGCGATGGCCAGGACATCCTCTGCCGGGTCCACTCCGAGTGCCTGACCGGCGATACCTTCGGCTCCCTGCGCTGCGACTGCGGCCAGCAGCTGGCCGCTGCCATGAGCCAGATTGAGAAGGAAGGCCGGGGCATCCTGCTTTACATGCGCCAGGAGGGCCGCGGCATCGGCCTGATCAACAAGCTGCGGGCCTATGCTCTGCAGGATGAAGGCATGGACACCCTGGAGGCCAACCTGGCCCTGGGCTTTGCTGGGGACCTGCGGGAGTACTACATCGGGGCCCAGATCCTCCGGGACCTGGGGGCCAAGACCCTGCGTCTGCTGACCAACAACCCGGACAAGGTCTACCAGCTCTCCGACTTCGGCATGGAGATCAAGGAGCGGGTGCCCATCCAGGTGGCCGCCACCGCCCACGACCTGTTCTATCTGAAGACAAAGCAGAAGAAGATGGGCCACATCCTCAACTACGAATAAGACGACAACAAGATTTGACCATATCTTTTAAGGAGGAACATCGTTATGAAAACTTATGAGGGAAGCCTGGTAGCAAAAGAAATTAAGGTGGCCATCGTGGCCGCCCGGTTCAACGAGTTCATCACCTCGAAGCTTATCGGCGGGGCCATGGACGGCCTGAAGCGCCACGGAGTCCAGGAGGAGGACGTCAACCTGGTCTGGGTGCCCGGGGCCTTTGAGATTCCCCTGGTGGCCAGCAAGCTGGCCAAGAGTGGCAAGTACGATGCCGTCATCTGCCTGGGCGCCGTCATCCGTGGCAGCACCAGCCACTATGACTACGTCTGCGCTGAGGTCTCCAAGGGCATCGCCACCGTCTCCCTGGACAGCCAGATTCCCGTCCTCTTCGGTGTGCTCACCACCGACACCATCGAGCAGGCCATCGAGCGGGCCGGTACCAAGGCGGGCAACAAGGGCTATGACTGCGCCCTGAGCGCCGTGGAGATGGTCAACCTCATCCGGGAGATCGAAGCCTGAGCCTCTCCCCCCACTCTTCTCAGATTCAGATAATGTTAAAAAGCGATCGGACCCGTGCCCAAAGGGCTGCGGGTCCGATCGTTTTGTGTGTTTCCGGGCCGCTACTCCACCAGACCATACTTGGATTTGATGCGCTCCAGCTTTTCCAGCATGGGCTCCGCGCCAAACCACAGGAAGATCCAGGTAGCCGCAGCATGGATGCAGTCGAAAGGAATGCCGGTGAGATAGTAGCTAAGTAGCAGGCCAGTGGTGAGCTCCTGATTGACGGTAACTGCGGAGGCAAAGTTCATGATGCCGCCGTAGAGCACCAGGGCACACAGAGCGCCAAATATGCACAAGGCGCCCCGGGTGCGCCGCAGCCATCCCCGCTGGAACAAAATTCCCGCCAGAAAGCCTGCAATGCCCATGGCGAACATCTGCCAAGGGGTCAGTGGGGTCTGCCCAAAGAGAACATTGGAGACCAACATGGTCATGGAACCCACCAGAAAACCAGCCTCGCCGCCAAATGCCACCCCGGAGAGGATGGTCACTGCCAGGACTGGTTTGAACTGGGGCAGCATGAAAAAGAAGGCGCGGCCCGCCACCCCAATGGCACACAGGGCAGCCAGGACCACCAGCTCCCGCGCTTTGGGCTTGCGGCCCTCAAAGACCAGGAAGAAGGGCAGCATGGTTTCTAACAGGATCAGCAGAGAGATGAAGTAGTATTTTCTCCCGCCCAGATAGGTAACGCCCACAAAGAGGGTCAACGGGATCAGCAGCAAAATCAGCACGGCGGCAATCACCGTTCGTTTGGCCAGTTTCCGTTTCTCTCTGGGCGTCTGAACCTGGTATGTCCTTTGGGTCCCCCGCCGGGTAATGCCGGCGGCGAAGACAAACAGACACAGAAGGAAGAGCACGTAGGCTCCCATCTCCCCCTGGGCCAGGGTGGTCAGCCCCTCTCCGGTGACCAAGGTGGTCAAATCCGTAAGACCAACAAAGTGCAGGAAAAGGAGAAGCACGCCGCCTCCAGACAGGACTAGAAGCACCCTGCGTAGCCAGGGAAGGCCCTTGCCCTTGTCCTTGTGAGGCACCTCTTCCGGGGGGGCGGCGGGGGGCCGGGCTGGGATGTCCTCCGAATCCCTTTCCCGGGTCGGCAGCGAACCTCCGCAGGCCTGAATCACTTCCTCTGGGGTCACCGCCTGGGGCACCAGATCCCGGGCCAACCGGTTGGCCGAGGTGGTGTAGAAACTGTTGCCGGAGAAGAAGGTGCGGGGCGTGCCTTCCGTTACAATGGCTCCGTCAAAAAACAGGGCGCACCGATGGGCAAAGCGGGCACAGAAGGCAACGTCGTGGCTGACCATCAGCACTCCCACGCCCTGGCGCAGCAGCTGCTGCAGGATCTGGGCAAACTCCTCTTTGAAGGACGCGTCCAGTCCCTTGGTGGGCTCGTCCAGCAGCAGGATTTTCGGTTGGCGCAGGAGCACCTTGGCCAGCGCCGCTCGCTGCTGTTCCCCGCCGGAAAGGTCGTATGGGTGGCGGGAGAGCAGCGCTCCCAAGCGGCATAAGGCCGCCGCACCAGCCACCTGCTTCTGCTTTTCCTCCAGGGAGCACGGGCTGTCGCGAAGGGCTTCCATCAGGTCCTCCTCCACGGTCTTTTTCACAAACAGAACCTGAGGCTCCTGGGTCAAGACCGCCACGGTTCCCTCTGCCTTCACTTGCCCCCGGTAGGGTTTGAGCAGCCCGGAAAACAGGTTTAGGGAGGTGGACTTACCCGCCCCGTTGCCCCCCAGCAGGGCCAAAAACTCGCCTCGGTGCAGGGTCAGGCTCAACCCTCGCACCACGTCGGGGCCGTCCTTGTCATAGCGAAACCAAAGCTCCTCCCCTTCCAGCAGTGGTTGGGAGGGGTACTGATGCGCTTCCTCCGGGGGCAGTGGGCACAGGGGGTGTTTCGCCCCATAGGCCGCCAGCCATGTCCGGCCCTGGCCCACGGTCACCGGGCAGGGCCCATCGTTTGCCACCCCCGCCCATACCCGCATGGCAGCGGGCATGGCCAGAAACATCTCGTGGCCGGCGCGGCGCAGTGCCTGCCCGATCTCACTGGGCGTGCCTGCGCACAGCAGGGCCCCGTTGTCCATCACCACCGCCCGGGAGGCCAGTGGCAGGGCTTCCTCCAAACGGTGCTCCGTCAGCAGGATGGTGGTGCCCAGGTCCCGGTGGATTCGCCCCAGCACCGCCAGAAATTCCCCCGCCGCGATGGGGTCCAGCTGGGAGGTGGGCTCATCGAGAATGAGCACCGACGGCTGCATGGTCATCACCGCCGCCAGATTCAGCAGCTGTTTCTGTCCGCCAGAGAGGGAGGCGACGTCCCGATAGAACCAGGACTCGATGCCGAAAAAGGCCGCCATCTCCGCCACCCGCCGGCGGATGACCGGGGTGTCACAGCCCAGGCTCTCCAGGCCGAAGGCCAGCTCGTGCCAGACCTTATCGGTGACCAGCTGGTTGTCAGGATTCTGCTGCACAAAGCCGATGCGCTGGCTTTGCTGCCGGTGATCCATGGCATCGAGAGGCGTGCCCTCAAAGAGAATTTTTCCCTCCCGCTGTCCATGGGGGGCCAAGGCCGGCTTGAGCTGCCGCAGCAAGGTGGATTTTCCGCTGCCAGAGGGGCCGCAGAGGACCAAGAACTCCCCCTGTGCCACTGACAGGGTCACATGGCGCAGAGCCTGCGTCTGCTGTTTGGGATAGGAAAAGCAGAGATCCTCTATGTCAAAGGTCATATTGGGCGTTGCCATCATAGGGGACCTGCCTCCTTTCCCGACGGCGTTCCTGCCGGCGTTTCCTGGGTGTCGGGAGAATCTCCCGGATTCCCATTTCCATAAAGTTTCTTCCAATGCTGATGGGCGTATTGATCCATGGCCGCTGGCGTAAAGCACAGAGCCAGCCAACACAGGAACAGCGCCGCCGTCAGCGGTGTGAGGGTGACCCCGCGCACGGAGGGATAGTAGCGCCAAAAGAATCCCCCTGCCAGGGCTCCGCTGACCAGAAAGCCCCCGCAAAAGCACAGCCACAGCAGCACGGCCCGATCCCGCCCGTCCAAGCGATAGAGGGAGAAAGCGGTTCGGCCGGGCAGGCCGTAGCCCCTGCCTTTCATGCTGTCGGCGGTCTCAATGGCGTTTTCCAGCGACCAGGTGATGAGGATGGACAGGATGGTCACCCCCTCCCGCAGCCGGTGGAGCAGGCCGCCGGTGGAGGGGTCCCGTCCCATTCCCCGCTGGGCCTGAGCAATCCGTTGCAGCTGCTGCTTGCATTTGGGCACAAAGCGAAGGGTCATGGAAAGCACCAGGGATAGGGCGGGGATGACACGTCCAAAAAGATAGACGAACTTGTCCGAGGTCATCACCACATTGTAGCAGGAGAACCAGCACAGCACTGCCGCCAGCATGCCGCCAGCAGAGAAACCGTACAGGATGCTCTCCAGGGTCAAAGGGTTGCCTGTGGGCAGATAGGCCAGCACCGTAATGCCCTGGTGGTTGAATGCGGGGTTGACCACCACCGCCAGGAGAATCAGGGGCAGCAGAAAGACCAGAGAGAACTTCACCGCCCGGCGGCCGTTCAGGGAGATGGCATACCAAAGACTGCCTGCCAGAGAGATTCCCAAGACCGCTGGATGCAGGCAGAACATGGTCAAAAGGAGGACGAGGGCAAAATAGAGAAAGCCCACCACAGGATGGCAGCTGGAAAAGGTGTCACGGGATGGCATAGGTCCTCCTTTCCGGGCAGAGCGCTGGCTTAGGCCGTCTCTCTGCCCACGTCTTTGCCCAGGTCACAGGTGTAGACCCAGCAGATCACATCGCCGTTCTGGAGCTGATAGCGGCTGCAGCCATAGTTGGGGAACCAACCGTTGACGCTGTACATCCAGCCGGACAGCTCGCCTACGTCGAACTCGTACAAATTGCCGATGCCCTCAATGTAGGCCGAATGGTACATGGGGGTGTCCTCAAACTCCATGTGAATTCCCTGCTGCTTGCAGGTGCGCTGGAGGACGTTGAATACGCTTTCCCCCTCGTAAAAGGTCACCGTCGTAGGCTCCAGCAGCCATCCATCCTCAGGGACCAGCTCCACCTTTTCCGGGTTACACAGGTCCATATTCTCCAGGATTTTCTCACAGGAGATGGAGAGGGTGCAGGTGTGGGTAGTGGCTGTGACTTCGGTGTCCTCCGGCTCCACCGGCAAGGGCTTTCCCTCCGGAACGGGATCGGTCTGATACTGGTCCTTTCCGGTGGCGGGATCGATTTCCATGGTTGGCTTCTCCGCGGGTGCCGCAGAAGACGTTGGCTGGTCCTGCTGGTTGTCCGAGACTTCTTCCGCGGATGCCTGCTGGGCCTGTGCGGTCTCTTCCTCGGAGGCAGACGTCTCCTCCGCCGGGGACGCATTTTCCTGTTCTCTTTCTTCCTGGGCTGCCTGGGCGTTGTCCATTGTCCAGCCCTGGGAGCCGGGGGCGCTGCCCCCAAACCAGAAGGCTGCGGCCAGAATGACTACCACCAGCGTTGCAGCAAGGACGGTTTTCTTATGTGTTTTCCACCACATGGCACGCCCTCCTTACAGCAGCTTTGCCGCGTCCAGCATCTCGTAGAGCATCTGGGCTACCTGGCAGCGGAGGATTGCCCGGGTGGGTTCGGTGTTCCAGTCGCTCTGATCCAGAATGCCCTCCTTGTAACAGAAGGCCATGCCCTCCTGGGCCCAGGAGGCAATGGTCATATAATCCCCAAACTGTGCCAAGACATCGCGGATCTCCTGGCTGCTCAAGCTGGTGTCCATGCCGCAGAGTTTTGCAGCCCGGGCCACCATCACGGCAGCCTGCTGGCGGTTGATGGTCCCCCGGGGGTTGAACCGTCCGCCGCCGACCCCTTCGATGATTCCATATCTGTGGGCTGTTCCCACGTAGCAGGCAAACCAGTCCTGGGAGGTGACGTCGGTAAAGGCGTCGTCGGCCTGGGGCGTCAGGCCCAGGCCCCGCACCACGATGGCGGCAAACTCTGCCCGGGTCATGGTGGCGGAGGGGTCAAACAGATCCCCCTCCTTGCCGTTGATGATCCCCCGGCTGGCCAGCGCTTCCACTGCCTGCTGGTTGGTATGTCCTTGGATGTCCACAAAGGTGGCCCCAGGTAGAATAACCGGGCATTTCTGCACATCCTCATTCTTACCAGGCAGACCGGTCTGGGGTGCATCCACACCGGTCACGTGAATGGTCACATCGTCCATTTCATACAGCTTGGATTTCCCCTGGGCCGCCCGCTGGGCGGCCACCAGGCCATACAGGCCCTGCTCGCAGGACATCAGGCTCTCGCCGGTGCCGGCGGAGGTGTGCAGGAAGCTGCCGTCGGCCTGACGGTAGCCCAGCAGATTGTCCAGAAGGGTGTTTCCGTTTTTCACGAAGCGGGCATCCTCCAGATCGATTCCCAGGCTGGTCAATGCCACGATCACCTGGACCACGCTCTCTGAGTTGCTGGTGCTGTGGCTGGCATAGCCCCCGTCGGCCTCCTGGGTTTGGGAGAGGTAGGTCAGCGCCCGGCTGACCGCCCCTTTCACCCCTGCCTGGCTCTGGTAGTTGGATAAGGCCTGCAGGACCATGCCGGTTACATCCGGGTCAGCTTGCCCATTGCCGCCACGGTCGGTGAGGTTCCAGCCGCCGTTGTCCAGCTGACGGGAGAGAATCTCTTCCAAGTACATCTGCCGGGTGGCCTGGGTCTTTGCCTGGTCATTGACCGGCATGGGGTACTCGCCGCTGTCCAGGGCGATCAGCGCCCAGACAGGGCCGTTGATCCCCTGCCAGACGGTTTTGTCAAAGTCCCCCAGGGGGGTGAGCAAGTTATATCCCGCCACATCGGTGGGATCGGCGCCAATGGCCGTGAGAGCCAGAATCACCCGAGAGTACTCCGTATATTTCTTCTCGTGAAGGACCCCGCCGCAGTCGGCTACGTACTTTTCTACCGCGGCGTAGTAGTTGTCCCAATAAGCTTGGGGCAGCTCTGCACCGCTGCGGGCCAGGGCCAGCACAGCCCATTCCCCGCCGATGGAACCCACCTGGGGCTTTGAAACGGTTTTTGACAAATACGCAGCACTGCCCTGGACAGCATCCTCCAGGTCCAGCTCTGCCGCCCCGGCGGGCACTGTCAGGGAAAGGGCCAGCACAAGGGCCAGCAAAAGCCCGGTTCCCCGCTTCCAAACACTCTTCATCTTTCGTCCTTTCTATTCCGGGCCGGCTGGGGGCTCACGCCCCCAACTCGGCAAAACGCATCAGGATGGTCGCCGCTTCCCCACGGGTAGCGGTGCCCTGAGGCGCCAGACGGTTGTCGGGGCGCCCAGTGATCAGGCCCACGGCATGGGCCCATTCCATGGCCTCCAAGGCCCAGGAATGGATGTCCTGGCAGTCGGTAAATCCAGCCAAACTGCTGGTCTGGCTCACATCCAACTTGGCCCAAGCGCCATAGCGATAGAACAGCACTGCCATCTGTTCCCGGGTGACGGCGGTGTCGGGAGAGAACCTCCCCTCCCCCACGCCGTCCACAATTCCCTGGCTGGCGGCCCAAGAGACGGCCTGGGTATACCAAGTCCCCTCTGGCACATCGGAGAAGGGCTGGCCCTCCGAAACCGCCGGGGAGCCGGCCATGCGATAGAGAATGGTGACCATCATGGCCCGAGTCATGGTGCTCTCCGGGGAGAAGGTATCCTTGCCCGTGCCATTCATCAGACCCTTTTCCCAAACATAGGTGATGGCGTCCAAGGCCCAGTGGCCGGTAGCGTCGAAGAAGGGCAGGCTGCTCTCCTGGCCGCTTGCCGGTTTGGTGGTCACCACGAAAGTGCTCAGCCGGCTGGTCTTCAGGGCAACCAACAACCGCCCCCGCTCCTTGGAACAGGTGCCAGAAACTTCCTCTGTTGTGCCGTCTTCGTGGACAACCACGCACCGATAGGTCTCTCCCGCCACATGGTCTGCCCAGCTGACAGGCAGCGCAATGGTCAACCCATTGCCGCCAAAGGCGGTGATGAGCTTGCCGTTGCAGGCAATGGTCACCTCCACAATGGCAGCGCCCTCCAACAGTGCGTTATCCACGTGGTCAGCCACATCTTTGGCGGAACGGGCAGTCAAGGTGATGCGCACCGTATTGCCTTTTGCCTGGGAGACAAGAGAGGACAGTACAGCATGAGACAGCGTAATATCGCCCAGTTCTGTTTGGAACACCAACGCTGCCTTGGTCTGCTCCACCATGGTTTTCAGCCCCTGGATGGGCAGCTGGGCAGCCACTTCGCTGGCGGCGCCGCTGATTTGAGGTGCCAGCACAATGTCTCCGCCCCCGGCCAAAACGCCGGAGATGGCCGCTTCCAGTTGAAGATCCGTCACAGGAACCTGAGCGCTTCCGTTCTGGTCCGGATGAGCTTCCGGCGTAAGGACGGTGGAGCCAGCGGGTTCTTCCGGCTCCTCGTCAGGGTTTTCTTCCAGGTCGGCGCCTAGGTTGGTGGTATACCGCCACTGGATGACCTCTCCGCCGGACAAGGTGTACAAGCTGCAGCCGTAGTCAGGATAGACACCGTCCACGCAGTACTTCCAGCCGCTGCCGGGACCGTGGTCAAATTCGCCATCCCCATCGATGGATTCAACATATACACTGTTATACTGCGTATGGAAGGTATAGGTCAAGGGAATGCCCCGGTTTTCCATTTCTCGCTGGAAAACTTCCCACACTGTCTCTCCCACGGTAATTTCTACCGTGGTGGGTTCCAGTACATATCCCTTATCAATGGTCAGCTTGTCCACCGATAAGGTAACGGTGGCCTTCTCCCCAGGCGGGGGCGTTTCCGGGTCCCGAACTGTGACCTGGCAAACTGCCGTCTTGCCGCCGTCCTCGGTTGTGACCGTGATCTGGGCCGTGCCAGCTTTCTGGCCGGTGACCAGACCCGCGTTGCTGACGGAGGCGACCTGGGGGTCACTGCTCTTCCAGGTGACCGCTTTGTTCTCCGCGCTCACCGGCACCACTGTGGCGGTGAGCTGAACGGTTTGCCCCGTTTCGACCTCGGCGCTGGCCGGCGTGACGGTTACCCCGGTCACCGCCGAGCCGCTCTCCCCACCCAAAGTGACGTCGTCCATGCGGTAGAGGCTGTTTTGGCCGTTGTAGAAACGATCCAGGGCGGCCAAGGCATAGAAGGCCTGTTCCGTAGCCATGCCGTTGCTACCGCCAGTCATGGTATGGCAGAAGGAACCATCTTCCAGCGCAAAGCTCAGCAGGCCATCCACCACGCTGCATCCATTTTTGGTGAATGCCTCCGCCTGATCCGGGTCCATGTTCAGCTCGCACAGGGCAAGAACCACCTGGGCGGTGGTTTCCGCATTGCCGAAGGTGCCGTCGACGCTCTGTACGCTGGAAAGGTAGTCCAACGCCTGAGAAATGGCGGTCGAAACCGCGGGTTCGTCGGTGTGTTTGGCCAGTCCCTGCAGGGCCATGGCCGTGATGTCAGCGCCTGCCGTCTGATTGTCCGACAAACCAAAGCCGCCAGAGGCCGTCTGGTAGTCCGACAGCAGGGTGTCCACCATGGCATCTGCGGTCATGGTGACCGACGCCGGCTGAGAGAATGTGCTGCTGGCTTCCAGGGCCAATAGGCCAAAGATCAGTTCGTTGGAGCCCTGCATCTGGCCCAACGAATGGCCCTGGCCAAAATAGGTCTCCTTGTTCCAGGTGTAGTCCAGCAGATTCACACCGCCTACGTCGGTGGGATCCTTCCCTATGGCGGTCAGAGCCAGGGCCAGGCGCTGGGTCTCTGTGACTTTGTTGTCCCAGGGGCGAGAGGTTTCCTGTTTTTGCTCCTGCACTTTGTCGCAGACCGCGGCGTAGTAGGTCTCGTAGAAATTCTCCGAGACGGCATAGCTGCTCCGGGCCAGCCCCAGAATCATCCATTCGTCGTTGAATGACGGCGTGCCAACTGCCTGGTATACATAGTCTCCCGTGCTTTGCAGGGCATGAGAGACTTGTTCCTTCACGGGAATGTCTTCCCCCTGCTCCCCTGCTTGCACGTGGATGGTCAGGGTAACCGTATGTGTGCCGTTGGTGGTGTCCTTGGCGGTGCCGGTGAGGGTAACCGTACCCGCCTTGACGCCTTTGATGAGCCACTGGTCGTTGGCAACGCTGCCCTCGGCCAAACTGTATCCCTCATCCCCGGGCATGTAGATGGGATAGCTGCGGTAGGCCAGCACCTGGCCGTCGCCGCTCTGCGTCCAGGTCATGTCACTTTCCGAGACGTGGAGCCCTTGGGGATATTTTTCCGGCCATTGGTTGTCGTTGGCACCAGTAAAAACCAGGCCGGCGTCAATGGTCTGCCCTTCCTGGACGGTGAGAGACGTGTTATTCACAGTCAGATCCGTCACTGGATTGAGGTACTCCAACGTAACTTCCTCGGTGTCTGTAATGGGAACAGACAGGTTTGGGTCACTGCTGGTAACGGTAAGATGGGCTGTCCCAGCTTTCCGGGGTACCATGCACTGGAGCGTACCTGTTTCATCGGTATTGCGCAGAGGGTTGAAGTCTGCGCCGACAAAGTCCGTCTGTCCTATGGAGTTGGGATTGCGGCGGTGGAGATAATAGGTACCAGAAAAATTGCACTGGATGTCCGTTGCCGCAATGTACCCAGCTTCTACTGTAACCGACGCCTGAACGCCTCCAAGGGAGGCAGTCAAGGTAGCGGAGCCTTCCTGTTTGACGTTGACCCATCCGGTGGAATCCACGTTGATCACATCGGACGCATTGCTCTCCCATGTGAACAGCCCGTCATTGGCTTCCTGCTCCCGCCCGTCCACAATTACGTAGGGTGTCAGGGCGAAGTCATCGCTGCCGGGCGTCTGGTAGGTCTTGCCGGTATAATCTTCACCATTAATCTTAAGCTTTAGTTCAAATTTCGGAACTTCTGCTGTCAGCTGGAAGGACTGGGTGTTATCGCCGCAGGTGGCTGTTACCGTCACCGTTCCAGGAGCGCGTACCCACACCCTGCCTTCTCCGTAGACAATAATGGGGCTGTTATCCTGGGCGGAAGTGACATCCCATTCCACCCCGCCATCGTATCCTTGGATTTCCAGTGTGGCTACATCACCGCCTGGCAGACCGAACACGCTGGTGGTCAGAGATACTTCGTCACTGGTAATGGTAGTGGTTTCTCCCGTAATAACATCCGTCATCGCCACAGGATAGAAGGTTGCTTCCACATACGCCTGCTCTTCACCCAACCAGGGAAATCCGAGCTCACTCTGATGCCATTCTATACCACCAAAGCGGTGGGCGTTGAGCATCCTACGGAAGTCCTCTGCTTTCTGATCCGCAACAGTTTGGCTCTCGAGAATCGCGGTATTCTTGTTGCTCCCGACGGCCTCCCCGCTGGGCCAATAGCTGTTGAGAATGTGTCCGCCGCTGCCGGTATAAACCAAGCCGCCAGCGCCAGAGGTGCCAGGCATCTTGTTTACATAGCAGTTGGCAATGACAGAGCCGGAGCACATTTCACCCACCAGACCGCCGTAGCTGCTTTCCGCCCAGGAATAGCAGTTGATGAGCATTCCGGAAAGCTTGTTGACAATGGGTACGTTGGCGATGCTGCCTTTGACCCCCAGGTTCTGAATGACACCGTTTGGACCCAGGGTGTTGATGACAGGGTTTGGATACTTGTCTGCGTCTGCAAAGATCACCGCATAGCCGTTGCCGTCCAGCACCCCGTTAAACTGCTGATAGTTTCCATTCCAGGAGTAATAACCTTCATAGTTTATAATATCATTGGACAGTTTATAGTAACCAGTGCCGCCCTCCTCAGACAGTTTCGCTAATTCCTCTGCTGTGGAGATCATCTGCCATTCTTGGCCCTCCGGTGGTTCCGTCACTGCGGCCGGATCTGCAATCTCAGTCAAATTGTCGAGGGTGGTTTGCAGTGCGGTAGTCTGCTGGGTCAGATCCTCTGCAGTGGCGGCAGGATTATTCGAAATATCCTTCGCCTGTTTCAGCGCCGTCTGCGCTGAGGACCAGCTGGCATCGGTGTACCGTCCCTTTTCACTGGGCACTTTTGCAATCTCGGCCTGAAGAGCCTCGCGCTCTGCAGCGGTCACCGTGGTGCGATCAGGAATCAGGCCGTCGATTGCCGCCTGTAACTCATTCTTTGCCTTATCAATGGCGGCCTGGCTCGCATCTTGGTTCTCCAGGACCTCTTTGGCTGAGGTACGCGCCGTTTCAAAGGCCGTCCAACTCTCTGACGTATAGGAAACACTAGACTCGTCCGGCACAGCGTTGGCCTTATCTTTGACCTCTTCGTACAGCGCATTCAACTCCGTACGATCGGCCTCAGGTTTCACGGATGAGATCGGTTTGGGCACACCGTCTGTGTCCATGACCCAATACAGCAGGCCTTCCTCATGGGCGGCGTTGAGCTGTGCCATGGCGTCTAGATACTGGTCAGCACCTATTCCGCTGTTGCCCTCATCTGTAAAGTCTCCATCGCTTACGCCGTACCATACATCACTAGAATAATAACAATTTTTAATAGTAGTGGCGCTGTCTGCATCGGTGGAAATGCCGTACTCGGAACCGTACGTAGAGAGACAGTTTTTAATGGTGCCGCCGGTTATGGTTCCAATAAAACCTGCCGATGCCTCCCAGGCAGACGTTTCGACACCGGACCAGCAATTATTCACCGTGCCTCCTTCCAGTGTGAAGGCCAGTGCGCCTACGTAATCCGTATCATAAGAACCTGCCTCACCGTCCAGGCACAGATTCTTCACGGTACCGCTCAGCGCACCAAACAGCGGCTGACCATCCAGGGTGATGGTATGTCCGTTGCCGTCCAAAGTGCCAGAAAAATTGATCGGGTTCCAATTGTTTAATGTGATGTCCTGGGTAAGCAGGTAACTGCCGCTGCCTGTCATGGCAGCCAGCCCGTTCTGGTCAGAAACCTCTGTCTCTCCCGCAGCCAGGACCCCGGCGGGCAAAAAGCCCAAGGCCAGGATCAGCGCCAGCAGCAGGCTGACCACACGTTTTGTCATGGATTTCAATTGTGCTCCTTTCGACTGCTCCTCTGTCATGGCATAAAAAATGCCATGGCAGAATTTTCCAATTCCTTGCCACAGCCGTTTTTCCATGGTTTGCCGCCGAAGCGGCTTCGTCTCTTCTCTCTTGTAGGTCTTCTGACTCACGCATCTGGGGAATTCCCCACGGCGCCAGATCTGCCTTCCCAGGTTGCCCCAGTGACTGACTTTCGCCAACGATCCGGTGCCTCAGCGTATACAGCGGCGGTTACCGTCCGGGATTCGCACCCGATTCCCTTGTCCATCCCTGCCTCTGCCGTTGTCTGCCGAACCAGGGCCACAAAAGATGCTCTTCGTTTGTCCCTTTTCTCGTGGTCCGCCTCTCCCCCTTTTCCTTTGGCGCGGGGACAGGAGCCGATGATCGCCCTTCCCTTGCCCATAAGTAGGTTTTATCCTACCTGCTTTTCCCCAGTTTGTCAAGAATCTTGACAAACTATCATTCTTGGCCTCCCGCCTCCCCGCCAGATAGGCAAAAAAGCCCCCTGGCCGGGAGGTATCCCAAGGCCAGGAGGATTTTTCTATCTTGGGGAAGAAACCACACTTCCCTTATCCTTCGGTTTTTCTATCAATGGTCACAGCGCAGACTTTTCGCAGCGTGATACGATACAACAGGTAAAACAGCAGGGAAACCCCGATGACCACGGCCAGGCAGGCCAGCAGCCCGCTTCTCTCGCTGGCTGTAATGGCGGCGGGAGCGCTGTTGGCGTACATAATGTAAACATAAAACACATAGATGAGCAGGGTCCCAATGAGAATGGGCACCTGGAAGACCCGGCTGACCTGACCTTTGACCGACCGGTATAGGTAGGGCCGGGGAGCACCTAAGTGGCGTAGGTCATCATAGACCCGCGCGTTGGTCAGGGCAATGGTCATAGACCGGGCAAAAGCGATGACAATGACTGCGGCGAAGCAGACGATGGCGATGAAGAGAAAGAGCATCAGGAAGACCGCCATGGTGGTGACGAAATCGTTCTGGTCCATCACCCGGAACTGGGGCATGTAGAGCCAATAGGAACGGAACTCCGACGAGTCACAGTCGTCGTAATCGATCACCGACAGGCCGCGGGAACCTGCTTCCTCGGGACTGAATTCGTAAGGCTCACCCCGCTCCTCGGCTAGGGCAGCCCCCACCAAGTCATAGTAGTCGGCTACCTCCACCTCAGGGCCGGAGCAGTCGATGATCTCTGCAAAGAGTGCCTTGGCAAAGGGATAGCTGGCCTCCACGTCGGCTACATTGAAGAACACATAGTCCTCCGTCCATTTGTCCGTCAAGCCCTGGGTGATGGCGGCGTAATCCCTGTCATCCAGGACATAACAGCCTATGAGCATGGAATAGCACAGGGGATTGGTCGGGGTCACCTGGAGCTGCTGGCGGGTGACCATGTTGGTGATCACCTGCACATCTCCCCCAGAGAGATAGCTACTGCCGCCCTCGTCATCCAGGACATTGGCACAGGTGCCAGGGGCAATGTCTACCCGCTGACCGGTGAGGGTGTTCCAGCTGCTTTCGGAAAAGAAGGTGGCGCCGTTTAACAGTTCCGAGTATTCCGTGGTGTAGGTGACCCCCAAAGGGCCCTCGGTCTCCACGGAATAGGTCCCATCGGCGCCCAGATAGGCGGCCTGCGTTTGCGCCCAGGAGGTGATTTCCACCCCGTACTCCGCAGCCATCCGGCTGACCTGCTGCTGCTCGGGCAGGTCCTGGTCTCCCCGCCAGTGGTATTCATAGTCCACCGGACGGGCATCAAAGGAAAAGGCCGTGCTGCTGGACATCATGGGGGCATAGAAGCTGGCAAAATAGGCCCCTGCTACCAGCAGGGTCATCACCAGCATGTTGCGTACCGTCTGCCGGCCCTGGAACTTCATCATTGATGTGGCGATGAGGTTTTTGTAGCCCTTCCACCGGCCCCAGCCGTTGACCACCGTATGCAGCAGGATCATGTACAGCCCCACCAGGGCGGGAAGATAGCACAGACCGTTGACCACCGAGGGGGCATACCAGTGCAGGACCGTGACGAAAAACGAGGGCAGGAGGAGTCCTGCGGCCAGCCCTGCCGCCAGCAAAAGCAGGCCCACAGGAGCATACCACTTTTTGACCTCCCGGATAGGCTCGGACTTGTGGGACTCCTGGACGATGTCAATGATGTTGTTCCGGTCCACCGACCGCCCACCCAGGAAGAAAAGCATGGCAGTAACATAGACCGCAAAGAGCAGAGACAGGACATAGGACTGAGGATCAAAGGTGAGGACCATCTCCTGGGAGTCCACCAAAAACAGGCGGAACAGGCGCCAGACTCCCCAGGCCAGCGGTCCCCCCAGCACGCTGCCGGCCACGCAGGAGCCAAGGGCGATGGCAGCCAGGTCTTTGCGCAGCTCCCTTTTTATCTGCCGCCGGGAGGCCCCCAGGGCTAGCAGGACCCCAGTATCCCGGGACCGCTGGCGGAAGAAGAGGCCGGCGGCGTAGGTGGTAAATACCACGCAACCCAGCACCGCCAGCACGAAGACCATCATCACCTGTTTCCGGCTGTCTCCGCCCTCGGGCAACACAGTGAGGATGGTGGGAGAGCGCATCATGCACACATAGGCGGTGATGAGAAGCACCGAGAAAAAACAGCATCCGGACAGCAGAGCGTACTGGCCCCGGTTTTTCCGCCGCAGATGGGCGTATACTTGAGAAAACGTCTTCATAGTACTCACTCCTTGCCCATGTCCCGAATGGCGTCCAGCAGCTGATCCTGGAAGCGGGTTCGGTCCTGCTCCCCCTTGGCCAGCACCCGCCAGACCACCCCGTCCCGGAGGATGATGACCCGGTCGCAGAAGGAGGCCGCGAAGGAGTCGTGGGTGACCATGAAGATGGTGGCCTGCAGGGCATCCCTGGCTTGCTCAAAGGAGGCAATGACCGCCCGGCTGGACTTGGAGTCCAGGTTGCCCGTGGGCTCGTCGGCCAGGATGAGCAGCGGATTGTTGATCAGCGCCCGCGCCACAGCAGTGCGCTGCTTTTCCCCGCCAGAGATTTCCGCCGGGTATTTTTCTGCGATGGCGGTGATGCCAAAGACCTGGCACAGCCGGTCGGCCCGCTCCTCCACCGTCCGGCCCACAGTTCCACCGATGATGGCGGGCAGGAGGATGTTCTGGCGTACCGTCAGGCCATCCAGCAGGAGAAAGTCCTGAAACACAAAGCCCAGCTGCTTGTTGCGCACGGCGGCCAGGGCGGGCTCGTCCAGCTTGGCCAGCTGGCGCTGTCCCAGGGTGATCTGTCCACTGTCGGCGGGGATGTAACAGGAGATGCAGTTGAGCAGGGTGGTCTTGCCAGAGCCTGAGGGCCCCATCACGGCCACAAATTCCCCCTTGGCCACCTGAAAGGAGACCCCCTTCAGGACCTCATAGGTGGTTTTGCCCACCTGGTAGGATTTGTGCAGATTCTGTACATTCAGCATGGTGTTTTCCCATCCTTTCTTGGGGATTTCTGCTTTCACCATACCTCCCTCTGGGCGCCCCGGGCAACGGGGCCTGTCCCCTTCCGTTGGACCAATGCCATCTTTGGCGGGCGGGAAGAAAGTGTTGTCAAGTTTGGCGGCTCGCTCGTCAAACTTGGCGAAGCGGCCGTCCAGTCCCTGGTTGGCGGCCGCTCCGCCGTGTGGTACAATCAGAGGGAAAAAGCAAACGGATTCTCATCGCTTGTTGGCCGAGAGAAAGGAGCGTGATGACCGTGTTGTCGATTGGGCTGTGTGATGACAACTACGATGCGCGGCTTGCCTTGCGGGCTGCCTTGGAGCGGCTGTTGGAACCCCAGGGACAGCGGGCCCGAATCTTGGAATTCTCCTCTGGAGAGGGCCTGCTGGGCTGGCTGGGCAAGCATCCCGGCGAGCTCAACCTCATCTTTTTGGACATGGAAATGGGCCAGCTCAACGGCATGGAGACCGCCCGCCGGCTGCGCCAACGGGACGATACACTGCCCATCGTCTTTGTCACCGGCTACCCGGAACATGTCTTTGAGGGCTATCAGGTGGGCGCTTTGGCCTATTTGCTCAAGCCGCCCAGCCCCCAGCAGCTGGAGGAGGTCCTCACCCGGGCAGCGGCGGCTTTGCTGCGCACAGAAGACCAGGTCTATCTCTGCCGGCGGGGGGAAGTTACCTACCGCATCCCCCGCCGGGAGATTCTCTACTTTTCCTCGGACCGGCGGCTGGTGACCTGCGTGACCAAGTCTGCCTCCTATTCCTTTTATGGCAAGCTGGACCAGGTGGCCCAGGAACTGGGCGACACCTTTGTGCGCATCCATCAGCGATATTTGGTCCAGGTACAGGCTGTGGAGAAAGTGAGTGGGAGTCAAGTTTTTGTGGGGGGGCAGACTCTCCCCATCAGCCGCTCCTGCCAGCAGAGCGCGCTGATCGCCTTGACCAGGGCATCCTTGGAGGAATAAGCATCATGACATCCTCTCTGTACCAATTCTTGCTTCACTGTTCCTACCTGGTCATGGTATTTCTGTGCGGTGTTTTTCTCTACCGGATTGCCAGAGGCTTTCTATCTGTACGCCCCAGATGGTGGTGGAAACTTCTGCTGGCCGTTTGCTGGGGTTGCAGTTCCGCTATGATCATTTGGGTGGGAGATCCCAATCTTTTTTATACCTTTCCCTTCTTCCTGCTCTTCTCCCTCCTGTCTACCCAAGGGGATTGGGTGGGGCGTTTGGCAGTGACCGTCATTTTCTTCTGCCTGATCATGTCAGTCTGCGCGATGGCAGACACCTACTTGAGCCTATTGGACCATACCACGTTTCCCCTTTATGACATTCTGAGCCGTTTGGCTCGGCCGCTGGCCTTTACGCTGATCTACCTCTTTCTCTGCCGCCGGCTGCCTCAAGAAACCGTCGTCCTCTCTCGCCGGCTGTGGCGTTTGGTGCTAGGGCTGTCTTTGATGCCCCTATTTGCCCTGGTAGCAGAGGTCTTACTTGCATATCCTCAGTGGATGTCCCCTACTGCCCACGCCATGGCCTTGAAGCAAGGCTTGGTCCTCCTCCCCTTTTCCGGTATCACAGCGATAATCCTCCTTTTGGTCATTCTAGCTTTGTCTAACCACGAACAGCTAGAACGAGAGGTTTACCTGGCCGGCCTGCGGGAATTGTATTACCAGGGACTCCAGCGGGAACACACCCAGGTGCGCACCCTCCGCCACGACCTGCGCAATCACCTGACTGCCGTACAAGGCCTGCTGGCACAGGGTGAGGGAGACAAAGCCGCGGCCTATCTGAGCCAGTTGGCCGCCTCACCCTCTCTGTCTGGGGAGGAACACTTCTGTGACAACACGGCGGCCAATGTTGTTTTGGCCGCCAAAGCCCAGGAGATGGGCCGCCGCGGGCTGATGGGCCAGTTTCAGGTCGCGCTTCCCCAAGACCTTTCCATGCGCGACATTGATCTGTGCGCATTGCTGGGCAATGCCCTGGACAATGCCATTGAGGCCGCCGGGAGAAGCAGCGACAAAACCATCCTTGTCCGCTGCCGAGCGGACAAGGGCTTGTTTATGCTGCGGGTAGAAAATGCGCTGGCTGGTGACGAGAGGGCAGATCTGTCCACCACCAAACGGGACAGCGCCGCCCACGGTTTCGGCCTGCCGGGCATGCGGGAGATCGCCCGGCGGTACGGCGGCTCTCTGGAGGCGACAGCGGCCAACGGCCGCTTTGAGCTGGTGGTCTGCCTGCCTTTGTGAACAAAATTTTGTTTTTTCAGAAAAAGGTCTGTTCTTTTCCCCAAGATTCGTGCTATAATATTATGTCAATATTCTGGAAAAAACTGTGATTGGAAACGATAGAGGAGGAACGAACTATGGCTGAGAACAAACGTCCGGAATCCATGGAGCGCATCACCACCCCCGCCCTGGCGGAGGCCTTTATTGCCGAGCAGATCAAGGCAATTCAGGACCAGGTGGGCGACAAGAAGGTGCTGCTGGCCCTGTCCGGCGGCGTGGATTCCTCGGTGGTCGCTGCTCTGCTGATCAAGGCAGTGGGCAAGCAGCTCACCTGCGTACACGTCAACCACGGCCTGCTGCGCAAGGGAGAGCCTGAGCAGGTGGTGGAGGTCTTCCGCAACCAGATGGACGCCAACCTGGTTTATGTAGACGCGGTGGACCGTTTCCTGGACAAGCTGGCGGGCGTGGACGATCCCGAGACCAAGCGGAAGATCATCGGCGCAGAGTTCATCCGGGTCTTTGAGGAAGAGGCACGGAAGCTGGAAGGCATTGAGTTCCTGGCCCAGGGAACCATTTATCCCGACATCCTGGAAAGCGGCCCGGTGAAGGCGCACCACAACGTGGGCGGTCTGCCGGAGGACCTCCAGTTTGAGCTGGTGGAGCCTGTGAAGTTCCTCTTTAAAGATGAGGTCCGTGTGGTGGGCAAGGCCCTGGGCCTGCCCGACAGCATGGTCTTCCGTCAGCCCTTCCCCGGCCCTGGCCTGGGCGTGCGTTGCCTGGGCGCCATCACCCGGGACCGGCTGGAAGCTGTCCGGGAATCCGACGCCATCCTGCGGGAGGAGTTCGCCAAGAACGGCCTGGAGGGCAAAGTGTGGCAGTACTTCACCGTGGTGCCCGATTTCAAATCCACCGGCATCCGGGACAACGCCCGCACCTTCGACTGGCCTGTGATCATCCGTGCCGTCAACACCGTGGACGCCATGACCGCCACCGTGGAGGACGTCCCCTTCTCCCTGCTCCAGCACATCACCGCCCGCATCACCGCCGAGGTCAAGGGCGTCAACCGCGTCCTCTTCGACCTGACGCCGAAGCCCAGCGGGACCATCGAATGGGAATAAGTAAAAAGTGGATATGAGGGCCTAAAAACCCTTGAAAACACTGACTTTTTGATTTTCAAATTCCCTATTTGATAGCAGATTGATAGCACTCGCTAAATTTTATTCATAAGTAAAAGGTCTAACTGATTTTTGCTGATCAGTTAGACCTTTTTTATTTTGCTCTCATTTATCTGAATTTTCTGATTTTGCGCAACAAACGGCCCTCTCCCGTGGCCTACAAGTGAGAGGGTTAGATCAGGCCCTCCGGCGGCACCTTAGCGCGAATCTGGCTGCTGTCGTACTCCGGATAGTGGTAACGCCAGCGGTCATAGTCCTCCTGGGAGATCTCTCCGGCCTCCAGTTTGGCCGCCTGTTCCCGCCAGGCCCAGAGCATCTCGTGCAGCCGGGCAGCATCCTTGTTTTTGCGGAAATCCACCTGCAAGGCAAGCTCGCCGTCCTGCTCCGTGACTTTGAGTCCGTAATTGTCCTCCAGGGTAAACAAGGTGTGCATGAGCCCCACATAGGAGTCTATATCCGGGACGGAGAGGGCATGGGGTGAGACATCCAGTACCTGGGCCAAAGCAGCGGTAAGGTCTGCCTTTGGGGTTCTTGATCCTGTTTCGTACTGAGCAAGGCGCACATCGGCGGACTTCTCCGGAAAACCCAGCGCCATACCGAGATATTTCTGTGTCATCCCCCGCAGGAGACGGAAAAAGTGAATCCGTTCGCCAATCGCCATACATCCAGCTCCCATCTATGGTTGTTCTTATATGAAACATAGCATATTTGCTTAGTCCTGTCAAGATAATCTAAGCAAATTTATTTAACAATATTTCTTTCAAAAGGCTTGAACTAAGCTTATATGTATAGTATTATAAGAATACTAAGCGGATAAGCTTAGATGATATAGCACATCAAATGCCCCGCCAGATTTTTGGTTGCGAAACGGAGAAAAAATGGCGGACATAAGTAAGGAGGCATTTAACACAACACTTGCAGGCCACAGTCACCAACAACAAGGAAAGGAAGGTATTTATCATGGCAAACCAGATTTTTATGCGCGTCAATGAAGTGGCCGAGGAGCTGGGGGTATCCGTCCCCTACGCCTACAAGCTCATCCGGCAGATGAACGAGGAACTGGCGAAAACCGGCTGCATCACGATTTCCGGCCGGATCGACCGCAAGTTCTTCCACGAGAAGTTTTATGGCACGAGAACCGAAACAGCGAGAAAGGGGGAGTAGCGTTTAAAAACAAGGACAACGGCACCTGGTATGTGCAGTTCCGCTACACCGACTGGAAAGGTGAGCGCCAGCAGAAGCTCAAAAGGGGCTTTGCCACCAAGCGAGAGGCGCTGGAATGGGAACGGGAGTTCCTGATGGAAAAGCAGGCCGATGTGAACATGACCTTCGAGAGCTTCGTCGCCCTCTATGAGAGGGACATTAAGCCCAAGTTGAAGCTCAACACCTGGCTCACCAAGGAGAGCATCATCAAAAAGAAGATCCTGCCCTATTTTGCCAAGCGGAAGCTTTCGGAGATCACAGCCAAGGACATTATGCGCTGGCAGAACGAGATCCGGGAAATGCGGGACTGTCACGGCAAACCGCTGTCCAAAACCTACCTTAAGACGGTTCACAATCAACTTAGCGCCATTTTCAACCACGCTGCCCGGTTTTACGGCCTGAATATCAACCCGGCCCGGCAG
>SFLH01000015.1 GCA_004554585.1 Clostridiales bacterium | reverse complement strand
GCCGGGCATGACGAAGGTGTAGGTGGTGTTGTTCACCTTCTCCACGTCAATGACGTTGCCGCTGGCGTCGGTGACGGTGAGCTTGTCCAGCTGATAGCCCACGTCGGCCTTCACGGTCAGGGTCACGTCAGCACCCTTGGCGGCGCTCTTGGCGTAGCAGGTGACGGTGCCGTTCTCGGCGTCCTTCACGGTGATGGTGTAGTAGGGAGTGTTGTCGCTCCACTGAGCCACGAAGGTGGTGTCCTCGGTGATGGTAACGACATCGCCAGCTGCGTACAGATGGCCATTGCCATACCAACCGCGGAAGGAGTAACCAGCGCGGGAGGGAGCGGCGGGGAGAGTAATATCACCCTTGGCCAACACGGTGTTGATGGTGGTATTCCCATCATACTTGAAGGTCACGATGTAGACAGCGTCTGTTTCCAGGTTGTTGGTATATGCCACGCCATCCTGAATACTTACGTTCACAGGAGACTTGTTGTCCTTGCCTTCTTCGCCAATGATGATGGGAGTGACGGCAGAATTGTTGTCCGTAAAGATACAGTCAGTGACAGTTACACCGTCCAGTTTGGTATTGTTGCCGTAATTCCCATCGTCCCGGGCCTTGAGGAGCAGGGCGGTGCCCTGGTTGGCACCATTGCCCTTGAAGGTGCAGCCATCAAACACGATATTCTGATAGCTTCCGTTCTTCAGGTTGATGTCCACGCCGGACATCCAGGTCTGGAAGGTATTCTGCACTTTCTCCGGATCAGCACCATTGTTTAGGAACTGGCAGTCGGTAAAACTGGATTCGGTGAGCTTTTCAAAGTAGGCACCCTTAATATAGCAGTTTTGAATTGTCAGATTGTCGGCGTCTACCGTGACATCCTTCTCATTGAAGGGGCCAGTGCCACCGGCGGGATTCTTGCCGAAATACAGGCCATAAGAGAAGCCGTCAATGGTCACATCAGTGAGGGTCAACTTGCCCACACCGAAGCAGCCGTTATAGGTGCCAATGCCCATGAAGGAACCGGTAGCACCTTCCCCGGCAGTTTTACCATCATCCAGTACACCTTTCAGTGTCAAGTTTTTCACGGTCAGATAATTCAGATCATCCTTAATGTAGAGGCCCACACACTCGTCGGCAGTGAGGGTGTGGTTGTTGCCATCGATGGTGATGTCCTTGGTGACATCCAGCGCAGAGGTAATGGTGATGTCATTGGCCAGCACGATGGTGTCGCCATCCTTGGCGTTGGCGATGGCTTTTTCCAGCTGATCAGCTGTCGCAACAGGCGTGCCGCCGATGGTTTCTGTGGTGGTCATATCGGCGTCGGTATAGTAAGTGTTGACAATCACATTGCCGTCAATCATGTCTGCGATGTCCGCAGCGGTAACACCTTCGCCCCAGTAGTTGCCGGAGACGTTAACAGAGCAATTGTCTGCCGCGGAAATGGTGGTGCCAGCACCGAAGCTGTTCCCGGAGATGGATGCATCATTGACGGATACATAGATGTTGCCGGAGGAGGTGGTCATATTGTGGCCGTTCAGACCCGACTTCGTCATAGTATTAGGCGTGGTCTCGCAGCCGGTCATGGTGAAAGCGGTGGCCCCACTGGCGGCTTCTGCTACCTTGGTGGGGAAAGACTTACCATCGCCTCCCGGATAGCCGCCCAAGGGCATGATGACCAAGTCCTTCAGGGTGACATTCGCACCGGAGACATAGACAGTATCCTGGCCATTGATGGAAAACTCGTCAACTCCGGCGTTATACTCGTTAGTAAAGCCGTAGATCACGGGCTTATCGTTGGGGTTGGCTGCTTGAATGGTGATATTATCCTCAGCAACGACAAAGCCACTGCCATAGGTGGTCTTGTTGCCGGTACGGGTGACGGTCACATCGTACTCACCACCGGCAAGAGAAATTGTGTCACCAGTCTTTGCCTCTTCAATGGCAGTCAGGAGAGCGCCAGTACCTTGGGCGACAACTTTGTCATTGATATAGGCGATGTTTTTCCAGGTCTCCTTTTCAGTGGCGACACCCTTGTTGCTGTCAGCAGGGAAGGTGACCTGAACAGCATCCTTGTAAGCGCCAACGGTTGTCTCATCAATGGAATACCCATAAGTGGTGTCGTTGTAGGTGCAGTTAGTGATGGAGAGCTTGGGAGCATTGTCCTTGCTGTTCTGCTGGTTCACATAAACCGCAGTATACAGATTGGTGAAGGAACAACCATCCAAGGAGACCTCTGTGTTAAGAGAGTTACCGCCGACCAGGACAGCGTAACCGGAAGATGCAGCAGAAGCGTTTGTGTTCTTAAAGGTTACGTTGTTAATGTTCAGAGTAACTCCGGAAGGAATTCCTTCTACTTCGGCACCTGAAGGGGCAGAAAAAACCACTTTACAGGAAGAAGCATCATAGGAAATCGTCTTCCCACCACCGTTGATGGTGATGTTCTGATTAGAAGAAATGGTGACAGGTTCTGCCAATGTGATATCATCCACCAGTGTAATGGTGGTAGGGGTGTCGTTGGAAACAGCATTAACAGCGTCCTGTAAAGACGTGTACTCTGTGTCGCCGATTTTCGCGACAGTAGCATCTGCTGCTAACGCAGTGAGGGGCATGAGCGATAAGAGCATCATCACAGCAAGAACCGCACTGCCAATGCGTCTTTTTAATTTGATCATGGACCAAATTCTCCTTTCCTTTTTGGTTTTCGTAGGGGTTTTCCGCGCCCGATGTCCTGTCACCTCCCAAAGAACAGGCGCGCGCGAGGAATAAAATGGATGTTCTGGGTATTCACGCTGAGTATAGCACGCCTGCCTGTGGAAAGCAAGGCAAAAGTCACAACAGGGTCACTTTTTGACAGAAATCCCCCCGCCGGCGCCGCCGGCGGGGGGAAACTTGTTGGGATAGGCGGCTCAGCCACCCAGATAGGCCTTTTTGATCTCCGGGCTCTCCAGCAGCTGGGTGCCGGTGCCGGTGGTGACGATCTTGCCCGTCTCCAGCACGTAGCCCCGGTCGGCCACCGACAGGGCGGCCTGGGCGTTCTGCTCCACCAGCAGGATGGTGGTGCCCGCCTTGTGGAGGTTTTCGATGATCTCAAAGATCTGCTCCACCAGGATGGGGGCCAGACCCATGGAGGGCTCGTCCAGCATCAGCAGCTTGGGGTGGCTCATCAGGGCCCGGCCCATGGCCAGCATCTGCTGCTCGCCGCCGGACAGGGTGCCTGCGGTCTGCTTCAGCCGCTCCTTGAGCCGGGGGAAGAGGGCGTAGACCTTCTCCAGGTCGGCCTTGATGTCTCCCCCCTTCTGGGTGAAGGCGCCCATCTCCAGGTTTTCCTGCACGCTCATCTGCAGGAAGATCCGCCGCCCCTCGGGCACCAGGGCCAGGCCCTGGGAGACGATCTTGTGGGGGGGCGTGCGGCCCAGGTCATGGTCCAGGAAGGTGATGGAGCCGGTCTTGCTGCGCAGCAGGCCGGAGATGGTGTTCAGGGTGGTGGACTTGCCGGCGCCGTTGGCCCCGATGAGGGTGACCACCTCCCCCTCCTCCACCTGGAAGGAGATGCCCTTGATGGCGTGGATGCTGCCGTAGTAGACGTTGATGTCCTCGACTTTCAATATCGTTGCCATGGCTCAGGCCTCCTTTTTCTTGCCCAGATAGGCCTCGATGACGGCGGGGTTGGCCTGGACGTCCTCGGGGGTGCCCTTGGCGATGACCTTGCCGAAGTTGAGCACGCACAGACCCTCGCAGATGTTCATGACCAGGTTCATGTCGTGCTCGATGAGCAGCACGGCGATCTGGAAGGTGTCCCGGATCTTGCGGATGTTTTCCATCAGCTCCGCCGTCTCCGAGGGGTTCATGCCCGCCGCCGGCTCGTCCAGCAGCAGCAGGGAGGGGTTGGTGGCCAGGGCCCGGACGATCTCCAGCCGGCGCTGGGCGCCGTAGGGCAGGGAGCCGGCCTTCATGTCCGCCATGTCCTCCATGTGGAAAATGGACAGCAGCTCCATGGCCCGCTCGTGGGCCACCTTCTCCTGCTTCCAGTACTTGGGGGTGCGGAAGATGCCGTTCCACAGGCCGTAGGTCATCTCGTTCTCCATGCCCGTTTTCACGTTGTCCTCCACGCTCATGGCGTTGAAGAGGCGGATGTTCTGGAAGGTCCGGGCGATGCCCGCCTTGTTCACCTGCATGGTGTTCATGCTGTGGGTGTCCTTGCCGTCCAGCAGGATGGTGCCGTTGGTGGGCTGGTAGACCTTGGTCAGCAGGTTAAAGACTGTGGTCTTGCCCGCGCCGTTGGGGCCGATAAGGCCGGCGATCTCTGTGCGGCCGATGGTGAGGTTAAAGTCGTCCACGGCCTTCAGGCCGCCGAACTGGATGCCCAGGTTGACGCACTCGAGAATGGGGCTCTTGTCGATGTCCCGCTCGGGGATGAGGCTGTTGGAGGGAATGGAAACCAGCTTGGCCATGTCAGACCACCTCCTTTTCGTTCTTCTTCCGTCCCGGAATCAGCCGGGCCAGGAAGGCCTTGAAGGTATCGTTGTTGGTGGCCAGCATCACCAGGATCAGCACGATGGCGTACACCAGCATCCGGTAGTCGGAGAACTGGCGCAGGGCCTCGGGCAGGATGGTCAGGGCGGTGGCGGCGATGATGGAGCCGAGCATGTTGCCCAGGCCGCCCAGGACCACGAAGACCAGGATGAGGATGGAGGTGTTGAAATCGAACTTGTTGGCCACCAGGGTGGAGTAGTTCATGGCGAACAGGGTGCCGGCGGCCCCGGCCAGGGCGGCGGAGACGGTGAAGGCCATGAGCTTGTACTTGGTTACGTTGATGCCGATGCTCTCGGCGGCGATGCGGTTGTCCCGGACGGCCATAATGGCCCGGCCGGCCCGGCTGCCCACCAGGTGGAAGATGATCACCAGGGACACCAACACCAGCAGCACGCCGATGGGGAAGGTGGCCACCTTGGGGATGGTCTCCAGGCCCATGGGGCCGCCGATGACCATTTGGCCAGCCTCGTCCAGGTTGGTCTTGTCACTGAGCAGG
Organism: Clostridiales bacterium; assembly: GCA_004554585.1. Taxonomy (GTDB): domain Bacteria; phylum Bacillota; class Clostridia; order Oscillospirales; family Oscillospiraceae; genus Evtepia. The sequence goes on along the minus strand of SFLH01000015.1, from coordinate 67,023 downwards.
CTCATGTGCAGGCCGCTGCTGTCCAGGCCCACGTAGAGGTTGTTGAAGATGCCCTTGATGATCTCCCCGAAGGCCAGGGTGACGATGGCCAGATAGTCGCCCTTCAGCCGCAGCACGGGGATGCCGATGAGAAAGCCGATGAGGGCGGCGAAGAGGGCGCCCACCACCATGCCCACAATGAGCAGCACCGGGCCGGAGGAGACGTGGTTGCTCAGGGCCACCGCGGCGGTGACGCCGGTGAAGGCGCCCACGCTCATAAAGCCTGCGTGGCCCAGGGAGAGCTCGCCCAGGATGCCCACGGTGAGGTTCAGGGAGATGGCCATGACCACGTAGGCGCAGATGGGCACCAGCATGCCCTTGAGGGTGGAGGAGATGGAGCCGGCGCTCACCATAGCCTGCATGACCACGAAGGCCAGGATGACCACGGCGTAGGTGATGTAGTTGTTGCGGGTGGTCTTGTTCCAACGAATGCGTTTTTTCATGTCTGCCACCTCACACTTTCTCTCGAATCTGCTTGCCCAGCAGGCCGGCGGGCCGGATGATGAGCACCAGGATGAGCACGGCAAAGACGATGGCGTCGGACAGCTGGGTGGAGATGTAGGCCTTGGCGAAGATCTCGATGATGCCCAGCAGGATGCCGCCCAGCATGGCCCCGGGGATGGAGCCGATGCCACCGAAGACGGCGGCGGTGAAGGCCTTGATGCCCGGCATGGCGCCGGTGGTGGGCACCAGGGTGGGGTAGGCCGAGCACAGCAGCACGCCGGCGATGGCGGCCAGGCCCGAGCCGATGGCGAAGGTGAGGGAGATGGTGCCGTTGACGTTGATGCCCATGAGCTGGGCGGCGCCCTTGTCCTCGGAGCAGGCCCGCATGGCCTTGCCCATCTTGGTCTTGTTGGTGAACCACACCAGGGCGACCATGATGACCACGCAGGCCAGGATGGTCACCAGGGTGACGTAGGAAATGGTGAGCTGGCCGCCAAAGAGGGGGATGTTGCCGCTGGACACCACCGAGGGGAAGACCTTGGGGTTGGAGGACCAGAGCAGCAGGGCGGCGTTCTGCAGGAAGTAGCTCACGCCGATGGCGGTGATGAGCACGGCCAGGATGGGGGCGGCCCGGAGGGGTTTGTAGGCCAGGCGCTCGATGACGATGCCCAGGATGGTGCAGACGATGATGGCCAGGATCACGCCCACCAGGGGGGGCAGTTCATAGCGGGAGGTGGCATAGAAGCAGATGTACGCGCCCACCATGATCACGTCGCCGTGGGCGAAGTTGAGCATTTTGGCGATGCCGTAGACCATGGTGTAGCCCAGGGCGATGATGGCGTAGATGCTCCCTAAGCTGATCCCGCTGATCAAAAAACTCAGAAAGGTCATATTGGATACCTCATATCTCTCTTCAGGTTGTTTCGGGGGCAGCAGACGGTTCAGTGCGTATCGGAAAGGGGCCAGGGGCGGGTCTCTTTCCGATACGCGCTGAGGGACGGAACACGGCCGGAGCGGCTTATCAAGAAATAAGCCGCTCCAGCCGAGAAATCCCAGTGGTGGTTGCCGTTGGGCGAAACGGGGATCAGTCCAGACCCACGTAAGCGCCGTTCTCGATGACCATGCCCTTGGGGTCCTTGGAGACCGCACCGGTGGCGTCCCAGGTGACCTCGGTGCCGGTCAGGCCGCTGAAGGTCATGGAGGTGAACTGCTGGATCATCAGATCGCACAGGGTGGAAGCGTCCATGTCGGGGGTGGCCTTGGCGTTGGTCAGAGCCTCATAGTAAGCGTAGACGCAGTCGTAAGCGTCGGCGGCGAACTGGTTGGGCACCTCGCCGAACTTCTCCTGATAGGTCTTAACGAAGTTCTGGGTCTTCTCATCCTCGGCGTCGGCGTTGAAGGGGGTCAGCAGCATGACGCCCTCGGCCAGGGTGGCGTCAAAGCCTTCCATGGTCAGGATGCCGTCCATGCCGTCCACGCCGAACCACTTGGGGGAGTAGTTCATGTTCTTGGCCTGGGCCAGGATGAGGGAGGCGGGCTGATAGTACATGGGCAGGAAGACCAGGTCAGCGCCCTTGCTCTGGGCGTCGGACAGCTGGACGGAGAAGTCGGTGTCGTTGCCGTCGGCGAAGGTGGTGTCGCTGACCACTTCCAGGCCCAGCTCTTCTGCCTTCTCCAGGAAGGTCTCATGGATGCCCTTGGAATACACGTCGTCGTTCTTCCAGATCACGGCGATCTTGGTGCCCAGCTGCTTCTCAGAGATGTACTGGGCGGAAGCGGCGCCCTGGTTGGGGTCGGCGAAGCACATCTGGAAGACGTTGTCCTTGCCCTCGATGGTGGCCACGGAGGAGGCGGAGGGGGTCAGGGCAAAGATGCGGTCGGAATAGTTCTCCACAGAGGTGGCCTCAGCGGGCTTGGAGGTCACGGAGCCCAGAGACAGCTGCATGCCCCAGTCCTTCAGGGTGTTGTATGCGTTGACGGCCTTCTCGGCGTCGTGCACGTCGTCCTCATAGCGCAGCTCGAACTGGATGTCGCCGCCCAGGGCGTTGATCTCGTCCACGGCGATCTGCGCGCCGTTCTTGGCGGCGATGCCGTAGATGGCGGCGCTGCCGGTCAGGGGGCCGGTGCCGCCGATCTTGAAGGCGGCGCCCTGGGCGGTGGAGGTGGTCTCGGTGCCTTCGGTGGAGGTCTCGTCGGTGGTCTCACCGCCGCAGGCGCACAGGCCAAGGACCATCACACCGGCCAGGGCCAGGGAAAGCAATTTCTTCTTCATGTTGGGTTCTCTCCTTTTCATTTTTATACAAGAAAGTGTGGGGCGGCGGCCTTCCGGGGGGAGGATCCCGCTCTACGCTTTTTTGTCAACTGTTTGTCAAGTTTTTGCGAAAAACAAACTAATTCTGTATCTTTTGCTCGTCATTTTTGTATTTTTTGTATTATACAATGGAACTTTCCAATCTTCAAGGGGGCAGCGGACATTTTCTGCCTTCCTCCCTTTTGCCGGTTTCCCCCCAAAGCGGGGTCCCTTTTTTTGTTGATTCTGTGGGCGAAGATTGTCAACCTATCAAGATTTCCCCTCTTTTTTCCCCTTTTATCAAGGGGGCGCGGCGGGTCTGGACGGCGGAAAACGCCTCTGCAGGCCGCACCAATGTCCGTCTGGGAGCGCACAGGGGGACCCGTATCGCCCACCCCGGCGGAGGTGGTGGAGAGGATGACAGGAAACCTTCTTCTGATATAGGATAGGTCTTACATTAGGAGATTGGAGGTCCTAAACATGGAAAAATACACCTACATTCGCAAGACCATCACCTGGAAGAACCGGCGCTACGAAGTCCGGGGCAAAACCGAGCGGGAGGCCTGCGACAAGCTGGCCGAGCTGGTGGCCTCCCTCCAGCAGGGGGAGTTCACCGCCGGGGGGGACACCACCGTGGACCAGTGGTTCCACCGGTGGAAGGAGACCTACAAGGTCCCGGCGGGCCTGACCCGGAAGAGCCTGGGCCTGTACGACGAGAAGTACAAGGGGTACATCGGCCCGGCCATCGGGACCATGGCCCTGCAGGATGTGCGGGACCTGCACCTGCAGACCATCCTCAACACCCAGGCCGGCCGGTCCTACTCCCACGTGTCCAAGCTGCGCATGGTCCTGCAGGAGCTCTTCCGCCAGGCCCGGCGCTCCCGGCTGATCCTCTTTGACCCGGCCGAGGGCCTGCAGCTGCCCGAGAGCGTCAAGCGCTCCCGCCGGCCCCTGACCAAGGAGGAGCGCCGGCACATCCTGGCCCTGGCGGCCACCCACCCGGCGGGGCTGTGGGTGCTCACCATCCTCTATACCGGCCTGCGGCCCGGGGAGACCGCCGCCCTGTTCTGGAAGGACATCGACTTTGCCCGCAACGAGATCCACGTCTACAAGGCCGTGGAGAGCGGCACCCGGGTCATCAAGGACCCCAAGACCCTCGCCGGCATCCGGGACATCCCCATGCGCCGGGAGCTGCGGGAGCGCCTGCTGGCCGTCCAGGGGGACCCGGAGACCCCCGTCTTCCCCACCCCCGCTGGGGAGATCCGGGGGGCCAGCAGCCTGCGCCGCCTGTGGGAGTCCTTTGCCCGGGACCTGGACCTGCGCATGGGGGCCAAGGTCCGGGAGGGACAGATCGTCCAGCACGCCATCGCCCCCGACCTGACCCCCTACTGCCTGCGCCACACCTTCTGCACCGACCTGCAGCGAGCGGGGGTGCCCATTAACGTGGCCAAGGAGCTCATGGGCCACGCCAACATCTCGGTGACCGCCAACATCTACACCCACCGGGACCAGAAGGTCCTGCACAGCAACATGGCCAAGCTGGACCCCAAGGGGCGCAGAAGCGCCCCCAAACCCGCCGCCCCATCCCAGGACCCCGTCTCCGACCAGACCAGAGCCCTGTTCCCGCCCGCCAAATGAGAAAAACCAGCGGCCAGACCGGGAGAGGTCTGGCCGCTGGCCGTTTTGTCGGGGGGGAGGCGGACTCAGTGGCCGCAGGTGTGCTGGCCGCAGCCGTGGTCCCCGCAGCTGTGGGCGGGGCCGTCGTGGTGGTGGTTGCACAGGGCCTCGGTGTTGGGCACCAGTTTGCCGTCCACAAAGTCCTGGGCGGCCTGGTCCACGTCCCCGGTGATGCCGGGGATGACGGTGATGTCCAGGCTCTTCAAGGCCTCCTGGGCGCCGGGGCCGATGCCCCCGCAGATGAGCACGCTGATGCCCAGGGCCCGGAGCAGGCCGGCCAGGGCGCCGTGGCCCTGGCCGCCGGTGCCGGTGACCAGGGAGGGGCCCACTTTGCCCTCCTGGATGTCGTAGATCTTGAACTGCTGGGTCTTGCCAAAGTGCTGGAACACCTGGCCGTTGTCGTAGGTGATGGCGAGTTTCATGACAGCCTCCTGTAAAGATAGTTCTTGGAAATTCAGAATCCTTGGGATTGCGCAGGTTAAAACAGGCCCATTTTTTTGGCCTGGGCGGTCAGCTCCGGCCGGCAGTCCGGGTGGGCCAGGTCGATCAGGGCCCGGGCCCGGTCGGCCATGGTGAGGACCTTCAGGTTTACCATGCCGTATTCCGTCACCACGTACTGCACGTCCGAGCGGGGGGTGGTGACGATGGTGGCCGGGGGGAAGTAGGGCACGATGCGGCTTTTGGGGGAGCCGTCGTCGTTGGTGCCCAGGGTGGACTTGAAGGCCAGGAAAGACTTGCCCCCCTTGGCCAGCTGGGCCCCCCGGACGTAGTCCCCCTGGCCGCCGGTGCCGCTGAACTGGTTCAGGCCCATTCCCTCGGCGGCCACCTGGCCGAAGAGGTCGATGGACATGGCGGTGTTGATGGAGATCATATTGTCATTCTTGGCAATGTTGGCCGGGTTATTCACCACCGGGAAGGGGCCGAAGAACATGTTCTCGTTGTGGTCCAAAAACTCGTACAGGGCCTGAGAGCCAAAGGCGAAGCCCACCACCGACCGGCCGGGGATGAACTTGGGCCGGCTGTTGTTGATGACCCCGGCCTTCATCAGGGCCATGAAGGAGTCGGACATCATCTCCGTGTGGCAGCCCAGGTCGTTCTTGGACATCAGGCCGTAGCCCACGGCGTTGGCCACCCCGCCGATGCCCAGCTGCAGGCAGGCCCCGTCGGGGATCTGGTCCAGCAGGAAGCGGGACATGGCCTCGGTCTCCGGGTCCTCCTCCATGGGGCCGCCGGGGACGGTCTCCTTGGGCACGTCCGCCCACACCACGTGCTTGGCCTGGGAGATGTGGATCTGGGTGCGGTCGCCGGTGACGAAGGGGGAGCAGCGGTTGATCTGCAGGATGATGTTGTCGGTCTCCTCCATGATAAAGGGGTGCATGCAGCAGCCCGAGGCCCCCAGGCTCATGTAGCCGTTCTCGTCGGGCAGGGAGACGTCCAGAAAGGCGATGTCCGGGTGAAAGGTCTCCCGGCACCACTGGTCCACCTGGCCCAGGTGGACGGAGGTGAAGTCTGCCCGGCCGGCCTTCCAGGCCCGGCGCTCCTCGTAGCCCATGAAATAGGTGGAGATGCGGAAGGCGTCGGGGTTGGCGCAGTCGAGAAAGGTCATGGGGGGGATGATGTTGGAGCAGCCGATGGTGATGTCCTCCAGCTCCTCCGACCGGGCGGCGATGGCGTCGGCGATGGCCCGGGCGTAGCTGGTGCAGCAGCCGATGTACACGCTCTGGCCGCTGTGGACCAGGGCGGCGGCTTCTTGGGCGGTGATGGTCTTGTCCTGAAATTCTCTCTGGCGCTGAGGGGTCACCCTCTCTCCCTCCCTTCCAAGGTCACAGTGTCCAGCAGGGCCTGCAGGCCCTGGACAAACTGGGCGGTGTGCCAGCCGTCGGCGGCGGCGTGGGAGATGTTGATGGCCAGGGGCATGGTTTCCCGCCCGCCGGCCTGGGTGATCTTGCCATAGGTGATCACCGGGAAGAGGTTGGGCTGGCCGCCGGAGACGGAGGAAGCGTAGCCGGTGAAGTCCAGCCAGGGCACGCAGGAGATGCAGTAGAAGTTGGCCGGCTGGCCGGGCTTGGCCTTTATGCCGTGGTTGTCCCCATACTGGGCCACGTCCGCCAGAAAGGCCTGGTAAAAGGCGGAAAAGTCCTCGTCGTGGGCCGTCCACAGGTCAGAGAAGGTGTGGTCGTCCTGGTGAAAGACGGTGTAGTTGGGGTGCAGGACGTCGTGGGTGCCGGGGTTTCCCTGCGGGTCCACCCCCATGCGGAAGGCCGGGTGGGCCAGGATGGTGTGGGAGACACACCAGATGAAGGCGGGGTAGAACTTCAGCCCCTTCTCCCGGCACAGCTGGCGCAGGTGGGTCACGTCCAGGTGGACGGTGACGGAATAGCCGCAGGGGAGGATGTTGCGGTAGTAGTGAAAGTGCTCCCGGCGGGGCCAGGAGGTCAGGTCAATGGGGGTAAACATAGGTTATGATCTCGTCCCTTCTGTTTCGGTGAGTGCCGCCCCTTTTGCCCGCCGCTCCCGCAGGATCTCCGGCAGGATGCTCAGCAGGCTGCCCGCCAGGAAAAAGAGGATGCCCAGGGCGATGGGCCGGGTGATGGCCTCCCCCAGCACCGCCAGGGCGAAGAGGGGGGCCAGAATGGGCTTGAAGAAAAAGACCAGGCTGCCGTGGGTGGCGCTGGTCTTCTCGATGGCCAGCATGTGAAAGACGTAGCCGGCGGCGCAGTTGACCACGCCGATGAAGAGGAAGTAGGGCAGGGTGGTGGCAGAGAGACCCTGCAGGAAGGGCACGTCACAGAAGACGTCCAGCCCCACCGCCCCGTACAAAGCGGCCCCCAGGCCGGTGTGGCCCAGCAGGAGCAGCAAAAAGAGCTCCCCCGCCCCCAGCAGGAAGGAGAAGCAGGTGACCACGATGCTGCCCACCTTGGCGGTCTTCTTTTTTCCCAGCACGGCGTACAGGGAGAAGAAGAGGGCGGCCAGGATGGACAGGATCACGCAGGCAGCGCTGATCTCCTGGTTTCCCCAGGGGTCCACGATGGCCAGGATGCCCAGCACCTCTGCCCCCAGGGCGGCCAGGTTGTTCCAGTGGATGTCCTCGCTGAGCATGAGGAAGGCCAGGAGGGTGACGAAAATGGGGTTGCCGGAGAAGATGACGGCCACCACGTTGGCCTGGCCGTGGGTGATGGCCAGCTGATACAGGACCATGCCCAGGGGGATGTTCAGAAAGCCGGTGAGGGCGAAGAAGGCCAGGTCCCGCCGGGTCAGCCGCCGGCCCAATTTTTTCAGGGCCCGCAGGGCCAGGGGCAGCAGGCACAGGCCGCCCACCAGGAAGCGCTCCATGGTGATCTGCATGGGGTGAAAGGCCCCCGCCACGGCGGGGAGCTTGAGCAGGACCTCCATGGTGGAGAAGATCACCGCTGCCAGAGCAATGTACAGGCAGCCAAGCCAGAATTCCCCTTTCATGCCGAGCCCTCCCCTTCGTGCGCGCCGCAGTGCCTCTCTTATCTCGTATAGTATACCCCTTTCCGGGGAAATTGCAAGGGGCCCGCCGGCGGGAAAAAACAGACCCATGACCGGCGGTCATGGGTCTGTGGGAAGGTTTGCCGAAGGGGGGATGGTCACGCCTGCCAGAGTTTCCAGTCGTCCACGTCGCACTGGCCGGCCGCGTTGTCCCCGATGGCCACCACGGTGCCGTCGGCCCGCAGGCCCACCGTGTGGCGCTCCCCGGCGGCGGCGGCGCGGATGTCCGTCCAGTCCGCCACCTGGCACTGGCCGTATTGGATGTCTCCCGAGGCCACCACGGTGCCGTCGGTCTTCACCCCCACGGTGTGGAAGGGGCTGATGGCCACGGTGGCGATGTCCGTCCAATCCAGCACCCCCGGGGCGGCAAAGCCGTCGGCCTCCAGCAGGCGGCCGTCGGTCCGCACGCCGATGGTGTGGATGTGGCTGGCGGCGATGGCGGCCACGGCGCTCCAGGCGCCGACGTTGCAGGAGCCGAAGAGATTGTCCCCGGTGGCCACCATGGTGCCGTCCCGGCACAGGCCCAGGGTGTGGTCCATGCCAGCGGCCACAGCCACGATGTTCTTCCAGCCGCCCACGCTGCACTTGCCCGAGGAGGACTCCCGCCCGGCGGCCACCACGGTGCCGTCGGTGCGCAGGCCCACGGTGTGGCTGTCCCCAGCGGCCACGGCCACGATGTCCGTCCAGCTGTCCACGTCACACTGGCCGTAGGAGTTGTCCCCGGCGGCGGCCACGGTGCCGTCCTGGCGGACCCCCACGGTGTGGTATTTTCCGGCGGCGATGGTGACCATGTCCGTCCAGCCGTCCACGTCGCACTGGCCGAACTGATTGTCTCCGGCGGCCAGGACGGTGCCGTCGGTCTTCAGGGCCACGGTGTGCAGCCGGCCGGCGCAGACTTGGCCCTGGGCCTCAGGCCGGGAGACCACCTGTTCCAGGGGGAGTTTTGCCCCGCACAGGTCGCAGAATTTTGCCTTGTCCCGGAGGATCTCCCCGCAGCTGGGGCAGATCTTGTTCACTTTTTCCCCGCACATATCGCAAAACCGCGCCCCCTGGCGCAGCTCCACGCCGCACGCTCTGCATTTGGCCATGGTCATTCCTCCTGCCTTGGTTTTCCTGGATGCTGTTGTGTTTCATTATACGGGATGCCGCCGGAGAAAACAACCCCCGCCGCCCCCGGGGAAAGGGAAAAAGATCGTCCGCCAAAAACGGACGATCTTCCCGTGAGCGAGATCATTCCTCGGCCTTGCCCGGCACGAAGGCCTGCCAGGGCAGCACGTCGCTGAGCTCAATGAGCACCGGGGAAAAGCCCCCCAGGTTGTCGTAGCCGGGGTTGTTCCGGGCGGGCACGCTGGTGGGGGGGACGATGGGCAGGGAGGCCACCAGGCAGGCCCCGCCGTTCTGGCCGCTCTGGGCCACCAGCACGCCGCCGTGGAGGGCCACGATCCGCTGGGCGTTGTACAGCCCCAGGCCGGAGCCCTCCCCGGGCCGGGGGACCTCCTCCGGAGCGTCGCCGGAGAAGAGGGTGGCCATGCGGTCCTCGGGGATGCCCATGCCGCTGTCCCGCACGGAGATGACGCACCGGCCGTGCTCGGCGTGGAGCTTCATTTCCACGGTGCCCTCCTTGCCGGCGGCCCGGACCCCGTTGGACACCAGGGCCAGGAGCATCTGGGTCAGCAGGGACTTGCTGCCCTGGAAGGCCAGGTGGTCCACGTTGCTGGCATAGCCGAAGCGCACCCCGGCCAGGTCGGCCAGCCAGGTGGCCTCGTCGGCCATGCCCTGGCAGACCATGGCCAGGTCAAAGCCCTCCTCCCGGGGGAAGGTCTTCTCGTCCAGCTCCTGGGTCAGTTCTGCCTGGCGGGTCAGGCGGAGCATTTGAAAGATCAGGCGGCTCTGGTTGGCCAAGTCCTGGGAAAAGCCGTCCAGCAGCTGGTGCTCCTCCAGCACCCGCTTCATGCGCCATTGGACGGCGGAGAAGTTGGACAGGCACTCCCGCATGCGGTAGACGGCGTTGGAGAAGGGGTGCTTCTTCTCCTGAGGCGGGGCCAGGGGGCGCAGCACCAGCAGCTCGCCGACCTCCAGGGGGGAGACGGTCACCCGGTAGGAATGCTCCCCCAGGGAGACCTCCATGGCGTCGCCGGGGTGCTCGGCCAGAGCCAGCAGCAGGTCGGTGGGGAAGTCCGGCTGCTCCAGCAGCTGCTGGCCGGGTTCGTTGGAATAGACTGCCTGGCCGCCGGACAGGAGGAGCACAGGCTCAGGAAAACTGCCGAATTGGCGGTCCAGGTGGGAAGTCATAGGGTCCATAGGGTCAACTCCTTGGGAAATGGAATTAGGATGCCCGGCGGAGGCATAAAGTTACAGGTCCAGTTTAGCAAATCCTGCCAGGGAAGACAAGAATTTTGTCGAAAAAGAGGGCCTTGCCTGGGGGAAATGGGGGAATTGCTGAAAATCAGCCCTTCCATCTGGGACAAATATGGAGTATAATGTAAAATACCTGTGCTGAGGGTTTCAGCGAAAAAGAGAACCATACAGTATCATGCGAAAGGATTTTGGTGAAATGGGTATGAAAGTCGGCATCAACGGGTTTGGCCGCATCGGCCGCTTGGTCCTGCGTCTGGGCGCAGAGCGTCCGGACATCGAGTTCGTGGGCATCAACAGTCACAGCCAGACCCCGGATTACATGGCCTATCTGCTCAAGTATGACAGCGTACACGGCCGCTTCCAGGGGGAGGTCTCCTGGGAGGGAGACGACCTGATCGTCAACGGCCGCCGCATCCGCGTCTTCCACTGCGAGGAGCCCCACGAGATCCCCTGGGGGTCTGTGGGCGCTGAGTACATCGTGGAGAGCACCGGCAAGTTCACCACCGCGGCGAAGATGAAGGGCCACCTGGACAGCGGCGCCAAGAAGGTCCTGCTCACCGCCCCCTCCAAGGATGACACCCCCATGTTCGTCATGGGCGTGAACAACACATCCTATGACAAGAGCATGGACTTCGTTTCCAACGCCTCCTGCACCACCAACTGCCTGGCCCCCGTGGCCAAGGTCCTCCACGACACCTTTGGCATCAAAGAGGGCCTGATGACCACCGTCCACTCCATCACCGGCAGCCAGAAGACCGTGGACGGCACCTCCAAGAAGGACTGGCGGGGCGGCCGGGCGGCCTCGGGGAACATCATCCCCTCCTCCACCGGCGCAGCCAAGGCCGTGGGCAAGGTCATCCCCGCCCTGTCGGGCAAGCTCACGGGCATGTCCCTGCGGGTGCCCACCCTGGACGTCTCCGTGGTGGACCTGACCGCCGAGCTGGAGACTCCGGCCACCTACGACCAGATCTGCGCGGCCATGAAGGCCGCCGCCCAGGGCCCCATGAAGGGCATCCTGGACTACACCGACGAGGACGTGGTCTCCAGCGACTTCCTGGGCGACCACCACATCGCCATCTTCGACGCCAAGGCGGGCATCTCCCTCAACGACCACTTCGTGAAGGTGGTGGCCTGGTACGACAACGAGATGGGCTACTCGGCCAAGACGGTGGATCTGCTGGAGTATATGTACCAAGTGGATCATCGGTGAGCCCAAAGGGCAGGCCCCCGGAAGGCAGAGACACGGAACACCAAAAAACGGGACGCGGGCAGACATGGCCCGCGTCCCGTTTCGTTTTGGGGAGAAAAAACGATCCCCTTGGAGCGGGCCCCGGGGCAAATGCCTCCCGAGCCGCCCCAAGGGGACGGATCAGCGCGCTGGGATGAGGATGCCCGTCACTGGTCGACGGCGTCCTTAAGGGCCTTGCCGGCCTTGAAGGTGGGCACTTTGGTGGCGGGGATGGGAATGTCCTCGCCGGTCTTGGGGTTGCGGCCCATGCGCTCGGCTCGGACTTTGGTCTCGAAGGCGCCGAAGCCCACGATCTGGACCTTCTCCTCCTCGGCCAGGGCCTTGGTGATCAGGTGGATGGCGGCGTTCAGGCCGATCTCCACGTTCTTCCGGGAGAAGCCGGTCTCTTCTGCGACGCTCAGGATCAGTTCAGTCTTGTTCATGGTCATTACCCTTTCTCTCTTCGTTTTTGGGATGCTTTTCCCGGTTCCACAGCACCATGAGCTGGTCCACGCTCAGGTCCTTCATGTCCCTGCCCTGGGCTGCTGCCGCCGCCTCCACCCCGGCGAAACGGCGAATGAACTTCTCGCACGTGCCCGCCAGGGCGTCCTCGGGGTCTATTTGAAAGAACCGGGCGATTTTCACCGCCGCGAACAGCAGGTCGCCCAGCTCTTCCTCCACGTTGGTGTTGTCCGCCACGGCGGACTGAAGCTCTGCCATCTCCTCAGCCAGCTTGTCCATGGCGGCCTGGACGTTGGGCCACTCAAAGCCCGCCTTGGCCGCCTTGCTCTGGAGCTTCTCCGCCCGCCACAAGCCGGGCAGGCTTTTGGCCACGCTCTGCAGGGTGTCGGTGTAGGTCACCTGGCCCTTCTCCTGGCGCTTGAGCTCTTCCCAGTTGGCCTGGCCGCCCCCGAAGACGTGGGGGTGGCGGAAGACCAGCTTTTTGCAGATGCCGTCGGCCACGTCGTCCAGGTCGAACCGGCCGGCGTCCTCCTCAATGGAGGCGTGGAAGAGGACCTGGAGCAGGACGTCGCCCAGCTCCTCCTTCAGGTGGTCGGGATCGCCCTCGTCGATGGCCTCGGCCACCTCGTAGGCCTCCTCGATGAAGTTGCGCCGGATGCTCTGGTGGGTCTGTTCCCCGTCCCAGGGGCAGCCCCCGGGATGGCGCAGCCGGGCCACCAGCAGGCGCAGGTCCTCTACGGTATACCGCTCTTTGCATTCAAATATTCTCATAATTTATCATATCATTTCCAAAGGCTCAAGTCTTTCTGGCATATTTTTTGCCCTTGGGCCAATTTTTATCGGGGTTTTCTGGATTTTTACCGGATTCGCAGCAGTTTGGCGATCTTATCCCCCTTGGGCATCAGGGACAAATCCTCCCGGGAGACGATGCGCAGGGCCAGCACCAGTACGGCGTAGACCAGGCAGGCGATGACGATGGCTCCCACCACGGCCAGGGCGTTGCTCAGGTGGGTCGAGAGCAGGCCATAGGCCGCCCAGGCGGCCGCGCCCATGAGCACGGCGGCGATGGTGGGCTTGACAAAGACCCGCAGGTATCGGGGGGGATGGGGGGTGACCCGCTTGATGGCGATCAGCTCCAGCACAGCCACCAGCACGAAGCACACCAGGGTGCCCATGGGGGCGCCCTTGATGCCCACGGCGGGGATCTGCACCAGCATGAAGTTCACCAGCAGCTTCACCGCGCTGCCGATGGCGATGAACCAGATGGGCAGGCCTGCCCGGCCGTTGGCCTGGAGGATGGCGTTGCACAGCAGCATCATGCACACGAAGATCGAGGCGATGCCCAGCACGAACAGGCAGTGGCTGGCCACCTCCTGGTTGGTCTCGGGATAGAGCATCTGGATGATGGGCGCCGAGAGCACCGCCAGGCCCACGCCGGCCGGCAGGGCCAGCAGGGCGCCCACCCGCAGGGCGGACTCGGCGATCTTTCCGGCCCCCAGGGTGTCCTTCTGGGTCAGGGCGGCGGAGACGGCGGGGACGATGCAGGCCGTCAGGGAGACCATGAAGGCCGCCGGCAGGTTGTAGATGGTCACCGCCTTCTGGTAGCAGCCGTACAGGCTCACTGCCAACTCCTCGGTGTAGCCCAGGGCGCTTTGCAGCAGGTTCTGCACCTGCACCGTGTCCAGATAGGTGGTGATGGGCACCACGGAGGAGCTGAGGGTGATGGGGATGGCGATGGCCAGCAGGGTCTTGAGGATGCGCCCGGCCCGGTCCGGCTTGTCGTCGGTGGGGGCCAGGCTCCGCCGTCTGCCCCGCCGGTGGTGGAGGATCATCAGGTAGACCAGGGAGACCAGGCCGCTGACGGTGACGCCGCCGATGGCGCCGGCGGCGGAGTACTCGCTGCCAAAGCCCAGGTAGAGGATATACCAGGCCAGGGCCAGGCCCACCAGCAGCTTGGTCAGGGCCTCCAGCACCTGGGACACGGCGGTGGGCACCATGTCCGAGTGGCCCTGGGCATAGCCCCGGTAGGCAGACATGGCGCACACGAAGAAGCAGGACAGGGCCATCACCCGCACGGCGGGGGCAGCCAAGCTGTCCCCCTGGAGGTTGGCCAGGTCCTGGGCGAAGAGGAACATCACCAGGCTGCTGATGGTGCCCAGGATGACGAAGGTCACCAGACAGACCCGGAAGACCCGGTCCACCTGGTTGCGCCGGTTCAGGGCGTTGGCCTCGGAGATGGTCTTGGACATGGCCACCGGCAGGCCGGCGGTGGAGACCATGAGCAGCAGGTTATAAATGGCGTAAGCGTTGTTGAAGTGGCCGAAGCCCACGTCCCCCAGGATGCGGCCCAAGGGGATCTTGTACAGGGCGCCGATGACCTTCACGATGGCGATGCTGATGGCCAGAATGGCCGCACCGCCGAAAAAGGTGTTGGATTTTTGTGCTTTCAAAACGGTCAATCCCTCCGGTTCACAGGGCTTCCGGGCTGCCCCCGAAGAGCAGGGGCAGGGCATATCCGCCCACCTCGGCCTGGATCTTTTCCAGGTCCAGGGTCAGGAAGGTCCCATCCTTGTATATGATCTTTCCCCGGGCCATATTCATCACCACGTCGGACCCTCTGGCGGAATAGACCAGGTTGTCCGGCACGCTGTGGCAGGGGGTGAGACTGGGACGGGTGAAGTCCACCAGGATCAGGTCGGCGGCATAGCCCGGGGCGATCTGTCCGGTTTTCCGGCCCAGGGCCTTGGCCCCGTCCCGGGTGGCCATGGCCAAAACGTCCCGGGGCAACAGGGCCAGGGGATCGCGGGTGACGCCGTTGTGGAGCACGGCGGCGAATTTCATCTCTTCGAACATGTCCAGGTTGTTGTTGGAGGACACCCCGTCGGTGCCCAGGGCGATGTTCACCCCGGCCTGTTTCATGGCGGGAATCCAGGCCACCCCGGAGCCCAGCTTCAGGTTGGAGACCGGGTTGTGCACGCAGGAGACTCCCTTCTCCGCCATGCCGGCCCAGTCCTCCTCGGTGGTCCAGACACAGTGGGCGGCGATGGCCCGGGTGTCCCACACCCCATAGCGGTCCAGGATCTGGAAGGGGGTCTTGCCCCAGCGCTGTTTGCAGGCCTCGTGCTCGGCCTGGGTCTCAGAGACGTGCACGTGCATCCCCAGGCCCTTTTTCTGGGCGTAGTCGGCCATCCACTGCCACAGGGGCACGTTGGAGGTGTACTCCCCGTGGATGGAGGCGTCCACCAGAATCTGGCCGTTCCCCGCCCCGTGCCACTCCTCGGTGAGGATGCGCTGGTTCTCGCAGTCCTTGCAGGTGGCCGGGCCGAAGTCGGCGGGGGCGCCGAAGTAGACCCCGCCGCAGGAGAGGTTGGCGCTGATGCCCGCCTCCAGCACGGTCTGGGCGATGGCGGGGGTGAACATGTACATGTCGGCGATGGTGGTCACGCCCCCGGCGATGAGCTCGGCCAGGGCCAGCCCCGCCCCGGCGGCCACAGCCCGGTTGTCCAGTTTGGCCTCGGCGGGGAAGATCCACTGGTTCAGCCAGGTCTGCAGGTCACAGCCGCCGCCGTAGCCCCGCAGCAGGGTCATGGGGATGTGGGTGTGGGCGTTGACCAGGCCGGGCATGAGCACGTTGTTCCCGCAGTCGATCTCCTGGGCAAAGTCCCCCTGGGGGCGCTGGGTGCCCACGGAGAGGATCTTGTCCCCCTCCACGGCCACATAGGCCCCCTCCAGCAGGGTGTCCTGCTGGTCCATGAGCAGGGCCCGGCAGTGGTGCAGCAAAATTCGTTCCATGGCGGCCACCTCAGTTCAGGGTCAGGTGCTCCAGGCAGGCCAGCAGCAGGGCGGAGAACTTCTCCCGGGCGGCCTCGGCGGCCTCCAGGACCTCCTCCTCGCTGAGCTTCTTGGGCAGCACCCCGGCGGCCATGTTGGACACCAGGGTAAAGCCCAGCACCTCCATGCCGCAGTGACCGGCGGTGATGACCTCCGGGGCGGTGGACATGCCCACGGCGTCGGCGCCTAAGATGCGGGCCATGCGCACCTCGGCGGGGGTCTCGTACTGGGGGCCGGGGAAGTACATGTACACGCCTTCCTTCAGCTCCAGGTCCAGCCGGCGGGCCTGCTGGCGGGCCAGGTCCTGGAGGCGGGGGGTGTAGAGGTAGCTGGCGTCGGGGAACCGGGGGCCGAACTGGGGCAGGTTCTCCCCCCAGAGGGGGGACTCCATGAAGATTTTAATGTGGTCGGTGATGAGCATCAGGTCGCCGGCCTTAAAGTTCCAGTTCACCCCGCCGGCGGCATTGGTGACGAACATGGTGTCGCACCCCAGCAGGTGGAGCACCCGCACGCCGTAGCTGACCTCCTCGTAGGAGTAGCCCTCGTAGTGGTGGACCCGGCCCTGCATGACGGCCACGTCCTTGCCGGCCAGGCGGCCGAAGACCATCTGGCCCTTGTGGCCGGGGGCGGTGGAGTGCTTGAAGTGGGGGATCTCCCCATAGGGGACCACGATGGGGTCCTCCACCAGGTCGCCCAGGTACCCCAGGCCGGAGCCCAGGACCATGGCCACCTTGGGCTGGAAGCCACCCAGCTTGCTCAGCAGGAAATCTGCGCTTTCCCGGTAATGTTCAAATGTATAATTCATCTTACAACCTCCATCACGGGGCGGCGCCCCGGTTTGCGCCTCGGGGGCGTGGGAAAAGATATACTTGGATATCTTACACCCCCGGCGGGGAAAAAGCAAATAAAATCCTTGATTTTTCAAGGTTTTTTCACATTTAGGGAGGGGAATTTTTGAACCCGCTTCGCTGGGCTTCAAAAATTGGGGGGTTTGCAGACCCCTGCGCGCAAACCCCCGGCCGCTTGCGGCCGGGGGTTCACACTTGGGGCCTGAGAAGTATTTTTCCCCCGGCGGAGCCGGGAGAAAAATGCATTTTATTTTCTTTTCCCGTCTGCGGCCGGGAAAACTCTGCGAGGCTTTTGGGGGGTGGGGGCATCTTTTGTTGACACCCGGCCCCTGCCTTTGCTATGCTGAGGGGGAACAAGCGAGGTGAAGCCCCATGAAACGCGACCGAGTCTATCTGCCCGAATCCCTTCCCCAGCCCTTCCTCTCCGGCCAGGCCGATCCCCTGCCCCGGCTGATGGCGGTGCTGGAGAGCTCCTTTGACGGCATCTTTCTCACCGACGCCCAGGCCCTGCCCATCTGGTGCAACCACTCCTATGAGGTCATCTCCGGCCTGAGCGCCCAGCAGGTGCTGGGGGTGCCCATGGCCGAGCTGGTCCGCCGGGGCACCATCTCCCAGTCGGCCACCCTGCTGGCCCTGGCCGAGGGCCGGCCGGTGACCATCGACCAGACCTTTACCACCGGCAAGCAGGCACTGGTCACCAGCACCCCCATCTACGACCACAACGACCAGGTCTGCCTGGTGGTCACCAACGTCCGGGACATCTCCGAGCTCATCGCCCTTCAGGAGACCCTGGGCCACTACCGCCGCCTGTCCGACCGCTACCAGCAGGAGATCTCCGTCATCCGGGAGCAGCTGCTGGACACCCGGCAGATGATCGCTGAGGACCCCACCACCCTCAACCTGCTGCGCATTGTGGGCCGGGCCGCCCAGCTGGACACGGTGGTCCTCATCCAGGGGGAGACCGGCGTGGGCAAGGAGCGGGTGGCCTCCTACATCCACCAGCGCTCTCCCCGGGCGGGCAAGAACTTCATCCGGGTCAACTGCGGGGCCATCCCCGAAAACCTGGCCGAGAGCGAGCTCTTTGGCTACGAGCGGGGGGCCTTCACTGGGGCCAACCGGGAGGGCAAGGCCGGCCTGTTCGAGGTGGCCCACGAGGGCACCATCTTCCTGGATGAGGTGGGCGAGCTCTCCCTGGCCACCCAGACCAAGCTGCTGCGGGTGCTCCAGGAGAAGGAGCTGACGAGGGTAGGGGGGAGCAAACCCGTGAAGATCGACGTGCGGGTGATCGCCGCCACCAACCGGGACCTGCAGAAATGCGTGGCCGAGGGGACCTTCCGGGAGGACCTGTACTACCGCCTGAGCGTCTTTCCCGTCCGGGTGCCCCCTCTGCGGGAGCGCCGGGGGGACATCCCCAAGCTGGCCTACGCGGTCATCGACGAGCTCAACCAGACCTATGAGCACAAAAAGACCCTCTCCGCCGGGGCTGAGACCGCCCTGCTCCAGTACGACTGGCCGGGCAACGTCCGGGAGCTGCGCAACGTGATGGAGCGGGCCTTCATCATGAGCGACGGGGAGGAGATCCACGCCGAGGACCTGGCCATTGTGGAGCACGGCAGCCTGCAGGCCCCCACCACCATCTCCCCTGCCTACGGGACCGCTGCCGCGGCCCCCACCCCGCCCCCGCCGGCCTTCTCTCCGCCGCCGGGCCCCGCCCTGACCGCGGAGAGCCTGCAGACCCAGGTGGCCCGGTTCGAGGCCGCCCTCATCGGCCAGGCTCTGGCCGAGACCGGCTCCCTTCGGGCCGCCGCCCGGCGGCTGCGGATGGACCCGGCCACCCTCCTGCGGCGCAGGAAGAAATACCAGCAGCAGGGGCTGCTGCCCCAAGAGGGATTCAGTTTTGAAACAGCAGAGTGATTCGATTTTGAAACGCTGGGACGGCGAAGGGATTCAAAAATGAAACAACTTTGCCCTGGACCAGCCAGCCGCCCCCCACACAGCGCCGCGGCCGGGAAATGCCCTCCTGCTGCCGCCCCCCTTTTTTCGAAAAACCGCCCAGCCGAAGCCCCCTTTTTTCGGGGATTTCTTCGGCTGGGCGGCTTTTTTTCGCTTTTTTCAAAAAAATTTTTTGGTTTTCGGGGGAAATTGGATGAGTTGGCACGGAAATTGCTTGTATAGTAGGGCGAACGGGCAATCTCCTCCGCTGACAGAGGTCGGACCCCAACATCCTGATTTGAGAAATCCATTATTTTTTCCATTCCAACCCCAACCAATTCAACGAAACAAGAAAGGAAGTATCACTATGGCATTGATGACTGGCAACGAGTACGTGGAGAGCCTGCGGGCCCTGAACCTGCGCGTGTACATGTTTGGCAAGAAGGTGGAGAATCCCGTGGACGACCCCATCCTCCGCCCCTCGGTCAACTCCGTGAAGATGACCTATGATCTGGCCCAGGCCCCCCGCTATCAGGAGCTCATGACCGCCACCTCCCACCTGACCGGGGAGAAGATCAACCGCTTCACCCACATCCACCAGTCCCCCACCGACCTGGTCAACAAGGTCAAGATGCAGCGCCTGCTGGGCCAGGTCACCGGGGCATGTTTCCAGCGCTGCGTGGGCATGGACGCCATCAACGCCGTCTACAGCACTTCTTATGAAGTGGACCAGAAGTACGGCACCAAGTACCATGAGAACTTTCTGAAGTTCCTCACCGAGGCCCAGCAGAAGGACTGGACCATCGACGGCGCCATGACCGACCCCAAGGGCGACCGTTCCCTGGCCCCCCACAAGCAGGAGGACCCCGACATGTTCCTGCGGGTGGTGGAGCGCCGCCCCGACGGCATCGTGGTCCGGGGCGCCAAGGCCCACCAGACCGGCATGTGCAACTCCCACCAGGTGCTGGTGATGCCCACCCAGGCCATGGGTCCTGACGACAAGGACTACGCCGTCTCCTTCTCCGCCCCCGCCAACGCCGAGGGCCTGTTCATGATCGTCGGCCGCCAGAGCTGCGACACCCGGAAGCTGGAGGACAGTGAGATCGACGTGGGCAACGCCCAGTTCGGCGGCGTGGAGCTGCTGGTGGTCTTTGACGACGTGTTTATCCCCAACGAGAACATCTACCTCAACGGTGAGACCGAGTTCGCCTCCATGCTGGTGGAGCGCTTCGCCGGCTATCACCGCCAGAGCTATGGCGGCTGCAAGGTGGGCGTGGGGGACGTGCTCATCGGTGCCGCCGCCGTGGCCGCCGATTACAACGGCGTGCCCAAGGCCAGCCACATCAAGGACAAGCTCATCGAGATGATTCACCTCAACGAGACCATGTACTCCTGCGGCATTGCCTGCTCCGCCGAGGGCAAGCAGACTGCCTCGGGCAACTACCTCATCGACCTGCTGCTGGCCAACGTCTGCAAGCAGAACGTCACCCGCTTCCCCTATGAGATGGCCCGCATCGCCGAGGACATCGCCGGCGGCGCCGTGGGCACCTGCCTGTCCGAGGCCGACCTGAAGGGCGAGTTCACCGGCCCCTGGGTGGAGAAGTACATGAAGAACGGCACCGGCACCACCGCTGCCAACCGCATGCGCATCCTGCGCCTGATTGAGAACCTCTCCCTGGGCGCCGGGGCTGTGGGCTACCGCACCGAGTCCCTCCACGGGGCAGGCTCTCCCCAGGCCCAGCGGGTCATGATCGCCCGCCAGGGTGACATCGAGGGCAAGAAGCTGCTGGCCAAGCGCATCGCCCACGTGAAGGAAGACTGATCCACCATTCCAAAGACAACAAGGAGGACTGCAAGATGACTGCCAAGCTGGAACAACTGTTGGACGAACTGGTCCGCCCTGCCCTGCGCGCCCACGGAGGCGACGTGGCCCTGGTGGGCTATGAAAACGGCATTCTCCGCCTGCGGATGCTGGGCCAATGCGCCGGCTGTCCCGCCGCCAACATGACCAACGAGACCCTCATCGAGGGGCAGCTGATGCCCCTGCTGCCAGAGCTCAAGGAGGTCATCTTGGTCCACACCGTCAACGACTCTCTGCTGGCCGAGGCCCGGGCACTCATGACCCGGGCCCGGCAGGGAGCATAAGAAAAAGGAGGGATTTTCCATGGATTGGAAAACCTGGTATCAAGAACATCTCTGCGCCCCCCAGGAGGCCGTCCGGTCCATTCGCTCCGGGGACCGGGTGGTGGTGGCCCACGCCACGGGCGAGCCCTCTCTCCTGCTGGACGCCATGGTGGCCAACGCCGCCCAATATGAACATGTGGAGATCATCCACATGGTGGCCATGGGCAAGGCCGAGTACTGCAAGCCCGAGTATGACCACAACTTCCACCACAACAGCTTTTTCCTGGGGGCCTCCACCCGGGCCGCCGCCTCGGAGGGCCGGGCGGACTTCACCCCCGTCTATTTCTCCGAAATCCCCGCCCTGCTGCGGGACCACCTGCACCCCAACGTGGCCATGATCCAGGTCTCTCCCCCGGATGAGCACGGCTACTGCAGCCTGGGGGTGAGCGTGGACTACACCAAGACCGCTGCCGAGGAGGCCGACCTGGTCATCGCCCAGGTCAACCAGAACATGCCCCGCACCCTGGGCGACTGCTTCCTCCATGTCACCCAGATGCACCGCATCGTGGAGGCCCACACCCCCGTCATCGAGCTGGCTCCCCCTAAAATCAGCGACGTGGAGCGGGCCATCGGCCAGAACGTGGCCAAGCTGGTGAAAGACGGCGACACCCTCCAGCTGGGCATCGGGGCCATCCCCGACGCCGTCCTGCTCTTCCTGAAGGAGAAGAACGACCTGGGCATCCACACGGAGATGTTCTCCGACGGGGTGGTGGAGCTGGCCGAGGCCGGGGTCATCACCAACCAGGCCAAGACCCTCCACAAGGGCAAGAGCGTGGCCACCTTCCTCATGGGCACCCGCCGGCTGTATGACTACGTGGACAACAACCCCGCCGTGGCCATGTACCCGGTCCAGTATGTCAACGACCCCTACGTCATCGCCCAGAACGACAACCTGGTCTCCATCAACTCCTGCGTCCAGATCGACCTCATGGGTCAGGTGGTCTCCACCTCCGCCGGCCTGCGGCAGATCTCCGGCGTGGGCGGCCAGATCGACTTTGTCCGGGGGGCCAACATGAGCAAGGGCGGCCGGGCCATCATGGCCATGCCCTCCACCACCGGCAAGGGCAAGATCTCCAAGATCGTCCCCTTCCTGGACCGGGGCTCCGCTGTGACCACCACCCGCAACGACGTCAACTACGTCATCACCGAGTACGGCATCGCCCAGCTGCGGGGCAAGAGCCTGCGCCAGCGGGCGGAAGAGCTCATCGCCATCGCCCACCCCGACTTCCGGGACGCCCTGCGGGAGGAGTTCCGCCGCCGCTACCCCAGAGATTACTGAGCCATCTATCTGCACCGGGCCCAAAAGGGCCGGCTTCCGGTCGGCCCTGGTTCCGTGCGCCCAAAATCTGTCTTATTTTTGAAAAAAAGGGAGGTATTTACACATGTCGCAGTTTGCCGTTCATCCCGTCATCGAGTCCTTCGCCTCCTGCGGGGACTTTGCCAAGGCCTATCAGCTGGGCCCCCAGGACCTGATTCTCACCAACGACTTCCTCTACAACCCCTATTTCGGCCCCCTGGACCTGCCCTGCCCCGTCCTTTTCCAGGAGAAATACGGCCTGGGCGAGCCCTCCGATGAGATGGTGGAGGCCATCTACCGGGACATGCCCAAGGACGTCAAGCGCATCATCGCCGTGGGCGGCGGCGCAGTCCTGGACATCGCCAAGATCCTCATTCTCAAGACCGTCACCCCCATCCTGGACCTGTATGACGGCAAGATCCCCCCGGAAAAGGACAAGGAGCTGGTGCTGGTGCCCACCACCTGCGGCACCGGCAGCGAGGTGACCAACATCGCCATCCTGGCCCTGCTCTCCCGCAACACCAAGAAGGGGCTGGCCGCCGACTGCATGTATGCCGATCAGGCCGTCCTCATCCCGGAGCTGCTCAAGGGCCTGCCTTTCTCGGTCTTTGCCACCAGCTCCATCGACGCCCTCATCCACGCCATCGAGTCCAGCCTGTCCCCCAAGGCCAACGACTTTACCAAGCTCTTTGGCTATCAGGCCATCGACTGGATCATCTCCGGCTACCAGGCCATCCGGGACCAGGGCCCCGAGGCCCGCATGGACCTGCTGCCCCAGTTCCTGCTGGCCAGCTGCTACGCGGGCATCGCCTTCGGCAACGCCGGCTGCGCCGCCGTCCATGCCCTGAGTTATCCTCTGGGAGCGGTGTATCACGTGCCCCACGGGGAGTCCAATTACGCCATGTTCACCGGCGTCATGAAGATGTATCTGTCTGTGCGCACCGACGGGGCCATCGCCCAGCTGAGTGCCTTCCTGGCCCAGCGCCTGGGCTGCCAGCCTGGTGAGGTCTTTGCCGAGCTGGAAAAGCTCCTCTCCTGCCTGCTGCCCAAGAAGGCCCTGCACGAGTACGGCATGAAGGAGGAAGAGATCGACGCCTTCACCGACTCCGTCATCGAGAACCAGCAGCGCCTGCTGGCCAACAACTTCGTCCCCCTCTCCCGGGACCAGATCTTTGCGATTTATCGTGCCCTGTACTAAGGGACCCAAATATCAAACAGAAAGGACTTGAAGACTATGCTGCGTACTTCTCTGCCTCAGATCGTCACCGACACCCTCCCCGGCCCCAAGGCCAAGGCCCTCATCGACCGCCGGGCCCAGGCGGTCCCCTCCGCCATCCGCTGCGTCTATCCCGTGGCCATCGCCCGGGGCGAAGGCGCCATGATCGAGGACCTGGACGGCAACCGCTTCCTGGACTGGATCGGCGGCGTGGGCGTGCTGAACATCGGCTACTCCCACCCCGAGATTATTGCCGCCGTCAAGGAGCAGGCCGACAAGTTCTTCCACGGCATGTTCAACATCGTCACCCATGAGGGCTATGTGGCCCTGGCGGAAAAGCTGGCCCAGATCGCCCCCGTCCAGGGGGAGGAGAAGAAGGCCTTCTTTGCCAACTCCGGCGCCGAGGCCGACGAGAACGCCGTCAAGGTGGCCCGGGGCTACACCAAGCGCCCCAACATCATCACCTTCACCGGTGCCTTCCACGGCCGCACCCTGCTGACCATGACCATGACCGCCAAGAAGGCCTACGCCACCGACATGGGCCCCCTGGCCACCGGCGTGTATCGGGCGGAGTTCCCCTACTTCTACCGCAGCCCCGGCAACATGAACGAGGACGAGACCATCGCCTACTGCCTGCAGAGCATCCAGAACCTCTTTGAGGAGGCCACCCCCGCCAACCAGGTGGCGGCCATCATCCTGGAGCCCCTCCAGGGCGAAGGCGGCTTCATCCCCGCCCCCATCCCCTTCGTCAAGGCCCTGCGGAAGATCTGTGATGACCACGGCATCCTCCTCATCGCCGACGAGGTCCAGTCCGGCTTCTGCCGCACCGGCAAGATGTTTGCCTCCGAGTACTGGAAGGAAGCCGGCTGCGCCCCCGACATCCTGGCCACCGCCAAGTCCATCGCCGCCGGTATGCCCATCAGCGCCATCATCGCCCGCAAGGAGATCATGGAGGGCATCCCCGCCGGCACCGTGGGCGGCACCTTCTGCGGCAACCCCCTCTCCTGCGCCGCTGCCCTGAAGACCATCGAGATCATGGAGCGGGACAACCTGGCCGCCCGGTCTCAGGAGATCGGCCAGAAGGTGCTGGCCCGCTGCGCCCAGTGGCAGAAGGAATTCCCCGTGCTGGGCAACGTCCGTGGTCTGGGCGCCATGCTGGGCCTGGAGTTCGTCAAGGACCCCGCCACCAAGGAGCCCAACGGCGAGCTGGTCAATGCCCTGGTGCAGGAATGTGCCCGCAACGGCCTGATGATTGAGAACGCCGGCCGCTGGGGCCAGGTGGTCCGCTTCCTGGCACCCCTGACCATCACCGACGAGCAGCTGGAGTGCGGCCTGGACATCCTGGAGAACGCCATCCGCACCTGCACGAAATAAATTCCTACTTTGGTTGGAACAAAGGAGATCGATGCACCCTCATCTTAAATAAAGGAGAGAGTCTATGAGTACCAATTCTGCCCAAAAGGGCCTCAACCCCTTTGACTTTTTTGCCATTGGCTTTGGCGCCATCGTGGGCGTGGGCTGGGCCCTGTCCCTGAACCGCTGGATGGCCAACAGCGGCGGCCCCATCCCGGCGGCCGTGGGCTATCTGATGGTCATTATCATCATGGTCCCCGTGGCCCTTTGCTACTGCGAACTGACCCCCATGCTCCCGGTGGCCGGCGGCGGCGCAGCCTTCGCCTACCGTGCCTTCGGCGAGGTGGCCTCCATCATATCCGGCTGGGCCTGCTTCGGCGCCTTTGCCTGTATGCTCCCCTGGGAGGCCATTTACGTCACCGACATCCTGACCATGCTCATCCCGGGCATCAAGAGCGGCGCCCCGTTATACAGTCTCAACGGCGGCGACATCTACCTGGGCGGCATCATCATCGGCGTTGTGGTGGCCGCCATCATCACCTTCATGAACATCAAGGGCGCGGCCTCCGCCGCCGGGTTCCAGAAGCTGATGGTGGTCATCCTGCTGGCAGCGGCGGTCATCGCCATCGTCTGCGGCCTGCTGAAGTTTGACATGGGCAACCTCCAGCCCGTTTACGAGAACATCAACAACGCCAACCACAAGAGCATGCTGGGCGGCGTGCTGGCCATTATGACCTCGGCCCCCTTCTTCATGTGCGGCTTCGAGACCATCCCCCAGGCCGTGGAGGATTCCGACGGCGACGTGAAGGACGTAGGCAAGGCCGTGGTCATGGCCGTGACCGTGGCAGCCATCTTCTACGCCATCGTCCTGTTCATCCTGGGCGGCGCCATGCCCTGGCAGGAATTCGTGGGCGTGGAAACCCCTGCCGTGTCCAACCTCTTCCGCGGGGTCTATGAGGGCACCATGGGTCAGGTCCTGTATGTGGTCATCCTCATCGGCACCCTGGCCGGTCTGCTGACCACCTGGAACGGCTTCTTTGTGGCCGCTCCCCGGCTGCTGATGTGTCTGGCCCGGGCCAACCTGGTGCCCAAGGCGCTGGCCAAGCAGAATCCCAAAACGGGCGTGCCCACCAACGGCGTCATGCTGTGCTTCATCCTGTCTCTGGTGGGTCCCTTCCTGGGCATTGGTCTCATTGACCCCCTGACCTCCTTTACCGGCACGGCTTGTCTGACCTCCTGGGGTCTGACCTGCTTCTGCCTGATCCGGCTGCGCAAGACCGAGCCGGACCTGAAGCGTCCCTACCGCATCCTCGGCGGCACCCCTACCGCCTGGTTTGGCGGCCTGGTGATGCTGGTGATCTGGGTGATGTTCTTCATCCCCACCTCCCCCTGCTACATGGGCAACCTGGCCCTGGTCCTCTATCTGATCTGGATGGCCATTGGCCTGCTGCTCTTCCTGGCCAGCGCCGGGGAGCGGCGTGCGGTGCCCAAGGAGCAGCGTGCTGCCAGTATGTTCTCCACCATGGCAAACTGACTCCCAAAATTCCATCCCTGATTTCTCCTTACTCACTGATACGGCAGAACGCCTGCGTCGGGACCTTCCACCTGACGCAGGCGTTCTGCTGTTAGAATTTTTGGACCCGCTCCGCTGGGCTCCCAAAATTGGTGCAGGGGTTGCAGCCGACTGCGCGCGCCCACCCGGCCGCATGCGGCCGGGTGGGCACACTTGCGGCTGAGAAGTATTTTCCCCCGGCGGAGCCGGGGGAAAAATAGATTAAATCTTATTCCGTCCCTTGCGAGGACCAGAAGTCTGCGACGCCTTTTGTGCCTGTCGGCGCGGAGTGGGCAGGTACCTTGGTGCCTGGGCACTTGGATTCCTGGGTCCCTCTATGCATAAGGAAAGCCCCTGCGGCGGAGGGATGCTCGGCCGCAGGGGCTTGGTTTCTGTTGGGGAGCGAGGGATTAGAAGGGATCGGGGTTCTGGGGCTTTTCCTCCGCTTCCTCCTGGGCGGGGCCGTTGAGGATCTCCTCGGCGGCCTGGCGCCGCCGGGCGGCTTCCGCCTCCTGCTCGGCCTGGAGGCGGGCCTGTTCGGCGGCTGCTTCCTCGGCGGCCCGCAGGCGGCGCACCCGCTCCTCGGCCTTCCGGCGCTCCAGGGCGTCGGGGTCGTCAAAGACCAGCTTGAAGTCCTCGGCGGACATGGTCTCAAACTCTAACAGGTACTGGGCGGTGCGCTCCAGCTCCTCCTGGTGCTGGGAGAGAATCTCCTGGCAGCGGGCATAGGCGCTGTCCAGCAGGGCCTTGATCTCCTCGTCGATGAGCCCGGCCACCTCTTCCGAGTAAGCCCGGGCCTGGGACATGCTGCGGCCGATGAAGACCTCCTGGTCGCTGTCGTAGGAGATGGCCCCCAGGCGGTCGCTCATGCCGTACTTCATCACCATGCTGCGGGCGATGGACGTGGCCGTCTGCAGGTCGTTGGAGGCGCCGGTGGAGATGTCCCCCAGCACCAGCTGCTCGGCCACCCGGCCGCCCAGACAGGTGCAGATGCGCTCCTGCAACTCCCGGCGGGACTGGTACATCCGGTCCTCCTCGGGCAGGGAGATGGTCAGGCCGCCGGCGGGCCCCCGGGGAATGATGGTGATCTGGTGGACGGGGTCCTGGGTCTTCAGCTCGTGGATGACCACGGCGTGGCCGGCCTCGTGATAGGCGGTGAGCTTTTTGGCGTGCTCGGGCACCACCCGGCTCTTTTTCTCCGGGCCGGCGATGACCTTCAGCATGGCCTCGTGGAGCACATCCATGCGGATGTAGGGCCGCTTCTCCCGGGCGGAGAGCAGGGCGGCCTCGTTGAGCAGGTTTTCCAAGTCGGCGCCGGTGAAGCCCACGGTGGCCTGGGCCACGGTGTGCAGGTCCACATCCTCGGCCAGGGGTTTGTTCCGGGCGTGGACCCGGAGGATCTCCTCCCGGCCCTTGATGTCGGGCAGGCCCACGTAGACTTGTCGGTCAAACCGGCCGGGGCGCAGCAGGGCGGGGTCCAAGATGTCGGCCCGGTTGGTGGCCGCCAGGACGATGACCCCCTCGTTGGAGGCAAAGCCGTCCATCTCCACCAGCAGCTGGTTCAGGGTCTGCTCCCGCTCGTCGTGGCCGCCGCCCAAGCCGGTGCCTCTCTGGCGGCCCACGGCGTCGATCTCGTCGATGAAGACGATGGCCGGGGCGCTCTTCTTGGCCTGGTCAAACAGGTCCCGCACCCGGGAGGCGCCCACGCCCACGTAGAGCTCCACAAAGTCCGAGCCAGAGATGGACAGGTATTGGCACCCGGCCTCCCCGGCCACGGCCCGGGCCAACAGGGTCTTGCCGGTGCCCGGGGGGCCCACCA
Source organism: Clostridiales bacterium (assembly GCA_004554585.1). GTDB lineage: Bacteria > Bacillota > Clostridia > Oscillospirales > Oscillospiraceae > Evtepia. The sequence goes on along the minus strand of SFLH01000015.1, from coordinate 38,980 downwards.
GGAGCACGCCCTTGGGGATGCGGGCCCCCAGCTGGGTGTACTGGGCGGGCTGGCGGAGGAAGTCCACCACCTCGGCCAGTTCCTCCTTTTCCTCGTCGGCGCCGGCCACGTCGGCAAAGGTCACCGTCCGGCCGGACTCGGCCAGGGTTCTGGCCCGGGCCTTGCCGAACTGGGCGGCCGAGGGGCCGCCACCCCCCTGGCTGCGGCGCAGGAAGAGGAAGTACCACAGCAGGGCCATGACCACCAGCACCACCACCCAGGTGAGGATGGTGCTAAGCCAGGCGGGAGAGGGGCTGTCGGGGTAGTCGTAGTCGGAAATGATCCCGTCGTGGAGCTGCTGGACGATGAGGTCGTTGAAGTCGTCGTAGAACAGCTGGAAGCTGTAGATGGGATAGGTCACCACCTGGCTGCCGTTCTGGGGCTGCTTCAGGGTGAGGGTGACCGAGTCGTCGTCCACCAGGACCTTATCCACCTTTTCCTCCTCCAGCAGCACCCGAATGTCAGCGTAGGTGTAGTTGGTCTGGTGGGTGGTGGTGCGGAAGATGCTGGTGGCGAAGAATACCAGGGCCAGGACACAGATCATCAGCAGCAAGCCACGAAAGGGATTGGCGTTTTGTTTCAAAGAGAAGTCACTCCTTCTAACGGCCCGGCAGGGGCCGCGGGATGCCTGAGCGGGGCAGGGCCGGGCTCAAGGGTGCTCATAGACGCTGGGTTTGAGAATGCCGATGTAGGGCAGCTGGCGGTAGAGCTGGTTGTAGTCCAGGCCGCAGCCCACCACGAAGGCGTCGGGGATGGTGAAGCCCACGTAGTCGGCCTCGATGGGCTTGGTGCGCCGCTCGGGTTTGTCCAGTAGCACGCACAGCTTCAGGGAGGCCGGCCGGCGGCTCTTCAGCTCGGCCACCAGCTTGGACAGGGTGTTGCCCGTGTCCAGGATGTCCTCCACCAGCAGCACGTCCCGGCCGGCGATGTCCTCCTGCAGGTCCAGGCTGATCTTCACCTTTCCCGAGCTGACGGTGCCCGCCCCATAGGAGGAGGCGACCATAAAGTCCAGGGTCAGGGGGACCTCCATGGCCCGCACCAGGTCGGCCATGAAGATGAAGCTGCCCCGGAGAATGCCCACCACCAGGGGGGTCTTACCGGCGTAATCCTGGGAGATCTGGGCGGCCATTTCCCGCACGCGGGCGGCCACCTGCTCCTGGGTAAAGAGGATCTGCTGCATATCCTGTTGCATCATCATGGCTCGTTCCTTTCCTCTGGCTTTCTTTTCGGGATGAGACGAATGTACAGGGCGGGGTGCCCGGGCTGAGCCACCCGGGGGTAGTTGGGCCCCAGCCCCGCCGCCGCCAGCAGGCCGGATTCGTCGGCCAGCACCGGCAGGTGCTCCCGCTTTTGGCGGGGGATCTTTTCGTCGATGTACCATTTCTTCAGGGTTTTTGCCCGGCGGCCGGGCAGGCGCAGCTGGTCTCCCGGCTGGCGGGCCCGCAGCACCAGGGGGAAGGTCACCGTCTGGCGGTCGATGTGCCACTCATATTCCTCCTGGGCGGGGGGATCGGGGCAGACCGTCTCCTGAATCTCGATGGCCCAGCCGTTGTCCAGGGCGAAGACCCCCGGGCCGGTGAGCAGCCGCAGGGAGAAGCCAGAGGGCATGGACTCCGAGGGGCACAGGACCAGGTTTTCGTATTCCCGCCAGGCAAACAGCCCGTCGGGCAGGCGGATGGTGGCCGAGGGGGAGGTGCCGGCGGCCAGGGCCAGGATCTGGTCGATGTGGACCGAGGAGATCTCAAAGCGCTCCACCTTGGCCAGTAGCTGCTTGATTGCCCGCACCGCCACCGGCCGGGCCAGGCCCACCAGCACCCGGGCGGGGATGGTCACCCGCCCGTCGGCCACCTGGGCATACTTGGTGGCCTTTTCTGCCAGGTTGTGCAGCAGGTCCCGGTCCTGGCGCAGATGGACCAGGTTGGCGGTGAGGGTGGTGACGAAGGCGGGGTTGAGCTCCCGCATCACCGGCATCACCTCCCGGCGCAGCCGGTTACGGGCGTAGGCGTCGTTTTGGTTGGAGCTGTCCTCCACGTGGGGGATGCCCTCGGCCTCCAGCCAGGCCTCGATGTCGGCCCGGGTGGTGGCCAGCAGGGGCCGGATCAGCAGGCCCCGCACCGGGGGAATCCCCGTCAGCCCGTCCAGGCCGGTGCCCCGGGCCAGGTGGAGCAGGACAGTCTCGGCGTTGTCGTCGGCGTTGTGGGCCGTGGCGATCCTGTCGGCCTCCAGCTCCCGGGCGGCCTCGGTGAGAAAGCCGTAGCGCATGGCCCGGGCGGTCTCTTCCACGCCCTTGCCCTCTTCCTCGGCCTGCTGGGCCACGTCGCCCCGGCCAATGACCAGGGGGATGCCCCGCTTCTGGCACCAGTCGGTGACGAAGGCCTCGTCCCGCTGGGACTCCTCCCCCCGCAGCTGGTGGTTGAAGTGGGCGGCGTGGAGGGTGAACTCCCGCTCTTTGGCCAGTCGCTCCAGCACCGTCAGCAGGGCCATGGAGTCGGCGCCCCCGGACAGGGCGCACAGCACGCAGCCGCCCGGTTCGGGCAGCATATGATAGTTGTCGGCAAACGCCGCCCCTTGGGCGACAAGATCAATCTGGTTCTTCATAATTCCGTTCCACAGAGGAGAAGGCAGTGAACTCCGGCAGCCACTGCAGGGGGATGGTGGTGGTTTCCCCCCGGCGGTTCTTGGCAATGATGCACTCGGCCGTCTCGATACAGGAACATGACCACGTCCGCGTCCTGCTCAATGGCCCCGGACTCTCGCAGGTCCGAGAGCATGGGGCGTTTGTCCGAGCGGCTCTCGTTGGCGCGGGAGAGCTGGGACAGGCACAAAACGGGCACGTGGAGCTCCTTGGCCATGATTTTCAGGGCCCGGCTGATGTCGGCCACCACCTGCTGGCGGTTCTCCCCGGCGTAGCGGGTGGAACTGCCAGAGGACTGCATCAGCTGCAGATAGTCAATGACCACCATCCCCAAATTTTCCACCCGCCGGCACTTGGCGTTCATGTCGGCCACGGACAGGGAGGGGTTGTCGTCGATGTAAATTTTGGTGTGGGCCAGGGCGGCGGCGGCCAGGGTCACCTTGTCCCAGTCGTCGGCGGAGAGCTTGCCGGTCATGAGCTTTTTGTTGTCCAGAAAGGCCTCACTGGAGATCAGCCGCGTGGCCAGCTGTTCCCGGCTCATCTCCAGGGAGAAAAAGACCACGCTCTTGCCGGAGAATTTGCCCGCGTGCAGCAGCACGTTCAGGGCGAAGGAGGTCTTGCCCATGCCCGGCCGGGCGGCCAGGAGGATGAGCTCCGAGCCGTGAAGCCCCGTCAGGGTCCGGTCCAGGTCGGCAAAGCCCGTGGCCATGCCCGGCACGTCGCTGCCGGCCAGGGAGAGCTCCTGCAGGCGCTCAAAGACATCCACCAGGATCTTGGATAGGGGCTCGAGCCCCTGGGCACTGCGGCCCTGGCGGATGGCGTAGATGCGCTGTTCGGCCAAGTCCAGCACCGCCTGGGCGGTCTCGCCCCCCTCCTGGACCAGCTTGGTCAGGTCGCCGGCGGTGTCGGCGATCCGCCGCAGCAGGGACTTGTCCTTGACGATGCGCACGTACTCCTTGACGTTGGCGGCGGTGGGGGTGATCTCCATGAGCTGGAGCAGGTAGCTGCGGGAGGTGTTCTCGTCGTACACCCCCGCCTGCTTCATCTGGTCCAGCACCGTCACCGGGTCGATGGAGGCCGAAAAGCTGAACATGGTATAGATGGTCTCATAGATCTGCCGGTTGGTCTTCAGGTAGAAGTCCGCCGGGGTGAGGGCTTCCACCACCTCGGGGATGCACCGGGAATCGATGAGCATGGCCCCCAGGACGGCCTGTTCGGCCTCCACGCTGTGGGGGATCTGGCGAAGCAATAGGGACTCGTCCATGGACACACCACCTTTGACAGGCAAACAGAGTCAGTGCCCGCGAGAGCGGGCGGGCGGGGTCAGCCCTCCTCGGTGACCACCACGTTGAGCAGGCCCACGATCTCGTAGCCCAGCTTGCACTTGAGCTGATAGGTGCCGAAGCTCTTGATGGGCTCCTCCTGGACGATCTTGCTCTTGGCCACGGCCAGGCCGAACTGGGCCTGGAGGGCCTCGGAGATCTCCTTGCTGGTCACGGCGCCGAACAGGCGGCCGCCGGTGCCCGCCTTGGCGGGGATCTTCACCACGATCTCCTTGAGCTTTTCCGCTACGGCCTGGGCCTCGGCCTTTTCCGCGGCCATCTGGGCCTTCTTGGCCTTGTCCTGCATGATCATCTTGTTCATGTTGTCGGCGGTGGCGGGCACGGCCAGGTTTTTGGGGAAGAGGAAGTTGCGGGCGTAGCCGTCGGAGACGTTCACCAGCTGGCCCCGCTTGCCCTGGCCTTTCACGTCCTGCTGTAAGATCACTTTCATGGGTTATACCTCCAATGTTGTTCAAGTAGGCCACCCCAGAGGGGGGCGTGTTGTCAGATTTCGTCGTCAAAATATTCGTCGATGGCCTGTTTCAGGGCGGGCAGAACCTCCGCGGGGGTTTTGCCCGGGAACTGGGCCCCCGCCGTGGCGGCGTTGCCGCCCCCGCCGAGCATCTCGCTGATGACCTGGACGTTGACGGCGTTGCTGGACCGGGCGGAGAGGTAGGCCTGGCCGGCCTCGGGGAAGAGGACGAAGGAGGCCTCCACCCCGGCGATGTTGAGCAGCTCGTCGGCGGCCTGGCCGGCGATGGCCCGGCCCACGGGCCGGTCGGTCAGGGCGATGGCCATGGTGCTGTGGTAGGTGCTGGCGCCCTGGATGATGTGGAATTTGGTCACCGTGTCCCGCAGGTCGTTCTGGAAGAACTTGTGTACGTGGGCGGTGTCCGCCCCGGCCTTGCGCAGGAAGGCGGCGGTCTCAAAGGTGCGGCTGCCGGTGCGCATGGTAAAGCCCTTGGTGTCCAGCACGATGCCCGCCAGCATGGCCTCGGCCTCCGGCCGCTTCAGGTCGCCGTTGTCCAGGATGTACTGGACCAGCTCGGCCACCAGCTCGCTGGCGGAGGAGGCGTAGGGGTCGTGGAAGCTCAAGGCGGGCTTTTCGATGTAGGAGGCCGCCCGGCGGTGGTGGTCGATGACCACAACCCGGGCCCCGGAGGTGAGCAGGTGGGGCACCTGGGTCTGCTCCGGCCGGTTGGTGTCCACCACCACCACGATGGTGTTGGGGCCGGCCAGGTGGACGGCCTCGTCGGGAGAGACGAAGATCCCCTGGTACTCGGGCAGCTCGGCCAGCTGGCGGGTCTGTTCCTCCGCCGGGTAGGGGGAGGGGGCCCGCACGGCCCGGATGGACACGTTCTTTTTCCGGGCGATGGCGCACACGCCGGCCACGGCGCCCAGCACGTCCAGGTCGGGGTACTTGTGGCCCATGACGATCACCTGGTCGGTGCTGGCCAGCAGCTCGGAGAAGGCGGAGGCCACCACCCGGCTTTTCACCTTGGTGCGGCGCTCGGTCTCCTTGGACCGGCCGCCGTAGAAGGCAAACTCCGGGCCGTCCCTCACCACCACCTGGTCGCCGCCCCGGCTCAGGGCCATGTCCAGGGCCAGGGAGGCAAACTGGTACAGCTGGCGGGGGGAGTCCCCGCTGCGGCCGAAGCCGATGGACAGGGTGGCGGCCACCCCGTTGGGGCTTTGCACCTGGCGGATCTCGTCGAGGATGGCGAACTTCCGCCGGCAGAAGACCTGGAACTGCTTGGCCTCCACCACCAGCAGGTAGTGATCCCGGTCATAGCGGCAAATCATCCCCTGGGCGGGCTCCATCCAGTCGTCCAGCCGGCGGTTGATCTCCGCCCGGATGGTGGAGCGCTCGCCCTCGTCCAGGCCCCGGCCCAGGTCCTCGTAGTTGTCCACCTGGACGATGCCCACCACGGTCCGGGTGTCGTCATACCGCTCCGCCGCCAGGGCGTAGCCGGTCACGTCCACCCAGTAGGTGGTGGCCAGAAACTCGTCCTCCCCCCCGGTGCACACCAGGTTGCCGAAGACCAGGTACAGCCGGTCCCCCACGGGCACCGGCTCCGGGCTGAGGGTGTCCCCGTCCAGCAGCCACTGGGACTGAAAGGCGGGCACCAGGGCCGAGAGCTTGGTCTCGAAGAGGTGGTCCGGGTCGCCGGTCAGGTGGAGGAAGCGGTCGTTGCTCCAGATGATGTCGTCGGTGTCCGGCCGGAAGATGACAATGGGCAGGGGGGAGGAGATCATGGTCCGCCGGGAGGCCACGTCCACCCCGCTGGTCATGTGGTCCAGATAGGCCATGACCTCTTTTCGCCGGCGGCTGATCCCCGTCTGGAAGTAGACGTACAGGATCAAAATGAGGACCAGTTCCGCCAGACACAGCCAAAGGTTGTACAGGGCAGTCAGACCGGCAAAGAGCAGGCAGGCCACGAAAAACAGCCGAAAGCCCGTCTCTGTCATCCGGGACAGGGCTTTCTGAAAGGTTTGCTGACGCATAGGCATCCCTCCGGGCGGGCAGTGCCCGCCCCATGATTCCAAATCGCACGCCCAGGGCGATGCTAAAGTAATAATATATTATAGCACAAAGCCTTGGCAGTGACAAGACTTTACTCCCCGCGCCCTTCCCGGCTGCGCCGCCAGTTTTTGTACCACACGCTGGTGAAGACGATGCCGATGAAGAGGATCTGGCCGCACAGGTAGAGCCAGAGCAGCAGGATGATCAAAGAGACCAGGGACCCGTAGACCAGGGACAGCCGGGAGGAGAGGCTGATGAACCAGGAGAAGATGGCCGAGGCCACCACCAGGGCCAGGGCCGAGACCAGGCTGCTCACCAGCACCGGCAGCCGGGGGGTGCCGAAGGGGGCGGCCAGGTTGAGCACCGCCAGGATGAATAGGAAGAACATGCAGAAGAGCAGCACATACCGGGTCCAGGCCCACACCCCCGCCACCCCGTCCAGGAAGGGGATGCGCTGGGTGATGGTCTCCAGGGTCCGCTGGCCGGTGACCACCACCATCACCGACAGGTCCACGGTGATCAGCAGGGCAAAGGGGAGCAGGATGCTCACCACCATGCCCTTTACCATGGAGCGGGAGACGGTCTCGTACATGTCCACGATCACCTGGGTGATGGTGCGGAAGGCGGCGGCGGCGGAGAACCAACACCCTACCAGCCCCGCCAGGAACAGGCCGGGGGTCTGGTGGAAGGAGATGTAGCGCAGGTAGCTGGACAGCACGTCCAGGGCGGCCTCGGGGAGGATGTTCTGCAGCTGGGTAACCATGGTCACCACGTCGATGTTCACCAGGCCCAAGATGTAGGAGATGCAGATGAGCATGGGAAAGACCGTCAGCAGCACGAAATAGGCAAGGCCCGCCGCCGCCTGGGGCACCCGGCGGCTGAAGTAGAGCATGAGACCCTCCCGCAGGAAGAGGGCCGGGGGAGAGTTCCAGAGCTTTTTCATGGTGCTCGCCTCCTTTTCCGGTGGATGGACAGGTTCTAACCTCCAGTCTATGCCGCATAAGCTGGTGGCATACAGGAGGGTGATGCCAATGAAAACAAGAAAGGGGGCAGGGCGGCTGCGCCGCTTCCTGCGCCGGGGACTGGCCTGCCTGCTGGCGGTGGGCGGGCTGGCCATGGCGGCGGGGACTGCCGGTCTGCCCCAGCCCCTGGCGTGGCTGGCGGGCAGCTGGACGGTGCCCGCCGCCCAGCTTCAGGCGGAGGACGGGCCCCTGCCCTTCCTCCAGCGGCTGCTGCTGGGGGACTCGGCCATGCTCAGCCAGTGGGCCGCCGCGGCCACCGACACCCCCCAGGGGGAGGACGGCGCGCCGGCCGAAGCGGAGGCCGAGCCCGAGCTGGAGGCGGTGACCCCGGACAAGATCCAGGAGAAGACCATCTCCGGCGGCGGCACGGGGTATCTCAACGCCCAGGGAATCTCCCTGTTCAACCGCACGGAAAAGACCGTGGACCTGGACGCCGTGGCCCAGGCGGGGACCTCCCTGGCCTTTCAGTCAGCTGAGGCCGGGCCCCAGGTGCTCATCATGCACACCCACGGCACCGAGTCCTATGCCCGGGACGGCACCGAGCCCTACACCGAGACCGGTGTGGCCCGGACCACCGACACCAATTACAACATGATCCGGGTGGGGGACGAGATCGCCCGCATCTTTGAGGAGATGGGCCTGAACGTGATCCACGACCGGGAGATCTACGACTACCCCTCCTACAACGACGCCTACACCAACGCCCGGGCGGGGATCGAGGCCTATCTGGCCCAGTACCCCACCATCCAGATGGTCCTGGACGTCCACCGGGACGCCCTGGTAGACAGCGACGGCACCATCTACAAGCCGGTGCTGCAGATCGACGGGGTGAAGACCGCCCAGGTGATGCTCCTGGTGGGCACCGACGACGCCGGCGCTACCTTCCCCGACTGGACGGAGCACCTGGCCCTGGCCATGGAGATCCAGCAGCAGATGAACTCCCTCTGGCCCGGCCTGGCCCGGCCCATCACCCTGCGCACCGCCCGCTTCAACCAGCAGCTGACCAAGGGCTCCCTGCTGGTGGAGGTGGGCAGCCACGGCAACACCTTGGAGGAGGCCCTGGCCGGGGCCCGGCTCTTCGCCCGGTCGGCGGCCAAGGTGCTGCTGGAGCACTGCGCCGGATAGCCGGGGGAAAAAGAGGACCGAACCCGCTGGGGTTCGGTCCTTTGCAGTTATTCCGAAACGCCTTGCGTCGGGGTGTCCTGGGCGGGGGGCGTGTCCCCTGCCTCCGGGGAGGGGTCCTCCGGCTGGGGGTCCTCCGGTTCCTCCGGCAGGGCGGGGGTCTCCGGCGTCTGGGTCTGGCCGGCATCCGCCGGCGGCTGGACGGGCTGCTCCTGGTCGGGGGTCTCCTCCTCCGGCGTCTCCTCGTCTACCTGGGTGCGGGCGGGGGCGTTGTTCTCCCCGGGCAGATAGAACAGGGGGTCCATGCGCTCGTTCTCATAGCGCACCTCAAAGTGGCAGTGGGGCCCTGTGGACCGCCCGGTGGAGCCCACCGCCGCGATGGGCTGGCCCTGGGTGACCGTGTCCCCCACCTCCACCAAGAGCTTGGAGCAGTGGGCGTAATAGGTCAAAAAGCCGTTTTCGTGGGAGAGGATGACCAGGTTGCCATAGGTGCCCTTCTCCCCGGCAAAGATCACGGTGCCGTCGGCGCCGGCGTTGATGGCGGTGCCCATGGGGGCGGCGATGTCGATGCCCCCGTGGAAGTTGGTCTCGCCGAAAATGAAGCGGTAGCCGAAGTCCGAGGTGATGGTCCCCTGGACGGGCCAGAGGAAGAGGCAGCCGTCGGGCAGCTCGGGCAGCTCCTTGGTGCCGGTGCCCACGATGAGGGAAGTGGGCTCGGAGAGGGTCACGGCGCTCAGGTCGTTGCTGGCCACCGCCACCCCGCAGCGCTTGACCACCCGGGAGAGGACCTCTGCCTGGCCGGCCTGGCCCTCCTGGATCACCCGCTGCTGGCCGATGTACATGGAGTCATCCTCCTGGGTCTCCAGGGCGGGGGCGATCTCCCGGGTCAGGTCCATTTCCTCCACGGTGGAGACCACCAGCAGGGGGCAGTTCTGCTCAATGGTGATTTCGGTGCCCTCGGGCAGGGGGGTGCGCAGCTGGTCGCCCAGCAGGGCTTCCAGGTCGATCTCCCCCTCCTGGGGAGTCTTGGCGGCTTCTTCGCCAGAGGCGGTCTCCTCCTGGGCGGTCTCCTCCTGGGCGGTCTCCTCCTGGGCTGTCTCCTGGTCGGCCTCGTCGGCCGCCTCCCCTTCGGGGTATTCGTCCATGGGGCTGGAGGCCACCGGGGCCTCGGCCTCCAGGGTGAGGTCGGGGTTGAGCTCCCGGAAGCGCTCCTCGGTCATGCCGAAGCGCTCGATGACCGCTTCCATGGTGTCTCCGGCCTGGACGGTGTAGGAGAAGGTCCGGGGGGAGGCGGCCAGCAGAGCCTCGGCCAGCTCCTCGGCGGTGGACTGGCCCACGCCGGAGGGGAGGTACTCATAGCGGATGTCCACCTGGCTGTCGATGTGCAGGGAGCGGGTCTCCGCCGTGGTATAGTGTTCCTTCACCAGGTTCAGGGCCTGGGTGATGACCTCCGAGTCCGCCGCTGCCCCCACGAGGGTGCCGTCCACGGTGAGGGTGTAGACATGCTCCAGCTCGGGGATGATCTCCATCAGGGAGCTGGTGACCCCAGACAGGGAGGTCACCTGGTCCTTGGGGGCCAGGGTGGTGCTCACGGAGAGGTCCTGGTCCAGGCTGTAGGAGGTCTGCAGGATCTTGGAGGCCCGGTCCTGGGCCTGGGTCAGGGCGGTGTCGTAGATGGTCTCATCCTGGAAAAAGGCCAGGGAGCGGCCTTGGGACTCCACTTGATAACAGAAGGTGCAGGAGGTGGCGGTCACCGCCGCGGTGAGCACCAGCCCTGCCGTGCAGAGAAAGGGCAGGCTGGCGCGCAGGGGGTGCTTGACGCTCTCCTCCTGATATCGCTCCAGCAGGCGCTCCAGCCGCCGCCGGAGTTGTCGGTTGTGTTTGGGTCGGAAAAACTTGTGCATGGGACTCGACTCCTTTACAACAGCAACAAAAGGTACGGGGGATCAGGGGAGCAGCTGCAGCATGGCGGCGTGGTTCCCCCGCTGGTCGCCCATCTTGCGGTGGGACCAGTAGAGTTCTGGATGGCAGGCGGTGCACAGGGGCAGGGTGTCCACGTGGTCGTCAGACAGGCCTACCTGCAGCAGCTGCCAGCGGACGATGGCCTTCAGGTCCACGGAAAACTTGCCGTTTTCCAGGGGCCGGCAGAAGGGGAGAATCCCTTCCCCCAGCTTCTCCTCCATGGCCGTGGGCACGTCGTCGTGGGTCTCAAAGCAGCAGGGCCCGATGCCCGGGCCGATGGCCGCCAGGATGTCCTTGGGGTCGCTGCCATACAGGGCGGTCATCTTGCTCGCTGCCTGGGGGGCGATGCCCAGGCTGGTGCCCCGCCAGCCCGAGTGCACGGCGGCGATGGCTTTTTTCACCGGGTCATACAGCAGCACCGGCAGGCAGTCGGCGTAGTAGATGGTCAGGCACAGGCCGGGCTCGTTGGTGATGAGCCCATCCACCCGATAGTCGATGGGGTCCAGCAGGTCGGGCAGCACGTCAGCCCGGGTGGCTGTCCGGATGGTGTCTTCGTGGACCTGGTGGGTCATCACCAGGCTGTCTGCGTCCGCCCCGATGGCGGTGCAGAAGCGGCGGTAATTTTCCCGCACCGCCGCCCGCTGGTCGGGGCGGGTGATGCCCAGGTTCAGGGTGTCGTAGGGGGCAGCGCTCACGCCGCCCCAGCGGGTGGCAAAGCCATGGGCCACCCCGCCGGCGGCGGTGAAGGCGTCGGCGGTGTGAAAGACCACGTCGTTTTTGGTTTGCTTGGTGAATGACATGGGCAGACCTCGTTTCGTCAGGGGAGGGGGCCGGCCCAGGGCCGGGGGGCTTACTGGGCGGCCTTATCCTTCAGATAGCAGCACTTCTTATACTTCTTGCCGCTGCCGCAGGGGCAGGGGTCATTGGGGCCGATCTTGATGGTCTTGCGCACGGGAGCCTTCTTCTGGGGCTCCTCGCTGCCGCCGGACTCGCCGGTGACCTTGGCCACCCGCTCCCGGCGGACCTCGTTGGTCTGGACCCGGGCCACGACGATGCGGCGGATGGTCTCCTCCTGGATGGCCTGGATCATGGCCTCGAACATCTCGAAGCCTTCCTTCTTATAGGCGTCCACGGGGTTGGTCTGGGCGTAGGCCCGCAGCTGGATGCCCTTCTTCAGCTCTTCCATGGCGTCGATGTGGTCCATCCAGTACTCGTCCACCACCCGGAGCATCATCACCCGCTCCAGCTCCCGCATGAGCTCCTCGCCCAGGGCGGCCTCCTTGGCGTCGTAGACGGCCAGGGCGGCCTGGTCGATCTCATCGATGAGGGCCTGGATGGGCTTCTTGGCCAGCTCCTCGTCGGTGTACTGGAACTGGTCGGGGGGGAAGAAGAGGCCCCGGAAGGGCTCGGTGGCCTGCTGGTAGGACTCGGCGGTCAGGTGCTTGCTCTCGCCCAGGTGGCCCTGGAGGGAGGACTCGATCCACCGGGAGATCATGGAGCGGATAAACTGGCCCATGTTCTCCCCGTCCAGCACCTGGCGGCGCTGCTTGTAGATGACTTCACGCTGGACGTTCATCACGTCGTCGTACTCCAGGGTGTTCTTTCGGGCCTGGAAGTTCTTCGACTCCACCTTCTTCTGGGCGTTCTCGATGGCCCCAGAGAGGATCTTGGCGTCGATGGGGGTGTCGTCGTCGATTTTCAGGGTCTCCATCATGTTCTGCATCCGCTCAGTGCCGAACAGGCGCATGATGTCGTCCTCCATGGACAGGTAGAAGCGGCTCTCGCCGGGGTCCCCCTGACGGCCGGAACGGCCCCGCAGCTGGTTGTCGATGCGGCGGGACTCGTGGCGCTCGGTGCCCAGGATGAACAGGCCGCCGGCGGCCCGGACCTTCTCGGCCTCGGGGGCCAGTTCTTCTTTATGCTTGGCCTCGGCCTCGGAGAACATCTTCCGGGCTTGGAGGATCTCTTCGTTATCGGTCTCGGCAAAGCCGGTGGCCTCGGCGATCATCTCGTCGGACAGGCCGGCCTTGCGCAGGTCGTTCTTGGCCAAAAATTCTGCGTTGCCGCCCAGCATGATGTCGGTACCACGGCCGGCCATGTTGGTGGCCACGGTGACGGCGCCGAACTTGCCGGCCTGGGCCACGATCTCGGCTTCCTTCTCGTGGTTCTTGGCGTTGAGGACGTTGTGCTTGATGCCCTGCTTGGTTAGCAGCTTGGAGAGGATCTCGGACTTTTCGATGGAGGTGGTACCGGCCAGCACGGGCTGTCCCTTTTCGTGGCAGGCCACGATCTGGCGCACGATGGCGTGGTACTTGCCGGTGGTGTTCTTGTACACCTCGTCGGGGTGGTCCACCCGGATGAGGGGCTTGTTGGTGGGCACCTCCACGATATCCAGCTGATAGGTGGCGTTAAACTCCTCTTCCTCGGTCAGGGCGGTACCGGTCATGCCGGAGAGCTTCTTGTACAGGCGGAAGTAGTTCTGGAAGGTGATGGTGGCCAGGGTCTTGGACTCCCGGGCCACGGTGACCTTTTCCTTGGCCTCGATGGCCTGATGCAGGCCGTCGTTGTACCGGCGGCCATACATGAGACGGCCGGTGAACTCGTCGACGATGATGACCTCGCCGTCCTTGACCACGTAGTCGATGTCCCGCTTCATCAGGCCCCGGGCCCGGATGGCCTGGTTGATGTGGTGGGAGAGGGTGGTGTTCTCCGGGTCGGAGAGGTTCTCGATGTTGAAGGCCTTCTCCGCCTTGGCGATGCCCCGGGCGGTGAGGGTGACGGCCCGGGCCTTCTCGTTGACCACGTAGTCGGCGTCGATGTCCTCGGCCTCTTCCTCCTTGTCGTCCACGGTGGCCTTCACCAGGGGCTTCAGGCCTGCGGCGAAGTTGTCGGCCAGGGTGTACAGCTGGGTGGACTGCTCACCCATGCCGGAGATGATCAGGGGGGTACGGGCCTCGTCGATGAGGATGGAGTCCACCTCGTCCACGATGGCGAAGGCGTGGCCCCGCTGCATGAGCTCGGCCTTGTAGATGGCCATGTTGTCCCGCAGGTAGTCGAAGCCGAACTCGTTGTTGGTGCCGTAGGTGATGTCGGCGTTGTAGGCAGCCTTCTTGCCCGCCGGGTCGATGCCGTGGATGACCAGACCCACGGTCAGGCCCATGAAGCGGTAGACCTTGCCCATCCAGTCGCTGTCGCGCTTGGCCAGGTAGTCGTTGACGGTGACGATGTGCACCCCCTCGCCGGCGATGGCGTTGAGGTAGGCGGGCAGGGTGGCCACCAGGGTTTTGCCTTCGCCGGTCTTCATCTCGGCGATGCGGCCCTGGTGGAGGATGATGCCGCCGATCAGCTGCACCCGGTAGGGCTTCATGCCCAGCACACGCCAGGCGGCCTCCCGGCAGGCGGCGAAGGCCTCGGGCAGCAGGTCGTCCAGGGTTTCGCCGTTTTGATAGCGCTGCTTAAACTCGGCGGTCTTGGCCTGGAGCTGGGCGTCGGTGAGGGCCTGGTACTCCTGGTCCAGGGCCTCGATCTTCTGCACAAGGGGATCCAGGCGCTTGATCTCCTTGGCCATGTTGGTGCCAAACAGTTTCGTTAAAAAACCCATGTTGGTATAGATCCTTTCAAAAAGCGGAATCCGCTGTGTTTTTGTCAAAAATTCGCTTGTTTTCCCAAAAAATTCCGGGCGCAAGCCTCAATGGTCACAGCATTATACCACATCCCTCCGCCAGAAAAAAGAGGAAACTGTGAACAAGTCGTAGAAATTCCCGGGAAAAAACCCGGTTGCCCCCGGAATATTTTCTATGGTATACTGCCCAAAAAGGACAAACTGTGCCAAAGGAGGGGCGTGCATGGGGGCGAAGAAGAACGAGATCCATCCCCTGCGGATGGAGGGCTACGGCAGCGCCGGGGAAGGGGTGGCCCGGCTGGACGGCCAGGCGGTTTTTGTCAAGGGGGCCCTGGCCGGGGAGCTGTGCCAGGTGCAGCTGCTGAAGGTGGGCAAGTCCGCCGCCTGGGGGCGGGTGGCCCAGGTGGTGGAGGCCTCCCCCGGCCGCCAAGCCCCCGACTGCCCCCAGTACCCCAAGTGCGGGGGCTGCCAGCTGCGGCACATGACCTATGGCGAGGAGCTGGCCTTCAAGCGGCAAAAGGTCCAGGACGCCCTGCGGCGCATCGGCGGCTGGGACGGGGAGGTCACTGTGATCCACGGGGCCCGGGACCCCTTCCGCTACCGCAACAAGATCCAGTTTCCCGTGGCCGAGGGGCCCCGGGTGGGCTTCTTCCGGGCCCGCAGCCACGACGTCATCGACGCCCCGGACTGCCTGCTCCAGCCCCTGCCCGCCACCCGCCTGCGGCAGGCCTTTCGGGACTGGATGGCAGAGCACCACATCCCCGCCTACGACGAGAAAGCCCACCAGGGGCTCATCCGGCATTTTTACGTCCGGGTGAACCGCCGGGGCCAATCTCTGTGCGCGGTGATCGCCAACGGCACGGCCCTGCCCCGGCAGCAGGAGCTCATCGACGCCCTGCGCCAGGCGGAGCCCGGCCTGGTGGGGGTGGTTCTGTCCATCAATCAGGACAAGACCAACGTGATTCTGGGCAAGCAGTTCCGCCTGCTCTGGGGCCAGGACTTTTTGGAGGACACTTTGTGCGGGCTGTCCTTCCGCCTGTCGGTGCCCTCCTTTTACCAGGTGAACCGGGACCAGACGGAGGTCCTCTACGGCCGGGCCCTGGACCTGGCGGGGCTGACGGGGACGGAGACCGTGCTGGACCTCTATTGTGGCATCGGCACCATCACCTTGAACCTGGCCCGGCGGGCCGCCCGGGCCATCGGGGCGGAGGTGGTCCCCGCCGCCATCGAGGACGCCAAGGCCAACGCCGTGCGCAACGGCATCTCTAACGCGGAGTTCCTCTGCGCCGACGCCGGCGAAGCCGCCCAGGCCCTGGCCGACCGGGGCCTGCGCCCGGAGGTCATCACCGTGGACCCGCCCCGGAAGGGGCTGGCCCTGCCGGTCATCGAGGCCATTGTCCAGATGGCCCCCCGCCGCCTGGTCTACGTCTCCTGCGACCCGGCCACCCTGGCCCGGGACGTGAAGCTGCTCACCCAGCGGGGCTACACCCTCCAGACCGCCGAGGCGGCCGATCTCTTCCCCCGCACAGCCCATGTAGAAACCGTCGCTTGCCTTTTCAAATAACGCTTCCCATAAATGGTCCGCCGCAGAGAAAGCTCTGCGGCGGACCGTGTTTCGTTTACATCATTACATATTGGGATCGTACTCGCACTCCACCAGCACGTTCTTCGTCCCGTTCTCCCACCACTGGACCACGCAGAAATAGCTGGCCTCCTGGCCGGTGTAGGGCACAAAGCCCGCCTCGGGATTGCTCAGGTCCACAAAGAGTGCCGCGTCGGCCATGGTATAGGTCTGGCCGTCAAAGACCAGCTCCAGATCCCCCATGGGCAGCACCGCGCCGATGCAGTCCTCACAGACTGCCTCTACCTTCGTGTCCACCAGGAACTTGGGGAAGGACCACTCCAACGTGGCCTCCTTGGTCTCGTTGCGGAAGATGCACTGGCCCGCCACCGTGGAGCCCTCCAGCACCACCTGGGTCCCTTCGTTGGCCGTGAGGACCACATTGCCCTGGAAGTCGCAGTTGACAAACGTGATCTGTCCCTTGTCGCCGCTGACCGTCACGTCTTCCTCAAACATAAGGTTTTCGACCGTTTGTGCCTCTCCCTCCACGCACTGGAACTGATGGGTGGTGGCCGTCTCTTTGCCTGCCCCCTCGGCGTCCTGCTGGACGGTTTCTGTGGTCTCTGCCGGGTCTGTCTCCGCCGGGCTGCTGCCGCAGGCGGCCAGGGAGAGCATCAGAAGTCCTGCCAGAAGGATCCCTGTGATCTTTTTCATTTTCGCTCCTCCTTTTGTTATAAAAATCCAGTTTCCCCTTCTCTTTTTCTGGTTTTATTCGTCTATATGCAGTATAACAAGATTGCGCAGGACTGTCAACCTCTGCAAAAGCAGCCGCCCTGGTGTGTTATGACACCCAGGGCGGCTGTTTTTGTCTTCTTGGTTTACCAATGGGGATGGATCGAGGCACGGAGATAGCGGTCGTATATCGCTTCTGCTCCCCGCATCTGTTCCTCACGCAGCGGGGGAAGGTTTGCCGCCCGGACGTTGGACAGGACCTGCTCCCTCCGGCTGGCACCGGGGATCACCGCGCTGACCCCCTCGTGCATCAAAATCCAGCGCAGGGCGTAGGGCACCAGATCCTCCGTCTGGAAGAGTCGTTTCAGTTCCTCCACTGCCTGCAGGCCCAGGTCATAGTCCACACCGGAGAAGGTCTCTCCCTTGTCAAAGGCCTCTCCGTTGCGGTTGTAGCTGCGGTGGTCCCCAGCCCCGAACACGGTGTCCTTGCGGTAACGGCCGGTGAGCAGTCCGCTGGCCAGAGGTACCCGGGCCAAAATGCCCACATCCTTAGCTTGGGCTGCTGGCAGCAGCTCTTCGGCGGGCTTGAGGCGGAAGAGGTTGAAGATGACCTCGATGGCCGCAATGGGATACTCCATGGCCTGCAGTCCCTCAGACACCTTTTCAATGCTCACGCCATAGTGGGCCAGCTTCCCCTTCTGCACCAGCCGGTCCAACCCGGCAAAGAGGGCATCCTTGCGATAGACGGAGGTCGGCGGGCAATGGAGCAGCACCAGGTCCAGCCGCTCCACTCCCAGCCGCCGGAGGCTGCCGTCGATGAAACGCTCCATGTTTTCTGGGGTATAGCCCTCGGCGGTGTGAGGGTCCAGCCCTCTGCCACACTTGGTCACCACAAATACGTCGTCCTTGTGGCGGGGCAGGAACCGGCCGATGGCCCGCTCGCTGTTGCCGTCGTTGTAGATGTCGGCGGTGTCGATCAGGTTGATCCCGTTTTCCCAACTGGCCTCCAGAATGCGCATGGCCTCGGCTTCATCAAAGGGTTCCCCCCACTTGGTGCCCAGCTGCCAGGTCCCCAAGCCGATCTCACTGACCATGCGGTTGGTTCTGCCCAATCTTCTCTGGTTCATACATACTCCTCCTGCTTCGCGTTTCCTGGTCCGCACTGCGGTTTACAAAGTCGCTGCGGTCCACTATACTTTCAGGGGGTAGTATATCGTGAAAGCGTCTCTGCCACAAGTGCGCACGATAATTTCACTAAGTGAACTCAAGTTTACCATAGGAGGCCGTCATGGAAAAAATCCAAGTGTCCTGCGAGATGGAAGTGACCTTAAAAATGATCGGCGGAAAGTGCAAGCCGCTGATCCTGGAGCGGCTGATTTCGGACGGAACCCACCGCTTCGGCGAACTGCAGCGGGCCATCCCCCAGCTCTCTCCCCGCACCCTGACCAACCAGCTGCGGGAACTGGAGGCGGACGGCTTAGTCCAGCGCACCGTCTACCCGGAAGTCCCGCCGCGGGTGGAGTACGCCATCACGGAAAAGGGGCGCTCTTTGGAACCCCTGCTGGAGCTGATGTGCCAATGGGGCGCCCAGCACCTGGACGAACGCTTTACCCTGACCAACCCCCAGTGTAGCCAATGACTTTGCGGAAGAACGCCGTTTTTTTCGTTTCCCTCTGTAAGATTTCGCCGCAAACGTTGAGTAGATAAATAGAAGGCCGCCCCCCAAAAGAGAAAGGAGGGCTTCTTATGGAAGACGAACAAATCCTTACCCTGTACTGGCAGCGGGACAGCCGCGCCATCGAAGCCTCCCGGGAGAAGTACGGCCCCTATTGTCTGGCGGTGGCCCGGGGCATCCTGGCCGACGGGCGGGACTGCGAGGAGTGTGTCAGTGACACCTGGCTGCACGCCTGGCAGGCCATACCCCCCCACCGGCCGGCGGTGCTGCGGATGTTTCTGGCCAAGATCACCCGGCGGCTCAGCTTCAACCGCTGGAAGGCCAACACCGCCCAGAAGCGGGGCGGCGGCCAGGTGACCCTGGCCCTGGAGGAGCTGGCCGAGTGCCTGGCGGAGGAGACCAGCGTGGAGGACACCGTCATCGCCCGGGAGCTGGCCGAGAGCGTGGGCCGGTTCGTCCGGAGCCTGCCCCAGCGGGAGGGGGACGTGTTCACCCGCCGCTACTTCTTCACCGAGGCCATCCCGGACATCGCCCGGCGCTACGGCCTGACCGCCAACCACACCACCGTGCTGCTCAGCCGCACCCGCCAAAAGCTGCGGCAGCACCTGGAAGAGGAGGGATATCTGCCATGAAACGAGAAGATTTGTACGAGAGCATGGAGGGCATCGACGAGGAGATCCTGGCCCGCAGCGAGGCCAGGGGCAAGGGCCGCCGTCCCTCCCCCCGCTGGGTGGGGGTGATTGCCGCCGTGCTGGTGGTGGCCATCCTGGGCGTCACCCTCCTCTGGCCGGGAGGCGGCGCCCCTCTCACCGCCAGCGCCTACGCTGTGGCCGAGGCCGCCTACCCCGCCATGGCCCCCTACCCCAACGAGGACGACTATCTGCAAGCCGACGGGACCTACGACGACGAGGCCTTCTCCGCCGCCTATGACGCCTGGCGGACCGACCAGCAGGCCCGCCAGCAGCCGGAGGGCTACGCGGCCGGGCTGGAGACCTTCTGGCAGCAGAGCATGAAGCAGTTCCTGGCTGGGTCCCAGGAGGAGAACCAGGTCTATTCCCCGGTGAATCTCTACCTGGCCCTGGCCATGCTGGCCGAGGTCACCGACGGCGCCAGCCGCCAGCAAATTTTGGACCTGCTGGGCCAGGACACCGTGGAAGCCCTGCGCGCCCAGGCCCAGGCCGTCTGGCAGGCCAACTACTGCGCCGACGGGGCCAACACCTGCATTCTGGCCAACTCCCTGTGGCTGAACCAGGACGTGACCTTCGTGCCGGAGACCATGCAAACCTTGACCCAGAACTACTATGCCTCCACCTACCAGGGGGAGATGGGTTCGGCAGACTTTGACAAGGCCCTGCAAAACTGGCTGAGCACCCAAACCGGCGGCCTGCTGGACGACCAGACCCAGGACCTCACCCTGGACGCCAACACCGTTCTGGCCCTGGCCAGCACCATTTCGTTTCAGTCCAAGTGGAGCCGGGAGTTCTCACCCGACGCCACCGCCCCCCAGACCTTCCACAGCCCTGCCGGGGACGTGACCTGCGACTTCCTCCACAGCAGCCGCCAAAGTACCTACTACTGGGGCGAGCACTTCAGCGCCGTGGGCCTGTACCTGGCCGCCGGGGGCATCCTGTGGCTCCTGCTGCCCGACGAGGGCCTGACCCCCCAGGACCTGCTGGCCGATGACCAGGCCATGGACTTTCTTCGCTCCAATGGGAACTGGACGAACCAGAAATACCTGATGGTGAACCTCTCCCTGCCCAAGTTCGACGTGGCCGGCAATCTGGACCTCCAGGACGGCCTGCAAGAGCTGGGGATCACCGACGTTTTCGATTCCACTGTCTCTGACTTCTCCCCCATGACCACCCAGACCCAGGGGATCTTCCTCTCCCAGGCCCAGCAGGGCGTCCGGGTGGCCATCGACGAGGAGGGGGTCACCGCCGCGGCCTACACGGTGATAGCCGGCGAAACCAGCGCTGCCCCCCCGGAGGAGGAGGTGGACTTCGTCCTGGACCGCCCCTTCCTCTTTGTCCTGGCCAGCGACGACGGCCTGCCCCTGTTCGCCGGCACCGTCGCCCAGCCCGGCTGAGTTTGCGCGGCAGGTCTTCGGGTGAGGCGACGGGGGTTGACAGGACGGCGGGCGCCTGATAGAATGAAACCATCCAAACAATTCCATAGCTGCATGCGGCTGTTCGTCATCGGATGAATGGTTTTTAGGTGCTGAAATGCATTCCGTAGATCGTAGAAGGGATGCATTTTGGCACCTTTTTTTCTTTCTCTGCCGCTGCCGCTGGAGGCGAAGGACCACCCCCGGGAGGGGGGAGACCAGACAGAAAGGAGCATCCCCTATGATCGTCATTTCCACCAACACCACCGTCACCACCCTGGGCCCCGACAGCCGGCCCGCCGCCCTGGCTCAGCCGGGCCAGGAGATCCTCTTTGAGACCTTGGACTGCTTTGGCAACTACTACTACCACACCCCCCAGGACCAGGGGGACACCATGCCTGCCAACCCGGCCACCGGCCCGGTGGCCATCGCCGGCGCCCAGCCGGGGGACACCCTGAAGGTCACCATCAAAAAGATCACCATCTCCCCCACCGCCATGATCGAGCAGATCGCCGGCAAGGGCTGCCTGGGCAAGCGGGTGCGCCGGGACGCCTTTCAGATGGTCCCCCTCCGGGACGGCGCGGCCCAGCTGTTCGGACGGGCCGTTCCCCTGCGCCCTATGATCGGGGTCATCGGGGTGGCGCCCGCCCAGGCGGTGCCCACCCTGGTGCCCGGCGCCCACGGCGGCAACATGGACTGCGCCAACATCACAGAGGGGGCAGAGGTCTACCTGCCGGTCTTTGTCCCCGGCGCCCAGCTGGCCCTGGGAGACCTGCACGGGGTCATGGCCGACGGAGAGATCGGCTACAGCGGCCTGGAGGTCTACGGCTCGGTGCTGGTGGAAACCCAGCTCCTCAAGGGGGTGCGCCTGGCAAACCCGGTGGTCAGGGAGGGGGAGACCCTCTACTTCATTGCCTCCGGGGATACCCTGGACCAGGCGGCGGAGACGGCCAGCCTGGACCTGTGCGATTTCATCACCCGCTACGAGGGTCTGTCCACCCGGGACACGGTGATGCTTCTCAACGCCATCGGCCACCTGGGAATCTGCCAGGCGGTCAACGGCCAGAAGACCGTCAAGGTGGGGGTCCAGCGCCGCTGGCTGCCCTGTGCCCCCCTGGGATGAGAGGCCCACCCGCCTCCGGCGCCATTGACGCGGCTGAGGGACCCGCCGGCAGGGCACCTGAGGCAGCCCGCCGGCAATTGTCTGGGAAAGGGCGGGAAATTTGCGCAGGAAAGAAAGTTTTCCTTGTAATTTGGCCCAAAGGGTGGTACACTGCAACCGACAATTTAATAATGGGAGATGCTAATTTTGTTGTAACGCCGTGAAACTTGTTTCACGGCGGAAGGAGAAGTTCATGAAAAAACGCGTTTTCGCACTTTTCCTGTCGGTCCTGATGCTGACGACTGTACTCTGCGCCTGCGGAGACACCACGTCCGAAGAAGCAGGCGGGATCGGCAGCGACACTACGAGCTCTTCCGGAGAGGCGGTCACCGGCGGTGAGCTGGTGGTCGGCATCTCGCAAGACCTGGGAGATAGTCTTGACCCGTATCAGTTGACGGCTGCAGGAACCAGAGAGGTCTTATTCAACATCTACGAGGGCCTGGTCAAGGCCACCGCCACCGGCGAGTATGTGCCCGCCGTGGCCTCCGACAGCACTGTGTCGGAAGACGGCTTGACCTATACCTTCACCCTGCGGGAAGGGGTGCGCTTCCACAACGGAGACACCGTGACGGCAGAAGATGTGAAATATTCCTTTGAAACCTGCGCCGAGACCACGGTAGACACTGCCCTGGCCGCGGCGCTTTCCTCTGTCCAGACCCTGTCCGCCGAGGGCGACACCATCACCATCACCCTGGCTGAGCCCAACCCCGACTTCCTCAGCTATGTGGGCATGGTCTACATCGTCCCCGACGACTACACCGAGCAGAGCACGGCGCCTGTGGGCACCGGCCCCTTCCAGTTCGTCTCCCGCTCCGTGCAGGAGAACCTGGTCATGGAGAAGTTCGCCGACTACTGGGGCGAGCCGGCCTATCTGGACAAGGTGACCTTCAAGATCTTTGAGGATGCCAACGCCCTCATGTCCGCCCTGAGCGCCGAGTCCGTGGACCTGGCCGTCCACCTGACCATCGACCAGGTCAACACCCTCAACGCCGAGACCTACAAGACCCTGGAGGGCACCATGAACCTGGTTCAGGCCCTGTACTTGAACAACGCCGTGGAGCCCTTCAACAACGAGAAGGTCCGCCAGGCCATGTGCTATGCGGTGAATGTGGACGAGATCCTCCAGCTGACCAGCGAGGGCCACGGCGCCAAGCTGGGCACCTCCATCTACCCCGCCTTCAGCAAGTACTTCGACGAAAGTCTTGTGGACGCCTATCCCTATGACGTGGAGAAGGCCAAGCAGCTGCTGGCTGAGGCCGGGTATGAGAATGGGTTCTCCATGACCATCACCGTCCCCTCCAACTACACCCCCCACATGAACGTGGCCCAGGTGCTGGTGGAGCAGCTGGCCCAGGTGGGCATCACCGCCACCATCGAGCCCGTGGAGTGGGAGACCTGGCTGACCCGGGTCTACGCCGGCCGGGACTTCGAGAGCACCGTGCTGGGCTTTGACGCCGCCACCCTGAGCGCCGGCGCCCTGCTCAACCGCTGGATGAGTGACAACGAGAACAACATGATCAACTACAACAACCCCGAGTATGACGCGATCATGAAGGAGGCCTCCGTCACCACCGACGACGCCAAGCAGACCGAGCTGTACAAGCAGGCCGCCAAGATGCTCTCCGACACCGCCGCCAACGTCTACATCCAGGACCTGGCGGACTTCGTGGTCATCAAGTCCAACCTGGACGGCTATCAGTTCTATCCCCTGTATGTGATGGATCTGTCCACCGTCCACTACGTCCAGTAATTGTAATTTAAGGGCCCCCAGGGCCCCAGCCCTGAAAGAGAAAGGAGGGCGAGAAGATGCGCTATATCATTCGCAAAGTCCTCACTCTCATTATTACATTGTTCATGGTCTCTCTTCTCGCCTTCCTGGCCTTTCAGGTCATCCCTGGCTCCCCCGCCAGCAGCATGCTGGGCACCAACGCCACCCCGGAAAAAATCGCCGCCCTGGAGGCCGAGATGGGCCTGGACGACCCCGTCCTGGTCCGCTACGCCCGCTGGGCCGGGGACTTTATCCAGGGGGACTGGGGGCAGTCCTACAGCTATGACATGCCCGTCAAGGACATGGTGATGGAAAAGCTGCCCGCCACCGCTGCCCTGGTGCTGCTGGCCTTTGCCATCACTGTGGCCGCCGCCTTCCCCCTGGGCATCGCCACCGCCCGGCGGGAGGGGAGCCTATTAGACCGGGTCATCACCGTGGTCAACCAGGTGTGCATGTCCATCCCCCCGGTCTTTGTGGGCATCCTGCTGTGCTTCCTCTTCGGCATCACCCTGCGGGTGTTCGTGCCGGGCAACTTTGTCTCCTTCCAGGACAGCCCCGGCCAGTTCTTCCTGTACATGCTCTTCCCCGCCCTGTCCGTGGCCCTGTCCCGGATCGCCATGACGGTGAAGATGCTCCGCTCCTCCATCTTAGACGAGATGAACAAGGACTACATCCGCACCGCCTTCAGCCGGGGCCGCACCCGGGCTGACGCCCTGCGGCACCACGCCCTGCGCAACGCCATCATCCCCGTCATCGCCTTTCTGGCCGTCACCGCCGCGGAGCTGGTGGCCGGCAGCATCGTGGTGGAGCAGGTCTTTACCGTCCCCGGCGTGGGCCGGCTCCTGCTCTCCTCCATCGGCAGCCGGGACTTCCCGGTGGCCCAGGCGGTGGTGGTCCTGCTGGCCACCTGGGTGGTGGTGGTCAACTTCATCGCCGACATCCTCTATCAGTACATGGACCCCCGCATCCGCATCCAGTGAACCCATTCACCGTTTCCACGCAGAGGGGAGGGAAAGAACGTGCTTTTGGCTAAAAAATGGGACAGACGCCCCCGTGCCGCCGCCGACGCCGGCCGGCACCGGAACCACTTCCTTTGGATGGGCAGCATCCTCACCGGCATCATGCTTGTGCTGATCCTGGTGGGGTATGTGTGGACCCCCTATGAGACCACCGGCATGTCCGGTACGGAAAAGTTCCTGGCCCCCTGTCTGGCCCATCCCCTTGGCACCGACAACTTCGGCCGGGACATCCTCTCCCGGATCATGGAGGGGGCGGGAAGCACCTTCTTCATTGCCCTGTGCGTGGTTCTCATCGGCGGCATCGTGGGCACCATCATCGGCTGCCTCACCGGCTATTTCGGCGGGGTGCCGGACCTGGTGCTCATGCGGGTCTGCGACGCCATCACCGCCTTCCCCAGCATCCTGCTGGCCCTGGTGCTCATCACCATCGTCGGCTATGGCAAGTATCCCATCATTCTCATCCTTGGCATCCTCTTCATCCCCTCCTTCGCCCGGGTGGTCCGGGGAGAGGTGGCCAAGGAGCGCAACCTCAACTACGTGGCCTCCGCCCGGCTCATGGGGGCGGGGCACCTGCGGATCATCTTCCGCCACATCCTGCCCAACACCATCCAGGTGCTGCTGCCCATCGCCGCCATCGGCTTTAACAACGCCGTGCTGGCCGAGGCCAGCATGAGCTACCTGGGCCTGGGGGTCCAGCCCCCGGACGCCTCTCTGGGCCGGATGCTCTCCGAGGCCCAGACCTACCTGGCCCGGGCCCCCTGGTACGCCCTGTTCGTGGGCCTGGCCATCGTGGTGATGATCCTGGGCCTGAGCCTGCTGACCGAAGGGCTGCAGCAGCGCCGGCGCAGCTGAAAGGAGGGGGCATCATGTTAGATATCCAAGACCTCCGCATCCACTTCCGCAACGCCCCGCCGGGAAAGGACGCCGTCAAGGGCATCTGCCTGCACATGGACCGGGGGGAGATCCTGGGCCTGGTGGGGGAGTCCGGCAGCGGCAAGACGGTCACTGCCATGGCTCTAGCGGGGCTTTTGAGCAACGCCAAGACCCAGCTCACCGGCCAGATTTTCTTTGAGGGCCTGGACCTGCTCCAGGCCTCCCGAGAGACCGTCCGGGCCCTGCGGGGCAAGGACATCGCGGTGGTCTTTCAGGAGCCCATGACCTCCATGGACCCGGTGATGCGGGTGGGCCCCCAGGTGGAGGAGGCCCTGCTGGTCCACACGGATTTGTCCCCCCAGGAGCGCCGGCAGCGGGCCCTGGCGGCCATGGCCGACGCGGAACTGCCGGACCCGGAGACGGTGTACCGGAAGTATCCCCACGAGCTGTCGGGGGGCATGCTCCAGCGGGCCATGGTGGCCGCCGCCATCATCTCCGAGCCCAAGCTGCTCATCTGCGACGAGCCCACCACCGCCCTGGATGTGACCATCCAGGAGGGCATTCTGAATTTGCTGAAAAAGATCAACCGGGAAAAGGGCACGGGCATCCTCTTCATCTCCCACAACCTCCACGTGGTGCGCAAGCTGTGCACCCGGGTGGCGGTGATGTGCAAGGGAGAGCTGCTGGAGGAGGGACCCGTGGACGAAATCTTCTTCCGGCCCCAGGCAGAGTACACCAAAGGCCTCATCGCGGCCATTCCAACCAGGCGGAAACGGGGGTAAGCGGCCATGGAACCCATCTTGGAGATCCGGGACCTGAACAGCTTTTACCGGCAGGGGGGCAACGCCTTCTCCCGGGGAAGGACCGTGCAGGTCCTGCAGAACATCAACGTGACCATCGGCCAGGGGGAAGTGCTGGGCCTGGTGGGGGAGTCGGGCAGCGGCAAGTCCACCTTGGCCAAGTCCATCCTGGGCATGACGGAGTATCAAGGGGAGATCATCCACCACTCCCGGCGGCCCCAGATGGTCTTTCAGGACCCCTACTCCTCCCTCAACCCCGCTTTTTCCATCCGGCGCATCGTGGAGGAGCCCCTGCGCATTTATGGCAAATACACCCCCGCCCAGCGCAAGCAGCGGGTGGAGGAGATGCTCCAGGCGGTGGGCTTAGGGCCGGAGTTCTACGACCGCAGGCCCGCCCAGCTTTCCGGCGGCCAGCGCCAGCGGGTGTCCATCGCCGCGGCCATGATCGTGCGGCCCCGGCTGGTGATTCTGGACGAGGCGGTCTCCGCCCTGGACGTGACCATCCAGGACCAGATTCTGGACCTGCTCATGCGCCTGCGGCGGGAGTACGACCTGAGCTACCTCTTCATCTCCCACGACCTGAACGTGATCTACCAGTGCTGCGATCGGGTGATCGTCATGGAGAAGGGGCAGATCGTGGAGGAGAACACCGTGGACGGCATCTTTGACCACCCCGTCCACCCCTACACCAAGCAGCTGCTCCAGGCAGCCCAATAAGAGAAAAAACAGCGCGCCCGTTCCCGGTGGGTTTCCCGGGAACGGGCGCGCTTTTTCCGTTTAGGAATTACTTCTTCCGCCGGCGCAGGGCCAGGATAGCTTCTACCACCCCATAGAATACCCCGGCCACCGGCCAGACAACCCAGGTGATGTGCCAGGCCCCGGACAGAAAGCTCCAAGCCAGGTACCCAGCGGTGACGGCACACCAGTAGAGGGTGCTCACGGCGTCGTTCTGACGCGCCTCCCACTTCTTCTGCCGCGTGTACTCCCCCTGCTCCAAAAGAAGCTGGAAGGCCCCGAAGCGGGTGCAGGTGTTTACCAGCAGGAAGGCCCCCGCCGCCACCAGCAGCAACAGTAGGTCGACGGCGACCATCCGAGCCATATCCCCCATTGTCCCCACCACCAGCAGGGGAAGGGCACTGAGGATGCACAGGACCACTCCCGCCACCAGGTGCAGGGTGTGGCGGCCTTCATACCGGCTCTTTTCCTTCTCCACCACGCCGGTCACGCCGTAGGCCAGCTCCACCGGCTCGTGCTCCCAGGCCCGGTAGGGCGTCATCTTCCGGCCGTAGCAGAGGAAGAGGGCCACGGCCCCAGCCACCAGCAGCAGGAGCTCCGCCGCGCCTGCCCCGGCGGCCCGCTCCTCTGGAAGAAGGCCGGCATCGGCCAGCCCACCAAGCAGGATGAGCACCACCGGAGAGAGGATGCAAAGGGCCACTCCCAGGGCCAGCCGCCCCGCCTGGACCCGGACGGTGTTCAGGTAGTCGTTGACCTCCTCCAGGGCGATCTGCCGCGGGGGAGGCTCCGGCGCCCTCTCTTCCTGCGGGGGGAGGCTCTGCGCCGGGGGAGACTCGGTCAGCTCCAGCTCATCCTTCAGCAGCAGGTCCGTGCTCACGCCGAACAGGCGGCTGAGTTTTATGATTTTGTCCAGATCGGGGATGGAGGCGGCACTCTCCCACTTGGACACCGCCTGCCGGGAGACCCCCAGCTGTTCGGCCAGGTCCTCCTGGGACCAGCCGCTGCCCTTGCGCAGTTCCATAATTTTATCGGCCAGGATCATGGCTCTCTCTCCTTCCCTTGGGGAAAACCCCAGGATTTCTGCCCTCATGGTAGCAAAAAGCCCGGTTGCGGACAACCAAGACAGGCTGGAAATCTGTCAACTGCGGGTTGCGGTCAGGGGTTTGGCAAAGCCATCCTATCATGCCTCGGGAAGATTTGCAACCGGGCGGATTCCGCCTTGACGGCAGAGGGAGAGCCTTCTATAATAACAGAGAGATCATTGTGATGCTTTCCCCAAGAGAATGAGAGGAGACGAGATTATGAAGAGACGAATGCTCGCCGGAGGCATGGCGGTGGTGCTGTCCCTGATGATGATGGCCTCCCCGGCCCTGGCCGCAGAGAGCGTGCTCCCGGCGGAAGAGGAGACCACCACGGCGCAGACGCCGGACACCACCCCGCCGGCAGATTCGGAAGCGCCGGCCGAGGACACCGAAGCCCCCGCCGAGGACACCACCCCGCCGGCCGAGGGCCCTGCCGAGGAGACCCAGCCGCCTGCCGTCCAGGTCCCCGCCGGCCCCCAGCTGCGCCAGGACCACGTGCAGTATATGGAGGGCTTCCCCGGCGGCGTCTTCCAGCCGGAGACCAAGCTCACCCGGGCCCAGGCGGCCCAGATCCTCTACCGGCTGCTGGCCGATCCCGACAGCGGCACCGGCGGCTGCTCCTACACCGACGTGTCCGACGGCGACTGGTTCGCCACCGCCGCCCGGGCCCTGTGCGCCCTGGGTATTTTCCAGGATGCTACCACCTTCCGCCCCAATGACGTGATCACCCGGGCGGAGTTTGTCACCCTGCTGCTGCGGCTGAACCCCCAGGCAGAGGGGACGGCCTCCTTCCCCGACGTGCCCGCCTCCCACTGGGCGGCCCAGGCCATTGCCGCCGCCGCCGACCAGGGCTGGATCAACGGCTACCAGGACGGCACCTTCCGGCCGGAGAACGGCCTGACCCGGGCTGAGGCCTGCACGGTGCTCAACCGGATGCTGGGCCGCACCGGAGACAGCGCCCAGGCGGCCAAGCTCATCACCCTGGGGCTGTTCGCGGATGTGTCCCCTTCCTACTGGGCGGCAGCCACCATCGCCGAGGCGGCGGTGGCCCACACCCCCGTCCTCAGCAGCGGCCAGGAGACCTGGGCCGGGGTGGACCTGACGGCCATGACCTTCCAGGCGGGCTTCCACCAGGTGGGCAGCCAGCTCTACTACGTGGACCGCTTTGGCAAGCTGGCGGTGAACAAAACGGTGGGGGTCTACGCCGCTGACCGCAATGGGGTCTTGACCCAGACGGCCAGCTCCTACCAGATGGCCCACGTGCCCTACATCAGCCAGATTGACAACATCTACGCCTGGGTGGGCTGCGAGGCGGTCTCCACCCTCATGGGCCTGCAGGCCAAGGGCTTTGCCACCGATGTGTCGGTGAAGTACTTCCTGGACAACCTGCCCCGGTCCACCTCCGACCCGGAGAAGGGCTTTGTGGGCTCCCCCTACGTGCCCGACTCCTCCAAGCGCACCCGCACCACCATTTACCCGGCCAAGCTGGCGGAATACTCCAACACTTACTGCAACGGCCAGACCGTGTGCGCCGACTTCCGGGGGGCCACCATCACCGACCTGCAGCGGGAGCTGCTGGCGGGCAACTGTGTGGTGGCCTACATGACCCTGTGGTGGGAGGCTCCCTATTACCGCTACTACAACATCGAGGGGACCACCCAGCGCCTGGTGAGCAACAACCACGCGGTGCTGGTGTGCGGCTATGACCCGGCCAAGGGGTATTTCATCTCCGACCCCTACAACTACTACAACCGGGGCCAGGTCCACCAGTACTGGGAGAACGCCCAGACCTTTGAGGCCATCTGGAACGAGCGCCAGGTGGGCATGGTTCTGCGGTAAAGCCTTCGAAAGAAAAAAGAGAGACTGCCAAGCAGTCTCTCTTTTTTTGCGGCGCCGTGGTCCCAAAGGGACGCCCCCTGCTGCCGTACAGCGCCACGGCCAGCAGGGGGCGTCTTTTTTGGGGGGACGCAGGGGTCAGGGTCCGCCATCGACCCTGCGTCAGGGCAAATCAGGGGGCCTCATTCCCTGGGAGGGGTCAGAATGTCGGCCACAGCCTGGTTTAAGGCGTTGTAGAAGTAGACGTAGTCGCAGGAGACCGTGGGGTGGAGGAAGCCCTCGTCCATCCAGCGGCGGGCGAAGGCCACGTCCCGGCAGTAGATCATGCAGAACTTGCCGGCGTCGTCGCAGGCCTTCTTGATCCGCCGCACCGCCTGCTGGAAGGCCGGCTGGTCAAACTGGCCGGGGATGTCCAGGGCGATGGACAGGTCGAAGGGACCGATGAAGATGCCGTCGATCCCTTCCAGGGCGGCGATCTCCTCAATGTGTTCCAGGGCCCCCTTGGTCTCGCACTGGGGAATGAGCAGGCACTCCCGGTTGCAGGTGGCCATGTAAGAAGCCATGCCGGCTTTGGCGTGGTCGGCGTGGCCGTAGCCAGCCCCCCGGGCAAAGGCGAAGCCCCGCTCGCCCACCGGGTAATACTTGCCATAAGAGACGATCTCCTGGGCCTGCTGGACGCTGTGGACCTGGGGGATGACGATCCCCTTGGCACCCACGTCCAGCATCTTCAGGATGGAGTTGCGGTGGGAGTCCTTCACCCGCACCAGGGTGGTGCCCTGGTGGAGCTCGATGGCCCGGATCATGGCGGCGGTGGACTCCACGTCAAAGGGGCCGTGCTCGGTGTCGATGATGACGTAGTCCATGTCGGACATGGCGGCCACTTCCATGGCGCTCTCGCTGCCGATGTTCACGAACATGCCCACGGTCTTTTCGTTGTTGACAATCTTTTCTTTCCAGAGGTTCTTCATAGTCGCTTATGCCTCCAATCGTGGCGTTCTGGGTTTGGGAAAGGGGATCACTCCTCTCCCAGCAGCTGTTTGCGGTTGACGATGCGGTTCATGACCGTGCGGCTGAGGTCTCCCGTGAGCACAGAGCAGGCCGTCTCTGCCACCTTGGCCAGCAGTTCCGCGGAAGAGGCGTCCGAGGAGAAGGCGGCGTGGGGCGTGACCACGATGCGTCCGGACTCAAAGAGCCGGTAGTTCTTCTCGTGGATGGGTTCGAATTCCACCACGTCCAAGGCGGCGCCGGCCACCTTGCCCTGGTTGACCGCCTCCAGCAGGTCCTCCTCGCAGATCAGGGGGCCCCGGGAGGTGTTGACAATGAGCACGCCGTCCTTCATCTTGGCGATGGCGTCCTTGTCGATCATGTGCCGGGTGGCCTGGGACAAGGGGGTGTGCAGGGAGAGAATGTCCGAGCGGGCGTAGAGCTCCTCCAGGCTGACCCGCTCCGCGCCGAAGGCGGCGAAGGCCGCCTCCGGCAGGTAGGGGTCATAGGCGATCAGCTGACAGCCGAAGGGAGCAAGGTAGCTGGCCGCCATGCGGGCGATCTTCCCGAAGCCTGCAAAGCCCACGGTTTGGGTGGAGAGACGATGCATGGGATAGCCGTCGGTGTGGACCCAGCGGCCGTTTTTCACGTTGGTGTTGTAGAAGCTCACCTTCCGGCTCACGTCCAGGAGGAGGGCCACCGTGTGGGTGGCCACCTCCTCGGTGCAGTAGTCCGGGACGTTGCAGACGTAGATCCCCTTTTCGGTGGCGTAGTCCACGTCAAAGACATCGTAGCCGATGCCGAAGCGAACCAGGACCTTGCACTTGGGCAGGGCGTCGAGAATCCTGGGGGTGATGGGTGCGTAGATGTCCAGGATGGCGTCAGCGTCCTGGCACTGGGCGATGATGTCCTCCTCGCTGCGGCAGTCCAGGGCCTCGTAGTCGATGCCGTAGTTGCGGCAGATCTCCCGCTGGATGCTGACGTTGCGGTTGTAAACGGGTTTGTTGTCAATAAATACTGCTTTCACATTGGTCGCCCCCATTTCTCAAAGGTTTAGTGAGAGGCCTGATAGGCTTCGCAAGAGGCCATATAGGCGTCGTAGACAGAGGGAGAGACCACTTCTTTGATCATCTCGCCCACGCTGGCGGTGCGCTCAGCAAAGACGGACAGCTCCTCGGGCGTCAGGGTGATGATCTCGGTGCCGGAGTCCTCCACCACCTGGCGGTTGGCACTGTCGGTGGCGTCGATGTGATCGAAAGCGGCCTGGCGGCCCACCTGGATGCCCTCGTCCACCACGGTCTGCAGCTCGGCGGGCAGAGAGTCGTAGAAGGTCTTGCTCATGACCCAGGGGATGAACTGGGCCACGTGGTTGGTCTCGATCACGTAGTCCTGCTGCTCGTAGAACTTCTGGGTGACGATGAGCTCAATGGGGTTCTCCTGGGCATCCACGGTGCCCTGCTGGAGGGCGGTGTAGAGCTCGTTGAAGGCCAGGGGGGTAGGGTTGGCACCCAGGGCCCGCCAGGTCTCCATGTGGTACTCGTTCTCCATGGTGCGGATGGTCATGCCCTTCACATCGTCAGGGGAGTGGACGGGCACGTTGCTGCTGAGCACCCGGAAGCCGGTGCAGGTGTAGCCGGCCAGGCGGAGGTTGGCCGCGTCGTAGGAGGCGCCCATGGCGTCCAGGAAGCCCTGGTCCTCCATGGTATACTTGACGGCGTCGATGTCGTCAAAGGTAAAGGGGATGTCCAGCACGAAGGCGTCCTGGACGAAGTTGGCCTGGACGGCGTTGGCGGTGGCGGTCATGGTGATCTCGTTGTTCTGCACCGCCTCTACCACCTCACGGTCGGAGCCCAGCTGGGCGTTGGGATAGATGTTCACGGTGATGGCACCGTTGGAGTGTTCCTCCACGTACTCCTTGAAGGCCAGGGCGAAGGCCTGGTCGGTGGTGTCCTCGGCGGTGGAGTGGGCGATGGAGAAGACGTACTGTCCGGTGCCGCCGCCCTCGGCGGAATCGCCGCCGTCGGTGCCGCCGCCGCAGCCGGCCAGCAGGGTCAGGGCCAACGTAGAGGTCATGGCTAGAGCAAGAAACTTTTTCATTTTCATGGGGATTCTCCTTTCTTTCGTGGGTGGGATGGATGGGTGTTGCGGACTCAGCTCAGCCCACAAAGACCAGGCTGAGGCTGGGAATGAAGGTAATCAGCAGCAGGGCCAACAGGAACATGGCGATATAGGGCAGGGCGTGCCGGGCCACGCTGAGCACGGGAGTCTCCGACAGGCTGCTGGCCACGTAGAGGTTCACGCCCACCGGCGGGGTGACGAAGCCGATGGCCAGGTTGACCACCATCATCACGCCGAAGTGGATGGGGTCCATGCCGATGGCGGTGATCACCGGCAGGAAGATGGGGGTCAGGATGAGGATGGCCGCCAGGGTCTCCATCATCATGCCCACCACCAGCAGGAAGAGGTTGATGACCAGCAGCAGGACAATCTCCGAGGTGATGGTGCTGGTCAGGGCGTTGGCAATGGTCTGGGGGACCTGCAGCATGGTCAGGATCCGGCCGAAGCACACTGCCGCGGCCACGATGAGCTGGATGGGCGCGCAGGAGCGGATGGAGGCGGTGGTGATGGGCACCAGGGTCTGGAAGGTCATGGTCTTGTAGACGAAGAGGCTGATGATCAGGGCATAGACCACAGAGATGGTGGCCGCCTCGGTGGGGGTCACGATGCCGCTGTAGATGCCGCCCAGGATGATCACCGGGGTCAGCAGGGCCCAGAAGCCCTCTTTAAAGACCTTCCACAGGCCCTTTTCCCGCAACTGCTGGGCGTTGGCCTTCAGCTTGGCCTTGTCCTCGCCGTGCTTTTTGCAATAAATCCAGGTATACAGGCTCATGATCAGGGCGATCAGGCAGCCGGGAATGACGCCGGCCAGGAAGAGGTCGCTGACCGATTCTCCCGAGGACACCCCGTACATGATGAAGGGCAGTGAGGGCGGGATGATGACCCCCAGGCCACCGGCGGTGGCCACCATGCCCACCACAAAGCGTTTGTCATAGCCCAAGCGGGTGAGGATGGGGATGGTCATGGCACCCACCGCCGCCACGGTGGCGGGGCCGGAGCCGGAGATAGCGCCATAGAACAGACAGGTGACGATGGCCGCGATGGGCAGGCCGCCGGTCTTGTCGCCCACGAAGTAGGCGAAGAAGTCAAAGAGCTTTTCCGAGATGCCGCCCTTGGCCATCAGGTTGCCCGAGAGGATGAACAGGGGCACGGCCAGCAGGGTGGTGGAGTCCAGGGCGGTGACCATGCTGCGGAAGATATACTCCGTGGACACGGGCATGCCCGGGTTGAGCAGCACGCAGGAAATGGCGGTGGCCCCCACGGCCACGCCGATGGGGATGCCCACCAGCAGGGTCCCGAAAAAGACAACAACGATCACACCAATCATCCGTCGCTCACCTCCTTCTTATGTTTGCGGGCTGCCAGCAGGAGCAGGATATACTTCTGGGCCAGGCGGAAGAGCATGAGCACCAGTCCCGCCAGCAGGGAGAAGTAGACCACATACATGGGCAGGCCCATGGCCGAGCTGGTCTGGTTGGAGGCGTGGAGCTGGGAAACCACCGTCCAGCCAGGGCCGATCATATACACGCTGAAGAACAGCAGGCCCAGGTCACAGACCACCGACAGGCCTTTCTTGAGTTTGGGCACCAGGGTCTCGAAGATGTCGATGCGGGTGTGGCAGGAATAGCGCACGGCGTAGCTCAGGCCGATATAGGCAAACCAGATGAAAAGATAGCGGTTCATCTCTTCCGGCCAGGACAGAGAGTTTTTGAAGAGATAGCGCATGATGATCTGTATCGTGGACAGACATACGATGATCCACAGGTTGGCAAACATGATACACTCTTCGAAATGCTTGTCCAACCAACGAAGCACTTTCAAGATATTCCCTCCTTTTCAAAATGTCGTCAGGATTGGTGCGTCAGGGCAGGCCCTCACCTCCCAAAACAGGTATTCCAGATACTTCCACACGTGTGAGGAGACAATGGGAGAAATTCCGAGAGAATTGTCCCTTTTATCTGAATTCAGTGTATCAAATCCCTGCTTTTATGTCTATTATGTTATTCCGTTTCTACTGTTCGTTTAAAACAAACGGTTTTTGTTCGCTGCCATTGGAAAAGGGATGGTATTCTTTTAAAGTTTGTGATAAACTATATCAAATAAACGGATAGTAACAGGAATCCTGCTTTACATGGGAACGCAACTATGAATATTACTCAGCTCATGTATTTTCAGCATCTGGCCAAGCGCCAGCATTTACTGCAAACCGCCGAGTCTCTCCATGTCAGCCCCTCCACCGTGAGCGCCAGTCTGAAGAGTTTGGAGGAGGAATTGGGCACCCCGCTGTTTGACCGAAAGGGACGGGGGATGCGGCTGAACCGACAGGGACAGATTTTTCTGCCCTATGTGGACCAACTGTTCTCTCTGCTGGCCCAGGGAGAGCAGGCGGTGCGGGAGTCCCTGGGCCAGCAGCCCCGGGATTTCTCCTTCTCCCTGAAGTACACGGCCTTTTACCATGACATTGTGCCCCTGCTGCTCAACCTTTACCCGGAGATGACCATTCATCACTATGACATGGACACCGACGACCGGGGCAGCCTGATGTGGGAGAAGGACCTGGACTTGATGATTACGGCCAAGGATTTTTCGGCCAA
This sequence comes from Clostridiales bacterium, assembly GCA_004554585.1. GTDB lineage: Bacteria > Bacillota > Clostridia > Oscillospirales > Oscillospiraceae > Evtepia. The sequence goes on along the minus strand of SFLH01000015.1, from coordinate 3,689 downwards.
CAGCAAACTGACCTATGAGACCATCTCTGTGGATCCCTTCTGCCTGGCAGTAAACCCAAACCACTGGCTGGCCAACCGGGACACCTGCCGGCTGGAGGAGCTGAGAGGAGAAATTTTTCTCCACCGACCCAAGGACAGCTATTACCAGTTCTGCGTGGACGCCATGCTGGAGCAGTGCGGCTTTCGGCCCAGTAGCACCCAGGAGGTCAGCTACATGACCCGGCCTGTTCTGCTGCGGGCCTTTCCCTATGTGGCCGTGACCACCAGGCGGACCATGACCACCCCCCTGTTTGCCGGGCTGCACACGGTGCAGGTGGAGGAGTTTGCCGGCCACACCTATGAGTTGCGGGCCTATTGGCGGCGGAACCGGCCGGTCCACCCAGCCAGCACGTCCCTCATCCGCATTCTGCGCTCCTTCACCCCGGGCACGTCCCAGCCCGCCCAGCCGGAGGAGAAATAAACCCCACATTGCGCAAAAAAACGCCCCCTTCGCCATTGGCGAAAGGGGCGTTCTCTGTAGGAAGAAATGCGGGAGCGGACCGGTCCCGCGGGGGGTCACACCTCGGAGAGGGTGAAGGTAAATTCGGTAAAGCCGTCCTGGCTGGTGACGGTGATGTCCTCCTTGTAGGTGTTCAGGAGGGTCTTGACGATGTACAGGCCCAGGCCCACCCCGTCCTTATGGGTGGAGCGGGAGGTGTCGGCCTTGTGGAAGCGGTCGAAGATGTGGGTGAGCTGCTGGGGAGGGATGGTCTCCCCCTCGTTGCCGATGGCGATGTAGGCCTTGCCCCCCTTGGTGGTGATCTTCAAGGTGAGCCGGCCCCCGTGGGCGGCGAATTTTACGGCGTTGTCCAGCAGGTTGTAGCACACCTGGGTCACCGCGTCCGGGTCCCCCCAGACCATGACGGGGCCGTCGGGGAGCTCGGTCTGCACGTCCAGGGCCTTTTCGGTGATCTTGGCCTCCAGGCTCACCAGCACCCGCAGCAGGACCTCTGCCGCGTCGAACTGCTCCTGAGCGGCCACCCGCTCGGAGGACTGCAGGCGGGACAGCTCCAGCATCCGCCGCACCAGGCGAGACAGGCGCCGGGTCTCCGAGGAGATCACCTGCAGGGACTCCCGCTCTTTTTCCGGGGGGATGGTGCCGTCCAGGATGCCGTCGGCAAAGCCGGCGATGGTGGTCATGGGGGTCTTCAGCTCGTGGGAGACGTTGGCCACAAACTCGCTGCGCTTTTGCTCTGCCTGGGCCAGGGAGTCGGCCATGGCGTTGAAGGCGGCGGCCAGCTCGCCGATCTCATCGCTGCGGTTGGCGTATTCGGTGATGCGGGCGTCCACCTCCCCGTGGGCGAACTTGTGGGCGAAGGCGCACATGCCCTTCAAGGGGTCCACCATCTTCTGCACGGTGATGGAGATGATGACCAGGGAGATCAGCAGCACCGCCAGGGCGGTGATGAAGAAGAGCTGGACGGTGTTTTGGAGAAAGTCCAGCACGGCGGTGGTGTCGGCGGCCACAAACAACAGGCCGGCGGGAATGCCCGAGGAGACCAGCTCCCCCGAGGAGTCCTGAACCAGGGGGGAGAGGACCAGGCCGGTGACGTAGCACCGGCCGGACAGCAGCTGGTTGAAGGAGGTCATGCCGCTGTAGGAGCCCGTCTTGAGCAGCTGGTTGACTGCCCAGCTGGGCACGGAGACGTTTTGCAGGGGGACGGTGAAGGTCTCCCGGTCCAGGTTGGACCCGGCGGCGCAGAAGATCTCCCCCTCGGTGGTGCATACCAGCACGGTGGTGTCTGACAGGAGGACCGCCGAGCGGATGTAGGTGACGAAGTCCTCTTCAGTCAGGGAGTCCCCTTTGGTCAGGGCGGCGTTGGCGTAGCTGGAGATGAAGCCGGCGTTACGGTCCAGGGTGTCCTTGATCTCCTCCAGCTGGTAGCGGTAGGCCAGGGAGAAAAAGCCCGCCCCCAGCAGCACCATGCACAGGGCGATCAGCCCCAGCATCACCGAGACCTGCCGCAGGTACATGCTTTTCGTTTTCTTCATGGTCAGCTGTTGTGCAGCTCGAACTTATAGCCCACGCCCCAGACGGTCTTCAGAGACCACTGGTCGCTGACCCCCTCCAGCTTTTCACGCAGACGCTTGATGTGCACATCTACCGTCCGGGAGTCGCCGAAGTAGTCAAAGCCCCACACCTCGTCCAGCAGCTGGTTGCGGGTGAAGACCCGGTTGGGGGAGGAGGCCAGGTGGAAGAGAAGCTCCAGCTCCTTGGGGGGCGTGTCCACCCGCTTGCCTTTCACCTCCAGCTCGTAGGAGTCCAGGTTGATGACCATGCCGTCGAAGGTCAGCCGGCGGGCCTTGGTCTCGTCCCCCCCCAGCCGGCGCAGGACGGCGTGGACCCGGGCCAGCAGCTCCTTCATCTCGAAGGGCTTGACGATGTAGTCGTCGGCCCCCATCTCCAGGCCGGCCACCTTGTCGATGGTCTCGCCCTTGGCGGTGAGCATGATGATGGGGGTTTTGTCGGTCTCCCGAATCTTGGCGCATACCGCCCAGCCGTCCATTACCGGCAGCATGATGTCCAGCAACACCAGGTCGGGGCGGAAGAGGTGGTAGAGTTCCAGAGCCTTGCCGCCGTCCCCGGCGACCATGGTCTCGTAGCCTTCCTTTTTCAAATAGAGGTTGATGAGCTCAGCGATGTTGCTCTCATCCTCCACAATGAGCACTTTTCTTGCCATGACGGCACCCACTTTCCATAAAAATCACGATGGACTCAGCATATCAAAACTTTTTGAATAAATCATGTGCAACGGAAAAAATCTTTCCTTTTTCCCATTATTGCATGGACATTCGGTCCCGTCAAGGGAATAGGCGGGGAAAAAGGGGGCATAGTAGGGAGGAACTCAATCGGAAAGGAGTTGGGACCATGTCTCAGAAAAAGGACAACAAGCCCTGCAACAAGAACAGCCAGGACAGCCAGAGCCAGCAGAAGAAGCAGCGCAAGGATTCCTTTGTCAGCGACAAGGGCAGCCTGCTGGGCAACGCCGGCAACACCAACAACGGCGGTCAGCCCGGGACCTGACGGGTCAGGTTTGCGGTAAAAGCCCCCCAAAAAAGATCGGCAGGACCGCCCATAACGGACGGTCCTGCCGATCTTTCTTTGTTTCGCTTCGGAGGGCCCCCCGCAAGCTTCGTGGTCCGGGTTTCGTTATTCCTTGTCCCGTGTCAAGAAAATGCCCACGATCCCCCCAAACAGGGCAAGGGGCGCCACACGGACGAACAGCCATTCCAACGAATGAAAGGCAACGCCCAGAACGGCGGTTTCCGGGTCTGTATAATCCCATCCCAGATAAGGACTTTTCAGGAAAAACAAGAGGACAAACAGCACCGCGATGAGGACGCACCATCCAATCAGCACCCAATGGAGGAGCTTCCTTCTCGTGGTTTTCCGCTGTGCCAGCTGCAAGTTGATCACCTCCAATTTTTCCGAGATGGCCTTTAAGCCGTCCGTCTCCGTCTCCACCACGGTTTCGCCCAGCAGCGTACTTACGGGGGTCTCCAGCGCGTCTGATAGGGCAATGAGCAGGTCCGCATCGGGAACGGACAGACCGGTTTCCCTTAGTTAAAGATATTGTTGGGTATCTCAAGATGTGTCATTCGATTTTGCCGATAAAGCGGTAGAAGATTTCCACTTCCTGTTCCCGGCT
>SFLH01000035.1 GCA_004554585.1 Clostridiales bacterium | reverse complement strand
TTTCTTCATTATAGATGCTACAAAATTCTGCTTTCCCCGCTTTAGCACGCATTTTAAGTAAAGATAATGGTAAAAGTTCATTTTGTGGAAACACGGTATTATAAACCCGCTTGATATTTTTGAAATCATTTGACTTGGTAGATATTTGACGAACTTCAATCATTTAAGATTCCCTCCATTTATGTAATAGTACCCAGAAAAATATTAACAGGCAAGAAACAAAAGACTAGTTTTAGTTTTAATTAAGCTTCAATGAAACCTTCTGCCAATTAACAAGCATAACGAATAACCACCTTAGTTATAGAGGAATAAATTCTTCCTTATTAACTACTGAATTCCTAATCTTAAAAATTGGTGCTACAATATCGTGTTTTCCTTCCCTAGAAAAACCTCCTATACTAAGATTGCTTTTAGTATAGGAGACTAGTTTTTTTACACGTCGTTTGTAAAATTAAGTTAGAAAAAATAAAAAGCCATTTGTGATAGACTTTTGAATATCCGTCGTTTGTAAAATTAAGTTAGAAAAAATAAAAAGCCATTTGTGATAGACTTTTGAATATCCTTAATCAAAAGAAAGGCAATCACAAATGACCTATAAACATCTTACCACACGTGAATTAACTCTCATAGCTGATTTTTGGTATCAAGGTACTAAAGCTTATCGGGCTGCTAAATTACTTCAGCGTAGTCAAGAAACCATCTATCGTGTTTATCGTTTCCTCAACGACGGTAAAACCATCGACCAATATCTTCAGACTTATCAGCGACATAAGCGTCGTTGTGGTCGGAAGCAGACCCAACTGCCAACTATCGAAGTTAACTATATCCATGCGCAAATCAAGGCAGGTTGGACTCCTGATACTATTATTGGTCGTCATGAACACCCAATTAGCTGCAGTATGCGCACCCTTTATCGCATGTTTGCCCGCAATCAGTATGGCTTTTCCGTTAAACAGCTACCGATGAAAGGAAAACGCCATCCCAATGGCTATGTGGAACATCGTGGTAAAGCTGGCCAATTAGGACGCAGTATCTATCAACGATATCGTGATTTTCCGCATTACCAACATGAATTTGGGCACTTTGAAGCTGATACAGTTCAAGGTAAAGCTCACCGCGGAGCGGTAATGACGCTAGTAGAGCGACAATCCAAAGTAATGATTGTCCTTAATATTCATCATAAAACAGACGAAGCAGTGAATTGCCAGCTTGATCAATGGCTCGCTAAACTGCCACGTCACTTTGTTAAATCAATTACTTTTGATAACGGGAAAGAATTTGCTGGATGGCGAGAAATAGCCAATAAGTATGATCTTCACACCTATTTTGCGGAAGTTGGTGCTCCCAATCAACGAGGGTTAAACGAAAATAATAACGGCCTCTTGCGTCGTGATGGTCTTAGTAAAAAGCTAGATTTTCGCGATTTACCAGACGAACTAGTCACTCAGCTAATGCATCGTCGCAACAATATCCCACGAAAATCTAACAATATCCCACGAAAATCTCTTAATTATCGTACACCATTAGAAGTATTCTTGAGTCATGTCACAGAAGAACAACTTTCACCTTTTTTCTAATTTAAAGTGACATTTCAGGTTTTATAAAATTTATTGCATTTTAAGCATAAAAATAGTATTGATTTATTTTTGGCCTATAATAAAAGACCTAAGTAAAACCAAAGTAATTTTTGTTGCTAATGGTGTATAATACGATTGGCAATGGTACAGTTCATAGAGTACATAATTTATATTCAACAATTATGATTAAGGAAGGTAAACAATGAGACTCCGAGGATACGTATTAAAACAAATTCGTCGCAAGCGTGGATTATCCCAAACGGCTTTAGCTGAAGGGATTTGTACTCAAGCGACAATCAGCCTAATGGAAAAACAAAATCGCTTACCCAAAATGGATATTTTAACGGCAATATGTGAACGCTTAAATATTTCTTCTGATTGAATTGTCGAAAATGAAGTTAGTGGAATTAATGAAACATTCAACCAAATTGTTGATAATTTGATTTCCCGCAATTTTGAAGATGCTTCAGCGCTTTTGAAGAAGGTTCATGTAAAAAATCTAGAAAGTGATTTTGATAAACAACGTTACTACT
>SFLH01000034.1 GCA_004554585.1 Clostridiales bacterium | reverse complement strand
CCGCCTCGCCGTCCTCGTTCAGCTCCGCAGCCTGATCCGCCGCCGTGCGGGTCTCGCTGACGGCATCGGCCAGCTCGGTGAGCAGCTGGGTGCGCTCACCCTCCAGGGCATCGTCAAAAAACATCATGGTATTCAGTTCGGTGTTGGGTTTCATGGTCATTCATCCTCCTTTTTCAGTTCCTGGGGTTTGGTGGTCATAATGCGGTACAGCTCGGTGTTCTTCGGGAAATGGTCCACGAAAGGCAGGATCGTGGAGCCATAGAACAGCAGGCCCTCGCCCTCGCTGGAGTGGGTCACATAGCTGAGCTGGTGCGGGGAAATGCCCAGCTGTTTGGCGAGAATCTGCCGGTCCCCGCCCGCCTGGTTGAGCATATACACGAAGTCGGAGTTCTCAAAGATGTTCTCCACCTCGCGGGAAGAAAGCAGGTCTTTGACATTCTGCGTGATGCCGGTGGGGATGCCGCCCCACTTGCGGAACCGCTTCCAAATCTCCACCGTGTAGGCGGCGGTCTGTTCCTCTTTCAGAAGCAGGTGCATCTCGTCGATGTAGTAGCGGGTGGACTTGTGAGCGGCGCGGTTGATGGTGACGCGGTTCCACACCTGGTCCTGGACCACCAGCATACCGATCTTTTTCAGTTGCTTGCCCAGCTCCTTGATGTCATAGCAGACAATGCGGTTGTTGATGTCCACATTGCTCTGGTGGTTGAACACATTGAGGGAGCCGGTCACATAGATTTCCAGTGCCGTGGCGATGTACTGTGCCTCTTTTTCCTCCTGTGTCCGCAGCAGGTTGTAAAGGTCCTCCAGGATAGGCATATTCTCCGGGCGGGGGTCATTGAGGTAAGTCTGATAGACCAGCCGCACACAGCGGTCAATGATGGTTTTCTGCACCGGCTGCAGGCCCTCTTTGCCGCCCACAATCAGTTCGCACAAGCTGAGAATGAAGTCAGACTTGAGGGACAACGGACTTTCATCGTCCGAGTAGTCCAGGTTCAAATCCATCGGGTTGATGTAGTTGGTGGAGGTGGGCGAAATGCCCATGCAGGCGCTCCACCAGGGGCGCATACTCGGCCTCCGGGTCACAGATGATGATGTCATCATTGGTGAGCAGGAAACAGTTGGCGATCTCGCGCTTGGCGCTGAAGGACTTGCCGGAACCAGGGGTGCCGAGAATCAGGCCGTTGGGGTTTTTCAGCAGTTTTCGGTCCACCATGATGAGGTTGTTGGACAGGGCGTTGATCCCGTAGTACAGCGCCTCTTTGCCGTTCTGGAAAAGCTCCTGGGTGGTGAACGGAACGAAGATGGCCGTGGAACTGGTGGTCAGCCCCCGCTGAATCTCGATCTGATTGAGGCCCAGGGGCAGCGCGGACATCAGCCCTTCTTCCTGCTGGAAGTCCAGCCGGGTCAGCTGGCAGTTGTACTTCTGTGCGATGGAGCTGGCCTGGAACACATTGTTGCCCAGCTGCCGGGGATTGTCCGCCGTGTTCAGCACCAGGAAGGTCACAAGGAACATTCGCTCGTTCCGGCTCTGCAAGTCCTGCAAGAGCTTCTTGGCCTCGGCACCGTAGGTGGCGAGGTCGGACGGGATAATGTCCATGTCATATCCAGCGCGGACGGCCTTTTTCTGTTCCTCGATTTTAGATTTATCCAGGTCGGTGATTTTCCGTTTGACCGTCTTGATGGCCTTGATCTGGTCTACGGACTGGAAGAAACAGTCCCGTATTTTTTACCCATACGGAACTGCTTGCCGGTGCGGAACTCGAAGCCGGACGGTGCGATGAAATCCTTGGTGGACAGACCGGACGGAGCCAGCCACTCCCATTCAAAGCGGAACGGCACTTGTTCGTCCATGTGGAAGATACCGTGGAGCTGTGCCAGCCGCGCCTTGCCGTCCAGGGTCTCAGCGGCCACACCCAGGCGCTTGAAGTTGTTCAGGATGTCGGTCTCAATGCGCTCCAGGCGAGGCTTGGCGGCCTTGAGGCTGTCGGCGTCGATACCGAAAGTCAGATACTTGGTCTTGATGAGGCCATTGTTGCCCTTTGCCAGCTGGTTTTGCAGCATAGTCATGTATTCCACTCGGATACTGTCAAAATCATCCCCCTGGAGAGGGATGTTGATGGCGTGGGCAAAGGTTTCCTCGGAGGCTGCGAGGTTCAAAAAGGACATCTGAAACTGAATGGAGCTGTCGAAGTAGTTGAGGAAGTCACACCAACCCTCGAAAATTGCTGTCTTGTCCTCGTTCTGCGAGAGCTGATAGTTGATGTCCTGGAACTGGATGGTCTTTGTGTAGTGGCCGTCTGCCACGCGGCAGATACCATCCGGCCACATCCGTTCATAGGGGATGCTGTCCTGAGCCGACTT
>SFLH01000033.1 GCA_004554585.1 Clostridiales bacterium | reverse complement strand
CATCTTATTGAGTTTGGCCACGATCTCGGCGTCCATGTTGGCACGTGCCGCCATCCCGATGACGCCCTGCTTCAGGGAGTCGGCCTGACGCGCATATTCTGCGGATCCTTTACCGGGCATGTAAAAACCCTTCAACATCTTGGTGGTCTGACCCTTGGCCACCCTACGGGTGAGTTCCGCATCTAGCAGGATCTGACGGGTACGGCCGCCGACCTGGATGTCCACGGTCTTGCGTGCGGCCGTCACCTTCGGTTTCTTGTATTGTGCCTTGCCAACGTTAGTTTTCGCCATCTTCAACATCCTCCAGTTCGGCCATCAGCTTCTTCGCTTCCTGCATCATATCCGGCACGATACGAATGGACGAGCCTTTGATACCGCGCTTCGGGATTGTGTCATATCCGATTATTCCCCTGCTTTCTAGTTCTGCCTGCCATAGGAAAGTGCGAGGCTCAGGAAAGTGCGAGGCTCCCACCTCCCCATTATCCCCTGTCTGCGCAGATCCGCGACAGGGTGCCAATCACCATCTTCCAACACCCGGAGCAGGGCCAGAACCCGGCATTTGTAACCGGGTTTGGGTTTGGGACCCGGCACGACGATCGAGGCTTTAAGCTTCGCACGTTCCGGAATCTCCATCTTCTTCTTCCAATCGACATGCCATCCGCATTTTCTGCAAGGCCGAAGGTTGCCCTGGAAGGTGTGACAGCTTTATCGACAGCACCGAGTACATGATATCGTACTTCCCGACATCCTCGGCGAGGCGGTCCACGAACGAGAGATACTGATCCTTGAGCGTGTTGAGGTCATTGGGGTTGTAGAGTCCGCCGACCATGAGCCACGCCTTACCGGGCCTGGCATAAAGCCAGGATAGGAAGTCCTGTGCCACCGCATTCGGGCGGGTGCGCATGATCTGCTCCATCACATCCCCGGGCATATCGCCCTGATAGGTCAGCATGATATCACCGACCACGGGGTCGGACACGTCGAAAAGGGCCCAGGTCATAGTTTCCTCCCTCCGATGTTACCCGGAACGAAATCGTTACAGTTCATCATCGCATAACGCGTACATGTGGGATAAAGGCGCACCTCTCCATCCATTGATCTGGCGTAGACCTTGCTTCCCTTCGCATTGGCACAGATCTGACACAGTGCGAGGGAGGGATCCCTCGGTTCGTCCTCACGCATAGCGGTGCCCCTCCTTGATGTTGGACCATGAGATCGAACGGTTGAACAGTCCGGCCGGGCACTCTGCGAATGCTTCGGCGGAGTTTGTCAGTGTTTCGCGTGTATACTGTCTTCCGTATCTGTGTAACAGATTCGCGGTGAAACCATAGAAGATCTCATCATCGTCAATCCTGACCACAATCAACGCGATGAAATCCCCGCTTTTTCTCTCTCCGATCGCGCAGTCGTTGAAGATCCAAGACTCCCTCATTCCGGCCAGCAGGTCCCTGACCATCGACATGGTGGGGCGGATGGTCTCGATCATTCCTCTTCCTCCGGTGCGGTCTCGAGGAATTCCATCTCCGACCTGAATCCCTCCCATCCGATACGGAGACATTCGGCGATCATCGTGTCCAGGTCCATGCCTGAAACCCTGGATGCCCAGAGTAGTGCATCCTGCTTCCCGTCGATGAACTGAGCGATCAGTTGGTTGTTGCGGTGTTCCATGGGTGTGGTCATTCCTCCACCTCCAATGTTCCGTACGGGCCACATCCCTGAAGGATCTCGTCCGCCTCGTCCACATCATCGCCTTCCCAGAGGATGAATCCTCCAAATCTTACTATGTACTTCATATCCTATCCCTTCTTTGGAGATGGGCCCGGAGGCCCATGAAAGCGTTTATTCGTCCTCCTGCTCGCACAGATCGTTCACGAAAAGGACGATATAGGGGTCCTCGGGACCCTCGACGACCTTCAGCCATCCGTCCTTGATGTGGCTGATGCCGAGCTTGATGTCCTTGTTCTTGGTCTTGGTGGCGAACTCCTCCCAGGTCTCCGCGGCCTTCTTGGACATGCGGACG
>SFLH01000032.1 GCA_004554585.1 Clostridiales bacterium | reverse complement strand
CGAGGTGGAGAACATCTTTGAGAACTCCGACTTCGTGTATATGCTCAACCAGGCGGGTGGAGACCGGCAGATTCTCGCCAAGCAGCTGGGCATTTCCCCGCACCAGCTCAGCTATGTGACCCACTCCAGCGAGGGCGAGGGCCTGCTGTTCTATGGCTCCACGATCTTGCCTTTCGTGGATCACTTCCCGAAGAATACCGAGCTGTACCGCATTATGACCACCAAACCCCAGGAACTGAAAAAGGAGGATGAATGACCATGAAACCCAATACTGAACTGAACACCATGATGTTTTTTGACGATGCCCTGGAGAGTGAGCGCACCTGTCTGCTCACCGAGCTGGCCGATGCCGTCAGCGAGACCCGCACGGCGGCGGATCAGGCGGCGGAGCTGAACGAGGATGGCGAGGCGGGTCTGCTGCGCCTGACGGAAATCTGGTGCGCCATGAACGGTGTTCCCGCCATCGTCATCTTCGAGGGCAGCCAGTCTGAGCTGCTGGCCAATGTGGTGGCGCAGATCTACGCCCATCTGCTTCAGCACCCCTTCCATGACCCTGTGGGGCTGGCCGTCTGTGTGGAGCTGCGCTACATGACGGACGCCCTCATGCTGGGTGAATGGTTTGAATAAGGAACCGCGCCTGCGCTTTACAGACGAGGAACGGGCTGACCCGGCGCTGGAGAAGCCCATCCGCAAGGCGGACAAGGCCGCCGCCAAAGCGGATAAGGCGCAGGCCAAAATCCCCAAAAAACAGGTCCGGCAAAAGACGGTGGACCCGGAGACCGGCAAAGTAACCACCAAGCTGGTGATGGAGGACAAGAAAAAGCCACCGTCCAAGCTGTCCCATGCGGTGCGGGATACCCCCGCCAATGCCGCTCTGGGGAAAATTCACAAGGAAATCCGGGAGACCGAACAGGACAATGTGGGCGTGGCCATGCGGTGCGGGATACCCCCGCCAATGCCGCCCTGGGGAAAGTTCACAAGGAAATCCGGGAGACCGAACAGGACAATGTGGGCGTGGAGAGCGCCCATAAGTCCGAGGAGGCTGCCGAGACCGGCGCACGGCTGATGCGGGAGGGCTACCGCAGCCACAAGTTGAAGCCCTACCGCAAGGCAGCTCAGGCCGAGCAGAAGCTGGAAAAGGCCAATGTGAACGCCCTGTATCAGAAGTCCCTGCGGGAAAATCCTCAGCTTGCCAGTAACCCCATTTCCCGCTGGCAGCAGAAACAGGCCATCAAGAAGGAATACGCCGCCGCCAAGCGCGCCGGTCAAGCTGCTGGGAATACCGCCAACACCGCAAAAAAGACCGGCAAGGCCGCCAAAACAGTCAAGGAAAAGGCACAGGAGGCCGGAGCCTTTGTTGTTCGTCACAAAAAGGGCTTTTTGATTGCTGGCGCGATCTTCCTCTTGGTCTGTATGCTGCTCAACACCATGTCCTCCTGTTCCATGATGGCGCAGAGCATCGGGTCTGTGGTGTCCGGCACCACCTATCCCTCGGATGACCCGGAGCTGGTAGCGGTAGAGGCCGACTATGCAGCCAAGGAAACGGCGCTGCAAGCTGAAATTGACAACATCGAAAGCAGTCATCCAGGGTATGACGAGTACCAGTATGACCTGGATATGATCGGACACGACCCCCATGAGCTGGCGGCCTACCTGTCCGCTGTCTTGCAGGGCTATACCCAGGAGAGCGCCCAGGCGGAGCTGGAGCGTGTGTTTTCCGCCCAATACACCTTGACACTGACCGAGGAAGTCCAAATCCGCACCTATACAGATGAAGATGGGGATGAACACGAATACGAGTACCGGATTCTCCATGTCAAGCTGGAGAGCCGCCCTATTTCCTCTGTTGCCACGGAACTGCTGACGCCGGATCAGTCGGAAATGTATCAGGTGTACCGGCAAACGCTGGGCAACAAACCGCTGATCTTCGGTGGAGGTTCCCCGGATACGAGCGATTCCGAGGACCTGACCGGCGTGGTATTCGTCAACGGCACCCGTCCCGGCAATCAGGCCGTGGTGGATATTGCCAAGAGCCAGGTGGGTAATGTGGGCGGTCAGCCCTACTGGAGCTGGTACGGCTTCAACTCCCGCGTGGAATGGTGCGCCTGCTTCGTGTCCTGGTGCTATAACCAGATGGGGCTGTCTGAGCCGCGCTTTGCCGCCTGCCAGTCCCAAGGCATCCCGTGGTTCCAGTCCCACGGACAATGGGGCGGGCGTGATTACGCCAATATTGCCCCCGGCGACGCTATCTTCTTCGATTGGGACCTGGATGGCAGCGCCGACCATGTGGGCCTTGTGGTCGGCACGGACGGCAGCCGGGTCTACACCGTGGAGGGCAATTCCGGC
>SFLH01000031.1 GCA_004554585.1 Clostridiales bacterium | reverse complement strand
TCTCGAGCGCTAAGGATCTCGCGGAAGAACGTAAAAGATTTACAGAGACGAATCTGTCGACCGAATCAGAGGCGGGCGGCTTCCTGTTGTTCCCGAACACTTATAAGGACATTAAACAGATCGACGTCAGACCATACGCAATAGACGCGGATCAAATGAAGCAGATCCGCGAGAACGTGTTCAATTATTTCGGCGTTTCGGAGGCTGTACTACAGAACAGCGCAAAGAACGAGGATCTCGAGGCGTTTTTCGACGGAGCGATCGAGCCGTTTGCGATTCAGATCTCGGAGGCTATGACGAAAATGTTGTTTTCCGAGAGGGAACGAGCTAACGGATCTTATCTGATTGCGAACGCTAACAGGCTGCAATATATGAACACGACTCAAAAGGTTCAAATGGCTAAGGAGCTCGGAGACCGAGGCGCGATCCTCATCGATGAGATCCGAGAGCTGTTCAATTATGCGCCGCTGCCTAACGGAGCCGGTCAGGTTGCTCCGATCAGGGGCGAATATAAAGCAACGGACGATTTAACAGACGGCGGAGACCAGGAAGGAGGCAACAATGCCGATTAATGTTAGAGAACGCGAGTATCGCAATATGACGATTCGAGCACTCGCAGACAATGGAATCAATGAAGAGGATAAGAGACTCGTCAGCGGTTACGCGAGCACATTTAACGAGCCGTATGTTCTTTTTGACGGCGACGGCTGGAAATATCTCGAAGTCGTAGACGAGGGAGCTTTTGATAACACGGACATGAGCGACGTCATCATGCAATATGATCATCGCGGTCGCGTGTTCGCAAGGACAAGAAATAACACTCTTGAGGTCAAAGCTGACAGCAAGGGGTTATTTATACAGGCAGATCTCGGAGGTACAGAAATCGGTCGCGAGCTGTATGACGAGATCCGCGGAGGCTATACGGATCGAATGAGTTTCGGCTTCACGGTCAACGGTGAATATGAGGAATCAGAGAAAACCTACGAGGGCGTGAGAATTTGGACGAGACACATAACATCCGTCGCCAAACTTTACGACGTTTCAGCTGTTTCACTTCCGGCTAATGACGGAACCTCAATCGAGGCGGACGCCACGACGAGGAGCATTAGCAATCTGACCGACGGAGTGATCGAGAGGATCCAGGCGGAGCGACTTGAGGAGAAGAGAATCGAAACGCTTAAAAGAATCACACTCAATAGAGCAATCGAAAAGGAGTAAAACACATGGATATTAGCACAATGAATCTTGAGCAGCTCAGAGAATACCGCGGCAGACTCGCGGAGGAGCTGAGAGGAAATGTCACAGCTGACAGAATCAACGAGATCAACGGTCTGCTCGATCAGATCGAAGAGAGAGAGGCTCAGCTGAACGCTCTTAATGAAACAAGAGCAAGAGTAGCCGCAGCTGTAGCTGCTGGCGAAGGAACAACGGTCGGAGCTCCAACTCCGGCAACTGAAACTCGTTCAAACAGAGAGATCAGAAACAGCCAGGAATATATCGAGGCATTTGCTGAGTATATCAGAACAGGCGACGCTACAGAGTGCAGATCTCTCCTCACCGAAAACGTAACAGGCGGCGTTGTCCCTGTTCCTGAGCTTGTTGAGAGCAGAGTTCGCCAGGTCAGAGGAAACCTCAAAGTCGGATTTGAGATCTCCGCAACAGACGCAGCCGTTCACACAGAGGGCGACAAGACAGGTCCGGCTGAGGAAGTTCTCACTCTCGGAATCGTGACAATGGTTCCGGCAAACATCAAGAAATGGATCACCGTATCCGACGAAGTGCTGGCTCTCGGAGCTGAGGAGTTCCTCGCTTATATTTACGACGAGCTGACATATAAGATCATTCAGAAAGCGGCTGATCTTGTTGTCGCAGCAATCACAAACGCGCCGGCTACATCTGACGCGACACACGTCGGAGTCGAACAGATCACCGGTCCGGTTTCCGCTGCTACAATCATCGACGCCGTTGCCGCTATCGGTGACAGCGCAAGAGATAACGTCCTGATCGCTTCCGGCGCTACAATCGCCGCCGTCAGGAAGGCAGCTCTCACAGCAAGCTACGCGTTTGATCCTTTTGACGGTCTAACCGTAATCAAGAAGGACGGCGTAACAGGCGCTATCGTTGGAGATCTCTCCGGAGTACAGGTCAATATGCCTGAGGGCGACGCCGTAACATTCAAGTTCGACGATCTCTCAATGGCAGAGCACGACCTCGTCAAGATCGTCGGCAGACTCTACGCTGCTATCGCTGTCGTCGGTCCTAAGATGTTCGCATACATCACAGGAACACAGGCGTCGGAATAATTAGCGACGGACGGAAAGCGTCTCCGGATCTGTCGAGCATGACAAAGGCGGA
>SFLH01000030.1 GCA_004554585.1 Clostridiales bacterium | reverse complement strand
AGCGTATCCTCGGTGAAGTGCTTGGGCGGGGTGGTGTTGCCCTCCTTGACGGCAACACCAGAAAGGGGCAGCGTCTGACCTTCAGACAGCTCCGGCAGAGCCTTGTCCTCGATTTCCTTGTCCGGCTCCGCATTTTTCAGCCCAGCACGGTAGGCAACATCCAGCGCCCGCCAGCCGAGTTGCTTCACCGTGCGGCCCTTGGCAGCAAACTCAGCACCGGCGCACTCCACAACCCACCAGCTCCAGCACCGCCTTTTCGCCAACCGGCAGGCTGGACAGGTCTGCGCCCGGGAGGTTGCGGGTGGGGATCACCGCATGGTGGTCGGTCACTTTCTTGTCATTGATGACCTGGGCCGCATTGCAGGCAAGCTCCATACCAGCGGCAAAGGGCAGCGCCCCAGCGGTGAGCCGGATCAGCTCCGGCAGGCTGGCCGCCATATCCGAAGTCAGATAGCGGCTGTCCGTCCGGGGATAGGTGCAGAGCTTCTTTTCATACAGGTTTTGCAGGTAATCCAGGGTCTGCTGGGCGGTGTATCCCAACAGCCGGTTGGCGTCTCTTTGGAGTGTAGTCAGGTCATAGAGGGCGGGCGACTTCTCGGATTTGTCCTTGCGCTCCACCTTTTTCACCATGGCAGCCGCACCCTGGCAGGCCGTTTTCAGCTGCTGGGCAGCGGCCTTGTCCGCCATGCGTTCCCCGGAAACGGAAAAACCGGGCAGTTCCAGCGTGACCGTGTAAAACGGCACTGGCTTGAAGGTGTCAATCTCGGCCTCCCGCTGGACGATGAGGGCCAGCGTCGGGGACATGACGCGCCCGATGTTGAGGGTCCGGTGGTACAGTACCGAAAACAGCCGGGTGGCATTGATACCCACCAGCCAATCCGCCTTGGCGCGGCAGAGAGCCGCATCCCGCAGGCCGTCATAGTCCGCGCCGGGGCGCAGGTTCGCAAAGCCCTCCCGAATGGCGGAATCCTCCATCGAGGAAATCCAGAGCCGCTTCATGGGCTTCTGGCAGCCCGCCAGCTCGTAGACGCTGCGGAAGATCAGCTCGCCCTCGCGTCCCGCGTCGCAGGCGTTCACCACCTCGGTCACATCCTGGGCGTTCATCAGCTGTTTCAGCACATCAAACTGTTTCTTTTTGTCCTTGCTCACCACCATCTGCCAGTGGTCCGGCAGAATAGGCAGATCGTCATAGCGCCACTTGGCGTAGTCGGGGTTATAAGCGTCGGCATCGGCCAGCCCAGTCAGATGGCCCACACACCAGCTCACCCGCCAGCCGTTTCCCTCCAGGTAGCCGTCCTTGCGGGCGGCGGCCCCGATCACGGCGGCCAGACTTTGGGCAACGGACGGTTTTTCAGCGATTACCAGCTTCATGGTTTTTCATCCTCCTTTCCCGCAGCCATGCGGTCAGCTGCCGGTGGCAGAATCCCACGCAGGGCTGACCGTCACGGTAATTCCCACAGCCATAACAGGGGTGGCCGGGAGATAAAGAGGGAGAGCGGGAAGTTTCCTTCCCGCCCTCCGGCCTGCGTGTCATCATGCGTTCATAGGGGCTGTCGGTGAAGCGGGTCAATCCGCCTTGTCCTCGCTTTCCTCGTCGCCGCCCCCGTCAGCGTCCGGCTCGTCGGATTCCTCGCTCTCCCAGGGGGACTCGTCCTCCTGGTCGGCATCGTCCTCGCCGTAGTCGTAATCGTCCAAATTGTCGTTTCCCTTGGTCTTGGGTTTGTTTTTCACCAGCTTAAAGTAGGCCAAAGCTCCGCCACCACCCAGCAGGGCCAGCACCACCAAAAGAATGGCCGGATTCAGCCCCGTGGCGTTCTGCGCCGGTTCCTCCGGCTCCGGGGTTTCCTCCGGGGTTTCCGGTTCCGGCTCCTTGCCCGCGCAGGCGCTCATATTGGTGGCGCACACCGGGCAGGCCGTATTCACCGCACCGGCCATACATTTCTCCGTACAGGTACAAGTGGCGGGCTGCTCCTGGGTAGTCTGACCGTCCTCCATCAGCGCCGTCAAGTCCGCCTCGTCCACCTGGTTTAAGAAGTGGACGGCGGTTTCCTTGTCCTCGTTGGCCCGGTCAATGAGGATGTAGAAGTTCTTCCGCTTCTGTGACAGAGGCTTGCAGCGTTTTTTGCTCGGCTTCGTAATCTGCCAGCAGACTGTCAAAGCGCTCATCGGTAATGCGCCCGACAGC
>SFLH01000029.1 GCA_004554585.1 Clostridiales bacterium | reverse complement strand
AGGTATCCAGTACGTCGATGACTTCGCAACCCCTGCAGGAGCACCCGCAGGAGCAGGAGCACTCATCGGTATCGTTGCTGATACCAGAGCGTTCGAGATTACACCGATGCCTGACACCCTGACCACAGAGTCTTTCAGGAACCCTGCAAGGAAGTCCACGGCGTACTTCACCACCTACGAGTATGCGTTCCAGAAGAATCCCTTCTTCGACATCGCATACATCTTCGCTCCGTCAGCATAAGAACAACCCGCTGGGAGTATTCCCAGCATCTTTATGATACAATGTCCACTATAACTCAGATAAGTCTCTGGAAGGATACTGGGTTCACAGAGGGTTGCCTGGAGGTTCCCAAGAAGGGTTCATCCTTACCGACACCTGACTTCACCTACACAGGTAATTATGTTCCTTCTACCGCTGACATATTCTCCAAACTCAAACTCAGGGTTCCCTATACCACTCTGATGGATTGTTCATACATAGCTATCACACTTGATATGAACAACGGCGAGGATAAGACATTCTATGGTTGGATAGACAACGTGTCCATAATCTCCGATACCACGGCCAGTGCACTCACTCAGGTGGACTGGCATGTTGACCTCTGGAGGACATACATCTCCAATGCCGTCATTGGTTCAGGAATGGTCAGACGTAGACCTCTCCTAACAGTGGATTCGGTTCCTCCTCAGCCCTATCCGTTCCGTTACAGAACGTTTGCTTCTTTCACTTCTGTGACAACCAGTTATACTGAGGGATATATTTACATTCTGACGAATGAGTCCAGTGTCACTGAAGATAACACAGTTATTTCAACCACTTTCTGTTGTCCTGTGTATCTTTACCTACCTGATAATGAATATAATGGATGCCCGTCGTTGAATTCATTCATCAAAGGTAATTGGGATGAGCAACTCGGTCTGATTCCCGAGAACATCAAGGGTGTCTTCTATTCTCCGATACCTCCTACCCCTGACATGTCCGGGTGGACTATAGGTCATAGAGTAATGGCTGATAAAACACCTGCTCCTAAAGCATGCTACTCACCGAACTCAGTATCTTCGGCGTTCAGCGAATTCACAATCGAATACACCGAGCCTATGATGACAGATGACGTGACCATTTACTATGTCACTGGTTTTGACGGAGAGATTGTAGGAGCTCTCCCCTGGGGAATTCCTGTGAACAAACTCAAATACAGAACTATCCTGGACTCCAACGGTGGATATATTCAGGTACGTACTGATATAAATGGACATGTTAATGGTACATGTTTCACGATTCCACTCATCTCCCTGGAAGTCACCCAGAACGGTTGGTCTACGTATAACTACAGTGGTCAGAGACAGGCTGATATCACACAAAGACAGATTGAAGCTGAAAAGGCCAGAGAGTCTGCTCTGGTCGGAATGGCATCCAATGTCACATCGTCCGTGGCATCATCAGCCATGCTGGGCTCTCTGGGAGGCCCTGTGGGAACTCTGGGAGGAGCTCTCATCGGTGGAGTGTCTTCCATCATCTCAGGTACCATAGGAGCAGCTGCCGATTATGCCGTCACGACCAAGTACAACGATGCGTTCCAGGGTTTGGACGATTACCGTGTGGCATCCCAGACCAATGGACTCCTCATGTCCGGAACGGGTTTCGACCACATCAGATTTGGGAACAATGAGATAAATATAGTGAAAGTTGTGACAGATGAGTATTCCCAGGAGCAGAGAGCAAACGATATATCCCTTTATGGAGCACATGTAAGTGAACCCAGAGAATCTTGTCAGTCACTGGTGGATGCAGGTGGCCCGTTGCAGATAACCAATGTGGTTGTCAGAGGAGCCATCCCCGTACAGGCCAAAGAATACATAAGAGGAAGACTATCTAATGGAGTAAGGATGATATAATGTCGTCTAAGATATCTAAGAGTTGGGAGAAGACCCGTGACGAGGTACACTCTCCTACCGGAGTTAAAGAACTCCGTGAGTCCGTGAAGTACGGACTGATACGTAAGTATGTGGGCATG
>SFLH01000014.1 GCA_004554585.1 Clostridiales bacterium | reverse complement strand
CCGGGAACAGGAAGTGGAAATCTTCTACCGCTTTATCGGCAAAATCGAATGACACATCTTGAGATACCCAACAATATCTTTAACTAAGGGAAACGGGAACAACCTATCCAGATATTATGCTCCTCCCAGCATTAGCAAGATTATTGAAAACAGATTTGAACACTCTTATGTCCTTCAACGAAGAAATGTCGGAGATCGAGATTAACAATGTTGTTCTGAAAGTCCAATCCCTAATCCAAGAAGATGGGTTTGAAAAAGGTTTTCAATTTGCTTTGGATCAGATCAGAGCATTTCCGACATGTGAAAATTTGATTTATTCTCTGGGCGTTTTTTTACAACCCTCTTTAGGATTACAGTCAGAGGAGAACCAAAACAAGTATCGTGAAGAACTTGCTAAACTGTATTTTAGGGTGCGAAATAGCGAAAACATTGAAATAAAAAAAGAAGCAAATTCTTTTCTGTTCTATCTGCACTGCGAAAAAGAGGAATATGACAAAGCCGCCGCATTGTTAAGGGATTATCCTGCTGATACAAAGTTAATGATGGCTCACCTGCACCAGCATAAAAAGGAATACGAACCAGCGTGTGTTTTATTAGAGCATCGAATGTTGGAAATTGGAGTTGAATTAGAATCCATACTAATATCTTTAACTCAGGTTGCTTTATCTGAAAACCGATGGGAGGATGCCGAGAAATTGG
Organism: Clostridiales bacterium; assembly: GCA_004554585.1. GTDB lineage: Bacteria > Bacillota > Clostridia > Oscillospirales > Oscillospiraceae > Evtepia. The sequence continues at coordinate 45,136 of SFLH01000014.1, read as the reverse complement.
CTTGTATTCAAGAACAGGTAGCGAAACAATTTGGCATTTTAGAATGTACCGCATATACAGCTAAACTCGAATGTGCGATAAATAAAAAGGATGCTGAGAGCTGCACAAAAATACTGTCTTTGCTCCTTGCTTCTATGGAAAACAGTTCAGACATTTCATCAAATCCATTATACAAGCATTTGAATTTATCCGACAGCAATACGCAGAATCTGCCTCGGCAGCTTTTATCATCAATGATTGAGCAGTTGAAATTGGAATTGGACGATGAAACATCTTTCTTAAAGGAAAGCCCCGAATTTCACTCGCTCTTACAGCGTTACGGCGAGTATTTGGGGAGGTAACTATGCTTAAATTTATTTCAAAATTACAATGGTTGTTTTGGATTGGTTTTATAGGCGTTTTTCTGGATAACCCGTACTTAACTCTATTCTTCTTGTTCGGATTGTGTGGATTTGCAAGTGTATTTTCGCCCGCACGCAACGACATATCAAATTTAATATTTCTCGGTCAAAATTTATGGATGCTCGCTGGGATACTTATTGCACATATAAGACATGGCTTCCATCTCCCAGATAAAAATTCATACAAGCCACAAGTACATTACTCGCTTCCGTTTAACGGAAAGTGGTTTGTGGTAAATGGCGGAATTGACAGAGAAAGTTCCCATTCTTGGTTTCTTCCATCCCAGCGATATGCTTACGACTTTTTTATAAAGAACAGCGAAGATGCTACTTTTGCGGGTGAACGCAAGCAATTAGAGAACTACTTCTGTTATGCAAAAGATGTTTTGGCTCCGGCAGATGGCGTTGTCATTTCTGCGGTAAGTCACTTTCCAAATACGTCAATCGTTGCAGAAGGAGAGGTTGATTGCGCCGCTTCGGATGTGAGAGGGAACCATATCGTTATTCGTCACAGCAAACATGAGTACAGCGTGATAGCGCATCTCCTTCCGAACAGCCTATGCGTACAAAAAGGAGATCGAGTTAGCAGAGGCCAGGTAATTGCCAAGTGTGGGAACAGCGGCAATACGAGTGAGCCACACATCCACTTCCAGATTCAATACGGAAAGATCTTTGAAATATCGGCAGGACTGCCGATATTATTTACTCGCATTGTTGTCGATGGAGCGAAGATGCCGGAAGGCTTTATTACGAAAGGGCATTATGTTGAAAATGATTCTCTAGTCTGATTTTTTGTTCAAGATTGACCGCCCAACGGGATAATAAAAAAACCGTTGTTTTGGCGGCTGAATATCCATGTGCCAAAACAAAATACAGTAGCCATACGGCGGTTTTGAAATAGCAATTTCAAGCCGCCGTTTTCTTTTTGAAAAATGAGAATATGGGGGGTGTGTTAAAGTCGCCCTTTTTTAAGGATACGGCGGTGTCCGGGAGGTATTGCTGTGTCCTTTTTCTTTTTCCATCCCCCTAATCTGTCAAAAAAAGCTCGCCCGCCCAATGGGAGCAGTCTGGTGGCGGATACGAAATATGGCAGTACATAAGTGAAAATGTGGTTTTATGCGCTTGCGTGTCTTTGTGGCACACAGGCGCATTTTGTTTTGTCTGCTTTGGGACAACTTGTCCCGAAGTATGCAAAGGCGGCCCGGGCTGCCGATCCCCGCCGCAATCCGTTCAGATCGCCATTCCCCCCCAACCATCTGAACGGAGGAATTACAAATGACGACTATCAATCTGAAAGACTTTTATCCGTGGTACACCCGCGACGAATACATAGCGGTTTCCGAGGAAGTGGCTGACGAGCTCAGGGCAAGCAGGCTGTATGAGGCCGCCTATCAGCGGCGGATCGTCCGTAACAAGGCGCAGTATTCCCTCGATTGTGAGGACGGGATCGAATACTCCGCCTGCGTTTCCGAACCCACCCCGCAGGAGTTACTAGAACGCATGGAGCTGTTCTGCCATCTGTGCGCTGCGCTCAATTCCTTGCCCGAAACGCAGGGCCGCCGGGTGGATGCCTGTGTGATCCTCGGCAAGAGCTATTCCGAAGTAGCAAGGGCAGAGGGTGTCCATGAGAGTGCCGTGCGGCGCTCTGTGGAGCGGGGACTTGAGAAGATGAAACAGTATTTGAAAAAGTGTCTGTAAACCCGTCCGAATTGATCTGCCAGATGTCCTTGGTATATGAGAGGAGTTACATCCGATCAACAACTGAATAGCGGCGGCCCCGAGGCATAGAGCGGCAGGAGAACGAGCGAACAACACCAGCGCCGCAAGTGGGACAAGCCACCCCACGGCCACGATCCGCAGTCGGACAAGCTGGCCGCTTGCCCCTCCGGGCCGCTGCCCCCTCGGGAGCGTCATGCTGAGTATTGCTGTCTTATGACGGGCCAAGGAAATGAGCGTGGCGCTCCCGAAACTTTTATCGAGGAGGAAACCAACATGAAGTATGATCCCGAACTGGCGGCCCTGCTTGCCCAGCCGTGGAGCAACAATGCCTGCCGGGGCTATGTCATCTACGCTATGGAAAACTGTGGGTTTTCTCCCACGGACATCCGGCGTGTGGTGGCAGAGCTCCATGAGGTCTTTGATTTCTGCGGGCTGGAGGAAGCCCAGCAGCACTTTGAGAACAGCCCCTACTGACCTTGGGACAAGTTGTCCCAAAGTGGAGCAAGGCAAGAAGGCGGCACCTTCAGCGGTGCCGCCTTCTTGCGTTTCCCCACGGGACAAGGGGGGGACAGTCGGTCATTGTTTCGTATCGCTCTGGAAGGAGGCCCACATGGAAGATCCCGTACCCGTCAAGGAGGAATACACCTATCAAGTCGGCAAAATCCAATTCATTGTCACGCCTGTCTACAAGGACAAAGGCGAGTCCATGCGTGACATCCTGTTGAAGCTGATGCTGGCCGATCTGGAGCCGGCCTAACTGTTCCATCGACATCCTTAACATGGGCAGTCGGCAGAGGTATAATATACATAGATAAGAACCTCTTGCTTGATTGCAGGAAGGAGGATATTTTGAAACAGTCAAGCAAGAAAATCTCTACCGGCACAGCCGCTCTCTACTGCCGCCTGAGCCGTGACGATAACATGGATAGCGAGTCCAACAGCATCCAGAACCAAAAGAAAATACTTCAAAAGGCCGCCAAGGACAAGGGCTACACGGATACCATCTTTTTCGTGGATGACGGGATCACCGGCACTACCATGAAGCGCCCCGGCTTTCAGAAGATGATCGCCGCAATCGAGGCCGGGTACATCTCGGCAGTGTTCGTGAAAGACCTCTCCCGGTTGGGCCGGAACTACATTGAGGTGGGCAAGCTCACCGAGGAATTTTTCCCGCTCCATGATGTGCGGCTGGTGGCCGTTTCCGATGGCGTGGACAGCGACGAGGGCGAGGACGATTTCACCCCGTTCAAAAACATTATGAATGAGTACTACGCCAAGGACATCTCCAAGAAGCGCCGGATCGTGAACAAGATGAAGGGCAACGCCGGGATTCCGCTTTCACCGCCGCCCTACGGCTACATAAAGAACCCGGACGATCCCCGGTTTTGGTTGATTGACCCAGAGGCCGCCGAGGTGGTACGCCGTATCTACCGCATGGCGCTGGACGGGTACGGGCTGGCTGAAACTGCCGCTGCCCTCGGTGCGGATGGGATCTTCAACCCGACCTACTACTGGCGCAGCAGGGGTACAAGCAGAGGCGGCTCCAAAAGCACCGTGGAGCCCACAAAATGGGGGCACACCACAATCAAGAAGATTTTGACCACGCAGGAATACTGCGGTGATGTCATCAACTTCAAAAGCTATTCCAAATCCTATAAAATGAAGCGCCGGATTGAGAACCCGGAGGAAAACCGGGCGATCTTCCTCAATGTCCATGAGCCTATCATTGACCGGCCAACTTGGGAAAAGGTGCAGGCGTTAAAAGCCGGGACACGGCGCAAGCGCCCCACCGTTACCCAAGAGCCCAGCGTCTTTTCCGGCTATCTGAAATGCCCGGAGTGCGGTGGCAATTTAAATTTCCATTTTAACCAGGGCAACCACGATATTAAATTCTTTAGCTGCCAGAACCACAATTCCGGGCTCCGCAAGTGCTCGTCTACCCACTATATACGGCTGGACTTCTTGGAGCAGGTCGTGCTCTACGAGGTACACCGGCTGGCCTGCTTCGCTAACGAATACGAAAACGACTTCATCAAGGCGATGGTGGGCCGTTCCGCCAAGGTAGCGGAAAATGACCGGGTACGCAAGAAGCGGGAACTGGACGGGCTGCTGGCCCGGGACGGGGAACTGGATATGCTCTTTGAACGGCTCTACGAGGACAATGTGTCCGGCAAAATCGACGATGCACGGTTTGCCAAAATGGCCAAGCGGTATGAGCAGGAGCAGGGCGAAAACGCCAAGAAAATCAAGGCGCTTCGTCTGGAGTTGAAAAAGCTGGAAGATAAGCGGATGGATGTGGACACCTTCTTAGAAACGGTACGGCGCTACACAGACGCTACCGCCATCACCAAACGCATGGTTGCCGAGCTCATTCAGTACATCGAGGTTTATCCTGCGGTCAAGGAGGACGGCGTTACCAATCAGCGGGTGACGATCCACTACAACTGCATCGGGGCCTTTGAGGTGCCGGATCGCCGGAAAATCCCCGAGCGGGATATTCTGCTGGAAACGAGAAAAGGCGTAGCATTAAGCTACGCCCCGGCGGTGTAAAGGTGGTGTGGGATATGAGAGCTTTTCTCTATTGCCGTGTCGCCCATGAAGATTCTTTCGCATTGGAACACCAGCGGTTTCTGCTCCAGCTCTACGCAAAGCAGGCGGGATATACCATCATCGGCGCTGCGGACGAATACGGCAGCGGGCTCACATTAGACCGCCCGGCGCTCCAGAAAGTGACCGAGGCCGTGGTCGCTGGCAGGGTGGATGTGGTGTTAGTCCACAACCTGACCCGGATAGGCCGGGAGTGGGGGATGACCCAAAGCTACATTGACCTGCTCACCCGGCACAAGGTAAAGCTCCTGTGCATCCAGGATCGGCTGCTGTTCGACGAAAACGGCGCTACCCCAATTTTGGCAATAAAAAATGCGGAGTGTCCTTTGTAGGATACTCAGATCCTATAAGGACACTCCGCATGGTCGGAGTGTGGGGATTCGAACCCCAGGCCTCTTGGACCCGAACCAAGCGCGATACCAAACTTCGCCACACCCCGAAAGTCATTCTATTATACTTGAGGCGGCGGGGAATGTCAAGGGCGGAAGCGGGAATTTTCCCGTCATATCCCTGGCATCCAGGCCATAGGAATAGAGAGAACCATCCGGAAAGGGGGGACGGGCAATGAAGAAAAACGGGACAAGGAAACGGGGAGAACAGACACCTCTGTCCAAAGGGGAGAAACGCCGCCTGCGCCAGCTGGTGGTCTGCCTGGTCCTCTTCGCTGCGGTTTTTGCCGGGCGGGGAATGGACCTGGGGCCGGTCTCCCGCCTGTCTGAGACGGTGGGAGAGCTGGTGGGAAAGAACACTGACTTTCAGGCGGTCTTTTCCCAGGTGGGGGAGTCCTTTTCCAAAGGGGAGCCGGCGGTGGAGACCTTCCGCTCCTTCTGGACCGGCGTCTTTGACCCGCAGGACCAGACCGACCAGGAGCCGGCGGCGGAAGACCAGGAGCCGGTGGCAGAAGAAGAGGCTCCCCAGGAGCAACCGGCAGAGCCGGCGGAAGCGAACCCGCCGGCCGAGGCGGAAGGAGGCGAGGACAGCGGGACGACAGGTCCATAGTACAGGCGGATTTTGGCTGCTTCTGGGGGCGCTGCTGCTGGCGGCGTCCCCAGAACTGCTGTTCTGGGCAGCGGTGGCGGCGCTAATCCACGAGTTGGGCCATGTGGCGGCCATCCATCTGCTGGGCGGCCGGGTGATGGCCTTCCGCTTGACTGGCGTGGGGGCGGTGATCGTGCCCGGGCGCGCCCGGCTGTTCTCCTACGGGGAGGAGTGCCTAATTGCCCTGGCCGGCCCGGCCGCCAGTGTGCTGCTGGCGCTGGGGGCGGCGGCCTGGGGCCAGTTCGGGGAGGGGGAGGCCTACCTGCTCACGGGGGTGAGCCTAGCTCTGGGGGTGTTCAACCTGCTGCCGGCGGCCCCGCTGGACGGAGGCCGGACGCTTCGGGCGGTTCTGTCTCGGCTGGCCGGGCCGGACGTGGGGGAGCGGGTGTGCGCCCAGGTCACCCTCCTGACGGCCTGGGGCCTGGGGGGGCTGGGCCTGTGGGCCCTGCGCGCCAACGGCAACTTCACCCTCCTGCTCTGTGCTGGCTGGCTGCTGGTCTGCTGGGCGCGGGAGTGAGAGGAAACGGACCAGGGACTGCCATGACACAGGCGGTCTCTGGTTTATGTTTTCTGGTTGTCTGCCCGGACAGAAAAGACCAAGTGGGGCAGCTGCATACCATAGTAGTGCTTGGTCAGCCGGCCAACCATCTGCATGCCATTGCGTTTTGCTACCGCTTGAGAGGCAACGTTGTTGTCCCGAATGATGGCGAAAACTTCTTTGGCGCCCAGAACAGAAAATGCGTAATCCCGGCAAGCCAAGGCGGCTTCTGTGGCATAGCCCTGGTGCCAGGCGGTGCGCTGGAAGAGATATCCCACCTCCAGCACCTGGCGGCCGTTCCAGTCCTGCCAGGTCAAACCACACTGGCCGATGATCTGGCCGGTTTCCCGCAGCAGGACAGCCCAAAGGCCAAACCCATCCTGTGCGTACCGTTGGAGCTGCTGATCCAGCCACTGCTGCACTTCCTGGTCGGAAAAGGCGTGTTCATAGGCGTACATGGCTAGGGGATCCTGCAGGACACGGCACAGTGCTGGGAAGTCTGCCTGGGTCATTTCCCGCAGATAGAGTCGGTTGGTTTGTGGAAGCAAGGGACACATCTCCTTTCTTTACTGGAAGACTTTTGGTCGAATTCTATCCTATCAGGATGGGTGCCTTTGCGCAACCCCCTGCGCCGCTGGGAACGGGTTGCCATGCGGCGGTTTTTTTGCTATAATTTACTATCCACTTTTGCAACTTCGCGAAGAAATGTGTGGCATGGGCCACAGATTGGTATACTCTTGGAAGGAGAACCGATATGGGAATGTTTTCGCAGCTGGCGCAAGGGGTGGACTGGTCCAGCTTGGGCTCCATGGTCCTGCGGGTGATCGCCGTGCTGCTGTGTCTGGTGGTCCACGAGGTCAGCCATGGCCTGGCCGCCTATCGGCTGGGCGACCCCACCGCCAAGCAGAGTCATCGGCTGTCCCTCAATCCCATCCACCATCTGGACCCTTTCGGGCTGCTGATGATGGTGGTGGTGGGCTTTGGCTGGGCCAAACCCGTGCCGGTGGACCCCCGGTATTTCAAAAAGCCGAAACAGGGCATGGCCATCACCGCCTTGGCCGGGCCAGCGTCCAACTTCGTGCTGGCCTATCTTTCGGCCATTGTCTACAGCGCGTTGTACGGGGTAGCCCTGGTCCGAGGAGAGACCACGGCGCTGTCCCTGGCGCTGGAGTTCTTCGCCGTGCTGGTGACCCTGAACATCGGCCTGGGGATTTTCAACCTCATCCCCTTTCCGCCCTTGGACGGTTCCAAGGTGGTGGCCATGTTCCTCTCCGACCGGCACTACATCCAATGGATGCGCCTGGAGCGCTATGGCATGATTATTCTCATGGCGGTGCTGTGGTTCGGCGTGCTGGACAGCTTCCTGCTGGCCGCCCGGAGCTGGGTGCTGAACTGGATGCTGACGGGGTCTGAGTTTGCCTTCCGCGGGGTCCTGGCCCTGCTGGGGTAAGCGCCATGGAGGGACCGGTCTATCATTTAAAAGGTGTGGTCAGGGATGGTGCCACAGCCACGGAAGATTTCGTGGGACCCCTGGACCTGATCCTCCACCTGCTGAACAAGAATCGCATTGCCATCCGGGACATCCCTCTGGCGGGCATCCTGGAGCAGTTTTTGGCCTGGATGGACTCCCGCCGGGCCTTGGATCTGGAGGTGGCGGGGGAGTTCATTGCCATGGCCTCCCACCTGATGCTCCTGAAAACCCGGATGCTGCTGTCCGAGGAGGACAAGCAGGCCCAGGCGGAGATGGAGGAGCTCATCGCCTCCCTGGAGGCCCGCCAGCGCCACGAGAGCTGGCTGCGGGTTCGGGCGGTGCTGCCTGCTTTAGAGGAATGCCTGCGGCGGGGGACGGCGTCCTTTCCCAAGGGGCCGGAGGCCGCTTATGCCCAACGGGTGTATTGCTATGAACAGGAGGGGGCGGACCTGACCCGTGTCCTCACCGCTTGGCAGGCCCGCCTGCGCCGGGCCATTCCCCCGGACCTGGAAGAATTTCGGGGGGTGGTCCGCCCGGAACCCTACCGGGTGGAGGAGAAGGCCGCTGAGGTTTTGTCCCTGCTGGCGGAGGGCCCTGTGCCCTTTGAGGATCTCATTCGCCGCAGCGCCAGCCGGTCCGAGGCAACGGCCGCCTTTCTGGCCCTGCTGGAGCTGTGCCGGCAGGGAAAGGTCTGCCTGGCCGGAGAGATGGAAAACCCGGTGATCGCCAAAACGCCGGAGGTGTGAGAGGAGAAAGGGGGGAGCGACTGTGCAGCGAACGGAATTGGAGAGCGCCCTGGAGGCCATCCTCTTTGCCCTGGGAGAACCGGTGGAGCAGGCGCGCCTGGCCCAGGCGGCCAACTGCTTTCCCCACCAGGCAGCCCAGGCCTGTCAGGCCCTGGCCGAGGGCTATGCGCGGGAGGGGGCGGGCATCCGCCTGGTCCGGCTGGAGGACCGCTGGCAGCTGGTCTCCGCCCCTCAGTGGGGGGAGACCATCCGGGGCCTGCTGGCTGGGAAAAAACCGGACAAGCTCTCCCCGGCGGCCCTGGAGACCTTGGCTCTGGTGGCCTACTTCCAGCCCGTGACCCGGGTTTATCTGGACCAGGCCCGGGGGGTGGACAGCTCTCACTCTTTGGCCCTGCTGTTGGACCGGGAGCTGGTGGCCCCCTGCGGAAACCTGGATGCCCCGGGGCGGCCCATCCTCTATGAGACCACGCCGGCCTTCCTGCGGACCTTTGGCCTGTCCTCCCTGGAGGACCTGCCCCCCCTACCAGAGGGGCTGAAGGCGGGAGAGGAGGAGTCGGAATGATCGGCTGGATTCTGCTGGCTTTGCTGGCACTCCTGGTCCTGCTGGCCTGCTGCCTTCGGATGAGGGTGAGCGCGGGCTACGATGAACGGGGCGGCTGGGTGAAGCTGTGGGTGGGCCCCAAGGGGATATCCCTCTACCCCAAGCCCGCCCCCAGCGAGAAAAAGCTCCGCAAAAAGAAGAAGCCCAAGGCGCCAGCCAAGCAGCGGGAAACGCCCACCCTGGGCGGGGCTCTGGACCTGGCCCTGGACTTGCTGCCGGAGGTCAAGGCGGCGGCCGGCCGGTTCCGCCGGGCTCTGCGGATCGATGAGCTCTATCTTCACTTGGTCTGGGGAGAGCCCGACCCCGCCGACGCCGCCATCCATTACGGTCGAGCCTGGGGGGCGGCGGAGGCGCTGATGGCCTTCCTGCGGGCCAACTTTACGGTGAAACGACATCAGATCCAGGTGGACCTGAATTATCAGCTGGAGCGTCCCCGGCTCACTGCCCGGGCCTCGCTCTCGCTGACGGTGGCCCAGCTGCTGGCCGTCGCCCTGCCTCTGGCCTGGGCGGCCCTGACCACACTGTGGCGCCATCGCAAGCAATCACGGGCCGCGGCGGCCCCATCCGCCGCTCACGAACGAAAAGGGGAGGAACACAATGGAAAAGAATCATCCTGTCAGTGAGCTTATGGCCGAGACCATCCAGAAGATCAAGGAGGCCGTGGACGCCAACACCGTGGTGGGGGTGCCCATCACCGCCGGGGAGGTCACCCTCATCCCCGTTTCCAAAATCTCTCTGGGCTTTGGCACCGCCGGCTCGGAGATCGGCGGCAAAGCGCCGAAAACCATGGGGGAGAATCCCTTTGGCGGCGGCGGCGGGGCCGGGCTGAAGGTGATCCCCGTGTGTTTCCTGGTGATCACCGGCAGCATGGTCAAGGTTTTGCCGGTGGACGCCGCGCCGGAAACCAGCCTGGATCGCATCGTGGACCTGATCCCCGACGCCATCAACCGCATTGCCGGCATGGTGGAGGAGAAGAAGGCCAAGAAACAGGAGAAGGCCCAGGAGGAATAAAAGGGGTCAGACCTTCCATACTAACGGGCAAAGACCTTGTTAGGACGGAGGGATCCTGTGCCAAGACTGCTTGCTGCCCTGGGGGTGCTGTGCGCCCTGCTGCCAGGGCTTGTCCTGCATACCTGCGCGGCGGAGGCGCCAGCGGTTTCCGCGGCCTCCGCCGTTTTGATGGACGCGGAAACCGGCCGCGTCCTCTACGCCCGGGACGAGAACACCCCCCGGGCCATTGCCAGCACCACCAAGCTCATGACCGCCCTGGTGGCGGCGGAGTACCTGGATGGGGATCTGTCCGGGACGGTGGAGATTAAGCCCCAGTGGACGGGGATCGAGGGGACCTCCCTCTACCTGGAGCCGGGGGAAGAGATCAGCCTGAAAACCCTCTTTTATGGGCTGCTCCTCCACTCGGGCAACGACGCGGCGGTGGCCCTGGCGGGCATCTGCGGGGGCGAGGTGGAGACCTTTGTGGGGTGGATGAACCAGCGCGCCCAGGACCTGGGCATGACCAACACCCACTTCTCCGACCCCAACGGCCTGGGGGATGAGAACCACTACGCCTCCGCCCTAGACATGGCCAAACTGGCGGCGGCCTGTCTGAAAAACCCCACAGTGGCCGAAGCCATGGCCACCAAGACCATCACCCTGGAGGGGCGGCAACTGACCAACCACAACAAGCTCCTGTGGCAGTATGAGGGATGCACGGGAATGAAAACGGGTTACACCCGTCAGGCCGGCCGCACCCTGGTCTCCAGCGCCCAGCGGGATGGACAGACCCTGATCTGCGTCACCCTCAACGACCGGGATGACTGGAACGATCACCGGGCGCTGCTGGATTACGGCTTTGCCAACTATCCCCGCACCCTGCTGGCCCAGCAGGATGCGGTTTTGGGGCAGGTCCCGCTGACGGGGAGCCTGCTGCACATGGTCTCGGTCTCCGCCCGGGAGACGGTGGCCTATCCCCTGGCCCAGGGGGAGGAGATCACCATGGAGCTGGACCTGCCCGACCAGGTCCAGGCGCCAGTGACCCAGGGGGAGATCGCCGGGGCGGCCCGCTGGTATCAGAACGGCCGGGAGGTGGGCTGGACCTATTTGGTCTGGTCGGGTTCCGCCGCCCAGGATGTGACCCGGCAGCGGCAGGTGCATTCCCTGCTGGACTTCCTGCGCCCTGGCGGCCAGGACGAGAAGGCGGAGACGCCATGACGATTAGGAAAGGGGTGGCCCATGGAAGAACGTCTGCAAAAACTCCTCTCAGCGGCGGGAATCTGCTCCCGCCGCCGGGCGGAGATCTACATACAGGAGGGCCGGGTGACGGTCAACGGCAAGCCGGCAGCCCTGGGGGACAAGGCTGATCCGGCCCGGGACCAGATCGCCCTGGACGGCATGCCTGTGGCCGGGGGGACTGGGCAGCGACAGGTGCTCATGCTCTATAAGCCTCGGGGGGTGGTGACCACCCTCTCCGACGAGAAGGGCCGGCCCACGGTGGCCCAGCTGGTGGAGGGCTGTGGCGCCCGGGTGTGGCCGGTGGGCCGGCTGGACATGGACTCCGAGGGGCTGCTGCTGCTCACCGACGATGGGGCCCTCACCAACCACCTGCTCCACCCCCGCCACCAGGTGGAGAAGGAATATCTGGTGTGGGTGGCCGGGTTCCGGTCGGAGGTGATGGAGAACTTGCGTCGGCCCATGACCCTGGACGGCCAGCGGCTGGCTCCGGCCAAGGTCCGTCTGGTGCGTCAGGGCGGGGAGCAGACCCTGCTGGCCATGGTCATCCACGAGGGAAAAAACCGGCAGATCCGCCGCATGTGCGCCCAGTGCGGTCTGACAGTCACCCGCCTCAAACGGGTGCGGGAGGGGGGCGTGCGGCTGGACCGGACGCTGGCCCCCGGCCAGTGGCGGCCCCTGTCGGCGGCGGAGGTCCGGCAGTTGACGGAAGAATCTTTTCTGCAAGAATGAGAAATTTTTCTTGCAAAACGGCAGAAGGCGCGCTATAATACCCTCAGAAAGTCCGGTGGACACGCTGCAAAAACGGCGGCGGAGCTGAGATTCCCTTCGCCTGAGGAAACCAGGGGACCGCCGGAACAGCGAGGAACAGGAGGGCGACGCCATGTCGAAAGATATTTTATCTCTCATCAGCAGCAAAATGAATACCTTTTCCAAAGGACAGAAACTCATTGCCAATTACATCCTGTCCTCTTACGATAAGGCGGCCTTTATGACGGCCAGCAAGCTGGGCAAGACCGTCCACGTCAGTGAGTCCACGGTGGTCCGGTTTGCCTCGGAACTGAAATATGACGGCTATCCCGCCATGCAGAAGGCTCTGCAGGAAATGATTCGCAACAAGCTCACCTCCATCCAGCGCATCGAGGTTACCAACGACATGATCGGCAACCAGGACGTGGTGTCTACGGTGATGCAGTCGGACATGGAGAAGATCCGCATGACCATGGAGGAGATCGACCGGGAGAGCTTCCAGGCGGCGGTGGATGCCATCGTCAGCGCCAAAAAGATCTACATCCTAGGCACCCGCTCCTCCGGCTCTCTGGCGGGCTTTATGTCCTTCTACTTTGGGCTCATGTTCGACAACGTGGTCCATGTGGGCGAGAGCGCCAACCAGGAGATTTTCGACCAGATCGTTCAGGTGGGCGAGGGGGATGTGACCATCGGCCTGTCCTTCCCCCGGTACTCCCGGCGCACGGTGCGGGCCATCAGCTTTGCCCACGAGCGAGGCTCCAAGGTCATCGCCATCACCGACAGCGCCTCCAACAGCATGGCCAAGGCGGCCGATTACGTCCTGCTGGCCAAGAGCGATATGGCCTCCTTTGTGGACTCCCTGGTGGCTCCCTTGAGCCTCATCAACGCCCTGCTGGTGGCCATCGCCCGGAGTAAGTCCGACGTGGTGGACCACTTTGAGCGCTTGGAGAACATCTGGGAGGAGTATGGCGTGTTCGTCAGCATGGAGGAAGAGAACCAATGACAAACAGCCCTGTGGTGGTCATCGGCGGCGGCGCGGCCGGGATGATGGCCGCCCTGTCCGCCCGCCGGGCGGGGGCCCGGGTCATCCTGGTGGAGCCCAATGAGAAACTGGGCCGCAAGCTCTACATCACCGGGAAGGGCCGGTGCAACCTGACCAACAACACCACCCCGGAGGGGGTGCTGCGCCATGTGCCCCGGAACGGGCGTTTTCTCTACAGCGCGGTCACCCGCTTCCCGCCGGCGGCGGTGATGGAATACTTTGAAACACTGGGCGTCCCCCTCAAGACCGAGCGCGGGGGGCGCGTTTTTCCCTGCTCAGACCGGGCCGCCGATGTGATCGACGCCCTGTTTTTCGCCTTGAAAAAGGCGGGCGTCTCCCTGCTGCGGGACCGGGCGACCGCCTTGGAGATCCAGGAAGATCGGGTCACCGGCGTGGTACTGGAGGGCCAGACCCTAGCCGCCGGGGCGGTGATCCTGGCCACAGGCGGCCTGTCCTACCCTGCCACCGGCTCCACCGGGGACGGCTACCGGCTGGCCCAAGAGGCGGGCCACACCATTGTGGAGCCCCGGCCCTCCCTGGTGCCCTTGGAGGAGGCGGAGGATACCTGTGCCCGGATGCAGGGCCTTTCGTTGAAAAACGTAACCCTTACCTTAAAAAACCAAAAGAAAAAGGCGGTCTTTCAGGAGCAGGGGGAGATGCTCTTCACCCACTTTGGCCTCTCCGGTCCCCTGGTCCTCAGCGCCAGCGCCCACGCCAACTGGGCCAAGGATACCTACACAGCGGTCATCGACCTCAAACCCGCCCTGGACGAGGAGAAGCTGGAGGCCCGCATCCTTCGGGATGTGGCCCAGGCGCCCAACAAGGCCTTCCACAACTTCTTGGAGGGGCTGCTGCCCCGCCTGCTGATCCCCGTGGCGGGAGAGCGGGCCCAGATTCCGGCGGACCTGCCGGTCAACGCCATGACCCGGGCCCAGCGGCGGCGGCTGATGGAGGTCATGAAGCACTTTGCCATCCCCATCGCCGGTCCCCGTCCCATCAAAGAGGCCATCATCACCGCCGGCGGCGTGAAGACGGGCGAGGTGGACCCGGGGTCCATGATGTCCAAGAAGACGGCCGGCCTCTTCCTGGCCGGGGAACTGCTGGACGTGGACGCCTATACCGGGGGCTTCAACCTCCAGATTGCCTGGTGTACCGGCCGGGCGGCGGGGGAGGGGGCCGCCCAATACTGTCAGGAGGAAGCGGAATGAGCCAATATTACAGCATTGCCATCGACGGCCCCGCGGGGGCGGGGAAAAGCTCCCTGGCCAAGGCCCTGGCTGCCCGCCTGGGCTTTTTGTATGTGGATACTGGGGCAATCTACCGCACGGTGGGCTTGTATGTGGCCCGCCAAGGGGGCGACTGCGGGAAGCTGGAAGAGGTGCTGCCCCGGCTGCCGGAGATCGAGCTCTCTCTGCGCCACGGCGACGATGGCCAGCAGCATATGCTCCTGGGAGGGGAGGATGTGACCGAGGCCATTCGGGAAAACGCGGTCTCCCGCTATGCCTCCCAAGTTTCCGCCCACCAGCCGGTGCGGGATTTCCTGCTGGACATGCAGCGGGAGCTGGCCCGGCAGCACAATGTGATCATGGACGGCCGGGACATCGGCACCGTGGTCCTGCCCCAGGCGGATGTGAAGATCTTTCTCACCGCCTCGGTGGAGCAGCGGGCCCTGCGTCGCTGCCGGGAGTTGGAGGCCCGAGGCCAGGCCGTAGACCTGGAGACTCTGAAAAAAGAAATTGCCCAGCGGGACTATGACGACAGCCACCGGGCCGCGGCCCCCCTGCGCCAGGCAGAGGACGCGGTGGTGCTGGACACGTCCCAGCTGGATCTGCAGCAGAGCCTGGAGGCCCTGCTCACCCTTGTGAAAGAGAGGCTGCCACTGTGACACTTTACGAATTTGCCTACATCGTCAGCAAGATCATCTTCAGCATCGTCACCTTCCGCACCCCCCTGAAGACCTACGGGAAAGAGAACATTCCCAAGGGCGGCGCGGTGATATGCGCCAACCACGTGCACAACTCTGACCCCTTTTACATCGTCTACTCCTTCCACCGCAAGGACAAGATCTGGATCATGGCCAAAGAGGAGATCCGCCACTATCCCGTGGTGGGGGGCCTGCTGGAGTGGCTGGGTTTTGTCATCTGGGTGCGCCGGGGCAAGTCTGACGTGGGGGCGGTGAAGTCCTCCCTGAAGGCCCTGAAGGGCCAGGAAAAACTCCTCATCTTCCCCGAGGGCACCCGCCACGAGGAGATTGGCGAGGGCAAGACCGGTGCGGCCATGATGGCCATTCGCACCGGGGTGCCCATTCTGCCGGTGTATATCTCTCCCGAGCGCAAGGTGTTCCATCGCACCAAGGTCTACATCGGCCAGCCCTACATGCCTTTCACGGAGGACCGCCGGGCCAACGCCGAGGACTATGAGGTGGTTACCGCCCAGATCATGGACCACATCCGGGCTGTGCGGGACAGCCGGGAAGAGATGGAGGCGAAAGGATGAAGGTCACCCTGGCCAAGTCCGCCGGCTTTTGCTTCGGGGTCCGGCGGGCGGTGGAGCTGGCGGAGAAGATTGCCGACAGCGGTGCGCCCTATGTGATGCTGGGGCCGGTGATCCACAACGACCACGTCATCGCCGACCTGGCCGGCCGGGGAGTGGGCTGCGTGGACAGTCTGGAACAAGTGCCGCCGGGCTGCGGTGTGATCATCCGCTCCCATGGAGAAGGGAAGGAAGTCTACGATCAATTGGCCCGGATGGGCTGCCCCGTGGCCGACGCCACCTGCGTGAAAGTGGCCAAAATCCACCAGATCGTGGCCGACGCCAGCAACCGCGGCCGGCAGGTGGTCATCATCGGCAGCCCGGAACATCCCGAGGTACAGGCCATTGCCGGCTGGTGTATTGGTGCGAAAATCTTCCGAAATGAGGGAGAATTGACGGTTTTTCTGGAGGAATGGAAAGAAAATCCACAAAAACCTCTTACCCTGGTTTCACAAACTACATCAACGGATAGAATTTGGATTCCCTGCCGAGAAAAAGTAAAAAAAGAGTGTACAAACGCCGAAATCTTTGATACAATATGTAATGCTACGTGTATGCGGCAATCAGAAGCGCAGAGTTTGGCGGAGCAGTGTGAGGCCATGATTGTCATCGGCGACCGCAAAAGCTCCAACACGAATCGTCTCGCTGAGTTATGCCGGGCACACTGCCCGCTGGTTTACCACATCAGCCGGGCTGAGGAGCTCGACCGAAGGATGGTGAGCGGGGTAGCTTCTGTGGGAATCACCGCTGGTGCGTCCACACCGGGGTGGATAATAAAGGAGGTCAAAGACAAAATGAGCGAGGAAAACATCAACGCGATGGAGATCGAAGAGTCCTTTGCTGACATGCTGGAGAAGTCGATCAAAACTTTAAATACGGGGGATAAGGTCACTGGTGTCGTCACCGGCATCACCGCTACCGAGGTCAACGTGGACCTGGGTACCAAGCACGCTGGGTACATCCCCATGTCCGAGCTGAGCGATGATCCTTCCGTCAAGCCCGAGGACATCGTGAAGGTGGGCGACGAAATCGAGACCTACGTCATGCGCGTCAACGACGTGGAAGGCGTGGCAACCCTGTCCAAGAAGCGTCTGGACAGCGTGAAGAACTGGGACACCATCGAGGCCGCTGTGGAGGACAAGACCGTCCTGGAAGGCGTGGTCACCGAGGACAACAAGGGCGGCATCGTGGTCAACGTCAAGGGCATCCGGGTCTTCGTGCCCGCTTCCCAGACCGGCATGCCCAGAGGGGCTGATCTATCCGAGATGATCAAGCAGCACGTGAAGCTGCGCATCACCGAGGTCAACCGCTCCCGCCGCCGTGTGGTGGGCTCCATCCGTGCCGTCCAGGCTGAGGAGCGCGCCGCCAAGGCCGCAGAAGTGTGGGCCAACATCGAAGAGGGCAAGAAGTATGAGGGTACCGTCAAGTCCCTGACTTCTTACGGCGCCTTCGTGGACATCGGCGGTGTGGACGGCATGGTCCACGTTTCCGAGCTGTCCTGGAGCCGCATCAAGAACCCCGCTGAGGTGGTGTCCGTTGGCGACAAGGTCAACGTCTACGTCATCTCCTTCGACCCGGAGAAGAAGAAGATCTCCCTGGGCATGAAGGATCACAGCGAGGATCCCTGGGAGAAGTTTACTTCCACCTACGAGGTGGGTTCCGTGGCCAGCGTCCGTGTGGTCAAGCTGATGACCTTCGGCGCCTTCGCCGAGATCGTTCCCGGTGTGGATGGCCTGATCCACATCTCCCAGATCGCCGATCACCGCATCGAGAAGCCCGGCGACGTGCTGGAAGAGGGCCAGATCGTGGACGTGAAGATCACCGACATCGACTACGAGCGTCAGAAGGTCTCCCTGTCCATCCGTGCCCTGCTCAACGATGCCCGCGCTGCGGAGGAAGAGGACGACGAGGAAGCCTGAGATAACAGGATATCCATCGGCAGAGAACAGACAAAAAAAGGGGAGCTGCCGAAAGCCAGCTCCCCTTTTTTGATACAACAGCAAGGGGAGACCCTCCCAGCGGAAGGCCATCCCCCAACAGAATGGAGGACGTCATTATGGCAACCATTACCAAGGACACCATTGTGGGTGACATCCTGGACATCGCCCCGGAGACCGCCCCTGCTTTTATCGACATCGGCATGCACTGCCTGGGCTGCCCCGCTTCCCGCAACGAGACCGTGGAGCAGGCCTGCCTGGTCCACGACCAGCCCGTGGAAGAGCTGGTGGACAAGCTCAATGCCATCATTGCGGCAAACCGGAAGTAAGGAAAGAAAGACGGGGGCGGCGGTGCCGCTCCCGTTTTTTCTTGGAGGGGTGCTGCTGCCCAGGAGGTTTTCATGAAACAGTTGGAATTGTCCCCCCGCCTGGCGGCCCTGGCGGCCCTGGTGCCCCCCGGCGCCCGGCTGGCGGATGTGGGTACCGACCACGCCTATCTGCCCGCCTGGCTGCTGTTGGCAGGGAGAATCCAGCGGGCAGTGGCCTCTGACGTGAACCAGGGGCCTCTGGACCGGGGCCGGGAGACCGCCCGGATGTATGGGGTGGCGGAGAAGATCTCCTTCCGCCGCTGCGATGGGCTGACCGGCCTGACGGCAGGGGAGGTGGACACGGTGGTCATCGCCGGTATGGGGGGAGATCTCATTGCCCGGATTCTCCAGGCGGCCCCCTGGACCCGGCAGGTCCGGGTGATCCTGCAGCCCATGAGCTCCCAGGAGGACCTGCGCCGGTGGCTGCTGGAAAACGGCTATTGGATCACCGGGGAGACCCTGGCCCGGGAGGGGGAGAAGTTTTATCAGATCCTCACCGCCACCGGCGGGGAGAAGGAGGACTACACCCCGGGAGAACTTCTCCTGGGCCGTCAGCACCCAGGGGAGGCGTCTCCCCACCGGCTGGCTTATTTGGAAGACCAGATCCGCCGCCGCCGCCGGGCCCTGGCAGGCATGGCCCGGAGCGCCCACCCGGACCCGGCGGCTCTGGCCCGGGAGGAGGCACTGGCGGCGGACCTGGAACGGATGCGAGAGGAGTGGACAGCATGGCAACGGTAACAGAGATCTACAACTTGCTGGATGGGAAGGCGCCCTTCCGCACCCAGATGGACTTTGACAACGCAGGCTTTCTGGTGGGCCGCGGGGACCGAGAAGTGACCCGGGTGCTGGTGGCCCTGGACATCACCCCGGCGGTAATCCAGGAGGCGGCGGACAAGGGCTGCCAGCTGATCCTGGCCCACCACCCGGTGATCTGGGGAACCATTGGCCAGGTCACAGACGCCACCACCACGGGACGGAACTTGCTCGCCCTCATTGAGCACGGCATTGCGGCCATCTGTGCTCACACCAACCTGGACGCGGCGGAGGGGGGCGTGAACACCCAGCTGGCCAGGAGAGTGGGCCTGGAGGACACTGTCCCCCTGGAGGAGATGGGCACCGACGAGGACGGCACCCCCTACGGCATCGGCCGGGTGGGGAATCTGCCTGACGGCCCCATGCCCTTGGCGGACTTTGCCCGCCGGGTGAAGGAAGGCCTGGGCCTGACGGGCCTGCGGGCCATGGACGCTGGGCGGGCGGTCCAGCGGGTGGCCGTGGGGGGAGGTGCCTGCGGAAGCATGCTGCCCCTGGTGAAGGCCATGGGCTGCGACACCTTCCTCACCGCGGACCTCAAGCACGATCTGTACCTGGAGGCCCGCGCCCTGGGCATCAATCTCCTGGACGCCGGCCACTACTCCACCGAGGCGGTGGTCTGTCCCACCCTGGCCCGCTGGGTGTGGGAGGCCTTTCCCGGTCTGGAAGTGCTGGTTTCCGAGCGCCAGGGGGAGGTTTTCCAATATTTATAAGGGAGAAGCCTTGTCAAGGGCGCTCTCCTGTGATAAAATTGCTTCGCAACGATACAGATGGGGACCGAAGCGGCTCCCATCATTCTTATGATAGAAGGGAACGATACCGATGTCAGGACATTCCAAATGGCATAACATTCAGAAGACCAAGGGGGCAGCGGATGCCAAGCGCAGCGCCGCCTTCACCAAGATCGCCAAGGAGATCATCGTGGCCGTCAAGACCGGCGGCTCCGGCGACCCCAACAACAACTCCCGCCTGGCCACCGTCATTGCCAAGGCCAAGGCCGTGAACATGCCCAACGACAACATCAAGCGCACCATCGACAAGGCCCTGGGCGCCGGCAACACCGACAACTACGAGAGCGTGGTCTACGAGGGCTATGGCCCCAACGGCGTGGCCGTCATCGTGGAGGCCCTCACCGACAACCGCCAGCGCACCGCCCCCGAAGTGCGCCACCTGCTGGACAAGTTCGGCAAGGGCCTGGGCGCCACCGGCTGCGTGTCCTGGTCCTTTGACCGCAAGGGCGTGATCATCCTGGACAACGAGGACGGCGACCTGGACGAGGACACCGTCATGATGGATGCCCTGGACTGCGGTGCGGCGGACTTCGAGCCGGAAGAGAACTGCTTTACCATCTACACCGATCCTGACGACTGCGGCAAGGTGGCTTCTGCCCTGGAGGCCAAGGGCTATGTGCCTGCCTCCGCCCAGGTGGAGATGGTCCCCCAGAACTACGTCAAGCTCACCGACGCCGGAGACATCAAGAACATGGAGAAGCTCATCGATTCCCTGGAAGACAACGACGATGTGCAAAATGTGTATCACAACTGGGAGCAGGAGTAAGCTGCTCGACAGCGATGAGACAAAGCGAATCCCCCGGACAGCCGCGGCTGTCCGGGGGATTTTTGTCTCTGGCAGGGGCGTTAGCTCAAGTCAAAGAGCAGGCGCAGGTTGGGATCGGCCATGCGCACCAGCACCGAGGCGGCTTCTGCCCGGGTAATGGGGGCGTTGGGCCGGAAGGTACCGGCGGCATCGTTGCCCCCCAGAATGCCCGCCCGGTAGAGCTTGTAGATCCCCGTGTCCGACCGATAGACGTCGGGGATGGCGCCGTCAGGCACGTTGTTGACGACCGGCAGGGCGGAATCGGGGAAGGCGTTGGCGAGGATGGAGCCGAACTCCTGCCGGGTCAAAGCGGCATTCATGTCGCTGGGCTGGGAGGAGATGATCTTCTGGCTGATGGCATAGTCCACATAGGACTGGTACCAGGGGCTGGAGGCGGCAAAGGTGCCGTCGCCGGTGAGGTAGAGCTTCCGCAGGCGGGCGGCCAGGGTGATGGCCTGGGCGGCGGAGACCTGCTTGTCCGGGGCGAACTTATCCGACTCAATGCCGTTCATCAGGCCGTACTCGTAGGAGGCGGCGATGTTGTCGTAGTACCAGGCGTTCTTGGAGACGTCTTTAAAGCTGTCCTTATAGTCCAGCGTCCGCACTAAGCTGTGGCCGCTGGTGTCCCATTTGGCAACCAGAGTGTGGCCGTAGGTGCTCTTCATGGCGGTGCCGTTGGTGACCAGCTCCTGTCCTTCGGAGGTGTACCAGCCCAGGAAGGCGGCGTCGCTGCGCTTTGGCGTGGGCAGGTCATAGACATCGGTGACCGACACCAGCTCTGCGCCGGGGGAGACGGTGCCACCGTTGGCGTTGTAGGTGAGGGTGAGCACGCCCTCCTTCACGGTGAAGGTCTGATAGGCGGAGTTGGCGTAAGACCAGTTGCTGGAGTTGGTGGACTGGACCTTCAGGCGATAGGTCCCTTCGGGCAGGTATTCGACCTTAAAGGGAGACTCGACGTAGAAGTAGGTCTTGAGGTTTTCCTTCCAGGTACCGTCCTCCAGCTGCTGATCCACGTAGATGTTGTAGTGGGTGGTCATGGTGCAGGGGCTCCAGGTGACGGTGATTCGGTCCTTTGTGCCGTAAGTGGCAGAGAGCTTGCTGACCTCGGGGGTGCTGGGCTGGACGATTTCGTTGAGGATGGTGTCCTTTCCGTTCAGGTCGGCCTTAAAGTAGATGAGTCCCCCGATGGTGCCGTCGTAGGCCGACAGCAGGGACTTGGAGGCCGCGCCGGGATCGTAGAGCCGGGCGTCGCCGGAGATGGTATTGGCCACGGCCACAAAGTGGCCGCTGTTCTTCACCCGGGCGATGACGTAGTAGCCCTGGTTCAGGAGGTTGTTGATTTTGGACACCACGTCGGTCAGGGGTGTGGAGGTGGAGAAGAAGGTCTGATTGACGAAGTAGAACCGGGGAGAGGAGTACTTGGTGATCAGACCAAAGGAGAGCAGGGCATCCTGATAGCGGTCAGAGCTGTGGCTGATGTAACCTTTGGCGTCCAGCCAGTCCCGCAGGGAGCCGGGGTTGAGGGAGGCAGGATTGTAGGCTCCCGAGTGGCACATGAGGGTGGCGATGGAGGAGACCAGGCAGCCGGAGCCGGCCATGGTGTGCACATCCCCCAAGGCGGTGTTGCCCCAGGCGGGGTCTCCCTGGCGCCAAGTGGTGTAGTCGGTGCTGTAGGTTTTGCCTTGGTAGGTGGAGGTCACCGCAGCGCTGGCCAGGGGAACGGCTGCCAAGCTCAATAGGAGCGCTAGGGTCAGAGCGGCGGAGACGATGCGGGTTTTCTTCACAGCAGAATTCCTCCTTTTGCGGAAAATCGGGGATAAGGGAAAGGGTTACAATTTAGTATCGCACAAATTCCGGTGAATGTCCAGCAAAAGGGGGGGATTTTGCCCCTGCCGGACAAAAAACGCCCGGGCCAGCGGTTCCACCGGCCCGGGCGAGAGGGGCGAAGATCAGTTCAGGTTCAGATTGAAGAAGGCAGCCTTGCCGGGGAACTGGGCCACCTCGTCCAGCTCTTCCTCGATGCGCAGCAGCTGGTTGTACTTGGCCACCCGGTCGGTGCGGCTGGGGGCGCCGGTTTTGATCTGGCCAGCGTTGAGGGCCACGGCCAGGTCGGCGATGGTGGTGTCCTCGGTCTCCCCGGAGCGGTGGGAGATGACGGCGGTGTAGCCGGCTCGGTTGGCCATCTGGATGGCGTCCAGGGTCTCGGTGAGGGTGCCGATCTGATTGACCTTGATGAGGATGGCGTTGGCCACGCCCTTCTCGATGCCCGTCTTCAGCCGTTCGGTATTGGTGACAAACAGGTCGTCGCCCACCAGCTGCAGGCGGCTGCCCAGGGTCTTGGTCAGCAGGGCCCAGCCCTCCCAGTCGTTCTCGCCCATGCCGTCCTCCAGGGAGAGGATGGGATAGTTGTCGGCAAACTTCTTCCACATGTTCACCAGCTGCTGGCGGGTCATGGTCTTCTTGGCCTTGGGCAGGTCATAGCAGCCGGTCTCCTCGTTGTACCACTCGGAGGTGGCCGCGTCGATGGCGATCATGAAGTCGTCGTAGGGCTTGTAGCCGGCGGCCTCGATGGCGGCCACAATGGCCTTCAGGGCGTCCTCGTCCTTCTTCAGGTTGGGGGCATAGCCACCCTCGTCGCCCACACCGGCGGCGGGAGTGCCGTTTTCCTTCAGGACGGTCTTGAGGGTATGGAAGACCTCGGCACACATGCGCAGGGCCTCCTTCCAGCTCTTGGCCCCCACGGGCATGACCATGAACTCCTGGATATCCACGTTGTTGGTGGCGTGTGCCCCACCGTTGAGGATGTTCATCATGGGCACGGGCAGGGTCTTGGCGTTCACGCCGCCCAGATAAGCGTACAGAGGCAGACCCAGACACTCGCTGGCGGCCTTGGCGCAGGCCAGAGAGGCGCCCAGGATGGCGTTGGCGCCCAGGCGGCTCTTGTTGTGGGTGCCGTCCAGCTCCAGCAGGAGTTTGTCGATGTAAGTCTGGTCCAGGGCATTCAGGCCGATGAGCGCCTCGGCGATCTCCGTGTTCACGTAGTCCACCGCCTGGGTCACACCCTTGCCCAGGTAACGCTCCTTATCCCCGTCCCGCAGCTCGCAGGCCTCATACACGCCGGTAGAGGCGCCGGAGGGAACGGCGGCCCGGCCCATGGTGCCGTCGTCCAGGTAGACCTCCACTTCTACGGTGGGGTTGCCCCGGGAGTCCAGGATCTCCCGGCCCAGAACGTCAACGATTTCCATCATCTGCTTCATGTTCATACGCTCCTTTTGTGCAGTGGTTTCCCAAAAACCGGTCCCCGTCAGACCGGTTAGTTGAGGATGAGAGTTTTGCCGTCCATCTCTTCCGGCTGGTTCAGACCCATGAGGTCCAGCATGGTGGGGGCGATGTCCGCCAGGCGGCCGTCCCGCAGGCGCACGGAGGCGCCCACAATGCAGAAGGGGACCGGGTTGGTGGTGTGGGCGGTGAAGGGCTGGCCGTCGGCGTCCAGCATCTGCTCGGCGTTGCCGTGGTCGGCGGTGATGAGGGCCACGCCCCCCATGCCGGTGGTGGCCTTGACCACCCGGGCCACGCAGTTGTCCACGGTCTCCACCGCTTCCACGGCGGCTTCAAAGACACCAGTGTGGCCCACCATGTCGCAGTTGGCGAAGTTGAGGATGATCACGTCATACTTGCCACTCTCAATCCGGCGGATGGCCTCGTCGGTGACGGCGGGGGCGCTCATCTCCGGCTTGCGGTCGTAGGTGGGCACCTTGGGGGAGGGGATGAGGCACCGGTCCTCCCCAGGGAAGACGGCCTCCTGGCCGCCGTTGAAGAAGAAGGTTACGTGGGCGTACTTCTCCGTCTCGGCGATGCGCAGCTGGGTCATGCCCAGCTGGCTTAAGTATTCGCCAAAAATGTTTTTTAAGGGCTCGTGGGGAAAGGCCACAGAGACGTTGGGCATGGCGGCGTCATACTCGGTGGTGCAGACAAAGTGCAGAGGGAAGAAGCCCTGCTTGCGCTTGATCTTGTCAAAGTCGGGGTCTACCAGCGCACGGGTGAGCTCCCGGGCCCGGTCGGGGCGGAAGTTGTAAAAGATCACGCTGTCCCCGGCCTGCAGGTGCCCCTGGGGGCAGCAGACCACCGGTTCCATGAACTCGTCCGTGATCCCGGCGTCGTAGGAGGCCTGGATGGCCGCCAGGGGATCGGCGGCCGCGGGACCTTCCCCGTTGGCCACGGCGTCGTAGGCCCGCTGCAGGCGGTTCCACCGGCTGTCCCGGTCCATGGCGTAATAGCGGCCCATCACGTCGGCGATCTGCCCGACGCCCACTTCCGCCAGTTTCTCCTGGAGCTGCTGGACATATCCTTTCCCCGAGGTGGGGGAGACGTCCCGGCCGTCCAAAAAGACGTGAATATAGAGCTGCTCCAAACCGTGACGCTTGGCCAGCTCCAGCAAGGCGAACAGATGGGTGATGTGGCTGTGCACCCCGCCGTCCGAGAGCAGGCCCATGAGATGCAGGGCGCGCTGGTTCTCTTTGCAGGCCTGAATGGCCGCAAGATAAGCAGGGTTTTCGAAAAAGGTGCCATCCTCGATGGCGTGGCTGATTTTGGGCAGGTCCTGAAAAACCACGCGGCCGGCGCCGATGTTGGTGTGTCCCACCTCGCTGTTCCCCATTTGGCCGTCGGGCAGGCCCACGTCCAGGCCGGAGGCCTCCAGCTGGCAGAAGGGGTACTGGGAGAAGAGATAGTCCAGATGCGGGGTCGCCGCGGTCTGTACCGCGTTGCCCGGGATGTCGTCGCCCAGGGCAAACCCATCCATGATGATCAGTGTTGTCGGTGTTTTCATAAACCTTTCCCTCGGTTCCCGGAGCGTCTGCTCCGATGGGTTATACGGCGTCTTGGTTGGCAGTGAGAATGATCTGCAGGAATTTCTCCAGATTCAGGGAGGCGGTACCGATGAGTCCGCCGTCCACATCCTCCTGCCGCAGCAGGGCCTCGGCGTTGGTCTCGTTCATGGAGCCGCCGTACTGGATGGTGGTGGAGCGGGCAATGCGGGCGCCGTAGAGCTTGCGCAGAACCCCCCGGATGGCGGAGCAAACCTCGCCGGCCTGCTCTGGGGTGGCGGTGTTGCCGGTGCCGATGGCCCAGATGGGCTCATAGGCGATGATCACCCGGCGCATGGCCTCGGGGGTCACCCCAGCCAGGGCGGCCTTGAGCTGATAGGAGATGAACTCCAGGGTCACCCCCAGGTTTCGCTGCTCCAGGTCCTCGCCCACACACAGGATGGGGCGCAGGCCGGCATCCAGGGCGGCGTGGAGCTTTTTGTTGACAATCAGGTCGCTCTCGCCAAAATGCTCCCGGCGTTCGCTGTGGCCGATGATGACGTACTTGACGTCCAGGTCGGCCAGCATGGCGGCAGAAATCTCCCCGGTGTACGGGCCTGCACTCTCCCAGTGGAGATTTTGCGCGCCCACCGCCACCCGGCTGTCCTTGAGGATCTTAACGGCGGCGGGAATGTCCACATAGGGCACGCACAGCACGATGCTACACCGCTTGACCCGGGGGAGGGCGGCTTTGAGCTTTTCCGCAAAGACCTTGGTCTCCCCGGGGGTCTTGTGCATCTTCCAGTTGCCAGCGATGATGGTTTTCCGATATTTTCTGTTCATGGGCGTTGGCTCCTTCGGCCCTTACTTGTCTGCCAGACAGGCGATGCCGGGCAAAACCAGCCCTTCCAGGAACTCCAGGGAGGCGCCGCCGCCGGTGGAGATGTGGGTGAACTTGGCGGCCTGGCCGCTCTTTTCCACGGCGGAGGCCGAGTCGCCGCCGCCGACGATGGTGATGGCGTCGGCCTGCTGGGCCATGGCGGCGGCCACGGCGTTGGTCCCCTTGGCAAAGGCGGGGAACTCAAAGACGCCCATGGGGCCGTTCCAGATGACAGTGCCCGCCCCCTGGATGGCGGCGGTGAATTCCTCGATGGTCTTCGGGCCGATGTCCATGCCCATGAGGTCCTCGGGGAAGTGGTCGGGGGAGACCAGCACGGGCTGGGAGTCGGCGGTAAACTCCTTGGTGGCGATGTTGTCCTGAGGCAGCAGGAGCTTGACGCCCAGCTGCTGGGCCTTTTCCATCATCTCTTTGGCATAGCCTACGTGCTCCTCATCCAGCAGGGAGGCGCCGATCTGCTTGCCCCGGGCCACCTGGAAGGTGTAGGACATGCCGCCGCCGATGATGATGGTGTCCGCCTTCTGCAGCAGGTTGTTGATCACGCCGATCTTGTCGGAGACCTTGGAGCCGCCCAGAATGGCCACCAGGGGCCGCTTGGGGTTCTCCAGGGCTTTGCCCATGAAGTTGAGCTCCTTTTCCACCAGCAGGCCGGCCACGGAGGGGAGGTAGTGGGAGACACCCTCTGTGGAGGCGTGGGCCCGGTGGGCTGCGCCAAAGGCGTCAAAGACAAAGAGGTCGGCCAGAGAGGCCAGCTCCCGGGAGAAGTCGGGGTCGTTCTTTTCCTCCTCGATGCGGAAGCGGAGGTTTTCCACCAGCACGGCCTGGCCGGGCTGGAGGGCGGCGCACTTTGCCTTGGTGTCGGGGCCCAGCACGTCCTGGGTCATGGGAACCGGGATGCCCAGCAGCTTTTCCAGGTGATCCCGGGCGGAGAAGAGGGACAGCTCCTTCTTCCACTGTCCATGGGGCCGGCCCATGTGGGAGAGAAGGATGACCGCAGCGTTGTGCTCCAGCAGATAGCGGATGGTGGGCAGGGTGGACACGATGCGGGTGTCGTCGTGAATCACCCCAGTGGCCTTGTCGTGAGGAACGTTGAAGTCACAGCGCAGGAGGATCTTTTTCCCGGACACGTCAATGTCCCGGATGGTCTTCTTGTCATAATTCATCAGAAAAAAGCCCCTTCTTTTCATTTTGATCGGTGTGCCGTTTGGGTGGCCCCCTGGTCGGCGGGGGCTGCTTGCCCAGCAAGAGAGGACGGCACAGCTGGCATGTCTCCTTGCCCGCTCAGCTGGGGAAAGTCCAGCTGGCGGAGAGCCTCATAGGTCAAAACAGCGACAGAGTTTGCCAAGTTCAGGCTACGGGCTTCCGGCCGCATGGGAATACGGATGCAGCGGGCGGCATGGGCCTGGCGGAACCACTGGGGCAGGCCGGCGGTCTCCTTGCCGAAGAAGAGCCAGCAGCCCTCACGAAAGGCGGCCTTGGTGTAGTCCTGGGGCGCCTTGGTGGTGGCCAGCCAAAGGTCCGTGATGTCGTTTTTGTGGAACAGGTCCTCCAGATTATCATAGACCCGCAGATCCACCATGTGCCAATAATCCAGGCCCGCCCGCTTCACGGCCCGGTCACTGATGTCGAACCCCAGGGGGCGCACCAGGTGCAGGCGGCTGCGGGTAGCGGCGCAGGTGCGGGCGATGTTGCCGGTGTTCATGGGAATTTCCGGTTCCACCAGGACGATATTCAGCATAATATCCGTCGCCTCGATCCTGATAAACTGTCGTTATAATACAGCCTGCATTTTACTGCAAGTGGGGAAAAAATTCAATATCATCCGGCAAAAAGGTGAAAATTAAGCGGTTTCCTCAAAAAAAGGGAGGGGCAACTGGTAAATTCAGCTTGTCGCACAAAAGAAGAATGGGGCAAAAATGCAGGAATCCCGTCTTTTTTGGGAAAATGACGGAAGAGCGGTACCCTCAGCGCGCCTCCACCTCCGCTGGCGTCTCGTTCACGCGCAGCAGCAGCATGGTGATGGCGTCGGCCTGCTCGGCGCCGGCGGCAAACCTGCGAATGTCCTGGGACAGCAGCGTCAGCTGCTGGTCCAGGGGGATTTCGGTAATCTCCTCCCGCTGGAAGAAAACCAGCAGACGGGAGTCGGCGTACAGGGCCTGCTGGTGGTTCAGGTTCTCCATCTCTGCCGGGAAGAGGCCTTCTTTCGGAACACAAAAGCGGGCGGGGTCAAACTGCCGTTTGTCAAGCGGAGAATGGTCCTTCGGGGGAAAACGGGGCGGTCCGCCGGGAAGAATGGGACCTGCCGGGGAAAAACTTGTCTGAGCGGGGAGAAAAACACCTTGAGCCGGCGGGAATGGTCTGCTATAATTATCCTGTTATGGTGGGCCCTTTTCCGGGAAGAAAAGGGCACCTGCTGCCGCCCGGCGGAGAGCTGGGCAGACGGCAGAGCGCGGCCGGACCGGCCGGCGCCTTGGCCAGAGCCAGCAGGAATTTTGAAGGAGATGTAAAGAGTTATGAAATTAGGTATCGTGGGTCTGCCCAACGTGGGGAAGAGCACCCTGTTCAACGCCATCACCAACGCGGGGGCCGAGTCGGCCAACTACCCCTTCTGCACCATCGACCCCAACGTGGGCATGGTCACCGTCCCCGACGCCCGGCTGGACCGGCTGGCGGAGATCTACAACCCGAAGAAAAAGACCCCGGCAGTCATCGAGTTCGTGGACATCGCCGGCCTGGTGAAGGGGGCCTCCAAGGGGGAGGGCCTGGGCAACAAGTTCCTGGCCAACATCCGGGAGACCGACGCCATCGTCCACGTGGTGCGCTGCTTTGACGACACCAACATCATCCACGTGGAGGGCAGCTGCGACCCCGCCCGGGACATCGGCATCATCGACCTGGAGCTGGTCATGGCTGACCTGGAGATGGTGGACCGGCGCATCGACAAGGACACGAAGGCGGGCAAGGGGGACAAGAAGTTCCTCCACTCGGCCGAGGTCTTCAAGGGCCTGCGGGAGTGGCTCAACGAGGGCAAGTCCGCCCGCAGCTACCCCTGCGACGAGGAGGAGCGGGAGATCCTCCACACCGCCGACCTGCTCACCCTCAAGCCGGTGATCTTCGCGGCCAACATGGATGAGGAGGGCTTTAAGAACCACGACGCCAGCCCCTACTACCAGGCTGTGGTCCAGGCCGCCCAGGAGGAGGGGGCCCAGGTGATCCCCATCTGCGCCAACGTGGAGGCCGACATCGCCGCCATGGACCCCGAGGACCGGGCCATGTTCCTGGAGGACCTGGGGGTGGAGCAGTCCGGCCTGGACCGGCTCATCCAGGCCAGCTACACCCTGCTGGGCCTGATCTCCTACCTCACCTGCGGCGAGGATGAGTGCCGGGCCTGGACCATCACCCGGGGCACCAAGGCCCCCAAGGCCGCCGGCAAGATTCACACCGACTTCGAGCGGGGCTTCATCCGGGCCGAGGTGGTCTCCTTTGCCGACCTGGACGCCTGCGGCGGCTCCATGACGGCCGCCAAGGAAAAGGGACTGGTCCGCTCCGAAGGCAAAGAGTATGTGATGCAGGACGGCGACGTGGTCCTGTTCCGGTTCAATGTCTGAGCGCAGGAATGTGCTCATCACGGGGGCTTCCCGGGGCATCGGCGCCGCTGCTGCCCGCCTCTTTGCCCAAAAGGGCTGGGGCGTGGGCATCGGCTGCCACACGGCCCGGGACCGGGCCCAGGAGCTGGCCCAGCAGCTGCGCCAGCTGGGGGTCCCAGTCCAGGTCTATCCCTGTGACGTGGCCCGGCAGGAGGAGGTCCAAGCGATGACGGCGGCCTTTCTCCGGGATTTTGGCACGCTGGATGTGCTGGTGTGCAACGCTGGCATTGCCCGGCAGGAACTCTTCACGGACATCACCCAGGCCAGCTGGCGGGAGATGCTGGGGGTGAACCTGGACGGGGTCTTCTACTGCTGCCAAGCTGCCCTGCCGGGAATGATCCATCGGAAACAGGGGAAGATCATCACCCTCTCCTCCATGTGGGGACAGGTGGGGGGCTCCTGTGAGGTGGCCTACTCCGCCGCCAAGGCGGGGGTCATCGGGCTGACCAAGGCCCTGGCCCAGGAGGTGGGCCCCTCGGGGATCACCGTCAACTGCGTGGCGCCGGGGGTCATCGAGACCGAGATGAACAGCCAGCTTTCCCCCCAGACCAAGGCGGAGCTGGCCGAAGAGACCCCCCTCCAGCGCCTGGGGACCCCGGAGGACGTGGCCCAGACCATCTGGTTTTTGGCCTCTCCGGCGGGGGATTTCTTCACCGGGCAGGTCCTCGCCCCCAACGGCGGTTGGGTCATTTGACGAAGAATTCAAAATTTGTTCATAATTTCCCGTAGATTCTGACGGCAAAGAGGCGTATGCTTACAGTGAAAGGGAGGTGGTGCCGTTGGCGAATCACAATGCCCATACCTACTTCGGTCAGCAGGTGCTGGATCAGCTTCCCACGGACCTGCAGAAACTCTGTACCGACGACAAGCAAGCGTTTCAGCTGGGCCTGTATGGCCCAGACCCGTTGATTTTCTCCTTCCTGACCAAGAAGATCTCCGACCGTCTCCACAAACGGTGGCGGGAGGAATCTCTGCCCGACCTGAGCCGGGCCATTCGGACAGGAAGCTCTACCGCCCGCAGTTTTGCTTCGGGCTATATCCTCCACCAGGTGCTGGATGACACCGTTCACCCCGTCATCTACAACTGGATGGAGGAGGGTTCCTCCCACTTCCGGGTGGAGATCGCCCTGGACCTGCTCCTTTTGGAGGGGCGGCGCCAGGCCAATCCCCCCAAGCTCCAGACCCAAGGGGGCGAGCGTACCGCGGTCACCGCGGCCTCGGTGCTCAAGCCCATGTTTGCCTGGCAGTACCTCACCGGCCTGCTGTGCATGGCCGGCCTGAGCAACTGCTTCTGCGGCCCCGGCCGCCCCGTTTCCGGGGTGGTCCGCTCCCGCGAGCGGGACCAAGCCAAGGAGCTGCGGGACCGCATGGAAGCCCAGGTGGTCCCCGCTGCCCGAGAATTGGAGAGCCTGCTGGTACAAACCGCAAGTAGATAATTGGGCAAGAAGCCGCGCGCCGTTCCGAAAGCTCGGAACGGCGCGCTTTTTTCCTGCCTGGCGGTGGGGGTGGTCTTGGCAGGGAAGACAGTCCTACCCAAAACAAAACGGCCTGTCTCGTTGAGACAGGCCGTTTTGGCACGCCAGAAGGGACTCGAACCCCCAACCCTCAGAACCGGAATCTGATGCGCTATCCATTACGCTACTGGCGCATGTGCCATGTTTAAGTTGCCAAGCTATTATAGCAAGCACAGGGTAGATTGTAAAGGGGAAAAATGACGAATTTTTCCCAGATGTCCCCCCAAGAAATTCCTGAAAAAAGACAGAAGGGGGCTTTGCGCCCGGGGGGGTTCCATGGTAGAATAACCTTGTGAAATTGGGGGCAGCTCTGCGCCTCCGTCAAGTTGAAAGGAGAATCTACCGTGAGCTTTTCGTTCCACGTTCCCACCAACCTGGTCTTCGGCCAGGGTTCTGTGAAGAAGCTGCACAAGCAGCGCCTGCCGGGTAAGAAGGCCCTCATCGTCATCTCCAGCGGCAAGTCCACCCGGGCCAACGGCTACCTGGATATCGTCCAGGATGAGCTGACCCAGGCCGGGGTGGCATACGTCGTCTTCGACAAGATCCTGGCCAACCCCGTCCTGGACAACGTCATGGACGGCGCGGCCTGCGCCCGGGAAAACGGCTGTGACTTCGTCCTGGGCCTGGGCGGCGGCAGCAGCATCGACGCGGCCAAGGCCATCGCCATGATGGCCCCCAACGAGGGCAACTATTGGGACTACATCTACGGCGGTACCGGCGGCGGCCAGAAGATGAAGAACAAGCCCCTGCCCATCGTGGCCATCCCCACCACCGCCGGCACCGGCACCGAGCTGGACCCCTGGACCATCGTCACCAACGAGGCCACCAGCGAGAAGATGAGCGGCGGCAACAAGAACACCTTCCCCGTGTTGGCCATTGTGGACCCGGACTTCATGCTCTCCGTGCCCCCCAAGTTTACCGCCTACCAGGGCTTTGACGCCCTCTTCCACTCCACCGAGTCCTACATCAACAACACCAACAACCTCATGCGGGACATGCTGGCCCTGCGGGCCATCGAGGCCGTGGGCCGCAACCTGGCCACCGCCTGCGCCGACGGCCAGAACGTCCAGGCCCGGGAGCAGGTGGCCTTTGGCAGCAGCATGTCCGGCATGGTCATGAGCGTGGACAACCTGTGTTCCGAGCACTCCCTGGAGCATCCCCTGTCCGCCTACCACCACGAGATCGCCCACGGGGCGGGCCTGATCATGATCAGCCGGGCCTACTACACCCACTTCGTGAAGAACTGCCCCGACCTGCACGACCGCTTCATCGACATGGCCAAGGCCATGGGCAAGGAGGACGCCAAGGAGCCCATGGACTTCGTCACCGCCTTGGTGGACCTGCAGAAGGCCTGCGGTGTGGAGGACCTGAAGATGTCCGACTACGGCATCACCCCCGAGGAGTTCCCCAAGTTTGTGGCCAACGCCCGCAGCACCATGGGCATCCTCTTCAAGATGGACCGGCTGAAGCTGTCCGATGAAGATCTGATCCAGATTTATCAGGATTCCTACCGGTAAGACCACCCCACGGACAGCCCGCCCCACGGCGGGCTGTCTTGTCTGCCTGAAAAGGAAGTCTCTTGCAAGAGCCCGGCGGAAGGCCGAAACACGTGTGCGGTGGAGAAAGGCAATGGACGGGAGAAGCGAAGCGCCGCCTTCCCGCCGCCGAAGGGAGGAGAGCCCGCCATGATTGTGCTGTGGTTCACCGGCGGCGCTGCCCTGGCCTGCCTGCTGGGGGTGTATCTGCCCTGGACGGCCTGGGTGCTGCCGGCGGGATTGGTGTGCCTGGGGGCGGGCGTGGTGTGCCTGCTGCTTAAGAAATGGCCGCCGATAAAAGGCCTCTTGCTGGGCAGCGGCCTGGCCCTGGTGTGGCTCACAGCCTACGGCGCCCTCTTTCTGGCGCCCGCCCAGGACCTGGCCCATCGCACCGTCCGCCTGGAGGCGGTGGTCACCCAGTATCCCCAGGAGACCGACTATGGGGTCCAAATTCCCGTGGACGCCGGGGAGGAAGGGGGGCGTAAGGTCTCCGCCCTGTTCTATGGTGAGGACGACCTAGCCGGCCTGCGGCCGGGGGATACCCTGGCCTGCGTGGCCTACTGCACCCCAGCCGACACCATCCAGGGGGAGGAGAGCCTCTACTATGCCAGCCGGGGCATCCTGCTGAAAATCAAGAGCTATGGCCAGGTGACGGTGACCCCGTGTGAGGGCATCCCTCTGCGCTATGCCCCGGCCTATCTGGCCGAGGGGATCCGCCAGGTCATCGACCAGATCTACCCGCCGGAGCAGGCAAGTTTTCTCCACGCCCTGCTCACCGGGGACAAGAGCGGCCTGGACGAGGTGGCTCAGAATCAGTTCAACCGGGTGGGCCTGGGCCATGTGGTGGTGATCTCGGGGCTTCACGTGACCTTCCTGGTGGGCTTTCTCACCTTGTTTTTGGACCCGCGGAAAAAGCGGTCCTTGCTCCTGCTCCTGGGCATTCTGGTCCTTTTCTGCCTGATGACCGGCAGCGCCCCAGGAACCGTGCGGGCCACAGTCCTGTGTTTCCTGGCCCTGTTGGCCCCCCAACTGGGCCGGGAGTATCATCCGGTGACGGGCCTGTGTGCGGCCCTGCTGCTCCTGCTGGTTTGCAACCCCTATGGAGCGGCCAACGCGGGGCTGCAGTTCTCCTTCCTCTCCACCCTGGGCATCCTGGTCTTTGGCCAGGGGTGGAGCCGGAGCTGGGTGGAGAAGGTCCCGAAGAGATACCGGCCGGCGGCCCGGCCGTTCTTGGGAGTCCTGGCCATCAGCCTGAGCGCCATGCTCTTTACGGTGCCCCTGTCGGGGGCCTATTTCGGCCGGTTTTCCCTGGCTGCGCCCCTGGCCAACCTGCTGACCAGCTGGTCGGTGACCGCTGCCTTTGTGGGTGGGGCCCTGTCGGTGGCGGCGGGGGCCCTCTGGCTGCCCTTGGGCCAGGTGCTGGCGGCGGTGGTGGGCCTGCCCATCCGCTTTTTCCTGTGGGCGGCGGAGGAACTCAGCCGGCTGGGGCTGGCCGCCGTGGACCTGGACCAGGGCTACTACGCCCTGTGGGCCCTGTTTGTCTACGCCGTCGTCCTGCTCTATCTGCTGGTGCCCGCCAAGGGCAAGCGGCCCATTCTGCCCGTGTGCGCCTGCGTGGCGACCCTGTGCCTTTCCGCCCTGCTCACCGCCAAAACCACGCAGCGCCAGGACCTGTCCCTGACGGTGCTGGACGTGGGCCAGGGGCAGAGCGTGGTGGTGACCTCGGGCAGCGCCCGGGCGCTCATCGACTGCGGGGGCACCAAGGACCCGGGGGACACCGCCGCCACCTACCTGCAGTCCACCGGCGGCAGCCAGCTGGACCTGCTCATTCTCACCCACTTCCACGAGGACCACGCTGGCGGGGTGCTGGAGCTGATGGACCGAGTGAAGGTCCGGGCCATTGCCCTGCCCGATGTGGACCGGGACAGCGGCCTTCGCCAGGCCATCACAGCCAAGGCCCAGGCGGAGGGCATCCCCCTCTCCTTCATCACCCAGACCAGTCAGGTGACCCTGGGCAAAGCCCAGCTCACCCTTTATGAGCCGGTGGAGGGGGAGGGGACCTCCAATGAGCGCTGCCTGTCGGTGCTGTGCGCCCTGGACCAGTGGCAGGCCCTGCTCACCGGGGACATGCCCGAGGAAGAAGAAGCCCTTCTGGCCGCCCGAGAGAGGCTGCCCGACGGGGAGGTCCTCATCGCCGGCCACCACGGCTCCAAGTACTCCACTGGCCCAGCCCTGCTCACGGCCTTTCAGCCGGAGACGGTGGTGATCTCCGTGGGCTACAACACCTACGGCCACCCGACGCCGGAGCTGTTGGAGCGGCTGGAGGAGGGGGAAATTCAAGTCTATCGCACCGACTGCCAGGGAACGGTGACGGTCTATGCCCAGAACAGGGAGGAACCATAAATGGCAAAACAACGGCAGAGGGAAAAAGGCGGCGCCCAAACGGCCTACCGCCAGCTGAAACAGGACCTGTCCCAGGGGACCTTGGGCACCCTCTATTTCTTCCACGGGGAGGAGGCCTATCTGCGGGACTATTATTTGGAGCAGATGAAGGCCAAGCTCATTCCCGGGGGAATGGAGGAGTTCAACTACCACCAGCTTCAGGGCAAGACCCTCACTGCCCAGCGCCTGGGGGAGACCGTGGACGCCCTGCCCATGATGAGCCAGCGGACTCTGGTGGTGGTCCAGGACTATGACCTCTTCAAGGCTCCGGAGGGGGAGCGGAACGCCATAACCCAGGTCCTGGCCGACCTGCCCGACTACTGCTGCCTGGTTTTCGTCTACGACATCGTGCCCTACAAGAGCGACGCCCGGATGAGGAAATTGACCGGGGTCATCCAGGAGCGGGGCCAAGTGGTCCAATTCGCCCGCCAGGGGCAAAATGACCTGGTGGACTGGATCGGCCGCCGTTTTCGGGCTCTGGGCCATGAAATCGACACCGCAGACGCCCAATACCTCATCTTCCTGTGCGGGGACCTGATGAACGGGCTGATCTCGGAGATCGGCAAAATCGGCGCCTACGCCCAGCACCGCCGGGTCACCCGCCAGGACATCGACGCGGTGGCCATCCCCGTCATCGACGCGGTGGTCTTTCAGATGACCGACGCCCTCACCCGCAAGCAGATGGACAAAGCTCTGGCGGTGCTGGCCGACCTGCTGCGGCTGCAGCAGGCCCCCATCATGATCCTGGCGGTGCTGGGCAAGCACTTCCGCCAGCTCTACACCGCCCGGGTGGCACTGGAATCCGGCCAGAACAGCCGGTGGCTCATGCAGTTGTGGGGGATGCGCTCGGCCTACCCGGCGGACAAACTCATGGAGGGGGCCCGCCGCCACGGGCTGGACTGGTGCCGCCGGGCCATGCGCCGGTGCGCAGAGACTGACCTGGCCATGAAGTCCGTGGCCGGGGCGGACGCCAAGGACCTGCTGGTCTCCCTCATTTTGGAACTGTCGGCGGGAGGGACGTCATGCTGAAGATTAAGGAAGCCATTGTGGTGGAGGGCCGGTACGACAAGAACACCTTGTCCCAGCTGGTGGACGGGGTGATTGTGGAGACCACCGGCTTTGGCATCTACCACAACAAGGACCTGCTGGCCCTGCTGCGGCGGCTGGGGGAGAAGCAGGGGCTGATCGTCCTCACCGACAGCGACGGGGCGGGCTTTCAGATCCGCAGCTACCTGAAAAGCGCCCTGCCGCCCCACCAGGTCAAGCACGCCTACATCCCCGACCGGCCCGGCAAGGAGCGCCGCAAGCGCCAGCCGGGCAAGGAGGGAAAGCTGGGGGTGGAGGGCATGAGCCAGCAGGTGCTGGAGCAGGTCCTGCGCCAGGCGGGGGCCACCATCCTGGGGGAGAGTCCCCGCCACGCCCGGTCGGCCAGCCTGACCAAAGCCGACCTGTACGCCTGCGGCCTGGCCGGGGGCCAGGGCAGCCGGGAGCGGCGGGAGCGGCTGCTGAAAAAGCTGGATCTGCCTGCCCATCTCACCCCCAACGCCATGCTCCCCATCCTCTCCGCCCTGTACGACCGGCAGACGCTGCTGGAAGAGATGGAAAAGCTGTGACATAGGTCACACAGAATGGCAAAAAAACTACAAAATATATGGGGAAACGGGGTTTACAACACACCAGATATGGTGTAAAATGAGCATGCTTCAAGGGACAGGCTCAAAGACCTGTTCTAAGGAAAGTTTAATCTCACGCTCTCCCTGCGAGAGCAGTTTATGGAGGAATATAATTATGAGCAAGTATGTTTGCAGCGTTTGCGGTTATGTCCATGAGGGCGATCAGCCCCCCAAGGAGTGTCCCCAGTGTAAGGCTCCCGGTAGCAAGTTCGTGGAGCAGGGCCCCGAGATGAGCTGGGCCGCTGAGCACGTGGTGGGCGTGGCCCAGGGTTCCCCCGAGGACATCATGGAGGATCTGCGCGCCAACTTCAACGGTGAGTGCACCGAGGTGGGCATGTATCTGGCCATGGCCCGTGTGGCCCATCGTGAGGGCTATCCCGAGATCGGCCTGTACTGGGAGAAGGCCGCTTGGGAGGAAGCCGAGCACGCCGCCAAGTTCGCCGAGCTGCTGGGCGAGGTGGTGACCGACTCCACCAAGAAGAACCTGGAGATGCGTGTGGAGGCCGAGAACGGCGCCACCGCTGGCAAGACCGACCTGGCCAAGCGCGCCAAGGCCCTGAACCTGGACGCCATCCACGACACCGTCCACGAGATGGCTCGCGATGAGGCCCGCCACGGCAAGGCTCTCAAGGGCCTGCTGGACCGTTACTTCGGCAAGTAAGACAAGACCCATCCCAAGCAGGGGGCGTATTCAATACGCCCCCTGCTTTTTTCTGTATGCGGTAAAAAAGCCTGTGGCGGTGGGAGCGAGACAGACGCGCCGGGCGCAAAGATGCGCGCGGGGTCTGCCGGCGGCACAAAGCGGGGAAGGGAAGGGGAACCTATCCCACGGCGCTGTCGGGCAGAATATATGTTTTCGCCGCCATCCTGTCCTACTGCCGCTGTCACCTGCGGGACAGCCATGACAGCCTATGAACTGAGCA
This sequence comes from Clostridiales bacterium, assembly GCA_004554585.1. GTDB lineage: Bacteria > Bacillota > Clostridia > Oscillospirales > Oscillospiraceae > Evtepia. Next base: position 7,317 of record SFLH01000014.1, on the reverse strand, counting down.
AACTCCTTTCCCGCCCCTTGGGCAAAGAGACCCTGGTGGTGCTGGCCCTGACCACCTTTTTTGTCTACAGCGTCCGTTGGACCGACTCGGACGGCCAGTCCCACACCGGCCCGGCAGCTGCGCTAGCAGAAAGAATGGGAAGGGGGGGGTGGACGAGGCGCTGCTGCGGCAGGCCATCCAAGAAAACTGGGCGGTGAGCCATTCCGCCGGCATCGGCCGGGACCGGGTGATCCGCCACTACGATGTCACCGGGAAACTCTGCCCCCTCTATTTCGTGGAGCACCCGGCGGCATGGGAGGCCTTCCTGGCCGATGTCAGGGCATATTGAGCGCGTTTTGCCCAGCGCAAAACACCACCTTCCGCACGAAGCATCGGCGCGGAAGGTGGTGCTTTTCTGACGGGGCAGGGGGAGAGGTCAGGACTCCATGTGGCGGCCCAGGAACCCGGCGATGGTCTGGGCCAGGGTGCGCTCGGCCTCGCCCACGTCCAGGGCGTCCTTTTTGCACAGAAAGACCACGCAGCCCAGCACGTCCCCCTCCGAGAGGATGGGCGCGGCGGTGGAAATGACGTAGTTGTCGGTGTAATCGCTCACCGGCAGGGCCGGGGTGCCCTGCTGATGCTGGTAGATCTGCCGGCCCTCCAGGATCTGGGCTAGGGCAGGGGAGATGTTCTTGTCGGTCAGCTCCCGGCGGCCGCCGCCGGCCACGGCCAGGCAGGTGTCCCGGTCGGTGATGGCGGCCATTTTGCCGGTGGTCTTATACAGGGACTCGCACAGCTGGGCGGAAAAATCACCTAACCCACCCATGAGAGAGTATTTTTTGAACACCACACCCCCATCGGTGTTGGTGAAGATCTCCAGGGGGTCCCCCTCCCGGATGCGCATGGTGCGGCGGATCTCCTTGGGGATGACTACCCGCCCCAGGTCGTCGATGCGGCGCACAATTCCAGTTGCTTTCATATCGTAAATGCCTCCTGCGGTAGTTTGCTGGGAACGTTCCTTAGTATTGACAGGTTTGTTTTTCCTATGCGGGGGCGGAAACAGGAAGAATTTGGCCGCCGCCGCTGCGAAAGGGGAATTTTGTGACCCCATCACGGTATTCCGGGAGAAAGGGGGATATACTCAAGAAAAAAAGGAAAGGAGCACCCCCTATGGAGTTCAAAAAATCTTCGGACCGCATCTGGCTGGAGGACGCCCAGGGCAGAGAGATTGCCTTTGTGTCTTTCCCGGCCCAATCGGAACAGACGGTGGAGATCGACCACACCGTGGTGGATGACTCCCTGCGGGGCCAGGGCATTGCCGGTGCCTTGCTGGAGACCCTAGCCCAGGACCTGCGGGAGCAGGGGAAGACTGCCGTGCCCACCTGCCCCTACGCGGTCAAGTGGTTTGACAAGCACCCCGACCAGGCGGACCTGCTGTGGGCGGAGAAGGGAGCGGAGGCATGACGGGAGCGCCGGAGAGAAAGCGCCCGGCATGGTTGCGTCCCCTCCTGTTCACTCTGGGGGGCATGGCGGCAGGCTGGCTCTATTACCGCTTCGTGGGCTGTGCCTCCGACACGTGCCCCATCACCGCCACCCCGCTGCGCGCCATGCTGTATCTGGGCTTTATGGGCTGGCTGCTCTCCGGGGTGTTTTCCAAGGACTACACCGGCAGTTTTGATTGATAGCAACCTGGTGGGGCAGGACAGAAGGACTTTCTGCCTGGGGCAGAAAAAAGGATGGCAGACACATTTTTTGTGTCTGCCATCTTTTTTTATTTGGAGGTGGCCAAGATGTTCCCCTACACCCTGCGCCGGCCTGCCGGGACCTAGCCCGTATGCGGGGGCACAGTAGTGAGGTGACCACCTGCTAAGAGCGCATACGTCAGTTGAATTGGCTGGAACTGGAAAAACAGAAAGAAGAAGCATTACGTCAATTAGTGGCGCCTAAATTTGAATAAAGAAGAAGAATACAAATAAAAAAGAAAGACTTAAAAATAGAAATCCGTTAGTTTTAGGACAGAAGATAAAAATGGCATCATTTTTTGCGCTTATAGCATCATTTTTTGCGCGCAAATAAAAAAGATGCTTGCCTTATTTCGCCGCAAATGATATGCTTATATTAGTTTTTTAATGAAAAATATTGTTTTGTGATGAAAGGAGGGGGAGGCCTTTTGGCCCCTGCCTTGGGGTGGACACAGCGCCCTGCCCCGTTGGCGTAAGCGGCCAAGCGAGACCGTGGAAGGAGAACGCGCCCCAGCATCGATTTTACCCTACTGCAAAAAGGAGGAAAAAACGACATGAAAAAGCGGATTTTAGCGTCAGCCCTGGCCTTGTGCATGGCCCTTTCCGTGTCCGTCACCGCATCGGCAACGGACACAACTGTACCGAGAATGACAAACATGACCCTTTCCCACACCACCGAAACGGTTGCCTCGGCATCCATCAACGGCAGCTTCCTGTTTACGGCGCCCATCAGCACCGATGTGGCGGACTACACGGTTTCCGTAACGCTCAGCGAGGGGGCGGCTTTTACCGCATCCACCCCGACAGAGAGCAACACCGGCGAGCTGTATGTCGCGGAAGTCAACGACAGCGAAGTTACGCTCAAATTCAACATGACGGTGGGCACCGTGGACCTCAACAGCGACCAATATGCCCTTACTCTCACCTCTGCTGGCGGCAACACATGGACCGGCGGATTTGAAAACGCTGGTGGCTTGTCCCTGGAGACAATGGCAGGCTACCTGGCCGGCATGGATATTTCCCTGGCTGGCGGTGCGCTTGGTGCTGCCAGCGCGCCGCAGGATATTCTGGTCAATTATGACGACGACAAGGTGGTCCTGGCCGTCTGCGACCCGGACGCGGTGGTTTACACAGTGGACTATGTGGTGGACGAGGACACCACCCTTACTTGGAAGCTGCCCGCTGGGGCGGTGATTCCCCCGCTGACGCTGGTGCTGAGTGGAGGGAAGACCATCAATGGCTGGTTCTTGGACTCTGATTGTAACACCGCCCTGACCAGCAGCACGACGGTGACTGGCAATACAACTGTGTACGCCAAAGTGAATGTGCCTACGGAGGATAAGACCTTCCTGGAGAAGTTAGAGGGCCATGAAAATGTCACCATTACAACAAAAGGGGAATGGGACACCTTTGTGGAGCACTCGGATGTGGTTGTTGCTGGACAGCTGATCACCTTGGGTGCGGACATCGACTGCCAAAATACCACCTATGATTCCATGACGTTTAGGGGCGACTTCAACGGCAATGGCAAGACCATCTCCAACGCCAACTTCCGCGCGGTCAGCACATCGTCCGGCGATACCTGCAGCGGTATGTTTGCAAAGATTGGTCCGGGTCAGGTTGTTGCCAACCTGACGCTCCAAAACGTCACAGCACAGTATTCCGGTACCTATGCTGGGGTGCTTGCCGGCATGGTGGATGGGGCTGGCGGCAGCCGTACCCTGGTCCAGAACGTCCAGGTGCGCAACAGCAGCGCGTCCGGACGCAGCGCCGGCGGCGTGGCAGGCTTTATTCGCAATGCGGATGTGCGCTACTGCTCCAGCCGTGATACCACCGTCACTGGCCTGGCCAATGGCGGCGGCATTGTCGGTTTAAGCAATGCCAAGGTTGAATATTGTTACTCCACCACAAGCCCCACGGCTCTGCCCTCTATCATTGGCGGCAGTGCCGGCGGCGTGGTTGGCAAGAATGTACGCGGCGCATACACCGAATACTGCTGGTCGACCATGACAGTTGTTGGCGGTAGTGGTGAAGGGGCCGAAGCCGGTGGCACGGATATTGGCGCGTTCGATAACGTGAGCAATAGCACGACGGTCCGTGATTTTTCACTTAAAGGCTTTACACAGGATTGCTGGGTACGCGCAGCTGGTACGGCAACCGATTTTAATACATCCGTTGTCACCTATCCCTTCACGGCAGCCAACTAAACCAAATCAGGCAAATCTGTGTCAAGTGGGGCTGTGCAGCCAATGCCAGCCACACAGCCCCACTGATATTTGAGAGGGGTGTTCTTATGAATCTAAAAAAACGCATGAAACGGCTTTGCAGTGGATTTATAGCGTTTGCCTTGGTTGGCACTTTTGTGCCGACCGCACTGGCTGCGCCGCCTGAGGGGGTTGATATTTATTCAAATCACTATGTGATTGTGGACGGCGAAATCTCAAATACTCAATTTGATGATGTAGCTCTCAACAAGTTCACTCCGAAAAATAGCACTGTGATAGGAAACACGAGCAATGAAACCCTAGACTTGTGGGTCTCTTCTGAAGACATGAGCGGGGATGATTATCAAATCCCTTATGTTAAAGACGGCTCCGGCAATACATGGTACCTGCAGCAGATCGTTCTGTACAATATTATCACTGACCGTGATGAAGATCAGATTCTTATGAACGCAGATGCCATTGCTGAGGCAAAGAGTAAAGATGACTACACGATCAATGTTTCAGACATTACAATTGATCCTTATAACGATGGTGGATATAGCTGGTATGATGTCTGTTACGGTTGGACCATGACTCCGCCAGAGCAGTGGGGAGGCGGTTCCGGTACTCAGGAGACCTATACCGTCACATATGATTTTAATATCCCGAAGGATGTCAACTCCATTTTCCCAATCACAGAATATGGCATACGAGGAAACGAAAGCACTGGCAGCTATGATTATATAAAAAATAAGGTAGCTACTCTGACCAGTACCAAGTTAGAAGATCAAAGCTTTGTTGTTGCCGATGGCCTGGAGATAGAGAAAAATTCAGTTTGGCATGGGTTCTTCGGTTATAAATGGAACGACCCTGATACATCGTACTATTACTTTGATGGCTGGACGGCAGAAGACGGTAGTGAATATAAAAACGGGAGCTACGGCGACTGCCAGCAGTACCCTCGCAGGGAACGACACCAAGATCAAATTCACAGGCGTTTGGAAGGAAGTTCCCAAATGGTCTGAAACAGACTTGGCTGCGGCAGAGCAGGAATTACCCTTGGATGTGTTTACCCGCGGTGATAATGGGGGCCTTCTGATTGCCCAGTCAACGGACACACTGACGAAAGAGGACAACCTCATTTCTTACACCGTTTCCGCTGCTGTCAATCACGATTTGCTGCTCAAGAGTAATGTTCCGTTTAAGGGCGGGGAGTTTGCGACCTTTGAAATTATCGTAAATGTTGACCCCAACTTGGAATTTGCGAATCGAAACCCAGATGGCACCGTTACGATTCAGATGGAGTCAAAACTGGTCGTTCCGAAGACTATTGAAACAACAGGCGGTAGCTCCACCTGGACAGGAGACGGCGAAAATTGGACGGTCACCTTTAACCCTGACCAGCTTTCATCGGGGGGAAAAGGGCTGCAAATTCGCATCCAAGCGGAATTCACAGAGAAAGACTATACAATTGTTTCCGACGTTATGACGCTGACCGGTCTTGACTTTAAGCTGAAAGAAGACGTATTTGAGTCCACTGGTGGTGCGCTTCAAGTGAACACATCGGCCAACATGACAGCGAAAATGAATCTGAGGAATATGGCCGGTCCAGCGGGTTTTGCTAATAACCGCTTCCGCTTATGGGTAGTGGAGGGTTTGCTTGGGAAAAACGATGCCAATGGCGAGGCGTGGCGCAAATATTTCGGAGGCGGTGTGGAGGACCCGACTGCCTACGTCCACGCCCTCCAGTTCCTTGATTACAAGCTGGCCGATTACGATTTGAGTGCTGATACCACTGCTACGCTGAAAGCCAATACAGTCACGGCCGAGATCGTTGAAAGTGAACCTATTCTAGTAACGCCTGCCGACATCACCATCTACATGGGCGGCGACGGCGGATACGATGCAGTGGTAGGTGAGGGTGGTGGTACCACCTCCAGCAATTCTCTGCCCCACCCGCTGTTTAAGATCAAAGCACCCGCTGGCATTGATCCCGAGAATCTGACCTTTACCAACGGAAATAAGACATGGATGGTCATTTCCGACGGCAATGGCTATTATCACTTCTCCGAGGGCCAGGGGCAGGACAAGGTCCGCGTCACTTACAGCTACACGGATGAAGCTGGCGAGACCCACACGGTCACCAATGATAACTTTGATCCTGCTGAGGCAGGCAATGTATATACTACCTATACCATTGCTCTTTATCCCGGTGAAAATGATATGTCCAAGGTGAGAGCGGTGGCGGACAATGGCGTATACTATGTTGTTGCCAAGACCGGCACCCTCACCGTCCGTGCGGTGGCAGATGAAAAGCCTACCAGTGCTATTGAAACCACAGCTCCCGCGCAAAAGGTTGCTTCTGAAACGGCTGTGGCCGTGGCTCCTGCCGACACCACCTACACCCTGAACAACACAGGGGTAAAACTTCCTGCGGATTCCAAACCCTCCCTGCTGTTCGACAGCATCATTGACGACGATGAACACGATCGCACGAAGGCGCTGAAACAAAGGGTAGATCAGGAACTAGAGAAAGCCGTCAACGCCACCCGCCACTATGAGATCAAGTATCTCGACCTGGTGGATGCCAACAACGGCAACGCTTGGATTACCTCCAGTGAGGGCACCGATATCTATTGGGGATATCCTGAGGGGACGGACCAGGATACCGAGTTTACACTCCTGCACTTTAAAAATCTCCATCGTGACGGGCCGAACTCTGGCTATGATATCGATGACATTACCAATATCAGCAGCGAAAACATTGAGAAGATGGAGGTTATTAAGACTGCCAACGGCATCAAGTTCCACGTCGACGCCGGCGGCTTCTCGCCCTTCGCCCTGGTATACGACACGGTAAACGCCTACACCATCACCGCCACCGCCGGGGAAAACGGCAGTAGGACGTGCTGGTGGACGGCGTCAGTGTGGGCGCGGTGAGCAGCTATACCTTTGAGGCTGTGGCAGAGGACCATACCATTAAAGCCACGTTCGCCAAGGATGCGGACCCTGTCACCCGTTACCGCATCGAAGCCTCCGCCGGGGAGGGCGGCAGCATCAGCCCCGAGGGCATCGTGAGGGTGTCCCAGGGCGGCAGCCAGACCTTCGCCATCACCCCCGACGAGGGTTACAAGATCGAAGACGTGCTGGTGGACGGGGAGCGCGTGGGCCCGGTCAGTGAGTACACCTTTAAAAATGTCCGGGCGTGGCACACCATCACCGTGACCTTCACCAAGCTCCCGGCCGATCCCGGAGACACCGGCGTGTCTGACTGGCTGGACACCGAGCACCACATGGCCTACCTCAACGGCTATCCCGGCCAGGTCTTTGGCCCGGACCGAGACATGACCCGCGCCGAGGCGGCCCAGATGTTCTACAATCTCCTGCTGGAC
>SFLH01000019.1 GCA_004554585.1 Clostridiales bacterium | reverse complement strand
TCTGATGGCGGTGGACCCGGCGGACGCCGACGCCCTCTTCGCCGAGCTGCTGGGTGCCGTCCCCGCCGCCCAGCGGATCGGGACGGTGGAGGCATACCGGGGCGGGAAGCGGATCTTCCTGCGCTGAGACGCCCGGAATGGGGCGGGAAAGGAGTCCATGGTTTTCTTCCTGGAATGCGTGGTGGCCTGCGTGCTGTTCACCGCCGCGCTGGAGGCCCGGGCCGCGAAGCGGCGGGAGGTCTTTGTCAACGACTATCCGCCCGTGGTGACGGAGAAGCTGCGGGCGCTGGGGATCGTGGCGGAGAAGCCGCCCGCGAGGAAGAGCGATATCATTCGCAAGCTCATCGCCGTAGTGGTCTTCGCCCTGGTCATTGCCCTGGCGCTGCGCCATTTCAACGGCATCACCACCTTCTCCCAGGCGGCGCTGACGGCATACCTCCTGTGGCTGGTGGTGGATTGGTACGATTTCCTGGTGGTGGACATCCTGATGGCGCCCTTCGATAAGTTCTACCGTCTCGCGAAGGTGAGCCCGGTGGAGCGGTCCGCAGTCTCGTTTCACTGTAAGGCAAGCCTTCGGGGCATGGTCCTGGGCCTAGTCTTCGCCCCGCTGGTGGGGCTGATCGTATCGCTGCTGTGAGCCTTTCGTATCGCGAAAAAAGCGCCCCCGCCGGATGGTCGGGGGTCGTAAGAAAGTAATATCGTTTTTTTGCAGGAACGGCATGGCTTCGGTCATGCCGTTTCCTCTTTCATCAGTTCATTCAGCGGGATAAAGCCCACAAGGTCATAGGCGATGCGGATGCCCTGCCGCCGCCTGCCGCTGCTCTTGTCCGGGGCCTCAATGTAGATACCCTTCACCAGTTCCCGCAGGGCGTAGGGGGTCAGTTCCCGTATCTCCGCATACCTGTGTACCCGCTGGATAAACTGCTCCAAATCATCGGTCTGTCGCTCCTGTACCTCCAGTTCCTTCTGCAAAGCCTGTACTTCCGTCCGCAGGGCCGCCTGTTCCTCCTCATAGGCCGCGCTCATGGCGGCAAACCGCTGGTCGCTCAACTTGCCGTTCACGTTGTCCTCATAGATGCGTATGAACAGCCTGTTCAGTTCCGCCAGCCGCTTTTCATCCCGCGCCAGTTTCCTCCGCCCCGTCTGGATGGCCTCCCTGCTGGCCAGTTTCATCCGTTCCTCTATTACCGCCCGGAAGTGGCCCTCAAACCGTGTCACATAGGAAATGACCGCCTCCATGTGCATCCACACCAGTTCCTCCAGCACCACCGCCCGGATGAAGTGGGCGGAACAGGTCCCCGTGTTGCTCCGGTAGTTGGCGCATACAAAGTGGTCCTGCCGTTTTTCAAAATAGCTGGTGGTGCAGTAGCGCATCTTCGCCCCGCAGTCGGCGCAGTAGACCATGCCGGAAAACAGATGGCTTTTCCCCGTCTTTGTCCGCCGGTGCCGCTGTTTCCGTATCTCCTGCACCTTCTCGAACACCTCCGGCTCAATGATGGCCTCATGGGTGTTGTAAAAGACAGCCTGCTTTTCCTCCGGGTTGTCCCGCTGCTTTTTATCCCAGATGGAGTTGGTGTAGGTCTTGAAGTTCACGGTGCAGCCCGTGTACTCCCGCCGCTCCAAAATGTGGACAACGGTGTTCGTGTTCCAGTAGTACGGGTCGGCGGTTTCTTTGTTGGGCGTCCTGCGGCCCTGCCGGATTTTGTAGGCCGTGGGGTTGAGTACCTGTTCCTCCCGCAGCGCCTTGGCGATCTGCATCGGCCCCCGCCCCTCCATGCAGAGGGTGAAGATGTGCCTGACCACCTGGGCCGCGTCCTTGTCCACCAGCCAGCCCTTGGGCCTGTCCGGATCTTTCCGGTAGCCGAAGGGGATGTTGGTGGTCAGCGGCTCCCCGCGCTCCCCCTTGGCCTTGTTCACCGCCCGGATCTTCCGGCTGGTATCCTTGGCAAAAAACTCGTTGAACCAGTTTTTTATCCCGGCCATGTCGTTGTCTGTGCTGTTGGGGTCGATGGTGTCGAAGTGGTCGTTGATGGCGATATACCGCACCCCGTACTTGGGGAAGGTGAAGTTGATATACAGCCCGGTCAGCGCGGAGTTGCGGCCCAGCCGCGACAGGTCTTTGGTGATACACACGGCCACCCGCCCCGCCTCGATTTCCTCCAGCATCTTCTGAAAGCCGGGGCGGTCATAGTTGGTGCCGCTGTACCCGTCGTCTACAAAGCAGACAGGGTTTGGAAAACGGTGTTCCTTTGCGTACTGTAACAGGATGGATTTCTGATTGGCGATACTGTTGCTCTCGCCCTCGTTGGCGTCCTCCTGGGAGAGGCGGCAGTACAGTGCTGTGATTTTATCAGTTGCCCGTAACATTTCTGTTTCCTCCTTCAATGGGGCAACTGCCTGTACAGGATTGGCTGGTTCTATTATACCAGGTTTCAGGGCGTTTGTCATCTGCGTCCCTCCGGCCTCCCGGCGTTCCGCTCCATCACACGGGCCACCTTCCGGTCAAGCGTTTCCGTCCCCTCATAGCCGCCTGTAACGGAGTAGAGCGTGCCGCCGATCTCCCGGCGCAGGGTAAACTCCGGCAGCCAGCAGGCAAAGAAGTTCTTGACACGGATATGGCCCTCCTGGTCGAACCAGAACCGGCGGGGCTGTCCCTCCTGGGTTCGCTCGGTTATACGTTCTGTATGGTTCATGCTCTGCGCTCCTTCCTTAATCAAAAAATAGAATAGAGTGGTTCGTCTGCTTTGGGACAAAGTGTCCCAGCAGGGGTGGGTGGCCCTCACCGCTCCATATCCCGCCGCCTTTCCTGCGTCCGCTCCCGCTGCCGCCGGGAGGCGTCCACGCAGGATTTCACCTTCAGCAGTTTCATCAGGTCGGCCCGGATGGGCTTGTATCTGGCGTAGTCCGCCTCGTACTCCTGTTGCAGCCGCTCCAGTTCCTTCCGCCACGCGGTCAGGGGCAGCCTGCCCTCCGGGGTGAAGTGGGGCTGCAGCTTGCGGCGGGCCATGTAGAACAGCCGCAAGTCCACCTCGTTGTCCGCCCTGAATTTCTCCCGTTTCCCCTTCCAGTGGATGGCGTTCATCTGCTCATGGACGGGTTTCAGCTTGGAGTAGGTTGTGGCCTGCTCCAGCAGCTCCCGCAGTTCCTTCATGCGGCGCTGCCGCCTGTCCATCCCGGCCTTCAATCCGGCAAGGGTTTCATCATGGGTTGCGGCGCGGGCCTCCAAGTCCTCCACGGTGTACAGCTTTTGCCCGGTCAGGTAATTCACGGTTTCGGCAAACTGCTTGAGGTTGACCGCCTTGCCCTTGTTGCTCCACGCGCCCGCGCTCCTTGCCCCGTAATAAGCGGACAGCAGGTCGGCCAGGGTAGGGGCCTGGGGCCGGGACAGCTCCTCCCGCACCTCCCTGAGCCAGCCGAACAGGGCCTTGACCTTCTGCCGCAAATCCTTCAAAAGCGCGTTGGTGGCCCTGATCCAGCGGTTGACTTCCCCCTTGTCGGTGGCGATGCCCCGCGCCTCCATCTGGCGCACCGCAGGCCCCTCGTGGACGGTGGGGAGAATGGCAAGTCCTTGGCGCAGATAGGAGCGGGGGTCGATGCGGCAGGGCAGGCCCTTCTCGGCAAATTTGGCGTTGCACAGATCGGCCCATGCCGCCCGCCACGCCTCCAGCGTTTCCGGGCGGCCCCAGTCGGTGGTGGGCGCCGCGTTAAACTTGAAGTTCCCGGCCTCGTCCCGGATGCGCTCTCCGTGGTCATCCAGCAGATACTCCCGCCGCTGCTTGCCGCCCCATTTGCCGCTTTCCAGGATGGGCCGGATGGGGCAGAGGACATGGAAGTGGGGGTTGGGGATGCCCCCGTCCCCCTTGTCCGGCTGGTGTACGGCAAAGTCCGCCACCATGCCCCGGCTGATGAAGTTCTCCAAAAGGAATTGCCTTGCGAGGGCGACGTTTTCCTCCAGGGAAAGCTCGTTCTGCAAGGCGATGTCAAAGCTGTACGCAAGCTGGGCGTCCTTGCCGCGCTCGGCGGCCTCCAGCGCGTTCCATAGGGTCTGCCGGTCTTGGTATTCCTTTGGGGCCTGGGGCGGCAGCAGGATTTCCGCACAGGCCACGCCGCCCTTGTGGGTGTAGTCGCTGTATTCGCCGTAGCGGTCACTGTACAGCCGCTCCCCGGCGCGGTAGGCGGCGGAGGCGATGGCGGACTGCCCCGCGCTCCGCCTGACCTGGGTGACGCTGAAATGGAACAGGGCCAATCAGCCACCGTCCTTTGGCAGCAGGGCCTGCACCTCCGGCATGGCAAAGATGCGCCCGGCCAGTTCATAAAACTCCCGCTCCGTCATGGCCCTGACCGCCGGGGCCACGCTCTCCACGGCGGCCCCACGGGTGATGAGGCGGTGGGCGCGTTTCTGCCGCTCCCCCTTCTCGTAGTATTTCTGCCGCTGCTCCAATCGCTGCGCCCGGTGCTGGTACTGCCGCAGTTTGGCCTCGTTCTCGGCGTACTCCTGCCGGAGTTGCTCTAAATTTTTGCTCATGGGTCGTTACCTCCTTCGGCTGGGAATGTGGATAAAAAATGACCGTCCTCCGGGGTGTTCCCGGTGAACGGTCTGGGTTTCAGGTTTGGTTTTCAGGCCCCTGGAAGGGGGACAGACGCGAAAGCGGGTGTCCCCCTTCCGGGGGCGGGCGGGGTTAGCGGCGTAAGCCGCACAAGGGGGGCACCCCCTTGGACGGAACGCAGTGACGCAAAACAGCCCGGACGTTCAGTCGTCCGGGCTGTCTGCCTCGCAGAGCGCACGAATACATGGCCGCAAGGTCATGTATAGAAGTGCGCCCTTAATGTTTTCCCATTAAGGGACTTGGCGGCGGGGCCGCCTGTTTTCTCAATTCGCGTCCTCCGCGTTTATCCAAGCTGGCGGTAGAGGAAGGTCACCGCCTGGGCGCGGGAGACGCCCACCTCGGGGCTGAACGTGGTGCCAGAAGTGCCGTTGGTGACGCTGTTCGCCACGGCCCAGGTCACCGCATCCGCGTAGTAGGCGTCTGCCTCCACGTCGGCAAAGCTGCCGCCGGACACAGCCGGGGAACCGGCAGCCCGCCACTGGAAGGTGACGGCCTGGGCGCGGGTCACGGTGGCGTCCGGGCTGAAGGTGGTGGCTGAGGTGCCGTGGGTGACGCTGTTCTCCACGGCCCACAGCACCGCGTCGTAGTAGTACGCGCTGCTGGAAACATCTGTGAACGGGTTGACAGTGCTCTCCGGCACCGGGGAACCGTGGGCCCGCCAGAGGAAGGTCACCATCTCGGCGCGGGTCACTGTCCGCTCCGGGGTAAAGGTGGTATCTGTGGTGCCGTAGGTGATGCCGTTCTCCACAGCCCAGTACACTGCATCGTAGTAATACTCACCCGCAGGAACATCCACAAAGACCAGTGTAGGCTCCTCCACGATCTCCGCGAAGGTGGCCTCCACGGTGACGCGGCTGCGGGGCATGGTGAAGGTGTAGCGGCCATTCCCGGCGTCGGTGAGGGAAATCCTGTTCCCGTTGGCGTCGGTGACGGTCAGCTCGTCCAGCTCATAGCCCTCATCGGGGGTGACGGTGATGGTCACGGTATCGCCGCGCTCGGCCCGGCTGGGGCTGACAGACACCTCGCCGCCGGTCACGTCGGATGGGACGGTGATGGCGTAGGTGGCGGGGTTGCTGACGGAGGGAATGCTGCTTGTAGAAAAACTAGCGGCAGGGCCATTCTCGGAGGCTCCATAGGAAGTATCCCCGTTCACCGCTTCGTAGCGCAGGGCAAACATATAGGTCGTTCCGGGAGACAGCTCGGTAAATTCCGGGTTGCTTTGCCAGGTCCATGTGGCGCCGCCATCGGAGGAAATGCCATATTCTACCGATGCGCCGTGTGTACTGAGTTCTTCTACAGCGTTCAGGGTAATGCTGTTGGTCGTACGATCCTTTAATTCAGGCTGGAAATCCGGTGCCTTCTGAACTAATGGGGTGGCCCGGATTATCCCATCCGTGACTTCAACGAACCGGGAAACACCATTTTTCCCAAGCTCTATGGTTAAGGCGAAGTTGCCATCTCTCCCGTCTGCGGCGGGTGTGACCGCCCCCACCGTGACGGTAAAGCTTGTATCGAGGTTCAAATCCCGCAGTTTGGTTTCTATAATGCCCTTTATACTGTCTGCGTCGTTGGCATCTTCCTGGCTGACCTGCCATTCCGTACTCCGGGCAATTTCCTCTATTGTGTCCTCCAGAAGGACTATTGCCTCCTGCCGTTGGAAAACGGGGTGCTCGTCTCCAGCAACCCACTGAATATTTTCTCCAGCATTATTTTGTAGTTTCTCTAGCACGCTTTGGTCAGCAAAACTGGCGACCTCTAGTCCGCAGTCGGTTTGGTCGAAATCAGGATTCGCGCTGGCTGTTCCAGCAGTCCAATCCACGACCAGACTTACAACAGCCAAGTAGTTTCCGTTGTAGTCCGCATAATCTTCTCCCTCAAGGCTGACACCGTCCGGCGGGCTATCTGGCCACAGGCAGTTTTCCACGCTGCCGTGTACGACTGCCGCAATCCATGTAATATTACCGGGTTCCACCGAGTAAAGCTCTCTTGTCACGACCATACAATTTTGAATAGTAACACCGGGATCTTCGTCATAGAAATCAAAATTTGCCCCGAGGATACCGCCAACACCGGAGTCTGGAAATTCGCAGGAGATTGATCCGCCAAACCAGCAATCCGAAATGATGGCATCGCTGGTTGCGTTTTCCCACTGGCCGACAATGCCGCCTACCGTGTCGCAGTCGCTATACTCATCACCATCGTCGTAATAATCGCTAATGACCTTCGCATCCGATGAACAGCCGATAATTTTTGACCCGGCGGTGCATGTACCAATCAGTCCACCAAGCAACTTGTTCCCTGATACATTGTGGGCAGTCCCGCTGGTGTAGCAGTTTTTTACTGTTCCGTCATTGACCCAATCCGCAAGGATTCCCATGCGCAGGGAGTTGTCATTGCTGTAGAGATCAGCGTCTACCACATACAGATTTTGGACGGTTCCACCGTTTGAAATCACACCAAACAGTCCATGATAATATGTCGTGCTGTTTTTAGAGGTAAGATTCCTGATTTGAAAATGCTGTCCGTCAAAGGTTCCGCCAAAGTATTGCTTGGCGTTACTCCCCGTACCTATTGACGTCCATTCGTGCCCGGCCAGATTTAAGTTGCTGCCAAGCGAAACCGTCTTGTCTTCAAATTTGTTTCCTGTATTGACCAACTGGGCCAACCCGGCAAGCTGTTCCGCTGTGGTTATCTTAAAATCATTCTCTCCCTCCCGATACCAGCTTATATCGACTGTCCCGTCCCACGTATCTTCCTGAGCAGCAGACGCCGCCAGCGTTGCCGTGGGCAATAGCGCCAAAATCATCACCAGCGACAGAACACTTGTCAATAATCGTTTCTTCATCTGCTTGGTTCCTCCCTTATTGTGATTTCTGCCCTATGGGACACTTTGTCCCATAGGCTGCCCGGTCAAGTCATCAGTTAGTTTCGTACACGTTCCACCTTCTTTTCTGTGAAAATGTGTACCTTTTTATCAGCAAAAATCACTGGGGGATCCATTCGCCGGAAAGCGAACAAGTTTGTGAAAAAGGTATGGAAATCGGGAGCGGCCTGTGCTATACTGACTTCGTGTAAGGACTTTGCCCTATTTACAGAAAGGTACACATTCTTGCAGGCGTATGATATACTGGCTTACAAGAAGGTACACATTCCTGTAAAAACGCCCGCTTACAATTTAGCGGCCTTTTCGTAAATCTCCGCCCGGTAGCGGAAGGTGGCAAGGGGCATCCCGCAGGCCCTTGCCGCCGCTGTGCCGGTCATTTTGCCGCCCTTCCATGCCTGATACATCGCATGGAAGTTCTCGGGCAAAGGCTTGGGCGGCCTGCCAAAGCGGACGCCTCTGGCCTTGGCCGCCGCGATGCCCTCCGCCTGCCGCTGGCGGATGTTGGTGCGCTCGTTCTCCGCCACGAAGGACAGCACCTGCAGCACAATGTCGCTGAGGAATGTCCCCATCAGGTCTTTGCCCCGCCGCGTGTCCAGCAGGGGCATATCCAGCACCACGATGTCCACGCCCTTCTCCTTGGTGAGAACGCGCCACTGTTCTAATATTTCCTCATAGTTCCTGCCCAGGCGGTCTATGCTCTTGATGTAGAGCAGGTCGTCTTTTTTCATGCGCCGCACCAGCCGCCTGTACTGGGGCCGCTGGAAGTCCTTGCCGCTCTGCTTGTCCAGGTAGATGTTGCCCTCCGGCACCGCCATCTCCCGCAGGGCGATGAGCTGCCTGTCCTCACATTGTTCCCGCGTACTGACGCGGATATAGCCGTAGACCGGGATATTACCGCCCCCCTTGTTTCTTCCACACGATTTCATAGCCCAGCGCGTCGGCCAGTTCCACCGCCTCCCGGTAGCGCAGGGAGTCCCGCCGCAGCTTGCCGGACAGGTTGGGGACACTGGCGCTCCAGCCGTACTGCTCCGCCAGCTTTTCCACCAGCTCGGTCATGGTCATGCCCTCCCGGACGATGTAGGATTTGATTTCATTTCGCGTGTCCATTGAATAAGCCCTCCTTTTGCTGTTCGCCCTCCGGCGTACCGCCCTGCCTCTGCCGCATGGCGTGTGCGCCGGGGGGCGCTGTTTGGGGGTTCGCCCCCATCCGTTCCAAATTTCCCCCGTGATGCCCTGCCCACGGGGGCGCACTTTGCATTTTACCGTTCCGCGTGACTTCACACGGAACAGAGAAGTGTCACGCTGGGCGGCGCATGGTGTTCGCTCCCCGGCGTGACGCTCTTTGGTGTGGATTGCGTTAGTAATCCTCCGTTTTGTTCGCGGATTTCACATGGTTTGAAATCCGCCTGTTGTTTTTAAGCCAGTTTCGCCGTTCTCCCCGGGAGCCGTTCCTGCCCCTGCTTTTCAGCGGCGTAGCCCGGCGTTGGTGCGCTCGGCGGGTGCTTTGGGACACTTTGTCCCAGCACGCCCGCTGTCCTCGCGGCCACTTCCCCAGCCGGTATATCCCTCCCGGACGGTCATGCGGTTTTCAAGGTTCGCATGACCATTGTAGAGGAAATACCGCGCCCCTCCCGTATATCCAAGAGGTTGGAAATCGCGCGGAAAAACGAAAATTTCCACGCTCTTGGAAATGGTGTGCTATAATGGGCGCAGGAGAAAATAACAGGGCGAAGGGGGAATACCGGGATGTATGTCAAGCTGACCATATCGGAGCGGCTGAAGGATTTGCGGGTGGAGCGGGGGCTGACGCTGGAGGAACTGGCGGCGGCAACGGGGCTGTCCAAGTCCGCCCTGGGCAAGTACGAGGCCGACGATTACAAGGACGTCAGCCCCTTTGCGGTGGCGGAGCTGGCGAAATTCTACGGGGTGTCCACGGACTACCTGCTGGGGCTGACGGAAACAAAAAATCACCCAAACGCAGCCCTTCATGAGCTGCATTTGAGTGATGACATGATCGCGTTATTGAAAAGCGGGGCAGTGAACAACCGGCTGCTGTGTGAACTGGCCACCCACAAGGGGTTCCGGCGTTTCATGGTGGATATGGAGATTTACGTTGACCGCATTGCCAGTATGCAGATCGGCAACCTGAACGCCTACATGGACACGGTTCGGCGGATGGTGCTGGAGCGGTTCCACCCGGACGAGAATGAACTGTACTTCCGCACGCTGGAGGCCAGCCGCATCTCCGAGGACGGGTATTTCAGCGACACCCTGCGGGACGATCTGCTGGACATCCTGAAAGACATACGCGAGGCCCACAGGAAGGATACCCTCACCGCCCCGGCGGAAGGGGTGGCGGACGGGTTCCAGAAGAAGGTGGAGGAAGTCATAGCGGCCAGGGGGACGGAAAAGGAAAAGCAGGCCCGCGCCTTCTGCCTCGGCCTGGGGATTGATTACGACAAGCTGACGCCGGAGGAATTTGTGACGCTGATCGGGATTCTGGAGAAGTCCAAAAATCTGAAAAGCGTCTACAACCAGCGGGGCAAGGCAAGCCCCCACCAAAAGGGCAGGAAAAGGCGTAAATAGCAAAAAAGTACACCGGACTTAGCCATACCGACTAAATCCGGTGTACTTTTTCATGTTCCAATCCCGTCAGACAGCCGCCGCGTGTGGTTTCATTCAAGTCACTGTCTTATGGGCACCCGGCTAAATACCCGGGGGCCTCTTTTGTCCGTGTGACGGCGAAAAAATCCCCCCGGGCCGGAGCCCGGGGGGATTGCGTTTTCTACTGCCCGCAGCAACTGCGGAAATTCAATACAGTCGCCTGTATGGAATTAGTAGATCACGGCCAGGACGTCATCGCCGTCGATCACCGCATTGATGGTAGCGCCCTTGACGATATCAGCAATGCTCTCAACCTCGCCGTCAGCAGGGATGAAGACAGTATCGGTAGAAACGAAGTAGTCCTTGGTCACTCCTGCCTTGTCTTTCAGCTTAATCACGCCGTTGTACAGCTTAGCTTCAACAGTATAGGAGTCAGCAGGATTGTAGTCCTTGATATCAACCAGAGTGGAGCCGTCCACGATCAGCTGATAGATGCCATTGGCAGTTCTATCTTCAGGCCGCAGGGCGTTGTAAAG
The DNA here is from genome assembly GCA_004554585.1 of Clostridiales bacterium. Taxonomy (GTDB): domain Bacteria; phylum Bacillota; class Clostridia; order Oscillospirales; family Oscillospiraceae; genus Evtepia. The sequence goes on along the minus strand of SFLH01000019.1, from coordinate 2,398 downwards.
CCGCATCAGATCAGAATCGTTCTCGTTGGCATACTCCTTGCTGGTCAGGGTGACGGTCTCACCATTCTCCAGCATCACATCCACCACCAGGATGTGGTTACCATTTTCGTTGAGAGTACGAATGGGGTTGCTGTTAACATAGGCATAGACCAGGGTCTCATCAGGGTCGTTGTTCACAGCTACGTAGCCCAGATCCACAGTGGGAGTGCCGTTGACAACCTTAGCCGTAGCGCCAGTGAAAGCCCAGGTGACCACCTCATTGACATCCAAGCTGGCCAGATCAGCGCCGCTCACAACACTGTACTCGTCCATCATTCTGTTGTACACGAAGATAACAGCGTCATCCTCGATGTAGTAACGAGAGTTGGTGTCAGCGCTGGAAGTCATGTCGTTGAACTTGTAGAAGGCCAGGGTGGGATCGTCGGTGTACATATTAACAGTGCCAGGGTTAACAACTTCCCAACCGAAACCAGAGGGTTCAATCCAAGTAGCCTTGATGGCATAGTAATAGGTACCAGCATAAAGGTCATATCCATTGGCGTTCAGAGCCACGTCACCAGTAGTACCGCTAACTCTGCTAGCTTCATACTGAACAGGAGAAACGCCATCCTTCACACCGGTGATATTGTAATAAACAACATTTCCGTTTGTAACTGTGCTGGTAAGCTCAATGGCCAGGTTATAATCCTCGGTAGTAAAGGAGTTCCGAATCTGGTTGCCAGCCGCATCGTAGATATTATTAGTGGCAGCATCTACTCTGCCGACGTACTGAGCTTCGTACTCCCAATGACCGGGATTAGACCAAACAGCGTTGAGCTCATTGTTCAGGGTAGCACCATTCTTATAGGCTTGCTGGACATCAAAGTTGGTCACTTCGCTATCGGCGGTCTTGGTGCCGTAAGGCACAGCGATCAGCTCATAGTTGCCATCCAGGTCGGTACGAACAGTATACAGGGAACCAACCTCAGGGCCAACGTGCTGGTCGTTCATGGAAACATAGACGTTGACAGTTTCGGTAGTGCCATCGGTCTTGAGGATCTCAGTCTCCCAGAGCTTATCAGCGCCCTGAGGAGCCAGGGCGGTCTTGGTGACTACCACATACTCATCGGTCACAGGAGCGATGCTGTTGCCGTCCACGATGAACAGATAGCCGTTGACTTCCACGAAGGCATAAGTCTCACCCAGGGAGATGGTGGAGACGGGGTTGATCCAATCCAGCAGGGTGCCGTCATACTCGGTGTTGCCCAGGGTAATCATGCGGTCAGCGCTGTTCAGGCTGGTAGCAGCAGCGGACTGGATATCCAGCACGGTATAGGTGTCGATGCCAGTAGCGGTATACTGTGCGGGAACACCCATCACATAGCCGTTCTCAGCCACGGTGCCGTTGACGAGAACATCATCATACTCGACCACATTGGAACCAGTCCGGTTGCTGACACGGATGCCCAGATCGCGCATCAGGCCATAGTCCTGAGCCCAATAGCTGTTGGTGTTCGCCACGACCATGCTGGCATCATCCCACTCAATCACATTGGTCTGGAAGGAGTTGGTCAGGGTGCGGTCGCTTCTCAGGACAACATAGGGATACACGACGAATACGTCGATGTCACCGCCGCCATCCTGGTCGATGCCCACGAAGGAATACTGGACGTGGGGTTCAAATTTAGGATCGCTGTTCCGGAGGCCATAGCGATCAATATCAGGATCGGTATAAGCACCAGTATATCTCTCGTTCAGCTGGCCATAACGGTTGTAGCCGCAGGTGCTGTCCCACAGCTCATCCATGTCCTTGGCCACATTGTCCAGAGTATACTTCTGGCCGTCGACGGTGATGGTGTTGAAGTGGGCGTTCCAGACATCATCGATATCGCCCCAAACGCCTTCCACAACAACGCCGCCCTTGTCGGTGCGGATGCACAGAGCGTTGTTGTCGTCATACAGAACCTTGACGTTCATAGCGAACAGGTCAGAGTAATCAACGGTGGACTTGAACTGGATGCCGTCCTCATCGGTAAGCTTAGCGGAACTGTCGCAAGCGTTCACGGTGTAAGTATACACCTTAGTATCCTGGTTGTAGAAGATGTCGGTCAGGATGCCAGTGGTGGTATCATGGTCCTTACCAAAAGCCTTCTGCAGCAGGGTGGTGCTGGTCTCAGTCAGGCCGCCGAGAATGGAATATTTCACGGTGTTGGCCTGCAGAGCGTTCCAAATCATCTGAGCGGCGTTGTCACGGGTCAGAGCGGCATTCATGTCGATGCTCTCGACACCGGCATACAGGCCAGCGCTGGCAGCATCGGCATTGACGTTGACGGCCCAAGAGGTGTCGTCCAGATAGCCTTCCTTGTCGGCGTCATAGCCCAGGGAGACCAGCAGCATCTTAGCCAGCTGAGTGCCGGTC
>SFLH01000007.1 GCA_004554585.1 Clostridiales bacterium | reverse complement strand
CGTGACTATCCCTGCCAGCTTCACCGTGGAGCAGCGCGACAACACCCCCTATTACGGCATCACCGTCAACGCCCCGGCCAACGGCACCGTCACCTGCTACGCCAAGAGCGCCGCCAAGGGCGCGGAAGTGACCCTGACCGTGAAGCCTGACGTGGGCTATGCCCTGGACAAACTCACCGTCACCGATGCCAGCGGCAAGGCCGTGGACGTAACCAAGGTGGACGAAAAGACCTACACCTTCGTCATGCCCGGCCGCGCGGTCACCGTGGAGGCCGTCTTCGCCCCCAGCACCAGCGGCCTGCCCTTCACCGACGTGAGCGCCGGCGATTGGTTCTATGAGGCGGTGCAGTTCGTCTATGAAAATGGCCTCATGGACGGGGTGGCGGGTAACCTCTTTGCCCCCAACGCCACCCTGAATCGGGCCATGGCCGTGACCATCCTCTATCGTCTGGAAGGTTCTCCTGACCTGGACGGGGAGAACCTGGGCTATCCCTTTGCCGACGTGGATGGGAACGCCTGGTACGGCGACGCCGTGTACTGGGCCCGCTGCAACGGCATTGTGGACGGGGTGGAGAACAACCACTTCGATCCCACCGGCAGCCTGACCCGGGAGCAGATGGCCACCGTCCTCTACCGCTATGCCCAGTACAAGGGCGCAGACGTGTCCGCCTCCGGCGATCTCTCCGGCTTCGTGGACAGCGCCAACGTCTCCGCCTGGGCTGTGGATGCCGTAAAGTAGGCCGTGGGCACGGGCCTTGTCAACGGCGTGGAAGGCAACGCCCTGGCCCCCCAGGGTACCTCCACCCGCGCTCAGGCCGCCGCCGTCCTCATGCGCCTCAGCCAGGCCATGGGCGTCTGACCACCCTGTTCCCCCAAAAGAAAAAAGGCGCGGACAGCTTGAGCTGTCCGCGCCTTTGTGCTGCGGGTAGGGTCATCCGGCGGGGGTGAGGAAGGTGAGCACCCCCATGGCGTCGTTGCGGATGTACTGGATGGTGTCCGTGGCGGCATAGCCCGCCTCCTGAAAGACGGTGTGCAGCTGGCGCTGCTCCAGCAACAGGCCGCAGGCGGTGGGGTAGGCCTCGTCGCTGTAGCGCACGGCGATCTGGCGGTCCCCTGCGGCCCGGGCCCGCTGGCAGACCGACACCAGGGCGTCCGGGCTGTAGGAAGTGAAGTACAGGCCCTGGCGGACGAAGTAGTTGTTTCGGTCACTGGTGCAGTCGGGCACGGGGAAAAGGTTGTCGATTTTGTGGGTGCGGGTCAGGTCGGCGGTGGTCAGGCCAAAGTACTCGTAGGCCGGGCCCTGGCTGTTGTCCCCGCCGGCAAAGACCGGGTCGCCCCAGGTGGGGTCGATCCAGCAGGGAGAGCCGTCCAGCCAGGACAGGTTCCAGGCGTGGGTTTCCCCCCCGGCCTGGCCGGTGACGTAGGTGGTGTCGATGCCCAGCTGGTTGCACAGGTACTGAAAGGTCTTGGCGTAGCAGCCGCACAGCCCCGCCCCGTTGACCATGATGTTGACGATGGAATTGTTGTCCACCACCTGATAGTCGGCGTGGGAAATGAGGTAGGTATAGATGCCCAGGGCCTTGTCATACTCCGAGCCCTCCTGGGGCAGGGTGGCAAAGCAGTCGGCCGCCCACTGGTCGATCTGGGCCTGGGTGGCCTGCCGCTGGCTCTGGTCCATGGTGTACACCGGCCGGTAGACCGCCCCGATGGGGGTGTCCGCCAGCAGGGTGGTTTCGATCTGCCCGGTGCCGGCAAACCAAAACAGCTCGGGGTAGTCCTGGTCGATGGCGGAGATGGCCCGCTGGATCATCTCCGTGTCCGGGTAGAGGTCGTCGATGGTCTCCGCCTGGTCCTTCAGGCCGGCCAGCAGCTGGTCATATACATAGCGCTCCTGGCCGCTGAGGGTGCTCTTGGCCCAGCGGAAGCCGTCTTCCTCCCCCACATAGTCGGCGGGGGGTTCCGTCACCGTCACCTTGCCCATCACCTCCGACAGGGAGAACTGGCACCCGGCCAGCAGGCACAGACACAGGCCCAGCGCCAGCAGCCGGGAGAGGGAGCGTGCCATAGGCCTCACCCCTTCCAGGCCAGACAGGCCTCCACCGCCCGGACGATGGCGGCGGCGCTCAGGCCGTAGGCCGCCATCAGCTCCTCCGGGGCGCCGCTCTCCCCAAAGGTATCGCCCACGGCCACAGGCTCCACGGGTACCGGGGCCTTGCGGGACAACACCTCCGCCACGGCCCCAAACAGGCCCCCGGCCAGCTGGTGCTCCTCGGCGGTGACGATGGCCCCGCAGGTGTGGGCGGCGGCCAGGATGGCCTCTTCGTCGATGGGCTTGATGGTGTGCAGGTCCACCACCTGCAGGTCGATGCCCCGGCCGGCCAGCTCCTGGGCGGCCATCAGGGCCTCGTAGACCATGGCGCCGCAGGCGAATACGGCGCAGTCCTTGCCCGGCCGGACCAGGCGGGCCTTGCCGATGGTGAAGGGGGTGGCCTCATCGGTGATCACCGGCACCGCCTCCCGGCCGAAGCGGAAGTACACGGGGCCGTCAATGTCCGCTGCGGCGATGACGGCCTTGCGGGTCTCCTCGCTGTCGCAGGGGGCGATGACCGTCATGTGGGGCAGCACTCGGGCCAGGGCGATGTCCTCCAGGGCCTGGTGGGTGGCCCCGTCGGGCCCCACGGAGATGCCCGCGTGGGCCCCGCCGAAGCGGACTTTCAAGTTGTTGTAGCACACGGTGGTGCGCATCTGGTCAAAGGCCCGGCCGGAGAGAAAGACCCCGTAGGTGGACACGTAGGGGATCATGCCCCCCAGGGCCAGCCCCGCGGCGGTGCCCACCAGGTCCTGCTCGCTGATGCCCACGTTGTAGAAGTGGTCGGGGTACTGGTCCTTCACCCAGTTGGTGCGGGTGGAGGCGGCCACGTCGGCGTCCAGCACCACCACATCCTGGCGCTGGGCGCACAGGGCCAGCAGGCCCTGGCCATAACCGTCCCGCTGGGGGACGCGCTTGACAGAGTTCAGATTCATACCTTGCTCCCTCCTGCTCCGTCGACCTCCGCCAGGGCGGCGGCCAGTTCCTCTGGGTTGGGGGCCTTGCCGTGCCAGGCGGCCTGGTTCTCCATGAAGGAGACCCCCTTGCCCTTGACTGTGTGGGCGATGATGGCCGTGGGCCGGCCCTTGGTCCCGGCGGCCAGATGGAAGGCGGCGGCCAGGTCGTCCAGGCTGTGGCCGTCGACCTCCACCACGTGCCAGCCAAAGGCCCGGAATTTCTCCGGCAGGGGCTCCACGTTCATGATCTCTCGGGTGGTGCCGTCCAGCTGCACCCCATTGTCGTCCACAATGGCGCAGACGTTGTCCAGGGCGAAGTGGGCGGCGGTCATGGCGGCCTCCCACACCTGGCCCTCCTGGACCTCCCCATCACCCATGAGGCAGTAGGTGCGGTAGTCCGCCCCCCGCCGCCGGGCAGCCAGCGCCAGGCCGTTGGCAATGGACAACCCCTGGCCCAGGGAGCCCGAGGAACAGTCCAGCCCGGGCAGCTTGCTCATGTGGGGGTGGCCCTGGAGGGGAGAGCCCATCCGGCGCAGGGTGGGCAGTAGGGCGGGGTCAAAGAAGCCTCGGCGGGCCAGGACGCTGTACAGCACCGGCGCGGCGTGGCCCTTGGACAACAGGAACCGGTCCCGGTCCGGGTCGTCGGGCCGGGCGGGGTCCAGGCGCATCTGGTCAAAATACAGACTGACCAGGATCTCCACCGCCGACAGGGAACCCCCAGGGTGCCCAGAGCCGGCGGCGTGGGTCATCTGCAAAATGTCCCGCCGGACCTGCCGGCAGAGGACGGGAAGATCATAGGTCATGGAAACACCTCCAAGTGTCGCATTCAATAAGAAAAAGGTACCATAGCCGGCAGGGATTGTCAATCGGCGGCCCGGACCGCGGGGCGCCAAAAATGCGAGTCCCGTTCCCGGGGGTAAAGGCGCGGGGGACCCCTCCCGCCGCCTCCGGGCAAACAGGGGAACCATGCGCCAGGCAAAAGGCCACCGGCGCCTGTTTCCCTTGACAAACCGGGCAAGTTGCCCGATAATGAATGAAACCCAACGGCAATAGGAGGTGCCCCCTGTGAGACAATGTATGGATGCTGACAATCTGCACCGGCGCTTGAAGAAGATCATCGGCCAGGTCCAGGCCATCGACCGGATGGTGGACGAGGACGTGCCCTGCGAGGACATCCTGGCCCAGATCAACGCCGCCAAGTCCGCCCTCCACAAAGCCGGCCAGGTGGTCCTGGAGGGCCACATCAAGCACTGTGTCCGAGACGGCCTGGAACACGGGGACCCGGACCTGACCATCGCCAAGTTCACCAAGGCGGTGGAGCGCTTTGCCAACATGCACTAAACCACACGCTGCCCGGCAGGCAGGGAAAGATCACCTTTCCCTGCCTGCTTTTTCACGGGCGGGTTGCCCTTGACAACATATACCCCTATGGGTATAATGGATCCATACCCCCTGGGGTATCCTAGCCAACGACGAGAGAGAACGAAGGAGGCTGTTTATGGAGAAGTTAGAGCAGCTGTTGGAGTGGGGAGGCGTCCGGAAGGACGTGACCTGCCTGGTGCTGGGAGGGGCGGCCCTGTTGGCCAGCCTCTTCGGTTGGCAGCCCCTGCCCTTTGACCTGGCCTGGGTGGCCATTGTCCTGTGCGGCGTGCCCATTGTGCTGGAGGCGGTGATCGGCCTGGTGACCGCCTTTGACATCAAGGCCGACGTGCTGGTCTCCCTGGCCCTAATCGCCTCGGTGTGTATCGGGGAGGACTTCGCCGCCGGCGAGGTGGCCTTCATCATGCAGCTGGGGGCCCTGCTGGAGGACCTGACCGTGGCCAAGGCCCGGGCGGGCATCGAGAAGCTGGTCCATCTCACCCCCCGCACTGCCCGGGTGATCCAGGCGGAGGGGGAGAAGGTGATCCCCGCCGAGCAGGTCCAGGTGGGCCAGCGCCTGCGGGTGCTGCCCGGGGAGACCATCCCCGTGGACGGGGTCATCACCAAGGGGCAGACCTCCATCAACCAGGCGGTGATGACCGGCGAGTCCCTGCCCGTAGACAAAGGGGTGGGGGACCCGGTGTCCAGCGGCACCGTCAACCAGTTTGGGGCCTTTGAGATGACCGCCCAAAAGGTGGGGGAGGACAGCGCCATCCAGCGGATGATCCGCCTGGTCCAGTCCGCCGATGCGGGCAAGGCCAAGATCGTCCGTCTGGCCGACCGCTGGGCCACTTGGATCGTGGTCATCGCCCTGACCGCCGCGGTGGTGACCTGGCTGGTCACCGGCCAGATCATTCGGGCTGTGACCATCCTGGTGGTCTTCTGCCCCTGCGCCCTGGTGCTGGCCACCCCCACAGCCATCATGGCAGCCATCGGCAACGCCACCCGCCACGGCTTCCTGGTGCGGGAAGGGGATGCCTTGGAGCGGCTGGCCGGGGTGAAAAAGGTGACCTTCGACAAGACGGGCACCCTCACCGTCGGCACCCCCCAGGTGGTGGCAGTGGAGCCCGTTCCTGGCGGCCCCAGCCGGGCGGAACTCTACGCCTGGACCGCTGGGGCTGAGGCCAGCTCCGAGCACCCCCTGGGCAAGGCGGTCCTGCGATGCTGGCAGGAGGAGACCGGAAAGGCGGTGCCGCCGGCGGAAGGGTTCCAGATGCGCCCCGGTCGAGGGGTCCAGGCGGTGGTGGACGGCCGAAGGGTTGCCGCGGGCAATCCCAAGCTGCTGGAGGAGACCGGCGCGGCCCTGCCCCCTGCCCTGTTGACGGCGGCGGATGAGCATTTGCAGCGGGGATGCACGGTGATCTACTGCGCCATAGATGGCCAGCCGGCGGGCTTTCTGGCCCTGTCGGACACCCTGCGTCCTCAGGCGGCGGACACCATCCGCCAGACCAAACAGGCCGGGGTGGAGCCCGTCCTGCTCACCGGGGACAACGAAAAGGCCGCCCGGCACATGGCTGGCCAGCTGGCCATCGAGGAGGTCCGCTGGGCCTGCCTGCCGGAGGATAAGCTCGCCTACATCGACGCCTGCCAGCAGCAGGGGGAGCCGGTGTGCATGATCGGCGACGGCATCAACGACGCCCCCGCCCTGAAAAAGGCCCATGTGGGCATCGCCATGGGCGGTGTGGGCAGCGACATCGCCGTGGACGCGGCGGACATCGCCCTGGTTAGCGACGACATCTGCCAGTTGCCCCACCTGCTCTGGCTGGCCAAGCGGATGATGGTGACCATCCGGTGTAACATGACCTTCTCCATGGCCCTGAACTTTGTGGCCATCATCCTGGCCATGGCGGGGATCTTGAATCCCGTGGTGGGGGCCTTGGTCCACAACGCCGGGTCGGTGCTGGTAATCCTCAACTCCGCCTTCCTGCTCCAGTGGCGCCGGAAGGGCTGAACAGACAAAATAGACAGAATAGACCATGGCAGAGGCGAGATAATTTTTGTCTCGCCTCTGCCATTTTTGGAAAGAAAAGGAACATATAACCGGAATTTTTCCGCTTTTTTACCGTTTCTTTATAATTTTGCAAACCTTTTTTTATGATTTTCTGGTATCATAAAATCGTACGATAAGATGAGCAGTTTGGGCTTTTGTGAGATCAGAAAGGAAGTCGACGAAAATGAAACGATGGGAACGGGAGATTCTGGATCTCATTCAAAAGAAGGGAAGAGGCCCCCGGCGGGACAAGGTGATGAAGGCCGTCAGCCGGGCAGGGGACAAGGGGGCGGTGTGGCTGGCCCTCACCGGCGCCATGGGGGTGCGGCGCAAAACCCGCAAGACCTCCACCGCCCTGAGCTTGGCCCTGGCCCTGGATGCGGCCAGCTGCAACCTGGTGCTCAAGCCCTTGACCGACCGTCTGCGCCCCTGTGACCACAACCCCTCGGTCCCCCTGCTGGTGGAGCGGCCCACGGACGCCTCCTTTCCCTCAGGACACACCACCGCGGCCTTTGCGGTGACCACGGGGCTGTATAAAAACGGCAGCAAGCTATGGGTGCCCAGCCTGGGCATGGCCCTGCTTACGGCCACCTCCCGGATGTACCTCTACCTCCACTATCCCAGCGATGTGGTGGCCGGAGGCCTGCTGGGCACTTTTGTGGGGTGCATGGGAACCCGGATCAATGAGAAGTGCTGGTCGAAAAAAGAGGCTGCCAAACCGGACAGAGAGGTGCGGAAAAAGGCCTCTTGACCGAACAAAACAGAACCACAGCGAGGTCAGGACCCCGCTCCGGCCGGTTCCCTCAGGGGAGCTGGTGGGACGGGGCCGCTGACCTCGCTGCTTTGTTCAGCGGGGCACCGCCGGCTCGCCGGTGGCCACCAGGTCGATGCCCAGGCCGAAGGGGTCCTTCCAGGCGGCCGCTCCCAAGGCCACGGGGCTGGGCAGGGGCGGCAGGCGGCGGAGAATCTCCATGGCTTGCATCAGGCGGTCCTTGGGCAGCCCGGCCGCCGAGCGCACCGGCAGCAGACCGCCCCCGGCGATTTTCAGGGTGGTGGTCAGGACCCGGCGAGGGGCTGTGGCCTCCTGTTTGGCATACTCCTCCCCCTTGGGGCAGTCGTTGCCCTCGGCCTGGCCCTCGGGGGTCAGGGTTACCCGGCAGCCTTTGGGGCAGCGCACACAGGTGGTCACCCCCGGCTGGGGCAGGCCCTTGGCCATGGCGTTGGCGGTCTCCGGGGGCATGGGGGTCAAGGGCTGGCCTTGGAGGAAGCGGGCGGCGTTGCCCCCGGCGGTCTGTCCCTGGATGGTGACAAAGTCGGCCAGGTCCATCACCCGCCGGCTGTTGCCGCAGGCGAAGATTCCTGGGACGCTGGTCTGCAGGAAGGGGTCGGTGACCGCGCCGTTGGTGGTTTCGTCCAGGCAGATGCCTGCCTGGGCCCCGATTTCATTTTCCGGGATGAGCCCCACGGAGAGCAGCAGGGTGTCGCAGTCCATCCGCCGGCCAGTGCCGGGGATAGGGCGGCCCTGGGGATCGGTCTGGCTCAGCTCCACCCCCTCCAGCCGCTTGGCGCCGAAGATCTTTGTGACGGTGCAGGAGAGATGCAGAGGGATGCTGAAGTCATACAGGCACTGGCTCACGTTGCGCTCCAGTCCCCCAGGCAGAGGCCGCTGCTCGGCCACGCACAGGACCTGGGCGCCCTCCAAGGTCAGCCGCCGGGCCATGATCAGCCCGATGTCCCCGGAGCCCAGAATCACCACCCGGCGGCCCACCATGAGGTTTTTGGTATTGATGAGGTTTTGGGCGGTGCCGGCGGTATAGATCCCCGCCGGCCGGGTGCCGGGGATGGCGATGGCCCCCCGGGTGCGCTCCCGGCAACCGGTGGCCAGGACCACCGCCCCGGCCTGGCAGGTCAGCAGCCCTTGGCGGGTGACGGAGGTGAGTTGACGCTGGGGGGTGAGCTTGGTGACCATGGCGCCGGTGACCAGGTCCGCACCCGCCGCCAGGGCCTCCTGGCGGGCCCGGTGGGCGTATTCCGGCCCGGTGAGGGCCTGGCGGTAGTGGACCAGGCCAAACCCGTCGTGGAGGCATTGGTTGAGGATGCCCCCCACCCGGTCCTCCCGTTCCAGCACCAGGACCTTCTCGGCGCCCGCCTGCCGGGCGCCCTGGGCGGCGGCCAGCCCGCCGGGGCCGCCGCCGACGATGACCACGTCGACCGTTCGTGTCCGCATCATTTCACCCTCCCTGTAAACAGCGGTGAGCCCGGCCCCCGGTAGGTGACCTCTTCCGGGGCCAGGCCATAGTCCTCCACCAGCATTTGGGCGATCTTGGGCAGGCAGTAGCCCCCCTGGCACCGGCCGGTGGTGGCCCAGGCCCGGTATTTGATCCCCGCCAAGGTCTTTACGCCCAGGGGGTTTTCCACTGCCTGGCGCAGCTCGGCCCGGGTGACCGTCTGGCAGCGGCAGACCACCTCCCCATAGTCTGGGTCGGCGGCAATGAGGGCGGCCTGATCCGCCGGGGACAGGTCCCGGAAGCGGCGAATACCCTGGCGCTGGGGATGGAAGTCGGCCTTGGGCACCAGGTCGCAGGTGCGGGCCACTAGGCCGACCACCTCCCGGGCGATGGGCAGGGAGGCGGTCAGTCCCGGGGACTCGATGCCCACCAGGTCAATGAGCCCCGGCCGGTCCTCCTGGATGACAAAGTCCCGGTACCCCCCCTCGCCCGGCGGGGCCAGCTTGGGCCGCAGGCCGGCGTAGGCGCCGATGATCTGCCGCCGGGTGAGGACGGGCAGCAGCTGCTGGGCCTCTTGAAAGAGCTGGTCCATCACTTCCTGGGTGGAGGCGGTGTCTGTGGGGTCGTCCAAATATTCGGCGCTGGGGCCGATGAGGATGTTGCCGTGGACAGTGGGAGTCAGGTGGACCCCCAGTCCTCCCGCGCCCGCCCGGGGGGCGGGATAGACGGGCAGGGGCAGCAGCGGGTCGGCAATCTGATCTAAGATGAAATACTCTCCCCGGCAGGGGTAGATGTGGTAACCGGGCACCCCGGCCATCTGGGCGATCTGGCCGCTGAAGAGCCCGGCGGCGTTGACCAGGCAGCGGGCCAGAAAGATCTGGCCGCCGGCGGTGACCCGCCACCCTTGGGGGACAGCTTGGATGGCGGTCACCGGACAGCGGAAGTGAAAGGTCACCCCGTTGGCCACGGCGTTTTCTGCCAACGCCACGGTGTAAAGGAAGGGGTCGAAGATCCCGGTCTCCGGGGAGTACATGGCCCCAATGCCACCCACCTGAGGAAGTTTTTCCCGCAGCTGGTCCTGGCTCAGCAGGGTCAGCCCTCGGCAGCCGTTGGCCTCCCCCTGATCCCGCAGACGGCCCAGGACCGCCAGGTCTTCCTGGTCAAAGGCCACCAGGAGCTTGCCGGTTTTCCGATAGGGCACGTCCAGCTGGCGGCACAGGGCCTCAAAGCCCTGGTTGCCTGCCACGCACAGCCTGGCCATTTGGCTCCCCGGCCGGTTGTTGAACCCAGCATGGACCACGGCGGAGTTGCGCCCGCTGGTGCCGGCGGCCACGTCGGCCTCCTTCTCCACCACGGCGATGCGCAGCTGATAGCGGGACAGCTCCCGGGCCGCCGCGCAGCCCACGGCGCCGGCGCCCAGGATGAGCACGTCCAGGGTATGTTCTTCTCGTTGCAAGACCCCTCGCCTCCTTTTTCTCCCATGATAGCACAGCCTGGTCCGGGCCACAAGGGGCGGGAGGCGAGCCCACCCGAGGAAACCAGCGGTGCTGGTGTCTTGGCCCTCGTGCTGCCCGTCCAGTTCCGGACAGGCGCTGGCGGCCCAGTGCCTTCGGGCCCAGGGAATTGACAGACGGGGGAAGATGTACTATCCTAAGAACACAGTGCCCCGCCCCAAAACCCAAGAGACCCTATGGGGACGGGGAGAAAGCGAGAGGATCCATGGATAAAAAGCGCGTGATGCGGCTGCGGCCGCTTTTGTTGTTTTTGCAGGGGGTGGTCATCGGCACCGGCGCCATCTTGCCGGGGATCAGCGGGGGCGTGCTGTGCATGGCCTTCGGCCTGTATGAGCCCATGGTGGCCCTGTTTGCCCATCCCCTGCGCTCCCTGCAGCGCAACCGCCGGCTGCTCATCCCCCTGCTGCTGGGCTGCGGGGCGGGATTTCTCCTGCTGGCGGGGGTGGTGGAGTACCTGCTGCGGGTGTCGGCCGTGGGGACCACGGCTCTGTTTGCCGGCCTGATCTGCGGCACTATCCCGGGGCTGATGGAAAAGACCGAGGGCAAGGGCAGCCGCAAGGGCTGGACGGGTTTCGTGCTCACCCTGGTGGGGTCTTTCCTGCTGCTGAGCCTACTGGACGACGGCCTGGGCGGCAGGGGAGTGACCGCCAACACCGGCTGGTATGTCTTCTGCGGGGCGGTGTGGGCCCTGAGCATGATCCTGCCCGGCCTGAGCTCTTCGTCGGTGCTGCTGTTCATGGGCCTGTATCAGCCCATGGCCGAGGGCATCGCCCACCTGGATTTTGGCGTTCTGATTCCCTTGGGCATCGGCTTTCTGGCTACCATCTTCCTGCTGGCCCGTCTGGTATCTCGGCTCATGGAACGTCATGCCGCTGGGGTGACCCGGATGCTTTTGGGCTTTGTCCTCTCCTCCACCCTGCTGATCCTGCCGGTGACCTTCCACGGTTGGGGCCAGCTGGGCACAGTGGTCCTGTGCCTGAGTGTGGGAGCGGTGATATCCTGGGGCATGGAGCGCATGAAACGCCGGAGCACCGAACAGGATTTGTGAAAGCGCAGCCAGGAATAGAACGCAAGAAACAGGCGCGGGAAATCTGGCCCGCGCCTGTTTTCTGGCAAGAAGTCATTCTTCTGCCTTGATTTGAAAGACGTTGATCACCTCTGGGTCCGGGCAGCAGAAGCGCGCCGTTCCCTCCGGTTGGTTGGGGAGCCTGCCGCCGTACCGCAGAATGTCCACATAGGGGAAGGCCACGTGCATGGCCATGGGGCACAGCTGACCCCGCTGGGTGTCGAAATCGTAGCTGTCGCCGATCTTGTGACCCCGGTGACAACCCTTCTCTCCCTTCTGCTCCACCAGGGTGATGGTGATCTTGGGCTTTTTCATGCAGATCCCTCCTTGTGCTGGATGCTGAGGTCAGGATATCCCAAAGCGGGGGAAAATGCTGTTGCAAGGGCAACAGGAACAGGCTTCCCGCCTTGACAAAGGTGGGAAAGAGGCATATAATGACGCAAAAACTGAAACGGGGGGCTGGCGCAAGCTGGCTGAGAGGGGGCGTAGCGCCGCCCCGACCTGGGAACCTGATCCGGATAATGCCGGCGTAGGAATCTCCTGAGCGGAACCTTCCGGGCATTGGCAGACCTGGAAGGCTTTTTTGTTCCTGTCCCCGAGAGAAAGGAGTGGCGCGCCATGCGAAGTAAGACCATGCAGCGCCTGCACATGCTCTGCGAGGGGGCTCTCTTTGTGGCCCTGGCCCAGATCCTCAGCATGCTGAAACTCTGGGAGATGCCCTGGGGCGGGTCCATCACTTTGGGGATGCTGCCCATTTTCCTCTTTGCCGTTCGGTGGGGGACCAAGTGGGGGCTGGTATCCGGCTTTGCCCTGAGCCTGCTGCAGGTGATGTTTGACGGCGGCTTTGCCATCAGCTGGCAGTCTATCGTGGGGGACTACCTGCTGGCCTTCACCGTGCTGGGCCTGGCAGGGTTGGGAAAGGGAAAGAAAAGGGGGATTTTCCTGGGGACCGTTGTGGGGTCCGCGGCCCGGTTTTTGGTCCACTGGGTGGTGGGCGCCACCGTGTGGGCCATGTACATGCCCGAGGAGTTTTTCGGCATGACCATGACCTCCCCCTGGTTCTACTCCCTGCTGTACAACGGCTTTTACATGGTCATCGACATGATTCTGTGTCTGGTGGTTTTTGGCCTGCTCTTCCGGCCTCTGCACAAGTACCTCACAGGGGCAGATCTGAAAAAATATTCCCGTTGAACAAACACCGCCTGCCAGACCCGGCAGGCGGTATTTTCTCGTTATTGGTCCTTTAAAATTTCCCACAGCTGGGCAAACAGGCGGTCCCGCCGCTGCCGGGCGGCCTCGCCGGCGCCGTCGGCGTAGTCGTAAAACCCGCGACCTGTCTTTACGCCTAGGCGGCCGGCGTCGGTCAGGTCGTGGAGGACCTGGCTGCGCTGATCGGCGCTCAGGTCGGGCAGCAGGTAGTCGCTGACGGTCTGGAAGATGTCCACACCCCCCAAGTCGGCGGTCTCCAAGGGGCCTAGCACAGCATAGCGAAAGCCGGGGCCGTACTTCATGGCCGCGTCGATCTCCTCTGGCCCGGCGGCGCCCATGGCCAGAATGTGCAGAGCCTCCCGCATGACGGCGTATTGCAGCCGGTTGCCCACGATGCCTAGAATGTCCTTCTTCACGAGGATGGGCTTTTTTTCCAGGGACAGAGCCAGGTCGTAGACCGCCTGGGCGGTCTCCTGGCTGGTGGCCTCGCCCTGGGTGATCTCCACCAGGGGCATCAGGTCCGGGGGGTTCCACCAGTGCATCCCACAGAACCGCTCTGGGTGCTCCACCTCCCGGGCCACGTCGGTCACCCGCAGGCCGGAGGTGTTGGTAGTCAGCAGGGCGGTGGGGGAGATGTGCCGGCAGACCTGCTGAAAGAAGGCGTGCTTGGCGTCCAGGTCCTCGGCGATGTTTTCAATGACAAAGTCGGCCTGCTGGAAGACGGCAAAGTCGGTGGTGTAGGACAGCCGGGCGGCCACCTGGGCGGGGTCCTCAGCCAGCAGCCCCCGGGCAGCCAGATCGGCCAGGTCTCCGGCGATGCGGGCCTTGGCTTTGTCCAGGGAGGGGGTGCGCCGGTTCCACAAGGTCACCTGGTATCCCCGCTGGGCGAAGATCCGGGCCAGGGTTACCCCCATGGTACCGGCGCCGGCGACCACGGGGTGCTGGATGGCAGTTTTTTCGAGCATAGGACAAGACCTCCTGTGGCATCTGGTGCGATTTATGCTTTCTCTCCAGGGTTAGAGGGGGCTTCCTGCTGACGGCGGTACTGGGTGGGGGAGAGGCCGGTTTTCCGGCGAAAGAGCTTGCCGAAATAGCTGGCGTCTCCCAGTCCGCAGGCCTCGGCCACCTGGGACACGGGCTGGTCCGAGGTGAGCAGCAGATGGGCGGCCTGCTCCAGACGGTAGGAGATGAGATACTCCATGGGGGACATGCCCAGCACCCGGCGGAAACAGGTCAGGCAGGTATTGCGGCTGACGTTGGCCGCTCCGGCCACCTGGTCCAGGGTGAGCTTTTCTCGAAAGTGGGTCTGGAGAAAGACCATCATCTGCTTGGCCCGGACCTGGTCGGTGCGCTCCCCGGCGGTCAGGTCGTGGCGGGGCAGTTCCCGGGCGTGCTCGGCCATGGCCTGCCACACCTGGCACAGCAGACGGTGGATGTGCAGCTCATAGGCGCCGGCTTCCGTCTGGCTCAGGTCATAGGCCCGGCGCAGAGCGTCCAGGCAGTCCCGCTGCCAGGGCACCTCCGGGGAGAAGACTAGGCTGCGCAGCCCCTGGCTGCCCAAAAAGGGGGCCACATATTTGCGGTAGATCACGCTCTGAACCGGGGCGATGAAGGCTGGGTCCAGAATGGCGGAGAACATCTGGGCATCGGGGGTCTCCCGGGCGGGCTGAGCCATATGGAGGATGTTGGCGTTTTTAAAGATGCCCTGCCCGGCGGACAGGGTGAAATGCTCGTTTTCCACGTAGTACTCCATCCGCCCCCGGGTGATCACGTTGAACTCCACCTCCGGGTGCCAGTGCCAGCGGATGCCCGCCCGGTCAAACTGGTCCATAATGTCCAGGTAAAACCGGATGGGCTCCTCAGGGGTCCCCCGGAGCTCCAGGGCCATCAGGGTGTGGTCGGTGAGGATCTCAGTGACTTGCATGGTGGCCTCCTTTGTGAAAAACAACCAGAGAATTGGGATATCTTCCGATGTGTTTTGCGGAAAAGGATGATATGATACTATCATAAAACCACCCATCCCGCAAGGGGAGGAGAAGGAGGAGCACCATGGGATTTGAGATCGGGAAGAAATTTACCCTCACCAAGACCTTTGCCGAGAGCGATGTCTATCTCTTCGCCGGCATCATCGGGGACCTGTTCCCCGCCCACGTCAATGAGGAATACTGCAAGCGCATGCCCTACAAGACCCGCCTGGTCCACGGCTGCCTCACCTTCAGCCTCTGCTCCACCGTCAGCGGCATGGCGGGGGTGGACAGCGGCCACGACATCCTGGCCATGGGCTATGACCAGGTGAAGTTTTTGAAACCGGTCTTTTTCGGGGACACCATCACCGCCACCTATTGGATCACGGAGATCAACGAGGCCCGGCGCAAGACCACCGGCCAGTGCGTGATGACCAACCAGCGGGGGGAGACGGTGCTCACCTGCCTGCACTACATGAAGATCATTGACCCGGTGGAACCTTGAGGGGAGGGCCCGACCATGAACAAATGGCACGACAACTACCTCCGGGGCCTCTACCGGGGCAAGAGCCCCCAGGAGCTCTATGACCAGCGCCTGGCCACCGTTCAGGAGGCCCTGGACCTCATCGAGGATGGGGACTGCCTGACCTGGTCCACCCACGGCAGTGAGCCCAAGGTCTTCCTGTCCCACCTGCATACCATCGCCCCCCGGCTGGAACAGGGGGTCACCTGCTGGAACACCATCAGCCGCTGGGAGTATCCCGTGACCAGCGACCCGGCCCTGGCGGGGAAGTTCCGCATCCAAACCTTTTTCTTTGACAAGTGGTCTGTGGGCGCCCGGGGCAGCGGCCTGTACGACTTTTTCCCCGTGGACCAGCACCTCTACGCCCGGGGAGTCCAGGCCTGTCGGTCTCCCAACGTCTTTGTGGCCCAGGTCTCTCCCATGGACAAGCACGGCTATGTGCACCTGAGCTGTGACCTCATCATGACCATGGAGAACCTCTACCAGGCGGACAAGATCATCTTTGAGGTCAACGCCCGCACCCCCATGGTCTGGGGGGAGAACGCCCTGCCCGTGTCCATGGCCGACGTGCTGTACGAGGTGGATGAACCCATCTACCAGCTCCAGGACCCGCCCATTGGAGAGAAGGAGAAAACCATCGCCGGCTACGTGGCCGAGATGATGCGGGACGGCGACTGCATCCAGCTGGGCTTTGGGGGCATCCCCAACGCCATCGGCTTTGCCCTCATGGACAAGCACGACCTGGGCATCCACACCGAGCAGATCGGCACTTCTATGGCTCACCTGATGGAGTGCGGGGCGGTGACCAACCGCTATAAGCGCATCGACAAGGGGATCACTGTGGGGTCCTTCATCTCGGGAGACAACTTCCTTTACGAGTTTGTGGACCAGCACCCCCGGCTGGTGGTCCGCCGCAGCCGGTACACCAACGACCCCTACGTGATCGCCCAGAACGACAACGTGGTCTCGGTCAACGCCTCCCTGCAGATAGACCTCACCGGCCAAGTGTGCGCCGAGTCCATCGGCCCCTGGCAGCACTCTGGCACCGGCGGGGCCACGGATTTTGCCTGGGGCGCCTACCACTCCAAGGGCGGCCGGGCCATTTTGGCCCAGAGCGCCACCACCAAGCAGGGGACCCTGTCCCGTATCGTGCCCACCTTGGAGCCGGGAGCCATTGTCTCGGTCTCCCGAAACCTCACCGACATGGTGGTCACCGAGTACGGCGTGGCAAAGCTCCGCCAGCGGACGGTGAAGCAGCGGGTAGAAAACCTCATTGCGGTGGCCCACCCCGACTTCCGCGCCGAGCTGCGGCGAGAGGTGGACCGGCTGATGTACTATTAAATGAACTATCACACGGTGGACGCCCGTGAAGCATCTTGCCAAGGCGCGGCCAGGAGAACCCTCTCCTGGCCGCGCCTGTTTCTTCTTTGCCTTTGCGGAAAAAAGTCCCCCTGCCCGGCCAGCGTGCCGGTCCAGGGGGACTTAGGGGGAACGGGAATCAGGCCAGAAGCTCCTCCAGTCGGGCGCGGATGAGCTTCATGAGCTTGTGGTTTTCAGGCATTTCCTTCAGATCCTTGGGATCGCACAGGTTGGCCAGGTCTTCCGAGAGGTAACCCTCCTCAAAGACGTCCAGCCCCGCCTGGTTCAGGCAGTCGGCGTAGCGGACCAGGGCGTCGTTGCCGTCCATCTCGCCCCGCTTCTTCAGGGCACCGGCCCAGGCGGCAATGGTGGCCAGGGGGTTGGAGGAGAGGGCCTCCCCCTTCTGGTGCCGGCGGTAGTGGTCGGTGATGGTGCCGTGGGCGGCCTCGTACTCAAAGTTGCCGTCGGGGCTGACCAGCACGCTGGTCATCATGGGCAGGGAGCCGGAGGCGGCGGCAATGAGGTCGCTCATCACGTCGCCGTCGTAGTTCTTGCAGGCCCAGATCATGCCGCCCTCGGAGCGGATGACCTTGGCGGCCACGTCGTCGATGAGGGCGTAGCGGTAGGTGAGACCGGCCGCCTGGAACTTGTCCGCGAACTCCTCGTCGTAGACCTTCTGGAACAGGAGTTTGAAGGTCTGGTCGTAGTCCTTGGAGATGGTGTCCTTGGTGGAGAACCACACGTCCTGGCCCACTTCCAGCGCGTAGGTAAAGCAGCACCGGGCAAAGGAGAGAATGGAGTCGTCCCGGTTGTGCATCCCCTGGAGAACCCCGGGGCCCTTGAAGTCAAAGATGGTCTGGCGGGAGGTCTCCACCCCGTTCTCGTCGGTGAAGACCAGCTCTGCCTTGCCGGGGCCGGGCACCCGGTACTCCACGGCCTTGTAGATGTCGCCGTAGGCGTGACGGGCGATGGTGATGGGCTTCTTCCAGCAGGAGACCACGGGTTTCACCTTGGACAGGAGAATGGGGGCACGGAAGACAGTGCCGTCCAGGGCCGCCCGGATGGTGGCGTTGGGGGACTTCCACATCTTTTTCAGATGGTACTCCTCCATCCGCTGGAGGTTGGGGGTGATGGTGGCGCATTTCACGCCCACGTGGTGGACCTTGATGGCCTCAGCGGCCTGGACGGTGATCTGGTCGTCGGTGGCGTCCCGGTTGGGCAGGCACAGGTCATAGTATTCCGTGTTCAGGTCCACAAAGGGGAGGATGAGCTCCTCCTTGATCATGGCCCAGAGGATGCGGGTCATCTCATCCCCATCGATCTCCACGATGGGGTTTTGCATCTTGATCTTTTCCATGGCTCCTCCTCAGGCGTTGTTCTGGGCTGCGTAGTGGTTCATCAGGCAGCCGGTGAGCAGCAGCTCCCGCTCCTCGCCCGTGGTGTTCTTCAGGTACAGGGTGAGGGGCTTGACGGTCTCGCCGCAGACGGCCACAGCGGGGAAGGTGTCGTCCCCCGCCTCCACCTTGGTCTTCACGTCGGGCACATAGATGAAGTCGCCGGGCTGGCAGGTGAACTCGTCTCCCTCGGCCAGGGTGAAGGGGAGCATGCCCCAGTTGACGCAGTTGGAGCGGTAACGCTTGGTGGCGAACTCATAGCAGATGTTGGCGCAGCCGCCCAGCACCCGCTGGCAGGAGGCGGCCTGCTCCCGGGCAGAGCCGTCGCCGGGCTTGTTGGCGAAGATCACGGAGCCGATCTGAAAGGCAGCGGGGTCCAGGTCACCCACACCGGCCTTGGCCAGCACGGCCTGGACCTGGGCGGGGATGGCGCCTGCCTGACGGGCGGTCTCCAGCTCGTGGGTGGCCTTGGCCCGGGGGACGTAGTCGGGGTCCCGGCGGGAGAGGGCGAAGGAGGCCAGCTTCATGGGGTTGGAGCGGTAAGAGGAGGTCTCGCCGGAGGGGATGAGCTCGTCGGTGGTGGTCACGGGGTCCCGCAGGACGGAGGCCACTTCCATGAGCAGGTTGTCGGCCAGGGCGGGGATGGCGGGCCACTCGGCGATGTTGGGGCCGAACTTCAGCTCGGACTCAGGCTGAGGTTTGCCAAAGCCGAAGTACACCCGGCGGTCATAGACCTTGGCGTCGAAGGTCCGCTTGCCCTGCTTGGGCTGGACGTAATCCACCTCGGTGGCGGGGGTGAGCACGCCGTGGTTGCGGGCGGTGGCGGCGATGGAGCGGGCGTCCATGAGGACCACGCCGGACAGCTGGCCGTCGCCGGGCTTGGAGCCCTCCCGGTTGGGGAAGTTGCGGGTGGTGTGGCGGATGGACAGGCCGTTGTTGGCGGGTACGTCCCCGGCGCCGAAGCAGGGGCCGCAGAAGCAGGGCTTGAACAGGGC
Source organism: Clostridiales bacterium (assembly GCA_004554585.1). GTDB lineage: Bacteria > Bacillota > Clostridia > Oscillospirales > Oscillospiraceae > Evtepia. Next base: position 88,147 of record SFLH01000007.1, on the reverse strand, counting down.
GCCCGCCTCCAGCAGGGACTGCTGCACGCCGTTCTGGATGAGCTCCAGATTCACCGGCACAGAGGGGGGATAGATGGACAGGGAGAAGTAGCCGCTGCCCACGTCATGGCCGTCGAGGATGGCGGCGGCCTCGGCGATGTTGTCGTACATGCCGCCGGCGCAGCCGGCGATGACGCCCTGGTCCACCACGATCTTGCCGTCCACCAGCTTGTCCGTCAGGTTCAGGGTGACCTTGCCGCCGAACTGGTCGGCGGCCCGTTTCTCCACCTCCCGGAAGATGTCGCCGGGGTTGGCCAAAAGTTCCCGGATGGGATAGGCCTCGGCGGGGTGGAAGGGGAGGGCGGCCATGGGCTCAACCTTGGACAGGTCAATGGTGATCATGCTGTCGTAGTAAGCCCCCTCCTGGGGATGGAGGGACTCATAGGCCTCGGGCCGGCCGTGGATGGCCAGGTACTCCTCCACTGCCCCGTCGGTCTCCCAGATGGAGGACAGGCAGGCGGTCTCGGTGGTCATCACGTCGATGCCGATGCGGTAGTCCATGGGGAGCTTGGCGATGCCGGGGCCGGCAAACTCCAGGACCTTGTTCTTCACAAAGCCGTTCTTGTACACCTCGCCGCACAGGGCAATGGCCACGTCGTGGGGGCCCACGCCCTGGGCCGGCTCACCGGTCAGGTAGACCAGCACCACCTGGGGAGAGGCGATGTCATAGGTGTTCTTCAGCAGCTGCTTGACGATCTCCGGGCCGCCCTCGCCCACGCCCATGGTGCCGATGGCGCCGTAGCGGGTGTGGCTGTCGGAGCCCAGGATCATCCGCCCGCAGCCTGCCATCATCTCCCGGGCGTACTGGTGGATGACGGCCTGGTTGGCGGGCACGAAGTTGCCGCCATACTTGATGGCGGCGGACAGGCCGAAGACGTGGTCGTCTTCGTTGATGGTCCCACCCACGGCGCACAGGCTGTTGTGGCAGTTGGTCATCACGTAAGGCACCGGAAATTCTTTCAGACCGCTGGCTTTGGCGGTCTGGATGATGCCCACGTAGGTGATGTCGTGGGAGATGAGGCTGTCAAATTTCAGATGGAGCTGGCCCTCTTCCTGGCGCTGGTTGTGGCGGCGGAAGATCTGATAGGCCATGGTCTTCTCCCGGTCGGCGGGGGAGGCCACAGGAGCGGGGACGGGAGCCCCCTTTTGCCAGCGGACGCCGGCGGACTGCAACGTGATCATAGTGTTATCGACACCCTTCCTGGGAAAGATTCTGAGTCCCATAGTAACGCGTGTATTTTTATATAATATGGGTGAGTAAAGTATAGCACAATCTATCCCGGAAGCAAAGGGAAAAGAATGAACTTTTGAACTTCTTGCAGGGTGAACTAAAATGAAGGAAAAACTTCTTGATATCGAGCAAAATCCCCAAAAGAAATGAAGGACAGGAATTTTTTCTTGCAGGGCATGGGCAAGAAGGGTATAATTATTTTATCAACAAGGAAGAAAACGAAAACCAGGGGCGGCATGCGGTCGCCGCGGAAAGGGGAGGCCATCCATGGAAGAGAAAACTAGGACTGGCATCTTGGAACAATATACAGGTTCCCTGAGCCACCACATTGAAAAAGAGTACCACATTGACCCCCGGTACTATCGGGACGATGTCAAGCTCGGCCTGCGCAACAGCGACGGCACCGGTGTGCCCATCGGGGTCACCCGGGTAGGTTCGGTGTTGGGTTACATGATCGAGGATGGCGTGCGGGTGCCTGTCCCCGGCCAGCTGTACTACCGCGGCATTGAACTCAATGAGATTGTAGAGGCCCACCAGCGGGCAGGGACTTTTGGGTTTGAAGAAGTTGCCTACCTGCTGCTCATGGGCTATCTCCCCTCCCGGGAGGAGTTGGCCAGCTTCAATGAGATCATGGACCGGGCCCGGAAGCTGCCGGCTGGGTTTACCGAGGACATGATCATGAAAAACCCCAGCCGGAGCATCATGAACAAGCTGGCCCGGAGCGTGCTTTCCCTGTATTCTTACGATGAGAATCCCGACGACACATCTCTGGACAACATCCTGCTCCAGTCGGTGAAGCTGGTGGGGGCCTTCCCCAGCATCGTGGCCAACGCCTATTCCGTCAAGCGCCACTACTTCCAGGGGGGCTCCCTGCACATCCATTTCCCGGTGGAGGGGCTGTCCACGGCGGAGAACTTCCTGCGCATGATCCGCCCCAACACCAAATATACCGAGGAAGAGGCCCATCTGCTGGACATGATGCTCATGGTCCACGCCGAGCACGGCGGCGGCAACAACTCCACCTTCGTCTGCCGGGCCCTGTCCTCCAGCGGCACGGATACCTACAGCGCCATTGCCGGGGCCGTGGGCTCCTTGAAGGGCCCCCTTCACGGCGGCGCCAACGCCAAGGTCATGGAGATGTTCCACTATGTCAAGGAGAATGTGGACCCCAAGGATGACGGCTCCATCAAGGATTACCTGGCCAAGCTGCTCAACAAAGAGGCCGGGGACAAGTCTGGCAAGATCTACGGCCTGGGCCACGCGGTCTACACCATCTCCGACCCCCGGGCAGTGTTGCTGAAAAAATACGCCAAGCACCTGGCCGAGGTCAAGGGCTACGCCGAGGACTTCCAGCTGCTGGAGAAGATCGAGGAGTTCGGTATCCCCATGATCCAGGCCAAGACGGGGTCCGATACCCCCATGTGCGCCAACGTAGACATGTATTCCGGACTGGTTTACACCATGCTGGGCATCCCCGAAGATGTCTTCACGCCTCTGTTTGCCTCGGCCCGTATCGCCGGCTGGTGTGCCAACCGCATCGAAGAGGTGGTCACCTGCCACCGGATCATGCGTCCGGCCTACCGGGCGGTGGTCAAGCGGGTGCACTACGAACCCATTGATACCCGGAGCCCTCACTTCCAGTTCAAAAAGTAAGACGCCGCTGGAAGGTGGGCCTTGCTGGGATGCAGAATACCGTCCGTCCAAGGGGACGCGGTCAGTTGACCGCGTCCCCTTTTTATGCCTTTTGGAGATTAGAAAATATAAAAAGTGGAAAACCCTGTCACAAATCGCCCTGCCCAAACGTTATAGTTATAGAAGGGTCCTTCCGAAGATGGGAAGAGGCGAAACGTTAAGAGATTTTTAAGAAATTCTTTATGGCCTTTTTATGGACCCGCTTCGGATGGAGAGGTATACTTTAATCATAAATCATAGAAGGTAAGGAGTACGCGGGAACAATCCCATCTGTCTGGTGCCTATTCACCACCAGAGAGCTTATGGGTGGGAGAATACCGGTTGCTGTATGCCAGAGGGAGAAAGGAGAGATCTATATGAACGATGGTTTTGCCGTTGTGGTTTTGTTCTATCTGGTGCCTCTCTTACCTCTGACATTGACCTGGCGCAAAGACATGAGCAAGACAGTGACCTGCGTTGTCCTGTGGGAGAGCGTGGGGGTGCTGGCCTTCGTGGTGCTCTTTGCCCTGGTGGGTCTCTATGGCTGGCAGTGGCATCTCTGGGGCCAGGTGAGCCTTGGAGAGATCGTCGCCTTCTGGCAGGGAGAGAGCCTTCCCGCCTCCCTGTGGATCTGGCCTGGAATTTGGGAGACCGCCCTGCTCCTGCTGGCCCGCTGGGTGGCGCAGGCGGTGCGTCAGGCGACGGGACCGGAGCAGTGCCTATGACCGAAAAGGATACCCAAACTCGCCTCTGGCAGGAGATCACAGGGATGGTTGTGGCGGCGGTGATTCTGGTGATGGTGGCTTGGCTGCTGGTACCGGAGCCGCTGGTGGGCAACCCCACCCAGACGGAACTACTGAGCATCCGGGTAGAGACAACCGACCAGCGGGTCCTGTCCTGGAAACCGCGAACGGTGGTGCAGCGCCAGACCGCGCGGGCCATTGTAGACTATATGGCCACATTGCATAAGCACAACACCCTCCTGCCGGCCAAACAGGCGTGGCAGGGGAAGCAGTCCATGGTCATCTGCCTGCGCACCGAGGATGACTATCAAGTGGTGGTTTTGGGAAAGGGACAGGAAAAGGGATTTGCCTGCGGCCAGGACGGCCTGGGCCTGGCCGGTCAGGTCCCGGCCTGCCAAACTCTGGGCGAGTACATCTGGGCACAGATTCAGGAAGATCTGTCCGCCGGTGCCTGAGAGAAGGGCCAGGGGATATTCTTCCGCTCCGTTGATATGAAGCGGGGCGGCCTGTAGAATAAAACCATAAAAAAGTACCAGCGGGGTGTCCCATTGCCTCTGTTTTGCTGGAGGGCGGGCCGCCTGCCAGGCGGAAGAGAACAGCGCAGGATCCGCCTGCCGCAAACGCAGAAGAATAGGAGGATGACAATGAAACAACGGATCTTTTTGCTTTCCCTTTCTGCGCTCCTGCTCCTTTCCCTGTGTGCCTGTCAGGAGACTGAGCCGAAAGAAGAAACCAATGAGCCCCAGGAGACGACCTCCGCCGAGACGGGCTGGACCCAGGTGGAGGAACCGCTGAATTTGACCGACTATGCCGCTGGGGAGGATCGGAAGATCATTCCCGAGGACTGGAGCCTTCCGGCGGGAACGGTGAGAGATTTCACCCGCATAGAAGTCAAGGGTGATTTGCTGCTGTATGGCGACTATCAAGAGACGGTAATGCCTTATGGCTTTACCGTGTCCCGGTATGCCGATGGGACCTTGACGCCAGTGTACACCTTTGACGAAGGGGATGTGATGACCTACCAGCAGTTCTTCAGCCCGGACGGCAGCAAGCTGGGCTTCCTTTGGGCCTCGGTTCTGCCAGCCAAGCAAGAGAACTGGAAGGTCCGCCTGGTGGACACCACCACCTGGCAGGAGGAGGACATCGCCCTGCCTCCGCGGGAGGGTGCGCCTACGTTCCTGGCGGTGATGTGGGTGGATGACAACACCCTGAAACTGGGCTCCGGCGGGGAGGACGCCGACGGCAATATGGTGCCCATGGTGTGGACCTATTCCTTAACCGCATAAACAAAGCCGGACCCCCCGGGCGGACAGACCGCCCGGGGGGTTCTCTGATGCTGTGGAGAGGCATACCCGCCCCCCTTGGCCGCATAGTCATAGAACTGTGACGATACGCACAAAGGAGGGAGCGCCATGGGGGAAAAGGAACAAACCCCAGCCCCCCGCAAGGTGAGCTTGCGGGAAAAAACCGTTCGCCTGCTGGACCTGCCTGCGGATGGCGTGGCCCGCCTGCCCAAGGTGGAGCTGACCGGCGACCGGGAGCTGTATTTGGAGAACTATAAGGGGATTTTGTCCTATGGCCGGGAGGAGATCCACGTGGACGGCGGCCCCTGGGTCCTGCGGATCATAGGACAGGACCTAGAGATCAAAGCCATGCGGGTGGGAGAACTGCGGATTTTTGGCTGGATTACCAGCCTGACGCTGCTGTAAGGGAGAGGGGGAGGACGGTGAAAAAGCTCCTGAATTGGCTGTTGGGGACGGTGGAACTTCAGGTCACCGGAGAAGGGCTGGAAGAGGTCCTCAACCTCTGTGCCCAGGGGGGGATTTCCTTGGGAAGGATGGTCCGCCAGGCGCAGGACACGCTGGTGCTGCAGGTCACGGCCTTCCAGCACACCCGTCTGCGCCGTCTGCTGGAAGCAGGGGGCTGGCAGGTGACTTCCGCCAAGAAGCGGGGCCTGCCCTATTTTCTCTTCCGCTTCCGCCGGCGCTATGCGCTGTTGGCTGGGCTGGCCCTGTGCCTGCTCCTGTTTGCTGTGGGGTCCAAGACCGTGCTGACCATCGACGTCACCGGCAACGAAACCATTCCCACCCAGGTCATCCTGAGCCAGCTGCGTTTGTGCGGGGTCTCCGTGGGCACCTATGCCCCCGGCATCGCCGTCCGGGAGGTGGAGAACCGCATGATGCTGGCCATGGACGACCTGTCCTTCTTTGCCCTGAATCTCCATGGCACCAGAGCGGAGGTCATCGTCCGGGAGGCCGACCCGGCCCCCGCCCTGCGGGAGGAGCAGGTGGCCTCCCACGTGGTCTCTGCGGCCACGGGGATCATCACCCACATCGAACCCTGGGTGGGGGACGCCCAGTTCCAGGAGGGGGAGGTGGTGTGTGAGGGGGACATCCTCATCTCCGGCTACATGGAGATGGACACCCCCACCCCGGTGGAGACGGACATGGGCACCATGCTGGTCCACGCCGAGGGAAAGGTGCTGGCCCGGACCTGGCGTACCCTCACCGCCCAGATTCCCCTCACCGCCCAGGAAAAGGTCTATACCGGGGAGGAGATCACCCATTACAGCCTGTCCATCCTGGGTAAACGGGTGAAATTTTATCAAAACGCTGGCATTCCCTATGACAACTATGATACAATAACAAAATTGAAGTCTTGGTCTCCGGTGGGAAACCGCAGCCTGCCCTTGGTGTGGCAAGCGGAGACCCATCGGGCCTATGAGACCCGGCAGATCACCTTGGACCCCACAGCAGCGGAGCAGCTGCTGCGGCAGAAGCTGCTGGAGGCCCTGCAGGAACAGATGGACCAGGGCGAGATCCTGCAGACGGATTATGAGGTCAAGCGCCAGGGGGATCAGCTCCAAGTGACCCTCTTGGCCCAGTGCACTGAGCAAATCGGCCGGGTGGTGCCCATACAGGGCGTAGAGGGAGAGGTTGTGGGGCCCCAGCACCCCCTGAAAGAGCCCGCCGGCACCGACAAAAGCACCAAAGAAGAGGAACAAGCGGAGGAATGACGCCCATGACAGAACAGATAGTGAGCATTGAACGCATGGAGGACGCTGTGGACATTTTCGGCTCCTTCGATGAGAACATTCGCCTCATCGAGCAGGAACTGGGGGTCCGGGTGGTGGGCCGGGACGACCAGCTGAAGATCACCGGCGAAGAGGAGCCGGTGGCCTGGGCAGGAAAGGTCCTCCACGGCCTGATGGGTCTGTCCGCCCGCGGGGAGGCCATCCACGAGCAGAACGTGCGCTACCTCATCCAGCTGGTCAAGTCGGGCAACGAGGACAAGATCCAGACCCTGGCCGCCGACGTGCTCTGCGTCACTGCCAAGGGAAAGCCCATCAAGGCCAAGACCGTGGGCCAGAAACGCTATGTGGACGCCATCCGCAAGAATACCATCACCCTAGGGGTGGGCCCGGCGGGAACGGGAAAGACCTATCTGGCCGTGGCCGCCGCCGTGGCGGCCTTCCGGGCCAAGGAGGTCAACCGCATCATCCTCACCCGCCCGGCGGTGGAGGCAGGGGAGCGGCTGGGCTTCCTGCCCGGCGACCTGCAGAGCAAGGTGGACCCCTATCTGCGCCCCCTGTACGACGCCCTGTTTGAGATGCTGGGGGCCGAGAGCTACGCTAAGTACGTGGAGCGGGGAAACATCGAGGTGGCCCCTCTGGCCTACATGCGGGGCCGCACCCTGGACGACTCCTTCATCATCCTGGATGAGGCCCAGAACACCTCCCGGGAGCAGATGAAGATGTTCCTCACCCGCCTGGGCTTCGGGTCCAAGATTGTCATCACCGGCGACGTGACCCAGATCGACCTGCCCGGGGACAAGGTCTCCGGCCTGAAAGAGGCCATGCGGGTGCTGCGGGACGTGGAAGACATCGCCCTGTGCCGCCTGGGCGAGGGGGACGTGGTGCGCCACGTGATCGTCCAGCGGATCATCCGAGCCTACGAGGAGGACGAGAAAGCCCGCAACCGAAACACCGGCACCGGCGTCTTCCACAAGCGAGGCGAGGGAAAACGATAAAGAAAACATCCGCAAGAAGATTTGGAGGAAACGATGTATCTATTTAGCACAGCGCAGGAGCAGCCAGTCCAATTGGAACAGACGACCTTTGCGGAGCTGGGGCTGAAAGAAAACGACGTGGAAGAACTTCTCCGGAAAAATGTTGAACTTCTCTGCGATGAAGAGGATGATTCCATGCTCATCGTTGGGCAACAGGTGAAAAATGCGGCCAGCGGGAGACTGGATCTAACGGCCATCGATAAGGAAGGAGACCTTGTCCTGATCGAGATCAAGCGGGACAAGAAGGACATTGAAAAGCGGAAGGAAGCCTTTGAAATCCAGGCCATTCGCTATGCAGCAAGCTGTGCGACCATCAATTCGACCGGTGAACTGATCCAGGATTTCTTCATTCCCTATGTAGAAAAGCATAGAGAGGAATATCCTCAGACTGGGCTGACCACTGAGGAGATTGCCAAGAGGAAGCTGGACGAGTTTATACAGATCAATGGGATTACTGCCTTCAATGCCCATCAAAAGATCATTCTAGTAGCCTCGGAATTTGACGCCCAAACTCTTTCTGCGGTGGCGTGGCTCAACAGCAACCAAGTGGATATCAGTTGCTATCAGATTTGCCTATTCAAATTGGGCGGACATATTTTGTTCGATGTGAAAAAGCTGCTTCCCGTAGAAAACTATTATGTAAACATCAATAAGAGCAAAGAGCTTGAGCGAGGAAGACGAACGGTTTCCCGCCGCCAGCTGCCCAAGATCGAAGAGATGATGACTTGGGAAGACGGTGTGAGGGAACATGATATCATTGTTGCCAAGGGAACAGATAAAGAAGCTGTATTGTTGGCGAACGGCCAAGTTCAGGCACCGGAGGGAATCATGTCCTTGCAGAAATGGCTGAAAATGATCTATGGTTGGTCATCTGTCCAAACGTATGCATTTGCAGTTTTGAAACGAGAGAGGAAAACCCTGGAAGAAATTCGGGCGCTTCATATGAAGAAAGAACAAGGCGGGGAAGAGAATCAGGACGATGCTGCCGATTGATTGGGCAAACGAGATAGAAGATCAAAGAAAACCAAGGAAAAGGTGTACAACAGATGAAAAACCATGACATTTATATCGACTGGGAACTGCCCGGTCAGAATCCCTACAAGCCCTTGCTCACCCGGGTGATCACCGCCGCCCTGGCGGCGGAGGGGGTGGAAATTCCCTGCGGGGTGGACGTGCTGCTGACCACCGATGAGGGCATCCGGGAGATTAACCTGGAGCAGCGGCAGATCGACGCAGCCACGGACGTGCTCTCCTTCCCCATGCTGGAGCTCACCCCCGGCACGCCCCCCGACGGCACTGGGGAGGATGAGGAAGACCCGGAGACCGGCCTGTGCCCCCTGGGGGATATGGTGATTTCAGTGGAGCGGGCCAAAGCCCAGGCGGCAGAGTTTGGCCACAGCCTGGAGCGAGAGCTGGCCTATCTGGCTGTACATTCCGTGCTCCATCTGTTGGGCTATGACCACCTGGACGAGGGGCCTCAGAAGGCCCAGATGCGCGCCCGGGAGGAAGCCATCCTGGAGAGCCTGGGGGTCACCCGTGATCACTTTGACGACGCCCTCAACGCCCCGCTGACTCCTGAGGTCCCCGAAGAGGTGCCGGTGAAGCGCTGCGGCATGATCACCCTCTGCGGCCGTCCCAACGTGGGCAAGTCCACCCTCACCAACGCCCTGGTGGGGGAGAAGGTGGCCATCGTCAGCAGCAAGCCCCAGACCACCCGCAACCGCATCTGCGGTGTCCTCACCCGGGGAGAGGATCAGTTCGTCTTTCTAGACACCCCCGGCCTGCACCGGGCGGCCAACCGCCTGGGGGACTACATGGTGGACGTGGTGCGCAAGAGTGTGGCCGACGTGGATGCCGTCATGCTCCTGGTGGAGCCCATCCCCAATGTGGGGGGGCCGGAGCGTGAGCTCATTGACCAGATCAAAAAGCTGGGGGCCCCGTCGGTGCTGGTCATCAACAAGATCGACACCGTGGAAAAGCCCCAACTGCTGGCGGTGATGGAGGCCTACAGCCAGGTCCACGATTTCACCGCCATTCTGCCCATCTCTGCCAAGCGCCGGGACGGTTTGGAGGAACTGCTGGACCTGTTGGCCACCTTCCTGCCCGAAGGGCCTCAGCTCTTCCCTCGGGACGCCGTCACCGACCAGCCCGAGCGGCAGATTTGTGCCGAGATCGTCCGAGAAAAGCTCCTGTACTGCCTGGACAAGGAGATCCCCCACGGCACTGCCGTGGAGGTCACCAAGTTCTCCGAGCGGGACAACGGTATGCTGGACCTCCATGTGACCATTTACTGTGAGAAAGCCTCCCACAAGGGGATCATCATCGGCAAGCAGGGTTCCATGCTGAAAAAGATCTCCACCATGGCCCGAGAGGACGTGGAGCGCTTCATGGGCACCAAGGTCTATCTGGAGACCTGGGTGAAGGTGAAGGAGAACTGGCGGGACAACCTGAATCTCATCCGCACCTTCGGCTTTGATGAGCGGGAGTGAGCGGGCAACCTGCTAAGATTTGCCGGGCATAATTGGACATGCCTTCTGTCAGGCTAAAGACAAGTCCATCGACAGGAGGGATGACCATGACATCCAAGCAACTATGGGACCTGTTTTACCAAACCGGCCTGCCGGAGCTGTACTGCCTGGCCCGGCGCCGGGACCGACAGGAAGCCAAGCAGGCGGCGGAAAGAGGGAGAGACCATGCGCCTGACCACCCAGGGGATTGTCCTGCGGGAGACCAATTATAAAGAAGCGGATAAAATCCTCACCGTCCTTACCCAGGATTTTGGCAAGCGGACGGTGAAGGCCCGGGGCTGCCGGCGCAAGACCAGTAAGCTCACCGGCGCCAGCCAGCTGCTGGTCTACTCGGAGATGACTCTCTACGAGCGGGGGGAATTCACCACCCTCAGCGAGGCCGATCCCCTCCAGCAGTTTTGGGGGGTGCGCCAGGATCTGGAGGCTCTGGCCCTGGCCTCCTATTTTGCCGAGGTCACCGAGGCCGCGGCCCAGGAGGGGGAACCCTGCCCAGAGGTTCTCTCCCTGCTGCTCAACTGCCTGTATGCCCTGGACAAACTGAAAAAGCCCCGGGCCCAGGTGAAAGCCGTGTTTGAGCTGCGCCTGCTGTGCCTGACGGGCTATGCGCCCTTGCTGGACGCCTGCGCCGTGTGCGGCAAGCAAGAGCCTGTCCATCCCAGACTAAACCTCTCCCAGGGGGTGCTTCACTGCGCCGGCTGCCGGGAGGCTGTGGGCGGCGGTGTGTCTATGCCCTTGTCCCCGGGGGCTTTGGCTGCGGCCCGGTACATCGTGGGCAGTGACCCCAAACGGCTGTTCTCCTTCTCCCTGGGCCAGGAGGGCCTGCGGCAACTGGGAGAGACGACGGAGGCCTTTCTCATGACCCAGCAGGAGCGGGGCTTTCGTACACTGGATTATTACAAACGTCTGGAATCGCTAGGCCCTGGAACTTTTCCTGGGCGGTAAAAATGATATTTTTCAGCAATTCCTTCCCCTGCCCTAGGGCAGGGGAAGGAATTGCTTTTTCGGTTGCCTGGTATCTGCATGGAAACAGAGGAAAAAGCGGCTTTTCTATTGAAATTGTAACCAAGTACATGTATAATGACACTGAACTACTTTGCACATCGATATCTAGTATTTCCTATACCGATGGAGCACTGTGAAAGGAACGACGATCATGAGCAAACCCGTATTCATTACCGCCGACAGCACCTGTGATTTGACCCAGGAGTTATTGGACCGGTTTCAAGTGAAGACCATCCCCCTGCACGTGCTGCTGGGCGAGGAAAACTATCTGGACGGGGTGGACTTCACCCAGGATATGATTTTCCAGCGCTATGCCAAGGACAAGATCCTGCCCCGCACAGCGGCCGTAAGCCCCCAGGAGTTCACCGATTTCTTCACCCCTCTGGTGGAGGCGGGGTATGAGGTGGTCTTTTTGAGCATCAGTTCCGGCCTGTCTGCCACCTACCAAAACGCGGTCATCGCCGCCCAGGACCTGCCCGGCGTCTATCCGGTGGACTCCCAGCAGCTGACTACCGGCATGGGCCTGATGGTCCTCAACGCCTGCCGGATGCGAGACGAGGGGATGGACGCGGCCTCCATTGCCCAGGCCATGCAGGAGATGATCCCCAGGGTAAACGTCAGCTTTGTCATCGACACCCTGGAGTACATGTGGAAGGGCGGGCGCTGCACCGGCGTGGCCGCCTTTGGCGCCAACCTGTTGAACTTGAAGCCCTGCATTGAGATGCGCGGCGGCAAGCTGGAAGTCTGCAAGAAGTACCGGGGCAACATTGAAAAGGTCTATGAGAAGTACATTGCCGAGCGGCTGGCCGGGAAGGATGTGGACCCTGCGCGGATCTTTGTGACCACCTCCAATGCCCCCTCGCCGGAGTTGGCTCAGCGGCTGGAGGATACGGTGCGCAAAGCGGTGCCGGATGTCCAGGAAGTGCTCTTTACCCGCACCGGCTGCACCGTCACCTCGCACTGCGGCCCCGGCACCATGGGCGTGCTGTTTTTGGAAAAGTGAGGAGTTTGCGAGAAAAAACGTTTGTTACACTTTTGTTAAACTTTTGTTTTTTTCTTGCAATCTATGGCAGATTGTGCTATAGTACAACAGAAGACCGTGAAAGTATGTGACAGCGGAACACGCAAAATCCGAGAGGTGATGACAATGCAGCATACTGTAAGCGCCAAGGAGCGTTGGATGCGAATTGGCGCGGTGGTCCTGGCAGTGGTGATGGTCTTTTTCGCCATGACCGCTGCGATACCCGGTGCCCAGGCTGTGACTCAAGATGAGATCAACGACTTGAAGTCTCAAGCTTCGGAGCTGGACGCGCAGAAGGAAGAGCTTCAGGCGGAGCTGGACAAGCTGGCCAACTCCAAGGATGCCGCTTTGGATGAGAAGTTTTTGCTGGAAGAGAAGATCAACCTTCTCAAAGAGCAGATCGCTCTGTCCGAACAGTCCATCGAGGAGCTCGGCGAGATGATCGTCCAGAAAGAAGAGGAGCTGGCCCAGGCCGAAGAAGAGGAAGCGAAGTATTACGACGAGTACTGCCAGCGGGTGCGCAGCATGGAGGAGCGGGGCAACGTGTCCTATCTGTCCGTGCTGTTCAATGCCAACAGTTTTTCTGACCTGCTGGACCAGATCAATGCCATTGCAGAGATCGTGGACTATGACAACCAGGTCATGGACCAGCTGGCCGCGGCCCGTCAGGCGGTGGCTGATGCCAAGGCCGATCTGGAGGAGAGCAAGAGCGCAGAAGAGGCGGCCAAAGCCGACCTGGAGAGCCAGAAGGCCGACCTGGTGGCAGAGGAAGCCAACGTGGACGCGGTGATCGCCGAGATCACCAGCCAGTCCTCTGTCTATGCCGAGAAGATGGACGAGCTGGAGGATGACTCCGCCAACGTCTCCAATCAGATCGCTGCGGCAGAGAAGGCCTACCAGGCGCAGCTCGAAGCCCAGAAGAAGGCCGAGGAAGAGGCCAAAAAGCAGCAGGAGCAGAACAACAGTAGTTCCAGCGGTGGCAGCAGCAGCGCTCCCAGCGGTGGAGGCGGATCCGCCAGTTCCAGCGGGTATTTATGGCCCCTGTCTGGTTACACCACAGTTTCTTCCCCCTTTGGCTACCGGATCTGTCCCTTCCATGGGCAGGAGCTCCATGGCGGCTGTGACATCCCCGCCCCCAACGGCACACCCATTATGGCGGCCAAGAGCGGCGTGGTGGTGATCTCCACTTACAGTTCCTCTTATGGCAACTACGTGGTCATCGCCCACAGCGATGGATCCCGTACCCTGTATGCCCACCAGTCTCAGCGGGCGGTTTCTGCTGGCCAGACGGTGTCCCAGGGTCAGGTCATTGGCTATGTGGGCAGCACGGGCAGCTCTACTGGCAACCACCTGCACTTCGAGTTGTGGCTCAACAGCTCCAGCAGCAGCCGGGTGAACCCTGTGGCATATTGCTTCTAATCGAAACCAACGACAACAAAAGCGGACCGCATGCTGTGCGGTCCGCTTTTGTTATCTCTGTCTATCCTTAAGGGGCGGGGTCGGTGCGCGGCTCCAGAGAGAGCACCGTAAGGCGTTTGCCTTGAACGGAAAACTTCACTTCCCAGGAGCCGAAGGCCATCCCGTAGACGCGGTCCGGGGCGTCCTGGTAGGAGGGCCTAGGATCCTGCTCTAGCACCCCGGGCAGGGCCAGGCGGTCCTCGAGGGAGAGCCGTTCCAGAAGGTCGGGGGGGAAGTCCACCGTCAGCCGATAGTCCTCCCCGCCGGCGGCAAAGCCGCCGGCGGCCTCCGGGTGGGCGTCGGCGTAGGGTAGGTAGGGTTTGATGTCAAAGATAGGGGTGCCATCCAACAGGTCGGCCCCGGACACGTGGAGCAGGGGCCCGTCGGGGGTGTGCAGCTCAATCCCCTCCAACTTCACTGCCGACAGCCCGATGGGGTTGGGGCGGAAGGGGGAGCGGGTGGCAAAGACCCCCATGCGGGTGTTCCCCCCCAGGCGGGGTGGGCGGACAGTGGGGGACCACTGGGCGCGGATGGCCTGGGAAAAAGACCAGATCAGCCACAGATGGGAAAACCCCTCCAATCCCCTCAGAGCGTCGGGGTTGCGGTATTCCGGGGCAAAGACGATGGTGGAGCGAAGTCCCTCCACCAGCCCACTCTGGCGGGGGATGCCGAATTTGGTGGGAAAGGAGCTGCGCATGACGGCAATGGTTTTCATGGGGATGGGCTCGTGCATAGGGACACCTTCCATTCTCTCGGGATTTTTTCTCAGTATACCTCCCCGGGCGGCCGGGAGCAAGAAAATCTTCGAAAAAGGAGAAAAGGTGACGAGGGCTCCTTGCGGGGAGAGAAAACCATGGTATAATAAAACAAAAAACGTCAGCGGGTGTGTCCTTTGGACACGCCCGCTTCAAAGGAGAAGAGACCATATGAGCAAGATCATCTCCGCCGCTCAGGCGGCGGCGTTTGTCAAAGACGGCTGCACCTTGACCACCACCGGCTTCAACGGTTTTGGCTGCCCGGAGGATTTGATCATGGCCCTGGCCGACCATTACGACCAGACGGGGCACCCCAAGGACGTGACCCTGGTCAAGTGTACCAGCCAGGGGGACGGCAAAGGCCGGGGGGTGAGCCACCTGGCGGAAAAGCCCGGCCTGTTCCGGGAGGTTATCCTGTCCCACATGGGCTATGACCCCGGCCTGCGCAAGCTGGTCCAGGAGGAAAAGGCGGCCTGCTTTATGCTCCCCCTGGGCAACCTGATGCAGCTGTTCCGGGCCATTGCTGCCGGGCTGCCGGGGGCCATTTCCACCACCGGCATCGGCACCTTTGCTGACCCCCGCAACGGCGGGGGCAAGGCCAACCAAAAGGCCCGGGAGTCCGGGAAAGAGGTGGTCTCCCTGGTGGAACTGGGGGGACAGGAGTGCTTGTTCTATCCCAGCTTCCCCATCGATGTCTGCTTTATCCGGGCCACCTACGGTGACGAGGCAGGGAACCTGTCCATCCGCAACGAGGCCATGAGCATTGAGCAGTTTGAAGTGGCCGCCGCCGTCCACAACTCCGGCGGCATCGTCATCGCCCAGGTGGACAAGATCGTGCAGAAGGGGACCATCCCCGCCAAGGAGGTCCTCATCCACGGCTTTATGGTGGACTATCTGGTGGAGGGCTGCCCCGCCTACAGCTGTCAGAGCTTCGAGACCGACGAATTCCGCCCGGAGATCGCCGGCCTAGCCACCGTTCCCTCCCGGGGGTTTGAAACTTTGCCCATGGGTCCCCGGAAGATCTGCTGCCGCCGGGCGGCCATGGAGCTGCGACCGGGGGTGCTCATCAACCTGGGCATCGGCATGCCCGGGGGCATTGGGGCGGTGGCGGAAGAGGAAGGCCTGTCCGATCTGTTCACCCTCTCCTTGGAATGCGGCCCTCTGGGGGGTATCCCCCTAGGAGGCATCGACTTTGGGGCTTCTGTCAACCCGGAGGCCATGTACCGGATGGCGGACATCCTCCAGCTCTACGACGGGGGCGCCCTGGACCTGGCAGTGCTGGGCTTTGCGGAGATCGACCGCTTCGGCAACGTCAACGCCCACAGCTTCAACGGGCGGGTGGTGGGGGCCGGCGGCTTCATCGACATCACCCAGAACGCCGCCAAGCTCTGCTTCATCGGCACCTTCACCGCAGGCAAGCAGGACGTGCGCCTGAAGGGGGAGGGGCTGTCCATCCGCACCCAGGGCCCTCAGAAGAAGTTTTTGGAAAAGGTAGAGGCCATCACCTTCTCCGGCCGGGAGGCCCTGCGCCGGGGACAGGAGGTCCTCTACATCACCGAGCGGGCGGTCTTCCGCCTGGAGGAGGAGGGCCTGACCCTGGTGGAGATTGCCCACGGGGTGGACCTTCAGGAGGACATCCTGGACCAAATGGAGTTCCGCCCGGCGATCCCCGAGTATGTGCGCTACATGGACCCCCGCCTCTTCCGGGACGGCCCCATGGGCCTGACCCCGGAGCAGATGGAGATGCTGGAGCCGGAGTACGAGTTCTGGCGGGACCTGCCGGCCGGCAGCAAAAGCGCCCAAAAGGGAGAAACCCAGGAAAGCTGAGGACAGAAACACACCATGATACAGGAGATCGCACCCAAACAATACCATGTGGAATTCACCCCCCGGCCGCCCCAGGCGGGGGACCCCTGCCTGGTCTTTCGGGACCGGACCCTGCTGGAGCGGGAGCAGGGGGAGCGGCTGGTTCTGCCTGCCTGGGAGGACCTGGCCCATCAGGCCGCCCAGGTCAACTACCTCTTCCGCATCGACGAGACCGCTTATCACCTGGTGGAGCTGAAGGACCCGGACCAGCTGCCTGAGGGCTGCGGCTGGCAGAGCCTGCGGGAGAACCGAAAGAGAAAGGACCAAGACCTCCTCTTTGCCGAGGCCACTGCCTATCATTTGGCCCAGTGGTACCGAGACAACCGCTTTTGCGGCCGCTGCGGCGGCCCCACCCAGCCGGACAGCCAGGAGCGGATGCTTCGCTGTCCCCGCTGCGGAAACCTGATCTACCCCAAGATCGCCCCCGCCGTCATCGTGGCGGTGACCTGGGAGGACAAGATTCTCATGACCCGCTACCAGGGCCGGGCCTACAAGGGCTATGCCCTCATCGCTGGCTTTACCGAGGTGGGAGAGACCGCCGAGGACACCGTCCGCCGGGAGGTGCTGGAGGAGGTGGGCCTGCGCGTGAAGGACATCCGCTACTGCGGCAGCCAGCCCTGGGGCAGCGACAGCAACCTGCTCATGGGCTTTTTTGCCCGGCTGGATGGCCCGGGAGAGATTCGCATGGACCGCCAGGAGCTCTCCCAGGCCGGGTGGTATCGGCGGGAGGAGATCGACCTGGCCCCTGACCACTACAGTTTGACCAACCACATGATCCAAGCCTTCCGCCGGGGAGACTGGGACTGAGAGGAAAGGAGCGTACAAAAATGACCTATGACGAGGCCCTGGCCCTGCTGAAGGAGTACAACCAGGGAGAGTTTCATTTAAAGCACGCCTACATTGTGGCCGATGTGATGGGCTGGTTTGCCCAGCAGCTGGGCTACGGCCAGGAGAAGGACTTCTGGACGGTGGTGGGCCTGCTCCACGACCTGGACTTTGAGCAGTATCCCGAGCAGCACTGCGTCAAGTCCCAGGAGATTCTGCGCCAGCGCGGGGTGGATGAGGCTATCGTCCGTGCCACCGCCAGCCACGGGTATGGGATCACCGTGGACATCAAGCCCGAGCACGAGATGGAAAAGGTCCTCTTTGCCACCGACGAGCTGACCGGGCTCATCGGGGCCGCGGCCCTCATGCGCCCGTCCAAGAGCGTGTCTGACCTGGAGGTCAAGTCGGTGAAGAAGAAGTTCAAGGACAAGAAATTCGCCGCCGGCTGTTCCCGGGAGGTCATCCTTCAGGGGGCGGAGATGCTGGGCTGGGATCTGGACCATCTCATCGACCAAACCATCCAGGCCATGCGTGCCAGCAGCCACGTGGACTGATCAGTGGGCACAAAAACGAAAAAAGAAGAAGGCCCCGGACGAATGTCTCGCCCGGGGCCTTTTGTGTTTTTTGTGGATGGCTGGCGGATCATTTCAAGGCAAAATAGCCCAGAACCACCGCGCCTAAGACGATGCGGTACCAGCCAAAGACCTTAAAGTCGTGCTTTTTGATGTACCCCATGAGGAACTTGATGACCACCACAGAGACCAGGAAGGCCACCACACAGCCCACCGCCAGGGTGATGAGCTCTGTCTGGGTAAAGACGAAGCCGAATTTCAGCAGCTTGAACAGGCTCAGGCCGAACATCACCGGCACGGCCAGGAAGAAGGTAAATTCTGCCGCGGCCACCCGGGAGACCCCGATGATCAGAGCGCCGATGATGGTGGAGCCCGACCGGGAGGTGCCGGGGATGATGGAGAGCACCTGGAAGAGGCCGATGAGGAAGACGGCCCGGTAGGTGATCTGGGACAGGGTCTGGATCTTGGGGGTGCGGGTCTTGTTCCAGTTTTCAATGAGGATGAAGGCCACGCCATAGAGGATCAGGGCGGCGGCGATGACGGTAGGAGTGTGCAGGTGGGCCTCGATGTAGTCGTCAAACAGGATGGTGATGATGGCGCCGGGGATGCAGGCTACCACCACCTTCAGCCACATCTGGATGGTGTCCCACCGCACAGGGGACTGGGTGGGGGTCCTGCGCTGGAAGGGCCACATCTTGTTCCAGAACAGCAGGACCACGGCCAGGATGGCGCCCAGCTGGATGACCACGAAGAACATGTCCTTGAAGTCGGCGCTTACGTTCATCTGGATGAATTCATCCACCAAAAGCATGTGCCCGGTGCTGCTGATGGGGAGCCATTCGGTGATGCCCTCCACAATGCCCAGGAAAACGACTTTCAGCAGTTCGATGACTTGCTCCACGGCTGTGATTCCTCCTTTGTTGCGTTGGTTGCTAATGGTTGTATATGGGAAGATTCGCCAGGCTATGCCTGCGGGGCTGTTTGGAAGACCGCAGTCATAACGACAGGGGAATCCGGCATACTGTCTATGGGTGATACGATGAAAAAACGAACCATTTTGACGTATGTGATCTTTTTGATTATCCCGCTGGCTGTGGGGGGGCTGTCGGCCCTGATCACTTACCACGGGATGCCCGCCTACCAGCAGCTGGCTAAGCCCGCCTTTACCCCGCCGCCCAGCCTTTTTCCCATCGTTTGGAATGTGCTGTACGTGCTCATGGGGGTGGGAGCAGCCCGGGTGTGGCTGAGCGGGAGCCCGGACCGGCAGAAGGCCCTGCTGCCCTTTGCCCTGCAGCTGATGGCCAATTTCTTCTGGACCATCTGGTTCTTTGGGGCAGGATGGTATCTCTTCTCGTTCCTTTGGCTGATCCTGCTGCTGTGGCTCATCCTGTGGATGATGGCCAGCTTTGCCAAGATCGACCGGCTGGCAGGCCGGCTGCAGATCCCCTACCTCATTTGGACGGGGTTTGCCGCTGTGCTCACCTTTGCCATCTTTTTGCTCAACCGGTAAAGGCTCAGGGCTCGGGAACCACCTGTTCCTGAAGGGCCTGGGCAAAACCGGGCAGGTGCTTTTTCAGCCGCAGGATGCGGCCACTGCGATCCTGGAAGCAGTGCTCCGAGTTCCCCTCAAAGACTACCTCTCCCTGGGGATTTTTCATCACGTAGTGCAGGTGCAGTCGCACCCCGGTGAGCCGGGTGAGGGTGACCTGAATGGCGATGACCTGGGGAAAGAGGGCACTGCGCTTATAACGAACGTCCAGGGCGGTGATGGGGGAGACAACCCCAAGGGCTTCCAGCTTGTCCAGGCCCCAGCCCAGCTGGGCCAGGTAGTCCACCCGGGCCTCCTCCATCCAGCGGATGTAATTGCTGTGGTGGACAATGCCCATCTGGTCGGTCTCGTAGTACTGTACGGTGTGGTGATAGGGCTGCATGGCGGGCCTCCTTTGGGATGTATTTCCGAAAAGCGAAAAAAGGAAAAAGAGCCGGAAACCATTGTTTACCAAGGTTTCCGGCTCTCCGCAACTTGGTGCGGATGACGGGACTTGAACCCGTACGTCATGGACACACGCCCCTCAAACGTGCCTGTCTACCAGTTCCAGCACATCCGCATTTTTTGGTTGCTCAAACAGTATACTTATTTTCCTGTGGTTTGTCAATCCCTTTTTCGCTTTTTCTGGCAGAAAATCCCCCGGCGGCCCAGCCGCCGGGGGAGAGAAGGGGTCAAGCTTTCAGGGAGGGGGGGTAGACGCCCTGCTGGTGGAGATCCCGAAGGGCTTGGGCCACCACGGGACGGTCCTCCTGATAGGTCACCCCGAACCAGACTGCGTCGGTATGCAGCACAGCCACGTCCAGCCGGCCGGCGGTGATCAGCTGGTCCACCAGCACCGGCAGCAGGCACTCGGCCTTGATCTGGTCGGGGGCCAGGTCCCGGAGGAACTGGTGGAAGTATTTCTCCATCTCCTCGAAGATCCAGGGGGTAAAACCCCAGAAGTTCATGGACACCACGCTCTCGGGGTCCAGGGGGATTTCGTGGGCGGGATCGGCGGTGTCGGTGATCCGTCCGTCGGGATATTTTTTGATCTTCAAGGTCTCCTTGACCTTGCCCAGGCTGCCGCTGCTGACCTGGCAGACCCCTCGGGAGACGGTGCCGTTGTCGCTGACGGTGTTCTTCAGCCGGTAGCCCACCATGGCGCCCTGTCCGGTGGGGGCAAGGGTGAGGAGCTTTTCCAGAATGGTAGCAAAGGCGGACACGCCATAGTAATCGTCGGCATTGATGATGGCAAAGGGCTCGTTCACCACGTCCCGGGCGCACAGAGCGGCGTGGACAGTGCCGAAGGGCTTGGTCCGCTCCGGGGGAATGGCATAGAAGCTGGGCACACTGGTGAAGTCCTGAACGGCGTAGGCCACCTCCACGGGCTCTCCCTGGGGGGTGGTCATGGTTTGGACCCGGTCGCCGCACAGGGCGCGGATGGTGGGTTCCATGCCGGGCTTGATGATGAAGACGATCTTGTGGAAGCCTGCCCGCACCGCGTCGTAGATGGAGTACTCCATGATGGCCTCGCCATGGGGGCCGATGCCGTCGGTCTGCTTTTCGCCGCCGTAGCGGGAACCCATGCCGGCGGCCATGATGACCAAAGTTGCTTTCATAATGACAATCTCTCCGTTTCCCCGCACCAGCGGGTGTTTTTTCCATTATACAATGCTTTGCGCCAAATTGCCACGGTTATTTTCCCGCTGTCGGGTCTGCCCGCAGAAAAGAGGGCGGAAAGCCCCCGAACGCACTGCGTTCGGGGGCAGAGACCCAAGAGGGCCGGAGAGGGAAGGGGGACTTGCTGCTCAGAGGTTGGGCAGAACAGAGGCAGCCGCGTCGGTCACGGTGCCGGCGGCCTGCTCCAGGGTGGAGGGGACAGTGTCGGTCAGAGGGGAGGCGGGCACCTGGCCGCAGGTGGTGCAGATGTCCTGGTCGGAGGCCTCGTTGCAGCTGACGAAGCTGTCGCCCACCGTGGCTACTGCGCCGAACTCCACGGGCACCGCCACGCAGATGTCCTGGGTGATGGTGAAGGCGCAGGAGCCATTTTTGATGCCGCCGCACACCGCGATGCCGGGGGTGACCACGGGGGTGCCGCAGCACTTGGTGGTGGTCACACCGGCCTGAGCATAGGGGGTGACGGTAACAGGGACGCAGATGGAGGCGGACTGATAGCCGATGGCGGGACAGGTCTGGTTTTCCATCAGAGCATTGGGGTCTAAGTTGGTCATGAGAGACACTCCTTTCTGGCAGAGCCATTGTCATGTTATGTCGATTGCAGGAAAAGGTTTCCTTTTCCTGCCCCGGGGAAGAGGGCTTTGCCTGGGAAGGGTTGGGGAAACGGAGGACAAATTTGCGTCTTTTTGCCCAAGCCCCCTGACGGATGGCCCGGAATGTGATACAATAAAACCACGATCCGAACCACATCTGCTCAAAAGGAGGCCCTTTATGAAACAACTGACCTTGCGCTGGCACGGCCACGCCTGCTTTTCCCTGACCTGCGACGGATTCACTGTGGTCTTCGACCCCTATGAGGACAACTACGTTCCGGGCTTTTCTCCCCTGAGGGTGAAGGGGGACCTGGTCCTCTGCTCCCACCAGCACGGCGACCACAACGCCGCCAGTGTGGTGCAGCCGGGGGACGGCGCCGCCAACCCCTTCCGGATCACCGAAATCGCCACCTTCCACGACCCGGAGCAGGGCCGTCTGCGAGGGGAGAACACCATTCATGTGCTCCAGGCCGGCGATCTGCGGGTAGCCCATTTTGGGGACATCGGCTGTCCCCTCACCCCGGCCCAGGCCGCAGAGCTGCAGAACCTGGATGTGGCCATGATCCCCGTGGGCGGCTTCTACACCATCGGCCCTGCCGAGGCTAAGGAACTCATCGACACCATCCGGCCCAAAGTGATCGTCCCCATGCACTATCGTATGGGCGCGGTAGGCCTGCCCGCCGTGGGAACGGTGGATGACTTCTTGGCACTGGTGGAGGACTACGTCTACTATCCCAGCGACACCCTTACCATCAACGCGGGCACCAAGCCCCAAGTGGCGGTGCTTACCTACCAGGGATGAGGGGGGCCTGTCTTGGGAGACCTGGCCGTGGACGCTGTGATGAACCTTTGTGTGGCAGCGACGCGTCGGGTTTCATTGAGAATTTAAGGCAAAAAAGAACAGCCTGCGGCCTGTGGCCGTGGGCTGTTCTTTCGTTGCTGGTTTTATAGGGCACGATAGAATTCGCTGCGGATCTTGCTCTTGCCGCCCAGGGCACTGTCGATGGCGGCCAGGAACTTTTCCCGGTCGTCGGGCAAGGTGCCCTTCAGGGGGACGTAGTTGGAGGCGTGGTTGCTGGTGAAGTGGAAGGGGCCGTAATTGAGGCCTTCCACCAGGGCCCGGGTCTCCTCCAGGTACTCCCGGGGGGTGATGAGCTGGAACCGGCCCTCCTGCACGTCCTTGTACATAGGGGAGTTGGGCTCGGGCATGTAGGACAGGCAGGAGACGTGGTTGGCCTTCATCTCGTTGAGCACCCGGATGGTCTCCTGCACGTGGCGCTTGGAGGGCTCTCCGGGGCCGGCCAGGCCTAGGATCACCATCACCCACAGGTCGATGCCCGCCTTTTGGATCATGCTAGTGGCCTGGAGCATCTGGGCGGAGGTGACCCCTTTGTTGACCTTCTTGAGCAGGTCGTCCCAGCCGGTCTCCACGCCCAGGTATGCCCGGGTCAGGCCGGCCTTGCGCAGCTCGTTGAGCTGCTCCTGGCTCTTGGTCATGGTGCTGCGGGTGCCGGCGTAGACGGTTACCTGGCGCAGGTGGGGAAAGGCAGCGTACAGGGCTTCCAGGATCTGCAGCAGCTGTTCCTGGCGCATGACGATGGCGTCCCCGTCACACAGGAAGACTTTGTCCACATTTTCCGGGCCGTAGTATTCCCGGGCCATGGCGATGTCTTCGATGATCTCCTTCATGGGCCGCACGTGAAACTTCTTCGTCTTGTACATCCCGCAGAAGGTGCACTTGTTGTGGGTGCAGCCCACGGTGCATTGGAGCAGATAGCTGCGCCACTCTCCGGGGGGACGATAGATCTGACCTTCGTAACGCATGAGAATTCCTCCTGTCTCACTCGGCCTGGGGCGCCGAGGGAATGATTTTCTTCAAAGCCTTTTCGGCCTTTTTACGGGGCAGCATGACTTCCCGGCCGCAGCCGGTGCAGCGCAGGCGGAAGTCCATCCCCACCCGCAGCACCTGCCAGCGCCGGGCGCCGCAGGGGTGTTCTTTCTTCATTTCCAGCACGTCGCCGGGGTGGATATCCATGGCATCGTACCTCCCTGTTGAATCAAAGGCGGGCAAGTTTTGGCCCGCTGGTGAATAGGATTGTGGCAGACTCTATCCCTCCCTGCGTGGGGGAGGCGAGAAAGGAAGACCGTCTATGTCCAATCCGTATCCCCCGGAAGGGGGACTTCTTTCTACCCCGGAAAACCGGGCGGCCGCGGCCACCCTGGCGGCGTTGGAGCGCTGCCAGGCGGAAGAGACCGTCCTGGAGGGCCGGGCTGTGCTGTGCACCCCCGAACACGACTTGGTGGTGGAGGTGGGGCCCTTCACCGGCACCATCCCCCGCCAGGAGGCCGCCCTGGGCATCCGCGAGGGCACGGCCCGGGAAATCGCCATCCTCTCCCGGGTGGGAAAGCCGGTGGCGTGCACAGTGAGCGCCGTGGGGGAGAAACTGTATTTCTCCCGCCGCCGGGCCCAGGAACTGGCCCTGGAACACCTGCTGGCCCTGCCGGTGGGCACCATTCTGCCTGGGGTAGTCACCCATTTGGAGGGCTTTGGGGCCTTTGTGGACGTAGGCTGCGGAGTCACGTCCATGATCGGCATTGAGAACTGCTCGGTCTCTCGCATTGCCCACCCGAACCGGCGCTTTGCTGTGGGCCAGGAGATCTGCGCTGTACTCACCGGCCAAGACCGGGCTCTGGGGCGGCTGTATTTGTCCCACAAGGAACTGCTGGGCACCTGGGCGGAGAACGCCGCCCGGTTTGCCCCGGGCATGACGGTAACTGGCTGGGTGCGGGGGGTAAAGCCCTACGGCACCTTTGTGGAACTGGCCCCCAACCTTACGGGCCTGGCCGACCAGACCGAGGGCCTGGCCGAGGACGACCGGGTCAGCGTGTACATCAAGGCCATCCAGCCTGCCCGGCGGAAGATCAAGCTGACCATTTTGGAAAAACTGGCGGCGGGCGGCCAGCCGGCCCCCTTCTCCTATGTGATCTCCTCCGGGCAGCTGACCGGCTGGGACTACACGGCGCCGCTCAGCCGTCCCCTTTGATCCGGTCCCAGTAGGTCTTGGCGGCCTGCTCGGTTTTGTTTTCCCCGTAGTGGTAGTATACCCGGTCTTTCAAGGCGTCGGGGAGATACTGCTGCTGGACGTAGTGGTGGGGATAGTCGTGGGCGTAGCGGTAGGTCTGGCCGTGGCCCAGCTTGGCGGCCCCGCCGTAGTGGGAATCCCGCAGGTGGGCGGGCACCTCGCCGGTGGTCCCTTTCCGCAGGTCGACCATGGCCCGGTCGATGGCCAGGATGCCGCTGTTGGACTTGGGACAGGTGGCCAGGAAAATGGCCGCCTGGGCCAGAGGCAGCCGGGCCTCCGGCAGGCCCAGCATGTTGGCACTGTCCACGCAGGCCTTGACGATGGAGACCGCCTGGGGATGGGCCAGCCCTACATCCTCGCTGGCCATGACCATCAGCCGGCGGCAGGGGGAGATCAGGTCTCCAGCCTCCAGCAGCCGGGCCAGATAGTGGACGGCGGCGTCGGGGTCCGAGCCCCGAATGGACTTTTGAAAGGCGGAGAGGATGTCGTAGTGAACGTCGCCGTCCCGGTCGTACCGGGTGGCCGAGCGTTGGGCCACGGCGGCGGTCTCCGCCAGGGTGAGGGAGATCTCCCCCCGGTCCTGGGCGTGGGCGGCAAAGAGGGCCTCCACGGCGTTGAGGGACTTGCGCACGTCCCCGCCGCAGCCCTGGGCAATGTACTCGGGGACCCCTTGCTCCCAGTGCACCGCGGCGCCCTGGTCCTGGCCCAAGGTCTCCATACCCCGTAAGATCACCGGCAGGATCTCCTCCGGTGTCAGTGGTTTGAACTCAAAGACCGTGGACCGGCTGAGCACGGCATTGTAGACGTAAAAGTAGGGGTTTTCCGTGGTGGAGGCAATGAGGGTGAGCTTTCCGTTCTCCATGAACTCCAGCAGAGACTGCTGCTGTTTCTTGTTGAAGTACTGGATCTCATCCAGATACAGCACCACCCCATCTGGGGCCAGCAGGGTGCCGACGTCGGCGGTGACTGCCTTGATGTCCGCCAGAGAAGCGGTGGTGGCGTTGAGCCGGTAGAAGGGCCGGCCGATCCGGGCCGCGGCGATTTCCGCCACGGTGGTCTTGCCGGTGCCCGAGGGGCCGTAGAAGATCATGTTGGGGATGGTGCCTCCCCGGATGATCCGTCCCAGCACGCCGTCCTCTCCCAGGATATGCCGCTGCCCCGCCACTTGGTCGAGGGACTTGGGCCGCAGTCGATCTGCCAGCGGCTGATACATGGCACTGCCCCCTCTCGTGAAAAAATAAAGAGAATGACCGGAGGTCATCCTCTTTATTTTAACATCGATCTTCTTTTCCGTAAAGGGAGAACTTTGGGTCCCGTGCAGGCCAAGTGCTGCGCTGCCCCGTTCCTGGGGCCTAGCGGGCCCGGATCACCCGGACCAGCCAGTAGATCATGTCCCCGAACAGGACCACCAGCATCACCGGCAAGAACCATCCCGGCAGGGACCGGGCCAGGGCGCACCAGAGGGTGAGTCCGGCGAACATGGCTGTGGTCAAGCACTTGAGGGTGCTCAGCAGATGCCCCAACAGCCGGTAGACTCGCGCCCGGTTTTCCACGGTAATCTGGACACCGGTGTTCCAGAGGCTGGGAAAGTGCTCCACCACCGTCATCAGGACGTAGACTGCCCAGCCGATCACCGGCAGGACCAGCAGCCCGCCTTTGCCGCCCCAGCGGTCAATCTCTCCCAAAGCGTTGAAGTGCATGGGAACCTCCGACGGGATGCGCGGCCAGGAAACCACCAGAAACACCGTCGTGCCCAGCAGCAACAGCAGGCTCAGCCAGTTCATCAGCCTGTCCAGCAGATATCTTCTCATGGTTGCCGTCCTCCTCAGTCCAGGTTTTCTGTTCGCATTATATCATGTGACGCGAGCCAGGTCTACGGGGCTGTGCGAGCCTGTATGGGGTCAAAAAGGAACAGGAGGGCGGCAGACTGCCGTCCTCCTGTTTGTTGGCAATGGGGGAGCGCGCCAGATCTCGGCTCACTCGTACATGGGATACTTGGCGGTGATGGCAGCCACGGCGGCGCGGATGTCATCCTGCTTGGTCTCAAACTCGGTGGCGGTCTGCCAGATGAGCTGGCCGATGACCTTCATGTCCTCCTCCCGCAGGCCGCGGCTGGTGGCGGCAGGCACGCCCACGCGGATGCCGCTGGTGACGAAGGGGGACTGGGGATCGTCGGGGATGGTGTTTTTGTTCACGGTGATGTTCACCTGGTCCAGGCGCTTCTCCAGCTCCTTGCCGGTGATGTTGGCCGGGCGCAGGTCCACCAGCATCAGGTGGTTGTCGGTGCCGCCGGAGACCAGCTGGAAGCCGGCGTCGGTGAGGCTCTGGGCCAGGACCTTGGCGTTCTTGAGCACCTGCTCCTGATAGGTCTTGAACTCGGGCTTCATGGCCTCGCCGAAGGCCACGGCCTTGGCGGTGATGATGTGCATCAGGGGGCCGCCCTGGGAGCCGGGGAAGATGGCCTTGTCGATCTTCTTGGCGTGCTCTTCCTTGCACAGGATCACGCCGCCCCGGGGACCGCGCAGGGTCTTGTGGGTGGTGGTGGTGACCACGTCGGCGTAGGGCACGGGGGAGGGGTGCAGGCCGGTGGCCACCAGGCCGGCAATGTGGGCCATGTCCACGAAGAGGTAGGCGCCCACTTCGTCGGCGATCTCCCGGAAGGCCTTAAAGTCGATGATCCGGGGATAGGCGGAGGCGCCGGCGATGATCATCTTGGGCTTGCACTGCTTGGCCAGGTCGCGAACCTGATCGTAGTCGATGCGGTGGGTCTTGGGGTCCACGCCGTAGGGGACGATGTTGTAGTTGATGCCGGAGTAGTTGACCGGGCTGCCGTGGGTCAGATGGCCACCGTTGTCCAGGTTCATGCCCATGACGGTGTCGCCCACGTTGCACAGGGCCTGGTAGACGGCGTAGTTGGCGGAGGCGCCGCTGTGGGGCTGCACGTTCACGTGGTCAGCACCGAAAAGGGCCTTGGCCCGCTCCCGGGCAATCTCTTCCACCACGTCAACACATTCGCAGCCACCATAGTAACGCTTGCCGGGATAGCCCTCTGCGTATTTGTTGGTAAGCACGGAAGAGGCAGCGGCCAGCACGGCCTCGCTGACGAAGTTCTCCGAGGCGATCAGCTCGATGTTTCTGCGCTGGCGGTCATACTCCGCTTTGACGGCGTTGCCCACCTGGGGGTCCTGCTGGATCAGGAAATCGATGACATCTTTGACCACGATATTCGCTCCTTTTATTTAGAATTTCTGGAAATCTCCAATTGCAGCGGGTTTGCGTTTTTCCATTATACTCCACTTCTCAAAAAAATCCAATGACTGGGCCGTCACTTTGTGCTATACTATTTTCACAAAAATCCCCACAGAAAAAAAGGAAAGGGTAACATTTATGAAAAGTCCCACGGAAGTTGCCGCCATCGTCCAGACCTTGAAGGACTGCTACCCCGACGGGATCTGCTCTCTGCAGTATCAAAAGGACTACGAGCTTCTCTTTGCCACCCGCCTGTCCGCCCAGTGCACCGACGAACGGGTCAATCAGGTCACCCCCGCCCTCTTTGCCCGCTTTCCCACCCTGGAGGACCTGGCCCAGGCGGAGCCGGCCCAGGTGGAGCCTTACATCCACTCCTGCGGCTTTTTCCGGGCCAAGGCCAAGGACATCGTCCTGGCCTCCCGGATGCTCCTGTCGGAGTACGGGGGAAAGGTCCCCGGCACCATGGAGGAACTGCTCACCCTGCCCGGGGTGGGCCGAAAGACGGCCAACCTGATCTTGGGGGACGTCCACCACACCCCCGGGGTGGTGGTGGCGGACACCCACTGCATCCGCATCACCGGCCTGCTGGGCCTCACTGACGGCACCAAAGACCCGGGCAAGGTGGAAAAGCAGCTCCGGGCCTGCCTGCCACCTGAGGAGTCCAACGACTTCTGCCACCGGTTGGTCCTCCACGGCCGAGCGGTCTGCCGGGCCCGAAAGCCCGACTGCCCCAACTGCGCTCTGCGCCCCTGGTGCGATCACTTTCAGAAGCAGCAGGGAGAATAAGGGACCTGCCACCACAGTCCAACGGCGCGGCCGATTTTTCCCTGCGCCCCTTCTACACGAGAGGACGGCCGCCGCATTTCTCTGCGCTCCCAAAAAGGACCGCTGCCCTGCTGGGCAGCGGTCCTTTTTCATCAAGGCGCTACAATCATTCAAGGAATTGTTGGGACTAGGTGTGGGCTACAGGCGATCTTCCTGCTTTTCTGGGGCCTGCTTAGCCTGCGCAAGGGAATCGGGGTGGCAAAAAGGTTTTTTCCCCGTTTGCCCACGGCAGCGGAAGGGGCAAGTCCCGTGGGGGTCCCGGCAGCCAGAGCAGCCGGAACAGCCGCCGGTTCCCCGGTGCTTCCAGAGGGCGCGGAGGGCCAGAACGACGGCCAGGAGCAGAAGAAACAGCAGGAGCAGACTGGGCAGGTTCATCCGCCCATCCCCACGGCCAGTCCTATCGTGTGCACCACCAAGGCGGCCAGCCAGGCGATGACACATTGGCCGACCACCACCCCCACGGCCCACTTCAGGCCCAGTTCCCGCTTGATGGCGGCAATGGCCGCCACACAGGGGGTGTAGAGCAGGCAAAAGACCAGCAGGGCAGCGGCGGCCAGGGGAGAGAGCACTGCCACCATGGCTCCGGTGCTCCCAAAGAGAACGGAGAGGGTGGAGACCACACTTTCCTTGGCCATAAAACCGGCAATGAGGGCGGTGGACACCCGCCAGTCCCCAAAGCCCAAGGGAGCAAAGAGGGGGGTGAGGACTCCAGCCACCATGGCCAGGATGCTCTCCTGAGAGTCGGAGACAATGTTTAGGTGAAGGTCAAAGGTCTGCAGGAACCAGACCACGATGGTGGCGATGAAAATGACGGTGAAGGCCCGCTGGAGGAAGTCCTTGGCCTTGTCCCACAGCAGATGGGCCACGTTTTTGGCCCCGGGCATACGGTAGTTGGGCAGCTCCATGACAAAGGGGACAGCCTCCCCTTTGAACATGGTGCTCTTGGACAGCAGGGCCATGAGGATGCCGATGAGGATGCCCAGGAAATAGAGCAGCACCATAATGAGCCCGCCGTGTCCAGGGAAAAACACGGCGGTAAAGAAGCCGTAAATGGGCAGCTTGGCCGAGCAGCTCATAAAGGGGGTCAGGAGAATGGTCATCTTCCGGTCCCGTTCCGAGGGGAGGGTCCGGCTGGCCATCACCCCGGGTACCGTGCACCCAAATCCGATGAGCATGGGCACGATGCTTCGGCCGGACAGGCCGATCTTCCGCAGTAGCTTATCCATGACGAAGGCCACCCGGGCCATATAGCCGCTGTCCTCCAGCAGGGAGAGGAAGAAGAAAAGCGTGACGATGATAGGCACAAAACTTAAAACGCTGCCCACGCCGTTAAAAATGCCGTCGATGACCAGGGAGTGGAGCACGTCGTTGATGTGCCAGGCGGTCAGGGCGGCGTCCACCCCGGCGGTGAGCCAGCCGATGGCGGTCTCCAGCAGCCCCTGCAGCCAGGCGCCGATGACGTTGAAGGTGAGGAAAAACACCAGGGCCATGATGCCCACAAAGGCGGGGATGGCGGTGTACTTGCCGGTGAGGAAGGTGTCGATCTTCCGGCTGCGCTCGTGCTCCTTGCTCTCCCGGGGCCTCACCACCGTCTGTTGGCAGAGTTTTTGGATGAAGGCAAAGCGCATGTCGGCGATGGCGGCGGCCCGGTCCAGGCCGCGCTCCTCCTCCATCTGGCAGATGATGTGTTCCAGCATCTCCTTTTCATTCTGGCTGAGATGGAGGGACTCCAGGATCAGAGGGTCCCCCTCCACCAGCTTGCTGGCGGCAAAGCGCAGAGGGATGCCGGCGGCCTTGGCGTGGTCCTCCACCAGGTGCATGATCCCGTGGAGACAGCGGTGGACCGCCCCATTGTGGTCGTCCTTGTCGCAGAAGTCCGTCCGCCCGGGACGCTCCTGATACTGGGCTACGTGGAGGGCGTGGTCCACCAGTTCCGCCACGCCTTCGTTCTTGGAGGCGGTGATGGGCACCACGGGAATGCCCAGCAGCTCCTCCATGCGGTTGATGCGGATGGAGCCACCGTTGCCCCGGACCTCGTCCATCATGTTCAGGGCCAGGACCATGGGCACGTCCAACTCCATCAGCTGCATGGTTAGGTAGAGGTTGCGCTCAATGTTGGTGGCGTCGACGATGTTGATGATTCCCGTAGGATGCTCGTGGAGGATGAACTGCCGGGAGACGATCTCCTCACTGGTGTAGGGGGAGAGGGAGTAAATTCCCGGCAGGTCGGTGACCAAGGTGTCGCTGTGCCCCCGGATGGCCCCGCTCTTCTGGTCCACGGTGACCCCGGGGAAGTTGCCCACATGCTGGTTGGCTCCAGTGAGCTGGTTAAACAACGTGGTTTTGCCGCAGTTCTGGTTGCCCGCTAGGGCAAAGGTGAGCTGGGTGCCGGGGGGCAGGGGATTCTCGTCGGCCTTCACGTGGTACTTGCCCCCCTCGCCCAGGCCGGGGTGGGCCTGGTTGTCCGGGGCGTGGGCGGGCAGCCAAGGGGCCTGCTGCCGGGGTTTGCCCTTGGGTAGGGGCGAGACGGTGACCTTCTCCCCATCGGCCAGGCGTAGGGTAAGTTCATAGCCGTGGATGCGTAGCTCCATGGGGTCTCCCATGGGGGCGAATTTCATTAAGGTGACCTCGGCGCCGGGGATGACCCCCATGTCCAAAAAGTGCTGCCGCAGGGAGCCCTCGCCTCCCACGGCGGTGATGACGGCAGTCTGGCCCAGTTCCAGGTCTTTTAAGGTGGTGGCCTTTGTCATGCCTCTTCCTCCTCCTTGCATACGTGGTCGGCCGGGTCCTCTCCCCGGATGGCCCAGCGCAGCTTGGCCGAGCGGGCCCGGGGATTCTGGGCGCACTCCTGGGGGGTGGGGCGGATGACCTGGCGGGAGACCTCCGTATAGATTCCTTGGCGGCAGAGGGCCTGGAAGGACTTCTTCACCAGCCGGTCTTCCCCGGAGTGAAAGGTGAGGATGGCCGCCTTGCCCCCGGGCTTGAGGACCAGGGGGAGTTTTTCCAAAAAGGCATAGAGTACCTCGAATTCGCTGTTGACGTCGATCCGCAGGGCCTGAAAGGTCCGCTGGCAGGCTTTTTTCACGCCCTCCTTCCGCTCGGCTGGGGGCAGAAAGTCCAGGGTGCTCTCCACCACCTGGGCCAATTCCTTGGTGGTGTGGATGCCGCCACCCCGCTTGACCTTGTGGAAGATGGCCTTGGCGATCTGGTCCGCGTAGGGCTCATCGGCGTTTTCCCAAAGCAGGGCGGCCAGTTCCTCCCGGTCCAGTTCCTTCAGCCGCTGGGAAGCGGGGACCCCGGCGGTGGGGTCCAGGCGCAGGTCCAGGGGGCCATCTTGCTTGAAGGTGAATCCCCGCTCGGGGTTGTCGATCTGCATGGAGGACACCCCCAGATCGGCTAGCACGAAATCGAACCGGACCCCGGGGGCCACTTGGTCCAGCTGGGCGAAGTTCATCCGCCGGACGGTGAGCAGCTCCGGCCCATACCCCAGCCCAGCCAACCGGGCTTTGGTCTTTTCCGACTCGATGGGGTCTACGTCCGTGGCGTACAGATGGCCCTGGCCCTGCAGGCATTCCAGTAATTTCCGGCTGTGGCCGCCATAGCCCAAGGTGGCATCCAATCCAATTTGGCCAGGCTGCACATCCAGAAACGACAAAATTTCCGTCACACAGATGGGACGGTGCATACCGGCAGGGGTCTTTCCGCTGCGAAGAATCTTTTCCACGTCTTCCTGATATCGCTCTGGGTTGAGCTCTTTGTACTTTTCCTGATAGCTCCGGGGATGGGTCCCCTTGTAGCGCACCCGGCGCTTGTGCTCCTGTTCCATGTGGCGGCCTCCTTCGTTGCTGCCTCCCATTGTACCGTGGATGGCCGCCGGGTGCAAGTCTTTATCCGGCGATCCCGAACCAAATTAGCAGGGCCAGTCCGATTAGTCCCAGCACAACCCCCACCTGTCGGTAGGGCCGCGCTTCATACTGACTGTATTTGTAAAACAACATCGCCGCCACGCCTAAAAATAGCAGCGATAGACTGCCTTTCCAGGCAGGGTTCCCTTTCACAGCACATAGTACCGTCAGGACTTGGGTGGCGGCCACCAGGAAGTCCAAGGCATGGCTGCGGGCGGCGGTGTCGATCTGCTGGTCCCGTTCGTCCTTGACGGGATACTTGGCGTTGTTGCGCATGATCCAACGCTCCTTTCCTCAGGTGTGTTTCTGGTGGTAGAGCTCGGCACCCAGCTCGCCCCAGATGCTCACGGATAGCGCCAGCCCCAGGCCAAGGCCCACCGGCAGGAGGCTCTGCTGCCCGGAGGTTTTGCTCAGCAGGAAAAGCAGGCACATTAGGACGAAGCTTACGCCCTGGGTCAGCCGCAGGGCAGAGCTGCGGTACTTCAGGGCCACCAGCCGGTTCCGCTCATCCCGTTCCTCCAGGATGTCCTCCCGGGCCATGTCCCGGGACAGGCTGCGCAGCAGGCTCCCGATGCCCAGCAGCAGGCACAGCAGGGCAGTGACTGTTTCCCGGACCTGCCAGCCCTTCCAGACCATCAACCCCAGGTTGGCCGCACCCAGCAGACTCAGCCCAAGGCCTACGGCAAAGTTTTTCTTATGGTAGATTTTCAAACTCGGCATCCTCCCATGCTTTGTTCTCCGCCAGACAGCACAGCTCCTCCACCGTCACCCCAAACACCAGGGCCATGCGGTAGGCCAGCATCAGGGAGGGGTTGTACTGCCCCTTCTCAATGGAAATGATGGTGCGGGAGGAGACATGGACCAGCTCAGCCAGCTGCTGTTGGGTCATGTGTGCTGCGGTGCGCAGTTCTTTGATCCTGGTTTTCATAGCACCCTCCATGGTATGAAGGTTACTTCATGTGAAGTTTTCTTCATGTTACAGGACAACCAGGAAAAAGTCAAGAAAAACGTCCTTTCCTGGGCAGGCCGCCCGTTGACAAGGGGGGAGGGGCGTGCTACAATACTTCTTGAATAGGGGAGCCGCAGCAGCGGCTGAGAGGAAACAGTTGTTTCGACCCTGCGGCGCACGCGCCGCGCACCTGATTCGGACAATGCCGACGGAGGGAATTCGTTTATGGATAAACGGCTATCGATTCGTCGCGACGAATGGATGGCCGCAATTTTTTTGCCCAGAAAAGAGGAGTGACCATGAGAGAATACGCGACCCAGATGGAGGCCGCCAAGAAAGGCATCCTGACGCCAGAGATGAAGGCTGTGGCGGAAAAGGAGTACATGGACCCGGAAAAGCTGCGGCAGCTGGTGGCTTTGGGACAGATCGCCATCCCCGCCAACATCAACCACAAGTCCCTGAACCCCGAGGGCATCGGCAAGGGACTGCGCACCAAAATCAACGTCAACCTGGGCATCTCCGGGGACGCCAACAACTACCAGGCGGAGATGGACAAGGTCCGCATGGCTTTGGACTTTGGAGCTGAGGCCATCATGGACCTGTCCAACTATGGCAAGACCAACACCTTCCGCCGGCAGCTGATCGACATGTCCCCGGCCATGATCGGTACCGTGCCCATGTACGACGCCATCGGCTATCTGGACAAAGACCTGCTGGAGATCACCCCCCGGGACTTCCTCAAGGTGGTCCGGGCCCACGCGGAAGAGGGCGTGGACTTCATGACCATCCACGCGGGCATCAACCGCCGGGCAGTGGAGGCCTTTAAGCGGGACAAGCGGAAGATGAACATCGTCTCCCGGGGCGGCTCCCTCCTGTTTGCCTGGATGGAGATGACCGGCAATGAGAACCCCTTCTTTGAGTACTACGACGATGTGCTGGAGATTCTGCGGGAGTACGACGTGACCATCAGCCTGGGGGACGCCCTGCGCCCCGGCTGTCTGGACGACAGCACCGACGCCGGTCAGATTGCCGAGCTCATTGAGCTGGGCGACCTGGCCAAGCGGGCCTGGGCGAAGGACGTGCAGGTGATGATCGAGGGACCCGGCCACATGGCCATGAACGAGATCGCCGCCAACATGCGTCTGGAAAAGCGCCTGTGCCACGAGGCCCCCTTCTATGTTCTGGGCCCCCTGGTCACTGATATCTTCCCCGGCTACGATCACATCACCTCCGCCATCGGCGGGGCCATTGCCGCGGCCAGCGGGGCGGACTTCCTGTGCTACGTCACCCCCGCCGAGCACCTGCGTCTGCCCGACGCGGCGGACGTGAAGGAGGGCATCATCGCCTCCCGCATTGCTGCCCACGCCGCCGACATTGCCAAGGGCGTTCCCCATGCCCGGGACCGGGACGACCAGATGGCCGAGGCCCGCCATCGGGTGGACTGGGAGGAGATGTTCCGCCTGGCGGTGGACCCGGAGAAGGCCCGGCGCTATTTCGAGAGCACCCCGCCCTCTGACCGCCACACCTGCTCCATGTGCGGCAAGATGTGTGCGGTGCGCACCACCAACCTGATCCTGGAAGGGAAGAAAGTGGAGTTCTGCTCCGAGCGGTAAGGGCCGCTGGTACAAAATAAAACAACAGGGAGGTTTCCGGCCTTCAGGGCCGGAAGGGAAGCCGCGGGGGAGCGCCCGGGACTTTTTCCCTCCCGCCTTTTGCGAGGGAACTTGTGTTTCAAGGTGAGAGGAGGCTTTTGAGCCTCGACCGTCCGATGACCACGGGCGGAGTCTATCCTTTTCCGCCCGCAGCCCGACCATGGAACCGGGCGGAAAGAGAGGTAATTTCATCATGCAAGCCAAAAGTAAGACCGACATCCTGCGCATGACCATGCTGGCCATGCTGGTGGCCCTGGGGGTGGTGATCTCGCCCATCCTGCGCATCGAGGGCATGTGTCCTATGGCCCACCTGATCAACATCACCTGTTCGGTGTTTTTGGGTCCCTGGTACTCCCTGCTGTGCGCCACTCTCATTGGCATCATCCGCATGTCCTGCATGGGCATCCCGCCCCTGGCCCTCACCGGGGCGGTCTTTGGGGCCTTTCTGTCGGGGGCCTTCTACCGGGCCTCGAAGGGCAGGCTCTGGTGCGCGGTGCTGGGGGAAGTGGTGGGCACCGGCATCATCGGCTCCCTCATCAGCTACCCCATCATGGCCTTCCTGGTCCATCAGTCGGGGCTGACCTGGTTCTTCTACACCCCCTTGTTCCTCGCCGGCACTCTCATCGGCGGGACCATCGCCTTCCTCTTCCTGGGCGCTCTGCGGCGCACGGGAATGCTGGCCAAGATCCAATCTGCGTTAGGAGGGAAAGTCTATGCGCTGTCCTATCCCCTTGCCCGTCCTTCGGCGGCAGATCCGCGCTGAACAGCCCCTGATCCACTGCATCACCAACCACATCTCCATTCGGGACTGCGCCAACGGCCTGCTGGCCCTGGGCACCCGGCCTATCATGGCCGAGCACCCGGCGGAGGCGGCGGAGATCACGGCCTCCGCCCAGGCCCTGCTGGTGAACCTGGGCAACATCTCCGACAGCCGCATGGCGGCCATGACCGCCTCCGGCCAGGCCGCCCGCCAAAGGGGAATCCCCTGCGTCATGGACGCGGTGGGAGTGGGCTGCAGCGGGCTGCGCCTGGACTTTGCCCGGTCATTTCTCCAAAATGCCCGCCCGGTGGTACTCAAGGGGAACCAGTCGGAGCTGCGGGCCCTGTGCGGCCTGCCCCACCACGCCAAGGGGATCGACAACGGTGAAGCGGAGGATTTGTCCCAAGCCCTGGCCACAGCCCAAGAGGCTGCCCGGCGGTTTCAAACGGTGGTGCTGCTGTCCGGCGCCGCCGATGTGATTGCCGACGGCCGGCAGGCCTTCGCGGCAGAAAACGGGGACCCCCTTATGGCCCTGGTCACCGGCACCGGCTGCCTGCAGGGGGCGGTGGTGGCCGCCTTCCTGGCGGTGACGGATCCCATGACCGCGGCGGCGGCGGGGGCTGCCATGCTGGGCCTGGCCGGGGAGCGGGCGGCAGCGGACTTTTCCGTCCACGGCAGCATCAGCCGGTTTGCCGGTGGCATAGTGGACGGGTTATATGCTCTTTCCGAGGAGACCATGACCCAAGATCTCCGGCTGCGTCAGCTGGAAGACTGAGCGAGCATACCACACGGGCATACCACACCCTGGCGGAGAAACGATTTCTCCGCCAGGGTGTTTTTTGTTGGAAAGAAAAGCCTTTGCTGGGGTGGTTATCGTTCTCGGCGGCAGGGCAGGACCCAGCGCGGTGCGATGACCCGCGATATTTTTCTTGGGAGAACGCCATTTCTGCCTTGACGGAGACGGTTCTTTTGCCGTACTATTACATTATCACCACAAAAGAGAGAAAAAGAGTGCGTTTTTTTGGAAGGAGTGTGACCGATGGAGTATGGCATCCTGAGTTTGCTGCCGGTGGCGGTGGTCATCGTGCTGGTGTTTTTCACCAAACGAACGGCGGTCTCCCTGCTGGCCGGGACCATTGTGGGGGCAGTGATGCTCTACGGAACTGGTTTCGCCAAGCCCTGGCTGGACGTGGTCTACGGGGTGATGGGCAGCGACCTGTGGATCTGGCTGGTGCTGGTGTGCGGCTTTTTTGGCAGTTTGGTGGCCCTATTTGAGGTCTCTGGGGGAATCCAGGGCTTCACCGCCATTGCGGGAAAGATCTGCAAGGGGGAGAAGCGCACCCTCTTCGCCTCCTGGCTGCTGGGCATTGTGGTCTTTGTGGACGACTGGCTGTCCATCCTCTCTGTGGGCACCGCCATGCGCCGGGCCACCGACCGCTTCCATGTGCCCCGGGAAATGCTGGCCTATCTGAGCAACTCCACTGCATCCTCCATCTGCGTCATCGTGCCCACTTCCACCTGGGGGGTATTCATGATCAGCCAGCTGGTGGCCACCGACGTGAGCACCGCCGAGGCGGGGATGAGCACCTTCCTGCACGCCCTGCCCTTCCTGTTCTACCCCTTCTTGGCCCTGCTGTGCGGCCTGCTTTACGGGGTGGGGATTCTGCCCAAATTCGGCCCCATGCGCCAGGCCTATGCCAAGGCCCGTGAGGTTGCCCCGACGGCCCAGGAAACCCCCGAGGAGGAGGGACCGGCCAAGCCCCGTGCCCTGAACTTCCTGCTGCCGGTGATCTTGGTCACCGCTCTGACCATTGCCACCGGGGAGATTCTTTATGGCACCCTGGCCTGCCTGGTTTTCTGTGCCGTTCTCTACCTGCCCCAGCGGCTGATGACCCCAGGGAAATACCTGGACACGGTGTTGGTGGGATTTAAGGACATGATCGGGGTTCTGTTCATCGTCACCAGTGCCTTCATCCTCCGGGACATCAACAGCCTGCTGGGGATGCCCGAGTTCGTCATTGGCGCGGCCAAGGCGGCCATGAGTCCCCAGCTGCTGCCGGCGGCGGCCTTCCTGATCGTCACGGTTCTGGCGGTGGCGGCGGGGAACTTCTGGGGCATCTGCGCCATTGCCTTCCCGGTGATCATCCCCATCGCCCAGGCGCTGGACGGCAACGTTCTGCTCACCGCTGGGGCCATCATCTCCGCCACGGCGGCAGGGTCCCATCTGTGCTTCTTCGGCTCCGAGGCCACCCTGGCCTGCTCGGCATCCCAGATCGACAATGTCCGCTACGCCCAGTGCGCCACGCCGTTGATCCTTCTGCCAGTGCTGCTGGCGCTGGTGGCCTATCTGGCCGCCGGGTTCCTGGTGGGATAAAAACCTTCCTCACGAAACGTAAAAACAGGACGGGTGACCGTCCTGTTTTTTTGCGCAGCTATGGATGGAAAAGGATCACACCGTCTGCCACAAGGCCATCCGGGTGTCGAAGGAGACGGTGACCTCCGCCTTGTCCTTCAGCCAGGCCAGGTAGGAGCGCACCGTGCTGCCCACCAGGACGTATTGGGAAAAGTCCATGGTGAGGTCGTAGTCGGTGAAGAGCTTTTGCAATAAAACCTCAAAAGAGATTGGCTCCCGGCAGAAGGCACGGATTTTCTCCGCCACCTCCAAAGTCTTGTCGATGTTGTACTGGGCCAGGGGAGCGATGTCCTCCGTGGCCGGGGCGTGGGCGGGGACAAAGCATTTGGCGGTCATGGTTTTCACCTTTTCCAAGGTGTCCAGATAAGCCCCCACGTCATAGATCACCCCGATGCCATACTTGTCCAACGTCTCCCGGCTGGACAGGCAGTCGGCCAGGTAGGTCACCCCCTCGTCGGTCTCGAAGCCCACCATATCAAAGAAATGACCCGGCAGAGGCAGGAGCTTCATTCCCTGGGGTAAGACCTCCTGGGTCAGATAGGCCGCGTCACTCTCCTGGGCCATGAGGAACTTGTGCCGCAGGTCTTTGGGGGGAAAGCCGCCGTACAGATACGCTGGTTCCAGCAGAGGATGGCGGGTAAAGGCGCAGTCGATGCCCGGGGCGTAGACGGGACAGCCCGTCTGCTTTTGCAGGTACTTGTTGCCCCCGATGTGGTCGGCGTTGGAGTGGGTGTTCAAAATGGCCCGCAGGGTCCATCC
Source organism: Clostridiales bacterium (assembly GCA_004554585.1). Lineage (GTDB taxonomy): Bacteria > Bacillota > Clostridia > Oscillospirales > Oscillospiraceae > Evtepia. The sequence continues at coordinate 48,975 of SFLH01000007.1, read as the reverse complement.
CTGCTTTTCCAGCAGCTGACGGACCTTCCGTCCGGCGTCCTTGTCCCCACCGCTGTCGATGAGCCACGCCTGGTCCTCTAAGACATACAGGCCGATCTTCACCGGGGCGTTGATGTAGTAGCTGTGGGGGCCGGCTTGAATGAGTTCATACATGGCATCCAGTCCTTTCTCTCTTGTCGTGCCCATAGTATACCAGATGACGGCGGAAAAGTCATGGGGAAAAGACCGTTGACAAGATTCTACAAGCGTAGTATAGTGGAATCGAAAAGAAGTTCTACAATTGTAGGACGGAGAAACCAGCGGCGGAAAGGGGGTACGCCAGATGGCAAAACTGACCGAAGGGGAGTGGGCGGTGCTGGAAGTCCTGTGGCAGGGGGAGAGCTTCCCCCTGGGCGAGATCGTCTCCGCCCTGGAGCCCACCCACCACTGGCGACGCAACACCGTACACACCTATCTGACCCGAATGGAGGCCAAGGGCCTGGTGACCATCCTCCGCCAGACTGAGCCCCACCGCTACGCTGCGGCGGTGAGCCGGGACGACTGCGCCCGCCAGGCCCGGGGCCAGCTGCTGGACCAGGTCTACGGCGGGGCTGCCGGGGACCTGATCGCGGCCTTTTTGAAGGAGAGCACCATCACCTCTGCCGAGCGGGACCGGCTGCGGCGGCTGTTGGAGGAAATGGAGGTATGAGATGACCAATCTTTGGGAGTTTTTACTCCAGACCGCCTACGTCTCCCTGGTAGGTGTGCTGCTGCTGGTGATCAAGTGGCTGCTGCGGGACAAGCTGTCCCCCCGGTGGCAATATTTCGTCTGGGTGGTGCTGGCGGCCCGGCTGCTGGTGCCGGCCACCTTTGGCGGCGGGACACCCCTGCTCCGGCTGCCTTTGTGGCTCGAGATGGCCAAACTGACGGTGGAGGAAGGGCTGTCCTCGACCTATACCTCGGTGGCCCAGGCAATCCAGGTAAAGGCCCCAGTGCCCTGGCTGACCGGCCTGCCCCACAGCGTTACAGACTGGCTGTTTTTCCTCTACGTCCTCGGCGTGGTGGCCTTTTTGCTGCGGTATCTGGTCAGCTACCTCTCCCTGCGCCGTCTCATGGGGAGGGGAGAAGAACCCTCGGAGGACCTCCGCCGCCAGGTGATGGGGGTGGCAGAGCAGTACGGCCTGCCCCTTTGCGCGGTGGTGGTCCTGCCCGGCCTGACCTCTCCCATGGTCTGCGGGGTTTTCCGTCCGGTGCTGGCCCTGCCGGCGGGGAAGGAGATGGAGGACCATGTGCTCCTCCACGAGCTGCTCCATGTGAAATATCACGACGCCCTGCAAAATGTCTTTTGGTCCCTCTGTCGGGCCATCCACTGGTGCAACCCCCTGGTCCACCTGTTTTTGGACCGGGTGGGCAACGACCTGGAGTCCCTGTGTGACCAGCGGGTGCTGGAGCGCCTGGCAGGGGAGGAGCGCCGTTCTTACGGCATCAGCCTGCTGTCCATGGCCAACGAGAAGTACCCTCGTGCCCCTGGCACCACTTCCATCTCCAACGGCGGCAAAAACATCGCCCGGCGTATTGAGGCCATCGTCCGCTTCAAGACCTACCCCAGGGGGATGGCCCTGGCTTCCTGTAGCATCACCCTCCTGCTGCTGGTCATCTGCCTGACGGGCACGGCGGCGGAGCCTGCCAACCTGAGACCTGCGGACGGTGGGTCCCCCATCAGGACCCTGGCCGCTGCCCGCCTGAACCACTGCACCACCGTGGCCGGGGCGGTGGACGCCTACGCCAAGGGCCTGGTGGAGGGCAGCCGCCTGACCCTCATGGCCGCCTCCCCGGCGGAAATGCGGACGAGCCTGATGGAGGAATACCGCCAGTTGGGAGACCAGTTCTCCCTGCTGGAAGGGGAGGAACTGCCCTTCTATCTGGTGGAGATGTATTCTACACAGGCCCCGGTAAACAGGGAGGAGACCACTGTCTGTGCCTTCACCAAGGAGAACTACGGCCTGTGTCAGCTGCGGGAAGAGGATGACGGCAGCACCACCGCCCTCCTGGTCCTGGCTGTGGAGGAGCGGTCCAAGGACTCTTTGGACCGGACGGGTCTGCTGGTCTGTCCCATCCGGGTCTACCGGGAGGCCGGCCAAGGCTATGTGGTGGAGCAGACCGGAGAGCGGACCCTGTATCTGTCCACGGTGTCTGGCAGCTTTTACAGCCCGGACATGGGCTATCCTTTCCTGCCGGCGGACAAGGTCTACCAGGCCCAGGGGGAGAGCGGACAAGGGCAGGCAGCGCTCCAGCTGGTCTATGCCCCGGAGAGCTGGGACGAGCTGGAACAGCCCCCGGACTACGACAAAACCGACTGGGTGTGCTGGCGCAGCCATCGGGTGACTTATGCCTTTGCCGGCACAGCGGAGGACCGGGAAAGCCTGACCACCCTGGCCATCCAGGCCATGCCGGTGATGCCAGGGGAGGAGGCGGACTTCTCCGCCCTGGATGTCTTCGACCGCATGGTCCCCGGCGCCAGCGGCAGCAACAGCAATGGTGCCCGCTACACCTGCATCGCCATAGATGAAGCGTGGGACGGGACCCTTACCTGCCGTGACGGTTCCATCTGCGACGAGAAGGAGGCCCTCCCAGAGGCCTTTGCCCTGCGGGTCCTCTGGAACGACCAGGTCCGGGAGACCATGACCTTGAAGGAGGCGGCGGACGATGGAGTATAGAAAAGCGGCGGATGCCTTTGCTTTGGCGGGAACGGGCTATCTTTTCCAGTATTTTAACCTTAACTTATTTACTTTGGACATGTTGCCCGACTGGGCCTGCTACGTCTTCCTCTTCCTGGCCATCCGGGAGGCCGCCCCGCTGGTGCCCTCCCTGAAGCTCCTGCGCCCGCTGGGGATCCTGCTGGGGGTCTGGGAGGGGATCCTCTGGGTGAGCACGGCTCTGAGTGTATCGGTCACCTTGCCCCTGGTGAAGGTGCTGGTGGACGTCATGGCCATTTATTTCCACTACCAGTTTCTCACCGACTTGGCTCGTCTGGCCGCCAAGCTGAAGCTGCCCGACCAGGAGAAACTGTTTTATCTGCGCACGGTGATGGTGGTTCTCATTACGCTCATGGCCCTGCCGGTGAACTGGCAGGAGCATTTCCTGCTGGCACTGCCCATGGCCTTGGCGGGGGTGGTGACCGGCCTGTGGGTCTGCCTGCTGTTTTTCCGCTTCCGCCGGCAGCTGCTGGCAAGGTAGAACGTCTGACAGAAGAAAAACAACAAGAGGACCGAAGCGGGATGCTTCGGTCCTCTTGTTCTGAAAGACGTATTTATGAGAGGAAGATATCGATTACTTCAAAAAGGCCTCCAGCTCTCTTTTGGACTTCACGCCCACGGACATATCCACGGGCTTGCCGTCCCGGAAGAGCAGCAGAGTGGGGATGGCGGAGATCTGGTACCGCTGGGCAAGCTCGGGCACCTCGTCTACGTTCACCTTGCCGAAGGCGATCTCAGGATGCTCCTGAGCCAACTCCTCCACTACGGGGGAGAGCATGGAGCAGGGTCCGCACCATGCGGCCCAGAAGTCCACGAGGACGGGGGAGGAAGCCTGTGCGACCTGCTGGTCGAAATTCTCTAAATTGATATTGGTCACTGCCATACTAAGTGCTCCTTTCCAGTGCAATTCTTTTTGTTGGCTATAGCATATCCCAAAAGACCGGCATTTACTGTGATTAAAACACAAACCGCGAAAAAATTCCCGCGGAACCGGGAAGGGAGGGGAAAACGGCTGGGAGAAGAGGGAGGGCAGCCGCGAAAAATTTTGGCAATAGAGACAGGCCGCCGGGGAATAGAGTAGAGCCAGGAGGTGCTGCCTATGCTTTCTGCATGGATCATACTGCTGCTCAACACGATATGCGTTCCCCTCCGCCTAGGGAATGCCGGGTCCTTTCCCCGGCCCCTGAAGGCGGAGGAGGAGCGGGAGTATCTGGCCCGGTTTGCCCAGGGAGACATCGAGGCCCGCAACAAGCTGGTGGAGCACAACCTGCGTCTGGTTTCCCACATTCTCAAGAAATACTATGTCCAGTCCGGCGATCAGGATGACCTGATCTCCATCGGCACCATTGGGCTGATCAAGGGGATTTCCACCTTCAAGGCCGACAAGAAGGTCCGCCTGGCCACCTATGCCAGCCGCTGCATTGAAAATGAGATTCTCATGTATTTTCGCAGTCAGCGGAAGTACCAGGGAGAGGTCTCCCTGTCGGATTCCCTGGACGCAGACCCCGAGGGAAACGCCCTGTCCCTCATGGACGTGATTAGCGTGGACGACGACATGCTGGAAAATCTGGACGCTCGAGACTCCTGCCAGAAAGTCCGGCGATGTGTGGAAACTTGCCTGACCGACCGAGAGGCCAAAGTGATCACCCTCCGCTACGGTCTGGACGGCGAGGCCCCTCGCACCCAGCGGGAAATCGCCAGCGCCTGCGGCATCAGCCGCTCGTACGTTTCTCGCCTGGAAAAAAAGGCGTTGGGAAAACTGCGGGAGGAAATGGAAAAAGGGACATAATGATCCGCCCGGGAACCGTGCGTATCGGTTCCCGGGCGAACTGTTTTGGGTCGATGGAAAATCAAGGCCGCAGGGCAATCTCGTGGCGCTTGGGGCCGGTGGAGACGATCTTGATGGGCACCTGGATCTCCTGTTCCAGGAAGTCCACATAGGCCTTGGCGGCGGCAGGGAGGTCCTCATAGCGGGTGATACCCCGCACGTCGGACTTCCAGCCGGGCAGGGTGGTGAAGACGGGTTTGGCCTTTTCCAGCTGGGCGGGGACGGGGAAATCCTTGGTCACCTGGCCATCGATCTCATAGGCGGTGCACACGGGAATCTCGTCCAGGTAGCCCAGCACATCCAGGCAGGTCAGGGCCACCTGGGTGGCGCCCTGGATCATGCAGCCGTAGCGGGTGGCCACCGTGTCAAACCAGCCCACCCGGCGGGGCCGGCCGGTGGTGGCACCGAACTCGCCCTTGTCGCCGCCCCGGCGGCGCAGCTCGTCCCCGGCGGGGCCCAGCAGCTCGCTGACGAAGGGTTCCGTCTGGGAGCCCACGCAGGAGGAGTAGGCCTTGGAGACGCAGATAACCTCCTTCAGGGCCGTGGGAGGCACCGGAGCGCCCACACAGCCAAAGCCTGCCAGGGTGTGGGAGGAGGTGGTCATGGGCACGATGCCCAGATCCGGGTCCTTCATGGCGCCCAGCTGCCCCTCCAGCAGGATCTCTTTGCCCTGCTGGACCGCCTGATGGAGGAAGGAGACCCCATCCCCCACATAGGGGCGGATGACCTCCCGCAGAGTCAGCAGCTGCTGGAAAAGGGCGTCGGCGTCCACGGGGGGCTTTTGGTACATGGTCTGGAAGAGAATGTTTTTGATGGCCACGGCGTGGGAGAGCTTTTCCCGCAGCCGGTCCTCGTGGAACAGGTCGCAGACCTGGATGCCGATCTTGGCATACTTGTCCGAGTAGAAGGGGGCGATGCCGCTCTTGGTGGAGCCAAAGGCATGCCCCCCCAGACGCTCCTCCTCATAGGCATCCTGGAGAACGTGATAGGGCATAAGCAGCTGGGCGCGCTCGGAGATGATCAGGTTGGGGGCGGGTACCCCGGCCTGGATCAGACCGGTGAGCTCGTCGGCCAGCTTCTGGATGTCCAGGGCCACGCCGTTGCCGATGACATTGGTGATGTGGGAGTAGAACACGCCCGAGGGCAGGGTGTGCAGGGCAAAGCGGCCATAGTCGTTGATGATGGTGTGGCCGGCGTTGGCCCCCCCCTGGAACCGGACGACGATGTCCGAATGCTCCGCCATCAGATCCGTGATCTTTCCTTTCCCTTCGTCGCCCCAGTTGGCGCCTACGATCGCTTTTACCACAGAGATCCCCTCCTAAAATCATATCCAGTTGAACTTCCTCTGCCTGCCCTTTTGGCAAAGCAGGCAAAAACCTGTCCAGCGGCCGGACAGGCCGCTGGAAAAATACAACTCATTATAATCCTGGGTATTTCAAGATGCAAGAGGGGAAGAAAAAAATTTCATTCTCTTTTGGCATTTTTCTGCCCGGTTGGGGAGGTTCCTCTTTACATTCACGATTTACCTTGCTAAAATAGAAAAGCAATCAAGCCGAAAGGAGGGGCTGCGGATGAAGCAACCGGGCAATGACGAGCAGGATCTGCTGTATGAAAGCCTTTTGCAGCTGAAAAACGTGGAGGAGTGCCGGCGGTTCATGGAGGACCTGTGCACGGTGACCGAGCTCAAGGCCATGCGCCAGCGGATCGAGGTGGCCATGTACCTGCGGGACGGCCTGATCTATCAGGACATCTTAAAGCGCACCGGCGCCAGCAGCGCCACCATCAGCCGGGTCAACCGCTGCCTGCAATACGGGGCGGAGGGCTATCAGACCGTTCTGCCCCGGCTGGACCCCTTGTGGGAGGAGAAGAAGAAATCGTGAGCCATTGGGACGAGACCTATGACGCCTTGGCCGGCTGCTACGACGCCATGACCCAGGACGTAAACTACCCGGCCTGGGCAGATTTTTTGGAAAAACTCTTTGCCCGTCAGCCCCGCCCGGTCCATACGGTGCTGGATTTGGCCTGCGGCACGGGGACCATGTCCTTTCTCCTAGCCCGGCGGGGCTATGAGATGATTGGAGTGGATTTCTCCCCGGAGATGCTGGCCGTGGCCGCGGAAAAAACCCTGGAGGACGTGGGGGAGCCCCCCATCTTCCTCTGCCAGGCCATGGAGGACCTGGACCTGTATGGCACTGTGGACGCCTGCGTGTGCCTTTTGGACAGCGTGAACCACGTGACCCGAGCGGACAAGCTCCAAAAGGCCTTCCAGCGGGTGCGCCTGTTTTTAGAGCCTGGCGGGCTTTTCGTTTTTGATGTGCACACCCCGGCACACCTGCAGGGGCTGGACGGGGGAATCTTCCTGGATGAGACCGAGGACGCCTATTGCGTTTGGCGCACGGACTATGACCCCCGCCGGAAGATCTGCACCTACGGCATGGATGTTTTCCATCGCCAGGGGGGGCTCTGGCGCCGAGAGGAAGAGGTCCACGAGGAGCGGGCCTACACCCCGGAAGAACTGACCGCCTATTTGACCCGGGCGGGATTTGTGGACATTCGCCAATACGGCGACCGAAAGCTTCGCCCGCCCCGGGATGGGGAGGAGCGGCTGTTTTTTACCGCCCGCAAGCCGGCGGAATCTTGGAAGTGAGTGAGGCATAGTATGGATTACATCGTAAGAATGATCGCCAAAGACGCCCCCATCAAGGCCATGGCCATCCAGGGCAGGGACCTGGTCCAGCGGGCCCGGGAGATTCACCACACCCTGCCAGTGGCCACAGCGGCCCTGGGACGGACTTTGCTGGGGGCCTCCATGATGGGCCAGCAGCTGAAGGAAGAGGACGGGTCGGTCACCCTGCGGGTGAGCGGCGGCGGCCCCCTGGGCAATATCCTGGCGGTTTCGGACAGCCAGGGCAATGTGCGGGGGTATGTACAGAATGGTCAGGTGGACCTGCCCCTGAAGGGCCCGGCCAAACTGGACGTGGGCCAGGCAGTGGGAACCGCCGGCAGCCTGACCGTCATCAAGGACCTGCGGCTCAAGGAGCCCTATGTGGGCACCATTCCCCTGGTTTCCGGAGAAATTGCCGAGGACATCACGGCCTATTTTGCCGAGAGTGAGCAGATCCCCACCGCCTGCGCCCTGGGGGTGCTGGTGGACCGGGACCTGTCCGTGGCGGCGGCGGGAGGCTACCTCATCCAGCTGCTGCCCGGGGCGGACGACGGGGTTATCGACAGCATCGAGGCGGGCATCGCCCGGGTGGGCCAGGTGACGGCCCAGCTGAGCCAGGGGGTCACCGCCGAGGAACTGCTGAGGCTGGTTTTGGCGGACTTTGACCTGGAGGTGCTGGAGAAGGCCCCCGTGGAATACCGCTGCTACTGCAGCCGGGAGCGGATGCGCTCGGCCCTGGCCAGCATGGGCAGGGAGGAGCTGAGCAAGCTCATTGCCGAGCAGGGCCGGGCGGAGATGACCTGCCAGTTCTGCGATGCGGTCCACGTCTTTGAAAAAGAAGAGCTGGAGGCGCTGATGAAGGAGCTGTAAAGGAGCTCGGCGGACCTCGGTCCAGCCAAAAGAAGCGGCTCAAGCACGCCTTGGATGCGGCCTGAAGGGGGAAGCGCACCTGGCCCATGGGAGGACAGGTGCGCCCCGAAGAGGGGGAGAAAGGGGGGAACCCTTGGGGCCCAGTGGGTCCCTCGTGCCGGCCCTAACGCTTCCTGGGGGGATGGAACCGGGCTGGAAAAGAAAAATAAAAATTTGGAAAAAAGCTATTGACAAACAGGGGGGCTTTCGATATAATAAGCTTCGCTGCTTGAGAGTCCCGCGGGTCACTCGGCCGCAGTCATCGGGAGCATAGCTCAGCTGGGAGAGCACATGCCTTACAAGCATGGGGTCACAGGTTCGAGCCCTGTTGTTCCCACCACTCAACTTGGCGCGGTAGTTCAGTTGGTTAGAACGCCGGCCTGTCACGCCGGAGGTCGAGGGTTCAAGTCCCTTCCGCGTCGCCAAGGGGTGTGAATCCACGCCCCGTCATTTGCCCAGGTAGCTCAGTTGGTAGAGCAGCGGACTGAAAATCCGCGTGTCGCTGGTTCGATTCCGGCCCTGGGCACCACGCTGTGGCTTTTGCCGCAGCAATCTGCGAGTGTAGCTCATCTGGTAGAGCGCCACCTTGCCAAGGTGGAGGTAGCGAGTTCGAGCCTCGTCACTCGCTCCAGATGGCGCCATAGCCAAGTGGTAAGGCAGAGGTCTGCAAAACCTTTACCCCCAGTTCAAATCTGGGTGGCGCCTCCAAAAAGAGCCTTGTCGAAAGACAAGGCTCTTTTCCTGTCCAAAATTCCTTCGCAGGCTGGTGGACGGGGAGAAGAAAAGGAGAGAGAAGCGGTGGATACAGAGACAAAGACAAGGCGGGAAACGCGGATCAAAACCTGGCTGGGCAAACTGTTTGTGGTTGGAATTCTGGTCATTTTGGCGGCGGGGCTACTTCGGACGGTTTTCTTCCCCAAGCAGATCAACGGCTATGAAAACCGTTACGCCAACCAAATCCCTTCCTTGACCTGGACAGGGGTGCTGGACGGCACGTTTCAGGATGGAGTCGAGGGGGCTCTTTTGGACCAGGTGCAGCTGGCTCAGGGGATGAAGAGCCAGTACAACCACTGGAAAACCGGCTGTCTGGCTGGGATTTTGCAGGGGTTTTCCCAGCTGGCGGGGCTGGACGGGGAGCAGTACATCGCATTCCAGACCCTGCGCCTGTACGGGGACGGGTACATCGTCAACTGGACCCGCACCCTGGAGATGGAGCAGGCGGACCTGGACCGTAAGGTCGCCGCGCTCAACGAGTCCTTTGCCAACCATCCGGAGCTGAACTTTTTCGTCTACTATATCGAAAAGGATACGGACCTGGATTTTGAGACTGGGGAGAAGAGCGGCCTGTCAGAGTATCTCTTGGATCGCTTGGAGCTGCCAGAGGAGCAAAAGGCCTGCTATGGCATTGACAGCTTCGAGGAATTCTCCCAGCGCTTCTATCGCACCGATACCCACTGGAACCACATCGGCTCTTACGAGGGCTATTGCCAGCTTGCCCAGTTGCTGGGCTGCGGCGGGGAGGTTCTGCGGCCCACGGGGGAAGCGGTGAAGATCCGCGACGATTTCAGCGGCGTGAAGGCCTCTTCCATTGGGGCCGATGGCGTGCTGGTGGAACTTTTTTACGCATATCCCTATGTATTTCCTGAGATGACTGTAACCGTCAATGGAGAGCCGGCGGATGACTACGGCAATCAGAGCATCTACCTGTCCGGTTTGGCGACCGCGGAGCTGACCTATGGCAATTTCTATGGCGGGGACAATGGGGAGACCATCTTTTCCACTGGGACCCAAGGCCGCGGCAGCCTCTTGGTCCTTGGGGAGTCCTTTGACAACGCGGTCTTGAAACTCCTGGCCTCCCACTACGATTGCCTTTATTCGGTGGACCTGCGCTACTATCAGCACAGCATGGGACAGGACTTTGACCTGGCCGCCTATACCCAGGCCCACGGGATTTCCAACGTGCTGCTGATGGGCAACATCGACTATTTTGTCCAAGACGATTTTGATCCGGAGGGCTGACCGATGGTATTCAGTAGTCTGACCTTTCTCTATCTGTTTTTGCCCTTGGCGGTCATCCCCTACTTTCTTTGGAAGAATCGAGTTTATCGCAACGTCCTGCTGCTGGTCCTCTCCCTGTTTTTCTATGCCTGGGGTGAGCCGAAGTATGTGGGGATGATGGTGGCGGCCACGGCGGTGGCCTATTTTGGCGGACGGGGCATGGCGGCCCTGACCGGCCGGCCGGGGGCGAAAAAGGCCGTCTTTGTGGTCACCGTCTGCCTGGTGGTGCTGAACCTGCTGGTGTTCAAATATCTCAATTTCTTTTGGGACAACGCAGCCCGCCTTTTCTCCAGCAACTGGACCATCCCTCAGATCGCCCTGCCCATCGGCATCAGCTTTTATACGTTTCAGATCCTCTCCTACGTCATCGACCTCTATCTGGGGCGGGTGGCTCTCCAGCGGAACTTCTTTTACCTGCTGCTGTACATCAGCTTCTTCCCCCAGCTCATCGCCGGCCCCATCGTCCGTTACAGCACCATTGAGGAGAAGATCCTCCACCGGCAGGAATCCTGGGCGGACGTAGAGGCGGGCTGAAACGTTTCATTGTGGGCTTGAGCAAGAAGGTTTTGCTTGCCAACAACGTGGCCGTCTTTGCGGAGATGGTCTATGGGGGAGACCCAAGCGTGTATGGCACCGCCATGTATTGGCTAGCCGCTCTGTCCTATACCCTGCAGATCTATTTTGACTTCTCCGGCTACAGCGACATGGCCATCGGTCTGGGGCGGATGTTCGGCTTTCACTTTTTGGAGAACTTTAACTACCCCTACCTGTCCCGTTCTGCCACCGAGTTTTGGCGGCGTTGGCACATCTCCCTGTCCTCCTGGTTCCGGGATTACATCTATATTCCCCTGGGAGGCAGCCGTGTGGGAAAGGCAAAGTGGGTGAGAAACATCCTTGTGGTCTGGGGGCTGACGGGCTTCTGGCACGGGGCGGAATGGAACTTTCTGCTCTGGGGGCTGTATTACGCCGCCCTGCTGGTGGCGGAGAAGTTCTTCCTGGGCCGCTGGCTGGAGAAGCTTCCCTCCCTGCTGCGCTGGCTGTATGCCTTTTTCGTGGTGAACCTGGGATGGGTGCTGTTCAACTTGACGGATTTTGCCGCCCTTTCCCACGCCCTGCGTACCATGTTTGTCTGGCAGGAGACCAGCCTGGCCAACGTTATCTGCGCGGACTCGGAGATTCTGCTGGCGCTCCTCTTTTTGCCCCTGGCCTTCCTGTTCTCCTTCCCGGTGGCCAAGAAGCTCCCGCGGCCCAAAGGCGTGGCGGGGGCCCTAGCGGAGGACGTGGGATACGGCCTGCTTTTCCTCCTGTCCATTCTTTTCATCGTCAGTTCGGTCTATAACCCCTTCATCTATTTCCGCTTCTGAGTGAAAAAATGCCGTCGGTGCGCTTTGCCTGCGCGTCCGACGGCGTTTTTTCTTTGGAAATGCGGCCCTGGGTCAGGGGTGGCAGACCTTTTCCAGAATGCCTGCTAAGTGGGCCAGCGCCACCCCGTAATTGCAGATGGGCACTCCCTGCTCCTGGGCCTGGGCGATGCGCCCCAGGACGTGGCGCCGGTTAAACATGCAGGCGCCGCAGTGGAGGATCAGGTCATAGGGGGACAGGTCTTTGGGGAAATCATTCCCCCGCACAAAGACGAAGGAGAGCCCTTGGCCCACCCGCTGCCGCAGCAGCCGGGGGAGCTTTTCCCGTCCGATATCCTCGGTGGTGGGGGCGTGGGCGCAGGCCTCGGCCACCAGGACCACAGAGTCTTCCGTCAGCCGGTCAATGGCCTGAGCCCCGGCCCAGAAGGCCGAGATATCCCCCTTGTATCCCGCGAAAAGGATGGAGAAGGAGGTCAGCAGGCTCTCTGGGGGCTTGGCCTGCCAGACGGCGGGAAAGACCTGCGAGTCGGTGATGATGAGCTTGGGCGGCCGGGCCAGGGCGGCCAGGGTGGTCTCCAAACAGTCGGCCGTACAGCTCATCACGGCGCATTTCTTGTCCAGCAGTTCCCGGATGGTCTGCACCTGAGGCAGGATCAGCCGCCCTTTGGGGGCCTGAAGGTCCTGGGGCATCACCAGCAGAACCAGGTCCCCCGGCTGGGCCAGCCCGCCGGTGATAGACAGCTCCCAGAAATCCGCTGGGATGGCCTGGGCCAGCGCCTGGCGCAGCTGGTCGATGCCCTGTCCTGTCTTGGCGCTCACCGCCAGGACATCCATCCCGCCCAGGCTTTGCGCGGTGGCTGCCTGGAGGGCGGGGAGGTCCTGGGCGGTGTCACACTGGTTCAGCACCGCCACCACTGGAATTTTTTTGGCCCGCAGGGCCTCCAGCCAAGGCAGTTCCTCTTTGGCCGGACCGGTCAGCACCAGCACGGCCAGGTCGGCCTTCTCCATGGCCTGGCGGGTTTTCTCTGCCCGCAGTTCGCCCAGGGGGCCCACGTCGTCCAGCCCAGCGGTGTCCACAAAGACCACCGGGCCCACCCCTCTCAGCTCAAAGGACTTGTATACCGGGTCAGCGGTGGTGCCCGCCACTGGGGAGACCAGGGCGATCTCCTGGCCGGTGAGGGCGTTGATGAGGGAGGACTTACCGGCGTTGCGCCGGCCAAACAGGGCGATGTGGGGCCGGTTGGCCCGGGGAGTTTCGGTAAGTGCCATGTCACTGCCCTCCCAAGTCCAGGGTCAGGCCGGTGCGCTGGGCCACCAGCTCACAGTGGGCCAGGCCCGAGACCTTCCGCTGGTCGATGGGTCGGAAGGCCTTCGCCTGGGCCTCGGGCAGCAGGTCGCAGAAGAGCAGATTGGCGCCGCAGGCCACGGCCTGGAGGTTACCGGTTTCGTCGGCCAGCCCTGTCTCGGGGTTTACCCCCGGCTGCTGGGCGGTGATCTTGATGGCCGGCATCATCAGCCGCAGAATGGCCATCTCCTTATTGTTCAGCAGGAAATTCCCCGGTCCCCCTTCCAGGGCCAGGGGAGTCCCAGCAGCGGGGAGATAGGGGATGTTGGGCGCCCAGCTGATCTCCAGCTCTTTCATGAGCAGAATGTCATCCGCCAGCTCGTCCAGGGTCTGTCCCGGCCAGTCCACGATGTTTCCCGAGGCCAGCTGCATCCCCGCCTCTTTGATCCACTGGGCGCACCGCAGGCGCTTGTGGTACTCGGTGGAGGGGTTCAGCCGCTGGAAGCTGTCCGGGTGGGACATCTCAAACTTCAGGACGTATTCCGTCACCCCGGCGTCCCGGAGGGCCTGGTACTGGGCTTTTTCCAGTTCCCCCGCCCCCAGGGACACGGTGTACCCCTGCTCCCGCAGGCCGGCCACGATGGTCAGCAGGCGGTCAAAGCCGTAGTTGCGGTCTTCCCCGGCCAGCAGAAACATCCGGCCCAAGCCGTCCCCCCGGGCCCTGGCGGACAGCGCCAGGACCTCTTCCGGGGGAATACGGTAGCGGGGGATGGCGTTGCCCGCCCGCATGCCACAGTAAAGGCATTGATTTTTGCACACGTTGGTGTACGCCAGCATGGCGGTCACCAACAGGGAGTCGCCGAAGGTTTCCTGGCAGGCTGCCCGGGCAGCGGGGGCGATCTGATCCCAGAAGTCCGCCTCCGGCATGGTCAGCACGTCCAGGACCTCCTGTTTGGTTTGGATGGTCATGGTTCTCCTCCTTCCGGTCCGGGCAGAGGGGGATTACTGACCCAAATAGTAGAAGTCATCCCCGGGCAGGGTGCCGCCCACGGACTGGGGATTCTGGTCAAAGAGCACCTGGAAATAGCCCTGGACGGAGGTCATCATCTCCTGGCCGGTGATGCAGACGATGTTGCAGTAGGGGATAGCCTTCTCGGCCACAGCGGCCTCCACGATGTCATACTGCTCCACCAGCTGGGCGGCCTCCGCGACGTTTTCGTTGACGTAGGCGGTGGAGGCGTTGTACTCCTCCAGGAAGTCTGCCACAGCCTGGGGATGCTCCTTGGCAAACTCCGTGCGGACCACCAGCCCGGCGGTGATGAGCTGGCTGCCGTTGTCCAGCTTGTCCCACTCCTCGGTCAAGTCCATGGAGATGGCCAGGTCCTCAAACTTGGACTGGGCCACGGTCACAAAGGGCTGAGGCAGCAGGGCGATCACGTGGTCCTGGGCGGCCATCTGGGCCACGATCTCTGTGGGCTCGCTCTTCCACTCGATGGTCACGTCGGTGGCGGGGTCCAGGCCGTTTTCCTCCAGCAGATAGTTCAGGGCGTACTCGGGGGTGGAGCCCTTGCCGGTGGCGTAAATGGTCTGGCCCTTCAGGCTGGCCCAGTCGGTGACAGTCTGGCCGCCCTTTTCCACCAGGTAGATGACCCCCAGGGTGTTCACGGCCAGCAGCTGCACGGCCCCGTCGGAGTTGTTGTACAGTACGGAGCCCAGGTTCACCGGCACCGCCAGAATGTCCAGCTCGCCCTGAAGCATCTTGGGGGTGAGCTCGTCGGCGGAGCCGGCCATGGTGAACTCATAGTGATTGGTGGTGGTGCCGGCGTCGTTGTCGGCCAGCAGCTTGACCATGCCCATGGAGGTGGGCCCCTTCAGACCGCCCAGACGGATGGTCACGTCCTCTTCCTGGGTGGTGGTGTTGGTGGTGTCGGTGGTCTGGGTTTCCTCCTGGGTGCTTCCGCAGCCGGCGCACAGGGCGGCGGTCAGGGAGAGCGCCAGAAGCAGCGCAAGGATCTTTTTCATCATACATACCTCGTTTTTCTCAAGCTCGCACCAGGGCGGCAATATTCTTATTCTACTGCACCAGCGGGGAAAAGTGCGTTGCCGATGCAACCAAAGGGAGATTTTCCAGGCGTGGGGGAGGGGATACGGGGCAAGAAAAACGTCCCCGTGTCCAGCAGGACACGGGGACGAAAGGGATATCGAGAGGACTTAGGCCTTCTTCCACAGGCCGTGGAGGTTGCAGTACTCATAAGCGGCAACGAACTTGTCGCCGGGGGCCATGGCGAAGGTGACCTTGGGCTCCTGGCCGGGCTTGAGGGCCTTGCGCTGGTTGCCCTGCTCGGTCTGCAGGCTGATCCACTGAATGTAGTGCTTCTCCTCCATGGGGTGGATGGTGGAACCCACGGTGACGGTGACCAGGTTGCCGTCGATCTCCACCACGGGCACGTGCTTCTCGGTGGCGGCGTCGGTGGTGTTGGCCACCAGCTCCTTCATCTCCTCGCCGCAGCAGGAGACCTTGGGGCCCTTGGCGTCGACATAGGCAACGATGTTGCCGCAGTGGGAACATTTGTAGAACTTCATATCCATTGTAAAAACTCCTTTTTTATTTTCTGCAAGTAATGGTTGGCCTGTTTTTCTTCTTGTGTTATTATAATACCAGCGCGGACGCACTGCAACAGTGATTTTGTCACCGAGAGAAAAAATTATTCTGCGGCCGACGGCCCAAATGGAGGATGTTTTCCATGATTCAAGAACTTTCCTTTTATCCCTATCTCTCCCCCGAGGAAAAAGACCGATTGGACCGCTCTGTGCAGCGCCTGTCCTGCCGGAAGGGGCAGGTGGTCCACCGCCATGGGGACAGCTGCGTGGGCTTGATTTTCGTCTCCAAGGGGCGCCTGGCCTTTTCCATCCTCTCCGAGGAGGGGCGGGAGATCACGGTCTTCCGTGTGGAGAAGGGGGCCTCCTGCATCCTCTCAGCGGCCTGCGTCCTGCAAAGCCTGGACTTTGAGAGCCACATCACCGCCGAGGTGGCCTCGGAGATCGTCATTCTGCCTGCGGCCGTTCTCTCCCAGCTGATGAACCAGAACCCCGATGTGGAGCGGCTGGTGTACAAGCAGGCGGTCAACCAATACTCCAGCGTGCTGCGCACCATGCAGCAGATCATCTTCCTGAGCTTGGAAAAACGTCTGGCCACCTTCCTCCTGGAGGAATGTCAGCGGCGGCGCAGCCCCTCCTTCTCCTGCACCCACGAGCAGATTGCCCGGTACATCGGCTCTTCCCGGGAGGTGGTCACCCGCATGCTCAACCAGTTTGCTGGCCGGGGGATCGTCACCCTGGGCCGGGGCACGGTGACTGTGCTGGACCCGGACGCCCTGGAAGAGGTGCTGGCGTGACAACATGGGAAAGGAGTCTGTCCGATGAATCGCGATTTTGAGTTTTTCAACCCCACCCAGGTTTTCTTCGGCCGTTCCGCCATGGAAAGCCTGCCGGGCCTGCTGGCCCTCTATGGGGAGAACGTCCTGCTGGCCTATGGCGGCGGGTCCATCCGGCAAAACGGGGTCTATGACCAGGTGATCCAGGCCCTGCGGGCCAGCGGAAAACGGGTGACGGAGTTTGCCGGCATCCAGCCCAACCCCACCTACGCCAAGGTGCTGGAGGGGGGCCGCCTGGCCCGGTCCTGCGGGGCGGACCTGATCCTGGCTGTAGGCGGCGGGTCGGTGATCGACTGCGCCAAGGCGGTAGCCATCGCCGCCGTGGAGGACGGGGACCTGTGGACCCGCCACTGGCTGGAAAAGCGGCCGCCGGAGGAGGCACCCCTGCCGGTGGGGGCGGTGCTGACCATGGTGGGCACCGGCTCGGAGATGGACGGAGACTCGGTGGTCACCAACGAGGAGACCAAGGTAAAGACCTCTTGTTGGGACTACAGCCTCTACCCCCGCTTCGCCGTGCTCAACCCGGAGTTTACCTACAGCGTGCCCGAGTATCAGATGGTCTCCGGCATCTTTGACATTCTCTCCCACATCATGGAGATCTATTTCAGCCCCGAGGACGAGGACAACCTCTCCGATGACTTGGCCGAGGCCATCATGGGCAGCGTCATCCGCAGCACCGCTGCCGCCCTGAAAAATCCCCGGGACTACACCGCCCGCAGCAACCTCATGTGGGCCTCCTCCCTGGCCCTGAGCGGCCTGCTTTCCCCCTCCAAGCGGGAGGACTGGGAGGTCCACCAGATCCAGCACCAGATCGGGGCCTATTACGACTGCGCCCACGGCATGGGCTTAGCGGCGGTCTCCCCGGCCTATTACCGGCTGGTCTGTCCCTACGCGCTGCCCCGGTTCAAGCGCTTCGCCGTCAACGTCTGGGGCATCGACCCGGCGGGCAAAAGCGACCTGGAGCTGGCCCACGCGGGCATCGACGCCCTGGCGGCCTTCATCCGGGACAGCCGCATGACCGCCAACCTGCGCCAGCTGGGCCTGCCCGACGACAGCCTTCTGGAGACCATCGCCGCCACCTGCAACCTGCGGAAAGGGGGCTATCACCCCCTCACCCGCCAGGAGGTGCTGCGGGTCCTGCGGGAGAGCTTTTGAGCGAAAAAGAAACCATGCCACCCTCCGCTTGCCTGAAAAAGGAAAGGCGGCTCCCGACGGGAGCCGCCTTTTTGCGTCGTGTGGGCGCCTCAGATGACGCTGCCGCAGAACCGTGCCAGAACAGTCGCCGTCAGCGGTGGTGACGGTGATGGGGGCTTCACCTGGATTCACGGCAGAGACTTTGCCGCTGTAGTCCACAGTGGCAACTTTGGGTCTATCACTAGTTCAGGTCACAGCCTGATTGGTGGCATTGCTCGGTGCTACCGTGGCAATCAGGGTTTGGCTTTCGTCAGTATAAAGGGAAAGTTCAGTCTTGTTTGGCGTCACACCGGTGACAGAAACCGTCGGAGCGGGATTGATGGTCATTCTTTTTTGTTCCGTAAGAGGATGTCCAGTGGGCATCGCCGTCAACGGATATTGTCGTACGAGTAATATTTGTGTTACCCACATAAGAGTTTATCGGAAGCGGTGTCATTACGCAAATGCCACTGTGGACGGCAAACACTGGCACAGATTTCGTTTCGTCTGCCCGGGGACCGGGAGGAAGCCGGGAACATGACTTCCCCCGCCGGTTGACAGCCCTGGCAGGGATGCTATAATAAAAACATCAGGAAAATCACCGCGTCCTGGCGGGGGAGAGGAGGCAGAGCGCCATGGCAGCCAGACGGGCCAGAGACCACAGCATGACCCATGGGAACATTCTGCGCCAGCTTCTGCTGTACTCTCTGCCTTTATTGGCAGGAAATTTTTTCCAACAGTGTTACAACACCGTGGACAGCATCGTCCTGGGTAACTTCGTAGGCAAGGCCGCCCTGGCCGCCGTGGGCACCACCACCCCCATCATCAACACCCTCATCGGCCTCTTTCTGGGCCTGTCGGCGGGCATCGGGGTGGTGATTTCCCAGTTCTACGGGGCCCAGGAGGAGGAGAAGGTGGGCCAGGCCGTCCAGACCAGCCTGGTGCTGGTGCTGGTGCTGTGCGGGGCCTTCACAGTGGTGGGTGTGGCCATGGTGCCCGCCATGCTCCGGCTCATGGCCACCCCGGCGGACGTGTTCGGCCCGGCCCAGGAATACCTGCGCATCTACTTTGCGGGGGTGTCTGGGTTGCTGCTGTACAATTTGGGCTCCGGCATCCTGCGGGCGGTGGGGGATTCCCGCCGGCCGCTGTATTTTCTGCTCTTCTCCGCCGCCATCAACACCGTGCTGGACCTGCTGTTCGTGGCGGTCTTTCACTGGGGAATCGCCGGGGCGGCCATCGCCACCATCGTGGCCCAAGCTCTGTCGGCCCTGCTGGTGCTGGGGGTCCTCACCGCCAGCCGCAGCTGCTACCGGGTCCAGTGGCGGAACCTGAAGGTCCAGCGGGGCATTTTGAGAAACATCTTCGTGGTGGGGGTGCCCTCGGCCCTGCAGCTGGCCGTCACCTCCTTTTCCAACGTGTTCGTGCAGTCCTACGTCAACCGCTTCGCCTCCTCCTGCATGGCCGGCTGGGCGGCCTATCAGAAGATCGACGCCTTTGCCATCCTGCCCATGACCACCCTGTCCGTCACGGCCACCACCTTCGTGGGCCAGAACGTGGGGGCAGGGAACTGGGAGCGGGCCAAGCGGGGCATCCGCTGCTCCCTGGCCATCGCCACGGTGGTGGCGGTGGTGGTGCTGGTGCCCCTGATGCTCTTCGCCCGGCCCCTGTGCGGCCTGTTCAACCAGGAGCCGGAGGTGCTGGACTACGGGGTGTACTTCATCCGCCTGATCTCCCCCTTCTACCTCATCGCCAACTTCAACCAGATCTACGCCGGGGCCCTGCGTGGGGCGGGGGACGCCAAAATCCCCATGTTCATCATGCTCTTCTCCTTTGTGGCCTTCCGCCAGGTCTATCTGCTCGTCACCTACCGCCTCTTCGGCACCCTCCTGCCCGTGGCCCTGGGCTACCCGGTGGGGTGGATCGTGTGCAGCGTGATCCTGCTGCTCTACTATCGCAGCGGCAAGTGGATGAAGCACAGCTTTGTCACCTCTTAGCCCCGGCCCGGTTTTCCAAGAAAAAACCAGGCAGACCTTCTCTCCCGGCGGGAGGGGGTCTGCCTGGTGCTTTTTTTCTCTGGGGCGGTGGGGCTCACAGGTGCCGCTCCCGCATGACACTCTTGTACGCGGGGCGGATGATCTTGTTCATGCACACCAGCTCCTCGATGCGGTGGGCACTCCAGCCCACGATGCGGGCGATGGCGAACAGGGGGGTGTAGAGCTCCATGGGGATGCCCAGCAGGTCGTAGAGGAAGCCGCTGTACAGGTCGATGTTGGCGCTGACGCCCTTGTAGATGGGGCGGTTCTTGGAGATGAGCTTGGGGGCCTCCTCCTCGATGTTGCGGTACATGGTCAGGTCGTCGTGGCGGCCCTTCTCCACTGCCAGCTGGTTGACGAAGGAGCGCAGGATCTGCTCCCGGGGGTCGGAAATGGAGTAGACCGCGTGCCCCATGCCGTAGATCAGGCCGCTGTGGTCAAAGGCCTCCTTGCGCAGAATCTTTTTCAGATACTCGCTGGTCTGGCCGGGATCGGTCCAGTCGCTCAGATTGTTTTTCAGGTCCTGGATCATCTCCATGACCTTGATGTTGGCGCCGCCGTGGCGGGGACCCTTCAGGGAGGACAGGGCCGCGGCGATGGTGGAGTAGGTGTCCGAGCCGGAGGAGGTCACCACCCGGGTGGTGAAGGTGGAGTTGTTGCCGCCGCCGTGCTCCATGTGCAGGATGAGGGCGATGTCCAGGGCCTTGGCCTCCAGCTTGGTGTAGGACCGGTCGTGGCGGAGCATGCGCAGGATATTTTCCGCCGTGGACAGGTTGGGGTCGGGGCGGTGGATGTACATGCTCTCGTCGTTTTCGTAGTGATTGTAGGCGTGGTAGCCGTAGACGGCCAGCATGGGGAACTCCGAAATCAGCCGGATGCACTGGCGGATGGAGTTGCCCAGGTCGCCGTTGACCTGGCTGTCGTAACTGGCCAGGGTGAGCACGCTCCGGGTCATGGAGTTCATGATGTCCTTGGAGGGGGCCTTCATGATCACGTCCCGGGTGAAGTTGGTGGGCAGAGTGCGGCAGTCGCTGAGCACGCCGGTGAACTCTGCCAGCTCCTCCTGGCTGGGCAGGTCGCCGAAGAGCAGCAGGTAGGAGATCTTCTCAAAGCCGAACTCGTCGGGGCCCAGACCGTCGATGAGGTCCTTGACGTTGTAGCCCCGGTACCACAGCTGGCCTTCACAGGGCTCCCGCTTGCCGCCGTCGTGGCGGAAGGAGACGATTTTGGAGATGTTGGTCAGCCCCGTCAGCACGCCCACGCCGTTGACGTCCCGCAGGCCCCGGTTGACCCCGTACTCCTGGAAGAGGGACTCGGGGATGGTGTCGTTGCGCACGCACAGGGGGGTCTGGGCGGCGGCGTATGCTTCTACGTTACGGTTTGCCATGGGTATCGGCCTCCTTCTCGGCTTCCTGCCGCATGATTTCCTCCAGCTGGGTGATCTCCCCCAGCAGGTGGAGGAATTTTTCCTCTCCATAGGCGGCCACCACCCGCTGGTGATAGTCCCGCAGGGCTTGGCGCTGGGTCCGCACGGAGGTGATGGCGGTTTCGGTGAGCAGGATGTAGGTCCCCTCCTCGCCGCTGCCGTCGTGGGTCCAGCGCACCAGGCCCTTGTCCTGGAGGGAGTGGGCGATGGCAGAGACCTTGGACATGGGCAGGCCTAGCTCTCGGACCATATCCTTGAGGTAGATCTTGTCGCTGCCGGTGTCCTTGGTGTGCTTGGACAGTAGCCAGATCAGCGCGTACTCGTTGGAGGCATTCTCCTGAAACAGATGGCGCAGGGCAGGGCTGTGGAAGAGCTTGTCCACCCGGTCCGGGGAGAGGGTGTCCAGCACGCCGCTGGCGCCTTCGGTTCGGTTCATATCGGTCATTTTGGGTTCACCTCGGTATCGCAAAAATGGCAAGAGTCACAGCCGGTGCAGTCAGACGGTGGGGCCCGCCGCGGCCAGGTGGCTGAGCAGCTTCTTCTGCAGGCGGACAAATTCCCGGGCGTCCTCCGGCCCCAGCTGGGCCAGCATCTGCACCGTGGAGCGAATGGCCGCGGCCCTCAGACGCTGGATGAGCTCCAGCCCCTGGGGGGAGAGGGTGACGATCACCTGGCGGTTATTCAGGGGATCGGGGTCCCGGGAGATCAGCTGCTTGCGTTCCATGCGCCCCAATAGGGTGGCGATGCGGGCCGTGCTCACGGCCAGCCCCCGGCTCAGTTCCACCGGGTGGGCCTGGGGGTGCTTGAGTAGGTAATTGAGGACAAAGGACTCCCCCCGGGACAGCCGGGCCATCTGCTGATGGTCTGGCAGCCGCAGCAGTTCCTCATTTACGCGCAGCAGTTCCGTGGCTAAACCTTCGTAATCGGCTGTCATCATCTTGACACTCCCACCTTGACTAACTATGTTAGCCATTGTACCAGAAAACGGAAGCGAAGTCAACGCTTCCCGGGAGAATTCCCAGATCAAATTGGGCAAAGGGCCAAAAAGACCGGAGAAAACGGAGAAATAGTTGAACAAATTGTTAAATTTTTCGAAAGAACGGGGTCAAGGCAGTTCCAGGGCGAACAGGGCGGCCCCCAGGGCACCGCACAGCTGGGCGTCGGGATGGAGGAAGAGGGGCTGGCCCAGTTTCTCCTCGATGGCCCGGGCCACCCCCTGGTTGCGGGAGACGCCGCCGGTCATCATGCACGGGCCCTGGCCCCCTGCCCGGCGGAAGAGGGCCGCGGCCCGGGCGGCCACCGACTGGTTCAGGCCGTGGACGATGTCGGGCAGGGCCTTGTTCTGGGCCACCAGGGAGACCACCTCGGAGTCGGCAAAGACGGTGCACATGGAGGAGATGGTGATCTCCTCCTTCCAGTGCAGGCCGATGGTGGAGATCTCCTCCAGAGAGAGCTCCAGGGTGCGGGCCATCATCTCCAAAAAGCGGCCGGTGCCGGCGGCGCACTTGTCGTTCATGACGAAGTTGGCCACGCTCCCGTCGGCCTCCACGCGGATGACCTTGCTGTCCTGGCCGCCGATGTCGATGACCGTGCGCACGGCGGGGTTGAGGAAGTGGGCGCCTTTGGCGTGGCAGGTGATCTCGGTGACGGACTTGTCACCGGTCTGGATCACCCCCCGGCCGTAGCCGGTGGTGACGGTGGCGGTCAGGTCAGCCTGGGTCAGCCCTGCCTGGGCCAGGGCCTGGTCCAGGGCCCGCTGGGCGCCGTTGGAGGCCCCTGCCCCGGTGGGCAGGATGACCTTGGCCACGATGGTTTTGTCCTGGTCCAGGATGACCACGTCGGTGGTGGCTGAGCCGCTGTCGATGCCGGCGAAGTAGCCGTGTTTGGCCATGGGGGATTCTCCTTTCCGGGTGTGGGGGTGCAGCCCTTCGGCGAAGGCATCCAGGCGGGTGCGCAGCTGCTCCCGGCTCTGGGTGGTGCCGTCAGACTCGATTTTCAAAAGGGGGACGGGGAGTTTGCCGCGCAGGTCGGCGTACTCAAAGCCGTAGTAGTCGCAAAACTGCAGGGTGTGGTAGATCACGCCCTCCAGGCCGGGGGTGTTGTACAGGGCCCGGCGGGGGGCATTGTCGGTCATGCGCATGCAGGGTAGCTGGCCCAGCAGGCACCGGGCGTAGTCGGTCATGAGGGCGGCGAAGTCCGCCTGGTCCTCGGGCTTTGCCACGTTTCGGTTGTTGGCGCAGGTGGCGTTGACCACCGGCAGGGGCATGGTCTCCTCCACCAGGGAGAAGAGGTGGCTGCCCATCTTGGCCCCCAGCACCGCCAGGTGGGGCTGGGGGACGGGGGCGGCGGTCCGGAAGGCGGCGAAGAAAGCCGCCCGGTCAAACTGGGTGCCTTTGTAGGCCCCGTAGGCCTCGGCCAGGGCCAGCAGCTGGTCCCGGGTGTGTTCCACGGCGCAGTCCTCCCCCTTGTGGAGGATGTCCAGTAGGTAGAGGAAGTCCAGAGTGCCCTGGTCCTTGAGAATGTCGTAGGCGCTGCGGATGGTGTCGCAGCAGTTGACCAGCACCAGTTCCTTCACCTGGCCGCTCATGGCCGCCTGGATCACCGACTTGCCAAAGCCGCACAAGTTGGGGTGGGCCACCTGGTCGGACAGGTCGAAGTTCTCCGGGGCCTCATCCAGCAGGGCGCACTGGCCGCCAAAGGCCGCCAGCAGCTCGGTGGGGGTGTATTTGCAGACGTGATAGGTGATGCTCATGCCATGCCCTCCAATACTTCCAAAAAGGCTTCCACCCGGGTGGCGGCCTGGCCCTCGCCGCCGAAGGCCCGGTCACAGCTGTCGCCGTCCAGCAGCAGGGTGGGCAGACCGGCGGCCTCAAAGGCTTTCTTGCCCAGGCGGGCGCCTCCCAAGGTGTGCTTGCAGCCCCAGTGACAGAACCAGATGGCCCCCTGGGCCTGCACGGTCTCGGCCATCTCCAGGGCCCGCTGGATGCGCCGCTGGGCGGGGCCGTTGAAGGGGGAGTAGACCAGGCGGCGGGCCATGGCCTCATAGGGCTTGGTGGGGTCGGCGTCCACGATGCCCTCGTAGCTCATGTCGCAGGCGGCAATCTGGACCCGGGTGCTCTGGGCAAAAAGCTGGCGCAGGGGAGCCACCCAGTAGGGGGTGGTGTGAATCCACAGGATCTGCTTGCCCCGGGCCGGGGGAGCGGTCTCCACTTCCCGGGCCAGCTGGCGGACATAAGCCTCGGTCTCGGGCAGGCCCAACAGAAAGTGGAAGGCGGCGGTGCGGAAGAGTTCGCTGGTTAAGTCACTGCGGATAAGCTTGCCCGCCCGGCGGCGGAGGGTGCGGTCGAACAGGCCCATGGTCCGCTGGCTGCGGGCCACTGCCCGGGCCAGTTCCCCCTCATCCACGGGGATGCCCGTCTGCTGGGTGAGAAATTCTCCCATCTGCCGCAGCTGGCCGGCCACGTAGTCCACCGCCTGGGGGGAGGACTCGAAGGGCACGTCGATGTTGAAGTGGGGCACGTCGTAAAAGGCGGACAGGTGGCGGAAGGTGAGGGTGTTGGCGTCGCAGGCCAGGGAGGTGGACAGGATGAACCGGGGCTTGGGCATCAGGCCCTGCTGGGCCGCCCCGATGAACACCTTATGATAGGAGCACAGGCTGTTGGGGATGCCGGTGTCCTCGGCCTGGCGCAGAAAGGGCTGCTCGGCCATGGAGCCGGAGAGGTAGCTGGAAAAGCCCTCGCAGGAATAGGGCCCTAGTCCCTGGAGATGGAGCATCTCACAGGGGGTGAAGAGGCTGACCATCACGTTGCGCTGGGGGCTGGTCAGACAGCGGATCATGGCCTGGTTGACCAGCTGGAAGAGCATCCGGTCGGACTTGGAGGCCCCCTTGGGGGCCAGTTTATTTTTCAGGCCGTTGGCCCGAAAACCGGCAGCCAGCAGCTGACGAGCCCGGTGGGGGTCGTTTTGGGACAGGTCGCCCACTTTGGCGCCGAATTGTTCGATGATATTCATAGAATCTCCTGAGAAAGGCCCCGCCCAAGGCGGGGCAGCGGGTTGGATGGGAAGGGGTTTATGGCCGGCGGCCGGAGGAGGCCCCGGCGGTGCTCATGTTCACCAGGAAGCGCCAGAGGAAGTCCAGCATGTCCCGGCGGACCTGGCTGGGCAGGTCGGCGTAGGCCCGGACCACGGCCAGGGCGCTGTCGGCCCAGCCCTGGGAGAGCTCGGAGAGAGTCTCGGCCTGGGAGGCGGCCAGCAGGGAGAAAAAGACCTCGGTGAACTCCTCCCGCTCGGCGGGGTTCATGGAGTCCACCCAGCCCTGGAAGCCGGCGGTCTCCCGCTCTCCCCGGCGGGAGCGGCGGGGCAGGGGGAGAAATTCCGTGCCGTGGACCTGCCAGGAGAAGGGGTCGTGCTGGCCCACGGTGCCTACCCCGTGGCTGCGGATGACGATGGCCTCCGGGTCCTGGTGCAGCAGGGTGCCCACCAGGGAGGCCTGGGGCACGTAGGTGACCAGCCGCCCGGCCAGAGCCTGGTAGGCGGGAGAGGTGGTCAGGTCCTGGTTGAAGCCGGGGCCGTCATTGCTGTAGACCTGGCAGATCCGGTCCTGGACCTGCTGGGGGGCGTGGACCGCCGCCCACACGGCCAGATTGCCCCCCTTGGAGTGGCCCCCCACCCGCAGCTGGCCCGGGCAGTGCCGGGCGGCCTGGACCAGGTAGTCCTGGGCCAGGGCCTGGGCGGGGACGGGGAAGTCGTAGCTCATGGCGAAGCACTCCTTCCAGCCCACCAGAGAGTCGTCGGTGCCCCGGAAGGACACGTAGTGGGTGCCGTCGGGCAGGCGCCAGGTGAGGGCGGCAAACTGGGTGTCCTCCTCCCGCACCGCCTGGCACAGACCCACCTGGACCTGGGAAAAGCGGTCGCTCTGGGCGGCCAGCAGGAGGAGCTGGGGGGTGTCCTTGGCCATGATCAGGCCCACGGCGTCCCAGTCGGGCTGCTGCATAAGGGCCTGGGCGGCCTGGGGCAGGGGGACCCAGCTGTCCTGTGCCAGGGGGGGCAGAACCTCCTCAAAGGGGAGGTAGGCGCAGGTGGACAGAATCAGGTTGTCTACCGGGCAGAAGGGGGCGATGGAAAAGGGCAGCACCCCCCGGATCTGAAGATAGTCCATACAGTTTCGATAGTGCATGCTTCCTCGCCTCCTTGGGATAATTGGGAAGGAACTTATAGTATACCATAGTTGCCGGCAGGAGGGAAGTCCCAGCTTGCGCTGGCCCGCCGGAGAGAGGCCAAAGGGGAAGGCCCCTAGAGGCCTTCCCCTTTGCCGTCAATAGCCCAGGTCCTCGTCAATGAGCAG
The DNA here is from genome assembly GCA_004554585.1 of Clostridiales bacterium. Taxonomy (GTDB): domain Bacteria; phylum Bacillota; class Clostridia; order Oscillospirales; family Oscillospiraceae; genus Evtepia. The sequence goes on along the minus strand of SFLH01000007.1, from coordinate 22,724 downwards.
GACCAAGGTTTCCTGGGCCCCGCCCAGAGGACGCCAGAGGACCGACAGGCCGTTGCAGATGCGCTCGGGGCTGCGGCAGTCGTGGCACTTGAGCTCCTCCCCCTGGGCACAGGGGGTCTTGCGGTTGAGGCGGCGGGCGTTTAAGGGGGCGGCGATGTTCCGGGCCCGCCAGAGGGCCTGGTCCAAGGTCTCGGCCACCTTGTTCCGCCCCACCAGATAGCATACCAGCTCATGGGCGCCGGCGGCGGCGGAGATCCGGTTGCCGGTGCCGTCGATGTTCACCAGCTCGCCCGTCTCGGCCACGCCGTTGACGCTGGTGAGGTAGACCTGGGCAGCGGCCGCCTTGGCCAGGGTCTCCTGGCCGGGGGTGATCCAGTGCCAATAGACGGTGTTGCTCTGGCACAGGGCCTCGTACAGCCCCAGGTCCCGAAGGGTGACGCTGCCACCCATGCCGATGGTCTTGCCCGTCAGGCGGGCGGCCAGGTAATCCTTGGCGGCCTGGCCGGTGGGACAGCGGACCACGGCAAAGCCGGCCCGCTCCAAATGGTCTTGCAGTCGGTTCAGATCCATGGAAAATCTCCTCGCTTTCCCGGTGTTTTCAGGACAAAAGGATAGCACATCGGTGGGGAAAAGGCAAGGCGGTAGGGGACGGGGTCTATCCTGTCCCCCCGCGGCATAGAGATGGAAGGAGCCAACCTGAAACCACCCAGACGGAGGAGACAGTCTATGAATACTCTGACAAGCATTTACCAGGATATCGCCCAGCGCACGGCGGGGGATATCTACATCGGCGTGGTGGGCCCGGCCCGGACGGGGAAGTCCACCTTCATCCAGCGGTTCATGGAGACCATGGTCCTGCCCAACATCCAGGACGACTATCGCCGCCAGCGGGCCCGGGACGAGCTGCCCCAGAGCGGCTCGGGCCGGACGGTGATGACTGCCGAGCCCAAGTTCGTCCCCGAAGAGGCCGCCCAGATCGACCTGGAGGGGGGCGGGACGTGCGCGGTGCGCCTGGTGGACTGCGTGGGCTACCTGGTGCCCGGGGCGGTGGGCCAGCTGGAGGATGACCTGCCCCGGATGGTCCGCACCCCCTGGTTCCCCCAGGAGATCCCCATGGCCGAGGCCGCCGAGATCGGCACCCGGAAGGTCATCGCCGAGCACGCCACCATCGGCCTGGTGGTGACTACCGACGGCACCATCACCGACCTGCCCCGGGAGTCCTACTTAGAGGCGGAGGCCCGGGTGGTGGCCGAGCTGAAGGAGCTGGGCAAGCCCTTCCTGCTTCTGCTTAACTCCGCCCGCCCCAACGCCCCGGAGACCCAGCAGCTGCGCCAGGACCTGGCCCAGCAGTACGATGTGACCTGCCTGGCTGTGAGCTGCCTGGATCTGGACCAAGCCACGGTGACTGAGGTTCTCCAGTCGGTCCTCTTCGAGTTCCCTCTGGAGGAGCTCCAGATCTTCCTGCCCGACTGGGTGGACGCCCTGCCCCGGGACCACCCCATCAAGGAGGAGGTCTATGGGGGCATCCGGGGGACCATGGGCCAGCTGGGGCGCATCCGGGATGTGGCTCCGGCGGTGGAGCAGATGGCCCAGTGCGAGCACATCACCGCCGGCGAGGTCACTGCCATGCGCCTGGGGGCAGGCAGCTGCCAAGCCAAGCTCTCCCTGCCCCGGCGGTTGTTTTACGAGACCATGTCCCAGCAGACGGGCTTTCCCATCCACAACGACGGGGAGTTGCTCAGCCTGCTCTCGGAGCTGGCCAAGGTCCAGAGCCAGTATAAGAAGGTGGCCGCCGCCATGGAGGAGGTCCGGGCCACCGGCTATGGCATCGTCATCCCCGACGCGGAGGAGCTGGAGCTGGCTGAGCCGGAGATCATCAAGCAGGGCAGCCGCTACGCCGTGCGCCTGCGGGCCAACGCCCCCAGCATCCACATGATCCGGGCGGACATCCAGGCGGAGGTCTCGCCCATCGTGGGCAGCGAGAAGCAGTCGGAGGATATGTTGGGCTTCCTGCTGCGTGAGTTCGAGGGGGAGCCCCAGCGGATTTGGCAGTCCAACATCTTTGGCCGGTCTTTCCACGAACTGATCAACGAGGATCTGGCCTCCAAGCTCAAGCACATGCCCGAGGACGCCCGGGAGAAAATGCGCCAGACCCTGGAAAAGATCATCAACGAGGGCTCCGGCGGCCTGATCTGCATCATCCTCTAAGGGGATGGGCTGTCTGGCGCGGAGAAAAACAGCGGGCCTTCCCAGGTGGGAAGGCCCGCTGGCTATTTCTTTTTGGGGTGCCGGGTCAGGCGTTCTTCAGGAAGTACTCCAGCCGGTCCAGGCCCTTCTGGATGTTCTCCATGGACACGGCAAAGGACCAGCGCACGTAGTGGGGGGCGCCGAAGCCGGTGCAGGGAACCACCGCCACCAGGCCCTCCCGGAGGAAGACATCGGCGAAGTCGTCGGCGTCGTGGATCTCCACGCCGTAAAGGGTCTTGCCGATGAGCTCGGACAGGTTCATAAGCATATAGAAGGTGGCCTCGGACCGGACGGGATGGACCCCGGGGATCTGGGACATGCGCTCATAGAGGTAGTTGCGGCGCCGCTCAAATTCCTGGCGCATGGTTTCGATCTCCGCCTGAGAACCGCCAAAGGCCTCTGCCGCCGCCGCCTGGGCGATGGAGCAGGTGCCGGAGAGGCTGTGGCTGAAGTAGTTGCTCATGATCTTGATGATCTCCTTGCTGGCCGCGGCAAAGCCGATGCGCCAGCCGGTCATGGCATAGGTCTTGGAGGCGCCGTTGACCAGGATGGTCCGGGCCTTGGCGTCATCGGAGAGGGTGGGGAAGGAGACGAACTCCTTGCCGTCAAAGACCAGCTTGCTGTACATCTCGTCGGCGATGACGTACAGATCTGCTTCGGTGCACACCTGGGCGATGGCCTGCAGGTGCTCCCGGCTGTAGATCATCCCTGTGGGGTTGGAGGGGCTGTTGAGGATGATGGCCTTGGTCTTGGGGGTGATGGCGGCTCTCAGGTGCTCGGGGGTGAGGTTGAAGCCGTCTTCCTCGGTGGTCTCCACCACCACGGGCACGCCGCCGGTCATTTTGATCAGCTCATAGTAGCTCACCCAGTAGGGGGCGGGGAGGATGACCTCGTCGCCGGGGTTCAGCAGGGCTTTCAGGGCGCCGTAGAGGACGGGTTTGCCGCCGCCGGTGACCACGATTTCGTCGGTGCTGTAGTCCAGGCCCCAGTCCTCCTTGAGCCGCTTGGACACGGCCTGGCGCACGTCCAGGGTGCCGGGGGTGGGGGTGTATTTGGTCTGATTGTTTTCAATGGCCCGGATACCGGCCTGCTTGATGTGTTCCGGGGTGGGGAAGTCGGGTTCGCCGACGCTGAAGCCGATTACGTCGATGCCTTCCGCGCGCATCTTCTTGAACTGAGTATCGATTGCCATGGTGGTGGATGCCCGAACAGACTGGGCTTGTTGGGAAAGTGCTTTCATAACAGCAGGCCTCCTAATGAAGATTTTTTCTGTCAATTCATTTCTCGGTGACACATTATAGTGAGAATCCTGCATATTTGCAAGAGGAAAACGAAAAAAATTTCGATTTTTGAAAAATTTTTTCTTATCCCTTTCAGTTCTCCCTCTCATCCACGGCAATATTCTGCATATCCACCCGGTCCAAAGGGGGAAAAAAGCCCCCCGCCATGTGCTGGCGGGAGGCGGAAAGGTCAGTCGCTTTTTTTTCGGCGGCGGTCCTGGTTCTTCTGGTACAAGTAGTACAGGCCATCCAGCAGGAGGTTCTCGTCGATGAGGATCTCCCGCTTGCAGTATTTCTGGATGAGCTCGGCGTTGCCCCCGGTCATGACCACCGTGGCCACGGGCTTGGCGGCCTCCTCCATGCGCTGGATCATGCTGTCGATCATCCCCGCGTTGCCGTAGAGCACCCCCGAGCGCATGGCGTCGATGGTGGAGCGGCCGAAGATGGAGGGGGGCTCCTCGATGGAAATGTGGGGCAGCTCGGCGGCCCGGCCGGAGAGGGCCTCCACAGCGATGCGTACCCCAGGGATGATGACGCAGCCTTTGTAGGTGCTCTCTCCCAGGTAGGATAGGGTGGTGGCCGTGCCCATGTCGATGACGATGATGGGCTGGGGATACTTTTGCAGGGCGGCCACTGAGGAGGCCACGATGTCGGCCCCCAGCTGGTTGTGCACCTCGGCCAGAATGTTCATCCCCGTTTTCACCCCCGGCCCCACGATCATGGGACGCACGCCGCTGAGCTGCTCGATGGCGGCGGCCATGGCGCTGGTCATGGGGGGCACCACGCTGGAGACCACCGCTCCGGTGATCCCGTGCAGGTCGGCCTGGTAGAGGTGAAACATGTCCAGCAGGTCGATGGCGATCTGGTCCCGGGTCTTGTTCTTGTCGGTTTTGATGGAGCCCCGGAACTGTAAGGTCCCTTCCGGGGTGTACAGCCCGGTGGTGATGGTGGTGTTGCCGATGTCAACGGTCAAGATCATGGTGGTGCCTTCCCCCCTGTTCGGTGTGGCGCGTGGCCCGTTCCTATTTATTATAGTGGCCCGCCCCCGAAAAAGTCAATGGGGAAATGGCCTCTGCCTCCGGCGGGATCAAAAGGCCAAGCGCATCTGGTACCACACCGCGCCCCCGTGGGCCGAGGAGGACACCCCCTCGTTGACAAAGCCGAACCTTGCGTAATAGGGCAGCAGCCGTTCCTTGCAGGTGAGCACCAACCCCGCCCGGCCCTGGGCCTTGGCCTGCTGGATGGCCCGCTCCATGAGCTGGCTGGGATAGCCTTTGCCCCGGCAGTCCGGGCGGGAGGCCACCCCGAAGATCATCAGCCAGGGCCCCTGGGGATCGTAGAGCTGATCCCCGGCGTACATCTCGTCGGTCAGGTCTCGTTCCCTGGCAGTCATGCCATTGACCATGGCCAGCAGTTCCTCTCCCTCCCACAGCAGCCAAAAGGTGTGTGGGAAAGCGGCCAGCCGGGTGGCCATGGAAGCCCGGGGGGCGGCCTCTGCCGGCGGGAAGCAGGCGGCCTCCAGGGCGGTCACTGCGTCCACATCCGCCGGCACAGCGGTTCTGATCTCCATAAAAATAGTCCTCCTGCCAAATGTTTTCCCCAGTATACCACAGCAAGGCCCGAAGGAAAAGGGGGGCGGTCCCAGGTCAAAAGACAGAAAAAAAGATCCTCCCCGCCGTTTCCGTGGGGGAAGATCACTCAGAGTCTGTGTCGCTTTCGCGGTCCGGGACGTGGAGCAGAACGTCCTCCACCCGGCAGGAGAGAATGTTGCACAGATCGTTGAGGGTGGCGGTGGAGATGTTCCGGTTTTGTTTCAAGGAGTCCAAAGTACCCCGGCTGAAGGAGTATTTTTTAATCAGCGCGTAAGTAGTAATACCCTTTCGCTTCATGGTGGCCCAAAGAGGATCATATACAATCATGGATTCGTCCTCCTGTTCCCTTCTTATTATATGGGAAAATCATAGGTTGACTATACCCGATATATCGGGTATAATGCGTGTAAGAGACTGAAGAAAGGAGAACAGTATGTATCAGAAATTGTTTGGACAGACGGAAGAAGAGCAGATGCAGTACTTGAGCAAGCGTGTTTGGGTGACGGCGGCAGGCCTGGTGCTGGTTTTGCTCAGCGCGGTATTCCGAGCGGCGGGCTTGAGCACGATGCAGAGTCTGTGCAGCGCGGTGGGCGGTGTTCTGCTGCTGGTAGTGATGTTCCTGTGGGGATTTCACGCAGTGAAAGCCCTATTGGGCTTGGGCGGTGTGGGTGCCATTTTCTCCGGCAATGTGGTGCTGGGCGTGGTGATCTTTGTCTTTGCAGTGCTGCTGGCCTATGTGATTAGCCTTGTCATTGCTCTACTGGGGATCGGACGCTATGTCACCCTGTGCATCCGGGCAAGGAAGGGGGTCGGCTAAGATGGGTGGGGCCTTTGACCCCATGTGGAAGGACATCGATGAAACTAGGCCAGGGACACCTTATGTGGTAGACAGCACCGGCTGGGGCTGGTTTGGCCTGTTCATCCTGCTGACTGTGCCGGTGCTGATGGTATATGGCATTGTGGCCTGTGTTACCGGCTGGGTGGTAAGCCATCCGATGGTGGCCGCTGGGATCTATCTTGGCATTGGGCTAGTGGCTGGTCTGCTGATCTACTGCTTGGGGCAGGCAAGGTTTCGGGTTGTGGGGGTGTTTGCGACGGTCCTGACCGTTTTGCCTCTTGGCCTGGCTATGGCGCTGTATGCCATTCCCTATCTGATGATTCAAGAGGGGTTTTCTGCCCTGGTGGATTGGGTTCTGATCCTTATCATTTTGGGAATTATCAGCCTGATGATCCTTTTTTGGGCGGGGAGCCTGGAAAATGGCCTGATTCATTTCCTCCTGGCTCTGGCTTTCCTGGGACTGGTCTCCATGATCCTTTACAGTTGGTGGACAGAGACTTCCCATGATTGGATCACCTGGTCGAAACTGCTGGAACTGTATGGGTTTTCTTCCTCTTGAATTCGTGGCCTCCCAGGCCCGGCTGCGCAGCCGGTGCCTGGGGGGCTTTCCGCTTTTTTCGGGGTTTCCAGGCGGGAGGGAGCAACCTTGCAAACCCGTGGGTTTTATGCTATAGTATCTTCGTTCAAAATTCGGCGTTTTTTCAATCGACAATGAGGGGACGATGTTATGGGAAAAGATACATATGAAAGTCCGTTGGCCTCCCGCTATGCCAGCCGGGAGATGCTTTATCTGTTCTCCCCGGACAAGAAATTCACCACCTGGCGCCGGCTGTGGATTGCTCTGGCCCGGGCGGAGATGGAACTGGGCCTGCCCATCACCCAGGGGCAGATCGACGAGCTGGAGCGGGAGAAAGACCACATCGACTATGACCTGGCCCAGCAGAAGGAGAAGGAGCTGCGCCACGACGTCATGGCCCACATCCACGCCTACGGCGCCCTGTGCCCCAATGCCATGCCCATCATCCACCTGGGGGCCACCAGCTGCTATGTGGGGGACAACACCGACATTCTGCTGATGAAAGAAGGCCTGCTCCTCATCCGGGACAAGCTGGTGCGGGTGCTGGCCAGCCTGGCCAAGTTTGCCGACCGCTACAAGGCCCTTCCCACCCTGGGCTACACCCACTACCAGGCTGCCCAGATGGTCACCGTGGGCAAGCGGGCCACCCTGTGGATGAACGAGCTGCTCCAGGACTTGGACGAGGTGGACTACCGTCTGTCCCGCCTGCGCCTGCTGGGATGCAAGGGAACCACCGGCACCCAGGCCAGCTTCCTGGAGCTGTTTGGCGGCGACCGGGACAAGGTCTGGGAATTGGACCGGAAGATTGCCGCAGAGATGGGCTTTGATCCTGACCAGGTCCAGCCGGTCTCCGGCCAGACCTATACCCGCAAGACAGACGCGGCCATCCTGGCCACCCTGTCCGGCATTGCCCAGTCGGCCCACAAGTTTGCCACCGACCTGCGCCTGCTGTGCCACATGAAGGAGATCGAAGAGCCCTTCGAGGCCCATCAGGTGGGTTCCTCCGCCATGCCTTATAAGCGCAACCCCATGCGCAGCGAGCGCATCTGCGCCCTGGCACGCTACGTCATTGCCGACGGCATGAACCCCGCCATGACTTCCTCCCTGCAGTGGTTCGAGCGCACCCTGGACGACTCGGCCAACAAGCGCATCGCCGTCAGCGAGGCCTTCCTGGCGGTGGATGCCATCCTGAACCTCTATGAAAACGTGGCCTCGGGCCTGGTGGTCCACGAGAAGGTCATCCAGAAGCACATTATGGAGGAGCTGCCCTTCATGGCCAGCGAGAACATCCTCATGGACGCGGTGAAGGCCGGCGGCGACCGCCAGGCCCTCCACGAGCGCATCCGGGAGCACTCCCTGGCCGCCGGCCACCGGGTGAAGGAAGAGGGGTTGGGCAACGATCTGCTGGAGCGCATCGCCGCCGACCCGGCCTTTGGCCTGTCCAAGGACGCCATCCTCCGCCGCCTGGACCCCGCCGACTACATCGGCTGCTGCCCTGAGCAGGTGGACCGCTTCCTGGCGGATTTCATCCAGCCGGTGTTGGACAAGTATCCACAGGCCCTGGCAGGGGCCGGCGCGGAGATCACCGTGTAACAGCCGGTTCTCCTTCAAAAAAATATGCCGACGATCCCTCTCTGGGGCAGTGCTCCGGGGAGGGATTTGTGCGGCAAAGCGCAACAAAAAAGTGAGTGTGATGTACCATGGCCGGATTGGTGGCTTTGGAAAAAATGGTAATGCTGGTGCTGTTGATGGTGGTGGGCTTCGCCGCCGCTAAGGCCAAGTGGGTGGACGGGGCCTTCAGCCAACGGGCCAGTCACCTGGTGGCCAACGTGTTCATTGTGGCCACCATCCTCTCCTCGGTGGTGGGGGCCGAACCCCAGATGGCCGGCAGTGAGCTGGCCATGGTGGTGGTGTCGGTGTTTATCCTCTTTGGCGTCGGCGGCCTGATAGGCTGGCTGGCGGCCAAGGCACTGCCCCTGTCCAAGCAGGACCGGACGGTGGCCTGGCTGTCGGTGTTCTTCATGAACAACGTCTTCATCGGCTTCCCAGTGGTGGAAGCCCTGTTTGGCCAGAGTGCCGTCTTCTGCGCCTCCCTGTCCAACCTGCCCTTTAACCTGCTGCTGTTCTCCATCGGTGTCAGTCGCCTGCGGGCGGGCCAGGGCCGTGGGCGGGTGACCTTCCGGGAGGTGCTGTCCCCGGCCATGATCGGCACCCTTCTCGCCATTGCCATCTTCCTCTTCCAGATCCCCCTGCCGGAGCTGGTGGGGGACACCATCCAAACCCTCAGCGGGGCCACGGTGCCCCTGTCCATGATCATCGTGGGCATTTCTCTCAGCCAAGTGCCCATGGCCCAGGCCCTGCGGGACTGGAAGGCCTATCTGGTGAGCCTGGTGCGGCTGATCCTGTGCCCCATCGTGGTGCGCCTGGTGCTGGGCCTCTTCCTCACGGGCACCCCCCTGGGGGTGCTGACGGTGATCGCCTGCTGCCCCAGCGGCGCTATGATCACCATTCTCTGCCTGCGGTATGGTCTGGATGATACCTTTGCCTCTCGAGTCAACTTCTTAAGCACCATCCTGTGCGCGGTGACCCTGCCGGTGATGACCTCCCTGCTGCTGTGAGGGGGGGCGCTGCCGCGGGTTGACCTGGGTCCCACCGGGTGGGGGAACCTTAGGAGGGTGCCCCTTCCGGGGGCGTGCTGCCCGCGCGGGGCCCGGCTTTCTCCGGAGAAAGCCGGGGGGAAAGAGCGCCATGGGGCGCTGCCCCCTGGACCCCCGCTCGGGGGAGGAGGTTCCTCCCCCGAGACCTCCTTCTCTGGCTTTTTCGAGGCTGGAAGGGACTTCTTCTATCCAATGAACTGGCCTGCGGCCCACTCAGCGGAAGGATCCAAGGCGAGCCGCCCACCACTTGGGCGGCTGGGGATGCTTTTGTTTTCCCTATTGGGAGGACGGAAGAGACCGAAACCTGAAAAACAACAGAGATTTACGTGATAGAAAAACCGAAAGAAAAGACCCGATATCCTGTCTGCACCTGCCTCTGCCCCCGAAGGGTGCGCACTATCGGTTCCAGCCGCCCAATCGGTGGGCGGCTCGCTTTAGGAGCCTGGCGCTGTGAGGGCCACAGGCCGCTTACATCGACAGAACCGCCTCCTTCCCAGGTTTCCCTAACACCAGAGAAAGGGAGCGTGAGGGGAGGAACCTCCTCCCCTCACCCCCGGGGTCCAGGGGCCGCAGCCCCTGGTGCTCTTTCCTCCGCTTTCTCCAGAGAAAGCGGACCCCCACGGGAGCGCCCCGCTCCCGCTTTTTTACCCTCCCCACCGCCGTGGGGAGACGAGGCCCCCGCGGCAGTGCCCCTGCCGCGCCCTCCCCCCGCCCCGCCACAGGCGGGTGACCACCTCACAAGGAGGAATGTTTATGCTGCTGACGGCAGAACACATCAGCCTGAACTTTGGGCTGAAACAGCTTTTGGACGACGTGACCCTCTACCTCAACGAGGGGGACAAGATTGGCATCATCGGCATCAACGGCACGGGAAAGAGCAGCTTTCTCAAGGTCCTGGCTGGCCAGCAGGTGCCCGACCAGGGCGCCGTCTCCCTGGACCCCAACGTCCAGGTGTCCTTCCTCTCCCAGAATCCCCCCATGCAGCCGGGGGCCACGGTGCTGGAGCAGGTCTTTGCCGACTTCTCTCCCGACGTGCGCCAGCTTATGGAGTACGAGGCCAAGACCATGCTCACCCGTCTGGGCATTACGGATTTCGGCCAGAAGGTGGAAACCCTCTCCGGTGGCCAGCGCAAGCGGGTGGCCTTGGCGGCGGTCCTCCTTCACCCGGCGGACGTGCTCATTCTCGACGAGCCCACCAACCACCTGGACAGCGACATGGTCCTCTGGCTGGAGGATCATCTGCGCAAGTTTACCGGCGGGCTCATCATGGTCACCCACGACCGGTACTTCTTAGAGCGGGTGTGCAACCGCATCACCGAGCTCTCCCACTGCCATATCCGCCACTACGAGGCCAACTATTCCAAATACCTGGAGCTGAAAACCCAGCAAGAGGAGATGGAGCAGGCCGCTCAGCGCAAGCGCCAGTCCATCCTCCGGGTGGAGTACCAGTGGATCATGCGGGGGGCCCAGGCCCGGAGGACGAAAAACAAGGACCGCATCGCTCGCTATGAGGAACTCAAAGCCCAGACCGGTCCCGAGACCGACGGGGCGGTGCAGATGGCCACCCTCTCCAGCCGCCTGGGCCGCAAGACGGTGGAGCTGGAAAACGTCTGCAAGGCCTTTGACGGCAAGACTATCCTGGACCACTTCTCCTACGGGGTGGCCCGGGACGACCGGGTAGGCATCGTGGGCCCCAACGGGGCGGGCAAGTCCACCTTATTGAATCTCATCGCCGGCAAGCTCTCCCCCGACAGCGGCAGAATTGACTGGGGGGAGACGGTGCGCATCGGCTACTTCTCCCAGGAGGGTCGGGAGCTGGACCCGGAGCAGCGGGTCTATGACTACATCCACGAGGTGGCCGGGCAAGTGAAAACCAAGGAGGGCAACTTCTCCGCCACCCAGATGATGGAGCGATTCCTCTTCCCCAAGCAACTCCAGGGCCAGCCCATCGGCAAGCTCTCCGGCGGGGAGCGCCGGCGGCTGTACCTGTTGTCGGTGCTCATGGAGGCCCCCAACATCCTCCTGCTGGACGAGCCCACCAACGACCTGGACGTGACCACCCTGGCCATTCTGGAGGAATACCTGGAGACCTTCCCCGGCGCCGTGCTGGCCGTCTCCCACGACCGCTACTTCCTGGACAAGATGGCCCATCAAATTTTCGCCGTGGGGGAGGGGGGCGTCATCACCCGTTACACTGGCAACTTTACGGATTACCTGGAAAAGCGGAGGCAGGAGGCGGCTCCTGTCTCCCAAGATAAGGCCCCCAAGAAAGAAACCGCGACAAAACCCGCCCGCCAGAAGAAGTTAAAATTTACCTTCAAGGAGCAACGGGAGTACGACACCATCGAAGCCGACATCGCCGCCTTGGAGGACCAGGTGGCTTCCTTAGAGAGGGAGATGACTGCCTGTGGCAGCGACTATGTCAAGCTCCAAGAACTCACCCAAGCCCAGGAGGAGGCCAAGACAGCCCTGGAGGAAAAGATGGAGCGCTGGCTCTATCTCACCGACCTGGCTGAGCGCATCGCCGCCCAGGAGTGAGCCCCAAACTACCCCAAACAGCAGGCCGGACCGCCGCGCAAAGAACCTTTGCGTGACAGTCCGGCCTTTCTGCTGCTATACTTTTCGTAGGAAGTGAGGACCATGACCATCGGGACCAATTTGAAAAAATGCCGCACGGCCCGGGGCCTGACCCAGGAGGACCTGGCCCAGCGGCTCCATGTGACCCGGCAGACGGTATCCAGTTGGGAGCGGAACAACTCTCACCCGGACTTAGACCAGCTGGCCGCCATCGCGGCGGCTCTGGACACGGAGGTGACGGTACTCCTCTATGGTCCGGAGAATCCCGCCCGCCCCACCCGGCGGCAGGTCTTTAGGGCGGTGGTGCCGGCAGCTTTGGCGGTTGTGCTGGGCGTTGCGGGGGATCTGGCTGACGCCGTGGAGCAAGGGAGCCCTCTATGTGCGTTCCCCGTTGGTCTATTACTACTGAGGCAGCTACTATCTGCCGCTGCTGTTTCTGCTCCTCGGCCTGACCCTGCCCGCCCTGGCGGCTCTGCGGTGGCGGCAGTCCCTCACCTGGGGGCAGCGCCGGGGCTGCCTCGTGGCGGGGGTGGTGCTCCTGGGGGTGCTGGCGGCCCTGCCGCCCTGCATCCTGCTGGTGGGGCAGGCTTATGGAACTGCGCCGGCGTGGCTCAGTCAACTGGGGGAATGGCTGCTTCTGGCGACCTACAAGGGGTGGCTGTCCTGCACCATGGCTCTCCTGAGCGGCGTGTGCTGGAGGGTCTTTCTCTTCGCGCAACGGGAGAGATTGGCCCCTCACTAGGTGAGGGGGGGCCAATGTCCTCGCTCCCGCTCGTCGACTTTTGGGTTTGGTGTCGAGGGAGCAGTCGTGGGGGTATGACCTACAAAGGGTAAAGACTGATTTGGCACTTTTACGCATTTAATGCTAGGATAAAGCAATCTTAGATTTTTTAGGTCGAGAGAAACGGTTGCGCGAGCCGCAGGCCAGTCACAGGCGATAGAAACAATCCCCCGTTCTGGCGCCCCCCAATCTCACTCCGCCTCTCGCACATCCCTTTAGACGTATACCGTCAGCGTATCGTGTTTTCTATAACGTAGGGTGTGGTGCATTTGCCCGCCCTGATAGGTGCTAAAGGGGATGAACAGGCTGATGCTCCCGTCCAGGATGGTTTTCCCAAGCGCCATGGCGCAAAAACCGCCCCAAGTCCCTTTTGCGGACTGGGGCGGCAATTGTTTTCGTTGGGTTTTGCGGGGACTGGGCGGAGAATATGCCCTCAGTCCAGCAACCCCAGGGACAGCAGCTTGGCGGCCATCTCCCGGGAGCCCATCACCCATAGAAGATCTCCCGCCCGCAGGGTCAGGCTGGGGTCAGGGGTGGGCATGGGTAACAGGTTTCGCTCCAGGCCGATGAGCATGGCGCTCCAGTCCCGCTTGATGTTGCTCTCCCGCACGGCCTTGCCCACCTGGGGCATGTTCTTCTCCAGCTGGATGCCGTAGCACAGCAGGTGGCCGGTGCGGTCCTTGGTGGTTTCCTGGGCAGCCACGTAGTCCCGCAGGGTCATCAGCTCTCCGATCTGGCTTAGGCCGTCTTTGGCCTGCTGGCGGCAGAAGTTTTCCACCTGCCGGGGGCTGCCCATCACCGCCAGCCGGTCGCCGCCTCGGACGATCCACCTGCCCTCGGGCACGTTCCAGTGCCGGCCCGCCCGCCAGACCTGGATTACCTGCACATGGTCCCGGTGGCCCCAGTTCAGGTCATTCAGGCTCCGGCCGTCCTGGGCGTAGTGGGCCGGGACGGCCAGGGTGATCACGTGGAGCTGTTCGGTCAGCCACTGGTGGACTTCCTCTCCCTCTCCCTGGCCGAAGCGGGCGGCCAGCTTGCGCTCGTTGAAGTTGGCCAAAAACCGGGCCTCCACCTCCAGGTAGTGGCTGGCCAGTTTCTTCGAGTGGGTGGCCAGCCACACCACCGGCAAGGCCACCAGGAAGATCCACAGGGGGTTGACTTGGAAGATGAGCACCGCCGGCGCCACCGCCAGTAGCACTGCCACCCCCAGGCGCAGGACCATCAGGGCCGACAGGATCACCCGGCTGGACACCTTTTCCAGCCACAAAGCGGTGAAGAATCGCCGGCGCACCCGGAGCATGGCCGGCAGCAGCAGAGCCAGGGCCAGGTAGATCACCAGGCACGTCAGTTCCCGGGAGAGCCAAATCTGGTCGGGGAAGGTCTCCTGCATCAGGGGCAGCAGCCGCCGCACCCCCAGCAGCACCGCCCCAAAGGCCAGAATGCCGTAGAGGAAAAAGCTGCCGAAATAGCCCCGGAGGAACCGGGCCCAGTCGCTGGGTTCTTTCTGGCGGCTGCGCAGCTGGCACCACCGGTCCAGGGCGGCCAGCCAGGGCTTGGGCAAATGACTCTCCAGCCAGCCCACCAGGGGCCGGGAGAATTTGAGCACGAAGGGGGTAGTGAAGGTGGTGACCACCGACACGGCCACGATGATGGGGTAGAGGAAGGTCCCCGTGACCCCCAGGGACTGACCCAGGCCGGCGATGATGAAGGAGAACTCACCCACCTGTGTCTGGGCGGCGGCGGCGGGCACCGCCTCGGCCAAAGGCTTGCCGGCGGTGAGAGCACCCACGGTGAGGAAGAGCAGCTTGCCCACAATGGCCGCCGCCGAGAGCAGCAAAATGGACCACAGGTACTGCCAGATCATGGCCGGCTGGACCATAAAGCCCACGGAGATGAAAAAGACCGCCCCGAAGAGATTCTTGCAGGGGGTGATCAGGTGCTCCACTTCCTCGGCGTGGATGGTCCCGGCCAGCAGGGAGCCGGCCAGGAAGGCCCCCAGCTCTGTGGACAGGCCGATGGCCTCAGCCAGCAGGGCCATGAGAAAGCACAGACCCAGGGAGAACACCAAGAGGGTCTCCTCGTTCATAAGGCCCCGGAGTTTTTTCATCATGGTGGGCACCAGATAGATTCCCAAAATCAGCCACAGAGCCATGTACAGGCACAGCAGCCCCAGCCGCTGCACCAGGGCCCAGCCGCTGATGGACTGGGACACGGCGATGGTGGACAACACCACCATGGCGAAGATGGCCAGAATGTCCTCGATGACCAGGGTGCCCATGGCCAGGTCGGCAAAGGGGGCCTTTTTCAGCCCCATGTCCTCCACGTTCTTCATGGTGATCATGGTGGAGGACATGGCCAGCATCACCCCCAGGAAGAGGCTGTTCATGCCCCCCCAGCCCAGAGACATGCCCAGCAGGAAGCCCACGCCCCCCATACCCGCGGCCTGAATGCCGGCGGAGAGGAAGCCGGGCCCACCCACCTGGGCCAGCTTGTGCAGGGAGAATTCCAGCCCCAGGCCGAACATGAGGAAGATCACCCCGATGTCCGACCAGACCTCGATGCCCTCGATGTCCTCGATGGTGGGCAGGAAGTTCACCACCGGCCCGGCCAAAAAGCCCGCCAGGATGTAGCCCAGCACCGAGGGAAGGTTGATTTTTTTGCACAGCAGAGTGGTCAGGGCGGCCACGGTGAGTAGGATCGCCAGGTCGGTGATCAGCACGGGGATCTCATGCACGGGAGGGACTCCTTTCTGGGGGATGGGGGAAAGACCAAGGGGGCAGCTTCGCCGCGGGCATTCGCTTTGGCAGGTGCCGATGGACACAGCGCAGCGGTGGAACAGCGTCTACCATTCCACCACTATCATACGCTGGTCTCCTGTTTCTGTCAAATGAGTTCCCCGCCAGGGTCGTTCTCTTCGGCCAGCAGGGCCTTGGCCCGGCGGTATTTTTCCACCAGCCTGGCCTGCTCCGCCGGGGGCAGGCCGGCCAGACGGCCGGGGTCGCTGTTGTGGGCCAGATCGGCCAGCTTCACCTTTCGGGCTAGGGGGTGGCGGGCCAGGGCCGCCAGGTAGTCTGCGTAAGGCTGGCCTGGCCGGCGGGTGAGCAGGTCCACCGCCTGGAGAACCGCCGGGGGAAAGCCCGCCCGGACCAGGTCGTCCAGAGTCAGCCCCCCGTCCTCCACGGCGTCGTGGAGCAGGGCGGCGCAGATCTCCTCCTCGCTCTCCATGGTTTCGGCCAGGTGGAAGGGGTGAAAGACATAGGGTACCCCGGCCTTGTCCCGCTGGTCCCGGTGGGCCTGATAGCACAGGTCCATGGCCCGCTGGGTCATGGGGGTATAGCGCATGGGGGACCTCCTTTCATTGGTCACAGCCGCCGCAGCAGCCCTAGCAGGGGAACCAGCAGACAGTGGGGGATGAACTTGGCCCCCAGCCGGTGGACGGTGCACACGATGCCCGGGGTGGCCACCCACAGGTTCAGGGCGCTGGCCGCCCGGGACAGGGCCACCACGGACCGGCTGCGGGAGGCGAAGGGATAGTGGCGAAACTGCCCGGCCCCATCCCCCTGGGCCAGGGGGATGAACTCCGTGTCTTTCACCCAATAGGGGCACACGGCGGTGACGTGGATGCCCCGGGGCAGCAGCTCGTGGTGGAGGGTTTTGGCGTAGCTTTGCAGAAAGGCCTTGGTGGCCGCGTAGGTCCCCAGGCCGGGCAGGGGCTGGAAGGCGGCGGTGGAGCACACCTCCACCACCCGGCTGCCCCGGGTGAGATAGGGCAGGCACAGCTCGGTTACCGCCACGGCCCCCCGGCAATTTAGGTCGATCATCCCCAAACTGTCCGACAGGTCCATGGCGGCGATATCCCCGATTTTTCCAAACCCCGCCGCACATACCAGGTGGCGGATGGTGGGTTTCGTCTGTTCCAGCAGGGCCTTCAGCTGGTCCAGGCAGACTGGGTCTGTCAGGTCCAGGGGCACCGGGCGCACGGGGCAGGGGACCAGCTCCTGAAGCTGTTCCAGGCGGCCGGCCCGGCGGGCCACGGCCCAGATCTCCTGGACCTTGGGGTCCCGGCCCAGCTGGCGCACGTACTCCCGGCCCAGGCCGCTGGAGGCGCCGGTGATGAGAGCAATGACCATGGAAGGTTCCTCCTTTCCGGTGGGGTTCAATGGCGCTGGGTCAGGTGGCCCTTGCGGTTGAGGTCGGCCACCACCTGGTCGATCTGCCGGCCCACCCACTCCACCTCCCGCCACAGCTCGTCGGCGGACAGGCGCAGCACCCCTGCCCGTAGGGCGGAGAGCCGGATGAGCCCGTCGGAGGTGGCCACCCGGACGGCGTAGTTCTTGCCGATCTCCTGCAGGAGCTTTTCGATGAACATGTCTCCCGTCTCGTCCTGCTTGGTGTAGACCACCTGGACCTGGTGATAGTCTGTGGTGGTGCCGGCGTTGCCCTTGACCTTGTAGCCGTCAAAGACCACCACCAGCCGGCACTGCTTGTACCCCCGGTAGTTGCTCAGAATGTCCAGCAGGCGCTGGCGGGCGGCGTCCAGATTTTCCCGGGCTAGGTCTTTCAGGGCGTCCCAGGCAAAGATCATGTTGTACCCGTCCACGATCAGGCACTGCTGCTTGGGGGGCGCGATGGTACGCTTGGGCTCCGGCCGGGAGGCCTGGCCCAGGAACTGATACTCCCGCCGGCGCTGGGGGCCGAAGGTCCGGGCGAAAATGGCCTCCAGCTCCTTCTCGTCGATGTCCAGGTTTTTGGTGTACACCCGGGGCACTGCCGGGGCGTCCTCCCTCCGGCGGCCGGGGAAGGAGCTCTCCAAGTGCATGTACGCCGGCACGTCCCGCCACTTCACTGTAAAGCCGCCCCCATGGGCGCAGAAGACCGAGTCGGGGGTGTGTTCCAGGTCGCCCTCGGGGTCGTAGGCGGCGGCCTGGACCACCTTTTTCTGGTCGTGGCAGGGGGCGTAGCCGTGCAGGGAGCAGGAAAAGACCCCTCGTCCCCGGGTGTAGGCAGCCACCTCCAGGGGGTAATCCTTCATGGCGGAGACCGGGGCGGTGCCGGTGAGGGTAGCGGTGACCCCGTCACTCTCTGGGGGGTCAAAGGTGCCGCCCATGGTCTGCAGGTCGCTGATGGCCCGGCCCAGCTGGTCGGCGGGAAGGGTGAGCTTGAACTGGTACCAGGGTTCCAATAGGATGCTCTCGGCCTGCATAAGCCCCTGGCGCACTGCCCGGTAGGTGGCCTGGCGGAAGTCGCCCCCCTCGGTGTGCTTCACGTGGGCCCGGCCGGAGAGCAGAGTGATCTTCAGATCTGTGATGGGGGCCCCGGTGAGCACCCCCTTGTGGGTTCGCTCGGCCAGGTGGGTGAGGATGAGCCGCTGCCAGTTTCGGTCCAGCAGATCCAGGCTACACTGGCTGTCAAAGACCAGGCCAGACCCCCGGGGCAGGGGCTCTAAGAGCAGGTGGACCTCAGCGTAGTGGCGCAGGGGCTCGTAATGGCCCACCCCCTCTACGGGGGCGGCGATGGTCTCTTTGTAGAGGATCTGCCCGGCATCCACGGTCACTGCCACGTCGAAGCGCTCCTGGATGAGGCTTTTGAGCACCTCAATCTGGACCTGCCCCATCAGCCGGGCGTGGATCTGGCGGCTGTTCTCGTCCCAGGTCAGGTGGAGCTGGGGGTCCTCCTCCTCCAGTTGCCGCAGCTTGGGCAGAAAAACCTGGGGGGGACAGTCCGGGGGCAGGCCCAGGCGGTAGGTGACCACCGGCTCCAGCAGGGGAGGCGGTGCGGGGGGTTCGGCCCCCAGCCCCTGGCCGGGATAGGTTTGGGAGAGGCCCAGCAGGGCGCACACCTGGCCGGCGGAGACCGTCTCCGCCGTCTGGAACTTGGCCCCGGAGTACAGGCGCAGCTGGGTGACCTTTTCCTCCACCGCCTCCCCACCGGCCTGGGGGAGGTAGGCGAGGGGGTCCCGGACGGACAGGGTTCCCCCGGTGATCTTGGCAAAGGTCAGCCGGCCGCCCTGGCTGTCCCGGGCGATCTTAAAGACCCGGGCGGCGAACTGGGGGGGATAGACGGGGGCCTCGGTAAAGTCGGTCAGGCCCTGCAGGAACTCCGCTACCCCTTCCAGGCGCAGGGCGGCACCGAAGTAGCAGGGGAAGAGCTTGCCCAGGCGCACCTGGCCGGACACGTCCCGGCGGGTGAGGGCACCGGTGTCCAGATAGCGCTCCAGCAGGGTTTCCTCCCCCAGGGCCACGGCCTCGGCCCAGGCTTCGTCCTGGGTGGTGAAGTCCACGCAGCCCTCCCCCAGCTGCTGTTTCAACTGGGCCATCAGGGTGGCCCGGCCCGGGTTGGGCAGGTCCATTTTGGACAGGAAGAGAAAGGTGGGGATATTCCGCCGGCGCAGCAGCCGCCACAGGGTCTCCGTGTGGGCCTGGACCCCATCGGTGGCGGAGATGACCAGGATGGCATAGTCCAGCACCTGCAGGGTGCGCTCCATCTCGGCGGAGAAGTCCACGTGGCCGGGGGTGTCCAGCAGGGTTACGGCCAGCTCCGCCGTCTGGAACTGGGCCTGTTTGGAAAAGATGGTGATGCCCCGGTCCCGTTCCAGCTGGTGGGTGTCCAGGTGGGCGTTTTGGTGGTCCACCCGGCCCAGGGTCTGGATGGCCCCGGCGGTGTACAGTAGGGCCTCGGACAGGGTGGTCTTGCCCGCGTCCACATGGGCCAGGATGCCGATGACAAGTGGTTTCATGGTGTATCGCCTCGCTTTGTGCTTCCTCATTATATCAAAAAATCCCCGCTGGGGGAAGGGGAAGGCGCGGACAGAGCTTTCTGTCCGCGCCTTGGAAAACGTTTTTTGGGAAAAGGAAAAGATCATTGGCCCATGGCCCATGTTGGATCGGTTTTCCTTATAGAATAGTTTTGAAAAAAGACGTTCCGCATCATTCCCGGGGTAACGTGCGGGGAAAGAAAAACTGCCACAGGAAGCCATCCTGTGGCAGTTTTGCTCGTCGTTGTAGGGGGAAAAATCAGAAGTACAGGCCTTCCTTTTCCTGGCCGCCCAGCAGGTCTACGAAATAGGGGGCGACCACATAAACGTTGGTGGCTACCTTCATGATGTGGCCGTCCTCGGTGTAGATCACGCCCGAGACAAAGTCCAGCAGACGGCGGGCGACTTCCCGCTCAGTCTTGGCCAGGTTCAGCACCACAAACTTCATATCCCGGAGGAAATCCGCGATCTTGGATGCGTCTTTATACTCCTGGGGAGCCACAAGCACGATCTGCATGTCGGCAACGCTGTGAATGGGCTGAACGCCTTCGGGTTCCCACCCGCGGTCTTCCTCCTCATAGGCGTAGCTGTCTTCGTACTCTTCGTACAGGTCTTCTTCTTCAGGTTTCCGGCGCAGCGCGCTTAAGAATGACATGGGCCTACCTCCTCTGTATTGCTCTGCTCTCTCGAGACAAATTTTCAGGTGAAAAAAAGTTCGTCTTTCCTGCCATCAAGCATTTTTACCATAATACTACAAAATGGGATGAATTTCAAGGGTTTTATGGAATATTTTGTGCGTGGCTGTAACGAAATTTCAATATATTGAAATTGTTTTGTAATCACTTCAAAATCAGGACAAAAAGCCTTGTATTGGACGAAAATAGGACCACAAGATGTAGTATGTGCCAGGGCCTCAAAGGTCTTTCTGATAGTATCGCATCAGCTCCAATAGATCTTCTTCGTCCTTGTCGTCCAGGGCGTGGGCGTTGGCCAGACTCTCCACATGGTGGGTCAGCTCATGGGCCAGGGTGGTGTAGAGCTCTTTCTGCCAGGTTTCCTCGCTCCAATCCTCCCGCCGGGCAGAGGCCAGGAAGGAGCCGTAATAGAGGTGGATGGACCGGCCCAGATAGCCGTCCTGCACATACTCCCCCATGAAGTAGACCTCCCCTTCAGGGAAGAGAGGGTCCGGCTTGGCCTCTTCGTCCAGCAGGATACCGCCGTTGAGCTCCTGGAAGAAGACCGGGGGAAATTCTTCGGCCATCTCGTCCAGCAGCTCGCCCACCTGATCAAAGGTATATTCCATGCTTCTGCTTCCTCCTTGGCCGCAAATCAGCCGATGGTTACAATATAAGAAATATACAACAACTCCTAGCGGATTGCAAGAGAAAGTGCCCCCGGCCGGCACGCCTCCCCGCCGGGGTAGGTCTTTCCAGGGGAAAATGATTGTATTGCAGGGAAAGCTGTGATAAAATGGGCAAAATACAGCGGAATCCGCCCGTTTCTATCCCGCCGCCCTGCGGTAGGACCTCTGGGGCGGTGTCTGCCTGCTAGGTTGTTAGGAGGAAGGACCATGAGCGAGAACGTGGGCCAGTTTCGCGGCGCGGCTTTCGGCGGCTTCCATCGCCAGGATGTGCTGGACTATTTGGAGCGGATTACCCGGGAACACCAGGAAAAGACGCAGGCGCTGACCCAGGCACTGGAAGAGGAGCGGACCGCCCGGCGGCAGGACCAAGCGGCGCGGGAGGCCCTGGAACAGGAACTCAGCGCCCAGACCGCTGCCCAGCAGAAGCTGGAAGAGGAGCAAAAGGAAACCAAGCGCGCCCTGGAAGAGGCGCGGATCGCCCTGGCGGCGGCGGAGGCGCGGGCGGAAGCTCTCTCCGGCCGGGTGGACGAGCTGGCCCCCGGGGCCGCGTCCTGGCAGCGGATCCGCGATACGGCGGGGGACATCGAGGTCTCCGCCCACGAGCGCGCCCAGATTACCGTGGAGGCTGCCCGCATCCAGGCCGCGGAGATTCGGGCGGAAGCGGGCCGATGGATTTTGGACATTCAGGAGCGCTGCCAGCGGCTGAAACAGGCCATGGGCACCTCCCTTGCCGCCGCCGAACAGGAGCTGGACGGGGTACGCCATTCTTTCGCGGCGGCCCTGGAGGACATCGACGGCGCCCGGGAGGCCCTGGCCCATCTGGTCTCCGGGCTGGAGGAGAGCGACCACTGACCACCCCGCGCCCCCCAAAAAAGAATCCCCGGAAGGAGAAGCACCATGGAGAAGACTTGCGATAATCAGCGCCCCTGTCCCTGCACCTACGACTGCCCCAGGCACGGCAGATGCTGTGACTGCGTGGCCTACCATCGGGACCACAACAAGGGAGTACCTGGATGCTTCTTCTCCAAGGAGGGGGAGGCGGCTTACGACCGCAGCGTGGAGGCCCTGGCCCGAGACCGTGGGATTCTCCCATAAAACCGGCCCGCGCTGGGGGAAAGGAGACCGGAGGGCCGGGCTGGGCTGAAATGTAATCTCTTTGTAAACATTCTGCGAAAGTCATTGACAAATGCGGCCCAGCCTTTATATTTATTAAAAAAACAGAACTGTCCGGCCTGTGTGGAATGCACCCGGCAGAACAACACTTGACCATAGCAAAGAGGCGAAGTGATAATGCGTACCATGTTTGACCGCCTGTTTTTCGGCAGAAACGGCTTTGACCAGCTCAACGCAGCGCTTGTGGTTCTTGCCGTTCTCTGCTGGGTGATCTCTCTGCTCGTCCCCATCCGTGGGCTGGCCAACCTCTTTCACTGGGGCTGCCTGCTGGCGGCAGCAGTCTGCTGCGTCCGTGCTTTTTCTCCCAACCTCAGCCGCCGCCAGATGGAAAACCAGCGGTTTTTGGCGCTCACCCGCGGCTTTCGGCTGGGGCACAATTGGCGAAACAAAATGGAGCAGCGGCGGCAGTATAAGATTTTTAAGTGCCCTTCCTGCGGGGTGAAGCTCCGGGTTCCCCGGGGAAAGGGGAAGATCAAAGTGACCTGCCGCCAGTGCGGTGCCACCTTTGAGGAAAAGAGCTGACCGTCGGCAAGAAACGGCGCGAAAAAAGAAAAATGAAAAAATGAAAAAATCCCTTGACAAACCCTGGCACGGGTGGTATTATGACAAAGCTGTCGCGAGACACGGGTCGAAAACCTGACGAAAAGCAAGAAAAACTTGCTTGACGGAAGGTGAAAGTTGTGATATAATACAACTCGCCCTAGAGGCGACGTGCACCTTGTAAATTAAACAACGTAAGAGAAACACGAAGCACCAAACGGACATTAAGTTGTCCACGAAGCATGAAGCTTTGTGGGACGACGTTAATTTTCTTTGAAGCTAAAGATTAGCGATCAATGAATTGATTTGAACGAGCGAAAGCTTGTTTAGATACCATTTTATTGA
>SFLH01000006.1 GCA_004554585.1 Clostridiales bacterium | reverse complement strand
CCACAAAGCTTTAAGCTTCGTGGACAACTTAATGTCCGTTTTGGTGCTTCGTGTTTCTCTTACGTTGTTTAATTTACAAGGTGCACGCCGCTCTTGCGGAGTGAGTTGTATTTTATCACAACCCCGGGGGCTTGTCAAGAAGTTTTTTACTTCTTTTTTGCCGTCCGTTCCGTGTCTCGCGACAGCTTTGATAGAATACCACTCCTTGCCTCCATTGTCAATCCCTTTTTTCGATTTTTTCTGATTTTTTTGCGTACCCCTTTCTGACCCCTGCCAGGCAGCAGAGAAGCAGCACCAGCGCCGCCAGGCTGCCCGCTGGCAGGAGCGGCCCTGCCAGCACCCGGTTCCAAAGGGACACGTGGATGCTGCCCAGAAATGCCGCTGCCGGCACGATCCATCCCAGGGCCCGGCTCTCCTGGCGCTGCACGGTCACCGCCAGCAGCCGCCGCAGGCTGAGGAGCAGCACCCCCAGCAGGGCCAGGTCCCCCAGCACCCACAGGGCGGAAACCAATTCCTCTAGCCGCTGGAAGGCCCCCTCAAATCCCAGGCCGGATACCATTTGAAAAAAGGGACGGTCGATCTGGGCGGCTAAGGCTGCCCCCAGCCGCCCCAGCACCAACACCATGGCCGCCGCCAGCAACAGGAAGATGCTGCCCAGCCGGGTCAGGGCCCAGCGGCGGCTGGCGGTTTCCGCCCGCACGTCTCCCAGCAGAAACAGGGCATAGGCCCCCACCGCCAATACCCCACCGGCTGAGAGGGTACCCTGGGGCACCCGGGCCAGCTCCCCCCAATCCCACAGCAGGACGTTCTCCCAGTCCAGGCGGAACACGCCGAAGAGGAAGATCAGCAGAAACCCGAAGCCCACTGCCAGGGCGAAGATCTCGCAGGTGCGGGCAAAGGCCGGCACACCTCCGGCAGCCAGCCACCCCGCCAGCAGTAGCACCACCGCCGTGATGAGCACCGGGGAGGCCCGCAGGGAATCGGACAGCCGGCCGCCGATCCGGGCGGCATGGGCAGTGGTCAAGACCAGCCCCCAGAGGAAGAAGAGAGCCGTCAGGCTCCGCCCCACCTTGCCGCCCCACCGCCGAAGAATCCCTCCTGCCAGGTCCCCCTGCCCCAGCACCGGGCGGCGGGTGAGGATGGCCGCTGCGCCCACCGAGACTGCGCCGGCCAGCAGGGGGCATACCCAGGCCGCTGCGCCCACTTCCCAAAGGCGGTCGGGCAGGCCCTCGGTCCCCAAGGGGAAGAGAGTGAGAAAGAGGACCGTCATCCACTGGCCCAGGGAGATCTTTCGATCCGTCATGGTCTTTCCTCCTGTTCTTCTGCCCCCGCGGGGGCGTCATTGCCGCTCGGTGACGGTGATGGTCACCGCGGTCTGGATGGGCAGGGTTGGGAAGGCCTCCTCCCACTGCGTGGACAGGCTGGCCCAGCGCAGAAGGTTGGACAGGCCCGCCCGGCCCTGGAGCCCCGCCGCATCTGCCTGGGCCCGCTGCAGGGCCGTCAGTGCCTGCAGCATACCCTGGGCGGTTTCCCGTTCCAGCTGTTCCACGTCCTGGCCCTCCCCGGTCCAGCCGCCGGTGGGGACCCCCTCCAACCGGCAGTGCAGGCAGAGGCCCACAAGGGTATCCCCCTCCCACTGAGGCCGCACCTGACAGCCGGTGCTCTGGAGCATCATGGCCCCTTCCGTCCCAGAGCCGGTCCAGTGGATGCGCTCCCCCATCACCAGGGATGCCCCCAGGGCCTGCTGTCCGGTGAGCCACTGGGTGATGGCCCCCTCCTGGTACAGGGCAAAGCCCACAAAGTCCAGGCCGTTCTCCCCCACGGCCAAAGCGGGGATGAGTAGCGGGTCCCCCTGGGCCAGGGCGGCGGCCGCCTGACGCAGGGTCAGCGGGGAGAAGCCCTGGCGGTTCTTCCCCTGGGTCTTGAGCACCGCCATCCGTTTGGCCACGTCCCCTTCTCCATAGAAGGCATCCTCCAGGCTGTCCGACCGGACCACCCACAGCTGGGTCTCCGTGCTCTGCTGGGGCTCCTGGAAGGCATAGCTGAGCAGATCGGGCAGCCGCCCGGCGGCGGAGTCCGCCAAAAGCAGGTGCTCCACATGGGCACAGCTGACCACCTGCTCCCCTCGGTTGGTGAGCGTCTCCACCGCGGCGGCGGGGGTGGCGCCCTGGCTGTCGCAGAGGAAGGGGTCCCCTTCCCCTCTTCCCTCTGCCGCGGCCAGCAGGCGCAGGTCTTCCCCTGCCCCTTCCGCCCCCAGCACGCTCACCACGGCAGTGGAGCCCACTTCCCGGCTCTGGGGGGCACCGGCACAGCCGGAGAGCAGGAACAGAAGCAGCAGGGTCCATACCAGCAGTCGTCTCATCCCTGCCTCCTTTGATTTCTGGTCCGCAGGGCCCGCTCCCGGAATTTCACCCGGTGCAGGGGCCAGCGGATGACCCCATGTCCCATGACCCGCTCCTTGCCCGAGGCGGCAAAGGGGGTGAGGTAAGGCACACCAAAACTCTCCAAGCGGGCCAATCGCCCCACCAGCACCGCCGCCAAGGCCGTCACGGCGAACAGCCCGCCGATGGCCGCGGCGATGGCCAGGCCAAAGCGCCAGATCCGCAGGGCAGCGGAAAACTCCTGACTGGGGACGGTATAGCCGGCGATGCCGGCGATGGCCACCACGATGAGGACCACCGGGGAGACGATGGAGGCCTCCACGGCGGCTGACCCCACCACCAGGCCGCCCAGGATGGAGGCCGTCTGGCCGATGGGCCCGGGCAGGCGCAGGCCGGCCTCTTGGACCGCCTCGAAGGCCAGGAGCATGATGAGCACCTCGAAGACGGTGGAGAAGGGCACGTCGGTCTTGGCCTCGGAAATGGACCAGGCCAGCCGGGCGGGAATCATCTCGGGATGGAAGTTTACCGCCGCCACATACAGCGCCGGCAGGAAGAGGGAGCCCAGCATGCAAAGATAGCGCAGCACGGACAGAAAGGATGCCGCCACCCAGTTTTGGGAACGGTCCTGCCCGGTTTTGAAGAACTGCCCCAAGGTCCCTGGCAGCAGGTAGCCCAGGGGGATGCCGTCCACAATGACCCCCACCCGGCCCTCCACCAGCCCGGCGCAGAAGCGGTCGGGCCGCTCGGTGTAGGCGATCATGGGGAAGGGGGTGTCCACCTCGTCCACAATGAGCTCCTCCAAGGCAGCGGTCTGGAGGAGCTCGTCGGTGTCGATGGCGGCGATGCGGCGTTTCACCTCGGCCACCAGGTCGGGGTTGGTGGTTCCTTCTAAATAGAGAATATCCACCGGGGTGACGCTCTGGCGGCCGGCGACCACCTCCAGGATCTTCAGCTCCGGGGCCCGCAGGCGGCGGCGGACCAGAGAGGTGTTGGTGCGCAGAGACTCCACGAAGGAATCCCGGGCCCCTTTCAGGGCGGGCTCGTTTTCCGGGGCACTCACCGAGCGTTTCTCCTCGGTGGCGGCAAAATAGGAGATCATTTTTCCGTCGCCGGGAAAATCAAAGACCACGCTGCCGTTGATGAGAGCGAACACCGCCTGGTCCACCGTTTGGCACACCTGGACCAGCTGGGTGTAGACAATGCCCTCGGTCATCATCCGGGCGGCGGCCTCGGGGGTGGCCTGGCGCAGAAGCTCACTGGTGGCCAGGGGGCGGAGGATGTAATCGTTCATCCGCTCGTTGCGTACCTGGCCGTTGAGGAAGAAGACGGTGGTCCGTTTTTCCGGGTCTCCGCCGATGAGGACCGGCCGCTCCCCAAAGTCGGCGCAGTCCCGGAAGAGGAAGCGGATGCGGTCGGCGGTGAGCTCCCCTTCAAAGCGGGGCTCCTGCCTGGGATGGGGGGGAATGGCTTCCTCTCGGGGGCCAAACCAGCTCATGGGACCCCTCCTTTCTTGGTCTGGAATACCTGTAGTATGGACCGGGCAGCAAGGGGCTATGCAGGGGGCCGGCTTGACTTCTCCCTTGAATATGTTACAATAAGGATACATTTTCCCGCATATTGTGTCCCTTTTGGGGCATGAGCCTGAGAAAGGATTGACCATGAAGAAAAAGCTTTTATCCCTCTTTCTGGCCCTGACGCTGGCCCTGTCTCTGTCCGTTCCCGCCCTGGCTGTCACCCCCGAGGAAGCCCAAGATGACGCCGAGCTGCTGTATAACTTGGGCCTGTTTCTGGGCACCAGCACCAACGAAGACGGCACCCCCTACTTCTCCCTGGGCCGGGCTCCCACCCGCGCCGAGGCCGTGACCATCCTGGTGCGCCTGATGGGCAAGGAGGACGAGGCCTTGGCCGGCACCTGGACCACCCCCTTCACCGACCTGCCCGACTGGACCCTGCCCTACGTGGGCTACGCCTACACCAACGGCTACACCAACGGCGTGTCCGACGACCGCTTCGGCGCCTCCTCCTCCGTCTCCACCGCCCAGTTTTTGACCCTCCTGCTGCGGGCCCTGGGCTATGAGGACGGGGTGGACTTCACCTGGACCGCCCCCTGGGTCCTGACGGACCAGCTGGGGATCACCGCCGGCCAGTACAACGAGCAGACCACCGACTTCCTCCGGGCCGACGCCGCTGCGGTCTCCGCCAGCGCCCTGTACGCCCCGGTGAAGGGGTCGGACACCACCCTGCTGAAGGCCCTGCTGGACGCCGGGGCCATCACCGGCAGCACGGTGGTCATCTGGGACTACTCCCCCATGCTCTTTGACGAGGACTTTGCCTCCTTCCTCTTCTACCCCGTCTCCGGCAGCCCCGCCTGCTTCACCTCCTTTAAGCTGGACCAGGTGACCGTCAACGGCCTGTCCTGCCAGACCCTCCAGGTGACCACGCCGGAGGAGGTGGCCATTTACATGGCCTCCCTGGGCTATGACGTGGGTGGTTTCGGCTACGTGGAGATCACCTACGACGAAGCCGCTGCCAAAGCCGCTGCCACCGAGTTTTACACCGACGAAAACGGAACCACTTACCCCCTGCTGGACTTCTCCTTCACCTACACAGCCACTCAGGCCGACGGCACGGTGATTCAGGGCAGCTTTACCGACAGCTATTATCTGGACGAGTGAGCCACGTGCTCCGCCCATCCGCCGCGTGCCGCGCTTTTGCGGCACGCGGTTTTTTCTTTCCGCCTGGCCGCCGCACCCCTCGCGGCGGCTTTTTTATGGGTTTGCCGATCTATGAAACATTTTGCCCTGCTGAATCGTTTTGTAAGTAGAAAGCGCTTTCCAGACCACCAAAAAGGAAGTGATGACATGAGGCCGACCCTGGACCCCCGGGAGGCGGAACGGCTGGTAGAGACCTATGCCGACCTGATCCTCCGCCTGAGCTACACCTACCTCAGCCACACCCAGGATGCCCAGGACGTGTGCCAGACGGTCTTTTTGAAGCTGCTGGAGCGGGCCCCGGCCTTCGCCTCCCCGGACCACGAAAAGGCCTGGATCATCCGCACCACCGTCAACACCTGCAAGGACCTTTTGAAAAGCCACTGGCGCCGGTCCACCGCCCCCATGGAGGCTGCCGCCGACATCCCCGCCCCGGCGGTGGAAGAAGGCAGCCTGTTGGCCGCGGTGAACCTGCTGCCCCCCAAGTACCGGCTGGTGATCTACCTCTATTACTATGAGGGGTACGCCGCCCAGGAGATCGCCCACCTGCTGGGCTGCTCCCGGGCCACGGTGAACACCCAGCTGCACCGGGGGCGGGAACGGCTGAAACTTATATTGAAAGAGGAGGGCTCCCTATGAAAAGCTATCGTGAATCCATGGACAATCTGTCCTTTTCCCCAGAACAGAAACAGGCCATGGCGGAAGAACTTCTCACCGCCAGCCAGACTCGCCCAACAAGAAAACGCAATCCCAAGCGCATGGTTGTGGTGGCCGCCGCTGCCATATTGGTTCTCTCCCTGGGCACCGCCGGCGCAACCGGCGCGCTGAAACCCGCCGGGGAAGTCTTTGCCCAGCTCTTCGGCTCCTCCCCTGCTCAGCAGGAGGCCGCTGACCGAATGAGTTCCGCCGTGGGGGTCTCTTCCACGGCCGACGGTTACACCATCACCGTAGATGCCGTGATCGGTGATGAAAATACCTGCGCCATTGTCTACAGCATCACCGCCGAGGATGGAACGCCTCTGTCCATCCCGGGCTGGGTCGATGAGGAAACCTATTTAGGTTACTTCTTTGCCTTTTCTGACGGCTACGGCAGCCAGAACTTCTACGATTCTGACCCCAACGACGGTGCCATCCAGTTCGTGGAAGAGATCACCATGACCAGCGGTATCGAAAAGCAGGTCGTCACGAAGACCTTCCAGGACCTCTCCTTCGGTCAGTGGAACGAGAGCGAAGTGGTCGCCGCAGGTCCCTGGGAACTCACCTTCCCCCTGGCATATGAAAACAACTCCGTCTCTCTGCAGGCCGATCAGCTGCTCCAGCTGCGGGAGGAAAACCTCTACCTGGATGAAGTGACCATCTCTCCCCTGTCCATTACGGTGAAGAGCTCCTTCGATACCATCATCGATTGGGAGGATGATGTTCAATCCGATCCCTTCGCGGAGTATGATCAGATGCCCACCGGCAGACAGGCCATTTCCGTCCCTCTGTCCATCACCTTGACCGATGGCACTGTGATGGATCTGAACGGAAACGTCTCCTCTTCCATCGGCGATGAAGACGGAAAAACTAGATGCGTCAGAGTTTCCCGTTTTGAAAAGATCCTTCCCTTGGATACCATCGCCAGCATCACCATCGGGGACGTGACCATCCCCATGCCCAAGGAATGACGGTTTGTTCCTCAGGCAAAAAGCGCTGTTCCCCAGACAAAAAGCTCCCCAGCCGCAAGCGGCTGGGGAGCTTTGCTGTTCGGATCATCGATAGGCGGGAGTTTGAGCCTGCTCGGCGGCCGGGCGCTTGTTCCGGGCCCGGCGGACGGCCTTTTCGATCTCACACACCACCAGGGGGGTGAGGGCCAGGCCCAGGACCGTGCCCCACTGGGACAGAGCCATGGGGGCCACGGAGAAGGCCCCCTGGAGAGGCGGGGCCAACAGGACCGCCCCCTGCAGCAGCAGGCCGGCCAGGAAGGCCTTGTTCATGGCCGGGTTGGAGAAGACCCCCAAGTGAAAGAGGGAGGTGTCCTCGCTGCGAGCGTCAAAGGCGTGGAAGAGCTGGCTGAAGGTGAGGGTGGCAAAGGCCATGGTGCCCGCCACGGCGTAGTTCTCCCGCAGGCCCAGGGCATAGGCCAGCAGGGTGATCCCCCCCACCAGGCACCCCTGCCAGGCCAGGCGCCAGGAGAAGGCCTTGGAAAACAGAGGCTCCTGCTTCCTCCGGGGCGGCTTTCTCATCACATCCTCCTCCACTGGCTCCATCCCCAGGGCCAGGGCGGGCAGGGAGTCGGTGACCAGGTTCAGCCACAGCAGCTGCACCGGCGTCAAGGGGGCGTGGGGGAAGGCCAGGACAGTGGCCAGGAAGATGGTCAAGATCTCCCCGATGTTGCAGGAGAGCAGGTAGTGGATGGCCTTGCGGATGTTGGCGTAAATCCCCCGGCCCTGCTCCACTGCCGCCACCACCGTGGCGAAGTTGTCGTCGGTGAGGATCATGTCCGCCGCCCCCTTGGCCACGTCGGTGCCCGTCCTGCCCATGGCGCAGCCGATGTCGGCGGCCTTGAGGGCGGGGGCGTCGTTGACCCCGTCGCCGGTCATGGCCACCACGTGGCCCTTTTTCTGCCAGGCCTGGACGATGCGGGTCTTGTGCTCGGGGGTCACCCGGGCGTAGACGGAAAAGCGCTCGATCTCCTCCTCCAGGGTCTCCTGGGGCAGGAAATCCAGGCTGGTGCCGTCGATGGCCTTGTCCCCAGGGCGCAGGATGTTCAGCTGCCGGGCGATGGCCACCGCCGTGTCCTTGTGGTCCCCGGTGATCATCACCGGCCGGATGCCGGCGGCGGCGCACTGGTCCACGGCGGCCCGGACCTCGGCCCGGGGCGGGTCCATCATGCCGATCAGGCCCACAAAGGTCAGGCCCTGCTCCAGGCTCTCCGGGTCCATGGACCGGGGCGGGGCGGTCTGCTCCCGCTGGGCCACCGCCAGCACCCGCAGGGCCTGGGCGGCCAGGTCGCTGCCCGCCTGGCTGATCCGCCGGCGGTCGGCCGGGGTGATGGGGCGGGGGCCCTGGAGGCTCATCACCTGGGTGCACTGGGCCAGCACCCGCTCGGGGGCTCCCTTGACGGCGATGAGCACGCCCCCCGCCGGGCGGCTGTGGCAGGTGGCCATGCGCTTGCGGACGGGGTCAAAGGGAGCCTCCCCCCGCCGGGGCATGTCCCGCTCCAGCTGGGCCTTCTCCAGGCCTTCCCAGGCCGCTTTCTGGGCCAGGGCCACCTCGGTGGGGTCGCCGATGTATCCCCCGGGGCCCTCCTTGGCATCGCTGCACAGGGCCCCCAGGGTGAGGGCCTGGCGGCTCTGGCCAGGAGCGGCGGTCCAGACCTCCAGAACAGTCATCTGGTTCTTGGTGAGGGTGCCCGTCTTGTCCGAGCAGATCACCGACGCGCAGCCCAGGGTCTCCACCGCCGGCAGGCGCTTGATGATGGCGTGGCGGCGGGCCATGCGGCCCACCCCCATGGCCAGGACGATGGTGACGATGGCGGGCAGCCCCTCGGGGATGGCGGCCACGGCCAGGGCCACCGCCGTGAGGAAGAGGTCCAGGATGTCCCGGTGCTGGAGCATCCCCACCCCAAACATCACCGCGCACACCCCCAGGCAGACGAGAGAGAGGACCTTGGAGACCTCTCCCATCCGCCGCTGGAGGGGGGTCTCCCCCTGGCCCTGGCGCAGGAGTAGGCCGGCGATCTTGCCCATCTCCGTGTCCATGCCCGTGGCGGTGACCACCACCTTGCCCCGGCCGCCGGTGACCATGGTGCCGCCGATGACCATGTTCCGCCGCTCGGCCAGGGGGGTGTCCTGGGCCAGGCCCCCGCCCCCCTTCTTGTGGACGGGGAGGGACTCGCCGGTCATGGCCGACTCGTCGGTCTGCAAACCGGCCTCCCACAGCACCCGCCCGTCGGCGGGGACGTAGTCCCCCGCCTGGAGCAGCAGGATGTCGCCGGGCACCAGGCGGGCGCTCTCCACCCGGCGCTCCAGGCCGCCCCGGAGGACCGTGGCCCGGGGGGCGGTGAGCTTGCCCAAGGCCTCCAGGGCCTTGCGGGCGTTGTCCTCCTGGGAAACGGAGATGACGGTGTTGACCAGAACGATGAGCAGGATGATGGCCGCGTCCAGCCAGTCCCGGCCCCCACCGGCAAAGAAGGATAGGGCGGCGGCAGCCAGCAGGACCAGAATCATGGGGTCCTTCAGCTGGCCCAGCACCTGGCGGATCATGCCCGCCTGCTTGGGCTGTTCCAGCCGGTTCTCCCCGTACTGCTCTAGCCGCCGCTCCCCCTCCTGGACCGACAGGCCTTGTTCCTGGTCGGTCTCCAGGCTCTCCAGCACCTGCTGGATGGAGCCGGTATAAACTGCGTGTTCCATGGCGTTCGCGCCCCTTTCGGCTTGTCCTTGGTTGGAATGGTTTCAGCATAGCGGAAGTGGGCGGGGCGATTTTGTCAAAGTTTGAGGGGATGGGAAATTTTCCCAGGCGAGGGCATAAAAACCGGGCCCGCGGCGGATGCCGGGGCCCGGTTTGGAACGGGGTTGTCTTATTGGTCGGTGGTTTCCTGTTGGCCGTCCGTGTCCTGGGCGGCCTCGCCGTCGGCGCTGTCTGCGCTCTCCTGGCTATCGGTGCCATCGCCCTGGCTGTCGGCGCTGTCGCTCTGCTCCTGAGCCCCGTCGCTCTGGCCATCGGTGGTCTGGCTGTCGTCGGCGGCGCCGGAGGCATCCGTGCTGCCGTCGGTGCTGCTGTCAGTGCCGTCGGTGGCGTCGGTGCTGTCGGTCTCGGTGCTCTCCTCCTCGGCAGTGAGGGTGTCCCGATAGGCGGTGAGCTTGTCGTAGAAATCAGACACAGAGAGGTTGTCGTAGGCCTCGGTGGTCTCAATCTCGGCCTCCTCCACCCACTGCTGGCTCAGGGTAGACATCTGGTTGTTCTCCCACTGGGTGCGGACGTCGTCCACCTGGGCGGGGTCCAGGCGGAGGATGATGTGGTAGCCGTAGTCGCTCTCCACGATGCCGCTGATCTGGCCGGGCTCCAGCTCCCGGGTAGCGGTCTCAAACTGCTCCACCATCTCCCCGGAGGAGAAGACATAGCCGTCGGGATTGGAGGACAGGCCGGTGTCCTCGCTGTTGGCGTTCATGAGTTCGTCGAACTTAGTCTCCAGCTGCTCGGGGTCGGTGACCGCCTGGAGCTGGGCCAGCAGGTCCTCGGCCTTGGCCTTCTGCTCGTCCTTCTTGGCCTGGTCGTAGGCCTCGCCGGTGGTCATGTCCTTGGTCAGCAGCAGGATGTGCTTGGCGGCCAGCAGGTCCTGGTCGTTGGCAAACTGGGTCAGGTCCTCGGCGGTGGGGGCGTTCTCGGTGCCGTCCCGGAACATGCCCCGGGCCATGTGCTCGTTGATGAAACTGACCGAGCTCATCTTCTCAAAGCCTTCCTCCGTCAGGCACATGCCCTTGAGCCACTGCTGGTAGGCTTCCTCGCCGCCCATCTGCTCCTTGGCCGCGGCCAGGTCCTCTTGGTAGGAAGCCTTGTCCTCCTCGGTGTAGGTGTAGCCGTTCTCCTCGCCCTTGGCAGCCACCACGTTGTACATGACGGCGTACTGCTGGGCCAGGTCTTTGATGCTGTCCCCCACGGTGACGCCTTCCTCCACTTCCACGTCCCAGATGTCCTCGCCTTCCTCCGCCATCATGCTCAGATAGCTGATGTTGGCGTCGATCTGGTTGGCCAGCCAGAAGAGGTATTCCTCGGCGGTGACATCCTCGCCGTTGACGGTGAAGAATACGGTGGAGCCGGAATAGCCCATCACGTCCTTCACCGGGTCGGGGCCGCCGCAGCCGCTGAGCAGGGCCACGGTCATGCCCAACGCCAAAACCGCGCCCACGGCGCGGCGCACGATTGTCTTCATCATACACGTCTCCTTCGTTTCGGTGATCTCAGCCCCGCAGGGCCGCGCGAAAAAAGAATCTTCCCATTCGCCCCATCCATAGGGGCCATGGGCATTTTTTTATTTTATCACGCCCTGTCTCATCTGGCAACCACTTTCCTGTCTTTGACGGGCTGGCCGTCTTCTGTCCATTTCCTGCAAAAAATCCTGCAAAAAGTGCCGCCTTTTTGCAGGAAAAAATCACGGAAAATGGATGCAATCTCCGTGGTAATTTGTTATAATGCTCTCATAGAGGGAAAACGCCGGCCCCGGGCCGGCAGAAACGCAACGTGTACAAGAGGAAACTATTACTACGAATCGAGAGGGATGTTACGATGATCTCACATGGTAAAGATCTGAAGATTTTCTGCGGCAATTCCAACCGCGCTCTGGCTGAGGCCATCTGCAAGGAGCTCCGCCTGCCCCTGGGTGATCTGCAGTGCGGCAACTTTTCCGACGGCGAATGTTTCGTCTCCATCTATGAAACCGTCCGTGGGTCCGACGTGTTTGTGATCCAGTCCACCTGCTCCCCCGTCAACGACAACCTCATGGAGCTGCTGGTGATGATCGACGCCTTTAAGCGGGCCTCCGCCGGGCGCATCACGGCGGTCATCCCCTACTTTGGCTACGCCCGCCAGGACCGCAAGGCCAAGCCCCGGGACCCCATCTCCGCCAAGCTGGTGGCCAACATGCTCACCTCCGCCGGCGCCGACCGGGTGCTGACCATGGACCTGCACGCCGCCCAGATTCAGGGCTTCTTCGACATCCCTGTGGATAACCTCCTGGGCAGCCCCCTGTTTGTGGACTACTTCAAGTCCCGCTTTGGCAACGACACCGACAACACCATGGTGGTCTCCCCCGACGTGGGCTCCGTGGCACGGGCCCGGGCCTTTGCCCAGAAGCTGGGTATGACCATGGCCATCGTGGACAAGCGCCGGCAGAAGGCCAACTCCTCCGAGGTCATGAGCATCATCGGCGAGGTCCGGGGCAAGCGGGTGATCCTGCTGGACGACATGGTGGACACCGCCGGCTCCCTGTGCGGCGCGGCCAAGGCCCTGGTGGAGCTGGGCGGCGCCACGGAGGTCTATGCCTGCGCCTCCCACGGGGTCCTCTCCGGCCCCGCCCTGCAGCGCATTGAGGAGAGCGTCATCAAGGAGGTCCTCTTCCTGGACACCATCCCCATGAAGGAGGGGGTCAAGTCCGACAAGATCAAGTACCTCTCCGCCGCCCCCATGCTGGCCGACGCCATCAGCTTCATCTATCACGAGGACTCGGTCTCCCGGCTGTTCGTGTAAAAACCGGGCGCCCTGCTGCGCGCGCCCTGGGGGCACGCCTGCGGCTGAGAAGTGTTCTCTGGAAACCCTGCAAGGATTCCGCCGCCGGAAGACGGCGGAATCCTTTTTACGTATCTTTGTCATAAGTGAGGTAGCACAGCGAATATGTTTTCTTTCAAGAGACCCGGCCCGGCCCAGTGGCTGGTGGTGGGCCTGGGCAACCCCGGCCCCAAGTATGAGTGGACCCGCCACAACGTGGGCTTTCTGGTGGTGGATGAGCTGGCCGAGCGGGCAAACCTGCCCGTGCAGAAGCTCAAGTTCAAGGCCCTGACCAACACTGCCCTCATCGGCGGCCAGTCGGTGCTGCTCATGAAGCCCACCACCTATATGAACCTCTCTGGGGAAGCCGTGGGCCAGGCGGCCCGGTTCTACAAGATCCCCCCGGAGCGGGTGCTGGTGATCTCCGACGACGTGGCCCTGCCCCAGGGCAAGCTGCGCATCCGCCGCAGCGGCTCGGCCGGGGGGCACAACGGCCTGAAAAACATCATCGCCCACCTGGGCAGCGACCAGTTCCCCCGGGTGAAGGTGGGGGTGGGGGGAAAGCCCCATCCCGACAGCGACATGGCCGACTGGGTGCTGAGCAAATTCACCGGCCCGGACAAGACCGCCATGGAACAGACCATCGACCGGGCCGCCGACGCCGTGACGTGCCTGCTGGCCCAGGGCGTGGACAAGGCCATGGCCAGCTTCAACGGCTGATCCCAACTGTACAGCAAACCACCACCCCCACTGCCTTCGGCGGTGGGGGCGACCCGTCGTGGGCCGCGCGCCCTCGCTTTTGGATTGGAAAGGAGTGTTTTCATGTCCGCCACCCTCTCCCTGCCCGGCCTGACCCGGTTTCTGGACCGGCTGGAGGACTATCCCCGGCTGCTGGACGCCCTGGACCAGGGGAAATCCCCCCTGGCCCTGTCCGGCCTGGCCGCCGTTCACCGGGCATATCTGGCCGCCGGGCTCCACCAGACCACCGGCCGGCCTCTGGTGCTGGTCTGCCCCGACGACGGGGAGGCCCGGCGGCTGGCCGGGGACCTGGGGGCCCTCACCGGCCGGGAGGTCCCCCTGCTGCCTGCCCGGGACTTCCTCTTTCACCCCGGGGCGGCCTCCCGCCAGTGGGAGCACCAGCGCCTGGAGGTGCTGGCCCAGCTCCACCAGGGGGCGTGCCCCCTGCTGGTGGCCACCGTGGAGGGCCTGCTCCAGCGGACCATGCCCCCGGCGGTCTTCGCCGCCCACTGCCGGCAGCTGACCGTCGGCCAGGTGTGCCAGCTGGAGGAGCTGAGCGACTTTTTGGCCCGGGCAGGCTACACCCGCTGCGACCAGGTGGAAGGGGTGGGGCAGTTCTCCCTGCGGGGGGGCATCCTGGACGTCTTCTCCCCCGGCCTGGACCTGCCGGTGCGGCTGGAATTCTGGGGGGACGAGATCGACTCCATGGGCCTGTTTGACCCGGTGACCCAGCGGCGCACCGCCCAGCGGGAGACCTGCACCTTCCTGCCCGCCGGGGAGGTGATCTCCCCCCAGGGGGAGGACCTGGCCGGCCCTGCCGACCTGGCCCTCCCCACGGTCTATGACCAGCTGGCCACCCCCGCCGACTATCTCCCCGCCGAGGCCCTCATCGCCCTGTGCGACACCCCCCGGGTGGCCGACCGGGCCAAGAACTACCTCTGGCAGCTGGGCCAGGACGTGACCGCCCTGATGGAGCAAGGGGTGCTCACCGCCAAAGCCCCCGCCTTTGCCCAGTCCTTTGAGGGGCTGTGCGCCGGGCTGGCCGGGCGGACCCTGCTCTACCTGGACTCCTTCACCACCGGCACCCTGCCGGTGCCCCCGGCCTTTCTGGTCTCCTTCACCGCCCGGCAGCTGTCGGGCTACGGCATCCGCTTTGAGTCGGCCATCGAGGACCTGCGGCAGTATCAAAAAGAGGACTTCTCCGTGGTGGTCCTCACCTCCAGCCGGCGCAAGGCCGACGCCCTGCAGACCATGCTCCGGGAGAAAAAAGTCTTTGCCGCCCTGGACGAGAACCTCCACGATCTGCCCCAGCCAGGGCGGATCACCATCGCCGTGGGGGGGCTGTCGGCGGGCTTTGACTTCCCCGACGGCAAGTTCGCCCTGCTCACCGAGGGGGAGGCTCTGCCCCCCCGCAAAACCCGGACCCGGCGGCCCAAGGCCGACCCCTCCACCCGGCAGCGGCTGGAGTCCTTTACCGACCTGGCCCCCGGGGACCTGGTGGTCCACGACCACCACGGCATCGGCCGCTTCGTGGGCATGGTGAAGATGCCCGTGGACGGGGCCGACCGGGACTACATTAAACTGCAATTTGCCGGGGCGGACATCCTCTACGTCCCCGCCCTGCAGCTGGACCTGGTGTCCAAGTACATCGGCGGCGGGGACGACCCCACCCGCAAGCGCCTGTCCAAACTGGGAGGCGCCGAGTGGGAGAAGTCCAAAAGCCGGGCCAAAAAGGCCGCCCGGGACATGGCCAAGGGCCTCATCCAGCTCTACGCCCAGCGCCAGCGGCTGGCGGGCTACGCCTTTTCCCCGGACTCCCCCTGGCAGCGGGACTTCGAGGCCCTCTTCCCTTACCCGGAGACCGAAGACCAGCTCCGCTGCGCCGCGGAGATCAAAGGGGACATGGAAAAGCCCGTCCCCATGGACCGCCTGCTCTGCGGGGACGTGGGCTATGGCAAGACGGAGGTGGCCTTCCGGGCGGTGATGAAGTGCGTGCTGGAGGGCAAGCAGGCCGCCCTGCTGGTGCCCACCACGGTGCTGGCCCAGCAGCACTATATGACCGCCCTGAAGCGCTTCTCCCACTTTCCTGTGACCATCGAGATGATCTCCCGCTTCCGCACCGCCGCCCAGACCCGGGACATCCTGCGCCGGACGGCGGACGG
The DNA here is from genome assembly GCA_004554585.1 of Clostridiales bacterium. Taxonomy (GTDB): domain Bacteria; phylum Bacillota; class Clostridia; order Oscillospirales; family Oscillospiraceae; genus Evtepia. Next base: position 227,779 of record SFLH01000006.1, on the reverse strand, counting down.
CAGCGTGGACCTGCTCATCGGCACCCACAAGCTGCTGGGCAAGGACATCCGCTTCCACGACTTAGGGCTGTTGGTGGTGGACGAGGAGCAGCGCTTTGGGGTGGGCCACAAGGAGAAGCTGAAAAACCTGGCCAGCCAGGTGGATGTGCTCACCCTTTCGGCCACTCCCATCCCCCGCACCCTGAACATGGCCCTGTCCGGCCTGCGGGACATGTCCACCCTGGAGCAGCCCCCCACCAACCGCCAGCCGGTGCAGACCTATGTGCTGGAGCACGACTGGGGGCTGGTCACCGACGCCATCCGCCGGGAGCTGGACCGGGGGGGCCAGGTCTACTACCTGCACAACCGCACCGAGACCATCGAGCGCACCGCCGCCAAGCTCCGGGACCTGCTGGGCCCCGAGGCCCGCATCGCCGTGGCCCACGGCAAGATGGACCAGGAGCAGCTGGGGGACATCATGAGCCAGATGACCGACGGGGAGCTGGATATCCTGGTGTGCACCACCATCATCGAGACGGGCATCGACCTGCCCAACGTGAACACCCTCATCGTGGAAAATGCCGAGACCTTCGGCCTGGCCCAGCTCCACCAGCTGCGGGGCCGGGTGGGCCGGTCCACCCGGCGGGCGGCAGCCTACCTCACCTACCGGCCCAACAAGGTCCTCAGCGAGGACCAGGCCAAGCGCCTGTCGGCCATCCGGGAGTACGCCGCCTTCGGCTCGGGCTTTAAGATCGCCATGCGGGATTTGGAGATCCGCGGCGCGGGCAACCTGCTGGGGCCCGAGCAGTCGGGCTTTCTCATGAGCGTGGGCTACGACCTCTACCTGCGTCTGCTGGAGGAGGCCGTGCTGGAGGAGCAGGGCAAGTCCGCCCCCCAGCAAACCCAGTGCACCGCCGACTTCGCCGTGGCCGCCGCCATCCCCGAGAAATACATCCCTGCCCCCGAGCAGCGCATGGACCTCTACCGGCGCATGGCCCGCATCCGCACCCCGGAAGAGGGGGAGGACATCACCGACGAGCTCATCGACCGCTACGGCGATCCCCCCGCCGGGGTGACCAACCTCATCGCCATCGCCCTGCTGCGGGCCAAGGCCGCCGCTCTGGGCATCCCGGAGCTGACCCAGAAGGAGGGCAGCCTGCGCTTTGCCCTGCCCCAGCCGGACTTTGCCCAGGTGGCGGCAGTGTGTGGCCTGCCCAAATACAAGAGCCGTCTGCTCTTCTCCGCCGGGGAGAAGCCCTACCTGGCCCTGCGGCTGAAGAAGGGGGACGATGTGCTGAAATTGGCCGGCATCGTCCTGGAGGACCTGGCCCAGGCTGCTGGAGGGGAAAAATCTCCGCCAGCGTAAAAGTTTTCCTTTTCAACGCTCAGGTCTTGTGCTATACTTTAAGCTGTATACGCATGGGTCATCTCAGGACCCCACCCACACTTTACAGAACGAAAAAAGGAGCGATTACCATGGAACTGGAAACCGTACTGTATCGCGTTGAGGGCAACGTCGGCATCGTCAGCCTCAACCGCACCAAGGCAATGAATTCCCTGAACAAGCAGATCTTCGCCGACCTGACCGTGGCCTTTGAGGAGGCCAAGAAGGACGACAACGTCCGCTGCGTCATCATGAACGGCGAGGGCCGCGCCTTCTGCGCCGGCGGCGACATCGCCGAGATGAAGGGCATCACCACTGAGGAGGCCTTCTTCGACTTCATGACCGTGGCCGGTGAGTTCACCACCCTGCTCAACACCTTCCCCAAGCCCGTCATCGCTGCCGCCCACGGCGCCATCGCCGGTGCTGGCACCTCCCTGGTCATGGCCGCCGACATCGCCCTGGTGGCTGACAACGCCATGTTCATCGTGGCCTTTGGCCAGGTGGGCCTGATCCCCGACTGCGCCTGCCACTACCTGCTGCCCCGCGTGGTTGGCCCCAACCGCGCCAAGGAGCTCATGCTCACCCAGCGCGCCGTCAAGGCTGACGAGATGCTCACCCTGGGCATCGCCAACCGCGTGGTCCCCGCCGACCAGCTGATGGACGAGGCCATGAAGCTGGCCACCAAGATTGCCAAGGGCCCCCTGAACTGCTACACCATGTCCAAGTCCCTGATGAACAAGGCCCACGAGACCACCCTGGCCGACCTGCTGAAGGAAGAGACCGCCATGCAGGCCGCTGCCCGCATGAACCCCAACGCCGAGGAAGGCCTGGGCGCTTTCCTGGAGAAGAGAAAGGCCAACTTCCAGTAAGTTCGGAATATACAATATTCAGTCGAATTGAATATTCCCTTGTCACAAACGGGCAGCATGGCACCGCCATGCTGCCCGTTTCCCTTGATTTTTTTAATTTTTTCTTGAAAATCCCTTGCAACCGTTATGAATGTTGTGTATAATGCAAAGCGTTCGCAAACCATGGCAGGGCCCGGCGAGGCCCGCCAAAATTCGCGGAACGGAAAAATGAAAAGAGGTTGCATCATCATGAAGAAATTTCTTGCTGTGCTGATGTCCGCCGCCATGCTGCTGGGCGTTCTGTCCCTGGCCGCCTGCGGTGACACCACCACCGACACCACCACCGACGACAGCCAGGAGACCTCCACCACCGCGGAGTTCACCACTGTCACCGCCGGCAAGCTGACCATGTCCACCAACGCTCAGTTCCCTCCCTATGAGATGGTTGCTGACGACGGCTCCTTCGAGGGCATCGACATCGAGATCGCCGCTGCCATCGCCGAGAAGCTGGGCCTGGAACTGCAGGTAGACGACATGGACTTTGACAGCGCCCTGCTGGCCGCCCAGAACGGCAAGAGCGACATGGTCATGGCCGGTGTCACCATCACCGACGAGCGCCTGGCCGTCATGGACTTCTCCGACACCTACGCCAACGGCGTGCAGGTGGTCATCGTCAAGGAGGACTCCGACATCACCTCCATCGCCGACCTGGAAGGCAAGATGATCGGCACCCAGCAGGGTACCACCGGTTACATCTACTGCTCTGCTGATCCCGAAGACGACGGTTTCGGCGAAGATCACGTCACCGCTTATGCCGACGGCGCCACCGCTGTCCAGGCCCTGATCAATGGCCAGGTGGACTGCGTGGTCATCGACAACGCCCCCGCTCAGGAGTTTGTCAAGGCCAACCCCGGTCTGAAGATCCTGGACACCGAGTTCACCAACGAGGACTATGCCATCGGCGTGGCCAAGGGCAACACCGCTCTGCTGGATGCCATCAACACCGCTCTGAAGGAGCTGATCGCTGACGGCACCGTGCAGGAGATCATCGACAAGTACATCCCCGCCAGCGAGGACAGCACCGGCGCTGACGCCGGCACCACCGACGCTGCCGATGCCACCGGCACCGACGCCGCCACTGACGCCGCTGCTGAGTAAGCTTTTCACAACCCACACGCAGAGACAAAGCGGGCGGTCTTGGACAGGCCGCCCGCTTTCCACTTTATGACACAGAGAGAGGAGAATGTCCATGGACTGGGCGCAGCTTTACGCGGAACTGACCGCGCAGCTTCAGGCAAACGTTGACCTGCCCTTCTATCAGGATTTCTTTGTGGGGTTCTACCGGGCCTTCATTGACGGTGCCCGATGGAAGCTCTACCTGTCCGGCGTGGTCACCACCCTGGAGGTCACCATCCTGGCCCTGCTCATGGGCTGCATCCTGGGCGTGGTGGTGGCCATCATCCGCACGGCCCACGACCAGCAGCGCCCGGGCCGGCACAACCCGGTGCTGGAGGTGCTCAGCGCCATTTGCAAGGTGTACACCACCGTCATCCGGGGCACCCCCATGATCGTGCAGATGCTCATCATGGGCACCGTCATCTTCGCCAGCAGCCGGAACTTCACCGTCATCGGCACCATTGCCCTGGGCATCAACTCCGGTGCCTACGTGGCCGAGATCATCCGGGGCGGCCTGATGTCCCTGGACCCCGGCCAGGCGGAGGCGGGACGCTCGCTGGGTCTGAACTACTTCCAGACCATGCGCTTCATCGTCATCCCCCAGGCCTTCAAGGCCATCCTGCCTGCCCTGGGCAACGAGTTTATCACCCTGTTTAAGGACACCGCCCTCATCACCGTCATCGGCGGCAAGGAGCTGCTGTACGCAGCCCAGGCCGTGGGCGCCAAGACCTACAGCGTCATGTTCCCCTACATCGGCGTGGCGGTGATCTACCTGGTGCTGGTAGTCATCTTCACCTGGCTCCAGGGCAAACTGGAAAGGAGGCTGCGGCAAAGTGATCGACGTTAAAAACCTCTCCAAGTCCTTTGGGGACCATCTGGTGCTGGACAACATCGACCAGCACATCTACCCCGGGGAAAAGGTGGTCATCATCGGGCCCTCTGGCTCGGGCAAGTCCACCTTCCTGCGGTGCCTGAACCTGTTGGAGACCCCCTCGGCGGGGACCATCACCTTCGACGGCACCGTCATCACCGACCCCAAGGTGGACATCGACAAGATCCGCCGGCAGATGGGCATGGTCTTCCAGCACTTCAACCTCTTCCCCAACATGACCATCCGCAAGAACATCACCCTGGCCCCCGTCCAGACGGGCCTGATGAAGCAGGCGGAGGCCGACGAGCAGGCCATGGCTCTGCTGCGCCGGGTGGGCTTGGAGGAAAAGGTGGACGCCTATCCCAGCCAGCTCTCCGGCGGCCAGAAGCAGCGCATCGCCATCGTGCGGGCCCTGGCCATGAAGCCCAAGCTGATGCTCTTTGACGAGCCCACCTCCGCCCTGGACCCAGAAATGGTAGGCGAGGTGCTGGACGTGATGAAGCAGCTGGCCCAAGAAGGCATGACCATGGCGGTGGTCACCCACGAGATGGGCTTTGCCCGAGAGGTGGGCGACCGGGTGCTGTTCATGGCCGACGGGAAGATCGTGGAGGAAAACACCCCCGCGGAGATCTTCAACAATCCCCAGGAGGAGCGCACCAAGAGCTTCCTGTCCAAAGTCCTTTGAGAAAAGCAAGGCCCTCTCTCAGCGTGGTTCTGAGAGAGGGCCTTTTCTTTCTTCCTCTGATGCCAACCCACCGCGGCCCCTTCCCCGGAAGTTGGCGTTGCTTTTTCCCCGCAGCTTCCTTACAATAAAGGCACAAGGAGGTGAGCGCCCATGAAACGTCGTTCTTTCTGGCTGGGCGCTGTGCTGGCGGCCATTCTTCTCTGCCTGGCCGTCGTGCTGGTGCTCTCCCCCTGGGACACGCCGTCCCTGGCGGAACAGATTGCGGCCGACCAGGACCTGCCCGCCGGCAGCGTGACCCTTCTGTCCGAGGGGACGCTGACCCAGGGACAGGAGCAGGCGGTGGGGTTCTTTGACCACCAGGGCAGGCCCGGCCTGGCCCTGGTCTCCAAGGAGGAACCGGGACGGCTCCTGCGGGTGGAGAGCGCCAGCAGCTTTTCCAGCCGGGTGCCGGCGGTCTGGATCACCTACCTCTCTTTGGGAGGGGAGAACTACGGGGTTCTCCTCAGCCGCAACCCCAACTTCACCTGCCTGAAGGTCCGCCAGGCGGAGGGGACGTGGCAGGAAATCCCCGTGCCCCCGCCGCCGGCCATGGTCTGCTTTGCCCTGGGGGAGCGCGGCACGGCGGAGTACCAGCTGTGCGACGCCGCCGGAGCAGAGCTGTAAACCCCCAGCTAACCCATCCACAACGGAAAGCCGCCGCGAGAGCATCTCGCGGCGGCTTCCTCTTTTTCTCTCTCTATGCTGATCTGGGCGGTTCTCCTTAATAGGCCACGCCCCAGTAGATCATTTTCTTGGCGGCCCGGCCGCAGATGGGGCAGGTGTCCCCCAAGTGCTCCTGGGCGAAGGGGATGCAGCGGGAGGTCATGCCGGCCTCCTCCTTCATCTTCAGCTCGCAGTCCAGCTCGCCGCACCACATGGTCTTGATGAACCCGCCGTGCTCGGCCTGGAGCTGCTTGGCCTCCTCCAGGGAGTGGGCAGCGAAGATGTGCTCCTCTAGGTTCTTCTTGGCCCGCTGATACAGGCCGTCGTGGATGGCGTCCAGGGTGGCCAGGGCGGTGCTCTCCAGCTCGTCCAGGCTCACGAAGACCTTTTCGCCATTGTCCCGGCGGACCAGGACGCACTGGTTCTTCTCCATGTCCTTGGGGCCGATCTCCACCCGCAGGGGGATGCCCTTCATCTCGTACTCGGCGGCCTTCCAGCCCATGGACTGCTCGGAGGCGTCCATCTTGGCCCGGATGCCGGCGGCCTTCAGGCGGTCCAGCAGGCCCTGGGCGGCCTCCAGCACGCCCTCCTTGTGCTGGGCCACGGGGATGACCATGGCCTGGATGGGGGCAATGCGGGGGGGCAGGACCAGGCCGTTGTTGTCGCCGTGGGTCATGATGATGCCGCCGATCATCCGGGTGGACACGCCCCAGGAAGTCTGGTGGGGATAGTGCAGGGTGTTGTCCTTGCCGGTGAAGGTGATGTCAAAGGCCCGGGCGAAGCCGTCGCCAAAGTAGTGGCTGGTGCCCGACTGGAGGGCCTTGTGGTCGTGCATCATGCATTCCACGGTGTAGGTCTCCTCGGCGCCGTTGAACTTCTCCTTGTCGGTCTTCTGGCCCTTGACCACGGGCATGGCCAGGACGTTTTCCAGGAAGTCGGCGTAAATGTTCAGCATCTGCTGGGTCTCTTCCCGGGCTTCCTCAGCGGTGGCGTGCATGGTGTGGCCCTCCTGCCACAAAAACTCCCGGTGGCGCAGGAAGGGGCGGGAGGTCTTCTCCCACCGCAGCACCGAGCACCACTGGTTGTACAGCTTGGGCAGGTCCCGGTGGGACTGGATGACGTTTTTATAGTGTTCACAGAAGAGGGTCTCGGAGGTGGGGCGGATGCAGTAGCGCTCCTCCAGGGGCTCGCTGCCCCCATAGGTCACCCAGGCGCACTCGGGGGCAAAGCCCTCCACGTGGTCCTTTTCCTTCTGCAGCAGGGACTCGGGGATGAGCATGGGCAGGTAGACGTTCTCGTGGCCCGTCTCCTTAAAGCGCTTGTCCAGCTCCGCCTGGATGTTCTCCCAAATGGCGTAGCCGTAGGGGCGGTAGATGAACATGCCCTTGATGGAGGAGTAGTCGATGAGCTCCGCCTTCTTGCACACGTCGGTGTACCACTGGGCGAAGTCCACCTCCATGTCGGTGATCTGCTCCACTTTCTTCTTGTTGTCCTTAGCCATAGTTCCCATCCTTTGATCTGGGCGGCCGGCCCGGCCGGCAGTCCCTGTAATGTGTTATCTATTTTGAGGGTATCGACACGATACCTATCTATATTCAGACGGTATTTATTGTATGACTGACGGGGAAAATTGTCAAGTCTCTTGTGCGCCACCGCCCCCTTCCGCCGGGGCGCCGGGGCGGCGGAAACGCCCCCCATGTCCCCAGCCCAGTCCACCGGGCGAATTCCCCTATGGATTCTATAGGAAACGGAAATTCTCCCTCTTTTCTTGTTTACATCCCACAAAAGCGGTGATTTTCCTTCAAAAAATTCACATTTTGGAAACAAAAAAAGGCGGAGGAATGTTGCTTTAGGGGTTTTCATGGGAAAAGAAATATGTTATGATTACAAAAAAGTTACAGAGTGTAACAGCTGCTTGACCAACGGTAACAGCTGGCAACAAGGCGGCGTTGTTTTTTTGACATTTGACGACCAAAGGAGAGATTTGATGCGACGACGGATCCTGAGTATTTTCCTGGCAGGCATGATGATGGCGGCAACGGCCCCCGCAGCCCTGGCCGCCACCACCGAAGAGATCAACCAAGACGCAGTCTTTCTCAAGCAGCAAGAGAGAGGCACCTGCACCCTGGCTTCCACTGCCATGATGCTCAGAAGAACCGCCATGCTCAACGGCGACGAAACCTGGAACCAAATCACCGAAGACAGCTGCCGGGAGGCCTTTTGGATTTCCGGCGTGGGTCTGCCCTACAACTTCTCCTATGGGGAGATGACTGTCAGCCGGGACACCCTGCCCGGCGGTGAGGCCAATGTCGAGGTGCTCATCGACGTGCTGGAGGAGCATCCCGAGGGGATCATGCTCCACGCCGCCTGCGTCCCCCACGGCATCCTGCTGACCAGCTATGAGGACGGCCAGTTCTACTGCGCCGACCCCTCTGAGTACGCTGAGGAGGGGATCATTCCCATCGAAGAGGCCTGGGGCACCCGGATTGAGAACTCCAACGCCTATTGGTATGTGACCTCTGAGGTGGCCCAGCCCGAAGCCGAGCCCCTGCTGCCGGAGGCCACCGTCACCGTGAAGGAGTCTCTGGACCACCTCCTGGCGCCCCCCCTCTCCCTTCAGACCCCCGGGGTGGACGACGTCCTCTCCCTGACCGCCCGCTGATGATAAACTGACATCCCCCGGAGCCTTTACGGCTCCGGGGGATTTTTGCGTGTCCCTGAAAGGGACTTGCGTTACGGGTTCCAGGTCAGGGTGAGGGCCAGGGCCGGGTCGGCCACAGGGCTGACGTTGTCGTCCTCGGCCATGCCGGCGCCATAACTGCGCTCCTCCACCAAGGCCCAGTCCAGGCCCAGGCCGTTGAGGGTGGTGGTGTACGCTCCGTGGTACAGAAGGTCGCCCTGGTCGTCGTAGACCATCAGCACCAGGCCGGGTTCCTCCTCCAGAAGATCCGCAAAGGCCAGGGCCAGCTTCTCCCCATTCCAAGCGCCCCGAACGTTGGAAGACTGCATGTTCTGGAACGCTGGAGGGATGGGGGCAGACCAGCCATAGTGATACGTTCCGTCCGCCCCTCGCAGGAAGACTGCATAGTCCTCTTGGCCAAAGAAAAGCAGACACCTCTCGCCCACTTCCACACAGCCGGTGCGATCATAGTGACACTCCCCCTGACCGGGGACGGTGGCCTGGCCGGTTTCCGTATCTTCCCACCAAGGCGATTGGCCAGGGATCTCTACGGTCTGGCACAGGGACATAGACGCCGTGTCCAGCACCGTGCCCATATATTGATCCTCTCGATAACTCACCAGCACCAGCGTGCTTTCGTCCCGGGAGAGGGCTAGGTTGAGCACCCGCTCTTGGGGATCCAGGGCATAGACCATTTGCAGGCCGTTCTCTGCCACATGGAACCGCCCGTCGGCGCCCTGGGCATAAGACAGGCGATAGATCCCATAGCCCCCTGGCACTTGGCAAAAGTCCGGCAAGCCGGCAGCCGTCTCCTGATTGGGCGCAAAGGTAAAGTAGACCGCCTGGTCCCCTACTGCGTACAAGGTATCCATCACCGGGGCCGGGACACTGGTCTCCACGGTCATCTGGGTCAACAGCCCCTCCGAATTCCGCGCCACCGTCACCGTCCAGCGATCCTCCTGGTCGAAGGGGAAGGTGAAAAAGTCTTGGATCGTCTGTTCAACCTCCTGGGAAAAGGACGGCAGGGACACCGCCTGCCCCCCTTCCTCCTGGAGCACATTGGGCAGGAAATCCGTCACCCAGACAAAGTAGCCAGATAAATATTGGGCTGGGTCTACTGTCTCTGTGTAGGTCTGGCCAGGCGCTGTGCGGCTGGCAATCTGCCGCAGTAAGGGGGCCATCTGAGGATGCGCTTTCTCCACGTTCTCCTGGGAATCGCCTGCCTCATCGTAAAACCCTTCCTGGGAGGGGTCTGCTAGGGTAACCGCCAAATAAGCGTTTTCATTGTATGCCGGAATAGAACGCCCTTCCCGAGAGAAAACCACTGCGGTTTCCTCCGGCTCCGCCAAGGGAATCTTCAGGTCCCACAGCAGGGTTTTACCATATTGGAGATTTTGGCAGGCCGTGAGGCCCTTCAGCACAGCAGGGTCTCCTTCCTGTGTGGTGGTGGTAACCGCCACGGCATCCGCGCTACGCCCCATGGTATGGGCCGCCGCGGCCACACCCCCCAGCACAGCCACCAGGCAAAGCAGGAAAACCACTGTCCGTCTTCTCACAAAAGGTCCTCCTCCTTTCCTTCTGTCAGTCGGTCCAGTGCCCGGCTGACCCGGTCGGCGCGATAGCGGTAAGCCTCCTTGACGAAGGAGACCACGTCCTTCCCCTCCTCCTCCAGGTCCAGCACAGCGGCGTCGCCCACCACCTTGCCCTGGCGCAGCAGGACGGCCCGGCTAAGGATGGGGGCCACCTCCTCCACCAGGTGGGTGGAGAGCAGCAGGGTCTCGTGGGGCTCTAGGATGGCGGAGAGGACTTTGTAGAAATCCTCCCGGTTAAACAGGTCGTTGCCCACGAAGGGCTCGTCCATGAGGATGTAGTCCGCCCCCTGGCTCAGGGCCAGGATGACCTCCACCTGGTTCTTCTGGCCCTGGGAGAGCTTGCCCAGGGGCCGGTCCTCGGGCAGCTGGAAGAACTCCATGAGGGCCAGGTACCGCTGGCGTCGGAAGGCGGGGAAGTGGTCGGCGTAAAAGGCCGCGTGCTCCTTGGCGGTCAGGGCGGGGAAAAAGGAGTGCTCGCTGGTGGCAAAGGCCAGCCGGCCCATGTCCCGCCGGGCCAGGGGCACGCCGTCCAGCAGGACCTCCCCCCGGAAGGGATGCAGGCCCAGGATGCACTTGAGCAGGGTGGTCTTGCCCGCTCCGTTGGCCCCCAGCAGGCCCACCACCTCGCCGGGAAAGAGGGTCAGGGAAACGTCCTCCAGGGCCAGGCCCTGGCCGGGGTAGGATTTGGTAAGGTGTTTCAGTTCCAACATCCGTGGTCATCCTTTCCGTTGCAAACTGGGGTGTTCCGTCTCATGGCAGCACCCGGTGATAGAAGGGGTGGAAGAGGTAGCCAAAGTTGGCCCACAGCTTTTCCAGCTGGCCCGGCCGCAGGCACTGCGCCGGGGTCCCCCATAGGTAGATGGCGTAATACAGGGCCAGCAGGGCCACCGTGAGGACCACCGCCCCCAGGATGAGCACCAGGGGGATGGTGAGGCAGCGGCGGGCCAGCTCCCACCGGTCGGGCAGGCGGCGCATGAGGTAGATGCTGCGGCTGCCCCGCCAAAAGCAGGCCCAGTTGTACCCCGCCAGGGCCAGCCCCGCCAGGATCAGCAGGGGGAAGGCGAAAAAGGCCGGTTGGGAGAACCAGTTGGACACCGCCCCCTGGGCGCCGATCAGATCGGCAAAATCCGTCATTGCCGTCCAGTGAAGCTCCCCCTGCTCCCCCACGTAGGACAAGCCGCCCCAGGCGGTCTCCAGCTGGGAGAGGTAACAGTACAGGGAGCTGAGCACCCCGATGCCCAGGCACAGCAAGGCCAGAACCAGCTGGACCTTGCCGTCCGACCAGGGCGGCACCAGATCACACAGCCTTCGTCTCTTCATGGCGCGCCTCCTTTCTCATCCACCGCAGGTGTCCCAGGCCCGCCGCCCCGCAGAGGACCGACAGAACCATCAGCCCCCAACCATACCCCTCTCCCAAGAAAGGCAGGGCACAGAGGACGAGGAGCGGGAAGGACAGATTCCACCGGCCCTGCCGCATCCCCTGGGAAAAACAGGCGGCGGTACAGCCCAGCCCGGCGGCTAGGAAGATGTGGCTTATCCAGCCGACCACGTCCCCCAGGGGGAGCAGGAAGTGGGGAAACCCTCTCTGCCACACCAGCAGGTAAAAACTCTGGGGACTTAGCTGGCCCCCTTGGCTGCCGTAAAACCAGACCAGGGCCGCCAGCAGCAGGGCCTGGACCCCCCACAGCAGCAGGAAGGCCAGGGCGTTGTACAGCCCCTGCCAGAACACCACCCATCCGGGAGAGATCGTCAGCCGGTCCAGGGTGTCCCCCGGCCGGCCCTTGCCCCAGCCCAGGCCGGCGCTCAGCAGCAGGACGCTGATCAGAACGGTCGCCGCCAGGAACAACAGCCCCACGGCAGTGGCACACCGCTCGTAATACCCCAGCAGGGAGACCTGGAGAATCGTCTCCCGGTGCCAGAGGGCCACCGCTGCCTCCGCCGCCCCCAGCAGAACCAGCACGGCCAGGACCTTGCCCACGGTGTGGGCCAGAAACAGGCGAAATACCGCTCCATGCGGTCTCATAGCGCTCCCTCCTTCCACAGCTGGTCCACCAGGTCCAGGGCCTGCTGCCGGGACAGGCCCATGGTCTTCATGGCGGCCACCGCCGCCTGGACCTCGGCCCCCAGCAGCTCCGCCCGGACCCGGTCCTGGGCGGCCTGGTCGGCGACCACGGCGCTCTTGGCCCCGGTGTGGGACTGGATGAGTCCCTCCTCCTCCAGCAGCCGGTAGGCCTTTTGCACGGTGTTGGGATTGACCCCCAACAGGGCCGAGACCACCCGCCGGGAGGGCAGTTCCTCCCCGTTGGCGATGGTCCCCCCGGCGATGCCCAGCTTCACATGGCGCAGAATCTGCTGGTAGATGGGCACTCCCTCCGCCAAGATCAAGTCGTCAAACGAGACCATGGGGCATCTCCTCCTTTCCTGCCGTATCACTCATGTGATACACTTTCTGGCTGTATTATATTTGTGATACGGTTCTATGTCAAGCCCCTTTTCGTGGAATTTTCCTGGGGATTCTCCCCAAACATTCCCTTCCCTTTTCTCCTTTTCCCACAAAAACAGGGCGCACCCCGCAGGGTGCGCCTTAAAAAAGCTGGTTGTGTTTCCTCAGCAGTCCCCTTGGGGCCTGTCTGTTTCATTTTGCCAGGCGCAGCTGGGCATACCCGTTCCAGGCAAACAGGGCTTCCTCTGCCTCGTTCCCATACACCCACTCCACGTCCCAGAGATACAGGTAGTGGTCGCCCACCTCGCGGTATTCCTTCATCTTGCAGACGATGGCCACCCGTCTGTGGGCGGAGACCCGGATGTCCGTGCCTTCCGGAGGGAGCATCTCCATGTGGAACTGGGCGATCTTATCCGTGTCACGCCCGGTGGTGGTGCCGCAGCCCATCACCGCATCGGCAATCGCGGCCCCGGGGATGGTGAGGACCACCTTGTTATGGAATGGATCTTCCCAGGGCATAGGCCTGTTCCAGCTCGGCCTTGCCCTGAATATCGCCCACCTCCATGTTGCCGCCGGCCAGCACATGGCCCAAGTTCTGCCAGCCCAGGTGCTCCATCAGGTGGTCGTAATAAAGCACTGCGTCCCCAAAGCCATGGCCTTCCGCCGCCATGAGCAGGGCCGAGGCCTTGCCGTTGCCCCGCAGAAAATTGCCCTCTTTCTCCTCCAGGGCGAACAGCCGGTCAAAGGCGGTTTTCAGCTGGCCGCTCAGCCCCCAGTAATACAGGGGACTGGCCAGCACCACCACGTCGCAGGCTTTGACGGCGGGGTAGATCTGCGCCATGTCGTCCTTCTGCACGCAGGGACATTCCCTGCCGCTGTGGCCGCCGAAGCAGCCCTTACAGCCGTGGATGTCCATGCCGTCCAGGAAGAAGGTGGTGACGGTATGCCCGGCGCTCTCCGCCCCCTGGGCAAAGGCCCGGACCAGGGCTGCTGTGTTTCCCGCTTCCCGGGGACTGCCGTTGAGAATGACGATCTTCTTTTCCATGGTGCACCTCCCGCTCAGAACCGCTCGGCCAGGGCGGCGGCCCGCTGGCAGCCGTCGGTCTTGTCAATGTCGCCCTGGTTCAGAACGCCGGGCACCAGCACCTCGCCCACCATCTTCCACTTGTTCAGGGCGGCCGTGCGCTCGATGGGGACCCGGACGCCGTCCAGCACGGTTATGTCCTCCTCCTCGCAGCAGGCGATGAGCCCACATTCCTTCCCGGCGATGTCCTTGCCACCCACCACCAGCGAAAAGAGTTTGTCGATCACGCTCTTGATCTGAGCGGGGATGGAATACCAATAGACCGGCATGGTAAAGACAATGGCGTCTGCGGCCAGAATGGCCGGGGCAATGGTGTTGAAGTCGTCCGGGAAGGAGCAGGCCTCCCCCGTCTTGTAGCAGGTCTCACAGGCCTGACAGCCTTCCACGTGGTGTTTGGCCGCGTCGAACCGGGTCACCTGATGCCCCTTGGCCTCCGCTGCCCGGATGAATGCTTGGGTCATGGCAAAGCTGTTTCCCTTCTCCCGGGGGCTGCCCGTGATGACAACGATCTTTTTTCCCATAAGTCAGTGCCTCCTGATTCGTAACGATTGACTTTATCTCTTGAGGATAATATCATCATAGCAAGAATGTGCAAGAAAGCAAGTACGCACATGAAAGTGCGATACTTGCACGAAAGTGAGATACTTACCAAAAGGAGAGTGTATCATGGGTGAGCGCTGCATTGCCAACGAAAGTCTGGGCACCACCGGCTTCAGCTATACCCTTTCCCTGATCCAGGGGAAGTACAAAATGACAATCCTCTACACGCTGATGGAATTTGGCGTGGTGCGCTTTAACGAGATGAAAAAATACATCGGCACCATCTCCTACAAGACCCTCAGCACCACCTTAAAGGAGCTGGAGGCCGACCAGCTGGTCCACCGGCAGGAGTACCCGCAGATCCCGCCCAAGGTGGAGTACAGCCTGACAGCCCGGGGCAGATCCCTCATGCCCATTCTGGACGGCATGTGCGAATGGGGCGACCAGCACCGCCTATAACGTCAAAAAACCATCCCCCGGCCGCTTTCTTCCGGCCGGGGGATGGTTTATCGTTCTGTTGCCTGCCAACGTCCGGCAGGGGGGCGCTCAGTCGAAGCCCAGCCCCAGGTAAGCGTCCTGCTGGGAGAAGTACTTGCTGTGCAGGGCGTTGTCGTACCACTTGATCATGCCGAAGGCCTGGCAGTAGCTGCCGGACAGGCCCTCCCAGAAGGCGGGGGTGCGGATGTGGTAGCGGGAGGCCTCCATCTCCTTGGCGATGGTCTCCACGGCCTTGCCCATCTTCTCCACGGGGATGAGCAGTTCCTTGGCCAGCAGGCGGCGCTTCTGGACGTACTCAATGGCCGCGCAGCCCACCACCCCGTCGATCTCCAGCTTGTACAGGTCCCCATAGGCCAGGTGGCTGCCGATCTGCTGGAAGGTAACCATCTGGTCGGTGTAGGTCATGTGGAAGGTATCTTTCAGATAGCTCTCCCGGATCTGGTTGTACTCCTGGGGAGAGATGGGGGTCATCACCCCGCCGCCGGTGTCGCCGGTGAGGGCAGAGGTGAGGAACTCCACCTTGCGGGTGGCGAAGCACTCGTCCATACCCACCGTCTCAAAGAACCGGTGCAGGGAGGGCGATGCGGGCACCAGGACCATGGCCTTGTCCCCTCGCTGGCGAAGAAACTCGTCGGCGTACTTGAGCAGCTGCCGGGCATGGCCCTTGCCCTGCATGTAGGGGTTGGTGGCCAGGGCGTAGACATAGCCCACGGGAATTTCCTGCCCGTCGGGCAGGGCCAGGGCACCGGGGAGCATGGCGGCCATGGAGTCCACCTCTCCTTCATCGTCCACCACCAGGACCTGGTCCAGGGAGCAGAACCGTTGGAAGAAGATGTCCACATAGGCGCTGGGATCTCCAAAGCACTTCCGCCAGAGGTCTTTCAGCTGGGGCAGCTCCTCCGGCAAAGCGGGGCGAATGGTGATCATAGTGGTTATCCTCCTTTTCTCAGCGGGGCCGCCGGTCCTTGGCGGGCGGGTCGGTCCGTTTATTCGCTGGCGCGGCACTCCACCGCGCTAAAATTAACTTGGAGATAGTCGGGGACGTAGGAGAGCTTGGCCTTGCGCAGGCCGGGCAGGCCCATGTCGTCCTCCCGGTCCAGGTAGCGCACCTGGGGATGGCGCTGGCGCACCGCCTGGGCAAAGGAGCGGTTGACGGCAGGATAGGCTCCCTGGATGTCGCCGCGGGCCCGCTCGAAATGGACGTCGAAGATGGTGTCGGTCAGCCGGGCGCCCAGGCTGAAGCCCAGCAAATTCTCCCCGCACCGCAGAACCACCCCTTCCAGGTCCAGCTGGCGCCAGTTTTCCAGGGCCAGGACCAGGGCCTGGTGCTCCTGCTCCAGGGAGGCCAGGCCTTCGGGGCCCTCCCGCTCCTGGGCCTGCTGGTGCCACAGGGCGTCCATGGCCAGGCACTGGGGGATGTCCCCCTCGGTCAGGCAGGACCAGGACCAGCCCGGGCAGGACTCATCCAGGCGGTGGATGTGGTTGCGCTTGGCGTGGAGCTTTTTGCCCGGCAGGTCGGCCAGGCGGTCCACGGCGTAGAGGTAGTCAAAGCCGTCCCGGACCTCCTCAAAACAGAAGCGGCCAGGGTAGGTGTCCTCCAGCCAGTGCTTGTGGTAGAGGGTCAGGGCGATCAGGCGCAGGGGGTGGCCCTCCCGCCGGGCGTCCTCGGTGAGGGCCTGAAGGGCAGGGGTGGGGTCCCCCTCCCCCACGGGCCACAGGTAGGAGTGGCCCAGGGAGCTGTTCAGCCGCACCAGCAGCCGCCGGCCCAGGGGGGCATAGCGAAAGCCATAGGCCTCCCGCCAGCAGAAGAGGACGGGGAAGCTATAGTTGCACAGGGGCAGCCCCTCGGCTTCCAGCAGGGGGCGCACCCAAGAGGCATCGGATGCCTGGGGAATTTGAAAGGGTATCATAGCTGCTCTGCCTCAGAGAGTGATGGTCTCCACCTGGTATTTGTTGTTGCGGATGATCTCATCCAGGCGCACGTCGTCGGTGACCGAGGAGATGAGGTTGTAGGCTGCACCCTGGTGCTTGGCCCGGCCGGTGCGGCCGATGCGGTGGACGTAGTACTCCCCCTCCTCGGGGATGTCGTAGTTGATCACCGCGTCCACGTCGTCGATGTCCAGGCCCCGGGCGGCCACGTCGGTGGCCACCAGCACCCGCAGCTGGCCGGTGCGGAAGGTAGACAGGACCTTTTCCCGGACCTTCTGGCTCAGGTCCCCGTGGATGCACTGGGCGGAGACCCCCTTCATCTGCAGCAGGCCGGTCAGGCGGTCGGTGGTGTTTTTGGTGTTGCAGAAGACGATCACCCGGTCTAGCTGTTCCTTTTCCAGGATGGCCGCCAGCAGATCTACCTTGCCCCCCCGGTCCACCTTGATGCGGTACTGGGTGATCTTGGGACGGTTTTCCTGGACGGGCCGGACCACGATCTCCACCGGGTCCCGCTGGTAGAGCCAGGAGATGTCCATGACCTCTCGGGAGATGGTGGCCGAGAACATGCCCATGTTCCGCCGGCGGGGGATCTGCTTCAAAATGCGGGTGACGTCCTTGATAAAGCCCATGTCCAGCATCCGGTCGGCCTCGTCCAGCACCACCGTCTCCACCTTGTCCAGGCGGACGGTGCGCCGCTTCATGTGGTCCATGAGGCGGCCGGGGGTGGCCACCACGATCTGGGGGCGCTTTTTCAGGTGGTTGATCTGCCGGTCGATGGGCTGGCCGCCGTAGAGGCAGGCGATGCGGATGCCGGGCAGGAAGGCGCACAGCTGGCGCAGCTCCTCCTGGATCTGCAGGGCCAGCTCCCGGGTGGGGGCCAGGATGAGGCCGGTGACGTCGGTGCCCTCGGGGTCGGTGTGCTCCACCATGGGGATGCCGAAGGCGAAGGTCTTGCCGGAGCCGGTGGGGGCCTTGGCGATGACGTCCTTCCAGTCCTTAAAACAGGGGATGGCACCCGCCTGGACGGGGGTGGCCAGGGTGAAGCCCTTTTGCTCCAGGGCCTTCATGATCCCCTCGGAGAGATTCATTTCGCTGTAGCGCAGGTCGAGTTCGACCTCAATGCCGTTGATTTCCATAAAAAAACAATCCTTTGCCCGCCGGGAAGGGCCCGCCGGGACTTTTTGACCTATTGTATCTTTTTATTCCATAGTTAGCTGTAATGATATCACAACCGCCCCGGGGTTGCAAGGGGGGACGGGGAAAGAATCCCCGTCCCCGGCCGCCCGGGAGCGGAAAGCCCCCCGCCGGAGGACCGAAGGGGTCTCGGGCGGGGGGCTGGCTTCATCGATGGCGCTGTATTCAGCGATTTGGCGGGAAGTTCGGCCCGTCGGATGCCACCTCGTCCTGGGGAGCGGAGGGCTCTTGAGCAGAGGGGGCTTCCTGGGCTGCCGGGGGCGTCTGCACTGGGGCGGCCGGCGGGAGCTCCTGGGGGTCCTGGTCGGCCTGCTCCGGGTCCCGGCCCTGGATGAGGGCCACCATCTCCGCGCCGGTGATGGTCTCCTTTTCCAGCAGATAGGCCACCACCCGGTCCATCTCTTCCCGGCTGTCCCGGATGATGCGCACGGCGGTGGTGTAGCACTGGTCCAGCAGGTTGCGCACGGCCTCGTCCAGGGCGGCGGCGGTGTCCTGGGCGCAGTCCATGCCGTAGCCGCCGTCCAGATACTGGCTGCGCTTGGAGGCCAGGGCCATCATGCCGAAGCGGTCGCTCATGCCGTACATGGCCACCATGTTCCGGGCAATGGCGGTGGCGTCCTGGATGTCCTGGGCCGCGCCGTTGGTCATGGTGTTCAGCACCACTTCCTCGGCGGCCCGGCCGCCCATGGACACGGCGATGCGGGCCAGCAGCTCGTCCTTGGTGCGCAGTTCGGTCTTGTCCTCCTCGGGCATGAGCAGGGTGTAGCCCAGGGAGCCCTGGGTGTGGGGGACGATGGTGATCTTCTGCACGGGCTCGGTGTTCTTCTGCTTGTAGGCCACCATGGCGTGGCCCACCTCGTGGTAGGCCACCAGCTTTTTCTCAAACTCGGTGAGCACGCTGCCCTTTTTCTCCGTGCCGGCGATGACCAGCTCGAAGGCAGAGAGCAGATCCTGCTGGTTCACCGCCCGCCGGCCCATGCGGACGGCCCGCAGGGCGGCCTCGTTGACCAGGTTGGCCAGGTCTGCGCCCACGCAGCCGGCGGTGGCCAGGGCCACCTTTTTCAGGTCCACGTCCTCGGCCAGCCGGATGCGGCGGGTGTGGACCTGGAGGGTGGCCAGCCGGCCGGCCAGGTTGGGCCGGTCGATGGTGATGCGCCGGTCGAAGCGGCCGGGGCGCAGCAGGGCCTGGTCCAGCACCTCCGGGCGGTTGGTGGCCGCCAGGAGGATGATGCCCTTGGTGGGGTCAAAGCCGTCCATCTCGGCCAGCAGCTGGTTCAAGGTCTGCTCCCGCTCGTCGTTGCCTCCCAGGCGGTTGTCCCGGGATTTGCCGATCGTGTCGATCTCGTCGATGAAGACGATGCAGGGGGCCACCTTGCTGGCCTCTTTGAAGAGGTCACGGACCCGGGAGGCACCCACGCCCACGAACATCTCCACAAAGTCCGAGCCGGAGATGGAGAAGAAGGGGACGTTGGCCTCCCCGGCCACGGCCTTGGCCAAAAGGGTCTTGCCGGTGCCCGGAGGGCCCACCAGCAGGGCGCCCTTGGGGAGCTTGGCGCCGATTTCGGTGTACTTGCCGGGGTTGTGGAGAAAGTCGATGATCTCCACCAGGGATTCCTTGGCCTCGTCCTGGCCGGCCACGTCGGCGAAGGTGACGCCGGTGGACTTTTCCATATAGACCTTGGCGTTGGCCTTGCCCACGCCGCCCAGGCCCCCCATGCCGCCGCCCAGACGGCGCATGAGGAAAACGAGCAGGGCCACCATGATGACCATGGGGATGACGTAGCTGGCCAGCAGCCGGGCCAGGTAGGAGGACTCCTCCTGGATGGGCGCAGAGGTCTTTACGTCATGGTCCAGCAGCAGCTGCACCAGGTTGGGGTCCTCCTCTGGCAGGGGGGCGGTGACGTAGCGGGTCACGCCGCCCTGCTCCATCTGCTTGGCGAGTACCTCGGCCAGGTCCTGGTTGTCCGCAGTCTGGCCTTGGTTGGGCAGGTCCTCCTTCAAATAAAAGGTATATTTATTGGCGGTCATCTCCACGGCGGCCACCTTGTCCTCCTCCACCATCTGGATGAACTCGGAATAAGGCACCTCCTTGGTGCCGGCGTTAGAGATCTCCTTGGCAATGAAATTAAAAAAGACCACCAGAACCAGCGCCCAAAGAATGGCCCCGATGAGCAGGCCTTTCTTCCGGGGCCCTTGTCCGCCGCCGTTTCCCTTGTTGTTTGAATTGGAACTCAACGATGTCTGTCCTCCCTTCCGGGGGCGCTCCCCCGCATCTGGTATATGTCACAGACGGCCGGGTCATCCCTGCCGCCGCCGGCTCATCGTGGGCAAGTAAAAATCCTTCCGATATGCCAGATTTATGGTACCATATTTCTCCTTTTAATGCAAGGAACGCCCTGTGTCCTAGGTGTTAAGATTTTATGAATGGCCCGCCACGGCCCCGCGGTTTTGGCGGAATTTCCCGCGAAAAGGGTCTTTTTCTTCCCTGTGATCCATGCTATACTATACAATTAGAACACAAAAATATGTGTTCTCGTCACGAAACCCAATTTTTGACAATCTCGTGCCCCCGGGGCACGTTCGGCCTTTGCCGGGAACGGAGTACCATGAACAACAAACGCAGCCAGCCCCGCCCTGACCGGGCGCGGGAGGACGCCCCCGCCGACGGGATCATCGAGGGCCGCAACGCGGTCATCGAGGCCCTGCGGGCGGGCGTCAATATCGATAAAATCTTCCTGATGAAGGGCGAGGTGGACACCGCCCTGGGCCGCATCGCCTCCACCGCCCGCAGCCGGGGCATCGTGGTGGCCGACGCCGACAAGCGCAAGCTGGACGGCATGAGCCGCACCCACGCCCACCAGGGGGTCATCGCCGTGGCCGCCGTGCGGGAGTACGCCACAGTGGAGGAGATCCTCCAGCGCGCCCGGGACCAGGGGGAGCCCCCCCTGGTGGTGGTGTGCGACGAGCTGTCCGACCCCCACAACCTGGGGGCGGTCATCCGCACCGCCGAGTGCGCCGGGGCCCACGGGGTGATCATCCCCAAGCGCCGCTCGGCAGGCCTGACGGCGGTGGTGGCCAAGACCTCCGCCGGGGCGGTGGCCCACATGCCCGTGGCCCGGGTGGCCAACCTGCCCTCCCTGCTCAAAGAGCTGAAAAAGGAAGGGCTGTGGGTCTTCGGCGCCGCCGCCGACGGGCCCACCCGTCTCTATGACGCCGATCTGAAGGGCCCCGCCGCCATCGTCATCGGCTCCGAGGGGGACGGCATGAGCCGCCTGGTGGCCGAGACCTGCGATGTGCTGGTCCACATCCCCATGAAAGGCAAACTCAACTCCCTGAACGCCAGCGCCGCCGCGGCCATCCTGCTCTACGAGGCCCTGCGGCAGCGGCTGGGTTCCTGATCTTGTGAGGGATCGCTATGTCAGAGGACAACAAATTCAGTTTGGGGGATATTCTGTGGGAATACGCCGACTTCACCCCCCCGGAGATTCCGGCCAAGAAGTCCCCTTCCCCGGCCCCCGGGACCTCCCAGGCTCCCAAACCGCCTGCGGCGGGCCAGGGGATGGCCTCTCCCCAGCCTGCGGGCCACACCCGGCCCCCAGAGGGCACCCCTCTGCCCGCCAACCAGGCCAGGCCGGCCGGGCAGCCTCTGCCGGCCAATCAGCCCCTGCCTGCCAACCAGGCCCCCAAGACCCAGGGCGAGCAGCCGCAAGCGCCCGTCCAGGGCAAACCCGCCGGGCAGCCGCAAGCACCTGCCCAGGTAAAACCTGCTGCACAGCAACAAGCACCCGCCCAGGGCAAACCTGCCGGGCAGCAACAAGCACCCGCCCAAGGCAAACCTGCTGCACAACAACAAGCACCCGCCCAGGGCAAGCCTACCGGGCAGCAACAAGCACCTGCCCAGGCAAAACCTGCTGCACAACAACAAGCACCTGCCCAGGGCAAACCTGCCGGGCAGCAACAAGCACCTGCCCAGGGCAAACCTGCCGGGCAGCAACAAGCGCCTGCCCAGGCTAAACCTGCCGGGCAGCAACAAGCGCCTGCCCAGAGTCAGCCCGCCGGGCAGGCCCAGACATCCGCCCAAGACAAACCCGCCGGGCAGACCCCGTCTCCCGGCCAGGAAAATCCCGCCGAACCCCAGGCCCCGGCCGAGGGCCAGGGGGAACCCGCCCAGGCCGCCCCGGAGCTGGGGGTGCCTCTGGGCGATGGCCCCGAGCTCATCGCCTTCTCCCCCGACCCCCAGGCCGAGAGCCAGGAGGCGCCCTCGGCAGAGGGGGCAGAGGGGGCAGAGGGCCAGCAGCCCCAGGAGGGGGCCGCCCAGGCCCAAGCCGGGCAGCAAACCCAGGCCGGGCAGAAAGGCCAGACGCCGCCGGCCGGGCAGCCCCCCAGAGGTCCCGGCCAGACCCAGACAGCCGGCCCCCGGCCTCAGGGCCCGGGGGCCCAGGCTCAGACGGCCGCCCAGGAAGCCGCGGGGTTCCGCCCCTTCCGGGAGCGCAAGGCCAAGCCTGCGCCGCCCCCGCCCCCCGACGCCCAGCCCAGCCAGCTGGTGGAGGAGTACGGCCCCGGCCTGCACGCCCTGAAGAGCCGGACCACTGCCAGCCTGATCCTCTGCCTGCCCCTGATGGCCCTGGCCCTGCTGGACAGCGGGATCTTCCCGGTGCTGGACAGCCTGCTGCCGGCAAACCTCCTGCTGCTGGCCAGCCTGGCCTTGTTCCTGGTCTGCGGCGGGCTGTGCCTGGACGTGCTGCGCGAGGGGCTGGTCCAGCTGACCAACCTGGCCCCCAACGGGGACACCCTGGCCCTCTTCGCCGCGATCTTTACCCTGGCCGACGGGGTGACCATGGTCTTCACCCCCCTGCGGGAGGAGGCCGTCCCCTTCTTCGCCCCCTGTGCCCTGGTGCTCTCCTTCCACCTGTTGGGGCAGTACTGTGAGCGCTCGGCCAAGTTCCAGTCGGCCCGGGTGGCCGCCTCGGTCTCCCAGTCCTATCTGGTTACCCAGGACCCCAACGTCCTGGGCGCTCAGCCCGCGTTTCGCAAGTGGATGGGCCCCCTGCGGGGGTTCGGCAGCCAGCTGCGCACCGTCAGCCAGCCGGAGGAGAAGTTCCGTCGGCTGACCCCGGTGCTCATTGTGGCCTGCCTGTGCCTGTCCCTGGTCACCACCGTGGCCCACCACCAGCCCAAGCTGGTGCTGTGGGCGCTGTCGGCCCTGTTCACCGCCGCGTCCACCCTGGGCGCCGCCCTGACCCTGAGCCTCCCCCTGCGCCTGCTGGGGGGACGGCTGGCCAAACTGGGGGTGGCCCTGGTGGGCTGGCCGGGCCTGACGGCAGGGAAGGGTTGCAAGGCCGCCCTGCTGCTGGACCAGGACATCTATCCCCCTGGTACCATCAGCCTCACCGGCTCCCGGGTCTTCGGCAGCCTGTCCATGGAGCGCACCGTGTCCTTCGCCGCCTCGGTGATCCGGGCCTCGGGCTCGGGGCTGAGCTATCTCTTTGACAAGCTCCTGCGGGCTGAGGGCAGCAGTTACCTGCCCATCGAGAAGGTCGTCATGCAGGAGACCGGCCTGATCGGCCAGTGCCAGGGCCAGCAGGTCCTGGTGGGCAACAGTGACTTTATGACCCGCCAGGGCATCGCCCTACCCCCGGGCATTCGGGCCAAAGACGCCGTCTTCTGCGCCGTAGCCGGGGAGCTGGTGGGCATGTTCGTGCTGAAATATACCCTCCACCCCTCGGTAATCCCCGCCCTGCAGGCCCTGGTGTCCAACCGGTTCTCCCCGGTGATGGTCACCCGGGACTTCAACCTCACCCCCCACCGCCTGCGCCTGTGGGGCCGGCTGTCCATGGACCAGCTCACCTTCCCCGACCTCCAGCGCCGGGTGCTCCTGTCCGCCCCCCGCCAGGTCCACGGCACCACCATCCTGGCCGTGCTGTGCCGGGAGGGTGCCGCCCCCTTCGCCCAGGCCATCATCGCCGCCAAGCGGGTGCGCCGGGCCGCCGCCTTCAGCAGCGTCTTCGTGCGGGTGGGGGCCTGTGTGGGGGTCATCCTCACGGCTGCCCTGACCAGCGCCGGCGCCCTGAGCGCCCTGAGCGCCTGGAACCTCTCCCTCTTCCTGCTGTTGTGGCTGGTTCCAGTGTTCCTCATCTCCCTGTGGACCCAGCAGTTCTAAATCCGGTCCTCTTTTTCGTCCCTGCCCCGCAAAGGCGCCCCGGAGTTTCCATTCCCGGGGCGCCTTTTTTCGAACATCCGTTTGACTTCCTTCACCCCTGTGTGGTACAATGGGAAAAACCACAAGATCTTGGCCTTTGGGAGGGCGCCGCCATGACCAACCTCACCCCCAAACAGCAGCGGATTTACGACTTCATCCGCGCCTTCACCCGCCAGACGGGTTACCCCCCCACCCTGCGGGAGATCGCCCGCAGCCTGGACATCGCCTCCATCTCCACCGTCAAGCACCACCTGGACAACCTCCGGGCCGCCGGGGTCCTCCAGTGGGAGGACGGCAAGACCCGCTCCCTCACCCTGCCCGCGGAGGAGGGGCCCCGCCCCGACCAGATCCCCGTGGTGGGCAACGTGGCCGCCGGTGCTCCCATCTGGGCTGAGGAGTGTGTGGAGGAATACATTCCCTTTGAGACCGGCCCCCACCCGGAGGACTTCTTCGCCCTGAAGGTCCGGGGAGAGTCCATGCTGGAGGCGGGCATCCTCCCCGGCGACCTGGTGGTGGTGCGCAAGCAGGAGCAGGCCGTCAGCGGGGAGATCGTGGTGGCCCTGTTCGAGGACGAGGCCACGGTGAAAACCTTTTCCCGGAAAAACGGCCAGGTCTGGCTCCTGCCCGCCAACCCCGACTACCAGCCCATCGACGGCACCCATGCCCGGATCGTGGGCAAGGTGGTGGCCTTGGTTCGTCGGTACTGAATCCTCTGAACCCTCTTCACAGCGCCCTTGGGGCGCTGTTTTTTTGCCCTTTACAGGAGGCAGATGGTGTGGTATAGTAAAACAGTTAGAACTCTAACTATTAGGGTTCTAACTGTCATTTTATCCGCTTCCTGCGGAGAAAGGAGCTTTCCCTGCTATGACACCATCCTTTCACCTTTTGCTTCTCTCCAACCAAACCGCCTTTCAGCGGGAGGTGTTCGCCCAGCTTAGCGGCAGCGGCCTGACCACCGGCCAGCCCAAGGTCCTGGACTACCTGGACGACCACGACGGCGCCAGCCAGAAGGAGCTGGCCAAGGGCTGCTGCATCGAGCCGGCCTCCCTGTCCGCCCTGCTGCGGGGCATGGAGGACAAGGGCCTGATCACCCGGAAAAACCTCCACGGGGACCGGCGCACCAGTTATATCTTCCTCACCGATCTGGGCCGCTCTTGCTGCGCCAAGGTGGCCGCCGCCTTCCAGCGGGCCGAGGCCCTGGTTTTTCAGGGCTTCTCCAACGCCGAGCGAGAGACCTTCCTGGCCCTCTTCGCCCGGATGGGGGACAATCTTCAGGCAGAACGGGGGCGTGGCGAACATGAATAAGGCTCAGCGTTACCTGGTCTTTCTGGTGGGCCTGTTTGTCAACTCCCTGGGGGTGAGCGTCATCACCAAGGCCGACCTGGGCACCTCCCCCATCTCCTCCATCCCCTATGTGCTCAGCCTGAACTTCCCCTTTTCCCTGGGGGCCTTCACGGTGGTCTTCAGCTTCCTGCTCATCGCCATTCAGCTGGTGATCCTGCGGCGGAACTTCAAGGCCGAGCACGCCTTGCAGATCCCCGTGTCCTTCCTCTTCGGCATTTTCATCGACCTGACCATGGCCATGCTGGGGGACTTTGTCCCCACCCTGTATCCCTTCAAACTCCTCTTCCTCCTGGTGGGCTGCGTCATTTTGGGCGTGGGCGTCTACATGGAGGTGGTGGCCGACGTGGCCATGCTGCCGGGGGAGTCCTTCGTGCGGGCGGTGTGCACCACCTGGAAAACCGAGTTCGGCCTGACCAAAATCTGCTTCGACGTCTCCCTGGCGGTGATCGCCGCGGTGCTGTCCCTGGTGCTGGCCCACCGGCTCCAGGGGGTGCGGGAGGGCACCATCCTGGCCGCCCTGCTGGTGGGCTTTCTGGCCCGGCTGCTGGGGCGGCTGCTCCCCTTCACCAAGCCCAAGGCTTCCCCCGCAGCAGCGCCCGCCCAGGACGGCGGCCAGCCCGGCTGGGTCATCTCCATCGGCCGGCAGTTCGGCAGCGGCGGCCGGGAGATCGGCAAGTACCTGGCCGACCAGCTGGGCTTCGCCTTTTACGACAAGGAGCTCATCCGGGAGATCGCCGGCATCACCGGCTACTCCGAGGACTATGTGCAAAAGCGGGAGGAGAGCATGACCAACAGTCTGCTCTACGACCTGGTCAACCAGATGTACGGCCACGCGGCCGACCAGTCCGCCCCCAAGGACGCCATCTTCCAGGCTCAGTCCGCCGTCATCCGGGACTGCGCGGCCAAGGGCCGCTGCGTCATCGTGGGCCGGTGCTCGGACTACATCCTCCGGGACGACGCCCACTGCCTCTCCCTCTTCCTCCACGCCCCCCTGGCCTGGCGGGTCCAGCGGAAGATGGCCACCGAGCACTGGACCCAGGCCCAGGCCCGCAGTGAGATCGCCAAGACCGACAAGCGCCGGGGGGACAATTACCGCTACTACACCCGCCAGATCTGGGGCCACGCCGACCACTACGACCTGTGCGTAGACACCCGCCTGGGCAAGGAGTACATCCTTCAGGCGGTACAGCAGGCCATAGCCCAGCGGGAGCGTCTGGCCGCCCAGCGCCAAGCCGGGGGATGACCCCCGGCAATCGCCCCTCTTCGCCTTGACATGCCACGGGGGTATGGTAAAATAAAGGCGATTTGCCCCCGGCCCCAGGGCGCCGCCCAGAGGGCCCGGCTTTTGTAACAGCCTGTGACCAGTCTGTTATCTTTTCGTCATTTTTACAAGACATTTCCCCCTTTGTGCGTTCTGACCAACCACTTTTCTTGGGATTTTGCATGAAGTTCGCAGGGGGCAACCCAGATTCTGGGGGAAAAAATGGCCTTGTTCCAAAGGTTTTGCACATTGTCCACAGAGTTGTCCACAATTGTTTCACGGCCCTGTGGATGGATGTTTGGATGTCAAATCCCTCTGTCAAGGGAAATTTTTACGGTGTATTTGACAAAATCTGCCTCTGCCGAAAGGAGACCGCCATGTCTGACCTCATCGCCGCCATCGCCACCCCCCCGGGGACGGGCGGGGTGGGCATCCTGCGGCTCTCAGGCCCGGGAGCCATCCAGGCCGCCCAACGGGTCTTTCGCCCCAAAGGGCCCCAGACCTTGGCCGGAGCGGCCGACCGCCACCTGCTCTACGGCACCGTGACCGACCAGGCGGGCCAGGTGCTGGACACCGGCCTGGCCTTCGTCAGCCGGGCCCCCCACAGCTACACCGGGGAGGAGACGGCGGAGCTGCAGTGCCACGGCTCCCCCATGGTCCTCTCCCTGGTCCTGGAGGCCCTGTACGCCGCCGGGGCCCGACCGGCCCGGCCGGGGGAGTTCACCCAGCGGGCCTTCCTCAACGGCAAGCTGGACCTGACCCAGGCCGAGGCGGTCATCGACCTCATCGACGCCGAAACCCCCTCCGCCGCCCGCCAGGCCGCCGGCCAGCTCACCGGCGCCCTGGCCCGGCGGGTGGAGGGGATCTACCAGGGACTGACGGACATCATGGCCCACTTCTGCGCCGTGCTGGACTACCCCGACGAGGACATCGACCCCTTCCGCGCCCAGCAGCTGGAGGAGCAGCTCCGCGCCCAGCGGGATGCCCTGGAAGCCCTGCTGGCCACCGGCCGCCGGGGCCAGCGCCTGGCCAAGGGAATCGCCTGCGCCCTCATCGGCCAGCCCAACGCCGGCAAGTCCTCCCTGCTCAACGCCCTGGCCGGCTATGACCGGGCCATCGTCACCCACATCCCCGGCACCACCCGGGACACCATTGAGGTCACTGTGGAGCTGGGGGGCTATCCCTTCCGCCTGGTGGACACCGCCGGGCTGCGGGAGAGCGACGACCCCATCGAGCAGCTGGGGGTCCAGCGCAGCCGGGCCGCCATGGCCCAGGCCGACCTGCTGCTGCTGGTGTGCGACGGCACCCAAGGCCTTCTCCCCGAGGACCGGGCCCTGCTGGACCAGGCACTGACCCAGACAGACACCATTTTGGCGGTGAACAAGGGGGACCTGCCCGATTACGCCCCGCCCCAGCCCCCTGCCCCGGCGGGGGAGCACACCCTAACAGTGGTGGAGCTGAGCGCCAAGACCGGCCAGGGGCTGGACAAGCTAGAGCAGGCCCTGGCCCAGCTGGCCCAGCGGACCCTTCCCCAGACCGAGGGGGCGGCCGCCGGGGAGCTGCTGACCAACCAGCGGCAGACCGAGGCCGTCCACCGGGCCCTCCAGGCAGTGGACCGGGCCCTGACCGCCCTGGAGGCGGGGGTGACCCCCGACGCCCTGCTCACCGACGCCGAAGAGGCCTTGGCCGCCCTGGGGGAGCTGACCGGCAAAACCGTCCGGGAGGACATCACCCGCCGGATCTTTGAACGCTTTTGCGTGGGAAAGTGAGGAACACCATGTCGGAAAAAAAGAACCGCCGCGCGGACCGCAAGTCCTTCAACCAGGCTGTGGTCAAAGAGCTGCGGGAACACAAGAGCTCCTTTTTGGTCTTTTCCATCCTGCGCGTGCTGGTGATCGTCACCCTGGTGCGCCAGATCATGCTGGGCAGCTATGAAAGCGCCTTCTTCTGCGTGCTCACCCTGGCCCTGCTGTATGTACCCAGCTGGCTGCAGGTGAAGCTGCACATCGAACTGCCGCCGGCCCTGGAGATCACCATTCTCTGTTTCATCTTCGCTGCGGAAATCCTGGGCGAAGTCAACGCCTTTTACGTCAACGTGCCCAACTGGGACACCATGCTCCACACCCTCAACGGCTTTCTGGCCGCCGCCGTGGGCTTTTCCATGGTGATCCTGCTCAACGACAACGAGAAGCTCACCTTTGAGCTCTCCCCCTTCTTCCTGGCCCTGGTGGCCTTCTGCTTCTCCATGACCATCGGGGTGCTGTGGGAGTTCTTTGAGTTTTCCATGGACTGGTTCTTCCACACGGACATGCAGAAGGACACCATCGTCCACGCCATCCACTCGGTGACCTTGGACCCCACCAACTCCAACAAGGTGGTCACCATCCACAACATCCAGGACGTGGCCGTCAACGGCAGCAGCCTGGGGCTGGATGGCTACCTGGACATCGGCATCATCGACACCATGAAGGACCTGTTCGTGAACTTCCTGGGGGCGGTGGTCTTCTCCCTGACCGGCTTCTTCTACGCCCGGAGCAAGGGGAAGAAAAAGACCCCCGCCCAGAACTTCGTGCCCAGCCGCAAGAGTGCCGACCATGACTATCTCCTCCAGGCCCGGCGCCAGGAGGACGCCCAGGCCGAGGAAGGGGTCACGCCGCCCCGCTGAGCCCCCGCCACAAACAAAAAGAGCCCCGCCCGGAAACGCCGCGGCAGCGGCGCCTCTGGGCGGGGCTTTGTCTTGTGTGGGTTTGTGCCGGCGGCGGGTCAGGTCTGGTCGGCCTCCCGCATGATGACCAGGTTCAAAAACTGGGCGTTGCGGACGATGTAGGTGGCCACCGACCCCAGCTTCTGCAGAGGGCCTCGGCTGGACCGGGTCATGACCAGGGTGTCGTACCCCTTCTCCCGGGCGAACTGGACGATCTCCGGCCCGGGACTGCCCCGCAGAAGCTTGGTGTCCACCGTCCAGCCTTTCAGGAGGCCAGCGAAGGTCTCCAGCTCCTGGCTGGCCTTGCGCCAGATCCGCTCCCGCTCGAACTGGCCGTCGATGTGCATCTGGTCGGGCAGGACCATCACCAGGGTGATCTCCTCCTGCTGGGCGGGACATAACTGCTTGACCATGTCAATGGTGCGCAGGCTGCGCACGCTGCCGTCGATGGGCAAAAGGACCTTTTTCATGGAAGTCGACCTCCTATCCAGAAAACCCCTTCGATTGACGTCATCCTGCGGGTCCGGCCCCCTTTCTCCCAAGCCGTTTGAGGACGCCGGAGAAAAAAGAGGGGAAAGGCTGGCGTCCTCTCCCCTCTGTTTCTATGGAACCTGCCGTGTGCCCCCGGGAGACCGGGGCACGGTCTCTGGTTCAGGCCTCCTTCAGCACGGTGGTGGTGATGAAGGACGCGTTGCTGACAATGTAGGTGGACACCGAGCCCAGCTTCTGGGTGCTGCCCCGGCTGGACCGGGTCATGAGGATGGAGTCGAAGGCGCCATCCTTGGCAAACTGGATGATCTCGGGGCCGGGCTTGCCCAGGCGCTGGGCGGTCTCGACCTTATAGCCGGGCAGCAGCTTGGCGAAGGAATCCAGGAGCAGGCGGGTCTCCTCCGCGGTCTGGGGATCGACCACAATGTCCACGTGCTCCTCCACGGGCTTGACCTCGTCGTTCTCGTCGGTCAGCTTGGAGGGACGGGGCTCGGGGGTGACCATGAGGATGGTAACTTCCACCTCGTCGGTGTTGTAGGTCTGCTTGACTGCCTGGATGGCGCGCAGGCTGCGGGGGCTTCCGTCAATGGGCAGCAGGATCTTTTTCATCGTGGTACCTCCATTCATACGCAGTGGGCTGTTCTCTGCTTGCAGCTATCTCAACGTTGGGGGGCCGGCGGCGCCGGCCCGGTCTCATGGGGGTCAGTCATCCTCCTCCCGCATGACAATCACGTCCAGGAAGGAAGCGTTGCGGACAATGTAGGTGGCCACCGAGCCCAGCTTGCGGATGGGGCCTCGGCTGGAACGGGTCATGATGATCATGTCGATCCCCGCCTCCTTGGCGTACTCTACGATCTCCACGCCGGGGGCACTGCCCAGCAGGACCTGGGTCTTCACCTGGTAGTCCGGCAGCATCTCCGCCACAGCCGTCAGCTCGGGCTGGGCCTTTTCGGCGTTGTGCTTGATCTCGTCCATGGAATTGATGTACAGCTGGGCGCTGACCACCTTGACGATGGTGATGTCGCTGTCGGCGGGATCGCACAGCTGCTTGACCATTTCCACGGTGCGGATGCTCCGTTTGCTGCCGTCTACAGGCAGAAGAATCTTTTTCATGGGAAAAACCTCCTTGGACGCGGCTCCTTTTTACACATTCAGTATACAACTAAACCAAAAGAAAGTCAAGGAACTGGGAGCGATTTTGGGAAATGTCCCAAAATCCGCCCATCCTCCCCCAGACCAGCACCCAAAGCCCCCGGGAGAGACCAAAAACGCCCAGGGCGGCCGAGGGGCCGCCCTGGGCGGGCAGATTGGTTTTGTGGCGTTCCGAAGGCGCCGGCGGGCAGCGCCCCTTTTCCCTCACCCGTTGCCGTGGATGATGGTGTAAGCGTTGTGGACGGTCTCGATCTCCACCACCTGGTGGGCCCCGCCGGCCTCGCCGTCCAGGGTCCAGAGCAGGTCAGTGGCAGCGGTGATCTTTACCTTGGAGGCCGAGAAGGAGGTCATCATGGAGTTGAGGATGGAGGGGTCGGTCATGAGCAGGGCCCGGCTGAACTCCTCCATGTCTTTCACATCCCGGACGGGGGAGATGAGGGTGACCTCCAGCAGGCCGTCGGACAGGTCGGGGTTGCCGGGGGGGAAGTTGGAAAAGCGGCCCACGGAGGTGGTGTTGCTCACCATGCCGTAGAGGTAATCCCCCTCGATGACTTTGTCCTCGTACTCCACCTTGATGTGGTAGGGCTTGATGGAGGGCAGGTTCTTCACCACCTCCAGCACGTAGGCGTTGTAGCCCAGCAGGTTCTTGGCCTTTTGGGAGGTGGAGTAGGCAATGCCCGTAAAGGCCCCAAAGGCGGCCACATAGAGGAAGCTCCTGCCGTTGAAGCGCCCCATGTCGTGGCGCTGGGGCACCCCGGTGACGGCGGCGGCGGCCAGGTCGGCCAGCTGGCCGCTGGCGGGCAGGTTCAAGTTTTTGGAAAAGTCGTTGGTGGTGCCCACGGGAATGTAGCCGATCACCGGCGGCTGGGCCAGGCGGGTGGCCCCGGAGATGGCCTCGCTGAGGGTGCCGTCCCCCCCGGCCACCACCACCTGGTCGTAGTCGGCGCTCCAGCGGACGATGGCCTCCCCCGCGTCCCCCCGGTACTGGGTGGGATAGGCGGTGACCAGGCAGTCCTGCTCTGTCATGGCGTTGAGGATGTCGGACAGACCCGCCCAGGTTTTGTTTTTCCCCGCGTGGCGGTTATAGATAAAGAGAACACGTTTCACGTCGCTTCCTCCTTGGTTGGGAAAGTGGAAAACGCCGCCGATCGTCCAGGGGCATCCACCGGCAAGCGTTAAAGATGATTATAACCTGTCCCATTTCCGTTGACAATAGGCAGATCCGCAGGATATACTACTTTTGACAAAATCCCCAGCGGAATTTACAGTTGGTTCAAAATCCACCCTGGGAAAGGAGGGACTGCCGGTGAACAAAACCCAATTGCTGGACAAATACGCCAACGACGGCGACAGCCGTCTGCTCCTGGCCCGGGTGTTGGACCAGCAGCAGCGGGCCCAGCAGCGGGGAATCCCCACCCACACGGGCTTTCTCTCCCCCGCTCAGCAGGCCCAGAGTGCCGACCTGCTCATGGCCGCCGCCCCCGGCCAGGGCATCCTCCACGGGGGCTATGCCGACGCCGAGCGCAAACTGTGGGCCTTCCTGCCCGACTGGCTGGAGGAGGAGATCTGGCTGGAAAGCGAGGACTGTCCCCTCCAGGCACTGGCGGTGAAGGTTCCCCCGGGGGCAGGACTCACCCACCGGGACTACCTGGGCTCCCTCATGGGCCTGGGGCTCACCCGGGAGAAGATCGGGGACATTCTGCTCAACGAAGGCGGCGCCCAGGTCATTGTGCTAGCGGAGGTGGTGCCCATCCTCCTGTCCCAGTGGGACAAGGCCGGGCGGTATCCCGTCACCCTGACCCCCCTGCCCCTGGACCAGCTGACCCCCACCCCGGGAGAGCGCAAAGAAGTCCGGGCCACCGTGGCCTCGGCCCGGCTGGACGCCGTGGTCTCGGCGGGGTTTTCCATTCCCCGCAGCCGGGCAGCCGAGCTCATCCGGGCCGGCCGGGTGATGGTCAACCACCGCCCCTGCGAGAAAGCCGACAAGGCCGTGGCCGAGGGGGACACCCTCACCTGCCGGGGCCTGGGCAAGTGTGTGCTGCGGGAAATCGGCGGCACCTCCAAGCGGGGCCGGACCATCCTGGTCCTGGACCGCTATCTGTGACACACCCCAAATCCTCACTGGAAAGGACATACCCCCTATGACAGAAGAACGCATTGCCCGGCTCAACGAGCTGGCCCGCAAGAGCAAGACCATCGGCCTGACCGAGGCAGAAAAGCAGGAACAGGCCCTGCTGCGCCAGGAGTACCTGGCCGCCATCCGGCAAAGCCTGGAAGCCCAGCTGGACAACGTCTACTTCCTGGAGGAAGACGGCTCGAAGACCAAGCTGAAAAAGAAGGACCAGGGCGGCCCCCTGTCCTGACCCCCCACCGGCAGCAAACGCACCCGCGTTTCATGCACGGCGGCCCCGCCGCCCAAAGAAATAAGGAGGAAAACACCCCATGCCCAGTATGTACGTCAACGTCCCCAAGCTGGACCAGCCCACCAAGAATGCCCTGGCGGCCAAGCTCTACGAAGCCGCTGCCCCGGTGCTCAAGGCCCCCCATATCTTCACCTTTGTCAACGAGTACGAGACCCTCTACGAGAACGGCCAGCCCCAGGCCCACAACATGGTGGTGGCCAACATCGAGGCCGGCCCCATCAAGGAGGAGAAGGTCAACGCCATCGCCGAAGGCATGCGCGCCGCCGTGCGGGAGGTCTTAGGGGAGGACAAGGAGCTCACCCTGGTCTTCCACGACAATGGCCTGGACCGCATCGCCATCGGCGGGGTGACCATTGCCACAAAAATGAAGAAATAATCCCCTGTCATTCGGGAGAGGAGGCCAAGCGCCATGGAAGTGGAACAATTCGTCGTGGCCTACCAGGTGGACCAGGACCGGCTGCGGGCCCTGCTGCCGGCAGGATACGTCTCCCTGCGCCCAGTGCTGCGCATCAACGCCGAGCGGCGGGGCGGGGCGGCCGGCACGGTGTATCTGGAGCTGAACACCCCCGTGGCCGCCGGCGGCAGGCGGGGGTGGCTGAACATCGGCCGCTGGGAGAGCCCCGCCGTCCCCCTCACCTGCCAGAGCCAGGACCAGGCCGTGACCTTCCGCGCCCCCTTCCTCACCATCACCTACACCAGGACAGGGGCGGTGGGGGGCTGCCCGGCGGAGCGGGACAACGACGGCTGCTTCTACCGCCAGGATGGTGAGACGGTCTTTGTGCCCGCCGAGACCATCCAGGCTGACCGGGCCTTCTGCGGGTGTACCTTCCAGTGGGCCTTTGCCCCCACGGACGCCCGGGGGGCCAGCCAGGGGGACAAGACCCTGCCTGCGATCCCCACCCAGCCCCAGGTTCAGTATCCCCGCCAGCCCCTGTCTCCCCAGGCCGCGGCGGCCATCCCCTGCCTCCAGGTGCTGGGGGCCTACGCCGTGACCTTCCCGCGGGAGGATTGACGCCCTTCCCAAACCCACAGCAAAGAGCCCGCCGCAGAACCAATGCCGTCTGCGGCGGGCTTTTTTGTCGCTTTTCCACAAATTCCAGGGGGTCTTTTCTCCCGCTTTTCCGTTGACTTTGCCCCTGGGATATGCTATATCTGCCTATAGAGGGGGGAACTTCTCTCCCACAGCAAGCCCCCAAACGAGCCCCACCCTTCCCCGAAAGCGAGGTGCTGGATCGTGACTGTCATGGAATACTGCTTCACCGTTCCCTTCTTTCCCTGTGTTCTGGGAACCATCGCCCTGGGTTTTCTGCTCTGCCGCCTCCTGCGGCTGTCCACCAAGAAGACCGCTTTCCTGATGGTGGGCTTTTTCGTGGCCTTCCGCACCTTTGAGGCCATTTCCGACTGGGTCTACGAGGGCCGGCTGGCCGGCCGGTGGGCCCTGTATCTGGCCCTGTTTTCCCTGGGGATGTTTCTGGGAAGCAGCACCCACTGGGGGCTGCGAACCCTGCGGGAAAAGGAAGAGAAGGAGGAAAGGGAGGCAAAAGCAGCGCAGGAGGAGAAGGAGGATTCCCCTTGAGAAACCGCTGAAAAGCCACAGGGGGTACCCCTGTGCTTTTTTTGCCCCGCAGGTCGGGATTTTTGGTCCTTTTCCACAAATTTTAAGGAATGTTTTCTCCCCTTTCCCGGTTGACTTTCCCCCAGGAACATGGTATATCTCCCCATAGAAGGGGGATTTCCCAATCCCCCGCACCAAGCCGCCGAGATCGACGACATGTGACGCAGCCGTTTACGTCTTTCAGGAAACGAGGTGCCTGAGTATGGTCGTTCTCCAATGCTGTTTGGGAGAGTTCTCCCTGTACTTTTTGCTGGCCGTCTTGCTGGGCGTGGTGCTCCGGCAGCTGCTGCTGATGGCGGGCAAGGGCAGCACCCACATGGCAACCCTGGCCGCAGTGGGCTATGTGGTCTGCGAGCTGTTCGCCTCCAAGATCTATGCCGGTCTCCTGCCCGGCCAGTGGGCCCTGTTCTTGGGCGTGGCCTGTCTGGGGCTGTTCCTGGGCGGTCTGCTCCACTGGCTGATCCTGCGGCTCAACCGCGGGCGGGCAGCGCCCCTGACCTGATTCCATCCTGTCCCCGCACGGAAAAGCACGTGGCTTCCCCAGGAAGCCACGTGCTTTGTTCTCCCAGGGCTGGGGCGCGCTGCGGGGCAGCGCCCCAGCACTTTCTCCAAACCGCCTTTGTTTCCACCCTTTTTGTTGACATCTTCCACAGGTTGTGGTATGCATAGAGTACACAAGTCCTCAACGCGAACACACCCAGTTCCCTCATCGGATCTTTGCAAGGAGGTGCGCCCCCCATGGTCGTCCTGCGCTGCTGCTTGGGAGAATTCTTCCTGTATTTCATCGGTGCCATCGTGCTGGGCTTTCTGGTCTGCTGGTTCCTCCGTCTGCCCAGCAAAGGCAGCCGCCGCATGGGACTGAGCCTGGCGGCGGCCTATGTGATCCTGGAATTCTTCGCTTCGGCGGTTTATCAGGGCCGCCTGCCCGGTCTCTGGGCGGTCATTCTGGGCATCCTCTCGCTGGGGATGTGCCTGGGCGCCCTGGCCTGCTGGCTGCTGCTGGGGCTGCGGGACCGGCGCGGGGCAGACAGGGAGCGGTAAGAAAATCCATTCAAAAAAGCACGTGACTGCTTGTGCGGTCACGTGCTTTTTGTCTTTTCTGGGCCGTCAGGTCTCCGGCAATGCCGGGGCCAGGGACACCAGGGCGCCGCCCTGGGTGGTGGTGGCCAGCCAGAGGGCCAGGTCGATGATCTTCTCCTGGCCTCCGTCCAGAATGGAGCAGAGCAGGACGGGATCGCCCTCGGGGAGTTCCTCCCCCTGGGTCATGGAGATCAGGGGCACCCAGTGCCAGCTGTCCAGGTTCTGCAGGGCCCCGTTGGAGTAGTTGAGAAAGGCCACCGGGCAGTCCTGGTCCAGGGCCCGGGCCAGGAAGTCCTCGCAGGCGGCCAGGGTGGGCCGGTCCTCTGGGTGGGCGGGGATGGGCAGGATCTCCCCCGTCAGCCGGCAGCCCCGGGACAGAGCGAAGGACCGGCAGCCCAGCACCAGGCTCTCAGGCTTGTCCAGCCCCCGGGAACCGGGGGTGACGTAGGTCCACAGGTTCTGCATGTATTGCAGAAAGCCAGTGCGGGTCCCCCCCGACAGGGGGACCAAGGGGGCCAGGGCGGGGCGGGTGTATCCCAGGTAGGCCACCAGGGTAGCGGCGGTGGTGGGGCCGCAGCCCGCCCGGCGCTGCCACACGTCCGGGTACCACTCCTGGTCGCCCCCCCGGTAAATGGTTTGGCCGGGGCCGGTGATGGTCAGGTAATCCGGCGATCGAAGGCTAGGCAAACAGACGCCCTCCTTTCCACAAAGTAAACAGGGGGGCGGATGCCTCCGCTCCCCTGTTTTGGTTTCTTGGCGGGAAGACCGGAAGGGTCACTTCTGGTTTTCCGGGTCGGCCATGCCCTTGGCCATGAGGCCCAGGTAGCTCTCGGAGTTGGCCACGGTGCCGGCCACGTCCTCGTCGGTGACCTGGCGCTTGACCTTGGCGGGGATACCCACCACCAGGCTCTTGGGGGGGATGATGGTCCCGGCCGAGACCACGGCCCCGGCGCCCACGATGGAGCCGGCCCCCACCACGGCGTGGTCCAGCACCACGGCGTTCATGCCGATCAGGCACTTGTCCTCCACAGTGCAGCCGTGGAGAATGGCCCCGTGGCCCACGGTGACCCACTCGCCCACGGTGACGTCGCAGCCGGCGTCGCCATGGAGCACGCAGTTGTCCTGCACGTTGGTCCCCTTGCCGATGGTGATCTTCTCCTGGTCGGCCCGAAGGACCGCATTGTACCAGATGTTGGCCTGTTCGTCAATGGTCACGTCCCCCCGGACGAAGGCCCCAGGGGCCACCCAGGCGGTGGGATGGATCTTTGGCATAGCAGGGTCCTCCTTACTTGTTCAGCACACGCACCCGCAGTACGCCGGGCACGGCAGAGACGGCGGCGGCGTCCACGGCGGCGTCGGTATCCAGCAGGAAGCAGCCATAGTCGCCGCGGGTGGCGGAGGCGGAGGCCTTCACCCCGGGCACGGCGGCGGTGACGGCGGCGGCGTCTGCCCCCTTGGTCAGCACGCACACCCGGTTCTGGCCGGCCCAGGCCAGGGAGACGGCGGGGTAGTTGACGGAGTTGACAATGTTGCCGTTGTCCAGGTAGTCCTTCACCTGGCGGGCGGCCATCATGGCGCAGTTGTCCTCGCTCTCGGGGGTGGAGGCACCCAGGTGGGGGATGGCCACCACGCCCTCAATGGCGGCGGTGTCGCTGTTGGGGAAGTCGGTGACGTAGGCGGCGCACTTGCCGGAGGCCATGGCCTCCTTCAGGCTGGGGGTGTCCACCAGCTCGCCCCGGGCCAGGTTCACGATGCGCACCCCGTCCTTCATGGCGGCGAAGGCGGCGGCGTTGATCATGCCCTTGGTGTCGGCGTTCATGGGCAGGTGGAGGGTAATGTAGTCAGCCTTGGCATACAGCTCCTCCACGGTGGCCACGATCTCCACGCCGGGGGTGAGGTTCAGGGCATGGCGGACGGACAGGAAGGGGTCATAGCCCACGATCTTCATGCCCAGGGCGGCGGCGGCGTTGGCCACCAGCACGCCGATGGCGCCCAGGCCCATGACGCCCAGGGTCTTGCCCATGATCTCGGGGCCCACATAGGCGGCCTTGCCCTTTTCCACCACGGCGGCCACGTCGGCGCCGGCGGCGGACTGCTCCTTGACCCAGGTGATGCCCTGGGAGAGCTTCCGGGAGGCCATGAGCAGGGCAGCAATGGTCAGCTCCTTGACGCCGTTGGCGTTGGCGCCGGGGGTGTTGAAGACCACGATGCCCGCATCGGCTGCCCGGTCCAGAGGAATGTTGTTGACGCCGGCGCCGGCCCGGGCGATGCACTGCAGCTCGGCGGGGAAGTCATAGTCGTGGAGCTTGGCGGAGCGCACCAGAATGGCGTCCTCATGCTCCATGGCATCGCTGATTTCAAACCGATCGTCCAGCTCGGCCAGGCCGATCTTGGAGATCTTATTCATTGTCTTTACATGGTACATATCGACAGCATATCCTTTCTTAATCTACCAAAGCTCCGCCGCCCCAGCGGCCAAAGCCTCGCAGAGTTTTCCCGTCCGCAGACGGAAAAATCAATTCTGATGTATTTTTTCGCCGGCTCCGCCGGCGAAAAAATTCCTCTCAGCCCCCCAGTGTGCGGCCGCCGCGCGGCCGTGCGCGCCGGGGGGCTGCCATTCTCAAAATTGAGAGCCCAGCGAAGCGGGTCTCAATTTTCTTTCTCAAACTTCTGGATGAAGTCGCACAGCTTCTCCACACCTTCCATGGGCATGGCGTTGTAGATGGAGGCGCGCATGCCGCCCACGGAGCGGTGGCCCTTCAGGTTGGTGAAGCCGGCCTTGACGGACTCGGCCACGAACTTGGCATCCAGGTCCTCGGAAGCGGAGCGGAAGGTGACGTTCATGAAGGAACGGGAGCCGGGCTCGGCGGAGACGGTGAACATCTTGGAGGCGTCCAGCACGTCGTAGAGCATCTGAGCCTTCTTGACGTTGATCTTCTCCATGCCGGCAGCGCCGCCCTGCTCTTCCAGCCAGTCGCACATCAGGCCCAGCATGTAGATGCACCAGCAAGGGGGCGTATTGTACATAGAGTCCTTGTCGATCATGGACTTGTAGTTCATGATCGCGGGGGTAATGGGCAGTTCATTGCCGGCCAGGTCCTCCCGGATGACCACGATGGTCAGGCCGGCGGGAGCCAGGTTCTTCTGGGCACCGGCGAAGATCACCCCGTACTTGCTCACGTCGATGGGGCGGGAGAGGATGTCGGAGGACATGTCGCAGGCCAGGGGCACAGAGCCGGTCTCGGGGACGTACTGCCACTGGGTGCCCTCGATGGTGTTGTTGGAGCAGTAATAGAAATAAGAGGCATCGGCGCTCAGCTTCAGCTGATCCTGGCTGGGGATGTAGACGTGCTTGCGATCCTCGCTGGAGGCAGCGATGTTCACCTGGCCATATTTCTTGGCTTCCTTCATGGCCAAGTTGGCGAAGTTGCCGGTGACGGCATAGTCGGCCTTACCGGTCTTGCCGATGAGGTTCATGGGGATCATGCCAAACTGCATGGTGCCACCGCCCTGGAGGAAAAGAACCTTATATCCCTCGGGCACGCCCAGCAGACGGCGGAACTTTTCCTGGGTCTCGTCGAAGATCTTGATGAAGACCTTGGAACGATGGCTCATCTCCATGACGGACATGCCGGAGCCGCCATAGTTGGTGATCTCCGCACCGGCCCGCTGGAGGACTTCCAGAGGCAGCATGGAGGGACCTGCCGAAAAGTTGTAAACACGATCATTTGCCATAAGAATTACCCCTTTCTAAAAAAACAGCTTAACCACCGCCGGCTCGCGGCGGTGGGAACCATCCGATTTAATTTATTATATCCATCTGTGCCGACCCCGTCAAGAATCTGTCCCTTTCTTTTCAAACCTTAGAATTTCCTTAAAAAACCAACGGGCCCGTCCCCTGTCGTTTGTACAAAAATGAAGGTCCCCCAGGGAAAGACCCTCCAGGGAAAAAGAATCCTCCCCGGCACCGAGGTGCCGGGGAGGAGAAAAAGGCAAAGGTTCTCTCGAGCCGTGAATTAGCACTTCTCGAAGATGGCAGCAACGCCCAGGCCGCCGCCGATGCACAGGGTAGCCAGACCCTTCTTGGCGTCGGGGCGCTTCATCATCTCGTGCAGCAGGGTGACGATGATGCGGGCGCCGGAGCAGCCGACGGGGTGGCCGATGGCGATGGCACCGCCGTTGACGTTGACCTTGCTCATGTCGAAGCCCAGCTCACGAGCCACGGCGATGGACTGAGCAGCGAAAGCCTCGTTGGCCTCGATCAGGTCCATGTCGTCGATGGTCAGGTTGGCCTTGGCCAGAGCCTGGCGGGAAGCGGGGATGGGGCCGGTGCCCATGATCTTGGGATCGACGCCGCCCTGGCCCCAGGAAACCACCTTGAACAGGGGCTTGAGGTTGTACTTCTTCACAGCGTCCTCAGAGGCGATGATGATGGCAGCAGCGCCGTCGTTCAGGCCGGAAGCGTTGCCGGCGGTGACACGCTGCACGCCGGTGTTGTCAGCGGAGGGGGTCATGTGGGTGGCCTCGAAGGTCATCTCCACCTTGTCGATGGAACCGTCAGCGGAGGTGGGGAAAGCACCCTTCAGCTTGGCCATCTTCTCCAGGGTGGTGTCCTTGGGATGCTCGTCGACCTTGAACTCCACGGTCTCCTTCTTCTTCTTGACCATGACGGGCACGATCTCGTCCTCGAAACGGCCGGACTTGATGGCGGCCAGAGCCTTCATCTGGGAGTTGTAACCGAACTCATCCAGCTCTTCCCGGGTGATGCCCCAGATGTCGCAGATGTTCTCGGCGGTAGTGCCCATGTGATAGTTGTTGTAAGCGTCCCACAGGCCGTCCTTGATCATGGTGTCGATGATCTGGGTGTGGCCCATACGAGCGCCCCAACGGTTGGTGGGGATGGCATAGGGAGCGCCGCTCATGCTCTCGGTGCCGCCGCACATCACCAGGTCAGCGTCGCCGCACTGGATGGCGCGGGCGCCCTCGATGACGGACTTCAGGCCGGAGCCGCAGACCATGCTCACGGTGTAGGCGGGCACCTTCAGGGGCACACCGGCCTTGACCATGCACTGACGAGCCACGTTCTGGCCCTGGGCAGCGGAGAGGACATTGCCGAACATGACCTCGTCCAGCCACTCACCCTTGACGTTGCCGCGCTTGAGGGCCTCAGCGATAACAGTAGCGCCCAGGTCAGCAGCGGGGACGTCCCGCAGAGAACCGCCGAAAGTGCCGACAGCAGTACGGCAGGAGCTGATGACATACACGTCTCTCATAATAGATCGTACCTCCAAAAAAGTTTACCAGGTAGGTGTAAAGCATATTACCGCAACATTATACTTGTCCCACCTGCAAAAATCAACTGTATTTTTGAAATTTTCCCGGTGTTTTCCCGGATTTTAAGCAGGCGGGCCGCCTCATTCCGCCGCCGGGGAGAAAACCGCGGCCAAAGCGGGGCCCAGCAGGTCCTCGTCCAGCAGCCGATAGTCCGATCCCTGGATGAGGATGCCCCCCTGGGTGTTGTACCCGAAGGCGTAGACGGACGCGCCGTCGGCACTGGTCAGGCGGACCGTATAGTAGGCCCCATCCGAGGGAATCAGGGCCGTTCCCCGGCCCCGCAGAAAGCGGACCTGGGTCTGCTGGATGGCCTGCCAGATGGCCTGCACCTGTTGAGGATCGTCCAGGGCAAGAGACTGGCCGTCCGGCTGGTCCTGGGTGTAGCGGACCACTTCGCCGGCGGCGGGAGGCTGGGTGCCGGGCAGGCAGTCCAGCAGAGGCTGGGCACGCATGAAAAAGCCCACATAGCAGGCCACCAGAACGGCGATGACGGCAAGGACAATAAGGGGAATGCGAAGTTTTTTCCTTTTCATGACAGGTCTTCTCCTTCTCTCGGAAACCAGGGGCAGTGGGCCCATTATACCAGACCACAAGCAAAAGGCAAGGGCCTGCCGGTGCATAAGCGCCTGGGGCACCGCCCATACTAAGCAGACGGAAAGGAGGCGAGGGCTGTTGGAATCCATCGCAATCGTGGAGCAGGGGAGGTCCCTCTCCCGCTGTCTCACCGGCCTTGCCCGGCCTGTCCGGTCCCTGGGGCCGGCGGGGGGGCAGGCAGCCCTGGTGGCGGTGGCCCCCGACGGCTGCCCGCTGCCCCAGGGACCCCTGCGCTGCCGGGTCCTGCTGCTGCCCGGCCGGCTGGCCCCTCTGGCGGGCGCCGTGCAGGCCGGCTGGGTGGTCAGCTACGGCCTGGACGGCCGGGACACCCTCACCTTGTCCAGCCTCTCCCCCCGGCGGCCCTGCCTGGCCCTTCAGCGGGAGCTGGTCACCCTCACCGGCCGCTGCCTGGAGCCCCAGGAAATCCCCCTGCCCCCCTGGCCCGCCGGCCTGTCCCCCCACCTGCTGCTGGCCTGGGCGGGGGTGTGGCTGCTGACGGGCACGCCTCCGGCCGCCATGGGCGGCCTGCCTCTGCCCGGCGCGGAAAAAAAGCCTTGTCCTTTCCCGGGAAAGGGGCTATAATGAAATGATCAATTGCCCCGGACAAGGAGGGAGCCGCCATGAGCCGGCCAGGTTTCATCCACGACAAGCTGGACATCAAATTTCTGATCCTATACCTGATGAACCGGGTGGCCGCCCCCGTGGACTTTGCCACCCTGGCCGAGCTGACCTTCTGCGACGACGGGGTGTCCTACTTCGACTTTGCCGAGTCCGTGGCCGAGCTGGTGAGCACCGGCCACCTGCGCCTGGAGGAGGAGAAGTACGCCATCACCGAAAAGGGCCGGCGCAACGGCACCATCTGCGAGAGCAGCCTGGCCTACTCCGTGCGCCGCAAGTGCGACCGGAACCTGGCCAAGGTCAACGGCGTGCTCCGCCGCAACGCCCAGGTGC
Source organism: Clostridiales bacterium (assembly GCA_004554585.1). Classification (GTDB taxonomy): domain Bacteria; phylum Bacillota; class Clostridia; order Oscillospirales; family Oscillospiraceae; genus Evtepia. Next base: position 185,028 of record SFLH01000006.1, on the reverse strand, counting down.
GGACGGAACTGCTGCCCCGGGAGGACGCCGGGGTGACCCTGCGGCTGATCCTGGACGACGACAAGGGCAACATCATGACCCTGGACATGCTCACCGTCTCCGAGGAGCAGGCCGGCCAGCTGGCGGAAAAGTTCCGGGCCCAGCCGGAAAAGCTCTACGAGAGCATCCTCCAGGCCCTGCTGGAAAACGACGAGGGGTAAGCCCCTCTTCCCCCACACCAATCCCTCCCCGCCCTGCTCAGGGCGGGGATATTTTTGCCCAAACGAAAGCCCCCTGGCCGACAGAGGCCAGGGGGCTGTTGTACGCGCAGCGCCGTCTCCCGCCCAGGAAAGGGCTGGGGTCCTTAGAACAGGGGGGAGAAGAGGCGGTAGATGGAGCGAAGCAAGCGGGAGAACAGGGAGAGGGTCTTGCAGTCGTTGTGGGTGATCTCCTGGCAGACCTCCATGGTCTGCAGAAAGTCGTCCCGCACCTCCAGCACCGCCGGGTCCCCGCACAGCCACACGCCGTTTTCAAACTGAAGGTAGAAGCTGCGGTAGTCTAGGTTGCAGCTGCCCACGGAGGCATACAGGTCGTCTGCCACCACGGTCTTGCTGTGCAGAAAGCCCGGGGTGAACTCGTAGATCCGGGCCCCGGCCGCCAGCAAGGTGGGGTAGTTGGAGCGGGTGACCGCAAAGACCACCTTCTTGTCCGGGATGTGAGGGGTCATGATGCGCACGTCCACCCCCGACCGGGCGGCGGTGCACAGGGCGGCGGTCATGGTCTCGTCGATGATGAGGTAGGGGGTGGTGAGGTAGAGGTAGCGCTTGGCCTTGGTGATCATCTGCAGGTGCAGGTCGGCGCAGATGGTGTCCGAGGGGTTGGGGGTGTCGGTATAGGGCACCACGATGCCCCCGGGCCGTTTCAGAGGGGGCAAGGCCTTGGGCCGGAAGAGGCGGAAATCCGACGGGGTGTTCTGGTGGTCCCACATAATGAGGAAAAAGACCGTCAAGCTCCACACCGCCTCCCCCCGCAGGCGCAGGGCGTTGTCCTTCCAGTAGCCAAAGCGCTCCTTCCGGTCCACATACTCGTCGGCCAGGTTCAGGCCGCTGACGAAGCCCGTCACCCCGTCGATGACGCACAGCTTCCGGTGGTCCCGGTTGTTCTGGTGGATAGACAGCAGGGGCAGCAGGGGCTGAAACACCCGGCAGAGAATGCCCCGGCGGTGGAGCTGGTCGGGATAGTGGGGGGGCAAGGTGGTGGCCGAGCCCACCCCGTCGTAGATCACCCGCACATCCACCCCCTGGGCAGCCTTGCGGGTGAGGACCTCCAGGACCTCGTCCCACAACGTGCCCTCGGCGATGATGAAGTACTCCAGGAAGATATAGTCCTCGGCCTTTTCCAGCTCCTCCAAAAAGGCAGGCAGGAAGGCGGCCCCGGTGGAGAAGTAGGTCGTCTCCGTGTTTCCATAGGCCGGACACCTGGCGGTGTGGCCCAGGTACCAGGCCTGCTGGAGGGCATCTGGGCCGTAGGGCATCAGGTCCGTGGTGGACAGGCGATCGGGCAGCTGGCTCTTCAGGGTCCGCTGGGTCTCCGCCCGGTGGTAGTAGGGGTTGCGGCCGCCCCCCAGAATGAGGAACATGACGCCGCCGATCAGGGGAACCAAAAGGATGGGGATGATCCAGGCGATCTTATAAGCCATCTTTGATTTTCGGGTGGAAATGAACAAGGTCACCGCCAGGCTGACCGCCAGGCACAGCCAGTAAAAGTAGACGAAATATTGGCTGAAATAGACCAGCAGCACCACGTAGATGCCAAACTGCAGCATGATGCTCAGAATGATCAGGAACATCCGCTGGAAGCGGGGGGAAAAGACGCTGATGACCTTTTGCTGCACTTGTTTCTGTACGCGTTTCATAAAAAGCCTTTCTTTCTGGGATACTGGCTCACTGGACCACCACGTTCTCCGGGCCCAGCAGCTCCCGCAGCTCTTGGAGCAGGGCGGGGTGGAGCTGGCACCGGCCGCCCAGCCGGCGGCCGGAGTCGGCCAGATACAGCACGGCAGACTGGCTGCCGGGAAAGAGCACGAAGAGGTCACTGACCCGCTGCAGCCGGGGGTCGTCCCCCCGGGGAAAGCGCAGGTAGAGCTTGCCGGTCAGCAGCGCCCCGTCGGCGGCGGGGCCGCCCTGGTCCTGGGGCACCTGGCTCAGGGGTGTAACCCGGTTGCACATGAGCTGGGGGGGCTTGTCCTCCTGTACGGACAGACGGCCCCGAACCAGGATGGGCAGGTTCACCTGAAGGTAGCTGCCGCTCTCCTCCAGCAGGCGGGCGAAGGCCAGCATCTCCATGCTGCCCGAGGCATCCTCCAAGGTGACGTAGGCCATAAGGGAGTTGTTGCGGGTGGTCTTGGTCTTGACCGAGGCCACCACCCCAGCCAGGGCGATCCACTGGCCGTCCTCAAACTGCTGGGGGCCGTCGGCCCGGGCAAAGTCCTCCAGCACCGCGCCGATGGCCACCGCCCCCTGCTGGTGGACCACGTCCCGGTAGGCGTCCATGGGGTGGCCGGAGAGATAGAGGCCGGTGATCTCCTTCTCCATGGCCATGAGCTCCTGGGGGGAGAACTCGGGAATGTCCCGCAGGATCAGCTCCACCGGCTCGGCCTTCTCCTGTCCCTGAGAGAAGAGGTCAAACTGGCCCTCCAGGTTCTTCCGGCGGTTGCGGGCCAGGCTGTCCAGCAGCTGCTCATAGGCGTCCAGCAGCTGGGACCGGCGCACCCCCATGGCGTCGAAGGCGCCAGCCCGGATGAGGCTCTCCAGCACCCGCTTGTTCAGGTCCTCTCCCAGCGGGCGCTGGCAGAAGTCGGAAAAGGAGACAAAGGGGCCCCCCGCCTGGCGCTCGGCCAGCACTTGGTTGGTGAAGCCCCGGCCCACCCCCTTCAGGGCGGCCAGGCCAAAGCGGATGTCCTGGCCGGCCACGGTGAAGTGGGGGCCGGACTGATTGATGTCCGGGGGCAGCAGGCGGATGCCCATGTCCCGGCACTCGGCGATGTACTCGGCAATCTTGTCCTGGGAGTCCAGCACCGAGGTGAGCAGGGCGGCCATGTACTCCTTGGGATAGTGGCACTTAAACCAGGCGGTCTGGTAGGCCACGACGGCATAGCAGACCGCGTGGGCTTTGTTGAAGGCGTAGTTGGCAAAGTCGGTGATCTCGTCGTAAATGCTCTCGGCCACGGCCTGGTCGATGCCGTTGGCGGCGCAGCCGGCGATGTTCCGGGCCGGGTCGCCGTGGAGGAAGGCCTCCCGCTCCCGCTGGATGTCCTTGAGCTTTTTCTTGGACATGGCCCGGCGGACCATGTCGGCCTGGCCCAGGGAGTAGCCCGCCAGGCGGCGGAAGATCTCGATGACCTGCTCCTGGTAGACGATGCAGCCATAGGTGTTGGCCAGGATGGGCTCCAGGGAGGGGTCTTTGTAGGTGACCGTGTCCGGGTTGTGCTTGGCGGCGATGAACCGGGGGATGGACTCCATGGGGCCGGGGCGGTAGAGGGCGATGATGGCGGTGATGTCCTCAATGTCCTTGGGCTTCAGGCCCACGCACACCCCCGTCATGCCCGCCGATTCCATTTGGAACACCCCGCAGGTGCGGCCGTCGGAGAGCATCTGGAAGGTCTCGGGGTCATCATCGGGGATGGTCCGCAGGTCGAAGGCGGGCTGGCTCTGGCGGACCATCTGTACCGCGTCGTCCAGCACCGTCAGGTTGCGCAGGGCCAGAAAGTCCATCTTCAGCAGGCCCAGCTCCTCCAGGGTGGTCATGGGGTATTGGGTGACCACGGCCTCGTCGTTCTTGGCCAGGGGGACGTAGGTATCCACCGGGTCCCGGGTGATGACCACCCCGGCGGCGTGGGTGGAGGCGTGGCGGGGCATGCCCTCCAGGCCCTTGGCAGTGTCGATGATCTTCTGGACCACCGGGTCGCTCTGGTACATCTCCCGCAGGGGTTTGGAGGCGGTCAGGGCCCCCTCCAGGGTGATGTGCAGGGCGTTGGGCACCTGCTTGGCGATGGCGTCCACCTGGGCATAGGGCACGTTCAGGGCCCGGCCCACGTCCCGGATGGCCCCCTTGGCGGCCATGGTGCCAAAGGTGACAATCTGGGCCACGTGGTCGGTGCCGTATTTGCGGTTGACGTAGTCGATGACCTCCCCCCGGCGGCGGTAGCAGAAGTCCACGTCGATGTCGGGCATGGACACCCGCTCGGGGTTGAGGAAGCGTTCAAAGTAGAGGGAGTACTTCATGGGGTCCACGTCGGTGATGTCCAGGCAGTAGGCCACCATGGACCCGGCGGCGGAGCCCCGGCCCGGCCCCACGGGGATCTGGTGGGACTTGGCGTAGCCGATGAAGTCGGAGACGATGAGGAAGTACTCCACAAAGCCCATCCGGCGAATCATGGCCATCTCGTACTCCAATTGTTTCTCATAGTCGGCGCTGCCCTGAGGATAGCGCCGGGCAAAGCCCTGGCGGCAGAGCTCCTCAAAGTAGGCGTCGGCGTCGGTGCGGCCCTCGGGGAGCTTAAATTCCGGCAGGTGGTAGACCCCAAACTGGAAGTCCACGTTGCAGGCATCCGCGATCTTGGCGGTGTTCTCAATGGCCTCGGGCCAGTGGGGGAAGAGGGCGGCCATCTCCTGCTCGGACTTGAGGTAAAACTCCGGGGTCTCAAAGCGCATCCGGCTGGGGTCCTCCACGGTCTTGCCCATCTGGATGCACATGAGCACATCCTGGAGCACCGCGTCCTGGCGGGTGAGGTAGTGGGCGTCGTTGGTGGCCACCAGGGGGATGCCCGTCTCCTGGTGAAGTTTCACCAGGCCCTGGATCACCTGCTTCTGCTGGGGGATGCCGTGGTCCTGGAGTTCCAGGTAGTAGTTCCCCTCCCCGAAGAGGTCCCGCATGGTCTCTGCGTGGGCCTTGGCCCCGGGGTAGTCCCCGGCCAGCAGCAGCCGGGGCAGCTGGCCAGCCAGGCAGGCCGACAGGGCGATGAGGCCCTCGTGGTAGCGCTCCAGCAGCTCCCAGTCCACCCGGGGCTTGCCGTAAAAGCCCTCGGTAAAGCCCCGGCTGACCATGGCCGAGAGGTTCCGGTACCCCTGCTCGTTGCGGCACAGCAGGACCAGATGATAGGGGTGGTCGTCCAGCTCGTGGACCCGGTCGAACCGGGTGCGGGGGGCCACATAGACCTCACAGCCGATGATGGGCTTGATGCCGGCGGCCTTGGCCGCCCGGTAGAAGTCGATGGTCCCATACATCACCCCATGGTCGGTGACCGCCACGGCCGTCTGACCCAGCTCCTTGGCCCGGTCCACCAGCCCGGTGATGCGGCAGGCCCCATCCAGCAAACTGTACTCCGAGTGCACATGCAGATGCACAAACGCCATAAAACCCCTCCCCTCTCAACATCATCTCCGTCCGCGCGCCCCAAAAGGCGTCGCAGACTTCCGGCGCCCGCAGGCGCCGGAACCAAATCGTATCCATTTTTTCACCGGCTCCGCCGGCGAAAAAATACTGCTCAGCTCACAAGTGTGCGGCCCCTCCGGGGCCGTGCGCGCAGGGAGCTGCCATTCTCCAATTCTTGAAGCCCAGCGAAGCAGGTTCAAGAATTCTCGTTTCTCATTTCTTCCAGAATCTCCACCGCCGTAATGATGAGCACGTCACAGTGGTTGCTCAGGCCCATCTCCTGGGCGGCCGGGGTGTGATCGGCCGCCTGGATGCCCGCCTTAAGCAGGGGCCGGCAGCGCAGGTCGCCGAACTTCTCCTGAAAGCGCTTTTGGAACTCCTTGGCCAGCTTGCCCGTGCGGCGCTTGCTGCCCACCGGGTCCTCCGGGTCCACCGGGGTGAGCAGGCCCAGGGTGAGCACCGCGCCGGTGATGGCCCCGCACAGTTCCCCCGTCTGGGCGCCGGCCCCAAAGCCGCCCCCCAGGTCAAAGCTGGCCTGCTCCGACAGGCCGGTCAGGTCGCTATAGGTAGCCAGGACAGCCTGGCAGCAGTTGAAGCCGCGGTGATGGTAGGCGGCCGCTTGTTCAAAACGATTCATCGCAAAGGTCTCCTTCCCATAGGGAGTCGTAATTGGTTGTTTTTTCAGAGGCAAAACATTCCTCAAGGCTCACCGCTCAGCTGGATGAGCTTGCGCAGCCGGTGGCTCAGGGAGGACTTGGTCACCGGCGGGTCGCACAGGGCGGCCAGCTGGGACAGGGAGAGCTCCGGGTGGGCCTGGCGCAGGCGGGCGGCCTCCTGGAGCTTGGGGGACAGGTCCTCCAGCACCCCCTTCTCCTGGAGGATCTGGATGGCCCGGCGCTGCTCCAAGGCGGCGTCCACGGTCTTATCCACGTTGGCCGCTTCGCAGTTGACCCGGCGGTTGACGTCGTTGCGCAGGAACTTCTCCGCCTTGGCGTTCATCAGCTCCATGGCGCACACCGGGGCGCCGATGGCGGTGAGCAGGTCCTCGATGGCCTCGCTCTGCTTAAAGTAGGTGATGTAGTTGGCCTTGCGCACAGTCTGCTTGGGGGAGTAGCCCAGCTCCAGCAGCAGGACCTCCAGCTCCCGGCTCACCCGCAGGTGGGTGGTGGCCAGCTCCAGGTGGTAGCCCTTCTGGGGGTCAGTGACCGATCCCCCCGCCAGAAAGGCCCCCCGGAGAAAAGACAGGCGGCAGTGGGTCTCCTCCAGCAGGCCGAAGTTGATGTGGTGGGCCGGGCCGCTGGGGTCAAAGGCGCACAGCTCCCACAAAAGGGCCAGCTTGTCCCGGTCGGTGATGGAAAAGATCCGCTTCCCCGGCCCCTCCGGGTCCCCCTTCTCATCAAAGCGCAGGCCAAAGGCCTTGTGAAACAGCCCCGGCAGCCGCTGGGCGAAGGCCGCCGACTCGGTGACGATGCGCACCTCCCCCAGGGAAAAGCGGTTGCAATACAGCAGCACCCCGCAGGCCTCCGCCTGGGCGCAGCACTTCCGGGCGATCTTTCCCCGGCACAGCTCGGCCTTTACCTCTGCTGCGAATGACATGTCTTCTGACCCTCCTTACCAAGTTCACCGGCTGATGTCCCGGTGTGCTTCCTCCGCGCGGTACCCCTTCTGGCGGATGAACTCCGTCACCGCGTGGGCGATGGCCACCGAACGGTGGTGGCCCCCCGTGCAGCCGATGGCAATGACCAGGGAGGACTTCCCCTCCTCCACGTACTGGGGCAGCAGGAAGGAGAAGAGCTCCTCCAGATGGCGCAGAAACTCCGTGGTCTGCCGGTAGCCAAACAGGAACGAGCGCACCGCCTCTTCCAGGCCCGTACACTCCTTGAGCTCGGCGATGTAGTAGGGGTTGGGCAGAAAGCGCACGTCAAAAACCAGGTCGGCGTCGATGGGGATGCCGTATTTAAAGCCAAAGGAGGTCACCGACACGGTCATGGTCTCGTCGGGGGAGCCCATGCCGAACAGCCGCAGCAGCTCCCCCCGGAATTTGGACAGGTTCAGCCCCGTGGAGTTGAGGATGTGGTCCGCCCGCCGCCGCACCGGGTCCAGGGCCATCCGCTCCATCTTCACCGCCGTGGGCAGGGGATAGCCCTGGCGGGTGAGGGGATGGGTGTGGCGGGTCTCCTTGTAGCGGCGGATGATGTCCTCGTCGGCAGCCTCCAGGAAGAGCAGCTGGTAGTCCAAGTGCATCTCCCGCAGGCCGTCCAGAGCCTGGAAGAGCTCGTCAAAGGTCTGGCCGCCCCGGATGTCCGTCACCAGGGCCACCCGGCTGTACTTTCCTGTGCCCGCCCCGGCCATGCACAGGCCGGCGAAGTTGGTGATGAGGGCCACTGGCATGTTATCCACGCAGTAAAAGCCCAAGTCCTCCAAAAAAGCAGCGGCGGAACTCTTCCCCGCCCCAGACATGCCAGAAATGATGATAAATTCCATCAAAAAGCCCTCCTTTCCACCTGGACACAGGATTGAATGGTAGATAGTATAGTATATCACAGTTTCCCATCCCCCGCAAGCCCTTGCGCCGGCCATGGCTTTGGGGTAGAATGGGAAAAAAAGAAAGGAGCCCTCCCATGGAGCAACAGATGTACCAATGCCCCAAGTGCGGCAACCCTACTTACGTAACCGACCAGTTCCAGGCCACCGGCGGCAACTTGGCAAAGTTCTTCGACGTGCAGAATAAGAAGTTTATCACCATCAGCTGCACCCGCTGCGGCTTTACCGAGCTTTATCGCAGTGAAACCTCCACCGGCAGCAACGTCCTGGACTTCTTGATCGGCGGCTGACCGCCCCCGCCTTCTGCCAGGAAACCTCAAAAGCCCAGTTCAGTCAGACCGAACTGGGCTTTTGTTCTGCCGTGGGGGCCAGGCAGGCACGTCACTGGGCGCTGTGGGGCCGTTTCAGGTCCCCGTCCAGGAGGTCCTCCACCCCGTCACCGGCATTCTGGGCCGCGTCTTTGGCCGCGTCCCCGATTTCCTTGGCCGTCTCGCCGGCGTCCTCTGCGGCGTCCTTGGCGGCGTTTCCAGCGCCCTCGGCCGCGTCCTTGGCGGCTTCCCCAGCGTTCTTCGCCGCATCGCCCAGGTCTTGGCCGGCCTCTTTCAGGTCTTCCTTCACCTGGCTGCCCGCGTCATTGTCGTCGTGAAAGCCGTCTACCCAGCCGTTCTCATCGGCGTGGTAAGCGCCGTCGCTTTTTTCCTCCTTGGCGCCCTCCTGCTCACTCTGCCGCTGGATCTCCCACTGCTGGGATGCGGCGTTGGTCCCCGTCCAGCGGTTGGCTGCGGTACCAGCATTGCTGTTGCCGCAGGCCGTCAGAGACAGGGCCAGCGCAAGCAGGAAGGCGGCGGTGGTCAGTTTGCGAACCATACCGTTCCTCCGTTGCTTTTTGTGGATTTGCGGCCGCAGGGCCGCGAAAGATAGTATGCGCCAGGAGAGAAATTTTAGGAAAGAAAGAAAAAACCAAAAATACCACTTATCTTTTTTGGCAAAGTGTGTTAAAGTCACTGAGAGAGACTGTTTTTATGGGGTATGCTATGGGCACAGGATTCCTCCTGGATTCCAACACCGAGAACAGTCAGGCACAGACCGACCACATCATATTTTTCGATCACTTTTGAAAGGAGCACTTCACTATGGAACTGAAAGGCAGCAAGACCGAAGCCAATCTGTGGGAAGCTTTCGCCGGCGAGAGCATGGCCCGCAACAAGTACACCTACTACGCCAGCCAGGCCCGCAAGGACGGCTACGAGCAGATCGCCGCGTTCTTTGAGGAAACCGCCGGCAACGAGAAGGAGCACGCCAAGCTGTGGTTCAAGGAGCTCTCCGGCATCGGCACCACCGCCGAGAACCTGATGGCCGCCGCCGAGGGCGAGCACGAGGAATGGACCTCCATGTACAAGCGCATGTCCGAAGAGGCCCGGGAAGAGGGCTTCCACCGCATCGCCGACATGTTCGCCTCCGTGGGTGAGATCGAGAAGTCCCACTATGAGCGCTACCTGAAGCTGGTGGAGAACCTGGAGAACGACGAGGTCTTCAAGAAGTCCGCCGTCAAGGTGTGGTACTGCCGCAACTGCGGCCACCTGGAGTATGGCGACCAGGCCCCCGAGGTGTGTCCCGTCTGCAGCCACCCCCAGGCTTTCTTCGAGATCAAGGCCGAGAACTACTAAGATTGCATCCCCTGTGGGAATCCGCCCGGGCTGTCGAAATGACAGCCCGGGCTTTTTCTTCCCAGACGCCAAGAAAGACCACGGGATATCCCGCGGTCTTTCTTTTCATGGGGTGGTTCTCTTTCTCGGTCACTCTGCCGACGCACCGGCCTGGGCGGCCAGCTTTTTGCGCTCGCGCTTTTTCTCCCAGGCGTCCACGCAGATGGTGCAGGCGGCGTCGCCGGTGATGTTCACCGCCGTGCGGCCCATGTCCAGCACCCGGTCGATGCCCGCCACCAGGGCGATGCCCTCCACGGGCAGACCCACGGTCTGCAGGACCATGGTGAGCATGATCATGCCCGAGCCCGGCACCCCGGCCGTGCCGATGGAGGCCAGGGTGGCAGTGAGAATGATGGTCAGCTGCTGAGCGATGGTCAGGTCGATGCCGAAAATCTGGGCGATGAAGATGGCGCACACGCCCTGGTAGATGGCGGTGCCGTCCATGTTGATGGTGGCCCCCAGGGGGAGGACAAAGCTGGAGACCTCTTTCCGAGCTCCCAGCTTCTCCGTGGCGTCCATGTTGAAGGGCAGAGTGCCCACGCTGCTGGCACTGGAGAAGGCAAAGAGGATGGGCTCACCCATGGCCCGGAAAAATTTCAGGGGACTGAGCTTGGCAAACCCTCGCACTGCCAGGGAATAGGTGAGGGCCATGTGGGCCACATAGGCCACGTAAGCCACCAGGATCACCTTCAGCAGAGGCAGCAGCACGCTGGGGCCGTTGGCAGCCACCACCGGGCAGATGAGGGCGAAGACGCCGATGGGAGAGACCTTGAGGATCATGGCCATGATCTTAAAGCTCACCTCGGCGAAGCTGTCCACCACGTCCTTGGCCACCTTCCCCTTCTCCCCCACGGCGATGATGCCGAAGCCCAGGAAGAGGGCGATGACGATCACCTGGAGCATGGTGGCGTCGGCCAGGGGCTGGAAGGCGTTGGAGGGGAAGATGTTCACAATGGTGTCCATGACGTTCAGAGGCTCGGTGGCCTCATAGGTCAGGGCCTCACCGCTGAGGGTGTAGCCCGCCCCCACCTGGAGCAGGTTGGCGGCCACCAGGCCCAGGGTAACGGCCACAGCGGTGGTGATGAGGTAAAAGCCGATGGTCTTGGCCCCAATGGAGCCCACCTTGCGCACATCCTGCAGCGAGACGATGCCCTGGGTGATGGACAGAACCACCACAGGCACCACGATCATTTTAATGAGGTTGAGGTAGATGGTGCCGAAGGGTTTGATGTATTCCTCGGCAATGTCGGCAACGCCCTGCATGGCAATGCCCACGAGAATGCCCAGCACCAAACTGATGGCGATCTGGGCCGTGAGAGAGAGTTTCTTTTTCTTTTTGACTGCTTCCTGCATGAGGCATCCTCCTTGTTGGAACATGGTCCCCGAAAAAAGGGCTCAAACAGATGGCATTGTACCACATTTCCGCCCAAGAGAAAACCGAGAAATCCTTCTTTTTTGACTTTTTATTCTTTATTTTCAGGAAATATTTTGAAGTTTCTAGCAGGGTATCCTGCACCTGAGGGCTGGCAGCGTTTGAATTGGCGGAAACCCTGCATTTTCTCAAAACTGCGTGACAGCGCCCGCGCCCTGTGCTATACTGTCCCCCAGCCCGCCGCCCCTGGGTGGTTGGGCGAGTTTCTCCCCCGCGCCAGCGCGGCGGGAGCCTTGGAAAGGAATCTATCATGCGCACTGTCATCGCTTCCCTCTTAGCTGGCCTGCTCCTGCTCTCCCTGACCGCCTGCGGCCAGGAGGAGACCAAGCAGCCCGAGACCATGGGCCAGCTCCTGGCCCAGGAATTTCAGACCCAGTACCAGGCCGACCCCCAGGCCGACCTGGCGGCCATGGCCCAGGCCATCCTCTCCCAGGAGGTGGTGGGCTTTCAGGGCACCACCACCCCGGTGGAGCCGGGCCCCCTGATGGGGCTGGGCGCGGCCCAGATCGAGGGCTTTTCCCAGGGGGTCATGTTCGCCCCCCTCATCAGCACCATCCCCTTTGTGGGCTACCTCTTCCGCCTGGAAGAGGGCACCGACGGCGGCGCCTTCGTCCAGACCCTGGAGGACAACGCCGACCTGCGTTGGAACATCTGCACCCAGGCCGACGAGTGCATCGTGAAGCAGGAGGGGGACGTGGTCTTCTTCCTCATGTGCCCCCGGTCCATGGAGGAAAACCCCGCCGACGCCGAGGGCCAGCCCACCGACGCCCTGCCTCAGGCCGACCAGCCGGCCGTCCCCTGAGCCCAACCCCGGCCCCGCCGCACGCGGGCCGGGGTTTTTGTCCTGTCCTCTTGAGATATCAGACAAAATAAGGTATGATGGAACCAAACATCAAAGGAAATCACCAATAAGGAGTGATCGCTATGGACACTGCAACCATCCTCAGCCACGTGGACCACACCCTGCTCAAACCCGAGGCCACCTGGGACCAGATCAAAACCCTCTGCGACGAGGCCATGGAGTTCGGCTGCGCCACCGTGTGCATCCCCCCGGCCTATGTGAAGGACGCGGTGGAGTACGTCCAGGGCAACCTGAAGATCTGCACCGTCATCGGCTTCCCCAACGGCTACAACACCCTGGCCGCCAAGATCTTTGAGACCAAGGACGCCGTGGAGAACGGCGCCAGCGAGATCGACATGGTCATCAACATCGGCCAGGTCAAGGACCGCAAGTGGAAGCAGCTGCAGGAGGAGATGGAAGGGGTGAAGGCCGCCTGCCTGGGCCGCCCCCTGAAGGTCATCATCGAAACCTGCCTGCTCACCGACATGGAAAAGATGAAGCTCTGCCAGATCGCCGCGAAGGCCGAGGTGGACTATGTGAAGACCTCCACCGGCTTCTCTGCCGCCGGCGCCACCCGGGAGGACGTGGCCCTGCTGCGGGAGAACCTGCCCCAGAACATCAAGGTCAAGGCCTCCGGGGGCATCCGCACCCTGGCCGACGGCCAGGCCTACCTGGAGCTGGGCGCCGACCGTCTGGGGGCCAGCGCCCTGGTGGGCGAGGCCCGGAAACAGGAATGATCTCCCCCCACCTGGTCCGGCAGCTGGCCGACCCCGCGGCCCCCTATGCCGTGGCGGAGATCCTCCCCGGCCTCTTCCGCATCCCCGTGCCCCTGCCTCGCAACCCCTTGGGGGAGCTGAACAGCTACCTCATCCGGGGCCATGAGGGGCAGCGCAGCCTGCTCATCGACACGGGCTTTCGCACCCCGGAATGCCGCCAGGCCCTCCGGGAGGGCTTGGCCCAGGCAGGGGCGGCGGAGGACAAGCTGAACGTGCTGCTCACCCACATCCACACCGACCACACCGGGCTGTCCACAGAGCTGGCCGGTCCGGAGGGGACCATCTACATCGGTCAGGGGGACGCCCCCTTCACCAGCCAGGCCTGGGAGGACGCCTATTGGCGGACCATCGATCAGCGCTTCCTGCAGGAGGGATTTCCCCCGGAGGAGCTGGCGGTGACCACCGGCACCAATCCCGCCCGGACCTTGGGCCCCACCTTGGACCTGCCCAACTACCGGCCCTTGGCCGACGGGGCTGTCCTCACCGTGGGCGGGTACACCCTGCAGGTGGTGGCCACCCCGGGCCACACGCCGGGACAGGTGTGCCTGTGGCTGGAAAAAGAGGGCATCCTCTTCACCGCCGACCACGTCCTCTTCGACATCACCCCCAACATCACCATGTGGCCCAACCTCCCCAACGCCCTGGGCCGCTATCTGGAGAGCCTGGCCCGGGTGGAGGCCCTGCCGGTCCGCCTGGCCCTGCCCGGCCACCGGCACACCGGGGATCTGGCCCAGCGCATCCAATCCCTCTACGCCCACCACCGCAACCGGGTGGCGGAGACCCTGGCCATTGTCCGCCGGGACCCCGGCCTGACCGCCTACCAGGTGGCCAGCCGCATGCACTGGGACATCCGGGCCAAGAGCTGGGACGACTTCCCCTTAAACCAAAAGTGGTTCGCCACCGGCGAGGCCCTGGCCCACCTGGAATACCTCATGGAGGAAGGCCAGGTGATCCGCACCCGCAGTCCCGGAGGGCTAACCATCTACGACCCGGCCTGAACGCACAAAGAACCAGCGCCCTCCGTTTGACCCAGGACGGAGGGCGCTGCTGCTTTGCGTCAGGATTGGGCGGGGCTGTCAGGCCCCATGGCGTAAAAGGCATAGTGGGCCTCGCCGCCGGGGCCCCATCCGCCGCCCCACCGGGCGGTCACCTCATAGATCCAGCCCCCCGGCCGCAGGGAGAGGGTGTCGCCGGTGATTGTCACCTCCTGGCTGTCTGCCAAGGGATTTCCCCACTGCTGATCGCTCCAGCACCGGACGGAGAGGGGGTCGTCCGGCGGTTTGGCAAATTGCAGCTGGACCGTAGTCTGCCGGGCGTCCAGCAGGGCCAGAAGGTCCTGGCAGTCCAGGGGATGGGGGCTGTCGGCACAAACCTCCTCCATGCCCCCCAGATGGAGCCGCCGCCAGTTGTAGGTGCCCAGCAGCGCCTGCTGCGTCTCGTCCCCGGCGGCCACCACCAGGGCGGGGGGCTTTGGCACGGCCGTTTCCCCCGCGCCGCAGGCCCCCAGCAGGGGCAGCAGGGTGACTGCGGCCAATAGGAAAATGGCATTCTTTTTCATCGGACTCGCCTCCTTTTCCAAGTTTCTTTATAGAATTAGACGGGCGGCGGCCGCCATTCGTTCCCACAAAGCAAGCCCCTGGCCACAGATGCGGCCAGGGGCTTGTGCGCGGGAGAGACAGGAATGGATTGGAAAGGGGGTCATGATCAATCGGAGGAGATCAAAGAAATTGCGTCAGTGGCACCCCGCGCAGTCGATGTGAGGGAATTGGCTGGGGTCGTAGGCGATGCCGTTCTTGTCGTAGTAGTCTTTCAGGGCGGCCTTCACCGCCTCCTCGGCCAGGACGGAACAGTGGAGCTTGTGGGCGGGCAGGCCGTCCAGGGCCTCCACCACGGCCTTGTTGGTCAGCTCCATCACCTGGTCCAGTTTCTTGCCTTTGATCATCTCGGTGGCCATGGAGCTGGAGGCGATGGCGCTGCCGCAGCCGAAGGTCTCAAACTTCACGTCGGAGACCGTGTCCCCGTCGATCTTCAGGTAAATTTTCATGATGTCGCCGCACTTGGCGTTGCCCACCTCGCCCACGCCGTCAGCCTGGTCGAGGACCCCCACGTTGCGGGGATGGCGGAAATGGTCCATCACTTTCTCACTGTATAACATAGCTGCGGTCTCCTTTCTGTAAGTCCCGCCAGACGGGGGACATATTGCGTAAGTATTCCACCACTTGGGGAATGTCCCGCACCATGGCGTCCACCTCTGCCTCGGTGTTCTCCTCACACAGGGACAGGCGCAGGGAGCCGTGGGCCACCTCATGGGGCCGGCCGATGGCCAGCAGCACATGGCTGGGGTCCAGGGAGCCCGAGGTGCAGGCCGAGCCCGACGAGGCACAGATCCCCTTGTCGTCCAGCAGCAGGAGAAGGGACTCGCCCTCGATGCCCTCAAAGCAGAAGCTCACGTTCCCCGGCAGGCGGTCCTCCCGGCTGCCGTTGAGGGCCCCGTGGGGGATGGCCGCCAGCCCGGCGATGAGTTTGTCCCGCAGGGCGGTCACCTTGGCGGCGTTGGCATCCAGATGATCACAGGCCTCTTTCAGGGCGGCGGCCAGGCCCACGATGCCCGCCACGTTCTCGGTGCCCGCCCGCTTGCGGCGCTCCTGGGCGCCGCCTTCGATGAGGGGAGAGAGGGGCACACCCTTGCGGACGTACAGGGCGCCCACCCCCTTGGGGCCGTGGAACTTGTGCCCGGACAGGGAGAGCATGTCGATCTGCTCTGCCCCCACGTCGATGGCCAGGTGGCCCACCGCCTGGACGGCGTCGGTGTGGAAGGTCACCTTTTTCTCCCGGCAGACTTTGCCGATCTCCCCGATGGGCTGGATGGTGCCGATCTCGTTGTTGGCGTACATGATGGTCACCAGGCACGTCTCGTCGGTGATGGCCTGGGCCACCTGCTGGGGGGTGACCCGGCCCTCCGGCCCCACGTCCAGGAGGGTGACGGTGAAGCCCTCCTTTTCCAGCGCGGCCAGGGTGTGCAGCACGGCGTGGTGCTCAAAGGCCGTGGAGATGATATGGGTCTTGCCCCGCATCTTGCCCCAGCGGGCGGCGGAGCGGATGGCCTGGTTGTCGGCCTCGCTGCCCCCGGAGGTGAAGTAAATCTCTTCCGGCCGGCAGTGGAGACATTGAGCCACGGTCTTCCGGGCCTCTTCCAGGGCCTCGGCGGCCCGCTGGCCCAGGGTGTAGAGGGAGGAGGGGTTGCCATAGTGCTCCGTCAGATAGGGGAGCATGGCCTGGAGGGCCACAGGGCTGAGCTTGGTGGTGGCGGCGTTGTCGGCATATATCATGGAGAGACCTCCTTGCGTTTTTAATTCCTACTAATTTATTAGGTTATTTGAAGGATACCACACATTCCCTACAAAGTCAATAGGAAAAAGAACTCTTTTTCGCCCCGGTGGACAAGGTCCGCTGCCTGGCGTATACTGGACCGGACGAGAACCCGCGAAAAAGGAGACGAATGGTATGAAGCAGACGGTGATCCTATACGCCTCCGTCCACCACGGCAACACCCGGAAGGTGACGGAGCATCTGGCCCGGCAAGAGGGGGTGACGGCGGTGGACCTGCTCCACGACCCCCTGCCCGACCTGGGTTCTTACGACCTGGTGGGCTTTGCCTCGGGGATCTACTTCCAGGCCATGCACCAGCGGGTGCGGCAGGCCCTGGACCAGGCGGTGTTCCGGCCGGGACAGGCCGTCTTTTTCCTTTACACCTGCGGCGCCCCCCTGGGGGACGGCGCCAAGGGGCTGAAAAAAATCCTGGCCCAAAAGGGGATCCCCTGGGCGGGGACCTTCCGCTGCCGGGGGTACGACACCTACGGCCCCTTCGGCAAGCTGGGGGGCATCGCCAAGGGCCATCCCAACGCCCGGGACCTGGACCGGGCAGCCGCCTTTCTCCGGCAGCTGCGGGAGGCGTGAGAGCCCGTTGGGGCAAACCGGACCTGTCTCTCGGGGGTGACAGGTCCGGTTTTTTGTCTTTTTTCCGGTTTTTTTTGAAAGAATTCCCCCCTCTGGCGGGATAGAAAAGGAGAACAGGTACCCAAACAGCAAAGGAGGTGGTCTCTTGTCCCCCACCACAGAAGATTGGGTTCACGCCCTCTATGAAACCTATGCCCCCGACCTGTACCGGGCGGCCAAATACCGGCTGCAGGACCCGGAGCTGGCCTGGGACCTGACCCAGGAGGTCTTTCTCACCCTTCTGGACAAGGCCGGCCAGGTCCGCGCCCACCCCAATCCCGGCGGGTGGCTGTGGATCACCCTGCGGCACAAGCTGAACCGGGAGTTTGCCCGCCAGGCACACCGTGCCCGGCACGAGGCGGGGGAGGTCGACCTGTCCTGGCTGGCCGCCCCCGAGGAGATCCGGGGGGCCAGCCTGGACGACCTGCTGCCCCGGCAGCTGTCGCCCCGGGACCGGGCTCTGCTGAAGCTGGCCTATGAGGACGGCCTGTCCTATCGGGAACTCAGCGCGCTTCTGGGGGTCCCCCCGGCCACCTGCGGCACCTGGCTCTACCGGGCCCGCCAGCGGTGCCGGCATTATCTCACCTTACCGGAAGGAGGGTTCTCCCATGAAAAAAAGACCTGATTCCCCCCCAGAAGAGGAACTGCTCCAGCAGCTGGATGCCCTGATGGACCAAGAGGTCCCCGACCAGGCCGCCCTCCACGCCCTGCTGGACCAACTGGACCGGCAGACCGGCGGCAGGTCCCCGGACCCGAAGGCAGGCTGGCGGGACCTCCAGCGGCGGCGGACGGCAGGCCGGCGGCGGCCCCGGTGGGCCCGGCCCCTGGGGGCGGCGGTGCTGGTGGTTCTGGTCGTGGCCCTCTCCGGCGCCGTTCTCACCATCAGCCCCACGGCCCGGGCAGCGGTCTCGGCCTGCCTGGGGCAGGAGACGGTGCAGGCGCGCTTCCCCACGATCACTCTCCAGCTGGCGGACGAGGGAGGCAGCTTCTACACCAGCGAGCACTTCGCCTGCGTGGCTGAAAACGGGCCGGTGCTCCACGTCACCTTCCGCAACCAGGGGGAAGAGGACTGCTGGGTAAATCTGACCCAGGTAGGGCTCTTTGGCCGCTATCGGGTGGTGGCCGGCCCCGTTCTGGTGGCCCCCGGCGAAGAAGAGGAACTCACCTATGCCCACCCGGGAAACGACACCTACTGCATCCGCCTATCCAGCGATGGCACCCTGGCAGGCACCCTGCGGACCTGGCAGGGAACATGAGGGCCCGAACTCCCCAGAACAAAACACCCAGCCAATCCTTCCGGTGCCGGAAGGGTTGGCTGGGTTTGTTTTTGGGGTTTTTATGCTTGGCCGGTTACGATCTCGGCCACCTGGCCCAGGTGGCGGATGTCGTAGCGGATGGGCATTCCGGCGGGGATGGGCTGGCCGGTGGGGTTGTACCAGCAGCAGGGGATGCCTGCCCGGCGGCCGCCTTCCATGTCGCTGGTGAGGGAGTCGCCGATGAGGAGGATCTCCTCCTTGTCATAGGGGCCGATGGCCGCCAGCACCGGCTGGAAGAAATCCAGGCTGGGCTTCTCTGCCCCCACGTCCTCGGAGATGAACACCCCGTCCAGCAGCTCCCCCAAACCCGACTTGGCCAGCTTGCGCTCCTGGGCCCGGCGGGTGCCGTTGGTGACGGCGTACTGCTTCACCCGGCCCTTTAGGTCCCGGATCAGGCGGTCGCTGTGGTCCAGAAAGACGATGGTGTCCCCCAGGTGGTCCTGGTAGGCGGCGTTGAAGGCGGTATAGTCGGTGCAGGGGATGCCCTCCGCTTGGAAGAAGGCCGCGAAGCGGCCGGTGAGCAGGTGAGCCTTGGTGACCTCCCCCCGCTCCAGCCGGTGCCACCAGGAAATATTCAGGGCGGAGAACCGGGCCACCTGGTCGTCAGGGCAGGGGCCCAGGGAGAAGTCGGCAAAGGTCTTTTGCAGGGCGGCCCGCTCGGCGGCGGGGAAGTCCAGCAGGGTGTTGTCCAGGTCCCAGAGAAGTACACGAATCATGGGCGCACCTCACTGGGGCAGCAGGTCCGCCGGGCACTCTTCCACCGTCACGCCGGTGTAGTAGTGCTGGAGGATCTCCACATAATCCTTCCCCTCGGCGGCCATGGCGTCGGCGCCGTACTGGCTCATGCCCACCCCGTGGCCAAAGCCGGTCACGTCAAAGACGAAATTAGCCCCGTCGTAGGTCAGGGTGAAGGTGGCCGAGCGCAGGGAGAAGATTTGCCGGGCCTGGGCGCCGGTGACCGTCACGCCCCCGATGGTGACGCTCTGGACACTGCCGGCCTCGTTCTGTGCCGTCTGCCCCACCCAGGCAGCGGGATCGTCCCCAAAGACCGCCTCAGGCTGGGCGGCCAGGAAGGCCTCCTGGAACTGCTGGGGGGTGAGGGTCACCTGGCTCTGGTAGTTGGGCACCCCCTCCCCCTCGGGAGAGGACACGCTCTGCAGGTAGGGCACGCTGTTGCCCCACACCTCCACGGCGTCCTTGGTGGCGTCGGCGGAGGAGGAGTGGAAGACGGCGTCGATGAGCTGGCCGTCGTAGAGGATGACCTGGTTGCCGGTCTCGGCCACGGCGGTGGTGATCTTGTTGGCATAGGCCACGGCGTTGTCCCCCCAGTTGCTCATGGCGTCGGCCCGGGCAATCCAGGCCTGGCAGCAGGCGTAGTCGGTGCACAGGTCGGCGTCGGGATGGTTTTGGGTGGGGCCCTTGTTCAGGGCATAGGTCCGGGCGGCCACCGCCTGGGCCTTCAGGGCCTCCTGCTCAAAGGAGGCGGGCATCTCGGCGGCCACCACCCCCCAGAGGTATTCGTTCAGGTCCATCTCGGTGATCTGGCCGTCGCTGCCCTGCACCCGCAGGGTGTAGCCGCTGTTGGCCAGGGTGAGTTCTTCTTGGGGGGTGGCGGCCTGGTCCTCGCCGTCCAGCCGCTCCATGAGGAAGGGCAGGGCGAACAGAACCACCACCAGGACCAGGGCCACCCCGATGATCTTTTTCATGGTTGGGTATTCTCCTTTCCCGGGACAGGGCCTGCCCCGCTGGGGCCTCCCGATAAAAAAAGAAGCCGGCGGGACCGGCAGTTGGGAGGGAATATGGTCAGTATAGCCTGCCTTTCCCCCCCAGTCAAGGGGAGGAATGGGAAAATCCCCCCGCCGGGAACGAGAGACCCCTCCCCCCGGCCACGGCCGGGGGGAGGGGCTTGGTTCCATTCGGTTACGACAGGCGGGGGAAGCGCAGCTGGGCCTTGAAGAGGTCCCCGTCGATGGTCAGGGAGAAAGTCCCATGCTGGAGCTGGGTGAGGCTGCGGGCGATGGACAGCCCCAGGCCGCTGCCCTCGGTGTTCCGGGAGGTGTCCCCCCGGACGAAGCGCTCCATGAGTTCGTCGGCGGAGATGTTCAGAGGGGTGGCCGAGATGTTGCGGAAGGTGATGGTCACCTCGTTCTCGTCGGCCTGGCAGGTGAGGTAGACCCGGGTGCCCGCCAGGGCGTACTTCTGGATGTTGCTGAACAGGTTCTCAAACACCCGCCACAGCAGCCGGCCGTCGGCGGAGATCTTGGGGGCCTCCGGGGCGGGAGTGAGGACCAGGGACAGGTCCCGGGCGGCCAGCTTCTCCTGGTATTCCCCGGCGGTCTGGGTGAGCAGGACGTTCACGTCCGTGGGCTGCAGGTCCACGGTGAGGTTTCCCGTGGAGGCCTTGGAGGCCTCCACCAGGTCCTCCGTGAGCTTTTTCAGCCGGGCCGACTGGCGGTCCAGAACCTCCAGGTATTCCTTGGCCTGATCGTTGGGCATGGGCTCCTTTTTCAGCAAATCCACGTAGTTGACGATGGAGGTCAGGGGGGTCTTGATGTCGTGGGAGACGTTGGTGATGAGCTCGGTCTTCATCCGCTCGGACTTCATCTGCTCCTCCACCGCGTGCTGGATGCCCTGGCGGATGTTGTTCAGGTCCTCCCCGTGGGCCCGGAAGGGTCCCCAGAGCTTTTCCAGGGGCAGCTGGTAGGCCAGCTGGCCGGCAGCCAGGTTCTTGGCCCCCTCCTGCAGGCGGCGCATGGCGAGCACCACCCAGATCAGCACGACCCCCTCGGCCGCCTTGAGCAGCAGCCACAGCAGGCCCACCCCGTTGCCGCTGCGGATGGCCAGGATGCACAGCCCCTCAAAGAAGCACAGCACCACAAAGACCAGGGCCGCCAGCCAGAACAGGGGCAGCTGGGCTGCCGTGCGGCCCAGCAGAGCCCACAGCTTTCGGCCGGCCTGTTTCACCGGCTGGCCGATGCGCCGCCAGAGCAGGTTTTCCCGCCAGGTCCCCGCCCGCTTCTGGCGCAGGGCGGACAGCAGGCCGGCGGCCAGCAGGGCCAGGGACACCAAGGTGAGCAGGGTGTCCTCCAGGGGGATCATGGTGGTGGCATAGGCCCCCAGGTCCATGCCGCCGTTCCAAAAGAGCAGGATCACCGCCGCCAGCACGGCCAGCAAATCCACTGGCAGATACCGGTCCACGGGGTGCACCCCCCCGCCCTCCGGCGTCTTGGGGCCATAGCCGGCCCCCCGGATGAGCAGTGCCAGCCCCAGCACCCCCAGTGCCAGCCCCACCACAGCGGCCACGGCCAGCTCCACCCGGTAGTATCCCATCTGGGACAGGTAGGTCAGCTTGGTATAGACCTCCCCGCCGGGGGTGAGGTTGGCGCGAAGGTAGACGGCGATCTCCACGGTCTCCGACTGGCCGTAGTTCACCCCATAGCCCTCCAGCAGATAGCGTTCCTGGGCGGAGATGGCCGTCCCACTCTCGGTTGCTGCCTCGTCCTCAGTGGGTATCTCGTCATAGGGAGCCAGGTCCGTAAACTCTTCTAAGACAAATTCATCGTAAGTCTTTTCCAGCTCCTCCAGGCCCTGTTCCCGGGCCGTGGGGCTGTCGTAATAGCGGGTGACGCTCTCCTCCGTGCGCGGGCCCTGGATGGTGCCAGTCCAGGTGGCCTTTTCCCGGTAGTCCCCCAGCTCGTCGCTGGCCAGGATGGCGTTGCCCTGGGGGTCCTTCACGGTGTAGAAGGCGTTGTTTCGGTCCAGGTCCATGCTCTGCTCCATGGATATCCCTTCAGCGAGGTAGGCCTGGTAGGCGACAATGGCCTGCTCCAGATAACTTTGGGACAGTTCCTCCTCCCCCTGTTCCAGCAGCATCGCGCTGCCCTGGGTCTGATAGGCCCCCTGGTTTGCCAGCCACAGGGTCTGGCCGCCGCAGACGACCCCGGCGGTCAGTCCCGCCAGGCACAGCACCCAGGCCAGAACCTTGCCGGGGATAGAAGCGCGGGTTCCCTTCATGGTTTGCCTCCTTCCATCTTGTACCCCTGGCCCCAGACCACTTTGATGTAGCGGGGGTCGGAGGGGTTGATCTCCAGTTTTTCCCGGAGGTGACGGATGTGGACGGCCACGGCGTTTTCCACCCCATAGGGCTCCTCCCCCCACACCGCCCGGTAGATGCGCTTGGGGGAGAAGACCGTGCCGGGGTTCTCCATGAGCAGCCGGAGGATCTCATACTCCCGGGGCGTGAGGGATACCAGTTCCCCGTCCAGGGTGACCTCCTTGGTGCGGTCGTCCAAGGCGATGCCCCCCAGGCGCAGGGCGGTGGGCTTCACCGTGCCGCCCCCCAGCTGGAGGTACCGGCGCAGCTGGGACTTGACCCGGGCCAGGACCTCCACGGGGTTGAAGGGCTTGGTCACGTAGTCGTCGGCCCCCAGGTTCAGGCCCTGGATCTTGTCCACGTCCTCACTCTTGGCGGTCAGGAA
Organism: Clostridiales bacterium; assembly: GCA_004554585.1. Taxonomy (GTDB): domain Bacteria; phylum Bacillota; class Clostridia; order Oscillospirales; family Oscillospiraceae; genus Evtepia. Next base: position 162,527 of record SFLH01000006.1, on the reverse strand, counting down.
GATCACCGGCACGTTGGAGCGCTCCCGGATCTTTTCCAGGGTGGAGATCCCGTCCAGCTTGGGCATCATGATGTCCAGCAGGACCAGGTGGATGTCCTCCCGCTCCAGGATGTTCAGCGCCTCGATGCCGTCGTAGGCGGGGTAGACCTGGTAGCCGCCGGTGGTCAGGTAAATGCTCAGCGCCGAGACGATGTCCTTTTCGTCGTCGCAGACTAAGATTTTATACGTATCCATATCCGTCGCCTCCTCCTGGGTTTATCTTACCGGATCTTTCGATTAAGAAACAATGAGAGGGAAGATTAAGTTTTTCTTAAGGTGAGAAAAGCCCTCCCGAAGCCGGACAAAGAGCACCAGGGGCTGCGGCCCCTGGACCCCGGGGGTGAGGGGAGGAGGTTCCTCCCCTCACGCTCCCCTTCTCTGGGTTGTGGAAACGGGAAGGGGTGGTGTTCTGTCGTCTTTAACTGGCCTGCGGCCCTCACAGCGCCGGGCTCCTAAGGCGAGCCGCCCACCGATTGGGCGGCTGGCACCGATAGTGCGTACCCTTCGGGGGCGGAGGCCGTTGCAGAGAGGATGGGTGTTCTCTCTTTTTTTCATTTTTCTGACGGTGGATTTCTTTTTATTTCTATGGTTCCACGCACTTCTGTGCCCCTATAGGGAAAAGAACCACGTCCCCAGCCGCCCAAGTGGTGGGCGGCTCGCCTTGGGGCCTTCCGCTGAGTGGGCCGCAGGCCAGTTACCCCAAAAAGAGCCTCAGCCTGCCAGCCTCCTCCCACCAGAGAAAAGGTTCTTAGGAAAGGAACCTCCTTTCCTAAGCGGGGGTCCAGGGGGCAGCGCCCCATGGTGCTCTTTCCCCCGGCTTTCTCCAGAGAAAGCCGGGCCCCCTGCGGGCAGCAGCCCCCCGGAGGGTGCGGTCACCCTCCCTTTCCAGCCCACCTGGCGGGCTGCCCCCCCACCGCAGGGGAACCCCCAGCCCAGGCAGCTGCTCAGCCGCCAATCAGCCCATACTCCCGGGCCAGGGCCTGGAACTTAGGCAGCGCCCGCTGGATCTGCTCCGTGGGCACGCAGTAGGAGATGCGCACATGCCCCGGACAGCCAAAGCTGTCCCCGGGCACCAGCACCAGGTCATACTTCCGGGCCCGCTGGCAGAAGGCCCCCGCGTCGGGCTCCGGGGTGCGGGGGAAGAGGTAGAAGGCCCCGTCTGGCTGGGCGCAGGTGTAGCCCATCTGGCGCAGGGCGTCCAGCAGCAGGTCCCGGTTGCGCCGGTAGACCGCCATGTCCGCCGTCTGGCCGGCGCACCGGGCGGCCACCAGCTGGAACAGGCTGGGGGCGCACACATAGCCCAGGGCCCGGCCGGCCCCGCACACCGCCGCGTACACCAGCCCCGCCTCCTGGGCCTGGGGGGGCACCAGCACATAGCCGATGCGCTGGCCGGGCAGGGAGAGGGACTTGCTGTAGGAATAGCACACCAGGGTGTTGGCATAATAATTGGGCACCCAGGGCAGGGGGGCCTCCTGGTAGACGATCTCCCGGTAAGGCTCGTCGGAGATCAGCCAGATGGGGTGGCCGTACTCCTTGGATTTCTCCGCCAGGGTCTGGCCCAGCCGCCGGATGGTGGCCTCGGAGTAGACCACCCCCGTGGGGTTGTTGGGGCTGTTGATGATGACCCCCTTGACCTGGGGGGAGAGGGCCGCTTCAAAGGCGGCAAAGTCGATCTGAAAATCCTCAAGGTCCGCCGGCACCGCCGTGAGGGTCCCCCCGGCGCTCTCCACAAATACCTTATATTCCGGGAAGTAGGGGGCGAAGGTGAGGAACACATCCCCCGGGCAGCCCAGGGCCGAGAGCACGCAGCACAGGGCCCCCGCCGCCCCGGCGGTGAGGTAGAAGTCATCGGGACCATAGGCCGTGCCATAGCGGCGGTTGAGGTCGTCGGCCAGGGCCTGCCGCACGCTCCCGTCCCCCTGGGCGGGGGTGTAGCCGTGGAGCTGGATGGGGTCCACGCTGTCCACCAGGTCGTGGACCGCCTGGGCCACCGTCTCCGGGGCGGGCACGCTGGGGTTGCCGATGGAGAAATCGTCCACGTTCTCCGGACCCACTTCCGCCGCCCGGGCCTGGGCAAAGGCAAAGGCCTCCCGAATCTCCGACCGGGCGGTGCCCAGGTCCACCATACGCTGGGATAACTGAATCATATGGTATCCTTCCTTCCATTCTGGGGTAAAATAGGACAGGCGGCACACCAGAGAACCTCCCCCGGGCCCGGCCCCGCCCTGTTGACTGAGGCTATTATAGCATAGTTCCCCCCCGGGGGGAATCCCCTTCGGCCCTCCGCCTGGTTTTAGCACTCTCCACACTAGACTGCTAACGTTTACAATTTGGACACAAAATCCTCTAAGATTGTTCATAAAATCGCAGTACTATAGCCACCGTAGACAGGAGGTTCCCGGGAACACCTGGGAAAACGCCAAGCACTCCCGTCTCGAGACTGCAAATTTTAGAACACCCGTCGGGCCCGGTTCTCCCGGCGTCCGACCCGAATAGATCACTATGAAGGAGCGTTTTATGATGTTTGGTATGATTCCCTTTGACCGTCGTGACGACAACCTGTTTGACCTGTTTGACAACTTCGAGAAGAAGTTCTTCAGCAACACCACCGCCAACCTGCCCGCCTTCCGCACGGACATCCGGGACCAGGGTGACAAGTTCCTGCTGGAGGCCGAACTGCCCGGCTTCAACAAAGAGGACATCTCCCTGGAGCTGAAGGAAGGCATCCTGACCATCACCGCCGAGCACAAGGAAAACCAGGAGCAGAAGGATGACAAGGGCGACTACATCCGCCGGGAGCGGCGGTATGGGTCCTTCTCCCGGACCTTCGATGTCACCGGCATCGATGAGAACGGCATCACCGCCGCTTACAACAACGGCATCCTGGAGCTGACCCTGCCCAAGCTGGCACCGGTGGTGCCCCAGTCCCGGCAGATCGCCATCGGCTGAGCCCCCGGCCCGGGAAACCGGCGCGGGGTTCCCCGCCGAACCAACAACTTCTCATGTGACTCTCTCTTTTCTCTCTCATTTTGATCCTCCTCTCTCTCTTGTATGCAACAGAAACCACTGAGGCAGGGCGCCGGTGATGTCGCCGGCGCCCTTTGCCGCGCCAGACCAACCCAACCATCCCCCACCCCGGAAAGGAGTGACTTTCGATATGAACGCTGAAAAACTCACCCAGAAATCCGCCGAGGCCATCCGGGCTGCCCAGCAGACCGCCCAGGAGTACGGCCACCCCCAGATCGAGCAGATCCACCTGCTGTGGGCCCTGCTCCAGGACCCCGAGGGGCTCATTCCCCAGCTGCTGGCGGGCATGGGGATCACCGTCCCCTCCCTCCAGGCGGCCGCCAAGGACCTGCTGGAGCGCCAGCCCCGGGTCTCCGGCTACGGCCATGAGGCGGGCAAGATCTACATCTCCGGCGAGACCGAGAAGGCCCTGAACCGGGCGGAACAGATCGCCGGGGAGATGAAGGACGAATACACCTCCGTGGAGCACCTCTTCCTGGGCCTGCTGGACACCGCCGGCCGGGAATTGGGGAAGCTCTTCTCCGACTACCGCATCACCAAGGAGGGGGCCCTGCAGGCCCTGACCACCGTGCGGGGCAGCCAGCGGGTGACCTCGGACAATCCCGAGGAGACCTACGGCGCCCTGAAGAAATACGGCTCGGACCTGGTGGAGCGGGCAAGACAGAACAAGCTGGACCCGGTCATCGGCCGGGACGATGAGATCCGCAACGTCATCCGCATCCTCAGCCGCAAGAGCAAGAACAACCCCGTGCTCATCGGCGAGCCCGGCGTGGGCAAGACCGCCATTGCCGAGGGCCTGGCCCAGCGGATCGTCAAGGGAGACGTGCCCGCCTCCCTGAAGGATAAGACCATCTTTGCCCTGGACATGGGCGCCCTGGTGGCCGGGGCCAAGTACCGGGGCGAATTTGAGGAGCGGCTGAAGGCCGTGCTCAACGAGGTGAAGAAGTCCGAGGGGAACATCATCCTCTTCATCGACGAGCTGCACACCATCGTGGGCGCCGGCAAGACCGAGGGCGCCATGGACGCGGGCAACCTCTTAAAGCCCATGCTGGCCCGAGGGGAGCTGCACTGCATCGGCGCCACCACCTTAAACGAGTACCGCCAGTACATCGAGAAGGACGCCGCCCTGGAGCGGCGCTTCCAGCCCGTGATGGTCAATGAACCCACCGTGGAGGACACCATCGCCATCCTCCGCGGCCTGAAGGAGCGCTATGAGGTCTTCCACGGCGTGAAGATCCAGGACGGGGCCATCATCGCCGCCGCCACCCTCTCCAACCGGTACATCACCGACCGGTTCCTGCCCGACAAGGCCATCGACCTCATCGACGAGGCCTGCGCCCTCATCCGCACAGAGATCGACTCCATGCCCACGGAGCTGGACGTGATCCAGCGGAAGATCATCCAGCATGAGATCGAGGAGGCTGCCCTGAAAAAGGAGACCGACCAGCTCTCCCAGGAGCATCTGGCGGAAATCCAGAAAGAGCTCTCCGACATGCGGGAGGAGTTCAAGGCCAAGAAGGCCCAGTGGGACAACGAGAAGGACGCCATCGGCAAGGTCCAGCAGCTGCGGGCCGACCTGGAAGCGGCCAACGCCCAGCTGGAACAGGCCCAGCGGGAGTATGACCTGAACCGTGCCGCCGAGCTGCAGTACGGCAAGATCCCCGCCCTGCGCAAGGCCCTGGAGGAAGAGGAGCGGGTGGCCGCCGACGGCAAGGCCCGGTCCCTCCTGCGGGACAAGGTCACCGAGGAGGAGATCGCCCGGATCATCGAGCGCTGGACGGGCATTCCCGTGGCCAAGCTCATGGAGGGGGAGCGGGAGAAGCTCCTCCACTTAGAGGACATCCTCCACCAGCGGGTGGTGGGCCAGGACGAGGCCGTGCGCCTGGTCTCGGAAGCCATCCTCCGCAGCCGGGCGGGCATCGCCGACCCGGACAAACCCATCGGCTCCTTTCTCTTCCTGGGCCCCACGGGCGTGGGCAAGACCGAGCTGGCCAAGACCCTGGCCGAGGCCCTCTTCGACAGCGAGAAGAATCTGGTGCGCATCGACATGTCCGAGTACATGGAGAAGTTCTCCGTCTCCCGGCTCATCGGCGCCCCTCCCGGCTACGTGGGCTATGAGGAGGGCGGCCAGCTGACCGAGGCCGTCCGCCGCCACCCCTATTCCGTGGTCCTCTTTGACGAGGTGGAGAAGGCCCACCCTGACGTGTTCAACATCCTGTTGCAGGTGCTGGACGACGGCCGGATCACCGACAGCCAGGGCCGGACGGTGGACTTTAAGAACACCATCCTCATCCTCACCTCCAACCTGGGCTCCCAGTATCTGCTGGAGGGCATCAACGACCAGGGGGAGATCTCCGACGAGGCCAAGGTCCAGGTGGACCAGCTGCTCAAGCGGTCCTTCCGCCCGGAGTTCCTCAACCGCCTGGACGAGATCGTCTGCTACAAGCCTTTGACCAAGGAGAACATCACCGCCATCGTGGACCTGCTCATCGGCGGGCTCAACCGCCGCCTGGCCGACAAGCAGCTGCGGGTGGTCCTGACCCCCGAAGCCAAGACCTATGTCATCGACAACGGCTACGACCCCCTCTACGGCGCCCGGCCCCTGCGCCGGTTCCTCCAGCACACCGTGGAGACCCTGGTGGGCCGGAAGATGATCGCCGACGAGGTGGCCCCCGGCTCCACCCTCACCGTGGACTGCGTAGGGGGCGAGCTGGTGGTCCGCTGATTTCCCCATTTCCTCCCTTTCCCGCCGGCCCCGCCCAGGCTCCCCCTGGGCGGGGCCGGTTTTTTGGGTTGACGGAGGCGGGAAAAAGGGGTATCCTCTTTCCATCCCACGTTTTCCAGAAAGGACGCGCCTGCCATGCAGATTTCCATTGCCCCAGAACTCCAGGCCCGCTGGCCCCAGACCGCCCTGGGGGTGCTGGTCTATGAGGTCCAGGTGGAGCCCAGCTCCCCCGCCCTCTTGGCCCGCTTTGACCAGACCATTGCCCAGCTGGCCGGCCAGTTCACCCTGGACACCATCGCCCAGCAGCCCCACATCGCCGCCACCCGCCAGGCCTACAAGGCCCTGGGGGCCTCCCCCCACGACCACCGAAACGCCGCCGAGGCCATGCTCCGCCGGGTGGTCAAGCAGGCGGGGCTCTACCACATCAACAACGTGGTGGAGGTGAACAACCTCCTCTCCATCTCCTCCGGCTATGCCATCGGCTCCTATGACCTGGGGCAGCTGCAAGGGCCGGTGGTTCTGGACACACCCCCCGACGGCACCCGCTACGAGGGCATCGGCAAGGGGGCCCTCACCATCGCCCACCTGCCCGTCCTCCGGGACGACCTGGGCTGGTTCGGCAACCCCAGCAGCGACAGCCGCCGGGCCATGATCCAGCCGGGAAAGCGCCAGGTGGCCTCGGTGCTCTACGCCTTCGACGGGCCCCAGGGGCTGGAGCCCTGGCTGGCGGAATTCGCCCAGGCGCTGGAGGAATTCTGCGGGGTGACAGACCTGCAGCAGTACATCCTCTCCTGCCATTGAAGCCCGGCACAACAGCAAGACCCCTGGGGGTCCCGGTGGGACCTCCAGGGGTCTTGTTGTCTTTCTTCCTGTTCCAGACCACGCCCTTTCCCGCCGGCTTATAGCTTGCCGCGAATCCGCTCGGACAGGAGCTCCTTGCAGGCGGTCTTTTGGCTTCCGCGGCAGGTTCCATACAGAAAAAGCAATTCTCGGTCGCTGAGGGTTCCATGGCTGTACTTGTAATCGTCGATCACTTTCCGCTTTCTCTCGGAAAAGTCCTCACATGCTACTATGTGCTTTCCCAGCAGCCACGTCAAATTCATCCCGCACCTCTTAAAGCATATGGGCATAATAAAGCCTATATAGTTTATTAAACTTTAGCATATCAGCCCATAAAATACAAGTCAGGATAAACTATTTAGGCAGGTTTTTCATGAACTACTACGCACTTGGACAAAAGATCCGAAAAGTCCGAAAGGCCCACGCACTCTCTCAGGAAGCCTTGGCGGAGCGGGTGGGCATCTCCACCACCCACATGAGCCACATTGAAACCGGCAACACGAAGCCCAGCCTGGCCACCTTTGTGGCCATTGCCGAGGCCCTGGACGTGAGCACCGACGAGCTGCTGCACGACTACGACGCCAGCGCGGACCGGCCGGCGGCCCTGTCCCGGGTGCTGCAGCTGCTGAGCTCCTGCTCCACCCAGGAGGTCCGCATCCTGGAGGACATCCTGCAGGCGGCCAAAGTCGCTTTGGAAAAGCATCTATGATCCCATAACACAGCCGCGCCCCGAGGCCATGGGCTTCGGGGCGCGGATTTTTTTGTTCTCATCGGGCCGGGCCCTTGTCATAGGCAAACCTGGGATAAGGGTCCTGGGGCACGTAGATGATGCCCCGGCGGACAAACCCCAGCCGAGCCAGCAGCCCCTGCATGACGGTGTTGTCCGGGTGGGTGTCCACCCGCAGGTGGCCGCACTGCTCCCAGGCCCAGTCCAGGCAGCGGGCCCCGATGCCGGGCACCGAGCCATCTCCCGCCAGGCGGTGGACCACCCCGTAGGGTTCCTCCGCCCCCCAGCTGCCGCCGGTGATCTGCCGGTAGGTGGGCTCAATGTCCGGGCCAAACTGGTAGAAGAAGGTGCCCACCACCCGGCCTTCGTCCAGACAGACGTAGCTGTGGCCCTGGGTGATGTCCCGGCGCAGCAGATCCACCGGGGGCCAGCGGTTGGGGCCCCACTGGTTGGGGTTGCCCCGGCGGGCCATGAAGGCCCGGGCCTGGGCATAGAGCTCCTCCAGGCGGGGTAGGTCTTCTTCTCGGGTGGGGCGGATGGTCATCTTCCCCCCTCCTTTCTCTCTGCTTCTTGGTATAGCACCGCCCCCGGCCGGCACGGCTGGGGGCGGTTGGTTTTGGGGTTATTTCGGGGGATAGCGGGTCTCCAGCTGCTCGATCATCCGGGCGATGCAGCTCTCGTCGCAGGAGGGCAACACCACGTCGGCAGCCGCCCGCACCTCCGGGTAGCTGTTGGCAGGGGCAAAGGAGAGGGCGGAGATCTCCAGCATGGGGATGTCGTTGAGACCGTTGCCCACGCAGTAGATGTGCTCCGGGCGCACCCCCAGATAGTCGGCCACCCACTGGACCGACCGGCCCTTGTTGGCCCCCTTGGCGGTGACCTCCAGCAGGTAGGGGTTGGAGAAGGTCACGTCGTACTCCGCCGGCCAGTGCTCCAGCAGGTAGGTCTGGGCCTGGTGGAGGATCTGGGTGTCCGGGTGCTGGAGGATGACCTTGATCCAGGGCACGGGCATGTCCTCGATGGCCCGGGGCTGGCCGGTGAGCCGGCAGCGCTTCAGGTGGTGCTCGGTGACCAGATTGGGCCGAAAGACAAAGACCTCGTCCTGGTGATAGGCCTCAAAGCCCACCTGGGGCAGGGCGGCGCACACCTGGGCCAGGTGCTCCGGCGCCTGGTGGGGCAGGACCTTCAGCCACAGGCTCTCCTCGGCGGCAAAGTCGTAGATGGAGGCGCCGTTGGAGAGGATCACCGGGGCGTTGACCGGCAGGCGCTCCTTTGCCATCTGGATGGCGAAATTGATGTATGACCGGCCGGTGGAGATGCAGAACAAGCCCCCCTGGTCCACAAAGCGGTGGATGGCCTGGCGATTTTCCGGGGAGATGGTCCCCTGGCTGTCGTAGAGGGTATCGTCATAGTCGGTGGCCAGCAGGACGCCGGTGAATCTTTCCATGGGGCTTCGCCTCCTCTCCGCGGTCGTTGGGTGAACTGTTTTATTCTATACTAACCGGCTGCATCTTGTCAAGACGGCCTGGAAGTAGTCCGGCAGGGGGCACTCTACGGTGAGGGTCTCCCCGGTGCGGGGGTGGCGGAAGGTGAGCCGCCGGGCGTGGAGGCATTGGCCGGCCAGCTCGGGAAAGCCCTTGCGCGCCCCGCCGTACACCGGGTCCCCCAGCACCGGGTGGCCCTGGGCGGCCATGTGAACCCGGATCTGGTGGGTGCGCCCGGTCTCCAGCCGGCACTGGATGTGGGTGTAGCCCGGGTAGCGGGCCAGCACCTTCCAGTGGGTGACGGCAGGGCGGCCATTCAAGTGGTTCACCGCCATCTTCTTCCGGTCGGTGGGGTGGCGGGCGATGGGCAGGGAGATGGTCCCTTCCTCCTCCCGGAACCCCCCCAAAACCACCGCCTCGTAGGCCCGGTACAGGCTGTGGTCCTGGAGCTGCTGGGCCAGGGACAGGTGGGCCAGGTCGTTCTTGGCGGCGATGAGCAGGCCGCTGGTGTCCCGGTCGATCCGGTGGACGATGCCCGGGCGGAGCTGGCCGTTGATGCCGGACAGGCTCTGGCCGCAGTGGAAGAGCAGGGCGTTGACCAGGGTGCCGTCGGGGTGGCCGGGGGCGGGGTGGACCACCAGGCCCACGGGCTTGTTGACCACAATCACGTCCTCGTCCTCGTACACCACATCCAGGGGGATGTCCTGGGGGATGATCTCCACCGGCTCCGGGTCGGGGATGACCACGGTGAGGGGGATCCCCTCCTTCAGCCGGTCGTTCTTTTTCAGCACCTTGCCCTGGCAGAGGACCCGGCCCTCCTCCAGCAGCTTCTGGGCGGCGGAGCGGGTGAGTCCGTCCAGGGCGGCGGCCAGGAACTGGTCGGCCCGCAGGCCGCCGGCGGCGGGGGTGAGGGTGACGTTCACGGCTGCTCCTCCTCCCCGGGCTTCTGCCGGTCCTCAGCAAAGGAGAAGATCACCGTCAGGCACAGCAGCACCCCGCCGATGACCAGGCACATGTCGGCCACATTAAAGACGGGGAAGTTCATAAAGGTGGTGGCAAACATGTCGGTGACAAAGCCGAAGAGCACCCGGTCGATGAGGTTGCCCACGGCCCCTCCCAGCAGCAGGGTCAGGGCCAGCATCCCCCACCACTGGGGGAAGAGCCGGCGGGCCAGGGCGATGACCAACACCACCGAGACCACCACCGACAGCAGGGCCAGAATCCAGGTGTGCTGGCTGAACAGGGAGAAGGCCGCTCCGGTGTTCTGCACATAGGTCAGGTCCAGGCCGGGCAGAAAGTCCACGGCGGTGTGCAGGGGGATCGACTCCCGGACGAAATATTTCACCCCCTGGTCGATGGCCACCAGGACCGCGGCCAGCACAAAGTAGAGGGGCATGGGGTCCACCTTCCTTTCTTTCCAACGAAACCATGGCCGGCCCGCAGGCCGGCCATGGGAAATGGGTATTTGCAGTTGTGGCGCTCAGACCAAGCTCTGGATCACCTGAGCGCAACGGGGGCACAGGCCCTCGCCGCCCACGGTGGGCAGAACCTTCCAGCACCGCTGGCACTTCTCCCCTTCCGCGGGGGTGACCACTGCCGCCAGGCTCTCGCCCACGGTGACGGTCACCTGGGAGACAATGAGCAAGTCGGCCAGCTCTCCGGCGTCCATCTCGGCCAGGAAGGCATCCTCGGCGGGCACCGTCAGGGCCACCTTGGCCTCCAGGCTCTTGCCGATCTTCTTGGCAGCCCGGGCGCTCTCCAGCTCGCCGTTGACCACGTCTCGGACCTGGATGAGCTTGGCCCAGCGGTCCATGGCCTCCTGGGGCAGGGCGTAGTCGGTAAAGGGCTGGTTCATGTCGTTGAAGACCACGTTCCGGCCGTCCGCTCCCTGGGGGTGGGTCATGGACTGCCAGATCTCGTCGCCGGTGAAGCAGAGCACCGGGGCCATGATCTTGGTCATGGTGTCCAGGATCAGATACAGGGCGGTCTGGGCCGAGCGCCGGGGCAGGGAGTCTCTGCCCTCGCAGTAGAGCCGGTCCTTGATGATGTCCAGGTAGAAGTTGGACATCTCCACCACGCAGAAGTCGTTGACGGCGTGGGTGACCACGTTGAAGTCAAAGTCGTCGTAGCCCTGGAAGCACTTGGTGATCAGGGCGTTCAGGCGGGTGACGGCCCACCGATCCAGCTCCAGCATCTCGGCGGGAGAGACCAGGTGGTTGGGATCAAAGCCGTCCAGGTTGCCCAGGCAGTAGCGGGCGGTGTTGCGGAACTTCAGGTAGTTCTGGCTCAGCTGCTTGAAGATCTTCTCCGAGCAGCGCATGTCCGCGTGGTAGTCGGCGGAGGCCGCCCACAGGCGGATCAGGTCCGCGCCGTACTTGTTCATGATGTCATAGGGGTCCACGCCGTTGCCCAGGGACTTGTGCATGGCCTTGCCTTCCCCGTCCACGGTCCAGCCGTGGGTGATGCAGGTCTTGAAGGGGGCCTTGGCCACCCCGGTGGAGCCCACGGCGGTGAGCAGGGCGGCCTGGAACCAGCCGCGATACTGGTCCAGCCCCTCCATGTACACGTCGGCGGGCCAGAAGCCCTGGTCCTTCTTCATGGAGGCCATGTGGGTGGAGCCCGAGTCGAACCAGCCGTCCAGGGTGTCCTCCTCCTTGGTGAAGGGGCCGGCCTTGCCGCAGTGGGGGCAGGTGAAGCCGGCGGGGAGGATGTCCATGGCGTCCTTGGCAAACCAAGCGTTGGAGCCCTCGGCGGCAAACAGGTCGGAGATGACCTGGATGGTCTCGTCGGTGACGATGGGCTTGCCGCAGTCGGGGCAGTAGAAGACGGGGATGGGCAGGCCCCACCGGCGCTGGCGGGAGATGCACCAGTCGGCCCGCTCCCGAACCATGGCCTTCATCCGGTCCAGGCCCCAGGCGGGGACCCAGCGCACCTCGTCGCAGGCGGCGCAGGCCTCGTCCTTAAAGGTCTCCACGGAGCAGAACCACTGGGGGGTGGCCCGGAAGATGATGGGCTTTTTGCACCGCCAGCAGTGGGGATAGGAGTGGACGATCTCCTCGGAGGCAAACAGCGCCCCGCTGGCCTTCATGTCCGCCAGGATGATGGGGTTGGACTCGTCGGTCTTGAGCCCTGCGTACTTGCCGGCGTAGTCGGTGTGGCGGCCCTGGTCGTCCACGGGGACCACCATGTCCATGCCGTAGCGCTTGCAGGTCTCATAGTCGTCGGCGCCGAAGCCGGGGGCGGTGTGGACGCAGCCGGTACCGGAGTCCATGGTGACGTAGTCAGCCACCACCAGCCGGGAGGTCTTGGGCAGGAAGGGGTGGTCGGCCAGCATGTTCTCGAAGAAGGAGCCGGGGTAGCTGGCCAGGACGGTGTAGTTCTCCACGCCGCCGGCCTCCATGACCTTCTTGGTCAGGGCCTCGGCCAGCACGTAGATCTCCCCGTTGGGGGCCTGAACCAGCACGTAGGTCTCCTCAGGGTGCAGGGCGATGGCCAGGTTGCCGGGCAGGGTCCAGATGGTAGTGGTCCAGATGAGGAACTTCACCTTGCTCTTGTCCACGCCCTCCAGCTTGCCCTGGTCGTCCCGCAGGGGGAACTTCACATAGGCGGTGGTGCAGGGGTCGTCCTGGTACTCGATCTCCGCCTCGGCCAGGGCGGTCTCGTCGTGGGGGCACCAGTAGACGGGCTTGAGGCCCTTATAGATGTAGCCCCGCTTGTACATTTCCCCAAAGACCTTCACTTCTTCGGCCTCGAAGGAGGGATTCATGGTCAGGTAGGGGTGCTCCCAGTCCCCCATGGCGCCCAGGCGCTGGAAGCCCTCGCTCTGCACATCCACATAGTGCTGAGCAAACTCGTGGCAGGCAGAGCGGAACTCGGTGACGGGCATCTTTTTGCGGTTGAGCTTGTTCTGCTTGATGATGGCAGACTCAATGGGCATGCCGTGGTTGTCCCAGCCGGGGATGTAGGGGGTATAGTAGCCCCGCATGGCATAGGAGCGGATGATGATATCCTTAATGGACTTGTTCAGGGCGTGGCCCATGTGCAGGTTGCCGTTGGAGAAGGGGGGGCCGTCGTGGAGGGAGAAGCGGGGCTTGCCGGCGTTCTTCTTCAGCAGCTCGCCGTACACGTCCAGCTTCTTCCAGGCCTTGAGCATCTCGGGCTCCCGCTTGGGCAGGCCCGCCCGCATGGGGAAGTCGGTCTTGGGCAGTTGGATGGTCGCGTTGTAATCCTGAGGCATGGTTGACTGTTCACTCCTTACATGGTGGCCCCGCCCGTTTGGGGGCAGGGTTCTCTCTTTCTTCTATAAAAGACAGACAACGGAACCTGCCCGGAGGTCCGGCCAGGTTCCGTGTTTGGCTGGCGTTATTCGATCTCGTGGTCCTTGCCGAACTGGACCTGGTCAAAGACCCGGGTGTCCCCCAGGTCGCCGCCGGCAGGGGCGGCCTCGGTGGGCTCGAAGATCTTGGCCATGGAGGCCTCGATGTCCTGAGCCACTTCCTCCTGCTGCTCCGGGGGCACGGTGACCACCGGCTCGGTGACCGGCTTGTCCTCCGCCGGGGCGGCCTCGGCAGGGGCCTGGACAGAGGCGGCGGTCAGGTTCGACAGGCTGCCGATGTATTGGATCTGCTTGGTGTAGAGCTCTTTGAGCTGGCCGATGTAGGCGGTGGTGGCAGCCCGGGCGGCGTCCAGCCGGGCCTGCTCGTTGGCAAGGTCGGTTTTCACCTGGTCCAGGCGGGCCTGGACGGCCTGCTCCTCCTGCTCCATCTGGGCGCGGACCTGGCGGCTGCGCTCTTCCACGGCGGCCACGGCCTGGTCGATGGCGGCCTGCTTTTTGGCCTCCCCGTCCTTGACCATGGCGTCGGCCATCTTCTGGGCGGAGTGGAGGGTCATGCGCATGGCGTCCTCCGTGGCCCGGTATTCCTCTACCTTATCCACCAAGACCTTCATCTTGTTCTTCAGAGAGGTGTTCTCCTGGTACAAGGTGCGGTAATCCTCGATCAGGCTGTCCAAAAAGGTGTCCACCTGAAGCATATTATAGCCGCCAAAAGAGGCTTTCGGAAACACATGAGATTCCGCTTCCTGGGGTGTTAACATGATCGCTCACTCCTATCCCTTGTTTTTTTCTGTGCTGGCCGCGGCGGCTCAGAAGTACAGGCCGTTGTTCTCCAGCTCGTCGATCAGGTCGCCCATGATGTCCACGTTGTAGGGCGTGACGATGTAGGTCTGCAGGGCCACCTTCTTGATCTTCCCCTCCTGGGCGTAGGCCACACCGGACAGGAAGTCCAGCAGGCGCCGGGCCACATCCTTCTGGGTCTTTTCCAGGTTGAGCACCACCGTGCGCTTGTCCCGCAGATGGTCGGCGATCTCGGAGGCGTTCTCATACCGCTCGGGCTTGACCAGAACGACCTGGAGCTGGGTGGTGGCGTGGATGTTGACCACCTTGCCGCCGGAGTTGCGGCGGGGCGGCTCCTGATACTCCCGCTCCCGTTCCCGGCGGCGGGGCTGTTCTTCTCTAACGGGAGGCGCAGGCTCTTCGTCCTCTAATTCGTCCTCGTCTTCGTATACGTCCTCGTCCTCGTCGTAATCGTCTTCCATCTCATCCTCGTAGGGATGGGTCAGACGCTTGAGTTCATCTAAGAATCCCATGGTCGTTCGTAACCCCCTATATTTTCTGAAAAGCTGCGTGCAGGAAAAACCGGTTGCCTCATCCCTGGGGATGCCAAGGCGGGCGAGCCCCAAACAGGGCTGTTCCCACCCGCACCATGGTGGACCCACCTTCGATAGCCAGGGGATAGTCCCCGCTCATACCCATGGAAAGGCAGTCAATATTAGGGTCATTATCCCCTAATTTCTCCTTCATGTCAACAAAAAGCTGATAAGTTTCTTGGAAAAAGGCCCGATTTTCTTCGTCTGTGGCAGCAGCGGGGGGGATGCACATGAGTCCCCGCAGGCGCAGGTGGGGACACTGGAGGGCGTGCTGGGCCAGTTCCAGGATCTCCTGGCGGCTGGCACCCCCTTTGCTCTCCTCGTCGCCGATGTTCACTTCCAGCAAAATGTCCTGGGTGACGCCCACTTTGGCCGCCTGCTTTTCCACCGCGTCCATCAGGCGCACCGAGTCGATGGACTCGATCATGTCCACCTTGCCCACCACAAACTTGACCTTGTTGGTCTGCAGATGACCGATGAAGTGGACCCGGGCTCCCTCATAGGCGTTGTCCTCCAGATG
This sequence comes from Clostridiales bacterium, assembly GCA_004554585.1. Taxonomy (GTDB): domain Bacteria; phylum Bacillota; class Clostridia; order Oscillospirales; family Oscillospiraceae; genus Evtepia. The sequence continues at coordinate 147,459 of SFLH01000006.1, read as the reverse complement.
GGCCACCAGCTCCTGGACACGGTTCTCCCCACACACGGTGATCCCCGCCCGGATGGCGTTGCGAATGGTCTCGGAGGTCTGCACCTTGGTGGCGGCCACCAGGGTAATCTCCGCCGGGTCCCGGCCCGCCCGCTGGGCGGCCTGGCCCATGGTCTCCCGCACGGCCGCCACATTGGCAGCGATGGTCTCGTAACTTTTTGTCTCTATCATGGTCAACGTACCACCTTTCCATCATACAATTCCTCAGCAGCCAGAATGATCTCGTCCCCCGCCTTCAGCTCTCGGGTGTCGGTCTCGTCTGTGGGGGCGGCCTTCACCAGATAGCTGTTCTCGTCCTCGGCCAGGATGCTCACCGGCCGGAACTTGGCCTTCTGGGACACCACCACATACACGCCCTGCTCGCCGTCTGCATTGACCCGCAGGGCCTCCTTGGGCACGCGGATGCCCTCGCTGCTGTAGAAGATCACCCGGCCGCTCTCCTGGCGCAGGTCCTGGGCCTGGCTGTCGTTCTCGGTGGAGGTCAGCACCACCACAGCCTGTCCCTCCTGGGTCTCCCCCACCTGGTGGACCGTCATAGACAGGGTCTGGGAGAGGGAGTCAAAGAACACATCCACGCTGTCCCCCACCCCGAAGCGGCCGATGACCTCTTCGGGCACGGTGATGGCGTAGTACCAGGTGGAACTGGTCACCAGCTTGCCCAGGCAGCTCTCGCTGGTCTGGGGGGAGAGCTGGGAGAAAGCCTCCAAATCCTTGGGGCTCAGGTTTTCCAGGCTCTCCGGGGTGAGCAGGCTCTCATAGCCATCCACATAGGAGGAGAACAGCCCCGCCTCCGGGGCAGTGATGGCGGTCACCCCCGTCTGGTCCACCTGCAGGGCCTCGTATTTCTCGGTCAGCTCCGCCGCGGCCTGGTCCATCTGGGCCTTGGCCTCGGAGGAGACCAGGTACTCCCGCCGCAGGGCCAGCTTGCGGTAGGTGGCCGCCTGGTCGGTCAGGCCGCTGAAGTCCCCGGCGGAGGAGGCCTCCCGCAGGCCGATCATGGCCGAGAGAATCTGCTCGTCCAGGGAGACCCCCGAGGGGGACTCCTCATAGGTGGCGTACTGCAGGGCACCCAGGTCGTTCTTGGTCTGCAGCAGCTCCTCCTGGTTTTCCACATAGCTCTCGTCCTGGTAGACCACGGCCAGCTCCTGGCCCTTGCCGACCCGCTCGCCCTCATCCCGCTTGAGCTGGACCATGCCCTGGCTGCCGGCCACGGTCTGCTCGGACCGGACCACCCAGCCGCTGACCTCTACGCTGGTCTCCATGGTGTCGATATAGGCCACGGTGAACTGGTAGGGGTCCCGCAGGCCGATCCAGGCCGAGCTGATCAGATAGACCACAATGGCCAGAATCACCAGGGGCATGGCCACCCGGGAAAAGATCGATGCCTTTTGTTGGTTCATTCCCTCCGCCTTTCTTCCAGCCCCCCGGGAGAGAAGGCCCGGCGGGGTGGATCAGTCGTCTTCCTCTTCCTCCCAGGACACAGGCCGCTCGGGAACCACGGTGGAGATGGCATGCTTGTACACCATCTGCTGCTTGCCGTCGCTGTAGATCACCACCACAAAGGGGTCAAAGCCACGGATCTCCCCCCGGATTTGGAAGCCGTTGACCAAAAACACGGTGGCTCCCATCCGGCTGCGGCGCAGTTTGGACAGAAGGGAATCCTGTAAGTTGCGCTTTCTGTGTTGTACGGGGCTCTGGGTCTGTTGCATAGTAACGCACTCCTTTATCTTTTGGTGCGTCTATGGTAATCCCTTCTCCCGCAGAAAATCTGTCGAAGCCTGCACGAGGCTGGAAAAATTTTGTTCTTTTTCCAGCAGCATCCACTTGGCCGCCGGGTTGCGGCGAAACCAGGTCAGCTGCCGCTTGGCGTACTGCCGGGAGCGCAGCTTCACCTCTTCCACCGCCTGGGCCAGGTCGCCGTCCCCGGTGAGGGCGGCGGCCAGCTCCTTGTAGCCGATGGCCTGCATGGCGGTCCCCTCCCGGGGCACGCCGGCATCCAGCAGGGCCTGGACCTCGCCGGCCAGGCCCCGGGCCATCATCTGGTCCACCCGCTGGCCGATGCGGTCGTAGAGGTCCTGGCGGTTTCGGTAGGTCAGGGCGATGGTGACGGCCTGGTAACGGGGGGGCTTATCCCGGGTCTCCCGGTTGTGCTGGGAGATGGTCTTGCCCGTGTCCTGCCAGACCTCCAGGGCCCGGAGAATCCGCTTGGCGTCGTTGGGGTGGAGTTTTGCCGCACTTTCCGGGTCCACTTCCTCCAGCCGCCGCCACAGCCGGGCCAAGCCCCCCTCCTGGGCGGCCTGGGCCTGAAGGGCGGCCCGGGAGCCGCTGTCCGGCCGGAAGTCGGAAAAGGTCTGGCCCCGGCACAGGGCGTCGATGTACAGGCCGGTGCCCCCCACGACGATGGGCTGACGGCCCCGGCGGAAGATGTCCTCCACACAGGCGGTGGCCTCCTGGACATAGCGGGCCACGCTGTAGTTCTCCCGGGGGTCGGCCACGGCCAGCATGTGGTGGGGGACCCCCTCCATCTCCTGTTCCGTGGGCCGGGCGGTGCCGATGGCCATGTCCCGATAGACCTGCATGGAGTCGGCGGAGACCACCTCCCCGTTCAGGCGCTGGGCTAGGGCCACCCCCAGGCGGGTCTTGCCCGTGGCGGTGGGGCCGCAGATCACGATCAGTTGTGCCATCTTCTCACCACCTTCCCCGGCGGGGCCGGGCTGGTATCCTTTATTTTAGCACGTTTTGTGCCCCATGTCTATGAACTGCGTTTGAACTCTCGCTCCAATTGGCCGCGGGTGAGGGTGACGGCCACCGGTCGGCCATGGGGGCAGTACTTCACCCGGCCGGCCATCACCTCCCGGGCCACCACCAGCAGCTCCTGGGGGGAGTTTTTCTGACCCCCCTTCACCGCGGCCTTGCAGGCCATGGTGTGCAGCAGGGTGTCCCGGGCGGCCTGGGGGTCGGCCCCCGCCCCCGCCAGCAGCTGGCTGGCCAGCTGGGTGAGCAGGTCCTCGGCCTGGCCGGGCTCCAGGTAGTCGGGCAGGGCCCGGACCACCAGGGCTCCGCCGCCGAAGTCCTCGCAGACAAAGCCGAAGCGGGAGAGCAGGGGGAGGTTTTCCAGCAGAGCCGCCCCCTCCTCCGGGGCGGGGGTAAAGACCACCGGGGTCAGCAGGGTCTGGGACATGGGCTGGTAGTCCGCCGCCTTCATCCGGTCAAAGTGCATCCGCTCGTGGGCGGCGTGCTTGTCGATCAGCCACACCTGGTCGGCCTGCTCCACCACCAGATAGGTCTGGAAGAGCTCCCCGGCCAGGCGCCAGGGGGTCTCCTCCGCCGGGGCCTGGTCGGCCGGCGGGGTCTCCTGAAGGGGCGGGGCCGCCGCTCCTTCGGGCTGGGGGATGGGCAGGCGCTGCTGTCTGTCCTGGACAGACAGAGGCGGGGGCGAATTTGTTGTACGGTGGACGGGTTCCCTCTCCACCGGGGGTTTTTCAACATTTTCCACCGGTTTTTCCACATTTTCTGCCGAACGGGTGGATAAACCGGCGGATTCTGTGGAAGCCCTGGGGACGGGATCTGGGGAAACCGTGTACGCCTGCCCCGCTTTTTTCTCCACCGGCCGCAACAGGGCAGCGGAGGCGGGCTCCCGCAGGGAGGGCCGGACCCCTGTGCCGGCGGGCGCCGGGGCGGGGGCCGTCTTGGGGGTCGGGGACGGGGCGAAGGTCATGGCCGGGTGCTCCTGCTGCCCCTGCAGGGCGGAGAGGACGGCGTAGTACACCCCGTCGAAGACCTTCCGCTCGGAGAGGAACTTGACCTCGGTCTTGGCCGGGTGGACGTTCACGTCCACGGCGTTGGCCTTCACCTGGACCTGGAGGACGCAGCCGGGGAACTTGCCCACCATCTTCTGGTTCTCATAGGCCCGCTCCAGGGCGGCCATGAGGAGCTTGGACTTCACCGGCCGGCCGTTGACGAAGAAGTGCTGATAAGTCCGGCTGCCCCGGCAGCACACGGGCAGGGTGACAAAGCCGGTGACGGTGACCTCCTCCCCCTCCCCCCGCACGGGGGTGTAGCCCAGGGCCATGTCCCGGCCCAGGACCCCGTAAAGGGCGGACTTCAGGTCCCCGTCCCCGGGGGTCATGAGCTCCTGGCGGCCGTCCCGGACAAAGCGCAGGGAGACCTGGGGGTGGGAGAGGGCCAGCTTCTGCACCAGGGCAAAGACCGCCGCCCCCTCGGCGGCGTCCCGCTTCATGAACTTCAGCCGGGCGGGGGTGTTAAAGAAGAGGTCCCGGACCACCAGGGTGGTGCCCAGGGGGCAGCCGGCGCTGTCCTGGCTGATCACCTGGCCCCCCTCCAGGGTGAGGGTGGTGCCCAGGTCCTCCTGGGGGGTGCGGGTGAAGAGCTCCACCCGGGCCACCGCGGCGATGGCCGCCAACGCCTCCCCCCGAAAGCCCAGGGTGCCGATGGCCTCTAAGTCCTGGGCGGTGCGCAGCTTGCTGGTGGCGTGGCGGAGGAAGGCGGTGACGCACTGGTCGGCGGGGATGCCGGCGCCGTCGTCGGTAACCCGGATCATGGCCATGCCCCCCCGCTGGATCTCCACGGTGACGGTGTGGGCCCCGGCGTCCACGGCGTTCTCCACCAGCTCCTTGACCACCGAGGCCGGGCGCTCCACCACCTCGCCGGCGGCAATGAGGTCGGCCACGTGGGGGGAGAGAACTTCAATTTTATTTGCTTTATTTGCCATAAAACACCTCCCAAAAAGGGAATTTTTGAACCCGCTTCGCTGGGCTTCAAAAATTGGAGGATGGCAGCCGACTGCGCGCACGGGCCCGGAGGGCCCGCACACTTGCGGCTGAGAAGTATTTTTTCCCCGGCGCATGTCCGTGGAAAAAATCCATTAAATTTTGTTCCAGCGCCTGCGGGCGCTGGAAATCTGCGATGCTTTTGGGGGCTCTCCTTTGGGGAGGCAGCAGGCCGCTGATTTTGCCATCGCCGGCTCTGCCCGCAAAGACGGGATATCCTCTATCGTCCCCGCCCAAAGGGTCCCTTCCATCGGTGCCAGCCGCCCAAGTGGTGGGCGGCTCGCCTTAGGAGCCTGGCGCTGTGTGGGCCGCAGGCCAGTTCAGCCGATAGAACACGCCCCCTTCCCGTTTGTACAAACCAGAGAAGGGGTTCTCAGGGGAGGAACCTCCTCCCCTGAGCGGGGGTCCAGGGGGCAGCGTCCCATGGCGCTCTTTCCCCCGGCTTTCTCCGGAGAAAGCCGGGCCCCGCGCGGGCAGCGCGCCCCCGGAGGGTGGTACCCTCCATAGGCCCCCCACCCGGTGGGGCCCGGGCCACCCACGTTGCGTGTTACAACTTCTCCTTCAGCTCATTCAACAGGTTCAACGCCTGCAGAGGCGTCAAACTCTCCACAGGAGTATTGCGGAGGGTCGCCAAAACCTCCTCCTCCCCCAGGGCCGTCAGGGAGACCTGCTCCTCCTGCCGTGCCCCGGGCTGGCGAGGGGCGCTCTGCTGGCTCTCCAGCTCGGCCAGGATCTCCCGGGCCCGCCGGATGACCTTCGGGGGCAGCCCGGCCAGCCCGGCCACCTCGATGCCGTAGCTCTGGTCGGCCCCGCCGGGGACGATCTTGCGCAGGAAGATGACCTGGTCCTTCTTCTTCCGGGCGGCGATGTTGAAGTTTTTCACCCCCGGCAGCTGGCCCTCCAGCACCGTCAGCTCGTGGTAGTGGGTGGCAAAGAGGGTCTTGGCCCCCAGGCGCTTGGGGTCGGCGCACCACTCCAGCACCGCCCGGGCGATGGCCATGCCGTCGTAGGTGGAGGTCCCCCGGCCAATCTCGTCCAGGATCAGCAGGCTCCGGCTGGTGGCGTGGCGCAGCAGGTCGGCCACCTCGGTCATCTCCACCATGAAGGTGGACTGGCCCCCAGCCAGGTCATCCGAGGCCCCGATGCGGGTGAAGATCCGGTCCACCACCCCGATGTGGGCCGACCGGGCTGGGACAAAGGAGCCCATCTGGGCCAACAGAACGATGAGGGCCACCTGGCGCATGTAGGTGGACTTGCCGGCCATGTTGGGGCCGGTGATGATGGCCGCCAGATGGTCCTTGTTGTCCATGTAGGTGTCGTTGGGGACGAAGAGGGTGTCCCGGCGCATTTTCTCCACCACCGGGTGGCGGCCCTCGGTGATCTCCAGCTTGTCCGAGTGGTCCACCCGGGGCATGCAGTAGTTGTTCTCCGCGGCCACGGCGGCCAAACAGGCCAGCACGTCCACCTGGGCCACCGCCCCGGCGATCTCCTGGATGGCGGCGGCCTGGGCGGCGGCTTGGTCCCGGACCTGGCAGAAGAGCTGGTATTCCAGGGCCACGATCCGCTCCTGGGCGGAGAGAATGGTGTGCTCCATGTCCTTGAGCTCCTGGGTGATGAAGCGTTCGCAGTTGACCAGGGTCTGCTTGCGGATGTAGTGGTCGGGGACCTGGTCGTAGTAGGACTTGGAAACCTCGATGTAATAGCCAAAAACCTTGTTAAAGCCCACTTTCAGGGACTTGATGCCCGTCTTTTCCTTCTCCGACGCCTCCAGCTTGGCGATGACCCCCTTGGTGTCGGTGAGGATCTCCCGCAGGCTGTCCACGTCGGGGTGGAAGCCGGGGCGGATGAGGCCGCCCTCCCGCACGGAGAAGGGGGGCTCGTCCACGATGGCCCGGGCGATGAGGCCGGTGAGCTCCGGCAGGCCCTCCAGCCCGCCCCGGAGCTTGGCCAGCAGGGAGGGGGCCCGCTGGGGCAGCTGCTCCTGCACCAGGGGCAGCCGGGTCAGGCCGGCGGCCAGGGCCACCAAGTCCCGGGCCCCGGCGGTGCCGTAGACGATGCGGGAAATCAGCCGCTCCAGGTCGGTAATCTCCCGCAGGACCTGGACCAGCTCCCCCCGCTCCACCGGGTGGTCCACCAGCCAGCCCACCGCCTCCAGGCGGCGGGAGATGGCCACCGGGTCCACCAGAGGGCGCTCCAGCCAGCTGCGCAGCAGGCGGCCGCCCATGGCGGTCTTGGTCTTGTCCAGCACCCACAGCAGGGAGCCCTTCTTCTCCTTGCCCCGGAGGGTCTCGGTCAGTTCCAGGTTCCGCCGGGCCACCGGGTCCAGCTCCAGAAAGCCCCCGGCGGCGTAGTAGCGCAGGGCGCGCAGGTAGGACAGGTCGGTCTTTTGGGTTTCGTACAGATAGGACAGCAGGCCCCCCGCCGCCTGGATGGCGGGGACGGCCTCCACGGGGACCTGCTCCAGGCCCTGGGTGAACTGCCCCTCCACCTGGCGCCGGGCCTGGGCCAGGGCAAAGCGCTCCTCCCCGGCCTGCTCCACCCGGCAGGAGAGCTTGGCCCCCAGACTGTCCAGCAGGGCCGGGTCGCAGGCCCCAGGGGAGAGAAGGAGCTCCCGGGGGGCGAAGCGGACCAGTTCGCTGAGGACCTGGTCCTGCCAGCCGGCAGGGGGGAAGAAGGTGAGGAAGACCTCGCCGGTGGAGATGTCCCCGAAGCACAGCCCCGCCCCCTGGTCGGTGACGCAGAGGCTGGCCAGGAAGTTGTTCTTCCCCTCCTCCAGCATGTTTTCCTCGATGAGGGTGCCGGGGGTGACCACCCGGATGATCTCCCGGTCCACCAGGCCCTTGGCCTGGGCCGGGTCCTCGGTCTGCTCGCAGATGGCCACCTTATAGCCCTTGGCGATCAGGCGGGAGATGTAGGCCTCGGCGGAGTGGTAGGGCACGCCGCACATGGGGGTGCGCTCCTCGGGGGGCTTGTTCCGGTCCCGGGTGGTGAGGGTGAGGTTGAGCTCTGCCGCCGCGGTCTTGGCGTCCTCGTCGAACATCTCATAGAAATCCCCCAGCCGGAAGAAGAGCAGGCAGTCGGGGTGCTGCTGCTTGATGCGGATGTACTGTTTTTTCATGGGCGTCAGTTCTGCCATAAAAACCTCCAAAAGAAGGAATGTTTGAACCCGCTGCGCTGGGCTTCAAAAATTGGGGGATGTAGCCGGCGGCGGGCAAACCATGGCCGCACAGCGGCCAGGGTTTCCACTTGCGGCTGAGAAGGATTTTTCCCGGCGAAGCCGGCGAAAACATGAATTGGATGGGATTCCAGCGCCTGGGAGCGCTGGAAGTCTGCGACGCTTTTTGGGCGCGCCTTCGGAAAGCAAATAAAAAGGAAACGGAAACGGCAGCAGGCCCCCATCGACTTCCCCCCGAGGGGAAGCCAAAGGGTGCCTGGGGCGTTGAGGGGGAATCAAATGACCTGGTTGCCGTCGTCGTCCTGGACGGTGATGTCGAAGGAGCCCTTGGCGTGCCGGCCGGTGACGCTGACGGTATAGGTCCCGGTCTCCTCGGCGGTGACGGTGAAGTTCTGGGTGGTCAGGTCGGTGCCCTCAAAGAGGGGGGCGTCGTCCCCCTTCTGGATGGTCACGGCCAAGGTGCCGCCGTCGCTGACCAGGGCGGCGGACAAGGTCTCCCCCGCGTTTAGGGCCAGGTCGTGGGACTCGGTGGTGTTCATGACGGAAAAGGACAGGTGGAAGGACCGCCGGTCCCCAAAAGAGCTGCCGTTGAAGGTGGCCTCCCGGCGGACGGCCAGGGGGATGGACACAGCCAGCACCACCACCAGCAGCACAATCAGCCAAAGATATCGTTTCCTCCTCATTCCGCCAGCTCCCCAAACAGCGCCCAGGTGGACGCCTCCGTGATGCGCACCTGCCGCCAGGTGCCGACACACCCGGGGTCGGCGGCCAGGTGGACCAGCCGTCCCCCGGCGGTGCGGGCGGTGAGCAGGCCGTCGGACCCCTGGCCGTCCACCAGGCAGCGGCAGGTTTTGCCGATGTACTGCCGGTGCTTCTCCCCGGAGATCTCGTTCTGGCGCTGGAGCAGGCGCTGGAAATTGGCGCTCTTCTGCTCCTTGGGCATGGGGTCGGGGAGCTTCTCGGCAGGGGTGCCCCGGCGGGGGGAGAAAATAAAGGTAAACAGGGCGTCGTAGCGCACCTGCTCGATGAGGCTCATGGTCTCCTCAAAGTCCTCCTGGGTCTCCCCGGGAAAGCCCACGATCACGTCGGAGGTGAGCACGATCTCCGGGATGCGGGCCCGCAGCTGGTCCACCAGGGCCAGGTAGCCCTCCCGGGTATACTTCCGGTTCATGGCCCGGAGCACCCGGGAGCTGCCCGACTGGAAGGGCAGGTGGAGGGCGGGGGCCACCTTCTCGCAGGCGGCCATGGCGTCAAAGAGCCGGGGGCCGGCGTCCTTGGGGTGGCTGGTCATGAAGCGGATGAGAAAGTCGCCGGGGATGGCGTTGATCTGCTCCAGCAGCCAGGCAAAGTCGATCTCCAGCCCCAGGTCCTTGCCGTAGGAGTTGACGTTCTGGCCCAGCAGGGTGATGTCCTTGTACCCCGCCTGGGCCAGCTGCCGCACCTCGGCCAGAATGTCCTCGGGCTGGCGGCTGCGCTCCCGGCCCCGGACGTAGGGGACGATGCAGTAGGTGCAGAAGTTGTTGCAGCCGTACATGATGGACACCCAGGCCTTCAGCGTGCTCTGCCGGACCACCGGGATGCCCTCGGCCACCGCCCCGGGCACGTCGTCGGTGGCAAAGACCCGCTTACCGGTGGTGAGCTTTTCCAGCAGCAGCTGGGGAAACTGCCACAGCAGTTGAGGGCCAAAGACCAGGTCCACATAGGGGAAGGACTGGCGCAGGCGCTGGGCCACGTGGTCCTGGCGGGCCATGCAGCCGCACAGGCAGATGAGCTGCCCCGGGTGGCGGCGCTTGGTGTGGGACAGAGCCCCCACGTTGCCGAAGACCCGGTGCTCGGCGTGCTCCCGGATGGCGCAGGTGTTCATGAGCACCAGGTCAGCCCCCTCCTCGGTGTCGGTGAAGGCGTAGCCCATCCGGGCCAGGTAGCCCCGCAGGCGCTCGGAGTCGGCCTCGTTCTGCTGACAGCCGTAGGTGTCCACAAAGGCAACCTTCTGGCCGGGCCGCTGGTCCAGCAGGGCGCGGATCTGGTCGCAAAAGGCGAGCTGGCGGCGGATCTCCGCCGGATCAATGGTCGGGGTCTGTCTCAAGGCTGGTCCCTCCGGGTGTTTGATGTACGGATGGTCAAGATCCGTCAAGTGATAAAGATACAGAGTGCAGTATAGCACGATTTCCCCCGTTTTTCAAGGAAAAGCCCCGGCCCGTCGCCGGGCCGGGGGTGGGCGGGAAGACCTTTCGGCACGGATGACTTCCTCCTGGGCGGTTTTTGTCCTTTACACACCTGTTTTGTCTGTATCTCTGCTCCGTCAATCGTTTCGTGCCCTTTGGGCAAAAAAGCCGCCGCAGACCGGTGGGGTCTGCGGCGGCGCTGGTTTTGTTTTTGGGGGGTCAGCACAGCTTGGCGCCGGCGGGGATGTGGTCGGGGAGGATGAGGAGGTTGAGGGTCTCTTCCCCGTTCTCCTTGTGCACGGCGGACAGGAGCATGCCCTGGCTCTCCTGGCCCATCATCTTCCGGGGAGGCAGGTTCACGATGGCCACCAGGGTCTTGCCCACCAGGTCCTCGGGCTTGTAGTACTGGGCGATGCCCGAGAGGATCTGCCGGTCGGTGCCCGTGCCGTCGTCCAGGGTAAACTTCAGGAGTTTTTTGGACTTCTTCACCGCCTCGCAGGCCTTCACCTTCACCACCCGGAAGTCGGACTTGGCGAAGGTGTCAAAGTCCACTTCCTCCTCCCAGGGCTCCAGCTCGATGGCGGGCTGGGCGGGGGCGGCAGCGGCGGCGCGGATGGCTTCCAGCTCCGCCAGGGCCTTGTCCATGTCGATGCGGGGGAAGAGGTTCTCCCCCTTGGTCACGGCGGCGCCGGCGGGGCGGCTGCCCCAGACAGCGGCGGAGTCCCAGGTCTGGCAGCTCTCGTCGGCCCCGATCTGGGCGAAGAGCTTCTCGCAGGAGGCGGGCAGGAAGGGGGTCAGGAGGATGCCGCAGATGCGGGTGGCCTCCAGGAGGTTGTACAGCACGTGGGCCAGCCGGGGGCCGTTGGCGTCCATGTCCTTGGCCAGAGCCCAGGGCATGGACTCGTCAATGTACTTGTTGGCCCGCTGGATGACCTTGAAGACCTCGTCCAGGGCCTTGTGGGGGGCGCAGGCGTCCATGTCGGCCTCGTAGCGGTCCCGCAGGCCGGCGGCCAGGGCGACCAGCTCGGTGTCGTAGGCCTCGGGCGCGGCATAGGTCTCGCAGCCGGCGGGGAGGGTCCCGCCAAAGTATTTCTGCACCATGGCGGTGGTGCGGCTGACCAGGTTCCCCAGGTCGTTGGCCAGGTCCACGTTAATGGTGTTGATGAGCAGCTCGTTGGAGAAGTTGCCGTCAGAGCCGAAGGGGAAGGTGCGCATGAGGAAGAACCGCAGGGCGTCCACCCCAAACTTCTCCGCCAGCACGTAGGGGTCCACCACGTTGCCCTTGCTCTTGGACATCTTGCCGCCGTCCAGCAGCAGCCAGCCGTGGCCAAAGACATGCTTGGGCAACGGCATGTCCATGCTCATGAGCATGGCGGGCCAGATGATGGAGTGGAAGCGGACGATCTCCTTGCCCACGAAGTGGTAGTCGGCGGGCCAGTAGTGGTCATAGTCGTCGTACTTGTCGTTGAACAGGCCCAGGGCGGTGGTGTAGTTGAACAGGGCATCCACCCACACATAGACCACGTGGCCGGGGTCAAAGTCCACGGGCACCCCCCAGGAGAAGGAGGTCCGGGAGACGCACAGGTCCTCCAGGCCGGGCTTGATGAAGTTGTTCACCATCTCGTGGACCCGGGAGCGGGGCTGGAGGAAGTCGGTGTTCTCCAATAAGTCCTGGATGCGGTCGGCGTACTTGGACAGGCGGAAGAAGTAAGCCTCCTCCTCCGCGTCCTGGACCTCCCGGCCGCAGTCGGGACACTTGCCGTCCACCAGCTGGCTCTCGGTCCAGAAGGACTCGCAGGGCTTGCAGTACTTGCCCACGTACTTGCCCTTATAGATGTCCCCCTTGTCGTACATGGCCTTGAAGATCTTCTGGATGGAGGCCACGTGATAGTCGTCGGTGGTGCGGATGAAGCGGTCGTTGGAGATGTTCATCAGCTTCCACAGGTCCAGCACGCCCTTCTCCCCGGTGACGATGTTGTCCACAAACTCCTGGGGGGTGACGCCGGCCTCCTTGGCCTTGTCCTCGATCTTCTGGCCGTGCTCGTCGGTGCCGGTGAGGAAGAGGACGTCATAGCCCTGCAGGCGCTTGTAGCGGGCCATGGCGTCGGTGGCCACGGTGCAGTAGGTGTGGCCGATGTGGAGCTTGTCCGAGGGGTAGTAGATGGGGGTGGTGATGTAGAATTTTTTCTTTTGGGCTCTTTCCATAGTCGTTCTATCCTCCATGCGCCCAGGGGGCGCGTTTGATGTTCCAATGGTCAGGACTGGGCAGCCTTGCCCTTTTTCTTCTTCTCCGGCTCCTTCATGGTGCCCATGGGGGCGCAGCCGGCGCACTGGGGACAGTGGTCCGCGCAGGGGGGCAGGCCGGCGGGCTTGGCATCGTTCTCGGCCAGAACGCCGGCGCTGGAGAGCAGGTAGAGGGTCATGCCCAGGTACAGGGCGGTGTCCGCCAGGGGCAGGCCGTCGGCCAGGGCCATGAGGTTAAAGGCCCCGGCGGCCAGGCACAGGAAGAGGAGTTGGCCGGTCTTGACCTTGCCGAAGGCCAAGGCGCCCATCTCCATGCAGGCCAGCAGAGATAGGGCCACCGCCAGCAGGGGGATGCCGTACCGGCCCAGGGAGGGCTCGGCCGCCCAATAGGTGTAGTAGTTGGCCATGATCCACAGGCAGCAGGCAAAGCCCGGCAGGGCAGTCCAGCCGGTGAGAATGGGCCGGCCCCGGCGCATCTGCACCTGGAGAAAATAGATCCCCGCCCCGGCCAGCAGGGCCAGGATGCCCAGCAGGGCCCAGGCGATGCTCACCGTGCGCTGCTGATTCACCGTGTCCAGGGGACTGTTGACCCAGGTCAGCAGGGCCAGGAAGCCTCCCACCACCAGCAGCACAGCCCCGGCCAGGGCCCCGGCGTTCCACACCAGGCGGCCGGAAGAGAAGGCCCCTGTGTAGCACTGGTCAAACTGCCGGTGTTTGCCCCGGCACAGCAGGGCCAGCACCACCACCACCGCCACGGCGACCAGGAGCATCAGCCACATGGTGGGCGCGCCGGACAGGGGCAGGTTGGTGCCCACTTCAAAGCCATTGTTCAGGTAAGCCAACCGGACCAGCAGGCCGACGATGCCGGCCAAAACCGCCGCCCCGGGCAGGCGCCATAATTTCCCCATGAAACAGGACTCCCTTCGCTGAAAAACCGGGAGGGGCAGCCTCCCGCAGATGATTTCTTTTCATCTTACCACATCCTGCGGGAAAACGCACGGGGATTTTACGGTTTCGGGGAATTTTTTTGTCGAACGGACTGGGCCAGGGAAAAAAGATCCTTTTCCCTGGCCCGTCGTCGGAAGGCCGCGGCGTGATTGGCAGCGGGAAAACAGGCGCTGAATTCCCTCCGACACGGCTCTTAATAAAAATTTTCGAAAAAAATCACATTTCTTGAAAGAATTCCGCCCGCCAAATCGTTTATTCTATAGACAGAGACATATCCCCTTCCTGAGGCTACCTTGGTTGATTCCCTGGACAGCCGGGCAAGGGAGAACATTTTTTCGGTTTCCTGTCAACTGTCGCCCCTGGGAGGACACATCCCCTATGAGCCCCTCTGTCCTCCCCCCTCCCACGGGTCCCGGCGCCGGGCGGGCAGCCACGGCGCCGGACGGCATGGTCTGTGTCCGCGCCAGTACCACCACCAAGGAGGGCCCCTTTCATGAACGTCAAAATTCCCCTGTTTTTCCTGGCTCTGGCTCTGGCAGCCATCGTTGCCGGCGCCTGCGGCCAGGGCACCGTAGAGGAGTTCCAGAACCCATCCCCTGCTGCCCAGGTCCTGGCACTCCCCACCCAACCTTGGTCAGAAGCAGCCGCCGGGGACACAGGCTCTCTGCGGTTCTGACCGCTGCGCCATTAGGAGGTGCGCTGGAAGATGAAAGGTTTGCGCGTGTTCTTGTTGGGCCTGGGCTTTCTAGCCCTCAGCGGGGCCTTTGCCCTTTGGGACGGGCTCTGCCGCTCGTTCCCAGAAGAGAATCCCCCCATTTCCTGAGCCCAGCGCGGCGGCCCTGAGCCCTTTCCCAGGACCCTGTCCCCCCCTTCCGCTGACAGCGGGTATGGCGGAACCCCACCCGAACCATCGGGGGACGCCCTCCGAACCGAAGATCCTACATATGAAAAGCAGCCCCGGAAACCTCCCGGGGCTGCTTTGTCCTATCCCGGGGCAGGAGAACGGCTGCGCCCCAGCACAACAGGGCCGAAAAAAACATTAAATTTTTTCGCCGGCCCTGTCAAAAACAGGAGGGCTGGAGACATATCTATGATAGAATGTGCTTTGGGGACATTTTCCACGCAAAAAAGAAAAAGTTTCCCCTTCCGCGTCACAGATCGGGGGGCTCGTTCGTTACAATAGGCAGAAGACACAAAGCAGCGCAGGAAGGATGTGAGGCGTATGATGGAATGAACGGGTTTTGAGTGGCAGGAAAGGCACCCGTTTACATGACATCTTTGTTGATTTTGCGCAACAAAAATGGCAAAACAAAAAAATATAATGGAAAATTACTGCAAAGTTAGGTGTCACGGCAGCAGAATCCTCTGCTTCTGGCACCGGGAATTTGGCAGGCTCTTTGGGGCCCGCTAAACCAGGCATGTATGCACGCGTTCTGTTCCAGCCTAAAATGGCAAGTATCTCTGGAACTGTAAAGAAAATCACAAGTTCCAACAATGGCCAAAGGGTCGAAAATTTCGATGTTACCTCCAAGTACCCTGTTACATTGCCAAATGGACTCACAGATGGTATTTATCGCATCCAATATTCCAGCAAACCGCTTTAAAGGAGGAGTCATGATCTACAAACGTCTCTGTGGCTTTCTTTTGGTCTGTTTCTTGGTATGCTCGGGCGCAGGATGCAAGGAGCAAGCCGCAGAAAGCAACGGGCCAGAGGGATTTTCCATGACGCCCGTGTCGGCATCCGAGCCATCAGGGGGCACCCTTTCCATAGGCGCTTTCCAATACACACTTCCAGAAGAGGGCGATTCCCTCGCCCTCTTTGTGGAACAATGGAACGGGCAGACCCTAGTCAACCGCCAACGTCTACCCGTCCCCTTAGAAAAAGGGCGCAGGGGGGACGTGACTCTGCGCCTGACCCTGGAAGGGGCAGAATTCCGCTCGGCCCGATGGGCGGGCCAAAGCAGCTCCGGGGAATCTTCTGTAGCCTTGCCGTTGCCCTGGGACCTTGGGGTGGTCTATGCCTTCTGGTCCCCGGAAGATGCCCTATGGTACCAGACCTGGCAGGGCGCGGACCCGGAGGACGGCATTGTGTTGGCCTGCCTGGGGACTGGAGACCTGGAGCAAGGGCTTCCCAGTCTGTCTTGCAGTTCCTGGATGGCAGACTCTTCTCAATTTACCGCGTTTTCCGAAATCCAACTCATTCGGGCTGTTGTGACAGCGCCCTGAACCGCCCCAAATCAGGAAGGAGGTCCCCCATGCCTTGGTTGCTCCCGCTCATTCTGTTTTCCATCCCCGTCTACACCGTCAGCTTCCTGGCCTCCCGGCGGGGAAATCTCCTCGTGACCCTGGCGGCCCTGGCCGTGGCGCTGGTGTTTTGGCTGGCCGTCGTCCTGGCCTGGGTGCCCGGCCTGGCCCAGAGCGGAAAGGGCACCATCTGGGCCGCCTCTCTGGTGGGCCTCTGCCTGGGAAACGCCATCACCGTCCTCGCCCGCCGGCGGCAGCGCTGGAACGGCACCCCCTGACCTCCAATACCAGAAAGGAGACGTCCCATGAAAACACTCCCCCTCACCCCCCGCGGCCTGCCCTGGCTGCCCTGGGTCCTCTGGACCCTGTGGTTCTTGCTGGACCCCGCCCTGGCCCCCTGGGCCATGACCGCCCCGTGGGCCCTGTCCCAGGGGCTGTCCCTGTGGGCCTTCGGCGTGCTGGCCATCCTCCTGGGCTGGGCCATTTTTCGCCGGTACGGCCTTGCCGCCCTGGTCCTGTCCCTGCTGTGCGTCTTTCTGGTCCTGTGGGGCGCGGCGGACCTGGTCTTTTCCCAAACCGTCGTCCTGCCCAACCCCGCCCAGCTGCTGCTGCCCTGGCAGAGCCCCTCCCAGGAGTCCTATGCCCTCCTCCTCTCCTGGGTCCAGGGGTGGTGTATCTGCTTCGCCCTCATCCTGGGTGTGGGGCGGCTGGCCGCCAAGCGGCGTCTCCCAAACAACCCCTGATCCGCCCGCTTCCGCCCCGGCAGTCTCTCTGGCTGTCGGGGCTGCTTTTTTCTTCCTCGTAATATAAGAGTCAAGTAGTGGCGGGAAAAATTTCTCGGTCCCGCTTGTGAGGCACCGGCTTTCGTGCTATACTATTAGATGAGACCGCCGGAGGCTTCCCCGTTCTAATACCTCTGTGCGGAAAGACCACATTTTTTGGGAAAGAGAGAACGCCTATGCCGTATGACAAGGAGCTGATTGCCCACAAGCTCATCCGGTGGGAGCACTACCTGAACAACTACAAGCTGCCCGCCTGGAAGGAGCTGCCGGACATCGGCCTGTACATGGACCAGGTCATCGCCCTGCTGGGCCAGTACCTGGACTTTATCCCCATCGAAGACTCCAAGGACAAGCCCGTCACCCCCACCACCATCAACAACTACGTCCGCCTGAAGGTGATGCCCGCCCCGGAGAAACGGAAATACTACCGGGTGCACATCGCCTTCCTCATCATGATCTTCACCCTCAAGCAGGGCATCAGCATCAACGGCCTGCAGCAGCTGCTGCCCTCCACCGCCGACGAGGAGGAGGTGCGGATCTTCTACACCAGCTACATCGCCCGGCTGCAGGAGGTGGGCAACTTCTACACCGCCCAGACCCGGGCCGCTGTTCAGGACATCCTGGACCCTGAGACCTCCGACGAGGGAGCCATTGAGAACGTGATCATCCAGAGCATCCTCCAGTCGGGGTTCTCCCGGATCATGGCGGAAAAGCTCCTCCACCTCCAGGACGCCGACCCCCAGCAGGTGCTGGAGCTGGAGAAGATCAGCGACGGCCGGGGGCGCCACCCCCTGGGCCAGCTGCAGGAAAAGGAGGACTGAGCCATGCTCTTTGACACCCACGCCCACTACTACGCCGAGGCCTTTGATCCCGACCGGGACGAGGTCCTCTCCTCCCTCCCCGCTGCCGGGGTGGGGCTGGTGCTGTGCCCCGGCTGTGACCTGCCCTCCTCCCGCCAGTCCATCGCCCTGGCCGAAGCCTATCCCCACGTCTACGCCGCCGCCGGGGTCCACCCGGAGGACGCCCTGGGCCTGCCGGCGGACTGGCTGGACCAGGTGGCCGAGATGACAAAGCACCCCAAGGTGGTGGCCATCGGGGAGATCGGCCTGGACTACTACTGGAAGGAGGTCCCCCGGGACCTGCAGAAGGAGGTCTTTCGGGCCCAGCTCCAGCTGGCCAAGGACCTGGACCTGCCCGTCATCGTCCACGACCGGGAGGCCCACGCCGACTGCCTGGCCATGGTCAAGGAATTTCCCGGGGTGCGGGGGGTCTTTCACTGCTACTCGGGCTCGGCCGAGGACGCCAAGACCCTGGTGAAGCTGGGCTGGCACCTGTCCTTTACGGGGACCATCACCTTTAAGAATGCCCGCAAGGCCCCAGAGGTCATCGCCGCGGTGCCCATGGAGCGCCTGATGGTGGAGACCGACGCCCCCTACATGGCCCCCACCCCCTTCCGGGGGAAGCGGTGCGACTCCCGCTATGTCTACCGGATGGCCGAGACCATCGCCGAGATCAAGGGGCTCACCCGGCAGCAGGTGGAGGAGATCACCACCGCCAACGGGAAAAAACTCTTCGCCATTGCAGACTGAATCACCCAAAGGAGGGGTTTTCATGAAGGGCGACATCATCACCTATGAATACTACGGCAGCCTGTACATCAACCTGACCAACCGCTGCGACTGCCACTGCGTCTTTTGTATTCGGGACCAGGACGGTTCCTCCCTGGGGGGCCTGTGGCTCCAGGAGGAGCCGACCAAGGAGGAGGTGCTGGCGGAGATTCTGGGGCAGGACCTCTCCCAGTATGCCGAGATCGTCTTCTGCGGCTATGGGGAGCCCACCTGCCGGGCCGACGACCTGTTCTGGATCTGCGACCAGCTGCGGGCCGCCGGCCGGGCCAACCTGCCCCCCATCCGCCTGAACACCAACGGCCACGGCAGCCTCATCAACCACCGGGACATCGCCCCGGAGATGACCGGGCGGCTGGACGCGGTGTCCGTGTCTCTGAACGCCTCCAACCCGGCCGAGTACCTGCGGCTGACCCGGCCCGGCGCCGGGGAGGCGGCCTGGCAGGCCATGCTGGACTTTCTGCGCCGGGCGGCCGCCTGCGTGCCCAAGGTCATGGTGACCATCGTGGACTACGACAAGACCCCCCAGGAGATCGAGGCCTGCCGCCGGCTGGCGGAGGAACTGGGGGTTCTCTTCCGGGTGCGCCCCTACGCCGGGTGAGCCCTTTGCCCCGAACGAAAAACAGCGCGGGCAGGACGATGGTTCGTCCTGCCCGCGCTGCTTTGGCGCAGGCTGGTGCCTGCCGCCGGTTCCCGATCTCTATCTGTACGTGTCATACCGTGTGGCAGCAAGGGTGGGGGCGGCAGAGCCGCCCGGCAAGAAAAAAAGAGACCGGCAAAAAAGCTGCCTGTCTCTCTGTGTGTTGACCTGAAAGCGTTACTTCTACGGCGACCGGGGGGACCCGGTGCTCTCCAGAGTGTCGTCCGCGAACGGTATCTTGACCTGAAAGTTTCTCCCAGGGTTGGCGGCCCCGGATTGCTTCATCGGTTTTCCCGGGGGAAATCTCCCGTTCGTTTCATCCGATCCCTATTTCGTTGTCCACAGGAGTATAGCACTTTCCTCCTCGGTTTGTCAACCGGCGGAGGAAAATTGGGATAAGATGGCGGCCATTCCTCCATCGGCCTGGAAAAAAGCCGGAATTTTGACGGGCAGCCATTCACTTTTTTCGGTTTTTAGAGTATAATACTGCCATGATGAACCAATTCTTCCACTCTGCCCACCACCCAGGCGGCCCACCGCCGGCGCGCACAGAGGCGGGAAGAAGAGAAAGAAGGCTTTGCGTATGATGATCTCCACCAAAGGACGATATGCTCTACGGGTGATGTTGGACCTGGCCGATCACAGCAGCGGGGCGTATATCCCCCTGAAAGACATTGCCCAGCGGCAGGAAATCTCGGTAAAGTATTTGGAAAACATTCTGGCCTCCCTCAGCCGGGCGGGGCTGGTGGACGCCATCCGGGGCAAGGGCGGCGGCTACCGGCTGTGCCGGCCGGTGGCGGCGTATTCGGCGGGTGAGATCATCCGCCTGGCGGAGGGCGACCTGGCCACCGTCTCCTGCCTGAAAGGGGACCAAAAGGGCTGTGAGAAAGCCGGCCACTGCCGGGCCCTGCCCCTGTGGCAGGGGCTGGACCGGGTGGTCTACGACTACCTGGACAGCGTCAGCCTGGCGCAGCTGCAGGGGATGGAAGAGACCCTCTGACCCAACCGCGCCCACAAACCTCAAAAGGGGACATCCACAGAGGATGTCCCCTTTTTATTTTGTCTTGCCGAAACGCCAAGAACACAGCCAAGCCTGCGTCCCTCCCACCAGGGACCCCGCACAGCGGGGCGGCGCGGGTGCGCCGCCGGGAGCGTTTTTGGCTGCGCAAAACCCTCGGCGCAGGGGCAATTCCCTTGTCCCGAGTATGTCAAATGGACCGCAGGTCACCAGAAGAAGAAAAAGAAGGACATCCGTTGGATGTCCTTCTTTTTCTTCTTCTGGAGCGAGTGACGAGGCTCGAACTCGCTAAACGCACCCCAGAAAAGCTGCGCTTTTCTGGGGACCCCCCACCTCCTGGATTGAAAAATCCGTGGTTACACCACGGATTTGGTGGAGGCAGCCAGTTCGAGCCCGAGAGACGCCAGCAATAAAAATAAGTCCTTGTTCTCTTGGAACAAGGACTTATTCTGGAGCGAGTGACGAGGCTCGAACTCGCTACCTCCACCTTGGCAAGGTGGCGCTCTACCAGATGAGCTACACTCGCATCGACAAGGGGTATAATAGCACACCCCCGTCGTTCTGTCAAGGCATATTTTGGGGTTTTTTTGATTTTTTTCGGGACCCGGCTTTTAGCCGCTTTCCTGCTGGCCGGCGGGAGGCTGCACCGGCGCTGTGCCCCAGGTCAGGCGGATCTCCGCCACCCGCTGCTGGCCGCTGTCGGGGTAGAGGGTGACCTCCACCTCTTCCAAGGGGGGCAGGGGCACGGTCTGGACCTGATAGGCCTCCTGGACCGCCTGGCGCAGGGTCTCCACGCTGTCCTCCTGGGTGAAGTAGCTGATGCGGAAGACCACCTTCTCCGGCCGGCTGGGCAAAAGCTCCTGGAGCTCCTGCTCCACCGCCGTGCTGCCGGTGACCGAGATCACCTGGCCCAGCTCCTCCTGGCTGACGGTGTAGGCCAGTTTCACCTCCACCTGGTGATAGGCGGCGGTGGCGGTCACGTCGTATTTGATGTAGTCCACGGCGTAGGCCCCCAGGGGGTCCTCCTGGGTGACCTCCAGGCAGGCCTGGTCCACGTCGCTGGCAGCGCTGCCGGTGACGCTGCTGTATTGGTACAGGCGGATCACCCCGCTCTCCGCCCCCTGCTCCACCAGGTGCAGCAGGGCGCTGACCAGCCCCTGGTAGGTCTCCGCCCGGAGGATGGCATCGCTGGCCGACTCATCGGAGAACTGTTCGTGGGGCTCCACGGAGGCATAGCTGCGCTCCAGCATGGAGCCGCAGCCGCAGGTGAGGGTGAGGGCGGCCAGAAGGGCCGCCAGCAGCAACCGTTTTTTCATGGCGGCCTCCTTTCCGGCCGGCGGCCTTTACAGGTCTAAGCGGATCTGGGTGGCCCCCTGGTCCTCGGCCTTGAGCAGGGCCCCCGCCGCCGGCAGGCTGCGGGCCCGGTAGCGGGCCTTGTTGACGATGGGGGTCTGGGACAGGAGGGCGGCGTGGTCGGCGGTGTAGCTCTTCTTCAGGGTCATCACCTGCACCCCCTGGGTGGAGCGGGTGGTCTTGACGGGGATGCCGTCGGTCTGGAAGAGCAGGGCCCGGCCCTCGGTGGAGTAGAGGACCACCTCTTCCTCCTGGCCCTCGGCCAGGTAGAGGACGTCTTGGAGGGGACTCTTGTCGGAATAGGCGCCGGTGAGCTTCTTGCGCCGGGTCACCGTCTGGTAGGCCGCCAGGGGCACCCGGGCCACCTTGCCGTTGGCGAAGAAGAAGAGGAGGTGGCCGGTGTAGTCCCCCGCCGGGCAGGCCCAGAGGATGGTCTCCCCGGGCTCCATCTCCAGCTTGGCGGGCAGGAACTCGCCCAGGACGCTGGCCTTGCTGTCCTCAAAGGTGTGGGCGAAGGCCTTGTAGCACTGCTGCTGGTTGGTGAAGAAGAGCAGCTCGGCGGCGCTGGTGGTCTCCCAGTGGAAGGCGGGGCCGTCCCCGTCCTTGTACTTCTGCTCCCCGGACATGCGCAGGGACTGGGGGGAGATCTTTTTGAAATAGCCCTCCCGGGACAGGAAGAGGTGGACGGGATAGGCGGGGATCTCCTCGGCCTCGGGGGTCTGCTCGGCCAGCTGGTCCTGGGGCAGGATCTCCGTGCGGCGGTCGGTGCCGTACTTCTTCTTCACCCCTTCCAGCTGGCGGACGATCTCCCGGCGGATGCGGGCGGGCTTTTCGATCAGGTCCTGCAGGTCGGCGATGTCCTTTTCCAGCTGCTGGCTCTCGGCGGTGCGCTTGAGGATGTACTCCTTGTTGATGCTGCGCAGGCGGATGTCCGCCACGTACTCCGCCTGGACCTTGTCCAGGCCGAAGCCCTCCATGAGGTTGGGCACCACCATGGCGTCGGACTCGGTGCCCCGGATGATGGCGATGGCCCGGTCGATGTCCAGCAGGATGGCCCCCAGGCCCTGGAGCAGGTGGAGCTTGTCCTGCTTTTGCTCCAGGGTGAACTGGGCCGCCCGGCGCACACAGTCGGACCGCCAGGCGGTCCACCGGTCCAGAATCTCCCCCACCCCCATGACCTGGGGCATGCCGTCCACCAGGACGTTGAAGTTGCAGGAGAAGGAGTCCTGGAGGGGGGTGGCCCGGAAGAGCTTCTGCATGAGCTTGTCCGGGTCGGTGCCCCGCTTCAGGTCGATGGTCAGCTTCAGGCCGGACAGGTCGGTCTCGTCCCGCATGTCGGCCACTTCCCGCAGCTTGCCGGCCTTGATGAGCTCGGCCACCTTGTCCAGGATGGCCTCGGCGGTGGTGGTGTAGGGAATCTCGTAAATTTCGATGAGGTTCTCGCCCTTCACATACCGCCACTTGGCCCGGACCTTGAAGGAGCCCCGGCCGGTGCGGTAGATGCTTTCCAACTCTTTGCGGTCGTAGAGCAGCTGGCCGCCGGTGGGAAAGTCGGGGGCCAGGAGGGTGTCCAGCAGGTCGGCCTGGGGGTCCTTGATGCGGGCGATGGCCGCCGCGCAGACCTCGGCCAGGTTAAAGCCGCACAGGTTGGAGGCCATGCCCACGGCGATGCCCATGTTGGCCGAGACCAGGATGTTGGGGAAGGTGGTGGGCAGGAGCAGGGGCTCGGTGAGGGTGCCGTCGTAGTTGGGCACAAAGTCCACCACGTTCTTGTCGATGTCCCGGAAGAGCTCCTCGCAGATGCCGTCCAGCTTCACCTCGGTGTAGCGGGAGGCGGCATAGGCCATGTCCCGGGAGTAGACCTTGCCGAAGTTGCCCTTGGAGTCCACCGGCGGGTGGAGCAGGGCCCCATAGCCCCGGGAGAGGCGGACCATGGTCTCGTAGATGGCGCTGTCCCCGTGGGGATTCAATTTCATGGTGGCCCCCACCACGTTGGCCGACTTGGTCCGCCCGCCGGTGAGCAGCTTCATCTGGTACATGGTGTACAGCAGCTTGCGGTGGGAGGGCTTGAAGCCGTCGATCTCCGGGATGGCCCGGGAGATGATGACGCTCATGGCGTAGGGCATATAGTTCAGTTCCAGGGTGTCGGTGATGAGCTGTTCCACCACCTGGCCGTGCAGGCCCTCCACCCCCTGGGGGGTGGGGCGCTTTTTCCCCTGGTCGGGGGATTTTTTTCTTGCCATAGTGATGCTTCCTATTTTCCTATTCTTTCAATGCAAGTCCCGGGGAGGGGGCCCGCCTTTCCCGGCAGGCACCGCCGGGTGGGGGCGGTGGAGGGCAACCGCCAAGCCGGACAAAGAGCACCAGGGGCTGCGGCCCCTGGACCCCGGGGGTGAGGGGAGGAGGTTCCTCCCCTCACGCTCCCCTTCTCTGGGTTGTGGAAACCTGGGAAGGGAACTGTTCTGTAGATGTAAGCGGCCTGCGGCCCTCTCAGCGCCAGGCTCCTAAGGCGAGCCGCCCACCGATTGGGCGGCTGGCACCGATAGGGCGTACCCTTTGGGGGCGGTTTCAGGCGCAGAGAGGCAGATGAGCAGACAGCATGGCCGCTTTTCTTATATTTTTTATGTTTGTCCTTTTGATTTCTGTTCTTCGGTCCTCCCCATAGGGAAAACAAAAGCGCCCCCAGCCGCCCAAGTGGTGGGCGGCTCGCCTTGGGGCCTTTCGCTGTGTGGGCCGCAGGCCAGTCATCAAAAACAGCCACCGCCTGCCAGCCCTCTCCCACCAGAGAAAAGGTCCTTAGGAAAGGAACCTCCTTTCCTAAGCGGGGGTCCAGGGGGCTGCGTCCCCTGGTGCTCTTTCCTCCGGCTTTCTCCAGAGAAAGCCGGGCCCCCCGCGGGCAGCGGCCCCCGGGAGCGGCCCGCTCCCCGTGTCCGTCGCTGCTTTACAGCAGCGACCCGTGACACTTGGGGCACTGCACCGCATGGGTGGGCACCAGCAGCAAGATCTTCCCGCAGTGGGGGCACCGCCCCGCCATAGCGATGAGCAGCAGCCCCAGGGCCGCCATGGCCAGGCCGATCCAAAGTTTCGAGAGGATGATGAACACGCACCCGCAGCCGATGATGGTCCAGCCGGTCTTTCTGGCTTGTCTGTGGTCCATAAGGCAGGTCTCCTTTCCAATGATACGGCGGCCCCGGCGGTCAGGAAATGTCCGCCAGGTCCAGATATTTGTAGCCGTTTTCCGCGATGTGTTCCTTGCGCCCCTGGGCGTTCTCCCCCAGCAGCAGGTCAAAGACCTGGGCGGTGGCCTCGGCCTCGTCGGGCATCACCCGGATCAGCCGCCGGGTGTCGGGGTTCATGGTGGTCATCCACATCATCTCCGGGTCGTTCTCGCCCAGGCCCTTGGAGCGCTGGATGAGGGGCTTTTTGCCGGCCAGCTTGCCCAGAATCTCCCCCTTCTCCTTCTCCGAGTAGGCAAACCAGGTCTTGCCCCCGGCGGTGATCTCATACAGGGGGGACTCGGCAATGTACACGTATCCCTGCTGGATGAGGGTGGGGGTGAGCCGCCAGAGCATGGTGAGGATGAGGGTGCGGATCTGATAGCCGTCCACGTCGGCGTCGGTGCAGATGACGATCTTGTTCCAGCGGAGGTTGTCCAGGTTAAACAGGGAGAGGTCCTTGTTGCGCTTGTCGCTGACCTCCACCCCGCAGCCCATGACCTTCAGCAGGTCGGTGATGATCTCGCTCTTGAAGATCTTGCCGTAGTCGGCCTTCAGGCAGTTGAGGATCTTTCCCCGCACGGGCATGATCCCCTGAAACTCCGCGTCCCGGCCCAGCTTCACCGAGCCTAGGGCGGAGTCGCCCTCCACAATGTACAGCTCCCGGCGGGAGACGTCCTTGGTCCGGCAGTCCACGAACTTCTGCACCCGGTTGGCGATGTCCACCGCCCCGGCCAGGCTCTTGCTCTTGATGCTCAGGCGGGCCTTCTCCCCGGCCTCCCGGCTGCGCTTGCTGATGAGGATCTGCCGGGCGGCCTCCTCGGCGGCCTGGGGATTTTCCAGGAGGAAAATCTGCAAATGCTCCCGGAGAAAGTCCGTCATGCCCTCCTGGATGAAGCGGTTGTTCACCGCCTTTTTGGTCTGGTTCTCATAAGAGGTCTGAGTGGAGAAGTTGTTGGAGACGAAGATGAGGGTCTCCTGCACGTCCGGCCAGGTGATCTTGGCCTCGTTCTTGTTGTACTTACCATTCTGCTTGAGCCAGCCGTCCATGGCCGACAGGAAGGCCGAGCGCATGGCCTTCTCCGGGGCCCCCCCGTGCTCCAGCCAGGAGGAGTTGTGGTAGTGCTCGATGACGTGATGGGCCGGGCAGAAGCAGAAGGCGCAGGAGAGCTTGACCTTGTAGTCGGGCTTGTCCGGCCGGTCCCGGCCCACCCGCTCCCCGGACCAGAACTGGATGGGGGTGTGGGGGTGCTCGCCGGCCAGCTCTGTCACGTAGTCGGCGATGCCGTTTTCGTAGGCAAAGACGGTTTCGGCAAAGCCCCGCTCCCCCTGGTCCCGGAAGCGGAAGACCACCCCGGCGTTCACCACCGCCTGGCGGTGGAGGACGTCGGTGAAGTAGTCGGTGGGGATGTCGATCTGGGTAAAGACCTCCAAGTCGGGCAGCCAGGTGATGGTGGTGCCCGTCTTCTTCCGGTCGGCAGGGGAGACGGTCATCTCCCCCACCAGACTCCCCTTCTCAAAGTGGAGGTCGTAGCGCTTGCCGTCCCGGCGGACGATGACGTCCATGAACTTGGCGGCGTACTGGGTGGCGCAGGCGCCCAGGCCGTTGAGCCCCAGGGAGTACTCGTAGTTGTCCCCGGCGGCGTTATCGTACTTGCCACCGGCGTAGAGCTCGCAGAAGACCAGCTCCCAGTTGTACTTGCCCACCTTCTCGTTCCAGTCCACCGGGCAGCCCCGGCCGAAGTCCTCCACCTGGATGCGGCCGTCCCGGAAGCGGGTGAGGATGATCTCCTTGCCGTAGCCCTCCCGGGCCTCATCGATGGCGTTGGAGAGGATCTCAAAGACGGCGTGCTCGCAGCCCTCCAGGCCGTCGGAGCCGAAGATCACCCCCGGCCGCTTGCGGACCCGGTCGGCCCCCTCCAGCATGGAGATGGAGTCGTTGCCATAATCCTGCTTGCTGTTTGCCATGAAATTCTCCTTTGGTATGGAAATGGGTACACCAACCCAAAATAAAATCAATTATCCTTTATCTTAATCCATTTTCCCAGGATGTGTCAAGGGGTGGGCCCGGCGGGAGGGCGGGGGGCGGCGGTCCCCTTTTTTGGTCCGGCAGCAAGCAGGCGCGCCTTCCTCCGTCCTCATGGTACCCCCCTTGCCATAAACCGGCTTAAAAATCCCCTGGAAAAACAACAAAACCAGCCAGCCCCGGAGGGCTGGCTGGAAAAAGGCTTGGCGCCGGGCTGGCTCAGGGGGCCAGGTACCGGTGGAGCATCACCACCACCTGGGCCCGGGTGGCGGTGGACTTGGGGGAGAGGGTGGTGTCGGTGGTGCCGGAGATGATCCCCCGGTCCACGGCCCAGATCATGGGCTGGACGGCGTAGTCGCTCACCTGGTCCTTGTCCACGTAGGCGTTGAGGGTGCCGGAGGTGGTCACCGTGTCCCCCATGGCATCGGCGTAGCGGCTGAGGATGGCGGCAATCTGCTCCCGGGTGACGTAGTTGTCGGGGCTGAAGGTGGTGTCGCTGGTGCCGTTGACCACCCCCATGACGGTGGCCCAGACCACGGCATTGTAGTAGTAGCTGCCCACATCCAGGTCCTCAAAATTGGTGGTCACCGTCATCTGGGGGCTGCCCGCCGCCCGGTAGAGGATGGTCACCAGCTGGGCCCGGGTCATGGGAGTGTCCGGGGCGAAGCGGTCGTCGGCCACCCCACTGACCAGGCCGAAGTGGTGGGCAAAGTCCACGGCGTTGGCTGCCCACAGGCCCACGGTGTCCTCGTTGACATCTGCAAACTGGTCGGAGTGGCTCTTACTGGTGACGAAGACGGTGAGGGTGTCGCTGGTCTTCTGGCCCGACCGCGTAGTGAGGGTCATGGGGATGGTCACCTGGCCGGTGAAGCCTGCCTGGGGCAGGTAGCTCAGGGTGGAGATGTGGAACTGGCCGTCGCTGGCGGCGTTGGTGTAATAGGTGTTTTGCTCATCCCGGACCCCGGCACCGTAGGCCAGGTCCCGGACCAGCCGCCCGGCGGAGGGCTGGCCAAAGGTCACCGCCATGACAGGGTCGGCGTCGGTGGCGTGGTAGAAGTCCGAGCCGGTGAAGGTAAAGCCCGTGCCGTCACAGGTCACGTCGCTCTCCACCGGGGGGACCACCGGCTGGTCGTCCACCAGGATGGTCAGCTGGCCGTAATAGGTCCGGGCCCCATAGGCCATGAACTGGACGGTGTAGGTCCCCTTCTCCTTGGGGGTGAAGGTCAGCTGGCTCAGCAGGTCCACCGGGTCGGTGCCGGTCTGCTCCAGGTAGTAGGCCGTCTGGTCCTGGGCGGAGAAGACCCCCGCCTGCTGGCCGGTGACGGTGCTCAGGTCAAAGACCACCCGGTCAAGGCCGGCCACCCCATTGGCCTGCTGGCCGTCCCCCTTGGTCAGCTGCTCCAGCACCGACAGGGTGCCCTCCTGGTTCTTCAGCTGCTCCAGGGTGAGGGTGCCCTGCTTGAGGTCCATGGCCGCCGTCAGCTGGGTGCCGGGGTAGACCCGGAGCTGGTACCGGCAGGCGTCGGTGAGGACCTGGGCGGTGTCGGTCTTGCTGGCGGCGGTGACGGTGCAGGTGATGGTCATGCTGGTCAGGGAGGTGGGCTGGACGGTCTGGACCGCCTGGGTACCCAGCTCCTGGCCGGCGCTGTTGGTCCAGCGGTAGGAGAGGGTGTAGGCGTCGGTGACGTCCTGGTCCCCCCGATGGACCAGCACCTCAGGGGCTGTGAGCTGGGTTTCTACCCCCTGGCCCCCCTGGACGGTCACCAGGTTGGCAGACAGGGCCAGCCTGTCCTGGGTGGAGGAGCCCCCCGCCGGGGTGACGGTGAGCTGGCAGATGGCCATTACAGGCGAGCCGGTCTGGTCCTTTCCTTCGGACAGGGCCAGGATCTCCGTCTTGCCCTCGGCCACGGCGGTGACCAGGCCGTCCTCACTGACGGTGGCCACCTGGGTGTTGGAGCTGGCCCAGGTGACGCGCTGGTCCCCCTGGCTGCCGTGGGCGTAGATCACCTGGGCGGTGAACTGGCGCTGGCTGCCCAGGGGGAGCAGCTCCGGCCCGGCGGGGCTGAGCTCCACCCGGGCCACGTAGTCGTTGGTCACTGTCACGGTGCATACGTCTTTATATCCACCGTCAGTGGTCGCAACCTCGATGGTGGCGGTACCCTCGGCCACGGCGGTGACCAGGCCGGTCTCGCTGACGGTGGCCACGTCGGGCTTGTTGGAGGTCCAGGTGACGCTGGGGTCGTCGGCGTTGGCAGGGGTCACCTGGGCGGTGAGCTGGGCGGTCTGCGCCGGGACCAGGGACAGGGTGGTTTCGTTCAGGCTCACGCCGGTCACCGGAACCCCGGCGGCCAGGGCGGGCAGGGTCAGGCTCAGGGCCAAGACCAGGGACAGGGCCAGAGAGAGCATGCGTTTGGCTGTTGTTTTCATGATAGGCACCTCATGGAAAAATCGAAGGGCTGTGCCGCGCCGGGCGCGGCGGGGTACGTATGGTCTATTATAGCATATCCTGCCGGCGGGGGAAGGGCTTTTTCCCACTTTTCCGCGTTTTTCCTGGCTCTGCCAGCCAGATCTTTCCAGGTATCTTCCCGGTCATATCCAGGCAAGCTGTCCATATACTTGAAAACACAGGGGAGATCCCCTCGGCAAGGAGGCCGTTTCATGGCAAAATCAGCCGCCCCCCTCACCCAGGCCCAGCTGCTGCGCCGGCACCTGGAGGAGACCAGCCAGGACCTGGCCGCCGCCCTGGCGGGCTTTGACCAGACGGCAGACCGGGACCTGCTGGAGTATTACCTCTATGAGATCAGCGCCCTGCGGGCCAAGCACACCTATCTGCTGCGGCAGATGCGATCCTTAGAAAGGCAGGCCATCCCATGAGTTTCTTTTCGCCCGACGGTCCCTGGCTGACCGTTCTGATCTTTTCCGTCCTGTTTCTGGTGATCTTTCGCCGGCCCCTGGGCTGGCTGGTGAAGGTCCTGCTGCGCGCCGCCCTGGCCCTGGGGGCCCTGGCCCTTTGGTCCTGGAGCGGGGTGGCAGCCGGCCTGGCCCTGGGGGTCAACGCCTTCAACGGCCTGACCCTGGGCCTGCTGGGGCTGCCCGGCCTGGGCCTGCTGTTCCTGCTGCGCTGGCTGTCCCTGTCGGCTACATAAGCGGGCCCGCCGAAACCAGCGGAGAAAGGAGTTGCCTATGTCCCGTTCCTATCCCTCCCGCCCCCCTCGGGCGGGGCAGATCCTTTTGGCTCTGGTGTGCGCCGCTGGCGTTTTGGCCGGGGCCTTTCTGCTGCTGTGTTTTCTGGGGGTGCTCTCTCCGGCCCGCATCTCCCAGCAGGTGTCGGCCTGGCTGGACCCCCAGCCGGAGGCCGTCTCCGCCGCCGCCCCGGCCCAGGGGGTCCCCGCGGCCCAGCCGGAGGAGGAGGCCGCCCCCCTCCAGACCGTCTTTCTCCCCCTGGACCAGCTGGACCAGGCGGAGGCCCTGGCCCAGGGAGCCGACGGCCTGGTGCTGCCCATGAAAACCGACGACGGCGCCCTGGGCTATGTCTCCGCCATCGATCTGGCCGCCGACGCCGGGACCTCCTGGGCCGGCCTGGACCGCAACCAGGCCCTGCGGGAGCTCAACGACACCCCGGGGCTGTACACGGTGGCCCAGGTCTCCTGTCTGCGGGATGAGGCCCTGGTCCAGGCAGACCCCGCCCTGGCCTTACAGCGGGTGAGCGGCTCTGCCTGGCGGGACGAGGAAGGCCTGGCCTGGCTGGACCCCACAGACACCCAAGTCCAGTCCTATCTGGCCGGGGTGTGCCAGGAGCTGGCCCAGCTGGGTTTTGACGAGATCCTGCTCACCAATTGCGCCTACCCCACCCAGGGGGCGGTGGAGACTCTGGCAACCACGGGGGCCAGACCCCAGGCCTTGCAGACCCTTTGCCGCCGTCTCCAGGGTGCCCTGGCCGACTACGACGTGACCCTGTCGGTCCAGGGCCAGGCCGACGCCGCGCAAGAGGACCCACCCAGCGGCCAGACCTCCGCCCTGCTGGCCACCTTTGGCCGGGTTTGGGCCCAGCAGGACGACCAGCAGGCCCTGGCGGTGTTTCAGCCCTGCCTGCTGCCCACCCCTTGATCCCCACCCCCGCCGGTTCACCGGCGGGGGTGTTTTCCGCAAAAAAGGCGGCTGAAACGGCGGGATTTTATACAAAGTGACCTTGAAAGGAAAAATTCTCTTGCAAAAAATGCGCGTTTTGTATATGATAGCTATAGTAGTTTCATAAAGCTGCAATCATACAACAGAAGGAGAGTATCACCATGAAGAAGATTCTTGCACTGCTGATGGCTTTGGTCATGGCCCTGGGTCTGGTGGGCTGCGGCGGCGGCGACACCACCGAAACCACCAGCGGCGACGGCGGCGACAGCGCTCAGACCGCCAGCGGCACCGAGCTGAAGTTCTCCACCGGTGGCGACCAGGGCACCTATTATGGCTTTGGCACCGTGCTGGCCCAGTATGTCACCAGCAACTCCGACACCAAGGTCACCGCCGTGGTCAGCAACGGCTCCCAGGACAACGTGGAGCAGATGGACATGAACACCGCCCAGCTGGGCTTTGTCCAGTCCGACGTGATGAGCTATGCCTACAACGGCGAGCGTCTGTTTGAGGGCGTTCCTGTGACCAACTTCTCCACCGTGGCCGCCCTGTACATGGAGCAGGTTCAGATCGTCACCCTGGACCCCAACATCAAGAGCGTGGCTGACCTGAAGGGGAAGAACGTCTCCATCGGCTCCTCCGGTTCCGGCGTGTACTACAACGCCCTGGACATCCTGGGCGCCTATGACCTGACCGAGGAAGACATCAATCCCACCTTCCAGAGCTTCGGCGACAGCGTGGACGCCCTCCAGGACGGCAAGATCGACGCCGCCTTCGTGGTTGCCGGCGCCCCCACCACCGCCGTGACCAGCCTGGCCACCTCCCGGGATGTCTATCTCATCAGCCTGGATGAAGAGCACATTGCCAAGCTGAAGGAGACCTCCCCCTACTACACCGAGAGCACC
The DNA here is from genome assembly GCA_004554585.1 of Clostridiales bacterium. GTDB lineage: Bacteria > Bacillota > Clostridia > Oscillospirales > Oscillospiraceae > Evtepia. The sequence continues at coordinate 116,165 of SFLH01000006.1, read as the reverse complement.
ATCGCCGCTGACGTCTACGGCACTGCCGAGGACTGCACCACCGTGGCCGTGGGTGCCATCGTCATCGCCCGGGACGACGTGTCCCAGCAGGACGTGTACAACTTCATCTCCACCATCTATGAGAACATCGACAGCCTCAGCCACGACAAGGCCAAGGAGCTGGACCTGGAGTTCGCCGCCTCTGTCACCAACATCCCCTATCATCCCGGCGCAGCCCAGTACTTCGCCGAGAAGGGCATCGAAGTGCCCACCAAGTAAGCTGCCAGCGGCAGACCGGCGGACAGGCATCTCTGTTCGCATCCCACAGGGAAACTACGGCGGATCTTCTCCGCCGTAGTTTTCCTCGATTATAGGGGGCCTTTTTCCCCCCTCACCCCACTATTCCAAGAGAAAGAGAGCACTCTGCTTATGGCGTTTTTCAAGAAACAAAAGGAGCTGGTGCAGGAACAGGAGAAGGAGACCCAGGCAGCCCAGGAACAGCAGGACACGTCGGTGGGCACTGCCGCCGACGTGGAGGCCCTGATGCGCAAGTACGACCGGGAATCCAACACCCGCATCTGGGAGGGCACTCCCAAGCGGGTCATCGGCATCATCATGGCCCTGTTTTCCCTGTACTGCATTGTCGACACCGTCTTTCTGACCACCCTGACGGAGATCCGCCTGCCCATCTTCATGGGCATGATTCTCCTGCTGGGCTTCCTCATCTTCCCCGCCCGCAAGGGCACCAGCCGGGTCAACTACCTGCCCTGGTATGACGTCATCCTCATGATCGCCGGCTCCGGCGCGTACTTCTTCTACGCCGCCAACGCCATGACGGTCATCCGCCTGTCCGCCCGGATCATGAAGGAGCCCCTGTACATGGCCGTGGGCGTGGTGGGCATCCTGGCCCTGGTGGAGCTGTGCCGGCGGTGCGTGGGCATCCCCATCCTGTGCGTGGCCGGGGCCCTGATCGTCTATACCTTTGCCTCCGGCTTAGGGCTGCCCCAGGTGATCCGGACCCTGTTCTACACCGCCAACGGCATCTTTGGCGGGCCGGTGAGCGTGTGCGCCAAGTTCATCGTGGTCTTCATCATCTTCGGCGCCTTTTTGGAGCGGACGGGTATCTCCAACTTCTTCATCAGCCTGGCCAACTCCATCGCCGGCGCCGCCGCCGGCGGACCGGCCAAAGTGGCCGTCATCTCCTCGGCCCTGTGCGGCATGGTCTCCGGCTCCTCGGTGGGCAACACCGTGACCACCGGCTCGGTGACCATCCCCATGATGAAGAAGATCGGCTACAAAGGCGAGTTCGCCGGCGCCGTGGAGGCCGCAGCCTCCACCGGCGGCCAGATCATGCCCCCCATCATGGGCGCAGCCGCCTTCCTGATGACCGAGTTTACCGGCGAGCCCTACAGCCAGATCGCCGTGCGGGCCATCCTGCCGGCAGTGCTGTACTTCGCAGGCATCTACATCGCCGTGCACCTGGAGGCCAAGAAGCTGGGCCTGAAGGGCGTGCCCAAGGATCAGCTGCCCAAGATGCGCCACCTGATTAAGCGCATCTACCTGCTGCTGCCCCTGGTGGTGCTGGTGTGGCTGGTGTCCACCAACACCTTCACCATGGCCAAGTCCGCCGCCATCGCCATCGTCATGGCCGTGGTGGTCAGCATCATCAACAACATTGTCGGCTGCGTGAACAAGGTGGAGGACCGCTCTGACTTCATCACCCCCGGCAAAGTGGTCGACGCCCTGGAGGGCGGCGCCAAGGGCTCCATCACCGTGGCCGTGGCCTGCGGCGTGGCGGGCATCATCTCCGGGTGCATCACCGTCACGGGTCTGGCCTCCAAGCTCCTGTCCGCCATCGTGTCCGTGGCCGGCGGCCAGGTCTTTGTGGCCCTGGTGCTCACCATGCTCTGCTGCATCGTGCTGGGCATGGGCGTGCCCACCACCGCCAACTACTGCATCATGGCCGCCACCTGCGCCCCCATCCTCATGGACCCCTCCATCGGGGTGAGCATGATGGCCGCCCACTTCTTCGTCTTCTACTTCGGCATCGTGGCCGACATCACTCCTCCCGTGGCTCTGGCGGCCTACGCCGGCAGCGCCATCGCCAAGTCCAACCCCATGAAGACCGGCGTCAACGCCACCAAGCTGGCCATCGCCGCCTTCATCGTCCCCTACATCTTCGCCTTGAGCCCCCAGATGCTCTTCGTGGACGTGGAGAGCGTCTTCCAGGTGGTGCAGATCTGCATCAGCGCCCTGCTGGGCATCTTCGGCGTGGCCGCTGCCCTCAACGGCTTCCTCTTCCGCAAGCTGGCGGTGCCCCTGCGGGTGCTCCTGGCCGTGGGTGGCCTGGGCATGATGATCCCCGGCACCCTCACCGACGTGATCGGTCTGGTGCTGATGGTGGCCATCCTGATCTTCGAGTATCTCACCGCCAAACGGCACAAGGCCGCCGAAACCCCCTGAGCCTCCGCCCCGCCGGGACAGAGCCCCAGAGGGAACCAATCGCCCATCAACGGGGGCGGCACTGCCCCCCGTCGTGACGATCCTCCTTTCCTTGCTTGGGCGAGGTTCACCCCCCTCGCCTCCAGCAAAAACGGTGACGCTCCTCCCGCCGGAGCGTCACCGTTTTTTTCGCCGCTGGCAACTTTTGTCCCCGGCGGCAAAAGGGGAGGACTATCCTTTTCCGTCGAACCATGCTATAATAGGGAAATCAAAGGCCCAGCAGCCCCCTGCCCCGCGGGGAAACGCCCGGGGCCTTGCCCGGCAATCCCACCCTCGAAACGGAGGAATCGAAACTATGGCAAACCCTGTGACCATTTACATCCACAACAAAAGCTACCGCTTCCTGGCCGAGGAGGAGGAGAGCTATCTGCAGCAGTGCGCCGACATCGTCAACAAGGAGCTGGACCAGGCCATGCGGGGCACCACCCTGTCCATCACCGACGGGGCCATCCTGGCGGCCATGAACGTGGCGGACAAGTACTGCAAGGAGCGGCAGGTCTCCGACAACCTCCGGGCCCAGCTGAAGCAGGCCCTGGACGAGAACGCCCGGCTGGCCCGGTCCCTGGCCGAGGCCAAGGGGACCAAAACCAGCCGGAACGACAAGGCCGGCCGGTCCAAGACCGCCCCCAAACCGGACAAGGGGGAGGACGAGACCACCTGATGGAGTTGCTGGCCCCCGCCGGGTCTCCAGAGGCCCTCACCGCCGCGGTCCAGGCCGGGGCCGACGCGGTGTATCTGGGCTTCGGCCCCCTCAACGCCCGGCGCAACGCGAAAAATTTCACCCAGGAGGAGCTGGAGGCCGCCGTGGCCTACTGCCACCTGCGGGGGGTGAAGGTCTACCTCACCCTGAACACCCTGCTCACCCAACGGGAGCTGCCCCTGGCCGCCGAGACCGGCGCCCTGGCCGCCCAGCTGGGCATCGACGCCGTGCTGGTCCAGGACCTGGGCGTGGCCCGGCTGCTGCGGGAGACCTGCCCGGACCTCCCCCTCCACGCCTCCACCCAGATGACCGTGCACAACCTGGACGGGATTTTGGCTTGCGCAGAATTGGGCATGACCCGGGTGGTCCTGTCCCGGGAGCTCTCCGCCCAGGCCATCGCCGACCTGTGCGCCCGGTCCCCGGTGGAGATCGAGGTCTTTGGCCACGGGGCCCTGTGCATGTGCTACAGCGGCCAGTGCTTCCTGTCGGCGGTGGTGGGCCGGCGCAGCGGCAACCGAGGCCTGTGCGCCCAGCCCTGCCGGCTGGCCTACCAGTGGCCGGGGGACAAGCACCCCTCCCACCCCCTGTCCCTGAAGGACCTGTCCCTGGCCGGCCAGCTGGGCCGGCTGGCGGAGATGGGGGTGGCCTGCCTGAAGATCGAGGGGCGGATGAAGCGCCCGGAGTACGTGGCCGTGGTCACCGGCATCTACGCCGCCGCCCTGAAGGAGGGTCGGGAGCCCACCCCCCAGGAGAGAGCCCAGCTGGAGGCCGCCTTCTCCCGCCAGGGGTTCACCCAGGGCTATTTCCGGGACCAGAAGGGGCCGGCCATGTTCGGCACCCGGCCCGAGGGGGCCAAGGACCCGGCGGACCTCTTTGAGAAGACCAAGCAGTTTTACACCCGGGGGGAACACCGGCTGGTGCCGGTGACCTTCTCGGTGCAGGCCAAACAGGCCCAGCCGGTCTCCCTCACCGTCCGGGACCCGGACGGCAACACCATCACCGTCCAGGGGGAGGTCCCCCAGGCCGCCCGCACCCGGGAGACCACCCTGGACCAGTTGGCCGGCCAGCTGGCCAAGACCGGCGGCACGGTGTACACGGTCACCCAGACCCAGGGGGAAGTGGACGCCGGCCTGGCCCTGCCGGTGTCGGCCACGAACGCCCTGCGGCGCCAGGCCCTGGCGGCCCTGGACGCCGCCCGCACCCAGGCCCCCCACAGCCGGGTGCTTCCCTTTCAGCCCCCGGAAACTGTCCCCGGCCCCAAGGAGGCCCCGGCTCTCACCCTCTCCTTCCACCGGTGGGAGCAGCTGAGCCGGGAGAGCCTGGACCAGGGCCCCGCCCTGGTCTATCTGCCCTGCCAGCAGGCCGCCGCCCACGCCGAGGAGCTGGCCCAGTGGGTGCGGGAGTATCCCGGGGTGTCCTTTGGAGTGGTCCTGCCCCGGATCGTCTGGGACCGGGAGCTGCCCCAGCTGAAACAGGAGCTGACCGCCGCCCGGCGGGCGGGGGTCACCCAGGCCCTTTTGGGCCACATCGGCCAGCTGGCCCTGGCCAAGGAAGTTGACCTCACCCCCCGGGCGGACTACGGCCTGGGGCTGACCAACGACCTGGGGTCCCAGGAGCTGGCCCGGCTGGGCTTTGCCTCGGCCACGGCCTCCTTCGAGCTGCGGCTGGCCCAGGTGCGGGACCTGAGCAAGGTCCTGCCCACGGAGCTCATCGTCTACGGCCGGCTGCCCCTGATGATCACCGAAAACTGCATCGTGAAAAACCGGGGCCAGGGCTGCCACTGCCAGGACCGGCCCCAGAGCCTCCGGGACCGGAAGGGGGAGGTCTTCCCCGTGGAAAAAGCCTGGGGCTGCCGCAGTGAGCTTTTCAACAGCCAGGTCCTCTGGCTGGCGGACAAGACCGAGTGGAAGACGGCGGGGCTGACCTATGCCCGGCTGACCTTTCTGGAGGAGTCCGCCCAGCAGTGCGCCCAGGTGCTGCGGGCCTACCGCACCGGGGAGGGGGCGGCGCCGGCCGCCTTTACCCGAGGGCTTTATTACCGGGGCGTGGAGTGAGCACTCCCCAGGGCTTCGCCGCCCCACAGCAGTGGGGAGGCCGGGGTGGGAGCGGGGCCGCTCCCGGGGGGCTGCTGCCCGCAGGGGGCGCTGCCCGCGGGGGCCCGGCTTTCTCTGGAGAAAGCCGGAACCCCCGCGCGGGCAGCGCCCCCTGGGGGGCAGCCGCCCTCCACCTCCCCACCCGGCCCGGCCGGGTCCAGCGGGGGGCAACCTCTCCCCACCCCTGTGGGAAACCCCAGAAAAAGGGCGGGAACTCTTTTTTCCCGCCTCTCCCAATTTCGATGGAAAATATGGAGGCTTTCGATGAAAATAGTGTTAGCGTCCCAATCCCCCCGCCGGCAGGACCTGCTGGGGCAGATGGGACTGGAATTTACCACAAGATCGCCGCAGATCGACGAGGACGCCTTCCAGGGCCGCGACGCCCGGGACCTGGTGCAGACCCTCTCCCGGGAAAAGGCCCGGTGGGTGGCCGCCCAGCTGCCCGGGGACCCCATCGTCATCGGGGCCGACACCGTGGTGGTCCGGGACGGGACCATCCTGGGCAAGCCCAAGGACCCAGCCGAGGCCCAGGCCATGCTGGCCTCCCTGTCCGGCCGGACCCACCAGGTGTACACCGGCGTCACCGTCTGCCAGGGGGACAAGGTGGTCACCCAGGCCGAGGAGACCCAGGTGACCTTCCGCCCCCTCACCCAGCAGGAGATCGCCTGCTATGTGGCCACCGGGGAGCCCATGGACAAGGCCGGCGCCTACGGCATCCAGGGCCTGGGGGGCCTGCTGGTGGCGGGCATCCAGGGGGACTACCACAACGTGGTGGGCCTGCCCGTGTGCCGCCTGGGTCAGATCCTCCGGGACTTCGGCGTGGACTGCCTGGCCCTGGCCGGCCGCTGAGACCCTTTCGGTCCCCGGTCTGCCGGGGGGCGAGAGAGGACTTGCCGTGAAAGGATTTTTTCAACATACTTGGGGAAAACTCATTGCCGTGGCTCTGTCTCTGAGCCTCGTGGCCGCAGCGGCGGCCCTGGTCCTGGCTGGGACCTGGGCCCCCCTGCGGAACGTGGGGGAGACGGTGTCACGGCCCTTTTTGCGCCTGTTTTCCACGGTGACGGAGACCGTGCGCCAGGGGGCGGACAACTTCCAGCGGGTCCAGCGCCTGCAGGAGGAAAAGGCCGCCCTGGAACAGCAGGTGGCCCAGCTGCAAGACCAGGCCCGGGCGGGAGAGCTGGCCCAGGCGGAAAACGCCCGGCTGCGGGAGCTGCTGGACCTGGCCCAGACCGGCCGGGACCTCACCCTCACCTCCGCCTGGGTGATCGCCCGGACCCCGGACAACTGGCAGGCGGAGGTGACCATTGACCAGGGGGAGGACCAGGGGGTGCGGACCGGCCAGTGCGTGGTGGACAGCCGCGGAGCCCTGGTGGGACAGGTGGCGGAGACCGGCGGCACCTGGGCCGCCGTCACCCTGCTCACCGACCCCGCCTTCCAGCTGGCCGGCCAGGGGGTGTCCTCGGGGGTGCTGGGCACCCTGGAGGGAGACCTGACCCAGCTGCCCCAGGGCCAGCTGGCCTTCGCCAGCCTCACCCAGGCCGACCCGGTGCGGGTGGGGGAGGAGGTGGTGACCTTTGCCGTGGGCCAGACCTATCCCTCGGGCCTGGCCGTGGGCACCGTCACCGCCCTGACCGAGGACCCCGGCGGCCTGACCCGCTCGGCCATCCTCCAACCGGCGGCGGACCTGGACAACCTGTCCCAGGTTTTCGTGGTCACCGCCTTTCAGGAGGTGCGCTGAATGACCCGCCGTCGTCTCCTTCTGGTCACCGCCGCTGCCTTTCTGGTGGACGCCCTGGTGCTGGTCTGGCTCCCCCTGGCGGGGGTCCGGGCCCGGGTGCTCCCCACCCTGGTCTTTCTGGTGGGGGCTGAGCAGGGGCCCAACCGGGGGGCCGGGTGCGGCCTGCTGGCGGGAGGGTTGTGCTTTCTGGCCGGGGCCTCCCCCTGGCAGATGGCCCTGCTGACCCTGCTGGGGGCCGCGGCGGGGGGCTTCTTCCACCGGGCCGCCGCCTTTTGGGGAAAATGGCTCACCTGCCTGCTCCCCCTGGCGGCCTTGGAGGGCCTGCTGGCCCTGGGCCACTGGGTGGCCGGCCAGGCCCTGCTGGGGGCTTTGTCCCTGGCAGGGCGGGAGTTTCTCCTTGCAGCCGCCTGCTTTCCCCTGGCCTTTCTCCTGCTCCACCTGCGCAAACCCAAAAGCCGGGCCGCCCGCCGGGCGGCCAAGGGCCTGCCGCCCCGCTGCCGCCGGCGCCGGAAGTGGGCCCGCTGACCCCCGCCGGAGGCGGGGGAATCCCAAACAAGGAGGGAGCGCCCATGCGTCCCCGTCGCATCCTCACCGCCGCCGGTTTCTTTGCCGCCGCGCTGACGGTCTTTGCCGGGCTGCTGTGGAACCTGCAGATCACCAGCGGCGCGGCCTATTACGCCAAATCCCAGCGGAGCATCGCCCAGGTGGAGACCATTCCCGCCGCCCGGGGCCGCCTGCTGGACCGAAACGGCCAGGTGCTGGCCCAGGACGTGACCACCTGGTCCGCTGTGCTGTCTGAGGACATCAGCGATTCTGTCCTCCGCCGCCTGGCGGTCCTCTGCCAGGAGGAGGGGGTGGACTGGACGGGTACCGGCGACATCCAAAACGTCACACCCCGCCTCCTGGCCCGGGTGACCGAGGAGGCCCTGGAGGGGGTGACCTTCACCCCCGCCGTCCAGCGCCAGGGCAGCGGCACCTTAGCCCCCCACGTGCTGGGCCGGGTGGGGGCCATGAGCCCCGAGGAGTGGGAGGTCTACCAGGACCAGGGCTACGCCATGGCCGAGACCGTGGGCAAAGATGGAGCCGAGGCCGCCTTTGAGGCCTACCTCCACGGCACCCCCGGCCAGAAGGTCCAGGAGACCGACCGCCAGGGCCGCCTGACCGGCGAGCGCTACGCCACAGAGCCCCAGGCGGGCCGGGACGTGACTCTCACCCTGGACCGGGACCTCCAGGCCGCCGCCGAGGAGGCCCTGGGGGCCTTTCTGGACAGCCGGCCCAACGCCGACGGCGGGGCCCTGGTGGCCCTGGACGTGTCCGACGGCGGGGTGCTGGCCATGGTCAGCCTGCCGGGGTACGACACCGCCGCCTTCTCCGCCGACTACGCCGCCCTGGCCCAGGACGAGAAGAACCCTCTGATGAACCGGGCGGTCCAGGGGCTCTACGCCCCGGGCTCCACCTTTAAGCTGGTCACCGCCGCCGCCGCCCTGGAGGAGGGCTTCCTCACCCCGGAGACCCAAATCTTAGACACCGGCCGCTACACCTACTACGACGACCCCCAGCCCCAGTGCTGGCTCTACCGCCAGGAGGGCAAGACCCACGGCCTGGAGACTGTCAGCGAGGCCATCGCCGACTCCTGCAACATCTTCTTCTACGACGCCGGCCGCCGGGTGGGCATTGAGACCCTGGGGGAGTACGCCCGGGCCCTGGGCCTGGGGGAGAAAACCGGCATCGAGCTGGCCGGGGAGCAGGCCGGGGTGGTGGCCGGGCCGGCGTACACTTCCTCCATCGGCGGCACCTGGTATGAGGGCAGCGTCCTCTCCGCCGCCATCGGCCAGGAGAACAACCGCTTCACCCCCCTCCAGCTGGCCCACATGACCGCCACCCTGGTGGGGGACGGCAACCGCTGGCAGGTCCACCTGCTGAAGCAAGTGGAGGGGGAGGAACCCCAGGAGAAGGTGAGCCTGGGCCAGGTCCACCTCTCCCCGGACAACGTGGCGGCCATCCAGGAGGGGATGCTGGCGGCCACCCAGACCGGCGCCCTGGCCGAGGCCTTCGGGGACCTGCCCATCCAGGTGGGGGCCAAGACGGGCTCGGCCCAGGTCACCGGGGAGGAGACCTCCAACGCGGTGCTGGTGTGCTTCGCCCCCTACGACGACCCCCAGATCGCCCTGGCCCTGGTGGCCGAGCACGGGGGCTCCGGCGCGGCCCTGGGGGAGGTGGCCGCCCAGGTGCTGGAAGCCTGGCTGGCATCGGACCGGTAGCCCCCTCCCCCGCCGTCCTTTTTCCAACCGCAAGTGCCCACGCCCAGCCCCGGCGGCCCTCTGGCCGCTGGGGCTGGGCGCTTTTGGGGCGGGCCGGCCCTCTCTGCCATGACGGAGGGGCGGAGAATACTTGCAATTTAAGGGGATTTGGAGTATGCTTAAAGGTAATACCACACCAAAAAGGAGGGACGATGCCATGGCCTACGGGTCCGTGAAATGTTGCCTGCAGTGCGCCACCTGCAGCATGGTCGCCACCTGCCTGTGCCGGGCACTGAAATTTTTGTCCAGCCGGGACACCAAGATCAAGGAGGAGGCCCGGCTGTGGCCCCAGGGGAAAACCCTGCGCCTGGAGATCCCCGGCGCCAAGGGGTTCACCGTCACCGGGTCGGAGAAAGGCTTCCGCAAGCTCCCCCAGGACACCCCGGGGGACGTGACCATCCGCTTCAAGAGCCCCGACGACGCCTTCCGGGTCTTCACCGGCCAGATCAGCGTCGCCCAGGCGTACGCCCAACACCGATTTACCTTGCGGGGAAACATGGGCCTGGCCATGCCCTTCGTGCGATGCGTGGACATCGTGGAGGGGTACCTCTTCCCCGCTTTCCTGGCCAGGCGCATCCTGAAACGACTGCCAAAGAAAGAAGTCTCCACCGCCCGGGTCTACCTGGCGGTGCTGTTAGGGAGGTAATGCCGCATGTCTGCCTATTATGAGTTCAAACTCCCCACCAAGATCCTCTCCGGGGATGGGGCCCTGGAGCACATCCCCCACGAGCTGGAGACCCTGGGCGCCCACCGCCCCCTGCTGCTCAGCGACCGGGGCCTGGAGCAGGTGGGCACCGTGAAGATCGTCCAGGCCGCCCTGCGCCAGGGCGGGATGCCCGCCGCCGAGACCTTCTGTGAGATTCCCCCCGACTCCTCCATCGATACCGTCAACCAGATCGCCGCCCTCTACCGCCAGCGGGCCTGCGACAGCCTCATCGCCGTGGGCGGCGGGTCGGTGATCGACTCCGCCAAGGGGGTGGGCATGGTCCTGGCCCAGGCGGGCAGCGACCTGCTGGACGCCGCCGGCTGCGAGGTGCTGCCCCGGGGCGAGCACGTGCCCTTTGTGGCCGTGCCCACCACCGCCGGCACCGGCAGCGAGGCCACCCTGGTGGCCGTGGTGGCCAACCCCGCCGTGCAGGTGAAGATGGAGTTTCTCAGCTACCATCTCCTGCCCGACGTGGCCGTGCTGGACCCCCGGATGACCCTCACCCTGCCCCCCCGGATCACCGCCTCCACCGGCTTTGACGCCCTGGTCCACGCCATCGAGGCGGCCACCTGCCTGCAGCGCAACCCCGTCAGCGACTCCTTCGCCGAGCGGGCCATCCGCCAGATCGTGCTCAACCTGCCCCTGGCCGTGGCCGACGGCAAGGACAAGGCCGCCCGCATGGCCATGGCCAACGGCAGCCTCCTGGCCGGCGCGGCCTTCTCCAACTCCATGGTGGGCCTGGTCCACGCCATCGGCCATGCCCTGGGAGGCGTGTGCCACGTGGCCCACGGGGACGCCATGACCATCCTGCTGCCGGCGGTGATGACCTACAACCTGGACAAGTGCCGGGACCGCTACGCCGAGCTGCTGCTCCACGTGGCCGGGCCCGAGGTCTACGCCGCCACCCCCGCCGACCAGCGGGCCCAGAAGACCATCGACACCCTGGTGGACCTGCGCCGGCAGCTGGCGGAGCTCACCGGCCTGCCCACCACCCTGTCCCAGACGGGGAAGGTGCGCCAGGAGGACTTTGCCGCCGTGGCCCGCACGGCCCTGAACGACGGGGCCATCATCGTCAACCCCGCCGACGCGGACTTTGACGAGATCATTCACATTCTAGAGGAGGTGTGGGCATGAGCAACGAGGCCCATATCGCGAAGATTCAAGAGACCGTGGCCCGGCAGCGGGCCTTCTACCACACCGGCGCCACCCGGCCGGTGGCCGTCCGGGTGGCCGCCCTGAAGCGGCTGAAAGCCGAGATCATCAAGCGGGAGGACGTCCTGCTGGAGGCCCTGCGGGCCGACCTGCACAAGTCCCCCTTCGAGGGCTACATGGCCGAGCTGGGCATGTGCCTGGACGAGCTGGGCTACCTGGCCAAGCACGTGGCCCAGTGGGCCCGGCCCCAGCGCCGGCCCACCCCTCTGGCCCAGTTTTGCTCTAAGAGTTATGAGCTGGCCGAACCCCACGGGGTGGTGCTGGTCATGTCCCCTTGGAACTACCCCTACCTGCTCAGCCTGGACCCCCTCTTCGGGGCCGTGGCGGCGGGCAACTGCGTGGTGCTCAAGCCCAGCGCCTACGCCCCCCACACCAGCCGGGCCATGGCCGAGCTCATCGCCGCCGTCTTTAACCCCGACTGGGTCACCGTCATCGAGGGCGGCCGGCAGCAGAACGCCGCCCTCTTGGAGCAGCGCTTTGACTACATCTTCTTCACCGGCAGCGTGGACGTGGGCAAGATGGTCATGGAAAAGGCCAGCCGCCACCTGACCCCCGTCACCCTGGAGCTGGGGGGCAAGAGCCCCGTCATCGTGGACGAGACCGCCAACATTCCCCTCACCGCCCGGCGCCTGGCCTTTGGCAAGCTCCTCAACGCCGGCCAGACCTGCGTGGCCCCGGACTACTGCCTGGTCCACCGGTCGGTGCGGGACCAGCTGGTGGCCGAGCTGCAAAAGCAGTTTGAAAAGATGCTGGGCCGCCACCCCCTGGACAACGAGGCCTTCGTGCGCATCATCAACCGCAAGCACTACAACCGCCTGCAGGGCCTGCTGGAGGGGGAGGAGATCCTCTGCGGCGGCGGCCACCGGGACGACCCCGGCTCCGACAGCGGCTGGATCGCCCCCACCCTGGTGGCCGACACCCTGGAGGCCACCTCCAAGCCCATGGGGGAGGAGATCTTCGGGCCCATCCTGCCCATCATCCCCTACGACGGCCTGGACCAGGTGATCCACTTCATCAACCGCCGGGAAAAGCCCCTGGCCCTCTACCTCTTCACCCAGAGCAAGAAGACCAAGGCCCGCATCCTCCACAGCTGCTCCTTCGGCGGCGGGTGCGTCAACGACACCATCATCCACCTGGCCACCCACCACATGGGCTTTGGCGGCGTGGGCTACAGCGGCATGGGCAGCTACCACGGCAAGCGGAGCTTTGACACCTTCTCCCACTATCGCTCCATCGTGGACAAGGCCACCTGGCTGGACCTGCCCATGCGCTACCAGCCCTATACCAAGCTCCATGAGCGGATGATCCGCATGTTTTTGAAGTGAATTTTTGAACCCGCTGCGCTGGGCTTCAAAAATTGGGGGATTGCAGCCCCCTGCGCGCAAACCCCCGGATGCCTTTGGCATCCGGGGGTTCACACTTGTGGGCTGAGAAGTATTTTTTCCCCGGCGGAGCCGGGGGAAAAATGCATTGGATTTGGTTCCAGCGCCTGCGGGCGCTGGAAGTCTGCGACGCTTTTGCCGCCTGCGGCGGTGGGGTGTGGTCCTCTTGACGATGGGGTGACTCCTGTCTATACTGACCTCCTCAAAAGGATTGGATGGGAGGGAAACAACGATGAAAACCCAACGATATTTCAAGTTTCAGCTCATTTTTGCTTGTATCGTCCTCGTTTTACTGGTCCTCTCTGATTTTGGTCTGATCCTCGACAGGATAGAAAATGAGACCGCCCGAATTTTTACTCATATTGGGATCATATTGGGGCTGATCTCAACAATCATTCAATTGCGAAAGGATCAAAACAAATGATACCGTAGGTATCCTTCCAAAGCACTGCCTTCCAACGGGAGGGCAGTGTCTTTTTTTCGCGGCAAAGTTCCTCTTGACAACGGGACGGTGGCTGGCTATACTGTTCACATCAAGATATTTTGATGTGAGGTGAGGACATGGCTTCCCATCAGGACAACGCCAAAGTGTTCAAGGCCCTGTGCGACCCCAAGCGGCTGGCCATTCTCGAGCAGCTGCGCAGCGGGGAGAAATGCGCCTGCGTGCTGCAGGAACCCATGGACCTGACCCAGTCGGGCCTGTCCTACCACATGAAGATCCTGTGCGAGTCCGGCCTGGTGGCCAGCCGCCAGGAGGGCAAGTGGACCCACTACCGCCTGGACCCCAGCGGCCGGGCCCACGCCGCCGCCCTGCTGGAGGAGCTGACCACCCCCACCGAGGAAACCAGTCCCGCACCCCCCTGCTGCTGCCGGGACACGAAAGAATGAACGCCATCGCCAGGATGGCGTTTCCTTCGGCCCAACACATCAAAATTTTTTGATCTATCTTCCTGACTTGGAAAGGATGGTACCCCAATGACCCCATGGAATTTCCTCCAGACCCAGGTCTTGGGCATGGCCTGGCTCAACGACGCCATCGGCGCAGGCCTGTCCACCCTGGGCCTGGACCTGTCCACCCGGCTGGGGGGCAGCGTGCAGTTTTTTCTCTACGACGTGGCGAAGATCACCTTGCTGCTCTGCTTCCTGATCTTCCTCATCTCCTACATCCAGAGCTACTTCCCCCCCGAGCGCAGCAAGCGCATCCTGGGGCGCTTCCGGGGGCTGGGGGCCAACACCCTCTCGGCCCTGCTGGGCACGGTCACCCCCTTTTGCTCCTGCTCCTCCATCCCCCTGTTCATCGGCTTCACCGGGGCGGGGCTGCCGGTGGGGGTGACCTTCTCCTTCCTCATCTCCTCCCCTATGGTGGACCTGGGCAGCCTGGTGCTCCTCATGAGCATTTTCGGGGCCAAGGTGGCCGTGCTCTATACCATCGTGGGTCTCCTGGTGGCCATCCTGGGGGGTACCCTCATCCAGCGCCTGGGCATGGAGCGCCATGTGGCCCCCTTCATCCGGGCCACTGCCGGGGTGGAGATCGACGGCCCCCAGCTCACCCAGCCCGACCGCCTGCGCTGGGCCCGGGACCAGATGACCCAGACCTTCCGCAAGGTCTTTCCCTACATCCTGGTGGGGGTGGCTGTGGGGGCCCTCATCCACAACTGGATCCCCCAGGACTGGATCGCCACCGTGCTGGGCAGCGACAATCCCTTCGGGGTGGTCCTGGCGGTGGTGGTGGGGGTGCCCATGTACGCGGACATCTTCGGCACCATCCCCGTGGCCGAGGCCCTGCTGTTTAAGGGGGCCCAGTTGGGTACCGTGCTGGCCTTTATGATGGCCGTGACCACCCTCTCCCTGCCCTCTCTCATTCTCCTGCGCAAGGCCGTCCAGCCCAAGCTGCTGGCCCTGTTCATCGCCATCTGCACCGTGGGGATTATCCTGGTGGGCTATCTCTTCAACGCCCTCCAGCCCCTGCTGGTCTGAGGATTTCAAAACCGAAACTTTTTTAAGGAGGTACCCATCATGGGACTGTTTGGAACAAAGAAAAAGGACACCGCCCCCTCCTGCTGCTGTGCCGGGGCCTGCACCCCGGAGAACCTGGCCGCCGCCGAAGCCGGAAAGGCCGCCCCCGGCGTCAAAGTCCTGGGCAGCGGCTGCGCCAAGTGCAACGCCCTGGAGACCGCCGCCGTGGCCGCCCTGACCGAGCTGGGCATGGACCCCGCCATCGACCACGTGACGGACTTCGTCCAGATCGCCGCCTACGGGGTGATGACCACCCCCGCCCTGGTGGTGGACGGCAAGGTGGTCTCCTTTGGCAAGGTGCTCAGCAAGGAGGAGGCCAAGGCCCTCATCCAGAAGGCGCGGGGTGGGGTATGAGCAAGACGAAACCCACGGTGGCCTTTCTGTGCGTGCACAACTCCTGCCGCAGCCAGATGGCCGAGGCCCTGGGAAAGGCCCTGGCGGGGGACGTGTTTGACAGCTGCTCGGCGGGCACCGAGACCAAGCCCGCCATCAACCCCGACGCCGTGCGGCTGATGAAGGTCCGCCACGGCATCGACATGGAAGCCACCCAGCGCAGCAAGCTGCTGGCGGAGCTGCCCCCGGTGGACATTGTGGTCACCATGGGCTGCGACGTGGCCTGCCCCCATCTGCCCTGTCGCCACCGGGAGGACTGGGGGCTGCCCGACCCCACCGGCCAGCCGGACGCGGTCTTTCTGGCTGTCATGGACGAGATCGAGGCCAAGGTCCTGGACCTGAAGGCTCGGCTGGAGACCGGCGCCCTGCCGGAGGACAACACCCCGTAACACCCTTTCGCCCCCGGACGGATCGTCCGGGGGCCTTCTTTTCTCCCCCGGCCCGGGGTTTTTTGCCCGGGGGCCTTTACGGCGGGGGGATTTTTTTGTAGAATAAGATGTTACACAAAGACCTTTTCAAGGCATCTTTTGCCCAGGGAAGGACATGGGAAAGGAGGAGCTCTTTATGGCAGAGGCCCTGCTGCAACCTGGAAGCATCGTCGCCCTGCACCGCCGGGCGGTGGACAAGCTGATGAAGGCGGGCCAGGGCGACGCCGCCCTGCTCTACCTGTGCCTGGTGGCCGGCCGGCACAGCGACGCCCTGCCCTGGCCCCCGGAGCGGGTGGAGCAGGCCCAACGGGAACTGCTGGATCTGGGGCTGATCGCCTCGGACACCCCCGTCCAGCCCCCCCGACCGGCCAAGCTGGAGGACGACCGGCCCCCGGAGTACACCACCCAGGACATCGCCATGGCCATGGAGAGCCAGGCCAGCTTCCGGGCTCTGGTGCCGGCGGTGGAGCGGCTGCTGGGCAAGGCCCTCTCCCCCGCCGACCTGAAAATCCTCTACACCATCTACGACTTTCTCGCCCTGCCGCCGGAGGTCATCCTCACCCTCACCGGCTGGTGCGTGGAGCAGGCCAGGGAAAAGGGCCCCGGCCGCAAGCCCACCCTGGCCCAGATCCGCCGGGAGGCCTATCGGTGGCAGCGGCTGGGCATCGACTCCCTGGAGGCCGCCGACGCCCACTTGCGCCGGATGAACCAGCTCAACCGCCGGGGGACCCAGATCCTCCAGCTGCTCTTTGGGGAGAGCCGCCGGCCCGTGGACCGGGAGGCCGAGTACCTGAAGGGCTGGATCGACAAGGGCTTTTCCGACGAGCTGCTCCTGCTGGCCCGGGACCGGACCCTCTTTCAGCTGCAGGGCTTTAAGTGGAGCTACATGAACGGCATCCTCAACAGTTGGCACAAGGCGGGCCTGACCTCCCCCGAGGAGGTGGAAAAGGCCGAGCGGACCCGGAAGGTCCCCTTCTCCCGGCCGGCCAAGGCCCCCGGCCCGGGCACCGGCCAGAACCCCGTGAGCGCGGCGGACATGGACCGGATGTTCCAGGAGCTCCAGCACACCGCCCTGCCCCCCAAGGGGGAGAAGTGAGGCAGGCCGCCCCTTCCCCCAGCGCCCTGCCGGCCGTCCCGCCGGCACCACCCCAACACACACCGGAGGGCCGCCGCCCTCCCAAGGAAAGAAAGGAGGGGCCCACCATGGCATACAGTTCGGCCATCCTGGCCCGGGCCGAGGAAGCCCTGAAGCAGGCCCAGCAGGACCACCGGCAGCGGGAAGAGGCCCGCCGGGAGGCCATCTACCAGGCGCTGCCCCGCACCCGGGAGATCGACCAGCTGCTGCGGCAGACCGCCCCCCGCATCCTGGCCGTCTCCCTGCGCCAGGGGCTGGGCCAGCAGGAGGCCCTGGCCGCCCTGCGCCGGGAAAACCTGGCCCTGCAAGAGGAGGAGGCCCAGCTGCTCACCCAGGCCGGCTACCCCGCCGACGCCCTCAACGAGACCCCCTACTGCCCCCGGTGCAACGACCGGGGCTGGCAGGGCGCCGCCATGTGCCAGTGCCTGCAGGAACTGTGCCAAAAGGAGCAGATCGCCCAGCTGTCCTCCCTGCTGGATTTGGGGGACCAGTCCTTTGAGACCTTCCGCCTGGACTACTACGACAGCCAGGTCTGGCCAGCCTACCGCCGCTCCCCCCGGCAGATCATGGAGGCGGTCTTTGCCACCTGCCGCGGCTACGCCCAGCAGTTTGGGACCTATCCCCACAAAAACCTCTACCTCTACGGGGCCCCGGGGCTGGGGAAGACCTTCCTGTCGGCCTGCATCGCCCGGGTGGTAGCCGAGCAGGGCCATTCCGTGGTCTACGACACCGCCGCCAACCTCTTCGCCCGCTTCGAGGCCAAAAAGTTTGCCCGGGCAGACCAGGACAGCCGCCAGGCCGAGGCCGACACCCGCCGCTACCTCTCCTGCGACCTGCTCATCCTGGACGACCTGGGCAGCGAGTTCACCACCCCCTTCGTCCAGGCCGCCCTGTACCAGGTGGTCAACCAGCGGCTCATCGAGCACCGGCACACGGTCATCTCCACCAACCTCTCCCTGGACGAGGTGGCCCAGCGCTACTCCCCCCAGGTCCACTCCCGGCTGCTGGGCGCCTATCTGTCCCTGGCCTTCGTGGGCCAGGACATCCGGCAGCTGAAGAAACAGCGGGGATGAGCCCCCTTCGCAAAAGCAAACGTCCCCCGCGCCGTGTGGGAAACGGCGCGGGGGACGTTCTATTTTTTCGTTGGGAAGGGATCATCCCCCCAGCACCAGGGTTTGGTACTCCTGGGGGGTGCGGACCTGGCCTACGGCGGACAGGGAGGCCTGGTCCCAGCGGAAGAGGTCCTGGGCCAGGGCGATCACATCCTCCCGGGTGACGGCGTCGTAGGCGGCAATGATCTGCTCGGGGGTGAGGATCTCCCCGGAGAAGAGCAGGGACCGGCCGGCGTGGCTCATCCGGGACTGGGTGGAGAGACCTTGGCTCAGGAAGTATGTCTTTATTGACAAGAAACTTATTAAACAACCTCAAGTAGCTTTTGGTTAATGCGGGATTGTACCTCAATATAATAGGCTATCTCTGCCGTGTTCATGTCTTTGCTGTCCCACGCTTCCAGATCAGCCATCATATCTGCATATTTACTCATATAAGTAGCATAGTCAGCCAGCAAAGCAGGGTCACTTCCATCCGATGCAGCATACTTTTTCATAAATGCAACATATTCATCAAAGAAAGCTTCATAGCTATCCATTGCCTCTTTGAAATCCCGACGCATACCATCAATCATCTCCGTTGTCTCTTCAGTGGTAGATTCTGGTGCATTCACGGCAGGAACATCTGTTTTAGCGGTGTCATCCGAAGTATCTTCATTCTTATTTTTCTGCTCAGCAGCCGCTTTTAGAATAGCTTCTACGTCTGTTTGGTTGTTGTAAAAACCGCTCCAAACATCGGTGTAGTTGCTGTATGTTTCACTCCATGCGTCCGAATACATTTCATACATGTCAGACCACGCATCAGAATATTCTTCATACATGTCAGACCACACATCAGAATATTCACTATATTCAATCTCACCAGACGCATCTTTGATTAAATTATCACACTGATCATAGACTTCCTCATAGGCATCATCCCAGGCATCATAGTAGTCTTCCATAGCATTGTCCCACACGTCATAGAAGTCCTCCATAGCATTATCCCAGGTATCATAATCATCTAATCCCTGTTCCCCAACGCACTTGAAGTAATCCATACTTATAGCTTCAAGTCCAGCATACAAAGCTTCTGTTTCTTTCAATGAATTGCTGTAAAAATCAGTTACATTGGTTTTGTTGGCGTCATAAGTATCATAGGATTCGCCCAGTTTTTCTAATACAGCTGCGGAGTCACCCGAAATTTTCTGGATAGCAGTTTCAGTCTCAGTTGTTATTGCAGAAAGAATACTTTCTAAGTTTTGCTTGTCATAAGACACCTCAGGCAACTCAGACGCGGAATTGTCATCTGATTCTATTGTACTTCCGCAAGCAAACAGCGGCAGCAACATCATTGCTGCGAGGAACATCGTTAGAATTCTCTTCATTGGTTGATCCTCCCTTATTTTTGTTAAAATGTGTTTCTTTCTGCAAAGTTTATATGATTTTATTTTATCATAATCCAACAGGATTTTCCATATATTTTTGGCTAATTTCGATTGAAATTTATACAATAAAACGAAAAAGTAACTTATATTCCATAAAAACATGCTGGACACGGTTGATTTCAACCATATCCAGCACATTTTCCCAATCTCATTTAACTGATGCCATAAGTGTAATTTTAGTGAATCGTCTTCTTACAAACTCCACCCGTCTAATGGAAGGGGGGCTCTTTGGGTCATTTTCCTAAGATCAGCGACTGGTACTCCTCCGCCGTGCGCACCTGGCCCACGGCGGACAGGGAGGCCTGGTCCCAGCGGAAGAGGTCCTGGGCCAGGGCGATCACATCCTCCCGGGTGACCGCGTCGTAGGCGGCGATGATCTGCTCGGGGGTGAGGATCTCCCCGGAGAAGAGCAGGGACCGGCCGGCGTGGCTCATCCGGGACTGGGTGGACTCCAGGCCCATGATCACGTTGGCCTTGGACTGCTCCCGGGCCCGGGTGAGCTCCTCCTGGGTGGGGCCCTCCTGGCGCAGCTGGTCCACCACCTGGCGGATGGTGGCCAGGGCCTTGGCCTCGGTGTCCCGGTTCAGGGCGGTGTAGAGGCAGAACAGGCCGGTGTCGGCGTGGCCGGCGCCGTAGGAGTAGATGGAATAGCACAGCCCCTGCTGCTCCCGCACGGTCTGGAAGAGCCGGGAGGACACCCCGCCCCCCAGAATGGAGGAGAGCAGCTGCAGGGCAAAGCGCCGGGGGGAGTTGTAGTCCAGGCCGGGGAAGGCCAGGGTCAGGTGGTTCTGCTCGATGGGCTTGGCCGTGGCCACAAAGCCCGGGGTGTACGCCGCCGGCACCAGGGGCCGGGGCTGGCCGGCGGGCAGGCGGGAGAACCGCTGGCGCAGGTCGTCCAATATGGCCGGGGAGAAGCTGCCCGCCAGGGCCACCACGGTGTTGTGGCCCTCATAGTGGCGGCGGTGGTAGTCCCGGAGGAAGTCCCCGGTCATCCCCTCCAAGGTCTCCTTTGCCCCTAAGATGGGCCGGGCCAGAGGGCTGCCCTGAAAGACCTGGGCGGCCAGTTTCTCCGCGCACAGGTCGTCGGGGGTGTCCTCGTACATGTCGATCTCCTCTAAGATGACCCCCCGCTCGGTCTCCACCGCCTCCTGGGTGAAGGAGGAGTGGTAGACCATGTCATAGAGGATGTCCAGGGCCTGGGGCAGGTGATCGTCCAGGACCCGGCCGTAGAAACAGGTGCACTCCTTGGTGGTGAAGGCGTTCATCTGGCCGCCGATGGCGTCGGTTTCCCGGGCGATGTCCTGGGCGGTGCGGCGGGCGGTGCCTTTGAAGAGCATGTGCTCGATGAAGTGGGCCGCGCCGGACTCCGCCCCCTCCTCCTCCCGGGAGCCGCCCCCCACCCAAATGCCCAGGGCGGCGGAGCGGACGGTTTGGATGTGTTCGGTGACAAGGCGTACCCCGTTGGGCAGGGTTTCAATCTGAACCATAGAGGACCTCCAGACAAGGGGCACTTACCGCTTCTTTTCCAGGGTGGTGCCCAGGGATTTTTCGGAAATGGATTCCAGCAGGATGGCGTGCTCCATCCGGCCGTCCAGGACGGTGACCGACCCCACCCCGTGCTCCACGGCGTGGATGCAGTTCATGGTCTTGGGGATCATGCCCCCGGCGATCAGGCCGCTGTCCATGAGCTCCTTGGCCCGGCCCACGTCCATCTTGGCGATGCGGGTGGACTGGTTGTGGCTGTCCACCAGGATGCCGTCGGTATCGGTGAGGAAGACCAGCTTGTCCGCCCCCACCGCCTCGGCCACCGCCCGGGCGGCGTCGTCGGCGTTGCAGTTGAAGGCTCTGCCGTCCTCCCCCCGGGCCACCGGGGAGACCACCGGCAGATAGCCCCCGTCCAGCAGGGTGCGCAGCAGGCGGGGGTCCACCTTGGTGATGGTGCCCACCAGCCCCAGGTTCTTGTCCTTCTGCCGGGCGGTGATGAGCCCACCGTCCCGGCCGGAGATGCCGCAGGCCTTGGCGCCGATCCGGTCCAGGGCGGCCACGATGGCCTTGTTCACCCGGGCCGACAGGGCCATCTCCGCGGCGGCCAGCACGGGCTCGTCGGTGACCCGATAGCCGTTTTCAAAGTGGGAGTCCACGTGGAGTCTCTCCAGCAGGCCGGAGATCTCTTTTCCGCCCCCGTGGACCAGGATCACCCGCACCCCCACGGACTGGAGGGCGGCGGCGTCCTCCAGAATGGTGTCGGTGGAGGCGGCGTCCAGGGCCGAGCCGCCGTATTTGATCACGATGGTCCGCCCCTCGTACCGCCGCAGCAGGGGCAGCACGTCCAGCAGGGCCCGGACCTTGCTCATGCCGTCCATGCCGTGCTGGATGTCATACTCCCGCAGGTACTGCTTGGCATAGTCTACGTCGGAGGGGCAGTCGATATACTCGATGCCCCGCTTCTGCCGGGTCTCGGCCCCCTTGCCGGTGAGCAGGATCACCGTGGGCTCGTCGCAGCCCAGCACCGCCTGGCGGATGGCCTCTCCCCGGTCGGGGACGATGGAATAGTCGCTCTTGCCCTTGGCCACGTACTGGGCGATGTCCTGGCAGATGGTCTCCACGGGCTCCTCCCCGGGGTCCTCCTCGGTGAGGATGACCAGGTCCGAGTACTGGCCGGAGATCTCCCCCAGGTCCTTCCGCCGGTCGTAGGCCTTCAGACCCGGGCAGCCAAAGACGGTGACGATCCGCCGGCCGGGGTACTCCTCCCGGACGGACTGGAAGAGGGTCTGGAAGGAGAGCTTGTTGTGGGCGTAGTCCACGATCACCGTCACCTTCTCGTCGGCGTTGGTGTAGACCTCCATGCGCCCGGGGACCCGGGCCTTCATCAGGCCCGCGAAGGCATACTGCTCGGGCACCCCCACCGCCTCGCACACGGCCAGGGCGGCCAGGGCGTTCTGAACGTTGAACAGGCCGGGCATGGTCAGGCGGAACTCCCGGCTGTAGCGGGGGGTCTTCACCCGGAAGAGGATGTCCCCGCCCACCTTGCGCACCTGGGAGCCGAAGATGGTGGCCGAGGGGTCCTTCTGGGAGAAGGTGATCATCCGCGGGCAGCTCTTCCGGGCGGCCTCTAAGACCCGGTCGGCGTGGTCGCAGTCCAGGTTCACGCAGGCGGCGGCCGCCTGGGCGAAGATGCGCAGCTTGGAGGAGAAGTAGTCCTCAAAGTCCGGGTGCTCGATGGGGGAGATGTGGTCCATGCCGATGTTCAGGAAGACGGCGGCGGCAAACTCCACGTTCTTCACCCGGTCGTACTTCAAGGCCTGGCTGGAGACCTCCATGGTCAGGTACCGGATGCCGCTGTCCACGGCGTTGGCGAAGTGGCGCTCCAAGTCCAGGGGCTCGGGGGTGGTCAGGTGGGACTCGAACTTCTCCACCCCGTCGTAGGTCTCGATGGAGGAGATCACCCCGCTGGGGACCTGGCCCTTGGCGGCCAGATACTCGTCGAAGATGTATTTCAGATAGTAGGCGGTGGAGGACTTGCCCTTGGTGCCGGTGATGCCCACCACCCCCAGCTTGGCCGAGGGGTGGTTGTAGTAGAAGTCGGCCAGCAGGGCCATGGCCAGGCGCACGTCGCTGACCTGGATGCAGGGCAGGTCCACCTGGTCATAGCGCTTTTCCGACAGGTAGACGAAGGCCCCCTGCTCCTTGGCCGCCTGGAGAAACTCCTCCTTGAAGTGGGCCCCCTTGCAGATGAACAGGGTGCCGGGGACCACCTGGCGGGAGTCGCAGCTGACCAGGGCCACCTCGCGGGTGAGGGGGGCGCCGGAGAAGTCCAACTGCAGGTTCTTTCTCTGCAGCAGCTGGATGTAGTCCCCCAGGGGATAAAGCGTCAGATCCATAATCAAAAATTCCTTTCTCTCGGGCCCTCCCGCCGGGGGAGGGCGGCAGCTTAGACGTTCCGCAGCTGCTTGCCGCAGCGGAGGATGGCCTGCTCGGCCAGCACCTCCATGGCGTCAATGTAAAAGGGGGGCAGGCTGTGGAGCACCCGGTAAACCGACAGCTCCGTGCACCCCAGAATGGCGCAGTCGCAGCCGGCCTGGCGCAGCCAGGCGTCGATCTCCCCGAATTTCTCCCGGGAACCCGTCTCCCCTCGCTTGATCTCGTCGTAGATGATGGACATCACCGTCTTTTGCAGGTCCTCCGGCAAGGTCACCGGGGTCAGGCCCGCAGCGGTGAGGGCGGTCTGATAGATCCCCGTGCGCACGGTGCCGTCGGTGGCCAGGATGCCCACCTTCCGCTTGCCCTGGGCGGCGATGAAGGCCACCGTCTCCCGGATCATGTGGATCAGGGGGATCTTCAGCTGGCCCTGCAGCCGGTCGGCAAAGTAGTGGGAGGTGTTGCAGGGGATGGCCAGCACCGTGCACCCGGCCCCCTCCAGCAGCTTGGCCCCGGCCAGCAGGGCCTGGTAGACCTTCTCGGCCTCCTCCGCCCCGGCCAGGATGCCGGCGGTGCGGTCGGGGATCTTGGCGTCGCTCCAGATGAGCACCTGCAGGTGCTCCTGGTCTTTCTCGGCCTGGGTGCGGTCGATCAGCCGCTGGTAAAAGGTGTTGGTGGCCTGGGGACCCATGCCCCCCAGCACCCCCAGGACCCCTTCCCGATGGTTCTCTGTCCTCACTGGGGAAACCTCCCTTCTGCGCGAAAGCCCCGCCCCCTGGGTGGGTGGAATGGCCGCCCTGCTGTGGGCGCCGGGGGCGGCGGCGGGTTAGGATTTCTTTTCGTAGTACTGCTTGAACTTCTTAAAGTGACCCAGCAGGTTCTTCTCCATGCGCAGGGTGCGCAAAAGGCCCTTGTCCCGGTGGTAGAAGAGGGGCCGGACCTCCCGGCCCTGCTGCATGAGCTGTTTCATCTCCGGGTGGTAGTCGGAGACGATGTAGTCAAAGGCCACCTTCCGGGGCACCACCCGCCAGAGGCTGGGGTTGTCCGCCAGGACGAAGGGCAGGTCCTTGCCCTCCACCCGGTCCTCCACCAGGAGTTTGGCGATGTTGTACCCCGCCCCGGTGACGTAGTAGTTGCTGCGGCCCTGGCGGCAGTTGATCTCAAAGACCTTGAACTTGCCGTCCCGCTGGTCGTACTTGATGTCGAAGTTGGAAAAGCCCACGTAGCCGATGTCCTCCAGGAAGGTCCGGATCTTCTCGGCCACCTGGCCGCAGGGCTCGGTGAGGATCACCGCGTGGTTGCCGATGCCGTGGGGGGTGTGCTCCTCCAGGAGCACGTGGCCCATGCACATGAGCTTGACCTTGCCGTTGCGGTCAGAGTAGTTGGTGAGCACCCGCATGTAGCTGTCGTCGCCTGGGATGAAGTCCTGGATGATCATGGTGTCCGGGTAGCCGGCGGCGTAGACCTTGTCCAGCACCTCCTCCAGGCTCTTGCGGTCGGGGCAGGTGAAGACCTTCTCGTTGCCCGGGAAGGGGTGCTCCCAGTAGGCCACGCCGTTGGAGGGCTTGCAGATGTAGGGGGGCTGGAAGTCCAGGGTGAAGTCGTGGCCCATCTCCCGGCGGTAGATGAAGGTGCCGGGGTGGTCGATGCCGTACTGGTCGCACAGGGCGTAAAAGCGCTCCTTGTGGATGAGGGTGTTGATGAGCTCCCCGCTGACCGTGGCGGCGATGCAGTTGGCGGGGAAGGAATCCTTGTTCTCGGCGGCCAGCTTCACATAGCTGTCCCCGCAGCCGATGACCAGCACCGTCTTGTGGGCAAACTCGGCAGCCACGTCGGCCACGTTCTTGCGGAAGCTGGCCGCGTCCTCATTGGTGGGGCAGACCCGGTAGTCGATGATGGCCGAGCCGTAGGCGGGGCCGGAGGCGAACTTGCCAAAGCAGACCGAGCGGACGCCGTAGGCCTCGTGAAAGGCCCGGGCCACGCTGTAGACGTTGATGTCCCCCCCAAACAGCAGGGGCTGGAAGCTGTGTTCCATGTCGTTGCACTTCCTTTATTTTTCCGGGAAAGAGAGGAGCCCAGGGGCTCCTCTTTTTGTTCCCGTTCGTGGGTGTATTTATGCGCGCCGGAGATCCGGCCAGAGAGGGTTTGGCTTTCCCTTAACCTTGTCCAAGGGAAAACCAACTGCTCTCTGGGCATCCGGCAACGGGCTCAGCCGCTGACCCGGGAGACCTGGTAGACCCCCCGCACCTGGTTGAGCTTGTTCATGATGGTGGTCACCTCGCTCTGGGTGCGCACTTCCACCACCAGGTTGATCTTGGTATAGCCGTCGGGCAGCACGTTCACCGTCATGCCCAAAATGTTGATCTTGGCCGTGGCCATCACCGTGGTCACGTCCATGGCCAGGCCGTGGCGGTCCTTGGCGATCAGGTCCAGGGAGGTCTTGTAGGTGTTCAGGCTCTCCGGGTCCCAGGCCACCTTGATCCAGCGGTCCTTCTCCTGCTCGTGGCTCATGCCATTGACGGCGTTGGGGCAGTCCGCCCGGTGGACCGACACCCCGAAGCCCCGGGTGATGAAGCCCACAATGGGGTCTCCCGGCACAGGGGTGCAGCACTTGGCAAACTTCACCATGCACTCGGTCATGCCCGAGACGATGACCCCGGAGACCGAGTGCTTCCGGTTTCCTGCCTTGGCCACCCCGGAGTCCAGGGCGGCGGGGGCGGCCTCCTTGGCCCCCTCGGCGGCCTCCCGCTCGGCCCGCTCGGCGGCCAGGCGCTCGGCCTGCTGGCGGTCCTGGTGGACCAGCTCCTCCCGGGCCCGGTTGGCGCACTTCTGGGCGGAGGCGCCGCCGTAGCCGATGGCGGCGTACATCTCCTCCAGGGAGTTAAAGCGCACCTTCTCCAGGATGTGGGGGAGCATGTTCTCGGCGGTGAGCATGCCGATGGTCAGGCCCAGGCGCTTGATCTCCCCTTCGAACATGGCCCGGCCGTGGGCCACGTTCTCCTCCCGCTTCTCCCGCTTGAACCACTGGCGGATCTTGGTGCGGGCCTGGTTGCTCTTGGCCAGCTTCATCCAGTCCCGGCTGGGGCCCTTGGCGTTCTTGGAGGTGATGACCTCCACAATCTCGCCGGATTTGAGCCGGTAGTCAAAGCCCACGATGCGTCCGTTGACCTTGGCCCCGGTCATGGAGTTGCCCACGGCGGAGTGGATGGCATAGGCAAAGTCGATGGGGGTGGCGCCGGCGGGCAGGTTAATCACGTCGGCGTTGGGGGTAAAGACGAAGACCTCGTCGGCAAACAGGTCCACCTTCAAGGTGCGGATATACTCCTCGGCCTCGGTGTCCTGCTGGTTTTCCAATAGGCGGCGGACCCAGGCGAAGGTCTCCTCGGTGCCCAGCTGCTTGTTGCTCAGGCCCTGCTTGTACTTCCAGTGGGCGGCCACGCCGTACTCGGCCATGTGGTGCATCTCCCAGGTGCGGATCTGCACCTCAAAGGGCATGCCCTCGCTGCCGATGACGGTGGTGTGCAGGGACTGGTACATGTTGGGCTTGGGGGTGCTGATGTAGTCCTTGAACCGGCCCAGCACCGGCCGGTACATGTCGTGGATGTCCCCCAGCACCCGGTAGCAGGTGAAGGTGTCGTCCACGATGACCCGGAAGGCGTAGAGGTCGAAAATCTCGCTGAGCTTTTTGTTCTGGGCGTACATCTTCCGGTAGATGGAGTACACGTGCTTGACCCGGCCGTAGACGGTGGCGTGGATGCCCTCCTTTTCCAGGCGGGTGGTGATCTCCTGCTGGATGTGGTCCATGAAGGCCGCGTGGGCCTTGGCCTGGGCGGCCAGCTCGTCGGCGATCTCCTGGTAGGCCACCGGGTCCAGGAATTTTAAGGACTGGTCCTCCATCTCCCACTTCATCCGCTGCATGCCCAGCCGGTGGGCGATGGGGGCGTAGATCTCCAGGGTCTCCAGGGCCTTCTCCCGCTGCTTCTTCTCCGACTGGAACTCCAGGGTGCGGATGTTGTGCACCCGGTCGCAGATCTTGATGAGGATCACCCGCACATCCTGGGCCATGGCCATGAGCATCTTGCGCAGGTTCTCCATCTGCTTTTCTTCTGTGGAGGTGTATTTGACCTTGTTGAGCTTGGTGACCCCCTCCACCAGGTCGGCCACGGTCTCGCTGAAGCGCTTGGCCACCTCCTCGTGGGTGGCGTCGGTGTCCTCAATGGTATCGTGAAGGAGGGCCGCCATGATGGAGTCGGCGTCCAGGCCCAGCTCGGCCACCAGATGAGCCACCTCCAGGGGGTGGGTGATGTAGGGGGAGCCGTCCTTGCGCAGCTGCCCTTCGTGGTGGGCCTTGGCGTACTGGAACGCATCCCGTACTCGCATCCGGTCCTCTTTGGTGAGATTTTTGAGTTTGTCTTCCAGCTCCTGATAGCGTACTTCCAGCCTGTCCTCCATAGGCAGCTTCCTTTCCTCTCTTCTGGGGGCGGGGTCCGCCCGTTGCCCTCTTAGGTTCTCTCTCTCGCGGTTAAAAATTCACGCTGTCTCCCTGCTCCTCTCCCCAGGCGATGGCCTGGAGGCGGCGGATGATGGGGGCCTGGTTCAGGGCCACCTTTTCCCGGTTCTTCCGCTGGCACAGGCGGATGTGCAGGGCGCCCCCCTCCTCCTCCTGGAGGGTGACCAGGCCGAAGCTCTCCAGCACTTCCAGGCAGATCATGGTGCGCAGGGGGGACTCCCACAGGTCCCCCTCCTGGGCCACCCGGCGGGCCAGGCGGACGGGCAGGTCCACCACTTCCCCCTCCCGGTTGGCCAGATACCGCCACACGGCGGCAAATTCCTCCCGCTGGGGGATCATCAGCCGGGCCTCGCAGGGGGTCAGGTCCTCCCCCCGGGCGTACTTGCGGTAGAGGGCCTGCTCATCCCGCTCCTGCTGGGTATAGGCCGGGCGCAGGTCCACCAGGTGCAGCTGCACCGTGCGGGAGCCCCGATATTCGTTGATCTGGGGGTAGAAGGCCACGTCGGCCTTGTCCCCCACCACCAGGCCGGACTTGGCCCGGGTGACCGAGAAGAAGATCATGTCCACCGTCCGGCCGTCCCGGCTGGCCCGCATCTTCAGGTGCCGGCCGCCGCCCACGTCGGACATGCACGTCACCGTCACCCCCGACAGGGAGAAGACGGGCTTGGGATTGCCCGCCCCATAGGGCTCCAGCATGGACAGGGCCTCCACCTGCTCCACGGTGAGCAGGGCGGTGTTTTCGATCTCGCCGTCAATCTGCAGGGTGGAGACCATCTCCTCCCCGCCGGTGTCGCTGCGCACCAGCTGCTGCATCCGGGCCCGGAAGGCGGGGATGTTTTCCTCCTTGATGGAAAAGCCCGCGGCCAGGGCGTGGCCGCCGTAGCCCTCCAAGAGGTCGGCGCAGCGCTCCAAGGCACAGAAGAGGTTAAAGCCCCCATAGGACCGGCAGGAGCCCTTGCCCTTGCCGTCGGCCTGCAGGCAGATCATGAACACCGGGCAGGCGCACTGCTCGGCCAGGCGGGAGGCCACAATGCCCACCACCCCCTGGTGCCAGGCCTTGTCCGCCAGCACCAGGCAATCCTGCTGCTGGCCGGCCACCAGGGCCAGGCACTGGTTGAAGATCTCCAGCTCCACCGCCTGGCGCTGGCGGTTGAGCTCGCACAGCTCGTGGGCCAAGACCTCGGCCTGGATGGGGTCTTCCGTAAGGATGAGCTCGGCCGCCGTGGCCGCCTGGCCCATGCGGCCGGCGGCGTTGATGCGGGGGGAGAGGCAGTAGCCCACGGTGGTGGAGTTGATGGCCCGGCTGAGGGTGCCCGCCTCCACCATCAGGGCATACAGCCCCCGGCGGCGGGTCCGCTTCAGGTGGTTCAGGCCCACCCGCACGATGGTCCGGTTCTCCCCCAGCAGCTTCATCACGTCGGCCACGGTGCCCACGGCGGCCAGGTCGGCGTACTCCTGGAACAGGGACAGGGCCCGCTTTTCGCCCCCCAGGGCCATGACCAGCTTCAGGGCCACGCCCACCCCGGCCAGGTCCTTGAAGGGGTAGGGGCAGTCCTTCCGGTGGGGGTCCACCACCGCCACGGCGGCGGGGATCTCCTCCTTGCACTCATGGTGGTCGGTGATGATGGTATCCACACCCAGGCTGGCGGCGTAGGCCACTTCCTCCACGGCGGTGATGCCGCAGTCCACGGTGATGATGAGCTTCACGCCCTCCTGGGCCAGCTGCTCCACTGCCTGGCAGTTGACGCCGTATCCCTCGGACAGGCGGTTGGGAATATAGTAACACACCTGGCCTCCCTGCCCCCGCAGGTAGTGGGTGAGCAGGCAGGTGGAGGTGATGCCGTCCACGTCATAGTCCCCGTACACGGCGATCTTCTCGCCGTTGCGCAGGGCCCGGCCGATGCGAGCCACGGCCAGGTCCATGTCCTTCATGAGGAAGGGGTCCTGGATCTGGTCCACGGTGCTGGACAGAAGGCTCTTGGCCTCGTCCAGGTCGGTCATCCCCCGGGCACAGAGGGTGGCGGCCACCAACGTGGGCACTCCCAGCCGCTCCATGGCCCGGCGGTCTTGTTGTGATCCTTGGGCGATATTCCACTGCTGATACTTCATAAATTAGATTCCTCGGTTTGGAAGAGTTCTATTCGCAACTCCCCGCCCCCCAAAAAAGGGAAGGGAGAGGAAAAATACAAATAACAATTCATCCTAAAGAATAGCACAAAACCTCCCTTATCTCAAGGGATAAGGGAGGTTTTTTCCGAATTTTCCAAGAAATTTCCACCAAAATTTCCAGACCGTTTCCGTCAGAATGTGCGCGTGCGGTCATAGGTTGACAGGTTCTGGAATTCCTGCATCCGCGCCCGGGCCTCGGCAGAGGGATTGGGGGTGAGCACCCCGTTCTCCTTGACCCACCCGGTGGTGTGGAGCACCGGCAGAACGTGGGCGGTCTCCCGCTGGGCCTGCATGTAGGCAGAGCCCTCCCAGCCGATGAGCTCAAAGACCTCGTTCATCAGGAAGCAGGGGGAGAGCTCCGGCCCCTGGCCCTGGAAGTCCTCGTCCAGCAGGTCCTTGGCCGCCTGGTTGCCCCAGATCATGTACCAGGTCTCGTAGTAGTTGCGGAAGCCCTCCTCGGTGGAGGTGTCCAGGCTGATGCCCATGCCCTTGTAGATGGAGCCGTTGTTGCCCATCCAGGGCTTGTGGTCCCCGTAGAGCAGCAGAACCACCGGCTCGTCCAGCTCATCCAGGAACTCGGTGAGGTGGCGCAGGTGGGCGCAGCTGTCCTGGACCACGTAGAAGTAGTTGTTCAGGATGTTCAGGGTGCCCTCCTCGTAGTCCCCGGTGCAGAAATCAGTCCCCCAGTAGGCCACCTCGTCCTCGTAGGGGCCGTGGCCCTGGTAGGTGACGTTGAAGGAGAAAAGGGGGGCATCGTTGGTGTCGAAATACTCCGCCAGCCGGTCCTCCAGGTCGGGGAAGAAGACGTTGTCGTAGGCCACGTCCTCCCCCTCAGCGATGAACTGGTAGTAGTAGTTGTCGGTGAAGAGGTAGTCGTCCAGGCCCAGGTTGGGGTTGACGTGCTTGCGGTCGTAGAACCAATCCCGGCAGGGGTGGGAGCCGTTGGCGGTGTAGCCCTGGCTCTTCAGGTACCAGGCCACCGAGTCGGTCTTGGTGGTGAAATCCCCGTGCTGGTTGCCGCCGGTGAGCACCGCCCACTCGGTCTCGGTGGTCCCCCCGGCGAAGATGTCGGTGATGAGGGTGCCGGAATAGCTCTCGGCCTGCAGGGCGTGGAAATCGGCGTAGACCGAGGGGGACAGGCCGTCGATGTTGTACTCAGACAGGTCGGCCATGGCCTCCATCTGGATGGAGATGAGGTTGACCTTCTTGTCCTGGGGGATCACCCCGTCGGTGTACTGGCTGAGGATGGCCGCGGCCTCCTCCTCGTCGTAGGCGGTGGACTGGACGTAGACCGTGCCGGCGCTGTGGAGGAAGGGGTAGACCACCCCCGTGGCGGCGTAGGCCTGGCGCTCGTCCCCGGCGTGGTCCCCGGCCAGGTTGGCGTAGAGGGTGTCATCGGTGTAGAGCAGCAGGAAGCTGGCCGCGCTCACCCCCGCCACGCACACCAGGGCCAGAAGCCTGGGCAGGAGCTTGGGCTTGCCCCGGCCCAGGAGGAACAGCAGCACCCCAAAGGCCAGGATGACGGCGATCCAGGCGATCATGAGGGGGGTGAGGACCACCTGGTACTGGTCGGACATCTGGAAGGCCTCCCGCAGCAGGGACAGGTCGCTCCACATGAGGGGGTCATCCCGGAACATCACCTTGAAGTAGTTGCCGCCGGTGAGCAGAAACACCAGGGTGCCCACGACCAGGCAGGACAGCCAGGCCTGGCCGGTGAGCAGCCACAGAAAGGCCAGCACCAGCACCACCGGCAGGGCGTTGCAGGCGAAGAGGAGGGGGTCGCCTCCCCAGGAGATGCCCTCCTGCCCCGACAGGGCCAGGGAGAAGGCAGTGAAAACCAGCCCCGCCGCCAGCAGCAGCAGGACGGTCAGCCAGGTCTTGCGGGGCAGCCGGCGCTTTTCCAGCCGCTTGGGCTTGTGGCGGCCGGTCTGGGGGGACTGCGCCGCCGCCGGGGTCTGGGGGTCCTCCAGGCCCTCGGGGTCCGGGGTCTCCTCTACGTTCTCGGGGGCCTGGGCCTCCTCCAAGTTCTCAGGGGCCTGGACCCCCTCCATGTCCTCGGGGGTCTGGGACACAGGGGCCGCCGGGGCGGCGGCCTGGTCCGGGGCGGGGCCGGTCTGGTTCGGGGTGGGGGTTGTCAGTTGTTCCATAGGATCAGCTCTCCTTTGCGGGGGAATGGGAGGGGAAGATCAGCTTTCCTGTTCCATTTGGGCGTAGTAGTTGCCCGAGAGCACCCGGTTGCTCAGGGTGGTCACCCGGGTGATCTCCGCCGACCGCTCTTGGTCGCCGGTCTCGCCGCTCTTGCTGGACCAATAGGTGGTGCCGTCGTACCAGCTGCCGTCGGCAAAGAAGACGTACCCCCCCTGGTCGCCCAGGCCGTCGTGGCCGGCCAGGAAGGCCCCGGTGGTGTCCAGGTCAAAGAGGTTGGCCACGGTGGGCAGGATGTCCAGGGTGGAGGTCACCTTTTCCACCTGCTGGGCCTCCAAATCTGCCGACCAGATGAAAAAGTCCGTGTGCTGGAGCAGGTTGCCGTTGTCCACGCCCTTGATCTCCATGTTCAGCGCGTCGTCCATCATGTAGTAGTTGTAGTGGTCGGCGTAGAAGATGAGGACGGTGTCCTCCAGGTGGCCGCTCTCCTCCAGCTTGTCCATGAGCTCCCCGATGAACAGGTCGGTCTCCATGGCCCCGGCCACGGCGTAGACGTAGTTGCCGTCGGTGCGCTGGGCAGCGGCCTGGGCCTCGGCGGCGTGGGCCTGGTAGATGCCACTCTCCTCCCCGTAGGGCCCGTGGCCGGAGTAGGTGATGACGAAGGAGAAGAAGGGATCGGCGGCGGTCATTTCCTCAAAGCCGTTGATGAGATACCGGTCCATCTGGTAGCTCTCCATCTCCATGTCATACCCCCCGTGGTAGGCCTCATAGCCCAGGTTGGGGTGGATGTTCCCCCGGTCATAGACCTCCCCGTCGCTGTTGTGGAAGGAGTTGGCGGCGTAGCCGGCCTTCTCAAAGAGGTTGGCGATGGAGTAGGGGAAGGCGTTGTCGGTGTACACCGCCGTGGGGATGCCCCCGGTGGCCGGCAGCAGGCCGGTGTTGGCCATGAACTCGGTGTTGAAGGTGCCGGCGGTGATGTAGGCGGGGGTGTAGTGGTTGGCAAAGGAGATGCTCTGCTCCTTCAGGGCCTTTAGGTTGGGCATGTACAGGTCCAGCATCCAGGTGTCGATGGCCTCCAGCTGGACCATGATGACGTTTTTGCCCGCCAGCAGGCCGGTATAGGCGTTGTCGGTCTGGGCGGCCTCATACTCGGCGATGTACTCCTCCACCTGCTCCCGCTCGCTCTGGCTCATGGTGTTCTCGGGGAAGATCTGGCGGCACAGGTCCCGGGCGGTGTACTGGTACAGGCCGCTGACCATGAGGGCGTTGGTGGTGTCGCTCATCTCGTGATAGGCGTTGCGCTGGTTGTCCTCGGCGCTGGTCTGCCAGATCACCGTGTCCACCTGGGGGAAGTAGTGATAGTGGGTGAAGGCCACCAGGCCCGCCCCCGCCAAAAAGACCAGCACCCCCGCCAGCACCGAGGCCTTGCGGGGTTTGGGGGGAATCACCTTCAGCAGCCGGCCGGAGGTCATCATCAGCAGCACCGTCACCGCAGACCCGGCGATCACCCGCCAGTCGATCTGGATGTAGGAGGCCTCCACAAAGCTCCCCGTGCCCCCGAAGGAGAGGATGGAAAAGGAGAAGAAGCGGCTGAAGACATTCATAAAGCCGCTGTGGGTGATGGCCAGCACCACAAAGGTCACCAGGGGCACGCACCGCACGAACCACCGGGGGACCTTGGGCAGGAAAAAGACCAGGCCGGCGAAGATCAGGGCCCAGCCCAGGGTGAACAGGCCGGCGGGGAGGTATTTGACCCCCACGATGCCCATGCCCCGGTAGGTGAAGCGCAGGGTGAAGTCCAACACTAGATAGGCCAGGAAAAAAGGGATGATGTACAGGTAGGGGGCCAGGCCCGACACCTCCCGGCTGTAGAGCCGGTTGCGGGCGAAGCACTGCCAGAAGGACAGGCCTTGGTCCTTGCCCGGCTGTTTCTTGTCCAGTTTCGTCTTGCTTTCTCTCATGCAGGGGGTCTCCTTCCCGTAAAAAATGGGCCTGGCAGAGCAGGCCGGAAAAATGAAGCACGGGGGCGGGAACCGATCCTGTTCGGATGCCGGCTCCCACCCCCAGAAAATTCTCATGCGGTGAGCAGGGCTTTTCCTATTAAGCCGGAAACCCGGCGGAAAAGCAACGGGAAAATGTAAACTTTTCGAAAATTTTTGTAAAATCCCGGAAAAAGACGCCTATACTGCCTCAAAAAGCCAGCTTCTCCTGGAGATAGGCCTTCAGCTGATCGATGGGCAGCCGGACCTGCTCCATGGTGTCCCGGTCCCGGACGGTGACGCAGTGGTCGGCCTCCTTCTCCCCGTCGCCCACGGTGTCAAAGTCCACGGTGATGCAGTAGGGGGTGCCGATCTCGTCCTGGCGGCGGTAGCGCTTGCCGATGGAGCCGGCCTCGTCGTAGTCCACCATGAAGTCCTTGGCCAGCATGGCCTGGATCTCCTGGGCAGCGGGGGCCAGCTTCTTGGACAGGGGGAGCACAGCGCACTTGAAGGGGGCCAGGGCGGGGTGCAGGCGCAGCACGGTGCGCACGTCGTCCTTGCCGTTCTTGTCCTGGCCCACCACTTCCTCGTCGTAGGCATCCACCAGGAAGGCCAGGGTGACACGGTCGGCGCCCAGGGAGGGCTCGATGACGAAGGGGATGTAGTGCTCGTTTGCCTCCTGGTCGAAATAGGTCTGGTCCTTGCCAGAGGTGGTCTGGTGGGCGTTGAGGTCGTAGTTGGTGCGGGAGGCCACGCCCCACAGCTCGCCCCAGCCGAAGGGGAAGGCGAACTCAAAGTCGGTGGTGGCGTTGGAGTAGTGGCTGAGCTCCTCGGGCTCGTGGTCACGCAGGCGCAGGTTCTCGTCCTGCATGCCCAGCTCCAGCAGCCACTTGTGGCAGAACTCCTTCCAGTACTTGAACCACTCCAGCTCGGTGCCGGGCTTGCAGAAGAACTCCAGCTCCATCTGCTCAAACTCCCGGGTGCGGAAGGTGAAGTTGCCGGGGGTGATCTCGTTGCGGAAGGACTTGCCGATCTGGCAGACGCCGAAGGGGAGCTTCTTGCGGGTGGTGCGCTGGACGTTCTGGAAGTTGACGAAAATGCCCTGGGCGGTCTCGGGGCGCAGATACACGGTGTTCTTGGCGTCCTCGGTGACCCCCTGGAAGGTCTTGAACATCAGGTTAAACTGGCGGATGTCGGTCCAGTTGTGGCCGCCACAGGAGGGGCAGGGGATGTTGTGCTCCTCCACGAAGGCCTTCATCTCCGCCTGGCTCATGGCGTCCACGCTGTGGCCCAGGTCAAAGTGGTTCTCCTGGCACCATTCCTCGATGACCTTGTCGGCACGGAAGCGCTCCTTGCACTCCTTGCAGTCCATGAGGGGGTCGGAGAAGCCGCCCACGTGGCCGGAGGCCACCCACACCTGGGGGTTCATGAGGATGGCGGCGTCCAGGCCCACGTTGTAGGGGTTCTCCTGGACGAACTTCTTCCACCAGGCCTTCTTCACGTTGTTCTTCAGCTCCACACCCAGGGGGCCGTAGTCCCAGGTGTTGGCCAGGCCGCCGTAGATCTCGCTGCCGGGGAAGACAAAGCCCCGGCCCTTGCACAGGGCGACGACTTTTTCCATGGTCTTTTCGTTGTTTTTCATATCCTGTCAAACTCCTTCGTTTGTAATTTACAGAAAAAAGAGGGGAACAAAAAACGCCCTGAGCCACATGCTCAGGGCGGAAGATCTCCGTGGTACCACCTGAATTCGGAGCAGGGACTGCTCCGCACTCGAACCCGGTAACGGCGGGGGACCGGCGGGGCATTGCCTCCCCGCGGCTTACGGGCGCCTTCCCCCCGCTGCCGCCAGAGCCTTGCACCGTCCGGCTCCTCTCTTGGGCGGGGAAGTGGGGGTACTCTTCCCGGTCACAGCCTTCTCAACGGGGGTATTTTATCACCTTTTCCCGCCCCCGTCAAGGCGGCCAATCCCCCGGTTTTTCCCTCCTGGGGCCAGCCGCCTTTGGTTCTTTCGCCAGTTTTCCACCCCAAGGCCGCCCTTTGTGGACGCCGGCCCAGGGAAAAAGACATCCCCCGGCCGCTTCTGGCGGCCGGGGGAGTTGTGTATGAGAGGCAGTGCCTCTTCACCGTGTGGGACCCGAAAGGTCCTGTTTCTTCTTTAGAATCCAAAGGAAAAGCCGCCGCTGCCTTGCTGCTGCTCTTGCTGCAACTGTTGCTGCTGCTGTTCCTCATAGGCTTTTTGTGCCTCCTCCTGCTGGGCCTCCTTCTCGGGGGTGGATTCCTCCAGGGTCAGGTCCAGGGTGAGGGTCTCGCCGCTGCGGTAGACGGTGAGGGTCACCGTGTCCCCAGGGCTGTAGGTGTTCTTGGCGGCGATGAGCTCGCTGCTGCTGGTGACCTCGGTGTCACCAATCTTGGTGATGATGTCGCCCGTCTGCAGGCCGGCCTTCTCGCCGCACAGGCCGGGGGTGACCACCCGGACGATGGCGCCGGCGGGGACGCCGTAGGACTGGGCGCTCTGGTCCACGTCCCCCACGGAGATGCCCATGAGAGGCTGGCCGGTGACGTAGCCGTTGGATACCAGGTCGGAGACCATGTCCGCCACGTCGTCCATGGGGATGGCGAAGCCCAGGCCCTCTACCGAGGCAGAGGAGGAAGAACTGCTGGAGGAGTACTTGGCCGAAACGATGCCGATGACCTCCCCGTGGCTGTTAAACAGGGGCCCGCCGGAGTTGCCGGAGTTGATGGCGCAATCGGTCTGGATCATGTTCATCTGGGTGCCGTCGCTCATGGTGATGGTCCGGTCCAGAGCGGAGATGATGCCGGTGGTCTCGGAGAAGGTGAGCTCACCCAGGGGGTTGCCGATGGTGGTGACCTGCTCGCCCACCAGCATGTCGCTGGACTTGCCGATGACCACGGGGGTCAGGCCGGTGGCTTCCACCTTGATGACGGCGATGTCGTTTTGCTCCTGGCCGCCCACGTAGGTGGCGGTGTACTCCTGGCCGTCGGAGAAGGTGACCTTGATGGAGTTTGCTCCGTCAATGACGTGGTAGTTGGTGAGGATGTAGCCGTCCTCGGTGATGACGAAGCCAGAGCCGGCGGCGGCGCTGGTGACCGTCTGCCCAAAGATATTGGTGCTGACGATGTCCACCGTGATGCCCACGCAGGAGGAGACGTACTTGGCATAGATCTCTGCCGTGGTCAGCTCCTGGCTGGTGTCCACCGCGGTGGTGTCCACCTGGGTGGGGGTGCGGCTGCCGGTGTAGATGGTGGTCTCATTGCCGGTGATGGTGTGATACAATGGCTGGGCCAGGCCGCCGATGAGGGCGCAGACCAGGCACAGGGCCACCACCTTTAAGGTGTTCTTTCCCTTGGGGCTCATGGGTTTGCGCTTTTTGGGCTTTTCTGGGCCGCCCAAGTCGTCAAACCCGCCGCCGTTGCTGTCCGAAGAAAAGAGGGGGGTGCTGTCCGAAGAGGAAGAGTCGGGGGAGAAGGGGTCCTGCCCACTGCTCCACGGTCTCTTGTCGCTGCCATAGTAATCCATAACCGTTGCCTCCTGTACCTATTGGTATCTATCTGTAAGGGTCTCCTCGGGGGAAGAGCCCCGGGCTTTTCTTACTGTGGCCAGTATAGCGGGCATTTATGAAGATTTCGTGACATGCAAGTGGAGATTTTTTTAATTTTCTTCTCCGTTTCTTTGAACGGCCTGCTCCGGAGATTTCGGCTCCCGGCGCAGGATGGCCGCCAGGTCGGTGCACATCATGGCCAGGTCCCGGATGGTGGCGTGGAACATCCCCGCACGCCACAGGTTGCGCAGCATCAGCAGCAGCACCGGGGCCAGGATCATGGCCAGCACCCCGCCGATCTTCATGCCCACGTAGATGGCAAAGAGGGACAGCAGAGGGTGCAGGCCGGTCTGGTCCCCCACGATCTTAGGCTCCACCAGCCGGCGGAAGAGGCACACCACCCCCCAAACCGCCAGCATGGCCAGGCCCTTTTCCCAGTTGCCCAGCACCAGCAGGGCCACCGCCCAGGGGACCATCACCGTGCCCGAGCCAATGATGGGGATAAAGTCCAGGATGCCCAGCACCACCGCCAGCAGCACCCAATAGGGCTGGCCCATGAGGAGAAATCCCACCAGCAGGATGGCCGTCACTCCCAAAGAGACGATGACCTCTGCCTTCACATAGCCCCCAAAGGCGGCGGCGAAGGCGTTCTTCCCCTGGTGGCCGATCCGCCGCAGGCTGGCCGGCAGGCGCTGGTGGGCCAGCTGGCGCAGGCCGGGGTAGTCCACAGCGGTAAAGAACCAGGCGATGAGGAAGAAGAGGAAGGCCAGGACAAAAGAGGATATGCTGCGCACCGCCGAAGTAGTCCCCGGCACCAGGCCGTAGAGCAGCTCCTCCAGCCAGGCCAACAGGCGGTCGGACAGGCCCCAGATGGTCTGCTGGGTCTGCTCGGGCAGGTAGGCCAGCCACTTGTCCATGGCGTGGCTGAGCTGGTAATAGGTGCTCTGGAAGGTCTGCCACAGCTGGTCCCAGTTGCCCAGCAGGGCGGCCAGCTCGGTCCACCCCTTCCACACCAGCAGGGCGATCAAACACCCCAGAGACCCCAGCAGCAGCAGGATCACCAGCACCGACCCCAGACCCCGGGGAATTTTCCACCGGGTGTGGAAAAACCGCAGAATGGGCTCGGTGAGCCAGGTGAAGAAGAGGGCCAGCAGAAAGGGCATGCACAGGGGCAGCAGAGGCGGCCCGGCCAGAAAGACCAGCAGCAGCAGGCCCACAAAAATCGCCGCCCGAATGGCCAGCCGGGCCCACAGCTGCCGCCGGTCCGCCGACGTCAAAGGGGAAAGGGATGACAACATAGGATCTCCTCCGTCAGAAGCTCCCCCCAAAAAAGGGAGGAATGGAAATGACTGGAAAGGCTGGATGACAAAAAAACCGTCTGATGAATCAGACGGTTTTTCGCACACGATTCCTCAATTACTGAGGCAGCTTGTTCAGCCGCAGGGTCATCTTGCTCTTGCGGTTGGCAGCGGTATTCTTGTGCATCAGACCGCGGGCAGCAGCCTGGTCCACAGCCTTCACGGCCTGCTTGTATCTCACATCGGCCTCGCTGCGGTTGCCTTCGTTGATGGCAGCGTCAAAATACTTCAGCTGAGTCTTCAGTGCGGACTTTGCGGCCTTGTTTCTAGCGGCCTTTGTCTGATTGACCAGAACACGCTTCTTTGCAGACTTGATATTCGGCAAACCAAACACCTCCTCCGATTTCCAGTAAAATTTTTGCGCAAAAGTTCTGTGCGAGAATGTATTCTATCATAAGAAAAAGAAAAATGCAACCTTTTTTTCGGAAAAATTAGAATGATTCCCACACTTTTTGGGCAATCCTAAACATGGTGTGGAAAAGGCTCGGCGGCCACTACATCTGGTATCTTGACGAAAGGGAGCGCGGCACATGACCAACGGCAGAAAGATCGACCTGGCCCTGGAGGCCAAGGAACTGGCGGAGCACACCGCCCAGGAGACCACCGCCCTGCCCGGGGTGAAGGCCCGGGAGGAGACCCTGCTTGGTTTTCCCCTGACCCGGGTGGAGATCCTGGACCAACGGGGGGCCCAGGCGGTGGGCAAGCCCCAGGGAAACTA
This sequence comes from Clostridiales bacterium, assembly GCA_004554585.1. Lineage (GTDB taxonomy): Bacteria > Bacillota > Clostridia > Oscillospirales > Oscillospiraceae > Evtepia. The sequence continues at coordinate 76,688 of SFLH01000006.1, read as the reverse complement.
TCTCACCCTCACCCTGCCCCAGCTGCCCCAGGGGCGGGAGGAGATTCTCCAGGCGGCCCGGGGGGTGGCGGCGGTGCTGGGGGAATTTGGGGACCTGCCCCCGGCGGGAACGGTGCTGGTGGCGGGGCTGGGCAACAGGTTTATGACCCCGGACGCCCTGGGGCCCAAGACGGCGGACGCCCTGCTGGTGACCCGCCATCTGCAGGGGGTGCTGCCGGGCACCTTCCGGCCGGTGGCGGCCCTGGCTGCCGGGGTCACCGGGAGCACGGGCATGGACAGCGGCGAACTGCTGCAGGCGGTGGTGCGGGAGGTGGACCCTGTCTGTCTGATCGCCGTGGACGCCCTGGCCGCCCGGCGGCAGGAACGGGTGTGCCGGACCATTCAGGTGTGCGACACGGGCATCGTCCCCGGCTCGGGGGTGGGCAACGCCCGCATGGCCCTGGACCGGGAGACCTTGGGCATCCCGGTCATCGCCGTGGGGGTGCCCACGGTGGTGGAGGCGGCCACCCTCTGCCTGGACCTGCTGGAAGAGGCGGGGCAGAAACCCATGGACCCCGGCCTGTTTCGCCGGGAGGGGGCGGAGTGGTTCGTCACTCCCCGGGGCATCGACAACGAGGTGGCCGTGCTGGCCCGGGTGCTGGGGCTGGGGATCAGCGCCGCCCTGCATGTGGATTTTTCCGTGGAAGATGTGGATAACTTACTCTCCTGAGGCCCCGGTTTGGGGCATTTGAAGGGGAAAGGCGGCCAAATCTTCCCCAAAATAGACCGTTGTTGTGGACTATGTCTTTGGTGGACTTCCCACCGGGTGGGGGGAGCCGGTGGAGGGCGGCGCCCTCCGGGGGGGCGCTGCCCGCGCGGGGGTTCTGGCTTTCTCTGGAGAAAGCCAGACAAAGAGCACCAGGGGCTGCGGCCCCTGGACCCCGGGGGTGAGGGGAGGAGGTTCCTCCCCTCACGCTCCCCTTCTCTGGGGTGTGGAATCCTGGGAAGGGGGAGGTTCTATCGGCGTAACTGGCCTGCGGCCCTCGCAGCGAGAGGCTCCTAAGGCGAGCCGCCCACCGATTGGGCGGCTGGCACCGATAGTACGTTCCCTTCGGGAACAGACGTGGGCGTATCTGTTTTTCCGCTATTTTTCTTCTTGTCATTTCGATTTTTTCCGTTTTCCCCATAGGGACAAGAAAAGCGTCCCCCAGCCGCCCAAGTGGTGGGCGGCTCGCCTTAGGAGCCTAGCGCTGTGTGGGCCGCAGGCCAGTTAATCGGAAAGAAGAACTCCCTTCCAGCCTCGAAAAAACCAGAGAAGGGGGTCTCGGGGGAGGAGGTTCCTCCCCCGAGCGGGGGTCCAGGGGGCGGCGCCCCATGGTGCTCTTTCCTCCGGCTTTCTCCAGAGAAAGCCGGGCCCCCCGCGGGCAGCGGCCCCCCGGGAAGGCGGCGCCTTCCTCCCCTCCTGTCCGCCAGGTGGACAGCCCAGGCCAAACACCAAAGAAGGGCCCCCGGATGGGGGCCCTTGTTCAGCTTTTGAACTTCCGGCTCTCCGCCACAGCCATCTCGTCGCAGCGGTTGTTGTAGGGGTTGGAGGCGTGGCCCTTCACCCAGTGGCAGCGCAGCTGGTGCCGGTCTGCCAGGGCCAGCAGCTGTTCCCACAGGTCAGGGTTCAGGGCGGGCTTTTTGTCGCTTTTCACCCAGCCCCGCTTTTGCCAGCCTCGGGCCCAGCCCTTCTCCAAGGCGTCGATGACGTATTTGGAGTCGGAGTACAGCTCCACCACGCAGGGCTCCTTGAGCAGGGACAGGGCGGCGATGACCGCCATAAGCTCCATGCGGTTGTTGGTGGTGGAGGCCTCCCCGCCGGCGATCTCCTTCTTGTGCCGGCCGTAGAGGAGGATGGCCCCCCAGCCCCCGGGGCCGGGGTTGCCGGAGCAGGCCCCGTCGGTGTAGATGGTCACTTCTTTCACGGCGTATCATCCATTTCTTGTTTCTTGCGTGCCCGCAGAGGGGGCACCACCAGGAAGGCCAGGCCGAGGACCAGGAAGAACACCCCGGCCAGGATAAAGGCCCCTCCGTGGACCGGTCCGGCCACCCGGAGCATATCCCGGAATCCCCGCCAGACGATGAGCACCCCGAAGAGGATCAGGATGGGCCCGGCCACCAGCAGAATCTTGCGAAATTCCTTGTCCATGGAGGCTTACTCCTCTTCCTGGGCGGGCTGGGTCTGGCCGTCGGCGGGGGAGGCGGTCTCCTCCTCCTCGCTCTCCTGGGGCACTCGGGCCAGGGAGATGACCTTGGTCTCCGGGGAGACCCGCATCACCCGCACGCCCTGGGCGGTGCGGCTGTAGACGTTTACGTCGGCGGCGGCCATGCGGATGATGGTGCCGTCGTCGGAAATGATCATGATGTCGTCGTCCTCTTCCACCCGCTTCACTCCGGCGGCCTTGCCGGTCTTTTCGGTGATCTGGTAGCCTTTCAGGCCGAAGCCGCCCCGGTGCTGGGGCTCGCCGCCGGCGCGGATGTACTCCTCGATGGGGGTGCGCTTGCCGTAGCCGTTCTCGGTGATGGTCAGCAGGGTGGTGCCCAGGCGGGCCTGGACGGCGCCGATGACCTGGTCACCCGGCCGCAGCTTGATGCCCCGCACGCCCACGGCGGTGCGGCCCATGGGGCGCACGTCGCTCTCCCGGAAGCAGATGGCCATGCCGTCCCGGGTGGCAATGAGGATGTTGGCCTGGCCGTCGGTCTCCAGCACGGCGATGAGCTCGTCCCCCTCGTCCAGGGTCAGGCCCCGCAGGCCGCCGGCGCGGATGTTGCGGAAGGCGCTCTTTTCCGTGCGCTTGACGGTGCCGCCGCGGGTGACCATGAAGAGGTAGCCGTTCTCGTCATAGGCCCGGCCGTGGAGCATGGCGGTCACCCGCTCGCCGGGCTCGAACTGGAAGAGGTTGTTCAGGTGGGTGCCCCGGGCGGCCCGGCTGGCCTCGGGGATCTGGTAACCCTTCTTCTTGTACACCCGGCCGGAGCTGGTGAAGAAGAGAATGTTGTCGTGGCTGGAGGCGGTGAAGAGGGTGTCCACATAGTCCTCCTCCCGCAGGCTCTGGGCAGAGATGCCCTTGCCCCCCCGCTTCTGGGAGCGGTAGGTGGACACGGGCATGCGCTTGATGTACCCGGCGGCGGTGAGGGTGAACACGCAGGTCTCCTCCTCGATGAGGTCCTCGATGTCGATCTCGTCCTCCACGTCCTGGATCTCGGTCAGCCGGTCGTCGCCGTACTTGTCCCGGATCTCCAGCAGCTCCTGCTTGAGCACCCCCACCAGCTTGTCCCGGTTGGACAGCAGCTCCTGGCACCAGGCGATCTTCTTCTCCAGCTCGTCGTACTCGTTCTGGAGCTTTTCCCGGTTGAGCCCCTGCAGGGCGATCAGCCGCATGTCGCAGATGGCCTGGGCCTGGACCTCGTCCAGGGCGAAGCGGTTCATCAGGTTCTCCTTGGCGTCGTCGTAGCTGGCGCGGATGATGCGGATGACCTCGTCGATGTTCTCCTGGGCGATGAGCAGCCCTTCCAGCAGGTGGGCCCGCTCCTCGGCCTTGCGCTTTTCATAGCGGGTGCGGCGGGTGATGACCTCCTCCTGGAAGGCCAGGTACTCGTCCAGAATGGCCCGCAGGGAGAGGATTTTGGGCTGGGTCTGGTTGTTCACCAGGGCCAGCATGTTCACCGCGAAGGTGGTCTGCAGCTGGGTCTGGGTGAGCAGGTGGTTGAGGACCACCTGGGGGTTGGCATCGTGCTTGAGCTCGATGACGATGCGCATGCCGTTGCGGTCGGACTCGTCCCGCAGGTCGGAGATCCCCTCCAGGCGCTTCTCCTTCACCTGCTCGGCGATGGCGGCGATGAGCATGCGCTTGTTGACCTGGTAGGGCAGCTCCGTGACGATGATGCGGATGCGCTCGTGGTTGCGCCCGTACTCCTCAAACTCTGTGCGGGCCCGGATGGTCACCCGGCCCCGGCCGGTGGCGTAGGCGGCCCGGATGCCCGAGCGGCCCATGATGATGCCCCGGGTGGGAAAGTCGGGGCCCTTGATGTACTGCATGAGGTCGGCCAGGTCGGCCTCGGGGTTGTCCAGCACGCACACCGCCGCGTCGATGACCTCCCGCAGGTTGTGGGGCGGGATGTTGGTGGCCATGCCCACGGCGATGCCCGCCGAGCCGTTGACCAGCAGGTTGGGGAAGCGGGAGGGCAGCACCCGGGGCTCCTTGCGGCTCTCGTCGAAGTTGGGGTCCCAGTCCACGGTCTCCTTCTCGATGTCCGTGAGCATCTCCCCGGCCAGCTTGGCCATGCGGGCCTCGGTGTACCGGTAGGCGGCGGCGGGGTCCCCGTCCACGGAGCCGAAGTTGCCGTGGCCGTCGATGAGGGGATAGCGCATGGAGAAGTCCTGGGCCAGGCGGACCAGGGCGTCGTAGACCGAGCTGTCCCCGTGGGGGTGGTATTTGCCCAGCACGTCGCCCACGCAGGTGGCGGACTTCTTGAAGGGCTTGTCGGAGGTCAGGCCGCTCTCGTACATGGTGTACAAGATCCGCCGGTGGACCGGCTTCAGGCCGTCCCGCACGTCGGGGAGGGCACGGCCGACGATGACGGACATGGCATAGTCGATATAGCTGTCCTTCATCTCTTTGACCAGCTCGGACTCCACAATGTGCTGGTTGGGAAAGGCGATGTCCTCCGGCCGGTAGTCTTTGTTCTTTGCCATAGTAACCTCCAAAAAACTGGAATGTTTGAGGCCGCGATGCCTGGGTCTGTTCCAGCCCCCTTGGGCTGGGCCTCAAGAAAAATCAGAAAATCACAGCCGCCGGGCCGGCAGGCTGAGAGAGAAATTTCCCCGGCAGGGCCGGTGAAACAGAGATGGTCGTGTGTTCCCCCTCCCCCGGCAGACGGGGGGAGGGGTCCTCCCGCCAGAGGGCGGGGAGCGGGGCTGGTCAGAGGGGGGCGTCCTCCCGGGCGGCCCGGCGCAGGGCGGCGGCCACATAGATCACCAGGAGGAGGAAATAGACGTAGAAGAGGCTGCCGAAGCCCACCAAGAGGAAATCATAGGCCCCGTGGAGGACGGCGGGCAGCAGCCAGGCCCGGCGCAGCATGGCCTGGGCCTGTTCCCTCTGGCCCCGGCTCTGGGCCCACTTGGCCCGGCTGAGGCAAATGCCCATGACGATGCCGAACATGGCGTGGCCGGGGATGGAGAAGATGGCCCGGACCACGGCGGTGGAAAAGCCCGAGGTGAGCACATACAGCACGTTCTCCACGGCGGCAAAGCCCAGGGAGACGAAGACGGCGTAGACCACCCCGTCGAAGAGGTAGTTGAACTGGGGCTCGTTCCACACCCGGCGGACCAGGACCCGGTATTTGATCCCCTCCTCAATGAAGCCGGGGATGACGAAGTAGGCCAAAAAGAGGTAGACCAGGGGCCGCCAAGGGAAAAAGTCGATGAACTGGTCGGCCAGCAGCTCCAGCACCAGGATGGGCACCATGGCCAGCACCCCCCGGAAAAACAGGGACCAGAGCAGGCCGGCGGGCTCTCTTTCCAGCTTGTCCAGCCGGTAGACCACCCAGATGAGGACCAGCGGGGGCACCAGGGCGGCGCCCACTAGAAACGAAACAGAATGAATGAGCATGGCTTCTTCCTTCCAAGGGGAATGGGGCATTGGTTTTGCCGGCAGGGCGTCCCCCTTTGGCCCCTTGGGCCGGCCCAGGGGGCCCAAAGGCGCCTTGCCGGCCTTCGCGCCCCTTTAGTTTCCCACAAGGGTGTGGAGAAAATCCCCCTCAGATGTCCAGGTTCACCACGTATTTGGCGTTGGCCTCGATGAATTCCTTTCTCGGCTCCACCTTTTCCCCCATGAGGATGGTAAAGATCTCGTCGGCCTTCACTGCGTCCTCCAGCTTGATCCGCCGCAGGGTGCGGGTGGCGGGGTTCATGGTGGTCTCCCACAGCTCGTGGGGGTCCATCTCGCCCAGGCCCTTGAAGCGGCTGATCTCCACCTTGGCGTTGGGGTTGTCTCCCCGCATTTCGGCGGCGATCTTCTCCCGCTCGATGTCGTCAAAGGCCACCCGCTGCTGCTTGCCCCGGGTGATCTTATACAGGGGGGGCACGGCGGAGTAGACGTACCCCTGCTCGATGAGGGGCCGCATGAAGCGGAAGAAGAAGGTCAGCAGCAGGGTGCGGATGTGGGCCCCGTCCACGTCGGCGTCAGCCATGATGATGATTTTGTGGTAGCGGAGCTTTTCGGGGTTGAACTCCTCCCCGATGCCCGCCCCCAGGGCGGTGATGACGGGGATGAGCTTGTCGTTGCCGTAGACCCGGTCGGCCCGGGCCTTTTCCACGTTGAGCATCTTGCCCCACAGGGGGAGGATGGCCTGGAAGCGGGCGTCCCGGCCCTGGATGGCCGAGCCGCCGGCGGAGTCGCCCTCGACGATGTAGATTTCCGTCAGGGCCGGGTCCCGCTCGTTGCAGTCCTTGAGCTTGTCGGGCATCTGGCCGGACTCCAGGCCGGTCTTGCGCCGCACGGACTCCCGGGCCTTCCGGGCGGCCTCCCGGGCCCGGGAGGCGGTGAGGGCCTTTTCCAAAATGGCCTTGCCCACGGCGGGGTTCTCCTCCAGAAATTCCTCCAGCTTTTCCGAGACGATGGCATTGACCAGGGTGCGGATCTCGCTGTTGCCCAGCTTGGCCTTGGTCTGGCCCTCGAACTGGGCCTCGGTGAGCTTGACGGAGATCACGCACGTCAGGCCCTCCCGGCAGTCCTCGCCGGTGACCTTCTCGTCGTCCTTGAGAATTTTCATTTTTCGCCCGTAGGCGTTGAGGGTGTTGGTCAGGGCCCGCTTGAAGCCCTCTTCGTGCATGCCTCCCTCAGGGGTGTGCACGTTGTTGGCAAAGGAGACGATGATCTCGTTGTAGCTGTCGTTGTACTGCAGGGAGACCTCGGCCATGGCGTTCTCCCGAGAGCCGGCCATATAGATCACACCGTCGTGAATGGGGGTTTTGTTGCGGTTGATGTAGGTGACAAACTCCCGGATGCCCCCCTCGTAGCACATGGTGTGGGAGATCTCCTCCTCCCCCCGCCGGTCGGCGATGGTGATGGTGAGCCCTGCGTTGAGGAAGGCCTCCTCCCGCATGCGGGTGTGGAGGGTCTCGTAGTCATACTCGGTGGTGTCGGTGAACATCTCCGGGTCGGGCTGGAAGACCACTTCCGTGCCCGTCTTGTCCGTCTGGCCGATGATCTTCATGGGCTGGGTGACCTGGCCCCGGGAGAACTTCATCTCGTAGATGTTCCCGTCCTTGTACACCCGCACCTCCAGCCACTGGGACAGGGCGTTGACCACCGAGGCGCCCACCCCGTGCAGGCCGCCGGAGACCTTGTAGCCCCCGCCGCCGAACTTGCCGCCGGCGTGGAGGATGGTGAATACCACTTCCAGGGCGGGCAGGCCGGTCTGGGGCTGGATGTCCACGGGGATGCCCCGGCCGTTGTCCACCACGGTGATGATGTTGCCGGGCTCGATGCCCACCTGGATCTCGGTGCAGTAGCCGGCCAGGGCCTCGTCGATGGCGTTGTCCACGATCTCATAGACCAGGTGGTGCAGGCCGCTGGCGGAGGTGGAGCCGATGTACATGCCGGGGCGCTTGCGGACGGCCTCCAGTCCTTCCAGGACCTGGATCTCCGAGGCCCCGTATTCATGCTCGACTGCGGTGTTGTTCCTTGTTTCCAACTGATCCATATGTACCTCCAAATGGGAATTCTGGGGCCCGACGGGCGCCCAAAATCAGGGGATGGGGAACCGGGCCGCCTCTGGCGGGGCCAAGGGCGTCCAGTCCAAAGAAAAACGATTTTTCCGGAAAGACCGGCAAAATCAGAATGATCATGTTCTCGCCCGCCCAGCTGGGCGGGTGGTGGGGAAGGCTACAGGGTGTCCAGGCCGCCGGACTCCATGCGCTTGAGGAGGGTGGCCGAGGAGAGCTGGGAGAGATAGACCCTGCGCGCTCCCGAGGGGGTCTGGCAGAGGACGAAGGATTTGGGCAGGTCCTCGCCTGCGGTGATCACCTGGCCGGCCTGTTCGGCCCCGGCCAGAAAGTCCCGGGTGATCCGGGAGGCAGTGGTGTTGTCCAGGTCAAAGATGCCCACCACGTCCCCCTGGGGGATGACCACCGAGGCACCGATGTGCAGATACATGCCCGCTTCCCTCCTCCGGGAAAAATACCCCTTTATCTTACCGGAAACTCCCTGCGAAAGTGGGATATTTTCGGATCTTGCCGCAAAAAAATTTTCATTCCTGGCGGGAGCGCAGCTTTCCCTGGGAAATTTCCAGCACATTGCCCTGGGGAAAGTCTCCCTCTGGGGCCTGGCAGCCGGTGATAAAGACCTGGCCGCCCTGGATGCGCTCTAAGACAAAGTCCTGCCGCTGGCGGTCCAGCTCCGAGAGCACGTCGTCCAACAGCAGCACCGGCCACTGGCCGGTGTCGTCCTGAAAAAGCTCCCGTTCGGCCAGCTTCAGGGACAGCGCCGCCGTTCTGGTCTGGCCCTGGGAGGCAAACTGCCGGGCGCTCTGGCCGTTGATGGCCGCCAACAGGTCGTCCTTGTGGGGGCCGGAGAGGCAGGAGCGGGCCTCCAGCTCCGCCCGGTGGTGGCTGTCCTGGTGCTCCCGCAGGTTTTCATAGATGGCAGTGGTCTGGCCCAGGGGGTCCCGGACGGTGGAGACCGTCTGGTAGGTCAGGGCTAGCTCCTCCCGGCCCCCGGAGAACTCCCGCTGGATGAGGGCCGCCCGCTGGGCCAGCTTTTTGACAAAATGGGCCCGGTAGTGGATCACCAGGGCACCCGCCCGGGCCATGGCCTCGTTGAAATCCTCCAGCACCTGCAGCAGGCCGGGGTTCTTCTCCCAGTCCCGCAGGATGCGGGTCTTGTGGTCCAGCAGCTTGTGGTACTGGGACAGGGCCTCGGCATACCGGGGCCGCAGCTGGCAGATGGCGTGGTCCAGGAAGGCCCGGCGCTCTGCCGCCCCCGATTTGATGAGGGACAGGTCCTCCGGGCAGAAGAGGACGGTTTGCAGAATGCCGCTGAGCTCCGCGGCGGTTTTGCAGCGCACGTGGTTGAGGAAGATCTTCCGCCGGGCGCCGCGAAAGAGCTGGATCTCCAGGAGAAACTCCCGCCCCCGGCTGTCCACCTGGGCAGTGATGGTCCCCTGGTCCCGGCGAAAGGAGATCAGCTCCTTGTCCCCCCGGGCCCGGTGGGACTTGGCCCCGGCCAGAAAGCCGATGGCCTCCAGCAGGTTGGTCTTGCCCTGGGCGTTCTCCCCCCAGATGACGTTGACCCCCGGGGCGAAGGAGACGGAGAAGTCCTCATAGTTGCGAAAGCCGTCCAGACGGACCCAGCAGACCCTCATTGCACCAGGATCTCCCGGTCCTGAAAGACCACCAGGTCCCCCGGCCGCAGCTTTTTGCCCCGCATGGGGCACACCGCGCCGTTGACGGTGACCTGGCCGTCCTGGATGACCACCTTGGCCTCACCGCCGCTGCCCACCAGATTGGCCAGCTTCAGCAGGGCCTCCAGCTTGATGTATTCGGTTTGAATGGAAACCAGTTGTCGTTCCATAGCAGCCTCTCCTTGTTGGAACTGTGGCGGCGGGGGAAAAGGCGTCTGTCTCAGGCCCTTCCCCGGCCGCGGAATGCCCTTTTTGGGATCAGAAGTCCGCCTTCAGGCGCACGGGCAGGACCATAAACAGGAAGTTCTCCTCCCCCTCCGCCGGCACGATGATGCAGGGGGTGATGGGGCTGGACAGTTCCAGGGTGACCTTGTCCCGGGAGGCAGCCTTCAGGGCGTCCATCATGTATTTGTTGTTGAAGCCGATCTCCAGGCCGCCGCCGTCGCCCTCCACCGGGCAGCAGTCGTGGGCGTTGCCCAGGGCGGTCTTGGTGGTCATGTCGATCTCCCCATCCTTGATCACGCACCGCAGGGGGCTTTTGAGCTTTTCGCTGACGATGAGGGAGACCCGGTCGATGCAGGAGAGCAGCTGCTTGGTGTCGGCGGTGACCTTGATGGGGTTGTTGCGGGGGATGGCCTGGCGCCAGGCCAAAAACTCCCCTTCCAGCCGGCGGGAGATGAGGATGGTCTGACCCATCTTGAAGAGCACATGGCGGGTGCCCTGGTGGACCTGGGCCAGGTCCTCGCTGTCCCGGCAGATCTTCTCCACCTCAGACAGGGAGGCCCCGGGCACCACGAACTCGAAGGCGCCGTTCTTCTCCGCCACGGGCTCCCGGCGCAGGGCCAGGCGGAAGCCGTCCACAGCCACCATGGTCAGCCCTTCCTCGTCCACCACGAAGAGGCTGCCGGTGTGCACCGGCCGGCTCTCGTCGTCGCTGACGGCGAAGAGGGTCTGGGAAATCATGGAGCGCAGGGTCTGCTCGGGCAGGGCGAAGGAGTTTTGGTATTCCACCGTGGGCAGCTCGGGGAAATCCTCAGGGTCGATGCCCACCAGGTCGAACTCACTCATGCCGCAGGCGATGTGGACCTTGAGATGGTCCTCCTGAAACAGCAGGGTGTCGTCGGGCATCTTCCGCACGATCTCCCCGAACAGCCGGGCGGAGAGGACCATGGAGCCGGGCTCGGTCACCTCGGCCTGGAGGGCGGAGCGGATGCCCGTCTCCTGGTTGTAGCCGGTGAGGAAGACGGTGCCGGAGGCCTCGGCCTCCAGCAGCAGGCCCTCTAGGGCGGGGATGGTGCTCTTGGGGGAGACCGCCCGGGAGGCGGTGAGGATGGCGTTTTGCAGAAGAGCTTTTTCGCAGCTGAATTTCATACAGGGACCTCCAATCTGGTCTGGAATGGAAATGGAGCGCAAACCCTCTCTCCGCCTTCTGGGAGGAAGGAGAGGGATAATTTGTCGTAGTAGCAGCAGTAGAGGAAATTTTTGTGGACAACAGGGGAAAGGGCCAGGAAAGCCAAGGATTTTTTGCCAACAGACGCCAGTGGACAAAATAGGACAAGTTCCGCCCGTCTGTGGGAAACCTCTATCTGTCCACACAGATTCTTCCACTTATCCACAAAATTCGGTGGAGGAAAAGGGGGAAGAAGGGGGGATTTAATTGTAGCGCTCGTTGATGTTGGAGCGGATGTCCTTGATGACCTCGTTGGTCTCCGGGTCGGTCTTGCACTGCTTCTCCACCCGGTCGATGGAGTGCAGGATGGTGGTGTGGTCCCGGTTGTCAAACTCCTTGCCGATGTCCTTCAGGGAGAGCTTGGTCATGTGCCGGGTGAGGTAAATGGCGATGTGCCGGGCCCAGCTGGTGGCCTTGGTCCGTCCCTGGCCCCGGATGGCGTTGGGGTCGATGTCGTAGAACTTGCCCACTTCCTCGATGATGACCTCCGCCGTGGGCAGGATGTCCGAGGTCTCCTTGAACATGTCCCGCACGGCCCGGGTCACGGAGTTGGCGTCCACGTTGCTGCCCAGCAGATCCCGGAAGGCCAGGATCTTTTTCACCGTGCCCTCGATCTGCCGCACGTTGGAGGTGATGTTCTCCGCCACATAGATGAGGACCTCTTCGGGCAGTTCCACCCCCATGCGGATGGCCTTGTTTTTGATGATGGCCATGCGGGTTTCGTAGTCCGGGGGCTGGATGTCGGCCAAAAGGCCCCACTCGAAACGGGTTTTCAGACGGTCCTCCAGCCGCAGCATCTCCTTGGGGGGACGGTCGGCGGTGAAGACGATCTGCTTTTTGTCCTCGTAGAGGGTGTTGAAGGTGTGGAACATCTCCTCCTGGGTGGAGTCCCGGCCGGCGATGAACTGCACGTCGTCCATGAGGAAGACGTCGGCGGAGCGGTACTTGTCCCGGAACTCCTGGTTCTTGCCTGCCCGGATGTCCCGGATGAGCTCGTTGGTGAAGTCCTCCCCCCGGATGTAGACGATCTTGTAGTCCGGGTGGTTTTTGTGGATGGTGTGGGCGATGGCGTAGAGCAGGTGGGTCTTGCCCAGGCCGGATTCCCCGTGGATGAAGAGGGGGTTGTAGTTTTCCGCCGGGTGCTCGGCTACGGCCAGAGCGGCGGCGTGGGCCAGCTTGTTGGAGTTGCCCACCACGAAGCGCTCGAAGGTGTACTCCTCGGTGCCCGGCAAAAAGCGGGAGACGGGCTCCTGCTTGCCGTACTTCTCCTTCTCGCTCTCATTGAGGATGACCACGTCCAGCTCGGCGGAGAAGAGATCGTACAGGGCCTTTTTGATGTCCCCCAGGTACCGGGAGGCCACAATCTCCCGCTTGAACTCGGTGGGGACATACAAAAGAAACCGATTCTCGTCCAGGGCCACCGGTTCCGCGTCGGAGAACCAGGTGGTGATGGTGGTCTCGGTCATGGTCTGCTGCATCAGCGAGAGCACCCGCTCCCAGATATCGGCGGCAGAGTTCATGGGCTTCCTCCTTTTCTCTGTGATCACTCCGACGGGCCAGGAAAGCCATGGCAAACAAGGCCCATGGGGACATGGACCTGCTGATCTCTGCCGGAGATGTCGATAAAAAATCAGTTTATTATAGCAGATTCTTTTTTTTTTGGCAAGCAGGGGGCCGCTTTATTTTTCTATATAGGTATCCGAAAACATGTTCCGGCCAGGGAAGGTTTTCCCCCGCCGGCGGGGGGGAGAGAGGCCTTTTGGGGACGGGAAAAATTAAGGTTGACAGGGGACGGGCTTTTCCGCTATAATAATCTTCACGTAATCATGGGTTTTTGTGATTGCTTGCATGAGACGACCGCGGCCGGGGCAATTCGGCCGTTGTGGTTGGCGGGTCCTCCCGCTGGAAATAGATACAGGAGGTGTATCGGAATGGTTCGTACCTATCAGCCCAAAAAGCGTCAGCGTTCCAAGGTGCATGGGTTCCGCAAGCGCATGGCCACCGCCAACGGGCGCAAGGTTCTGGCCCGTCGCCGTGCCAGAGGCCGTGCCCGGCTGACCCACTGATGCCACGGTTAACCGCATAAAGACGACAACGAGGGGGCGGGGAAGCAACATTCCACCGCCCCTAAAAACAAGGATTTTTGAACCCGCTACGCTGGGCTTCAAAAATGGAAGACGCAGCCCGAACCGCGCCTGGCAGAGCCAGACACTCTCGGGCTGAGAGGAATTTTTTCCCCGGCAGAGCCGGCAAAAAAATGGATTGGATTTGATTTCCCGTCCCTTGGGACGGGAAAGTCTGCGACGCTTGGGCCGGAAGAGGCTTTGCTGTTCTGGACGGCGGAAAGCTGCGGCGCTGGAGGGGGGAAGTATCCTGCTTTCCGGGGGCCGCAAGTTCTCGTTCCATTTTTTCTGGCGGCTTTGCGCTGTTGTCGTGCTTTGTGGGAAGGGGAAGTTCGTTTTGAAGCATACCGTTTCCTTGAAGGAAAACAGGATATTTCGCCGGCTCTATGCCAAGGGGAAGAGCGCGGTTTCACCCACGATGGTGCTCTACTGCCGGAAAAACGGCCGGAAGGAGAGCCGCCTGGGCCTGACCGTGGGCACCAAGCTGGGCTGCGCCGTGGTGCGCAACCGGGTGCGCCGCCGTCTGCGGGAAATCTATCGCCTTCACGAGCAGGAGCTGCTGCCCGGCTACGATATTGTCGTCGTGGCCCGGGTCAGAGCGGTCCACAGCCGGTATGCTGTGTTGGAACGGGACTTTCTCCGCCTGGCAAAAAAACTCCAGCTTCTCTCCCCCGCCGGCGGGCAGACCCGCCGGGAAGAGGAGGCGAAGCCATGAGGACTCTTCTGCTCTGGCTCATCCGCTTTTATCAGCGGGCCATCTCCCCGCTCCGCCCCCCTTGCTGCCGCTTCATTCCCACCTGCTCGGCCTACGCCCTGGAGGCCATCGAGAAGTACGGCGCTTTGAAGGGAGGCGCTCTTGCCCTGCGCCGGATTCTCCGGTGCAACCCCTTTCACAAGCAGAAAAGCATCGAGTATGACCCCGTGCCCTGAGCCGGGAGAGTCCCCGCCCCCCTGGCCGGCACCCCGGCCGGGCCCATCAAACCTGGAGGCGCTGCCATGAGTATCATCTTAACCCCTTTCGCCAAACTGCTGCTGCTCTTCTATAACATCACCGGCAGCTACGGTGTGGCCCTCATCCTTTTCAGCTTGGTCATCCGCCTGGTTCTCTTCCCTATCTTCCTGAAAGGTCGGAAGGGTATGCTGGGCATGAGCAGCCTGGCTGAAAAGCAGAAGGTCCTGCAGCAGAAGTACGCCCGGGACCGGGAGAAATACAGCCAGGAGCTGCAAAAGCTCTATGAGCAGGAAGGCGTCAAGCCCTCCTCCGGCTGTCTGTGGTCCTTCCTGCCCCTGCCCTTTTTGATGGTTCTGTACGCCATCATCCGCCAGCCGCTGACCTACCTGCTGGGCATGACCCAGGACCAGTTCAACGCGGTCTCCAACCTGCTTTACAACGGGACCATTCTGGACTACAAAAACCAGCAGCTGCAGATGGCCCAGGACGTCTTTCTCAACTACGACAAGATCGTCGCCGCCGTGCCGGAGCTGTCCGGCATGCCCCACATCGACTTCACCTTCCTGGGGGTGAACCTGTCCCAGACCCCCTCCTTCTTCTTCTGGCAGGCGGAGGACGTGGGCACGGCCTTCGGCCTGTGGCTCATCCCCGTCATCTCTGCGGTGCTGGGCGTGCTGTCCATGATCGTCACCAACAAGATCAACGCTTCCGTCCTGCACACCACCAAGAAGACCATGGATCAGTCCGCCCGGATGACCATGATCATCATGCCCCTGTTCTCCCTGTGGATCTGCTTCACCCTGCCCGCCGCCCTGGGCGTGTACTGGATCGCCAACAGCCTGTTCGCCATGCTCCAGGAAGTGCTGAACATCCCCTTCCTGCGCTCCTTCCTGAAGAAACAGGAGGAGACCAAGGCCAAGCGCCAGGAAGAGGAGAAGGAACGGGTCAAACTGGAAAAGAAGGCCCAGGCCGAGGCCAAGAAAAAGGCCGCCGAGGAGATGCGCCGCATCCAGATGGAGCGCAAGCTGAACAAGAGCATCGCCGGCGCCAGCCGGGAGGGCATCCGTGCCTATGCCCGGGGACGGCTGTATGACCCCGAGCGCTACCCCACCTTCCCCTACCAGGACCCCAACGAGATCATCAAGGCCCGGGAAGAGGAGCAGCGACGCCTGATGGAGGAGAAAAAAGCCGCCAAGCAGGCCAAGAAGAAGGGCAAGCAGGAGATCCCGGCCCAGACCGAGACCGCCGCTTCTGTCCCCGCGGCTGAGACCCCCTCTCCCGCGCCGGAAGAGGAAAAGAAGCACCCCAACACGGAACCGTCGGACCCCGTCCAGCCCACCCCCGCCGTCCAGGAGGAGGAAGAAGAGGGCTTCGTGGAGGAATCCTTCCTGGAGGAGCCCGAGGGGGACGACGACAAGAAGAACTAAGGAGAGACAAGCCTTATGTTGAAATGGATAGAAGCCACGGGCAGAACGGAAGATGCCGCCATACAGAATGCCCTGGCCCAGCTGGGTCTGGATCGGGACAGCGTTTCCGTGGAAGTCCTGGAGCGGGCCCGCAGCGGTTTTCTGGGCATCGGCAGTTCTCCTGCCAAGGTAAAAGTCACCTATGAAGTGCCCGACGAGGTCCCCCAGAAGGACCCCGTCTCGGCCGCTGCCCCTCAGCCGGCCCCTGCACCGGCCCCCGCCCCGGAAGAACCCCAGGAGAGCCCCAGCCAGCCCGCGCCGGCTCCTGCCCCCGCTGCCGCCCCCAAGGCGGCCGCCGGCGACCTGGAGGACCGGGTGCGCGCCTTCCTCACCGGCCTGCTGGAGCAGATGCAGGTTCAGGCCGATGTGGTCATCACCCCCAAAGCAGAGGGGGGCATCCTGGTCACCCTGGAGGGGGCCAAGCTGGGCGCCCTCATCGGCCACCGGGGGGAGACCCTGGACGCCATCCAGCAGCTGACCAACTACGCCGTCAACCGGGGCCGGACCCATCGGGTTCGGATCCACATCGACGCGGAAAATTACCGGGCCAAGCGGGAGGAATCCCTCAAGCGCCTGGCCAACAAGGTGGCCGCGAAGGTGGTCAAATACCGTCGGAACATCACCCTGGAGCCCATGAACGCCTACGAGCGCCATGTGATCCACGAGACCCTGCAGGACTATCCCGACGTGATCACCTATTCCACGGGGACTGAGCCCAACCGCCGCACGGTGGTGGCCTACTCCCGGGGCAAGCACGCCTATTGACCGGAAACGGCGGGGGAGGCATGTCCTCCACCGCCGTTTTTTTACCGACGGGGGCCCCAGGCCCCCTGTGACAAGGAGGGAACGATATGACATTCCGCGACCGGATCCACCCCCAACTGCGGGACTGGTATGACGCCTCGCCGGGCTTTGACTTCGACCACTTGGAGGACTTTGTGCCCAAGTGCAACGCCGCCGAGCTGGCCGCCCTAAAGGAGGACCCCGCCGTCTCCGCCTGGGACCAGACCATCCCCGGCCCCGACAAGGCCCCGGCAGTGAAGATCCGCCTCTACGAGCCCAAGCCCCGGCCGGCGGGGAACCTGCCCTGCCTGTTCTTCTACCACGGCGGGGGCTTCCTCTTCGGCACCGTCTACCGCCAGGAGGCCCTGTGCCAGCGGTACGTGAAGAACGTGGGCTGCCTGGTGGTCTCCGTGGAGTATCGCCTGGCCCCCCAGTGGAAGATGCCCGCCCCTCTGGAGGACTGCTACGCCGCCCTGACCTGGGTGTATGACAACGCCGAAGAACTGGGGGTGGACCGGAACCGGCTGGCGGTCTCCGGCCTGTCCGCCGGGGGCGGTCTGGCCGCCGCCATGGCCCTCATGGCCCGGGACCGGAAGGGCCCCGCCCTGTGCCTGCAGATGCCCCTGTACGCCGAGCTGGACTGCCGGCTGGACACCCCCTCCGCCCAGGAGATCACCGACCCGAAGGTCTGGTGCCGGGACAACTGCCAGAAGTCCTGGGACAAGGTTCTCTCCCCCGGCCACATGCCCAGCCAGTATGAGGTCCCCGCCCTGGCCAAGGATCTGTCCGGCCTGCCCCCCCTCTTCTCCTACGTGGGTCAGCTGGACCCGGGCCGGGACGAGAACATCGCCTATTGGACCCGCCTGATGCAGGCGGGGGTGGAGGTGGAGTACCACGTCTTCCCCGGCTGCTACCACTGCTTCGAGCTGGGCGCCCCCGAGGCCGAGCCCAGCCAGCTGGCCTACCAGCTGAGCTACCGCGCCCTGCGCCGGGCCTTTGGCATGGACTGATCCCCCCATCCAGGCCCCGCCCCCAGGGGAAGCGGCCCAGGGCAGGACCCTGCCGAAGCCCCCATCCAAAGGAGGATGCGTTGTGGAACTTTCCCCTCATCTAAAGGCCCGCATGGGCCGGCGGCAGCTGGCCCACGCCTACCTGGTGGCCGGCCCCGGCCGCCGGGAACTGGCCGACACCCTGGCCGCCGCCTGGGTGTGCACCGGCCCCACCCCCCCCTGCGGGGTCTGTTCCGGCTGCCGCAAGGCCGCCCAGGGCATCCACCCGGACATCCTGCGGGCCGACCCCCAGGGGGAGGGGCTGAAGGCCGAGGCCGTCCGGGCCCTGCGGGCCGACGCCTACATCCGGCCCAACGAGGCCCCCAAAAAGGTCTACCTGCTGGAGCACAGCGAACTGCTGGGCCTGTCCGGCCAGAACATTCTCTTGAAACTCATCGAGGAGGGGCCGGCCTACGCCTGCTTCCTCTTCCTCACCCCCCAGCCCGAGGCCCTGCTGCCCACCATCCGCTCCCGGTGCGAGACCCTCTGGGCCCCCGGCCCGGAGGAGGAGAGGGCGGCGGCGGAGGTTCAGGAGCAGGGGAGGGAGCTGGCCCGGCTCATCCTCACCGGGGCCGACCCCTTGGAGCGCCTGCCCTTCCTCATTGCCCTGGAGAAGCGGGAGCGGGAGGAGATCCAGGGGATTTTGGAGACCGCTGCGGCCCAGCTCATCGCCCAGCTGCCCCAGCGGCCCGACCTGCTGCCGGTGCTGGACCGGCTGGCCCCCATCCGGGCGGCCTGCGGCTACAACATCAGCCCCGGCCATTTGAGCGGCTGGATCGCCGCCGCTCTGTAAACAAAGGAGACAACTATGGCAGAGATCATCAGCCTTCGCTTTCGCAGCGAGGGCAAGCAATATTATTTTGACCCCCGGGGGCTGACCTGCCAGCCCGGCGACGCCCTGATCGTGGAGACCGCCGGCGGCCTGGAGTTCGGCCACTGTGTCCGGGGCAACTTTTCCCTGGCGGAGACCGAGCTGGCCGCCCCTCTGCGCCCGGTGATCCGGCACGCCACCCCTGCCGACCTGGCTGTGGTGGCCCGCCACCGGGAGAAGGAGGAGTACGCCTTCCAGGTCTGTCAGGAGAAGATCCTGGAGCATAAGCTGGATATGAAGCTGGTGGGGGTGGAGTGCAACTTCGAGGGCACCAAGATCCTCTTCTTCTTCACCTCCGACGGCCGGGTGGACTTCCGGGGCCTGGTGAAGAGCTTGGCCGCCGTCTTTCACACCCGCATCGAGCTGCGCCAAATCGGCATCCGGGACGAGGCCAAGATGCTGGGGGGCCTGGGTATCTGCGGCCGGCCCTTCTGCTGCAGCTCCTTCCTGCGGGACTTCCAGCCGGTGTCCATCAAGATGGCCAAGACCCAGAACCTCTCCCTCAACCCCACCAAGATCTCCGGCACCTGCGGCCGGCTCATGTGCTGCCTGAAGTATGAGCAGGAGGCCTATGAGGACCTGATGAAGGACGCCCCCCGGGCTGACTCCTTCGTGGAGACCCCCGACGGGGCGGGGACCATCATCAGCGTCAACACCCTGCGGGAGAAGGTCCGGGTCCGCCTGGACGACGCGCCGGACACCCTGAAGACCTATCACAACAGCGAGGTCCGGGTCATCCGCAGCGGCAAAGGCAAGCGGCCCGAGGGCTACGTCCAGCCCCCCAAGGAAGAGCTGGCCAAGCTCCGCCGGGTCAGCGAGTCCCCCGAGGACCAGTACCGCCGGGAGCAGGCCGCTCTGGCCGCCGCCCTGGACCAGTTCATGGCCGAGCACCACGACCCCGGCCAGGAGAGCGCCAGCCACCCGGCCACCCGCCGCCGGGGCGACCGGGGCAGAAATGCCGAGCGGGCCGAGCGTGCCCTGGAGGCCGAGGTGGAGCGGGAGAAGGAAAAGGAGAAGCGCCACCGCACCCGCCACCACCGGGGCGGCCGGGGCCAGCAGCCCCACGCCGACCAGCCTGCCCACCCCACCCACCAGGAGGAGGCCGCCGTCCCCGCCCCGGAGGAGACCGCCCGCCGCCGCAGCCGCCGGGGCGGCCGCCGCACCGGTTCCCCCCGGCCGGAGAAGCAGGGCCAAAAACCCCAGGCCAAGGCCGGAGAGGCGCCCAAGACCGGGGAGGAGAGAAAGAACCGGGGCAGCTGGCACCGCCGCGGCCACCGCCGTGGTTCCGGTTCTGGCAGCCCCACCCCTCCCGCCAGCGACTAAGTTCACAGCATTTTGTCCCGGCCCCCAGGGCGGCGCCCAGCGCTGTCGGGGACCGGGACCCTGTTTTTTTGGAGGCGAATCACTTTGCGCAGCAATCCCACTTCCGATCCCCTCTCCCCCCAGCAGGCCAAGGCCCTGGCCATGAAGGTCTCCTGGGTGAGTGTGGCGGTCAACCTGATCCTTTCCGCCGGCAAGCTTCTGGCGGGCATCTTTGCCAACTCCGGGGCCATGATCTCCGATGCGGTCCACTCGGCCTCGGATGTGTTTTCCACCTTCATCGTCATGATCGGGGTCCATATCTCCAGCAAGCAGGCCGACGAGGACCACCGCTATGGCCACGAGCGCTTTGAGTCGGTGGCCTCGGTGACCCTGGCCCTCATCCTGGCCGAGACCGGCCTGCTCATCGGCTGGAAGGGGCTCAAGACCATCTTCTCCGGCTCCTATGACGACCTGGCCACCCCCGGCGCCCTGGCTCTGGCCGCGGCGGTGGTGTCCATCGTGGTCAAGGAGTGGATGTACTGGTACACCCGGTCGGCGGCCAAAAAGATCCACTCCGACGCCCTCATGGCCGACGCCTGGCACCACCGGTCGGACAGTCTCTCCTCCATCGGCGCCCTGGTGGGCATCGCCTTTGCCATGGGGGGCTTTCCCATCATGGACAGCGTGGCCAGCGTGGTCATCTGCCTGTTCATCGTCAAGGCCGCCGTGGACATCTTCCGGGACGCGGTGAACAAGATGGTGGACCGCTCCTGCGACCAGGAAACCCTGGAGAAGATGAGCCAGCTCATCCTGGCCCAGCCCGGGGTGGAGGGCCTGGACCTGCTCCAGACCCGCCTGTTCGGGGCGAAAATCTACGTGGACGCGGAGATCGCCGTCCAGGCCGACCTGTCTTTGCAGGAGGCCCACAATATTGCGGAGGAAGTTCACGACAGGATGGAGGAGAAATTTCCCATGGTCAAGCACTGCATGGTCCATGTGAATCCTTTCCGGGCAGACCCTCCCACTTAACAGCAGTCAGGCGAGGGATATCGTTGATGGGATGAAAACAGAATCAAAATTGGGAGAAAAACTTTTATGTGGATAGCGTTTGCGTTTGGCGCCGCCTTTTTCGCGGGCATTACTTCGATCCTTGCCAAATGCGGAATTCGGAAAACAGATTCTACCGTGGCAACGGCAATCCGCACCATTGTCGTGCTGTTCTTTTCCTGGCTCATGGTGTTTGTCGTGGGTTCTCAGCGCCAGATTGGTGGGATAGAAGGAAGAACGCTGTTCTTTTTGATCTTGTCTGGGGCGGCCACCGGTGGGTCCTGGCTGTGTTACTTTAAGGCGCTCCAGCTGGGCGATGTCAACAAGGTGGTTCCCATCGACAAGTCCAGCGTCATTCTCACTATTCTGCTGGCTTTCCTGCTGCTGGGGGAGCCCATCGGGCCCTTTCAGGCAGTTGGCGTGGTGCTTATCGGCGCGGGTACGTTTCTCATGATTGAGAAAAAGATGGGGAGCACAGGGGCATCTGCTCAGGGAAAGGGGTGGATGCTCTATGCCTTCGGCTCGGCGGGATTCGCCAGTCTTACCGCCATCCTGGGTAAGGTGGGCATCGAAGGGGTAGAGTCCAACCTGGGAACTGCCATTCGCACAGTGGTCGTGCTAGTGATGGCGTGGATGATGGTGCTGGTGACGGGCAAGGCAGGACAAGTGCGGGAGATCCCCAGAAGGGAGCTGGCCTTCCTCTGCCTGTCCGGTCTTGCCACCGGGGCATCCTGGCTGTGCTACTATCGCGCGTTGCAGGACGGACTGGCCAGCGTGGTGGTCCCGATTGATAAGCTGAGCATTCTGGTGACGGTGGTTTTCTCCTGGTTGGTCTTGCATGAGAAGCTTACCATCCGTTCCGGGTGGGGGCTGGCCCTCATTGTGGCTGGAACATTGGTGATGCTGCTTTGAATGGATGCGGCGCTGCCAGCGGCGAACCTTTTCTTGACAGGCGGCATAGGATATTGTATAATTCCATCTAACTCTTTGCACTGCATTACACCTTGCTTTAGGGTGCGAGATCAACAGTACAAACTGAGCAGGCGATGCCCAGATGGGCATGGGGCCGGGCCGCTGGTGCGGCAGCAGATCGTTTTTTGCATCTGTGGGACAGTTGTATGTTCCGCAGATGTTTTTTTATATTCATTTGGGGAACAGATTCTCTCAATGGGGTGCTCATAAGAGAAAGATCATTGTCATTTTGTGTGACAAAACAGGAGGATTCTTTTATGACAGCCAAACGCAACAAAACAACCACTTCCCCCTCACAGCCCCTTGACGAAACGGCGATCATCCGAAATTTGTCGCTGGTCAGTGTCGTCGGAAATGTGGTCCTTTCGGGATTCAAGCTTTTCGCTGGGATTGTGGGCCATTCCGGGGCCATGATCTCCGATGCGATCCACTCGTTTTCGGATGTCCTTACCACGCTGATCGCGTGGATTGGTGTTAAAGTTTCCAAAAGAGAAGCGGACAATGCGCACCCCTACGGCCATGAGCGGCTGGAATGTGTGGCATCCTTGCTGTTGGGTCTTGTATTGCTGGCCACGGGAATTGGCATCGGCAAGGTAGGTGCGGAAAGGATTCTTTCGGGGAATTATGAAACCCTCGCCGTCCCCAGTGCCATTGCGCTTGCAGCAGCAGTCGTCTCCATCGTGGGGAAAGAGGCCATGTACTGGTACACCCGCTACTATGCCAAGCAGATCAATTCCACCGCATTCCTGGCCGACGCCTGGCACCATCGCTCGGATGCCTTTTCCTCGGTGGGTTCCCTGATCGGCATTGGCGGAGCCATGCTGGGGTTCCCGGTGATGGATTCTGTGGCAAGCGTTGTGATCTGCCTGTTTATCGTGAAGGTCGCCTGGGATATTTCCAAGGATGCACTGGTGAAAATGCTGGATACTTCCTGCGGCCAGGAGACCCTGGAGAAAATGACGGCCCTCATCTTGGCCCAGCCCGGGGTGGAGGGCCTGGACCTGCTTCAGACCCGCCTGTTCGGGGCGAAAATCTACGTGGACGCGGAGATCGCCGTCCAGGCTGACCTCCCCCTGCGCCAGGCCCACGCCATCGCCGAGGCCGTCCACGACGCCATGGAGGAGGCCTTCCCCATGGTCAAGCACTGCATGGTCCACGTGAACCCAGCCAACCCCTGACCCCCAAAAGAGAACCCCGTCCCACACCCCCCCGGCCCCCGCGGCCAGGGGGGTGTGTTTCGTTTTTTGGGCGGAAAGGGCGGAAAAACCGAGAAACAGGGCCCCCGCCGGGGCGAGGGCCCCTGAGGAGGAACATTTTGCAGGAAAGCCCTTGACATAGGGAGGAAAAAGGCGCAGATTTAACATAAATTAACCAAAAGTTGGTTTTGGATTTTACAGAGGGGAGCTATCCTACAAAATAGGTATCTCTGTCTGTTTGGGGACAGATAGGAGGAACAACATGAAACAAGCAGTCATCGACATCGGGTCCAACTCCATGCGCCTGTCGGTCTATGAGACCACCCCGGCGGGGGGCTTTTCCATCCTGTTCAAGGACAAGTTCATGGCCGGCCTGGCCGGCTACGTGGAGGAGGGAGCCCTGAGCCAGGAGGGGATCGACCGGGCCATCCTGGGCCTGCGGGGCTTCCGCAGCACCCTGGAGGCCCTGGGCATCCACAACGTGGCGGTTTTCGCCACCGCCTCCCTGCGCAACATCCGCAACACCCGGCCGGCGGTGGAGGCCATCCAGCGGGCCACGGGCTTTCCCATCGAGGTGATCTCCGGCCAGGAGGAGGCCCGCTTCGGCTACCTGGGGGCCATGGAGGAGCTGGCCCTGCCCGACGGACTGTTCGTGGACATCGGCGGAGCCAGCACCGAGGTGGTCCGCTTCACCCGGGGCCAGATCGTCTCCGCCGACAGCTGCCCGGTGGGCTCCCTGAAGCTCTACCGGGACTGGGTGAAGAAGATCCTGCCCAACCATGAGGCCGTGCTGCACATGCAGGCCGCCATCCGCCAGGCCACCCTGCGGGTGGTCCGCCAGCCCATCCGCCAGAGCCTGCCCCTGGTGTGCGTGGGGGGCACCGCCCGGGCTGCCCTGAAGCTCACCCGCCGGATCTGCCGGCTGCCGGAGAGCGTCAACTGGATCTCCGCCCAGCAGCTGGAGGAGGTGGTGGCCGCCCTGTCCGTGTCCCAAAAGACGGCGGCCGATTTGATATTAAAGACAGAACCCGAGCGGATCCACACGCTGATCCCTGGTATGCTTATCCTGCGCCACATGGTGGAGGGCTTTGGGGCCAGCCAGCTGATCGTCAGCAAATACGGGGTAAGAGAGGGATATTTATGTCAAAAGATCCGAAGAGCAGCGTCATAAGGGACTACAGCTACACCCAAAACCGGGAGCTGAGCTGGCTGCGCTTCAACCGCCGGGTCCTGGAGGAGAGCGCCGACGAGGGCGTGCCCCTGCTGGAGCGGCTGAAGTTCATCGCCATCTTTTCCAGCAACCTAGACGAGTTCTTCATGGTCCGGGTGGGCAGCCTGGTGGACCTGGCCGCCGTCTCCCCCCAGGAGGTGGACAACAAGAGCGGCATGACCCCCCACCAGCAGCTCAAGGCCATCTACGAGACCATTCCCGCCCTTATGGAGATCAAGGGCCAGCTCTACGCCCGGGTGCGCCGCCTGCTGGCCCAGCAGGGCATCGAGGACCTGGCCTATGAGGACCTCACCGACCAGGAGCGCCAGCAGGCCGACGACTATTTCCGCTCCCTGGTCCTGCCCATCCTCTCCCCCCAGATCGTCTCCCAGCGCCACCCCACCCCCCACTTGGGCAACAAGGAGCAGTATGTGGTGGCCCTGCTGCGCAGCAAGAGTGGCAAGGCCAGCCTGGGCTTTGTGCCCCTGCCCCGCTCCCTGCGCCCCCTCTTCCTGCTGCCCGGCAGCCAGGGGCGCTATCTGCGCCTGGAGACCATCCTGCGCCACTGGACCCCCACCCTGTTCAGCAAGTACCAGGTGGAGGAGACCACGGTCATCTGCGCCACCCGCAACGCCGATTTGAGCTTTGACGGGGAGAAGTTTGAGGACAGCGACGCCGACTTCCGCCAGCTGATGACCCGGATGCTGAAAAAGCGGGCCAACCAGTCCATCGTCCGCCTGGAGCTGGGCTACCGCCCCTCCAAGCAGCTGCTGGACCTGCTGGAGGCCATTGTCCAGGTGAAAACCCACCAGATCTATTACGACAGCGCCCCCTTGGTCATGGGCTACGTCTACGACCTGGAGAAGGCCCTGCCCGACCAGCTGCGCCAGGCCCTCACCTATCCCCCCTACCAGCCCCGGTGGCCGGAGGACCTGGTCCGGGGCAAGTCCATGATCGACCAGATCCGCCAGAAGGACCGGCTGCTCTTTTTCCCCTACGACACCATCGACCCCTTCCTCCAGCTGCTGGAGGAGGCCGCCGAGCGGCCGGACGTGGCCTCCATCAAGATCACCATCTACCGCCTGGCCTCCACCTCCAAGATCGCCCGCATCCTCTGCCGGGCGGCGGAGAACGGCAAGGAGGTGGTGGCCCTTATGGAGCTGCGGGCCCGGTTTGACGAGGCCAACAACATCACCTGGTCGAAGATGCTGGAGGAGGCCGGGTGCAAGGTGATCTACGGCATGGAGAACTTCAAGTGCCACAGCAAGATCTGCCTGATCACCCTCCAGGACCGCCGGGGCACCCAGTACATCACCCAGGTGGGTACCGGCAACTACAACGAAAAGACCAGCACCCTCTACACCGACCTGTCCGTCATGACCGCCGACCCGGCCATCGGGGCCGACGGGGCGGCCTTCTTCCGCAACATGCTCACGGACAACCTGGAGGGGGAGTACCAGGCCCTGCTGGTGGCCCCCAACGGCTTAAAGCCCCAGCTGTGCCAGCTGATCCAGGAGCAGATCGACCGGGGCAGCCAGGGCTACATCTGCATCAAGGCCAACTCCGTCACCGAGCGGGACGTGATCGACAAGCTCCAAGAGGCCTCCCAGGCGGGGGTGAAGGTGGAGATGATCATCCGGGGCATCTGCTGCCTGCGCCCCGGGGTGCTGCTGAAAACGGAGCACATCCAGATCACCAGCATCGTGGGCCGCTATTTGGAGCACGCCCGCATCTACGCCTTCGGCCGGGGGGAGGGGGCCAAGTACTACATCGCCTCGGCCGACCTGATGACCCGCAACCTCCAGCGGCGGGTGGAGATCGCCTGCCCCATCTGGAGCAAGGCCCTCCAGGAACAGCTGCGCTGGATTCTGGACCTGCAACTGCAGGACAACGCCAAGGCCTCCTTCCTCCAGCCCAGCGGAGCCTACCTGCGCAAAGAGGCGGGGAAGCTGCCCCGGCTGGACAGCCAGGAGGAGCTGATGAAAACCTCCTTCCACCCCGCCGAACCCACCCCTCTGCCCCAGAAACACAACGGCCTGCTCCACCGCCTGAGCGGCCTGTTTCACCGGGGCAATTGACATCGCTACCTCTCTTTCCTTTTTCCTCGTGCCGCCGTCCGGCCCCCTCTTGCCGGCGGCGGCTCCCTTTTTATCCCCAAAAGAGGATCATTTTGTGGAAAAAACAACGACGCTTTCCCCCTGCCCCAAGCAAGAAAAAAGCGTCGCAGACTTCCAGCGCCCGCAGGCACTGGAACAAATTCCAATGCATTTTTCCCCCGGCTCCGCCGGGGGAAAAATACTTCTCAGCCGCAAGTGTAAAACCCCGGATGCCATAGGCATCCGGGGTTTTGCGCGCAGTCGGCTGCATCTCTCAATTTTTGGAGCCCAGCGAAGCGGGTCCAAAAATTCTTAGTACTTGTAGAAGCCCTCGCCAGTCTTCTGACCCAGCAGGCCAGCGCGGACCATCTTCTTCATGGTCAGAGCGGGACGATACTTGGAGTCGCCGGTCTCGGTGAAGATGGTCTCCATGATGGCCAGGCAGATGTCCAGACCAACCAGGTCGGCCAGAGCCAGGGGGCCCATCTTGTGGTTGGCACCGTACATCATGGCGGTGTCGATGTCTTCCTTGGAGGCGATGCCGTTCTCCAGGACGATGATGGCCTCGTTGATCATGGGGAACAGGATGCGGTTGACCACGAAACCGGGGGCCTCACCGACCTCGACGGGGCTCTTGCCGATCTCCTTGGCGCAGGCATAGACGGCCTGGAAGGTCTCGTCGTTGGTACGGGCGCCGCGGATGACTTCCACCAGCTTCATGGCGGGAGCGGGGTTGAAGAAGTGCATGCCCAGGACCTTCTCAGGACGCTTGGTGGCAGCAGCGATGGCGGTGATGGAGATGGAGGAGGTGTTGGAAGCCAGGATGGTGTCGGGCTTGCAGATCTCGTCGAGCTCCTTGAAGATGCTCTTCTTGATGTCCAGGACCTCGATGGCGGCCTCAACCACCAGGTCGCAGTCCTTGGCGTCGTTCAGCTCCAGGGTGAAGGAGACGCGGGAGAGCATGTCGTTCTTGTCCTCCACGGAGATCTTGCCCTTGCTGACCTTCTTCTCCAGGTTCTTCTTCAGAACGCCCTCGCCGCGCTGAATGAACTCATCCTTGATGTCGCGGACGATGACGGTCTTGCCAGCCTCGGCGAAAACCTGAGCGATACCCATACCCATGGTGCCAGCGCCCAGCACCATAATCTTATTGATAGCCATTGTGGTGTTCCTCCAATTTATAATTTGATTGATTCAGGATGCCCCCGGGGGGCGGAAAGGAAAGGGGAGAAGGGGATTAGCGGTTCTTGAAGTGCTTTTCCTTTCTCTTCTCCAGGAAGGCCTGCATGCCCTCCTTCTGGTCCTCGGTGCCGAAGCAAGTGGCGAAGGCCAGGGCCTCGTAGGTGACGGCGGTGGAGATGTCGCAGTCGATGCCGCGGCGGATGGCCATCTTGGACACGCGAATGGCCTTCTGGGCATTCTTGCAGATCTTCTGGGCCATTTCCATGGTCTTGTCCATGAGCTCCTCAGCGGGAACCACATAGTTGACCATGCCGATCTCCTTGGCCTTCTGGGCGTCGATGGTGTCGGCGGTGTAAATGAGCTCCATGGCAGCGCCGGTGCCGATGATACGGGCCATACGCTGGGTGCCGCCGAAGCCGGGGATGATGCCCAGGCCCACCTCGGGCTGGCCGAACTTGGCCTTCTCGGAAGCGATGCGGATGTCGCAGGCCAGAGCCATCTCGCAGCCGCCGCCCAGAGCGAAGCCGTTGACAGCAGCGATGGTGGGCTTTTCCATCATGTCCACCCGCATGAGCAGGCGGTTGCCCAGCTCACTGAAGTCCAGACCCTCAGCCACGTTCATGGGAGCCATCTCGCCGATGTCGGCGCCGGCGATGAAGGCGCGGCCTGCGCCGGTGATGACCACCACATAGACGTCGTCGTCGTTCTCCACGTCGTCCAGAACAGCCTCCAGATCGGCAAAGACAGCCTTGCTCAGAGCATTCAGGGCCTCAGGGCGGTTCATGGTGATGACCGCGATGTTGTCCTTTTTGGTCAGCTCAACAAATGCCATAGGGATTTCCTCCTATCATTGGTCTTACAGGGCGTAATTCCCCCCTGTAATGAATACTTCGTGCAATAGTATACTGCATTTTCCCCCATGGGACAAGGCAAACCTTTTCGCTGATTTACCGAAAAAAAACGAAAAAAAGACCTGATTTCTGTGGAATTGACAGGGCATGAAACCGGGGGGATCGCCCCCGGTTCCACCGGCCGATTTTGCAGGAGGGCGGGAGAGGACTTTCAGCCTGCGGCGGGGAAACATGAACGGCCCGCCGGGCGCATAGAGTGAGGGGAAAAGGAGGTGAGCCGGTGCAAAGCGTGGTGGTGCTCACCCTGACGGGGGTCCTCTCCCAGGTGGTGGGCTTTGTCTATCGGGTCTTTCTCACCCGGCTGGCCGGGGCGGAGGTTTTGGGCCTGTATCAGCTGATTCTGCCGGTGTACTCGGTGCTGCTGTCCCTGACGTCGGTGGGGCTGACCACCGCCGTGTCCAACCTGTCGGCCTGGTACCAGGCCCTGGGCAGCCGCCGGGCCATTTACCAGGTGCGGGGGCAGGCGGTGAAGCTGTTTTTCCTGCTGGCCTTGGTCCCCTGCGCCCTGCTGGCCGTCTTTTCCGACGGGGTCTCGGTCTATCTGCTGGGGGACGCCCGGACCCGGCTGGGCCTGGTGCTGCTCATTCCCTGCCTGCTGCTGACGGGGACCGAAAACCTGCACAAACACTATTTCTACGGGGTGGGCCGGGTCTACCCCGCCGCTTTGACGGAGCTGGCCGAGCAGGTCCTCCGGGCGGTGCTGGTGCTGGCCATGGTCCAGGTCCTCGCCCCCCGGACCGCCGAGGGGACCGTGGGGGCCATCGTGCTGGGCATGGCCCTGTGCGAGGTGACCTCCGCCCTGACCCAGCTGGTCCTCTTCCGCTGGGCCCTGGGCCCCGCCGGGCGGCTCACCGGCCAGGGGGTGCCCCGGGGCCAGCTGCGGCGGAAGATCGTCCGCATCGCCGCCCCCCTGGGGCTGGCCGCCCTGCTGGGCAACCTCATCTCCTCGGCCAACGCCGTGCTCATTCCCCGGCTGCTGGTGCTGGGGGGCATGGACCAGAGCCAGGCGGTGTCCACCTACGGGGTGACCTTCGGCATGACCCTGCCCATGCTCCTGGTGCCCACGGCCTTTCTCAGCGCCCTGGGGCTGGTGCTGGCCCCCCGGCTCTCCCGGGCCAGCGCCCTGGGCCAGGGGGAGACCATCCGCCGCCTGGTGCGCCGGGGGGTGGGGGCGGCCAACCTCATCCTCATCCCCGCCCTGGCCCTGCTGGCGGTGCTGGGGGACGCCATCGGTCAGAGCCTCTACGGCGACCCGAGAGCGGGGGATCACCTGCCCCTGCTGGCCCTGGGGGTCCTCTTCTCCTGCTGGCAGAGCTTGTTTGCCTGCGTGCTCAGCGGCGTGGGCCGGCAGAACACCGCCGCCCTGGCCGCCCTGGCCGCCGACGGGCTGCAGCTGGGCCTGACCTGCCTGACGGTCAGCCGGATGGGGATGGCCGGGTACGCCGGCGCCTTCGTCCTGTCCAGCCTGGTGGGGGCCGCCTTGAGCTGGCGGGGGGTATCCCGGGCCATCGGCCTGACCCTGCCCGTCTTTCAATGGTTCGCCGCCCCCGCCCTGGCCGCCTGCCTGGCCGCCTCCTGCGGCCAGCTCATGGAGACCGTCCTCCTGCGGGCAGCCGTCTCCCCCCTGGCCGGGGCGGCGGGGGGCCTGGTCTTCGGAGGGCTGCTCTACCTCTCCGCCCTCCAGGCCATGGGGGTCCACCCCCTCCACCCCTCCGGGTGAGAGGACCATGGGAGGCAAGGCCCCCCTGCCGTGGGGAAAGGCTTTGCCGCATGGAAAAACCACGGACGGGGGCAAGGACGGCCCCCGCCCCCTGTTTTCGGGACCCCATCCCCCGCCGGCGAAGAGCCGGCGGGGGATCTTTGCTCTTGCGCGGGGCGGGGAAATCCGCTACAATGTCCCCATCACACTCCGGGAGGGATGCTGGGTGGAACACGAGGAATATATGCGCCAGGCCCTGGACCTGGCCAG
The DNA here is from genome assembly GCA_004554585.1 of Clostridiales bacterium. Taxonomy (GTDB): domain Bacteria; phylum Bacillota; class Clostridia; order Oscillospirales; family Oscillospiraceae; genus Evtepia. Next base: position 46,683 of record SFLH01000006.1, on the reverse strand, counting down.
ACAGGCCGCCGCCGCCGGGGAGGTCCCCGTGGGCTGCGTCATCGTCTCCCGGGAGGGGGAGATCCTCGGCCGGGGCCGCAACCGCCGGGAGGGGGACCACGACCCCCTGGCCCACGCGGAGCTGGAGGCCATCCGGGACGCCTGCCGCGCCCATGGGGACTGGCGGCTGAAGGGGGCCCGCCTCTATGTGACCTTAGAGCCCTGCCCCATGTGCGCCGGGGGGATTCTCTCTGCCCGCATCCCGGAGATCTACTACGGGGCCAAGGACCGGGGCTTCGGGGCCTGCGGGTCCATCCTCAACCTCTTTGAGGAGGACTTCCGCCACCACCCCAAAATCGTCGGCCATATTCTGGAAGAGGAGTGCGCCCAGGTCCTGCGGGACTTCTTTGCCCAGGTGCGGGAGAAAGGTCCCGAAAACTTAAAGATTCTGTAACATTTGCGGCCTTTTTTTGTAACATGTCCTTGGTAAGATAACCTTGCAAGAGTCAAGAAAGCTTCTTTTCATTTTTTAACCTTCGGGAAAGCAGGGTCAGCGAGTGGTTTGCGCGGACCCTGTTTTTCTGTCCAAATGGCCCCGGCCCCGCCCCCTGTGGGGCGGGGCCCTTTGGCAGGCGGAGGGTTCCGCCGTTGCGCCCGCCGGGCCGGGCGGGTATAATGGGGGAAAAGGGGGTGCGCGCCATGCTGAAAATCGCCATCTGCGACGACGAGCCCCAGGCGGCGGCCCAGGAGGAGGCCATCGTCCGGGACAGCCTGCGGGCCTGCGGCATCGCCGGGGAGGTCACCCGCTATACCCAGAGCCAGACCCTGCTGGACGACCTCACCGACGACGGCTTTTTCTACGACCTGCTCCTGCTGGACATCGAGATGCCCGGCCTGGACGGCATGGAGATGGCCCGGCGGTGCCGGGAGATCCTGCCCAAGGTGCGGATCATCTTTGTGACCTCTCACCGGGAGTACGCCATCGACGCCTTCGAGCTGTCCATCTTCCGCTACGTGCCCAAAAGCGACCGGGAAACCCGGCTGGCCGCCGCCGTGACCGACGCGGCCAAGCTCATCCAGCTGGAGGCCGGCCAGACCTACACCATCCAGACCGCCAGCCGCCTGGAGCGGATCTCCTTCCAGGAGATCCTCTACATCCAGCGGGAGGGGAAGAACGCCCGCATCGTCTCGGCGTCGGGGACGGCCAAGGTGCGCAAGAGCCTGCAGCAGGTCTTTGAGGAGCTCCACGCCCCGGAGTTTGTCTTTCTGGACCGGGGCTGCATCGCCAACATCCTGCAGATCCGCAAGATCAGCGGGGGCATGGCCGAGCTGAGCACCGGCCAGTGCCTGCCCATCAGCCGGGGCCACCTGCAGGACGTGAAGGAGAAGATCAACCGTTTTTGGGGGGAGAGGATCGGATGACCTGGCTGCTTTTGCTGGCCCAGCTGGCCGCCAACCTGCTGCGCCTGGGGGCGGGCATCGCCCTGGCCGCCCGCCGGACCCAGACCGCCCCGGGACGGCGGACCCTGGCCCTGGCCGCCCTGGGCGGGGCGGCTGTCACCCTGGTGCAGGAGGCCGGAGGCGCCCCGGTGCTGGTTTTGGGGGCGGAGGCGGCGGTGGTCGCCGCCGCCGCGGCTGCCGGCCGGAGAGACCGCCTGCGCCCGGCGCTGTTTCTGGCGGTGTTTTACGAGATGGGGGCGGCCCTGTGGGAGTTCCTGCTGGCGGCGTGGACGGGCATCCTGGCCCACCAGGCCGGCTGGACGGCGGCGGCCGCCCCGGCCCCGGCGGCGGGGGTCTGGCTGACCCGGCTGCTGCTGATCCTCCTGGTGCTGGCGGACCGGCGGCGGGCTCTGGAGACCACGCCCCTGGTGACGGCCGCCGGGGTGCTGGGCTTCTTCGGGGCGGTGACCCTCTCCCAGCAGCGGGTGCTCCCCCTGGAGGAGGACCTGGTGAGCACCTGGATTCTCCTGGCCACCCTCCTGCTGGTGGCCCTGCTGGTGCACCGGCTGAACCGCCAGCGGGAGCTGGCGGGGGAGGTCGCCCGGCTCAAGCAGGCGCAGGCGGCCATCCTGGAGCGGGACTACCAGGCCCTGCGCCGGACCTATGCCGACAACGCCAAGCTCTACCACGACCTGCACAACCACATCGAGGTCCTCTGCCACTGCCTGGATGAGGGGGACCTGGCGGCGGCCCGGCGCTACTGCCAGGACTTGCGGGGGCCTGTGGAGGAGATGGCTCACACCGTCTGGACCGGGGACCCGGCGGTGGACCACCTGATCACCAGCAAGACGGCCCGGGCCCAGGCCCTGGGGGCCCAGACCCAGGTGAACGTGGAGTTTCCCCGGAACACGGACATCCGGGGGGTAGACCTGACGGCCATTTTGGGCAACCTGCTGGACAACGCCCTGGAGGCCCTGGCGGCCGCCCCGGCGGACCGGCGCCTTCTCCGCCTGACCATCCGGCGCATTCAGCAGACCCTCATCATCAAGGTGGAAAACAGCTATGGCCAGGCCCCCCACCGGGACCAGGGGGCCCTGGTGAGCGCCAAAAAGGACCGGACCCGCCACGGCTGGGGCCTGAAAAGCGTCCAGGCCGCGGCGGAGCGCTACGAGGGGGTCCTGCAGACGGACTGGGCCGACGGGGTGTTCCGCGCGGTGGTCACCCTGTCCTTCCAGCCGGTCAAGCTGCCGTGAGCCATCCGCTTCCCGCCGGCCGCCCAAAACGGGCGGCCGGCTTTTTTCCTGCGCCGGGCCGCCCCAACCGCCTCTATAGAGGCGGTTGAGCCTTCCGTGCTGCCACCGGGACCGCCTCTATAGAGGCGGTTGGACCTCCCGCGCTGCCGCTGGAACCGCCTCTATAAAGGCGGTTGGGCCTTCTGTGTCGCTGCTGGAACCGCCTCTATAGAGGCGGTTTGCTCTTTTTGCGGCCAAAAACCCGCCATTGGCGGACCATCCGGCACAGGGCCCTCCTTTGCGGTATGCTGGGACCAGAAAAAACCACGCGCCGTGAGCGCAAGGAGGCAATGGCAATGTTTCGTCTGATTCTGGGTTTGGTGTTCGCGGGCTGTCTGGTCTACTGCGGGGTGACGGGGAACTGGGCCTTTGCCCTGCTGTATCTGGTGCTGGGGGGCCTCCTGCTGGCCTCGGCCTATGGGCAGTGGAAGCGGGAAAAGGACCGGAAAGACCAGGGGAGGTGAGGGACCATGAGGGACCCCCTTCTCTCCCTGCGGGGCCTGGAGGGAGGCTACGCCCCCGGCCGCCCGGTGCTCTCCGGCCTGTCCCTGGACCTGTGGCCCGGGGAGGTGGTGGGTCTGCTGGGGCGCAACGGGGCGGGGAAGACCACCCTCTTCCGGGCCCTGGCCGGGCTGCTGCCCCACTGCCGGGCCCAGCAGGTCCTGTGGCGGGGCCGGCCCTGCGCCTTCCGGGACCCGGCCTTTCAGCGGGCGCGCTATTTCGTCTTCGCGGAGAACCCCTCCTTTCCCTATTTCACCTTTTCCGAGTACCTGGCCTATGCCGCCGCCTGCTATGGCCAGCCTGTGCCGGAGGTCTCCCGGCTGGTGGAGGGCTTTCAGTTCCAGCCCTACACCCAGGTCCTGCTCAAGGACCTGTCCCTGGGCAGCCGGAAAAAGGCCGGCCTCATCGCCGCCTTTGCCCTGGCCCCCAGCCTGCTGCTGCTGGACGAGCCCGCCAGCGGCCTGGACTTTGCCAGCACGGAGTTTCTCTACACCCTGCTCCAGGAGTACCCCCAGCGGGGGACGGTTCTCTTTTCCTCCCACATCCTGGAGAGCCTGTGCCGGAACGCCGGCCGGGTGGTGGTGCTGGACCAGGGAAGCCTCCGGCAGACTTTTTCCGGCGGGGCGGTGAACCCCGAAACCATCCGGGAGGCCCTGGGCTATGCGCCCCCTGACTGGTAAGGCCCTGGCCAGGGCCTTCTTCGGCCCCCGGCACCGGGGGATGGGGAAGGGCCTGCTGGTCCCGGTCCTCCTGTTTGCGGCAGTCCGGGGGGCCCAGATCACCCTGCCGGGGCCGGTGGAAGCGGCCGCCCTCTGCACCGCCTTTTCCGCCGGGGCCATGGTCCAGACCTTGGGGGACCGGCGGCACCTGGAGGAGCTGGAGGAACTCTTCCTCCTGCCGATGCCCGACCGATGGTTCGCCCTCTCCTGGGGGACGGTGCTGGCGGCCCACACCCTGCTGACCAAAACCCTGCCCCTGTGGGCCCTGCTGGCGGCCCTGTGTCCCGGCCGCCCCGGGGAGCTGGCCGCCGCCCTGGTGTGGAGCGCCGCAGCCTGCTGGGGGTGCGCGGCGGGGTATGGGCTTTTTCGCCGGGGCCGGTGGGTCCCGGTCCTTCTCTGGGGCGCGGGGGCGGCGGCGGTGGTGCTGCTGGGGTCCCTGCCGGTCCAGCTGGCGGGGGCGGCGGTCAGCGCCGGGGTTGCCGGGGTCTGCCTGTGCCGGCTGGGCCCCTGGGAGTTCCAGCGGCTTGCCCCGGCCAGAGGCCCCCGCCGCCGCCGGTCCGGCGGGGTGCTGGGCTATCTGTTCCGAGCTCTGTCGGCCGACCGGCGCAGCTGGCTCAACACCGCCGGGCTGTGGGCCGGGGCCTGCCTGCTGCCCCTGGCGCTGGCCCCGGCGAGCGGGCGGGAACTGCTGCCTGTGAGCCTGGCCCTGTGCGGCCTGAACACCCCGGCGGCCACCCTGTTTTCCCGGGACCCGGCCCTGGCCCAGGCGCTGGTGGTCCTGCCCGGCGGGGGCCGCCGGTTTTGGCGGGGGTATGTCGGCTTCCTGGCCGCCCTGTATGGGGCGGCGCTGGTCCTCTGCCTGGGGGCCTGGCAGCTGGCCTGGGGGGCGGTGGGCCTGGGGGACCTGGCGGTCGTCCCCCTCCTGGCCCTGCAGGGGGCCCTGCTGGCGGCGGCCCTGGAGCGGTGGTGCCCCCTCCGAGGGTGGAAGACCGAGAGCGACCTGTGGCACCACCCCCGGAAGTACCTGGTCCCCCTGGCTCTGCTGCCGCTGGCCCTGGCCGGGGTGGGCCGGCCGGTGGTCCTGTGCCTCTGGGCCGGGGCCCTGGCCCTTCAGGCGGCCCTCTTTTTCCGGACAGGGGAGGGGAGAGGCTAAGGGGGAAAACATCAAACCGGCGTGCCCTTCCTGGGGGAAGGACACGCCGGTGATGGTTTGATGGTTGTTTTGGGGAATGGGAACGCCGCCGGTCAGGGCAGCACGGTGATCCCGTCCACCAGATAGGTGAAGGTGGGCAGGGAACCCTCCTGGTTCTCGGGATAGAACTCACCCTTGGCCAGGATCAGCTCGTTGCCCTCGGCGTCGATGCCGTACAGGGGGCCGGTGAAGACCTCCACCACGTCCTCGGCGATGCCGTCGGCGGCCTCCTGGATGGCCTTGGCAGTGCCCTCGGCGGCGATGGCCTGGTTCAGCTCGGTCAGGCCGCAGGCCCCGCCGGCGTAGTCCCCGCACCAATCCTGGGGGATCTCCCGGTTTTGCAGCAAGCACTCCAGGGCGTAGGTGTAATAGGCGCTCCAGTTGACCCGGGTGGAGACCAGGGCGGCCTGGGGGGCCGCGTCGGTCATGTCCTGGCCCCAGCCCACGGCCCAGACCCCGTTGGTCTGGGCGGTCTGGGCCACGGCGGTGGTGTCGGTGCAGTGGCACAGCACGTCGCAGCCCTGGTCGATGAGGCCCTGGGCAGCGGCGGCCTCGGTTTCCTGGTCCGACCAGCTGCCGGTGTAGCGCACCACCATGGTCGCCTCCGGGGCCACGCTCTTGGCCCCCAGGTAGAAGGCGGTGAAGGCGGAGATGACCACGGCGCTGTCCTCGGCGGCCACGCAGCCCAGCAGGCCCGTTTGGGTTTTCAGACCGGCGGCGATACCCGCCAGGTACTGGGCCTCGTAGAGCTTGACGTAGTAGTCGTGGGTGTTGTCCAGAGTGTCCTGGGCCCCCCGGAAGCCGGCGGCCTGGCAGAAGATGATGTCGCTGTTGCGGCCGGCGAACACCGTCAGGGGTTCCTCCAGGGCGGGGTCGGTGGAAAAGACGATCTGGCAGCCCTGGTCGGCCAGGGCCTGCAGGTTCTTCACGGCGCTGCCGTCCCGGGGGACCTCCTCCTGCACAAACACCTGGCTGTCATAGTCCAGCCCCAGGTTTTCGCAGGCGATCCGCAGGTCCTGGATGTGGCTCTGGCTGTAGGAGTCCTCGCCCTGGCCCGCCAGCAGCAGGCCCACCTTCAGGTCCGCGGCGGTCTGTTCCCCGGTGTCCTCACTGGCGGGGGCCGTGCTGCAGGCGGCCAGACCCAGGAGCATGGCACCGGCAAGGATCAGCGCGGGCAGGGACAGTTTCATGGGCATCCTCCTCCTCCCAAAAGGGTCAGCCCCACCTCCCGCCGGGCCGGCGGAGACGGGGGCAGACGATGACGGAACGGCTGACAGCTTCTGTCAAATTCCCCTCAATCGCAGAAGACCACGCCGGTCTCCTCGCTCATGGAGGCGATCCGGGCCAGGGACTCCACCCGCACCCCTTTGGCGCGGATGCGCTCGCCCCCGGGCTGGAAGGCCTTCTCGATGACGATGCCGGCCCCCACCACCTGGGCCCCGGCCTGGTGGACCAGGTCGATGAGCCCCTCCAGGGCGCTGCCGTTGGCCAAGAAGTCGTCGATGAGGAGCACCCGCTCCCCGGGATGGAGAAACTCCTTGGACACGAAGATGTTGTAGGGCCGCTTATCCTGGGTGAAGGACTCCACCTGGCTGAGGAACACGTCCCCGGCGATGTTCTTGGTCTTGTGCTTTTTGGCAAACAGGACGGGCGCCTGGTCAAAGGCCTGGGCGGTGAAGGCGGCCACGGCGATGCCCGAGGCCTCGATGGTCAGCACCCGGTCCACCTGGCAGCCGTCAAAGCGGCGGCGGAACTCCTGGCCCACGGCCTGGAGAAAGGCCACGTCCATCTGGTGGTTGAGGAAGCTGTCCACCTTGAGCACCTCGTTGTGGCCCCGAATCTTCCCCTCTCGCAGGATTCTCTCTTTCAGTTCTTTCACAGAAACTGCCCCCTTTCCCCCGGGTGCCGGCGGCCCCGGAGTGTGTGTCATGACATTGCTTTCTTCTATTCTAATCGACCGATCTCCCCCTGGCAAGTGGCAAAGAACACAAAAAAAACAACGGAAACGAACGAGGAAAAAACCCCGATTTTCGGCGCTTTTGCCAGGGGGTTTTGCCGGGGGAAAAAATGCAAGAGGAAAGTGAAGAAAATGCAAAAATTTGCTTGACTTTTCTCGCCAAGGTGGCTACACTGTAGCTGACTGTTTTGCCTTTGCCCCCGCCGGCGCCTGCCGGGGGAAGGGGACCCTTCTGGGGGTGGAGGAAGATTTTATTCTTTTTATTTAGAAAAGGAGACATGAACGATGGATTTTCAGGCAATGTATAAGAGCAAGCTGACCACCGCTGCCGAGGCCGTCAAGCTGGTCAAGTCCGGCGACTGGGTGGATTACACTTGGTGCACCAACCATCCCGTGGCCCTGGACAAGGCCCTGGCTGCCCGCCAGAACGAGCTGGAGGACGTGAAGGTCCGCGGCGGCGTGACCATGTGGATGCCCGAGATCGCCAAGGCCGACGACGCCGGCGAGCACTTCGCTTGGCACTCCTGGCACTGCTCCGGCATCGACCGGAAGATCATCGCCAAGGGCATGGGCTGGTTCTCCCCCATGCGCTACTCCGAGCTGCCCCGGTTCTACCGTGAGAACCTGGACCCCGTGGACGTGGTCTTCACCCAGGTGCCCCCCATGGACGAGCACGGCAACTTCTCCATGTCCCTGGCCCCCTCTCACCTGTATGACATGTGCGCCCGCGCCAAGCACATCGTGGTGGAGGTCAACGAGAACCTGCCCCGTGTCTACGGCCTGTACAAGACCGAGATCAACATCGCCGACGTGACCTACGTGGTGGAAGGCGACAACCCCTCCATCCCCGAGCTGGGCTCCGTGCCCCCCACCGACGTGGACCGCACCGTGGCCAACCTCATCGTGCCCGAGATCCCCAACGGCGCCTGCCTGCAGCTGGGCATCGGCGGCATGCCCAACACCGTGGGCGCCCTGATTGCCGAGTCTGACCTGAAGGACCTGGGCGTGCACACCGAGATGTACGTGGATGCCTTCGTGGACATCGCTAAGGCTGGCAAGATCACCGGCAAGAACAAGTCCCTGGACTATGGCCGTCAGGTCTTCGCCTTCGCTGCCGGCACCAAGAAGCTGTATGACTACGTCAAGGAGAACCCCGACGTCATGGGCGCCCCCGTGGACTACACCAACGACGTGCACGTGATCTCCCAGCTGGACAACTTCATCTCCATCAACAACATCGTCGATCTGGACCTCTTTGGCCAGGTCAACGCCGAGTCCGCCGGCATCCGGCAGATCTCCGGCACCGGCGGCCAGCTGGACTTCGTCATGGGCGCTTACCTGTCCAAGGGCGGTAAGTCCTTCATCTGCCTGTCCTCCGCCATGAAGGGCAAGGACGGCCAGCTCAAGTCCCGCATCGTGCCCACCCTGACCCCCGGCTCCATCTGCACCGACCCCCGGTCCACCGTGCAGTACCTGGTCACCGAGTACGGCATGATCAACCTCAAGGGCCTGAACACCTGGGAGCGCGCCGAGAAGATCATCTCCATCGCTCACCCCCAGTTCCGCGAGGAGCTCATCCAGAACGCCGAGAAGATGGGCATCTGGAGAAAGTCCAACAAGCGGTAAGGCTTCCCCAAGGAAACGGAACCCTCCATCCCCCCGGACCCCCTGTGGCCCGGGGGGATTTTTTCGCCTCCGCCCCCTGGGACCAGAGAAGCCCGCCTCCCCCGAAAGGGTGTTTTCCCAGGAAAAGAGGGGCAGGTCGACAGGGTTCCCAAGATTTCCCTTCCAAAAAATGGTAAACTATGGATGTTCCAAGAAGGGGGGTGAGAAGAATGCCGGTTTTGTATCGCCGGGGGCTGCTGGAGAGCACCCGGGTGACCATGATTGCCCCCGGCGACATCTCCCCCAACCCCGACCAGCCCCGCCGGTATTTTGATCCCGAAGGTTTGGCGGAGCTGGCCGAGAGCATCCGGGCCCACGGGATTCTCCAGCCCCTGTCCGTGCGGCGGAAGGGAGGCGGGAAGTATGAGCTCATCGCCGGGGAGCGGCGGCTGCGGGCGGCGGTGCTGTGCGGGCTGACCCAGGTGCCCTGCCTGGTGCTGGAGGTCTCCCGGGAGAGCTCTTGCCTCCTCTCCCTCATCGAGAACCTCCAGCGGCGGGACCTGGACTTCTGGGAGGAGGCCAAGGCCCTGGAACGGCTGACCACCGTGTACGGCCTGTCCCAGGAGGAGGTGGCCGCCAAGGTGGGCAAGTCCCAGTCGGCGGTGGCCAACAAGCTGCGGCTGCTGCGGCTGCCCCCGGAGCTGCTGAACCTGCTGCGGCAGAACGGCTTTACCGAGCGCCACGCCCGGGCCCTGCTGCGTCTGCCCACCCCCGAGGCCCAAAAGGAGGCGGCCCTGCGCCTGGTGCGGGAGGGGTGGACGGTGGCCCGCACCGAGCGATACGTGGAAGAGGTCCTGGGCGACCAGGCCCGGGAGAAAAAATCCCGCCGGCCCATGCTGATCCGGGACGTGCGCTTTTTTCTCAACACCCTGGACCACAGCCTGACGGTGATGCGTTCGGCGGGGGTGGACGCCCAGTGCCAGCGGGTGGAGGAGGGGGACGACCTCCTGCTGACCATCCGCATCCCCAAGGCCAAGGCCTCCGGCAAGCCCCCGGCGTGACGGATCGTTCCATGCCCCCTGCATATCCTTTCCCTTTTGGATGGATGTTTCACGTGAAACATCCATCTTTTTTCTGCCTGGAACCCTGCCGGCGGGGGGGTGGGAAATTCTACGAAATCCCTTGCCAAAGGCTGGTTTCCTGGAGTATAATAAAACTCTAAGACCCCATGCGGGCCAGAGGGTTCCCTTTGGGCCAGGGAGAAACGAGGAGGAGGGCCATGGGCAAGACCATCGCTTTTGTCAACCAAAAAGGCGGGGTGGGCAAGACCACCAGCTGCGTGAATCTGGGGGCCTGCCTCCAAAACGCCGGGGCCAAGGTGCTGGTGTGTGACTTCGACCCCCAGGGCAACGCCACCTCGGGCTTTGGGGTGGACAAGGGGGCGGTGTTCCCCACGGTGTACGACGTGCTCATCGCCGGCGCGCCGGTGGCCAATGCCATCGTCCGCACCCCCTATGCCCACGTGCTGCCCGCCAACAAGGCCCTGGCGGGGGCCACGGTGGAGATGATCGCCATGGACCGGCGGGAGTACCTGCTGAAAGAGGCCCTGGCCCAGGTGGCCGGGGACTATGACTTTGTCCTCATCGACTGCCCCCCCTCCCTGGAACTGCTCACCCTCAACTGTCTTTGTGCGGCGGACACCGTGCTGGTGCCCGTCCAATGTGAATACTACGCCCTGGAGGGGCTCAGCGACCTGCTGTCCACCATCCGCATTGTCAAGAGCAGGCTCAATCCCGCCATCGGGTTGGAGGGGCTGCTGCTGACCATGTACGACGGCCGCACCAACCTCTCCCTCCAGGTGGCCGAGGAGGTCAAACGCCACTTCCCCGGCCAGGTTTTTGCCACCGTCATCCCCCGGAACGTCCGCCTGTCCGAGGCCCCCAGCCACGGCAAGCCGGTCACCGCCTACGACGGCTCCTCCCGGGGGGCAGCGGCCTACAAACGACTGACAGAGGAACTGCTGGCACGCAACCCCCTGTCTGGAAAGGAAGGATAACATGGCCTTAGGAAGAGGGCTGGACGCCCTGCTGGGAGACACCTCCCTCCAGGCCCAGACCGGGGGCTCGGTGAGCCTTCCCATCGCCCAGGTGGAGCCCGGCCTGAACCAGCCCAGAAAACATTTTGACGAGGAGAGCCTGGCCGACCTGGCCCAGTCCATCGGCCAGCACGGCATCCTGCAGCCCCTCACCGTCCGCCGCCTGGCCTCTGGCTACTACCAGATCATCGCCGGGGAGCGCCGGTGGCGGGCCGCCCGTATGGCCGGCCTGGAGGAGGTCCCCGCCATCATCGTGGAGGCCGACGACCGGAAGGTCATGGAGCTGGGGCTCATCGAGAATCTCCAGCGGGAGGACTTAAACCCCATGGAGGAGGCCGCCGGCTACCGCACCCTGGTCCAGGAGTACGGCCTGACCCAAGAGGAGGCCGCCAAGCGGGTGAGCAAGTCCCGCCCGGCGGTGGCCAACGCCATGCGCCTGCTGGCCCTGCCCCAGGAGGTCCAGTGGCTCATCGAACAGGGTTCCCTGTCCGCCGGCCACGGCCGGGCCCTGCTGGCCCTGCCCACGGCAGAGGAACAGATCGCCGCGGCCGAGGAGATCCGCACCAAGGGCTGGTCCGTCCGGGAGACCGAGGAGCGCATCCGCCAGCGGCTCCAGGAGCGGGAGGCCAGCGCCCCAGAAAAGCCCTCCTCCCCCCTGAAACTCTATTTTAAGGAGGCCGAGCGCCAGCTGACCGCCGGCCTGGGCCGCCGGGTGACCATCACCCAGGGGAAGAAAAAGGGCAAGATCGCCCTGGAATACTACGACCAGGAGGACCTGGAGGCCCTGATGGCCGCCCTGGCATCCCTCCCCCAAGGAAAGGAGGGGAAGACCCCATGAGCCAGGAAGAGAACCAGAAGATGCCGCCGGTGGGCGGAGAGACCCCCTCTCCCGCTCCGGAGCCCCCTGCCCCGGAGAAGAAGCCCAGCCGCAGCCGGCCGGTGAAGATCTACCTGACCGTCCTGTTCTGCGCGGCCTTGCTGCTGCTGCTGATCTCCTTTGTGATGCAGCAGCGCAACCACATGGCCCTGCAGGATTTGAACGAGGCCATTGAGGGCAGCCAGCAGGTCACCGATCTCCAGCTGGAAAACCAGCGGCTCCAGTTTGAGCTGGAGGGGAAGGAAGACCTGGAGGCCCAGGTGGAGGAGCAGCAGCGGCAGATCGAGGCCCTGGAGTGGCTGCGGCAGATCGAGGCCGCCGTGCGCAAGTCCTACAGCGAGGCCAAAGCCCTGGTGGAGGCCTTTGAGGAGACCGGCCTGGAGAGCAGCCTGCCCACCCAGTCGTCGGTGGAGGGGGCGGAGGCCCCGGCGGATACCTACCGGCAGATCTACGCCATGCTGTTTTAATCAGGAAGCGAGAAGAGAGTGTTTCACGTGAAACACCCCACACTGTGAATAAACTATGAGGTGATACCAATGCTGGACATCAAACGCATCAAGGAAGACCCGGAGAAGGTCAAGGCCGGCCTGCGGGCCAAGGAAGTGGACTGCGACCAGGAAGTGGACCGTATCCTGGCGCTGGACAAGGAGCGCCGGGACATCATCTTTGCCACCGAGCAGATGAAGGCCGAGCAGAACAAGGTCTCCAAGACCATTCCCCAGCTGAAGAAGGCTGGGGAGGACACCGCCCCCGTCTTTCAGCGTATGGGCGAGCTGAAGGCCCAGATCGCCGCCAACGACGAGAAGCTGCGGACGGTGGAGGGCGAGTACCGCACCTTGATGCTCTCCCTGCCCAACCTGCCCGACGACGACCTGAAGCCCGGGGGCAAGGAGAACAACGAGCCCCTGCGCTACTTCGGCGAGCCCCACCAGTTCGACTTTGCGCCCAAGCACCACGTGGACCTGTGCACCGACCTGGGGCTCATCGACTACACCCGGGGGGTGAAGCTGGCCGGCTCCGGTTTCTGGATGTACACCGGCATGGGCGCCCGGCTGGAGTGGGCCCTGCTCAACTACTTCATTGACAGCCACCTGGCCGACGGCTATGAGTTCATCCTGCCCCCCCACATGCTGGAGTACCAGTGCGGCGAGACCGCCGGCCAGTTCCCCAAGTTTGCCGACGAGGTCTATAAGATTCAGAACCCCACCGACGACCGCATCCACTACATGCTGCCCACCGCCGAGGCCGCTCTGGCCAGCGTGTACCGGGACGAGATCCTCTCGGAGGCCGACCTGCCCAAGAAGTTCTTCGCCTACACCCCCTGCTTCCGCCGGGAGGCGGGCTCTGCCCGGGCCGAGGAGCGGGGCATGGTCCGGGGCCATCAGTTCAATAAGGTGGAGATGTTCCAGTTCACCCGCCCCGAGGACTCCGACGACGCCTTCGACGAGCTGGTCACCAAGGCCGAGAACCTGGTCAAGGGCCTGGGCTTCCACTTCCGCACGGTGAAGCTGGCCGCCGGGGACTGCTCTGCCTCCATGGCCCGGACCTACGACATTGAGATTCAGATCCCCTCCATGCAGGGGTACAAGGAAGTCTCCTCCGTCTCCAACGCCCGGGACTACCAGGCCCGCCGGGGCAACATCCGCTTCCGCCGGGAGTCCACCGGCAAGCCGGAGTTCCTCCACACCCTCAACGGCTCCGGCCTGGCCACCAGCCGCATCTTCCCCGCCATGGTGGAGCAAAATCAGCTGAAGGACGGCAGCATTAAGGTGCCCGAAGTGCTGCAGAAGTACCTGGGCGGCCTGGAGGTCATCAGCCGCTGATTTTGCGGAACCATACCAAGCATTTCCGCAGGAAATCTTGCCGCAGGGCGAATTCACTTCGCCCGAGGATGTTCAATCAATCACGGGGTCCCCAGGCGGCTCCCGCCGCCTGGGGCAGAACAAAATCAGCTGAAAGACGGAAGCATCAAGGTGCCCGAAGTGCTGCAGAAGTACCTGGGCGGCCTGGAGGTCATCAGCAAGAAGTAATCCCCGCCCCCTTTGGGAAGGAGGTCCCCGATGGAACCTGAGAAGCAGAACCAAACACCGGCCCCCGGCCAGGACCCCGATCCCGGCCAGGAGGGGCTCCCACCGGCGGAGAACGGCCCCGCCCCGGAGAAGAAACCCTGGAAGCCCTACAGCCGGAAGGCCCGGCTGCTGGCGTGGGTGGGCATCGTCTTCATGGTGTTTCTGGTCATCATGTATACCTATGCCTTTTCCTCCGGGATCATCCTGAAATATTGAGGTGAACGCCATGACAGAGCAGGAGAAAACCACCTTATGCCAGGGGCTGGACCGCCTGGGGGTGGCCTGGACCCCGGAGGGGGTGGACAAGCTCAGCCTCTACTGTGACCGCCTGCTGGAGAAAAACCAGGTGATGAACCTGACGGCCATCACCGACCCGGCAGAGGTGGTCACCCGGCATTTTCTGGACAGCGCCGCCCTCTTGCCCACCCGGGCCCTAGGGGGCCGGCGGGTGATCGACGTGGGCACCGGGGCGGGCTTCCCCGGCCTGGTGCTGCGGCTGCTGGACCCCACCATCCGCCTGACCCTGCTGGACAGCCTGGGCAAGCGGATCGACTGGCTGGGCGAGCTGTGCCAGGAGCTGGACCTGCCCGACGTGGTCCTGCTGAAGGGGCGGGCTGAGGAGCTGGCCCGGCGGAAGACCCACCGGGAGAAGTACGACGTGGCCGTCTCCCGGGCCCTGGCCTCCATGCCCGTGCTGGCGGAGCTCTGCCTGGGTTACGTCAAGCCGGGGGGGCTGTTTCTGGCCATGAAGAGCAACAAGACCGACGAGGAGATTCAGGCCGCGGAGGGGATCATCCAGGCCATGGGGGGCGAAAAGCCCTTTGTGATGGACTACCTCCTCCCCGGCACCCAGGTCTATCACCGGGTGGTCACGGTCTTCAAGAGCCAGCCCACCCCCGGAACCTACCCCCGAAAGTGGACCAAGATCAAAGAGTCAAAATTTTAGTATCTTTGCACAAAAAGTGGTTGCAAGTGCGGTGCCTTTATGGTACAATGGAGCAGAAGTTTCAGGAGGAATGGCAGTGGGCAGCGTGATCGTCATGACGTCCGGCAAGGGCGGCACAGGAAAGACCTCCCTGACGGGGGGGCTGGCTGTGGCCCTGGCCCTTCGGGGGCGCAGGGTGCTGTGCATCGATGCCGATGTGGGCCTGCGTAACCTGGACATCACCCTGGGCATGGCCGACACGGCCCTGATGGATTTCAGCGACGTGATGGCCGGCCGGTGTTCCCTGGACCGGGCGGCGGCCCCCCACCCCACGGTGGAGGGCCTGTGGCTGCTGACCGCCCCCATGACCCTGCCGGCGGAGGCCGCCGGGCAGGAGGGCTTTCTGGCCCTGCTGGACCAGGCCCGCCAGGCCTACGACGAGGTCCTCATCGACTCCCCCGCCGGCCTGGGTGACGGGTTCCGGCGGGCGGTGTGCGGCGCGGACCGGGCCATTGTGACGGCGGTCAACGAGCCTTCATCCCTGCGGGACGCCCAGCGGGTGGTGGGCCAGCTGGCCCATCTGGACACCGTGCACCTGGTGGTCAACCGGGTGCGGCCCCGGCTGCTGCGACGGCAGAAGGCCACCATCGACGACGCCATGGACACGGCGGGGCTTCCCCTGCTGGGCCTGGTGCCCGAGGATGCCAAGGTGGTCCTGGCTGCGGCGGCGGGAAAGCCCCTGGCCCAGTACGCCAACCCCCGCCGGGGGGCGGCCCGGGCCTATGACAACATCGCCCAGCGGCTGCTGGGCCATCAGGTGCCCCTCATGCGGATCCGCTGACGGCTGCTGTGCTCCTCCCTCCCCACTTTTTTCGGAAAACCCACGGGCTTTCCCCAGCGAAAGGATGAACCAAACATGAATATCGCGTTAATGAGCCACGACCACAAGAAAGAGCTGATGGTGCAGTTCTGCATCGCCTACTGCGGCGTGCTGTCCAAGCACACGGTCTGCGCCACCAACACCACCGGACGTCTGGTGGCAGAGGCCACCGGCCTGCCGGTGCGGCTGTTCCTGTCCCATGCCCATGGCGGCAGTCAGCAGATCGGCGCCCGGATCGCCTACAATGAGATCGACATGGTCCTCTTCTTCTCCGATCCCCAGTCCAGCGACCTGGACCCCGACCTGAAGTACATCAACCAGATGTGCGACCAGTACAATATTCCTTTCGCCACCAACGCCGCCACGGCGGAGATCCTCATCCATGGCCTGGAGCGGGGAGATCTGGATTGGAGAGAGATCATCAACCCCTCTCTCAAGCCCGTCACCGTCTGAGTTCTGGCCCCACAAGTGCAGAGGAAACAGTGCGTCCTCGTTCCGGCCTTTTGCCCAGGGACGAAGGCGCACTTTTCATCGTGCCCGCCCCGCCGGGACAGGGCACGGCGGTTCTCCCCGGGACCCCTCCGGCGGGAACCGCGAATCTGTCCAGGCCGTGTCTGCCTGGACCAACAGAAAGGATACATCGCTATGCAACGAATCAAGCCCCGGACCCTGTCCGGCTTTATGGAGCTGCTGCCCGGGCAGCAGAGCCAGTTTGAACGGATGCTGGCCGCCCTGCGCCAGACCTACAGCCTCTACGGCTTCACCCCCCTGGACACCCCCGTCATCGAGTCGGCGGAGATTTTGCTGGCCAAGGGGGGCGGCGAGACCGAGAAACAGATTTACCGCTTCACCAAGGGGGACAGCGACCTGGCCCTGCGCTTTGACCTCACCGTCCCCCTGGCCAAGTACGTGGCCCTGCACTACGGCGAGCTCACCTTCCCCTTCCGCCGGTACCAGATCGGCAAGGTCTACCGGGGGGAGCGGGCCCAGCGGGGCCGGTTCCGGGAGTTCTACCAGTGCGACATCGACGTCATCGGCGACGGCAAGCTGGACATCGCCAACGAGGCGGAGATCCCCGCCATCATCTACCAGGCCTTCACCTCCCTGGGCCTGGAGCGCTTTAAGATCCGGGTGAACAACCGGAAGATCCTCACTGGCTTCTATGCCATGCAGGGCCTGGAGAGCCAGGCCGGGGACATCATGCGCACCGTGGACAAGCTGGACAAGATCGGCCCCGACAAGGTCCGCGCCCTGCTCATCGAGCAGGGGGTCAGCGAGGCGGCGGCGGATGAGATTCTCTCCTTCATCGCCATCACCGGGGACAACCCCACTGTCCTGGCCGCCCTGGAGGGCTACCGGGGCCGCCACGAGACCTTCGACCAGGGCCTGGAGGAGCTGGGCCAGGTGGTGAAGTACCTGGCCGCCTTCGGAGTGCCCGAGGACCACTTCGCCGTGGACCTGACCATCGCCCGGGGCCTGGACTACTACACCGGCACCGTCTACGAGACGGTGATGCTGGACCACCCGGAGATCGGCTCCATCTGCTCCGGCGGCCGGTACGACAACCTGGCTGAGTATTACACCGACAAGAAACTGCCCGGTGTAGGCATCTCCATCGGCCTGACCCGGCTGTTCTACGTGCTGGGGGAGCAGGGGTATCTCAACGACCAGCTGGTCACCGCCCCGGCGGATGTGCTCATTCTGCCCATGACCGAGGACCTCACCGCCGCCATCTCCTTCGCCACCCAGCTGCGCCAGGCCGGCGTGCGGGCCCAGGTGTATGGGGAGCAGAAGAAGTTCAAGGCCAAGATGAGCTATGCCGACAAGCTGGGCATCCCCTACGTGGCCTTCCTGGGGGAGGAGGAGATCGCCCAGGGTGTGGTGAAGATCAAAGACATGGCCACCGGCGAGCAGCAGGCCCTCTCCCCCGTCGCCGCGGCCCAGACCATCGCTGCCGCCATGGCTCAGCTGGCCCAGGGCAAGCCCATTCGGGAAAAGGTCTGAGAGAGGACGGCCAGCCATGAAGAAAGAAGGGGCCATTGGCCTGCTGCTCATCGTCGTCATCGTGGTGGTGGCGATCCTCTTCCTGCGGCCCAAGGACCTGTCCGCCGCCCTGGGGGACGGCTTTGCCCCGGAGGCGGTGACGGCCATCTCCGCCACCCTCTCCCCCGTCACCACCGGCGGGGAGGAGATCACTCTGGACTTCCCTGCCGGGGAGGAAACCTTTGGCCAGTTGCTGGCCCTCCTCCAGGAGCCTAGCTATTCCCGCACTTTCACCAGCGATGACCAGATCGCTTTGGGGTATCAGGTATATCTGAGCTTTGCAACCGAGGAAGCGTGGGCTTGGTCCTATCAGTTCCAGGGCGGCAAGCTCATCCAGGCGGGCCCTGCCGGGGAGACCAAAACCTATCAGATTTCCGGCGGCCAGGACACCCAGCAGGAGATTTTGGATTTCCTGCTGGAGCAGGCTGGCTGACCCAGCATCGCAAAAAACTTCCCGCCCGCCCTGCTGCCCGGGGCGGAGAGAAAGGAACTATCCTATGACCAAGCGCAGACGACGGGTTGTTGTGATCGCGGTGGTGATCGTCCTGCTGGTGGCGGTGATACTGACGGTGGCCTATTACCCCCGCTCCTTCGCCCAGGCGGTGGGGGGCAGCTATGACCCGGCCAAGACCCCCCAGGAGAATGGCCTGCAAGAGGTCCACGTCATTCTCAGCGGCATCACCGTGGACGAGACCCGGGAGCTCCACATAGACCCGGACGACCCGGCGGCGGCAGAGCTGACCGCCCTGCTGGACAGCCAGTCCTGGCGACCGGTCTATCCCGAGGTGGGCCGGCAGGTGGAGCTGGATTATGTGGTGATGGGCGTTTACCTTGTAGGCGACCCATACGGAGGCGGCCGTCCCGGGGCCCGCTTCTTCCTGGACGGCTCGGGCATCGCCCAGGCGGGCCAGGGCGGAGACCTGAAGGACTACCGCATGGACCCGGCCCTCCAGCAGGAAATTTTGGACCTGCTGCTGGAGCAGCCCTATACCTTGGTCAGTTGACCACAAAGGAGGACCTTTGTGAAAAAACTCTCTCGTAAGCATAAGATCGCCCTGATCGAACTGGTGCTGGTCTTGCTCATTGCCCTCTACTTTTTCGCGCCTCGGTCCTTCTCCCTGGCCATGGGGAGCGGGTTCGACCGGGAGCAGGTGACCCAGATCCAGGTGGATTTGACCAACTACAGCGGGGACGGCCAGCCGGGGCGCACCCTTCGCCTGGACCCGGCAGACCAAGGGGCCCAGGAGCTGCTGGACCGGCTGGAAGACAAGTGGTACTTCCCTTACTATGTGGAGGGGGACAGCCGCCAAATCACCTTGGATTACGCCATCCAGCTCACCTTCTCCCAGCCGGAGGGAGACTACTGCTGCAGCCTCACCGGCGACCGGGCCATCGACATGGTGGACAGCGCCGGCCGCAGCCGGAGCTATCAGGTCTCCGGCAGCGAAGAATTTCAGCGTTCCCTGCTGGACTTCCTGCTCCAACAGGAGTACACTATACAGGAATAACCGCTCCCCTGCCCTGGGGCTTCAACTTCTTTTTGGAGGTATCAGACATCCATGGATACATTACAGAACTTCCGCCGCACGGATTACTGCGGCACCTTCACCGCGGCCAACATCGGCCAGGAGATCTCCGTCTGCGGCTGGGTCCAGCGCCAGCGGAACCTGGGCGGCCTGATCTTCGTGGACCTGCGGGACCGCACGGGCCTGCTGCAGCTCTCCTTTGACGACAGCACCCCCAAGGACCTCTTTGACAAGGCGGCCTCCCTCCGGGGAGAGTACGTCATCGCTGCCACGGGCGTGGTTCGGGAGCGGGAGTCCAAAAACCCCGACCTGCCCACCGGTGACATTGAGGTGAAGGTCACCGACCTGCGCCTGCTGGCCAAGGCCGAGACCCCTCCCTTTGAGATCGTGGAGAACTCCGACGTGAAGGACGCCGTGCGCCTGAAATACCGCTACCTGGACCTGCGCCGCCCGGACATGCAGCGGATGATCGCCCTGCGGCACAAGATCGTGAAGATCTGCCGGGACTACTTCGACGAAAACGGCTTCTTGGAGATCGAGACCCCCATCCTCACCAAGTCCACCCCCGAGGGCGCCCGGGACTACCTGGTCCCCTCCCGGGTCCATCCTGGCAAGTTCTACGCCCTGCCCCAGTCCCCCCAGCAGTACAAGCAGCTGCTGATGCTCTCGGGCTTTGACCGCTACTTCCAGATCGCCCGCTGCTTCCGGGACGAGGACCTGCGGGCCGACCGGCAGCCGGAGTTCACCCAGATCGACCTGGAGATGTCCTTCCTGGACGAGGAGCAGATCCAGACCATCCAGGAGGGCTTTATGAAGCGGGTCTTCAAGGAGGTCCTGGACGTGGACGTGCAGACCCCCTTCCTGCGCATGCCCTGGCGGGAAGCTATGGACCGGTTTGGCTCGGACAAGCCCGACATGCGCTTCGGCTTTGAGCTGAAAGACATCTCCGACATCGTCAAGGACTGCGGCTTTGGGGTCTTTGCCGACGCGGTGAAGGGGGGCGGCTCTGTCCGGCTCATCAACGTGGACGGCCACGCCAAGGACTTCCCCCGGAAGAAGATCGACAAGCTGGGCGAGTTCGTGAAAACCTACAAGGCCAAGGGCCTGGCCTGGGCCCGGATGCTGGACGGCAAGGTGACCTCCTCCTACCAGAAGTTCCTCACCGACGAGGAGAACGCCGCCATCCTGGCGCGCGCCGGGGCCAAGGACGGGGACCTGATCCTCATTGTGGGCGATGTGAAGGACGAGGTGGTCTTTGCCTCCCTGGGCGCCCTGCGCATCGAGTGCGCCAAGCAGCTGGGCATCCTGGACCCCAACGACTTCAAGTTCCTGTGGGTCACCGAGTTCCCCATGTTCGAGTGGTCCGAGGAGGAGGGCCGCTACCAGGCCATGCACCACCCCTTCACCGCCCCCATGATCGAGGACGAGGACAAGCTGCTCACCGACAAGGCGAACTGCCGCGCCCGGGCCTATGACATCGTCCTCAACGGCACGGAGCTGGGCGGCGGCTCCATCCGAATCAACACCCCCGAGATGCAGACCAAGGCCTTCCAGGCCCTGGAGATCTCCGACGAGGACATCCAGGAGCGCTTCGGCCACCTGGTAGGCGCCTTCCAGTACGGTGCTCCCCCCCACGGCGGCCTGGCCTACGGCCTGGACCGGCTGGTGATGCTCATGACCGGCGCGTCCTCCATCCGGGACGTGATCGCCTTCCCCAAGGTCCAGAACGCCTCCGACCTGATGATGAGCTGCCCGGACGTGGTGGATCAGAAGCAGTTGGATGATCTGTCCATTGCGGTCACCCGTGTGGAGGAAGAATCCTCCGAGGAAGAATAACGTCGGGGGCTTTTGATCCACCACACCAAGGGTTTTGCCTGGGGCAAAACCTTGCCGCAGGCGGAATTCACTTCCGCCGAGGAAGTCAAATCCATGAGCGAGGGGTCCCCGCCCGGCCAGCCGGGTGGGGCGGATCAAAAGCAGCTGGATGACTTGTCTATTGCGGTGACAAGAGTGGAGGAAGAATAATATCTCCTGTGGAAAAAGAGCTGCGCTGGTTTGGAAGAACTCCAGACCAGCGCGGTTTTTTCTGTCTATGCCTGGAGTGTTTTCCACAAGCCAGGATGAATTTGGGGATGATAGAACGCTCTGCCGAACA
The DNA here is from genome assembly GCA_004554585.1 of Clostridiales bacterium. Classification (GTDB taxonomy): domain Bacteria; phylum Bacillota; class Clostridia; order Oscillospirales; family Oscillospiraceae; genus Evtepia. The sequence continues at coordinate 25,428 of SFLH01000006.1, read as the reverse complement.
AGGAAAACCCAGAGAGGCAGAGTCTGACACGTGACAAACCCTGTTGCGTATCTCGGCGGGGAGGAGTATGATGGGGACAAGAGTCGACAAAGGAGGATGGCCTATGACACAACTGGTGCTTCCCTTCTCCCGCATGGCGGAGGCGGCCCCCTACATGGACCCCACCCGGTTCCACTACATCAGCCAGGACCAGAGCGAGAGCTTTGAGGGCTTTGACGACTTTGACCTACTGGCTTTTGACTGGTACGACGTACATAGCCAGCGTACCGACACGGCCAAGATCCTGGTCTACGTCACCCGGGCAGAGTTATTCTTCTTCTGCGAGAGTCCAGCGGCCCTGGAACGGGTACAGGGCATTGTAGACGATCTGCCCCAGGATGAGTCTCTGAGCACCGAGCAGGCCCTATATCGCTTCTTTGGCCGCCTGCTAAAGGGGGACATGGACTACCTAGACCGCTTCGAGCTGGCGATCAATGAGGCAGAGGCCAGCATTCTCTCCGGGGTCCCCGCCGCCCAGAAGACCAACACCCTGCAGCAGATCATCGCCTGGCGGAGGGAGCTGCTGCGGCTCAAACGCTATTATGAGCAGCTTTCCGCCATCCTGGATGAGCTGGCGGACAACGACAACCAACTGCTCTCCCGGGCCCTCAGTCGGCGCATGAGCATCCTGGGCAACCGGATGGACCGCTATCTGGGGGCGGTGCGTAACCTCCAGGAAATCCTGAGCCAGATGCGCGAAGCATATCAGTCCCAGCTGGCCATCCAGCAAAACGAGCTGATGAAGCTGTTTACCGTGGTCACGGTGGTCTTTCTTCCTCTGACGCTCCTCACCGGCTGGTATGGCATGAACTTTGTGGGGATGCCGGAGCTGGGGTGGCGCTGGGGCTATCCGGCGGCTATTGGGGTAAGTTTGCTCATCGTGGCTGGCCTGCTGCGCCATTTCAAACGGAAAAAGTGGCTGTGATCCACCAAAATAGAAACTAAGGGAGGGGACCGGAAAATCCGGTCCCCTCCCCTCTACTACTGTCGTTACAGGTCCAGCCCCAGCTCCACCGGGCAGTGGTCGCTGCCGAAGATCTCGCTGTGGATGGCCGCCTCGGTGACCTGAGGCATCAGCCGGTCCGAGACGATGAAGTAGTCGATGCGCCACCCGGCGTTCTTCTCCCGGGCGTGGAAGCGGTAGCTCCACCAGGAATAAGCCCCCTCCAGGTCGGGATATTTGGCCCGGAAGGTGTCGGTGAAGCCCGACGAGAGCAGGCGGGTCATCTTCTCCCGCTCCTCGTCGGTGAAGCCGGCGTTGCGGCGGTTGGTTTTCGGGTTTTTCAGGTCGATCTCCTGGTGGGCCACGTTCAGGTCCCCGCACAGCACCACCGGCTTCTTGGCGTCCAGGGCCTGCAGGTGGGCCAGGAAGGCGTCCTCCCAGGTCATGCGGTAGTCCAGGCGCTTCAGGCCGTCCTGGGAGTTGGGGGTGTAGCAGCAGACCAGGTAGAAGGCGGGAAACTCGGCGGTGATCACCCGCCCCTCGTGGTCGTGCTCCTCCATCCCCAGGCCATAGGTCACGGACAGGGGTTCGGTCTTGGAAAAGACCGCCACGCCGGAGTAGCCCTTCTTCTCGGCGCTGTTCCAGAACTGGTGGTAACCGGGCACTTCCAGCCCGTCGGCCTGGCCGGCGTGGTACTGGAGTTTGGTCTCCTGCAGGCAGAAGATGTCTGCGTCCAGGGCCTGGAAGGAGGCCAGAAAATCCTTCTTCAAACAGGCCCGCAGGCCGTTGACGTTCCAGGAAATGAGTTTCATCGGGTTCCTCTCTTTCTGTGAATGGAAAAACCGGCGGGGCGAGTAATATCATGCTCGTCCCGCCGGCGCGGTGGTTGAGGGATCAGCCCTTCTCGTGGGCCAGGATGGCGTCGGCCACGGGCTCGAGATAGTTGTGGTCCAGGTTTTCCATGGTGCCCTCGTCCATGGCGGTAGCCATGGCCGGGTCCATGGGGATCTGGGCCAGGATCTTCACGTTCTGCTCGCCGGCCACCTGCTCCAGGTTGCTCTTGCCGAAGATATAGTGCTTCTCGCCGCAGTTGGGGCACTGGAAATAGCTGTAGTTTTCCACCACGCCCAGGATGGGCTTGCTCATCATGTCGGCCATGCGCACGGCCTTGGTGACGATGAGGGAGACCAGGTCCTGGGGAGAGGTGACCACCACAATGCCGTCCACGGGGATGGACTGGAAGACGGTCAGGGGCACGTCACCCGTTCCGGGGGGCATGTCGATGAACAGGTAGTCCAGCTCGCCCCAGCGCACGTCGGTCCAGAACTGCTTGACCACGTTGCCCAGCAGGCTGCCCCGCCAGACCACGGGATCGCCCTGGTTCTCCAGCAGCAGGTTCAGGGAGATGACCTTGATGCCGCCGGGGGTGAGCTCGGGCAGGATGCTCTCCCCGTCACCCATGGCCCGGGTGTGCAGGCCGAAGGCCGTGGGGATGGAGGGGCCGGTGATGTCGGCATCCATGATGCCCACCTTATAGCCCCGCTTGGCCATGGCGGCGGCCAGGGAGGCGGTGGTGGAACTCTTGCCCACGCCGCCCTTGCCGGACATGACGGCGTAGACATGCTTGATGGCGGAGTCCTTGTTCAGGGGTGCGATGAGGTCCTTGGCATCCACGTGGGAACAGCCGGAACCACAGGTGCTGCAGTCATGGGTACATTCTTCAGACATGATGAGACTTCCTTTCCTTGGTCAGATTGATAGAAACATCGCGGAAATAAGGGGATTGATCACGGGCGCGGTCGCCCGGGGTAGACTTAACCATAGTGGTAGGTGCCGCCGCCGATGAACTCCCGGATCAGGGAGGAGGGGGGCACCAGGTCGGGGTCGATGGGCAGGAAATGGGCAAAGCCCTGGATGAGCTCCAGCAGCTCCCGCCGGCGCACGTTCTCCTGGGGCACGGCCTCCAAGAGGGGCATGGCATAGTTTTTCATCACCGACACCTCATAGGGCAGGGAGGAGTCGAAGATGTAATTGGCCCGGTGCTTGAAGGGGGAGATGTACAGCTTCTCCCCCCGGCGCACGTTGGCCCACATCTCCAGGGTCTCGGCCACGTCGGTGCCCCGGAAGTTGTAGTCCCGCACGGCTCGGCGGGTCAGGCGCATCCAGGTGCCCTTGAAGCGCAGGTCCTCCCCCTCCAGCACGTCGGAGCGGGCGGAGATGTACAGACAGGTGGCCGCGGGATGGCGGCCGGCGCAGTCGTCGTTGAGGGCGTGGATGCCCTCGAAGATGGCGATCTCGTTCTTGCCCAGGCGCAGGGGGGTGCCGGCGTGGTCGTTGCGCATCTGGCGGGCAAACTCAAACTTGGGCACCACAATGGCCTCCCCCTTGGAGAGCATGGTAAAGTGGGAGAGGAGCAGGTCCATGTCCATGCACTTGGGGGACTCGAAGTCCACCATGCCATCGGCGGTCCGGGGGGCGGTTTTGGGGTCCAGAGTCTTGAAGTAGTTGTCCAGGGAGATGGTGTGGGAGAGAACCCCCCGCTTTTCCAGCTCCTCCTCGATCTTCAGGGCCGTGGTGGTCTTGCCCGACCCGGAGGGGCCGGAGAGCAGGACGATGGGGCTCTGGGCGACGTTGTTCAGGATGGCGTCGGCGGCCTGCTTGACCTTGTCGGTGTACTGGGCGTCGCACTCTTCCAGAAATCCCTTCACATCTTGGTCGATGCGGCGGTTGATCTCCTGCAGCTGATAGGACATTCTAATGCCTCCTTTCGGGCACGTCAAGGAACAAAGTCACAAAAAGTAAGATTTTTTTGAAAAACTTGGGGATTTGTTTGTGTTACCAGGCCCAGGCGGCCTTTTCCGCCGCGATCCGGCCGCTGTTTTGGAGGTATTCCTGGGGATACTTGGGGTTGGCCGCCCGGCGGACGGTGCCCTCCCCCACGAACTTGGTCACCCCGCCGGCCCCCAGGGACAGGACGGTGTGCAGCTCCTCCATCATGCAGATGTTATACTCACTGGCCCAGCCGGGCTTGCACCAGCCTACGTTCTCAAAGGAGCCGGACATGAACTTCTGCCGGTAGAGGTAGTAGGGCACGTACCCCGCCCGGTCCAGGGCTGCCCAGGCAAAGTCCAGCATGGCGGCAACGGTCTGGCCGTCGGGCAGGGGGGTGTCCTCCTGGCGCAGGCGGGCCCCCCGCTTCAGGGCCAGGGTGTGGACGGTGATGTTTTCCGGGGCCAGGGCAATGACCTCCTGGACCGTGGCCTGAAACCCCGCCAGAGTGTCGGCGGGCAGGCCGGCGATCAGGTCCATGTTGATGGCCCCCACGTCCACCTCCCGGGCCAGGGCGTAGGCCTCCCGGATGTCCTGGGCCCGGTGGCTGCGGCCGATGGCGGCCAGGACCTGGTTGGACATGGTCTGGGGGTTTACGGAGATCCGGTTGGCCCCCCCGTTCCGCAGGGCGGAGAGCTTTTCCCGGGTAATGGTGTCCGGCCGGCCGGCCTCCACGGTGAACTCCGTGCCGGGGGCCAGGGAGAAGGCGGTGTGCAGCCGGTCCAGCAGGGCTGCCAGCTGGGGGGCCTCCAGGGTGGTGGGGGTGCCGCCGCCGATGTACACCGTGCGCACGGTTTTGCCCCCTTGGCGCAGGGCGGCCCCGGCGGCGTCGATCTCTTGAAACAGGGCCTCCAGATAGGCGGGGATGAGCCGGTTGGCCGAGCCCGAGGCCGAGATGAAGGAGCAGTAGGCGCACCGGGTGGGGCAGAAGGGGATGCCCACGTACAGGGAGATCTCCTGGGGCTTCAGGTCCCGCTTCACCGCCAGGCTGGCCTGGGCGCAGGCCATGGCCAGCTTCCGGCGCAGGGGGGAGACCCGGTACTGGTCCCCCAGCATCTTCTCTGCCTGGCGGGGGGTGGCCCCGGCCTCCATGGCCCGGGTGGGCAGCTTCACCGGCCGCACCCCGGAGAGCATGCCCCAGGGGGGCTCCGTGCCCAGGCAGTCTACGGCGGCCCGGTAAAAGGCCCGCTGGAGGGTGCGCCGGGTCAGGCGGGTGGCCGCCACGGGGTCGTCCTCCGGCAGGTCGGCCAGGGGGGCCCGGCACTGGCGGACATAGGTCTGTCCGTCCCGGCGCAGCACCGCCCGGGCGGTGGCCCACTGGGTCCCCCGGGTGAAGGAGAGCTCCAGCTCATTGTCCCCGCCGGGAGGGGTGTCGGGATAGACCGGCCGCTCCTGGGGGAAGAGAGTGAGCAGGGTCTGCTCCACGGCGTACTTCTCCCCGTGGCCGGTGAAGTAGAGGTTCATCGCAGGGCTTCCCGGACGAAGGGGTTGTGGACCCGCTCCACGTCCAGGGTGGAGGTCCCCTCATGGCCGGGGCAGACCCGAAGGTTGCCCTCCAGGCTTACCAGGCGCTTGAGGGAGCGGAGGATCTCCCCATAGCTGCCCCCCACAAAGTCGGTGCGGCCGCAGGAGCCGGCGAAGAGGGTGTCCCCGCAGAAGAGGACGTCCCCCACCCGGAAGGTCAGGGAGCCGGGAGAGTGGCCGGGGGTGTGGAGAACCTGGATGGACGCGTCACCGAAGGGGATGGTGTCCCCCTCCTTGACGGTGTGGATGCCCTCCACGGGGGCCAGGAGCATGTACTGGTCGCCGGCGTTCTTCCAGTTGACTTCCTTTTCGTGGACGTAGACGGGGGTGCCGGGCCATTTTTTCAGCAGGCCGGGGACCCCTAAGACATGGTCGAAGTGGCCGTGGGTGATGAGGATCATGGACAGGGAGAGACCGGCCTTGCGGATCTCCCGGTCGATGTCGTCGGGCTGGTCGCCGGGATCGATGACGGCACAGGTCTTGGCCTCGGTGTCCTCCAACAGGTAGCAGTTGGTGCCGATCTGGCCCACGGGCATACGTTTGATTTGCAGCATAATACACCTCAAAATAGGAATTTTTGAACCCGCTTCGCTGGGCTTCAAAAATTGGGGAGTTGCAGCTTCCGGCGCGCACGGGCCCGGAGGGCCCGCACACTTGGAAGCTGAGAAGTATTTTTTCCCCGGCGCATGTCCGTGGAAAAAATGCATTGGATTTTATTCCAGCGCCTGCGGGCGCTGGAAGTCTGCGACGCTTTTTTGTCGCTCCTTTGGGGGGGCGCAGGCCGCCGATTCTGCCATCGCCGGCTCTGCCCACAAAGACAGGATATCCGCTGCCGTCGCCGCCCGAAGGGTCCCTTCTATCGGTGCCAGCCGCCCAAGTGGTGGGCGGCTCGCCTTAGGAGCCTGGCGCTGAGAGGGCCGCAGGCCGGTTCAGCGGAAAGAACCGCCCCCTCCCAGGTTTTCACAACCCAGAGAAGGGGTGTGTGAGGGGAGGAACCTCCTCCCCTGAGCGGGGGTCCAGGGGGCAGCGCCCCATGGCGCTCTTTCCCCCGGCTTTCTCCGGAGAAAGCCGGGCCCCCGCGCGGGCAGCGCGCCCCCGGAGGGTGGTACCCTCCACAGGTTCCCCACCCGGTGGGGTCCGGGCTAACCCGCGGCAGCGCCTTTCGGATCCCGTTATAGGGTATCCGTATCCATCCAAATGGTCACCGGCCCGTCGTTGACCGAGCTGACGGCCATGTCCGCCCCGAACTGACCGTGCTCCACCTGGAACCCCCGGGCCCGGCAGGCGTCCATGAAGTGCTCATAGAGGGGGATGGCCACCGCCGGGGGCGCGGCCTTGGTGAAGCCCGGCCGGCGGCTCTTGATGTCCGCGTAAAGGGTGAACTGGGAGACCACCAGCAGGGCGCCCCCCACGGCGGCCAGGTTCAGATTCATCTTCCCCGCTTCGTCGGAAAAGACCCGCAGGCCGCAGACCTTGTCGGCCAGCTTCTCCGCCTGGGCGGCGGTGTCCTCCGGGCCGATGCCCAGCAGGACCAAAAAGCCGGTGCCGATCTGGCCTGTAATCACGCCGTCGATGGCGACGGCGGCGGACGAAACTCTTGTTACCACTGCGCGCATGGCCGTCCTCCCTGTCTTTCTGTGCGAGATTTCCCCGAAGGGTCATACGTACCTTAGTATAGCACGGCCGGCGGGAAATAGTCAACGGCCCCGCCCCCTTCTTCCCCCGGCGGCGGGAACCTTTTTCCCCCGTTGGCCGTCTAACCAAACAGGAAAACTCTCCCGCCGTGCCAGGCGGGAGGCAGGAAAGGAAGGGAAGAACCATGAAAGGAATCTGCGTGAGTGTGCTGGCCCTGCTGCTGGCCCTGACCCTGGCCGGCTGCGGCCAGGAGACGGCGGAACAGGCCGCCCCGTCCGGCCAGGCCCATGTGACCTGCCGGGTGGTGGCCGACCAGGAGGGCACCCTGGTGCTGGCCCGGGCAGACGGGACGGGCTACGACGTCTATGCTCTCTCCCTGGCGGACACCCCTGTGCGCTACGAGGACCCGGACCAGACCGCCGTCCAGCCGGGGGACCTGGTCCAGGTGGGCTACAGCGGCGCGGTGCTGGAGACCTACCCCGCCCAGCTGGGGGGCGTGGAGGGCCTGCTGGTGAAGGCCGAGGGCTTTGATGACCTGTGCGCCCTCTACCTGACGGTGCTGCAGGACCTGTGGGGGGAGGACAGCGCCCTGAACGAGGGGGTGGTCCAGCTGGGCCTGGACCTGTCCCAGACCCGCCTGTCCCCCGCCGAGCAGGGGGCCCTGGGGGTGGCCCTGGGCTGGCAGCTGGACCTGCCGGTGCTCCAGGGCACCATGGAGGAGCTGACGGACCAGGGGGTCATCGACGGGGAGAACCTGACCTGGGCGGACGGCCTGCTGCTGTCCATCCGGGAGGCGGACCCCGCCGCCCAGGACCTCACCTTCACCGCCGAGAAATGGCGGGGCGGCCTGGCGGCCTATCTCTACACCGACTGCACGGCCCATCAAACGAGAGACGGTAGCTGGTCGGAATACACCGTGGGGGCCCATGCCATCTCTTGAGAGAAAGCGGCCCCACAGGGGCAGCGATCCGTGGTGGCAGTGCAATGGGAAAAGGGGCGCGCCCCGGAGAGGAAGTTCTCCGGGGCGCGTTTTTTGAGGATGGAAAAAAGAGAAAACAGAGGAAATGAGAGAATAAGAGAGATAAGGGAGGATTATTGGTGTTCGGCCAGGTACTCCTCGGCATAGTAGACCGCCACCGCCCCGTCGGCCACGGCGGTGACCACTTGGCGCAGGGGCTTGGTGCGCACGTCCCCCACGGCGAAGACGCCGGGCAGGTTGGTGCGGGTGGTCTCGTCGGCCTGGAGGTAGCCGACCTGGTCGGTGGCCACCTGGTCCCGGAAGAGCTCTGAGGCCGGGGCCCGGCCGATGCTCACAAAGACCCCGTCGCAGGCCAGCTGAGAGGTCTCGCCGGTCTTAACGTTCTTCAGCTCCAGGCCGGTCAGGCGCTGGTCGTGGAGCAGGCGGGAGACGGTGGTGTCCCAGAGGATGGTGAGGTTTTTCGCCTCCGCCAGGGCCTTCTCGTAGACGGGCGAGGCCCGCAGCTTATCCCGCCGGTGGATGAGGATGACCTTTTCCGCCACCCGGGACAGGAGCAGAGCGTCCCCCACGGCGGAGTTGCCCCCGCCCACCACTGCCACGGTCTTGCCCTTGTAGAACATGCCGTCGCAGGCGGCGCAGTAGTTCACGCCCCGGCCGGTGAGGGCCTCTTCCTCCGCCAGGCCCAGCAGCCGGGGGGTGGCCCCGGTGGCCAGGATGACGGTGCGGGCCCGGAAGGTCCCCTCGCTGGTCTGAATTTCCTTGACAGGGCCGTCCAGGGACACGGCGGTGGCCTCTGCCAGCAGGGTCTGGGCCCCGAAGCGCTCGGCCCCTTCTTTCATCTGCTGGCCCAGGGAAAAGCCGTCGATGCCCTCGGGAAAGCCGGGGTAGTTGTCGATCTGGGCGCTCAGGCCCATCTGGCCTCCGGCGGAGAGCTTTTCCAGCAGCAGCACGTCCATGCCGCTGCGGGCGCCGTAGAGGGCGGCGCTGTAGCCGCCGGGGCCGCCGCCCAGGATAATCAGGTCATAGATCCGGTCCATTTACTTCCCCTCCTTCTTGGGTAGGTGATCCTGGAGGAAGGCGTCGATGGCTGCCTTGGAGGTGGGGGCCACCAGGTCCCCCGCCGCCTTGCCCTGCTGGTAGAGCACCAGGGTGGGGACCACTTCGATCCCCTCCCGGTCAGCCAGGGCGGGCTCGTCGTCGATGTTGATCTTGCAGACCTCCAGGTCTTGGCCGTACTGCTGGGCCACCTGCTCATAGGCCGGGCCGATGCGCCGGCAGTAACCGCACCAGGGTGCCCAGAATTCCACCAGCAGGGGCTTGTCCTGCTGTAGCTGAGCCTGGAATTGAGATTGGTTGAGTTCCATTGCTTTCATATCAGACACCTCCTGAAGAGTCTTTCCTTTTGTTGTCTCTACTATACCTCATGGGCGGCGAAAGCTCTGTGAGAGGGTCACACAGAGAGAGGCTCCGGGAAAAAATCTCGCGAAAAAGAAGGGAAGGGGCCAAAACGGGAAAAACCCGGGAGGCAGCGCCGCTGCCTCCCGGGGAAAGGGGGTCTGTGTGGGGCTCAGGTCAGCTGCAGGGAGCTCTTGGCGCCCATGAGCAGGGTGACCACGCTGGGGGCGTCGATGAGCTCGAAGCGGGGGTCCATGTCCTGGGGGGCGAAGCCGTTGTGCAGCAGGCAGGCGTTGCAGATACACACCTGGCCGCCCAGGCTCAGGTATTCCTCCAGCTGGCCGCTGACCTCAGCGAAGGGGGCGCCGATGTCAATGCCCTTGGTGGCGCCGGGCTGGCCCAGCTCCACGGCCTCCACCATGAGCACGATGGTGGCGGAGTGGCCCTGCTTGAGGGCGTTCAGGCCCATGACCACGCCCACGGTGAGATAGTTGGGGTTGGACTTGCCCTGGAAGAGGGTGACGACGAAATCGGTGGTGCGCATAAGAAGTTCCTCCTTGCAATGGGGCCCGCCGGGGGCCGTGTTTTTTTGGATGAGGGAAGGATACCTCATTTTCCAAGGGAAAACTGTAAGGAGGTTACACTTTGCTGGCGGGGGGCGGCCGGGCAAAAAAACTCCCCCCGGGCACCGGCCCGGAGGGAGAAGGGGCCCGAGGGCCCCGGGGGAAATTCCTGCCGCTCAGCGGCAGCAGTTGGGGGCGGGAGCCGCCTCCTCTTCCTCCATCCCCGGCAGGGTGCTGGGGGGGAAGAACTCGCCTACAGGGAAGCGGATCTGGCGGAAGATCTCGCAGGGATCCTCGTCCCCGTCCTCATCGCCGCCGGCGCACTCCCGGGTGGGCATGCAGTAGTCGTACATGGGGATGAGCAGCTGGGAATCCCGCTCCAGCCGGACCATGGAGAACTGGCCCAGGGTGACGTACAGCCGCCGGCAGCCCCCGTCGAAGGCCAGCTCGCAGTCGAAGCAGGCGCTGATGCAGGGGGGGATCTCCGTCAGCTCGTTCTCCGCGCAGCACCCGCAGGCAGGGGGCGGGCAGGGAGGCGGAGGGCAGGGATTGCAGGGGTTGCAGGGATTGCAAGGGGGCGGGCAGATGGGCTCGCAGGGGTCCAGGAGCTTCAGGCTCAGGACGATGGGGTCCACCGCCTCCACCACTGCCTCGGGGAGATTGGTGCGGCCCAGGCCCTGGCAGTCGGGGGCCTCGGGACGCAGGCGGGAGGTGAAGATCTTGGCGTTGCCCTCGCTGCCGAAGAGCAGCACCCGCTTGTCAAAGACCGCCAGGCCGCTGATCTCCGCCGGGCGGGAGCCGCCCACGAAGGCCTCGGCAGTGATGCGGTAGTAGTAGCGGATGTCCACGCTGAAGAACCCCCGGTTGTAGCTGGCGGGCTCCACGTCGATGTAAGCCTGCAGCAGCTCCGCCCGGCCTCCCCGCACGCTCAGCGCCCGGTCAATCACCGCCTGGGACGCCCGGGTGGGATACACCCGCAAATCCTCGATGCAGTCTTTGTCCCGGCAGCTGTCATACGGGGCGGGCAAGCCGCCCGTGGCCAGGACGGCCGCGCTCCTGAGAGCCCGGCGCCTGGTACCCTATTCTATTGCCGTCGGCCCCCAGGGGTTCCAGCCCCCCCGCCGCCGGGGAAATTTTGCCCCGGGTCCATTTCTGTAGGTTTGTCAAACATATTGGACGGAAAACTCTAAGGGGGAAAGCCAGCCGAGGGGCCTCATAGGAAAGTTGTTGGAGCGGCGGTTATGGACAGCAAGCTGTTTGGAAAAGTCGTCCAGCGAGTAAAAACTGTGGTGGCCATAGAAGCGTTTCTGGTCCTCCCGGTGGCTGCGCTCCACTATAACCGATGAGGCCTTATCCTTCATCCCTTTTTTATGCATCTGTCCAATATGTATTGTACTCCTACAGTATCGCATGGCGCTTCATCTCCATTCTCTTGCGGTAATCTCCTCTTGCGTGATATAATCAGAAAAGAAAGAGGATATTACCAATGACACCATTGATTCAATCAGGCCCTTCGACCTAGCCCAGAGATCCATTGCCGCAAGGTAGAACGAGATAAAGTTTAAGAGACGCTCTTGCTCTCTTTTGAGTCGTTGGTTTTCTTTGAGTAATTCTCGTAACACTTTTTCATCACATCTGCAAAGCTTTTAGGTTCATATTTTTAATATATACACCATGTTTTTTGATCTGCCAAGATGGTGGAACCCTTATTTATGCATTTTGTTGGTACCATGTTGTAATACGTTATCAAGTTATATGATATTTAAAAGGGGGGATATTTGATGAATCGGATAAAACAGCTAAGGTCTGAAACTCAAATGAAGCAGATCGACTTGGCCCAACGACTAAAAGTACGTCAAACTACCATATCCAATTGGGAGACGGGAAAAACTGAACCAGATACTGCCTCATTGCAGAAAATGTCCAAAATATTTGATACCACAATTGACTATATTCTTGGAAACGGCAACGAAAGAATCCCCCAAAATGTAGCGGGGGTTGCTAGGATCCCGGTCCTCGGCTCTATCCCTGCCGGGATTCCTTTGGAGGCCATTGAAGATATCGTTGACTGGAAGAGATCCCCCAAGCCATGTGCGCCGGCGGGAAGGAATATTTTGCCCTGAAGGTCAAGGGCGACAGCATGTGGCCGGACTATTTGGAAGGGGACATCGTTATTGTCAAAAAAACGCCCACCTGTGAATCCGGGGATGTCTGCGCTGTCTATGTCAACGGCTATAATGCCACCCTCAAACGGGTGAAGTTTTTCGAGAGCGGTGAGCTGACCACCATCCCGATCAATTCTTCCTATCCCCCACGCACCTACACGCTGGAAGAAATCAGATCTCTTCCGGTTTCGATTGCAGGGGTTGTGGTAGAGCTGCGGCAGAAATTAAAATAAAAAGCGCCCGGTTTGGACGCATGTCAAAGGACCCAGAGATAGAAAGGATGAATGATATGGCATATGCTCCAATGTATTCGGACAGAGGAAAGAGTATCATAGAAGACAACTAATGGAAAGGATCCTATCAAAGTTGTAGGGTAAAAGTAATATAGTTTTATACCAAAAGAAAACCCAGTATTTTTCTACATTCGTTCCCCACCGCCGGCGGGCGGTAAAAATAGAGAAACGAGAAGGAGAATATACCATGAAAAGAAGATTCCTTGCTTTGCTGATGGGCCTTGGCTTGCTTGTTGCGTTGGTAGCCTGTGGAACATCCCGGCCTTCTGCGCAATCAGTCACAGAAGATGCCATTCAAGCAGTCCAGGCGGCGGATCTGACGTCTCTGCAACAGTACTGGGGCGGGGAGATGTTGGATGGAGAGACTCTTGGATTGAAAGGAGAGGACGCAGAACTATTGACGGCTCTGACCAAAAACCTAACCTACAAAGTAGTTTCTGCCGAGGAGGATGAATCGGCAGGTACTGCTGTGGTATCAGTAGAATTTACCAATACAGATATGGCTCCGGTTATGGGTGATTTTGTACAGTCTTTGATCGGGGATGCGTTCCAGTATGCTTTCCTGCCCGAGGACCAACAGCCGACGGATGAGGAATTATCGGAGCAGTACATGCAAAAATTTACAGAGCTTTTGAACGCGGAAGATCTCACCACGAAAACGATTTCTGTAGAGATTCCTCTTATTTTGGTAGAGGACCAGTGGCAGATTACCCCGGATGAGGCCATCGTTGATGCCATGTTCGGTGGACTGCTCACGGTTGCAGATTCGATGGATGAAGCGTTTTCAGAATAACAACAGAGATTAAATTTCCCCAAGCAAGTGAAACGCCAAGATAACTCTCTTAACGTTAGCCCAGGTGTTCATGTATCATGAAGCACGATAGCTGTACTGTATGTTTATCATTCTACGAAGGGAATATCTTGCAGGGATAAAAGAAAAGGAGATAGTATTCGTGAAAAGAATGCTATCTCCTTTCATGCTAGAGATGGAAAGAATGATAGTCTAAAGAGGACACCAACTTTGATGGCACGCTTGGACTGCTGGACTTTAAGGTGAGTGGCATATTTTCAAAAAATCCTCGTTTTTTTCTTTGAAATCGTGTATACTATATGAAAATCGTAATTTTCTTGTTTTTTACGTTTTTGTGTTAGTTATATCTTTTTTCAATCTGAAAAAGCAGGTGATTTGCTATGTATAAGATATTGGAAAAACTTTCCTATGAAGATGAAGAAAAGTATATAGAAACATATCATTCTCGATACCACAATGAGGTAACATACCACCTCCCGATTAAAATTCGAGGAAATCCTGCGTTTTTCCTTATAAACCCGGATGTCTGTTCTTTGTTAATCGAAATCTATAAAAAAGATAAAACGATTGCTATATTACGTCAACGATTACCTCCTGTAGCAATTAAACAATTTACCACACACTCTTTAGTTGATGAGATCCTTTTAACAAATAATATAGAAGGAGTTCATAGCACCCGAAGAGAGATAGAGGACGTTCTTGATTCTCTAAGAGAGAAGGACAGGCAAAAAAGATTTCAGGGATTGGTCCAAAAATATTATCTTTTACAATCTGCAGATACCATCTCACTCAGAGAACCAAAGGATATTCGAGATATTTATAATGAATTAACACTTAACGAAGTTAGAGAGGCAAATGAAAAAAATGTTCCTGATGGGCATTTATTTCGAAAGGGACAGGTCTCTGTTGATTCTCCAGCAGGAAAAGAACTGCATCGAGGGCTTTATCCAGAGAAAGAAATTATTGACGCGTTATCTTCTGCGCTTGCCATTTTGAACGACGAAACAATCAATGCATTATGCAGAGTTTCTGTTTTTCATTATCTGTTTGGTTACATCCATCCTTTCTACGATGGAAATGGGAGAACGTCTCGTTTTATCAGCAGTTATCTGCTTTCAAAGGAATTAGACCCACTGGTGGGATACCGTCTTTCTTATACCATTAAGGAGAGCATCGAACAATATTACAAAGCTTTTCGTGTGTGTAATAACCCTAGAAATAGGGCAGACTTGACACCGTTTCTTTTGATGTTCTTAGAAACAATTTTACGTTCTGTAAAGCAACTTATAGATGCGCTTTCTGCGCGCCTAGAAAAGTGGCATTATTACAGAAGGATTTGTTTTGAAACGTTGTCTCCAGATGAAAAGCTTTCCTTGCTGTATGATGTTTTGATTCAAGCAAGTCTCTTTGGTTCAAAAGGGATTTCTATTGAAGAACTGACAGAAACCTTGGAAATTAGTAAGTCCACACTCGCAAAAAGGCTGAGTCAGGTTGCTCCGCCAGAGCTATTACACATTGAAACAGAATCTAGACGTAAGTTTTACAGCTTGGAGCTGCCAGTTTTAGATAAACTATACCAAGAAACAGAAAGTTCTCGATAGATTTGACGAAGAGAAAGTTTTACACTTTTTTCTCAGGAGGATAACTATGGACGCAGCACAATACCTCCGCAAAAACCGTATGGAAGAAGGCATGGACACCGAAGAGGTCCTGGCCAAGCACCGCAAAGCGCTGGCTGAGTTTGCCGCCCGAAACAACATTCATATCATCGAGACCTACTATGAGGTGGTTTCTGGGGAATCTCTCTACGCCCGTCCAGAAATGCTCCGACTGCTCAAAGATGTAGAGGATGGCTGCTATGATGCAGTCCTCTGCATGGACCTGGACCGCCTTTCCTGCGGCCGGATGCGAGACCAGGGCGTGATACTGGACACCTTTAAGGACAGCGGCACCCTGATTATCACCCCGGAAAAGACCTATGGCTTGTCCGATGAGCTTGACGATGAGATGGCAGAGTTTAAAACATTCATATCTCGTCGAGAATACAAAATCATCAACAAGCGCCTGCGGCGGGGATTGAACGAGTCGATCCAGGATGGCTGCTACGTGGCCAATACGCCATACGGCTACAAGAAAACCACCATCGACGGCCTTCACCCTGCCATTGTGGACAAGGAACTCTATGACCAGGTGCAAACCATCATGGCGGGCCGGTATCGCCCCTCTAAGCAAGATGGAACGGTGAAAAGCGCTCTGGCGGGGTTGGTCCGCTGTGCCAACTGTGGCCGGAACATGCAGCGGCTGAACATGAAGGGCGGGGCCTACTTGGTCTGCATGAAGCGCGGCTGCTGCGCCATCTGAAAGAACTTTTGGACGAACTCACTTCTACCAAAGGCGCGAAGCGGACTTCGATGGATCAAGAGAGCTATAAGCTCCAGCTGGCAGCGGTCCGCAGAGAGCAAAAAGCCGCAGAGAGCCAAAAGGCGCATCTCTACGAGCTGCTGGAGATGGGGGAGTATGATCTGCCGACCTTCCGGGAACGGATGTCGGTGGTAAAAGAAAAGCTGGCCAGGCTGGAAGCCAAGGAGACCGACTTGCTGGCGGCCATGGACTATGAGCTCCACCGGGATCCCCAGGCACAGGCCAAAAAAATCGCTGCGGTGCTGGATGCCTATGATACAGCGGACATCCCGCAGCGCAACGCGCTTCTTCATTCCCTCATTGACCATGCGACCTACACCAAGGCAAAGAAAACCAAACCAACCGATTTCGCCTTGGAGTTTTCCTTAAAACCCTATTGACCAAAGGGATTTTTTCTTTCTATAAGACGCTATATCTTCCTCCCGGCAGCTGTCATAGATCTTTTTGGTATGGATACACACGGCCTCCCGAATCCCGCAGCTCGGGGCGGGCAAGCCGCCCGTGGCCAGGACGGCCGCGCTCCTGAGAGCCCGGCGCCTGGTACCCTATTCTATTGCCGTCGGCCCCCAGGGGTTCCAGCCGCCCCGGCGGCGGGGAAATTTTGCCCCGGGTCCATTTCCCTCTTGCCTTTTGCCGGCGGCTGTGCTATACTAAGCAAAGTTTCAACGCAGGTATAGTTCATCGGTAGAACGCAAGCTTCCCAAGCTTGATAGGAGGGTTCGACTCCCTTTACCTGCTCCAAGAAGGGACCCTCTTTGAGGGTCCTTTTTTTGTTCCCCCAGGGAACCCGCCGGCGGAAAAGGAGGCAGCGCCCCATGACAGAGCGGGACTTCCCGGCCCCGCCGAGCGGCGGCAGGTGGGGGGCCTGGGCATGCGGATGGTGAAAAAGTTCCTGGACCAGGTGACCTACGCCCGTGAGGACGGGCAGAATGTCCTCACCCTATACAAAAACCTGACCGGTAAGAAACGAAGCGGGCCGGGAGAGACGGGGGAACCCCGGTCTTTCCTGGCCTTTGTCACGGGCAAAACAGTTGCCCCGGCGGGCGGGCTGTGCTAAACTGGTCCCGTATTGCATATCTCACCAGAGAAGGAGGGAAGGCCATGGAGGACAACACCCTGGTCATCACCGGCCTGCGGGCCGTCTTTCCCACCCCCGGCGGCCCGGTGGCCGCGGTGGACGGGGTGGACCTCACCGTGCCCCGGGGAACCATCGTGGGCCTGGTGGGGGAGTCTGGCTGCGGCAAAAGCGTCACCGCCCTGTCGGTGATGGGCCTGCTGCCCCACCCCGGCCGGGTGGAGGCGGGCCAGATCCGCTTTGACGGCCAGGACCTGACCACCCTGTCCGAGCCTGCCCGGCGGAAGCTGCGGGGGGACCGGATGGCCATGATCTTTCAGGACCCCATGACCTCCCTGAACCCGGTCTACGCCGTGGGCCGGCAGGTGGCGGAGGTGCTGCGCCTGCACCGGGGGCTGGACCGAAAGGCCGCCCGGGCAAAGACCGTGGAGCTCTTCCGCCAGGTGGGCATCCCCGACCCAGCGGCCCGGTACGACGCCTATCCCCGGCAGCTCTCCGGCGGCCTGCGCCAGCGGGTGATGATCGCCATGGCCATGGCCTGCCAGCCCGACCTGCTCATCGCCGACGAGCCCACCACCGCCCTGGACGGCACCATCCAGGCCCAGATCCTCCGGCTCATGGGCCAGCTGCGCCGGGACAACGGCACGGCCATCCTCCTCATCACCCACAACATGGGGGTGGTGGCCCAGCTGTGCGACCAGGTGTACGTGATGTACGCCGGCCAGATCGTGGAGGCGGCGGAGACCTTTGCCCTCTTCGCCGCTCCCCGCCACCCCTATACCCTGGGCCTGCTGGGGGCCATCCCCTCGGTGGAGGAGGAGCGGCCGCGGCTGTACGCCATCCCCGGCACCGTGCCCGACCTGCGCACCCCCCCGCCGGGGTGCCGGTTCTGCCCCCGCTGTGACCGGGCCCTGCCCCGCTGCGCCCAGGCTGTGCCCCCCCTGACCGCTTTGGGGGACGGCCACCTGGTGCGCTGCTTCCGGGCCGGAGAGGAGGAAGGATGAACAAGATTTTAGCCGAAGGCCGGGGCCTGACCAAGACCTTCCCGGCCAAGGGCCAGGGGAGAAAGGCCGTGCTCCACGCGGTGACCCAGGTGGACCTGGCGGTCTATGAGGGGGAGACCCTGGCCCTGGTGGGGGAGTCCGGGTGCGGCAAGAGCACCCTGGGCCGCCTGCTGCTGGGCCTGCTGCCCCCCACCCAGGGGCAGGCCTTTTTCGACGGCCAGGACCTGGCCGCCCTGTCCCCCCGGGACCTGCGGGCCCTGCGGCGGCAGATGCAGATGGTCTTTCAGGACACCGCCGCCTCCCTCAACCCCCGCCTGGACATTCTAGGCATCCTGTCCGAGCCCCTGCGCATCCACCAGCTGTGCCCCCGGGGGGACTTCCCCGCCCGGTGCGCCGCCCTGCTGGACCAGGTGGGCCTGCCCCGGGACCTGCTGGGGCGGTATCCCCACGAGCTCTCCGGCGGCCAGCGCCAGCGGGTGGGCATCGCCCGGGCCCTGGCCCTCTCCCCCCGGCTGGTGGTCTGCGACGAGCCGGTCTCCGCCCTGGACGTGTCCGTCCAGGCCCAGGTGCTGAACCTCTTGGCCGACCTGCAGGCCGCCCGGGGGCTGACCTACGTGCTCATCTCCCACGACCTGGGGGTGGTCCGCCACAGCGCCGACCGGGTGTGCGTCATGTTCCTGGGCCGGGTGTGCGAGGTGGGCCCCACCAAGGACCTCTTCACCGCCCCCCGCCACCCCTACACCAAGTTTCTCCTGGCGGCGGTCCCCCGGCCGGACCCCACCTGCCGGGGCCAGGGGGAGGACCTGCTGGCCGGGGAGATCCCCAGCCCCGTCCATCCCCCCTCCGGCTGTCCCTTCCGCACCCGCTGCCCCTATGCCCAAGAGATCTGCGCCCAGCAGGTCCCCCCCCTGGAAGGGGCGGGAGACCACCAGGCAGCCTGCCACTTCCCCCTGGGAAGGGCTTGAGGAGGAAGTCTCCATGCCGTTTATCGACCTGCACTGTGACACCATCGCCCGGCTCCTGGCCGCCCGCCGGGCCGGCCTGCCCGGCAGCCTGCGCCGGGGCACCGCCGGGGGCCACGTGTCCCTGGAAAAGCTCCGGGCCAGCGGGGCCCTGCTGCAGACCTTCGCCCTGTTCGTCAACCTGGAGGGCAAGCCCCTGCCCACTACCCCCGCCACAGGACCGGCGGACTTATACGCCCGGTCCATGGACTGCCGGGGGGCCGACCCCTTAGAGGAGGTCCTCACCCTGGCCGACCTGTACTGGCAGGAGGTCCAGGCCAACGCCGACCTGGTCCAGCCCGTCCTGTCCTTTGCCGACCTGGAGGGCGCCCGCCGCACCGGCAAGCTGGGTGCCCTGCTGGCGGTGGAGGAGGGGGGCGTGTGCCGGGGTCAGCTGCCCCTGCTGCGTACCCTGTACCGGCTGGGGGTGCGGGTGCTCACCCTCACCTGGAACTACCCCAACCAGCTGGCCTTTCCCAACGGCCAGGCCGGGGGCCTGACGGACACCGGCCGGGCCTTCCTGGCGGAGATGGAGGACTTGGGGATGCTCCCCGACGTGTCCCACCTGGGGGACGAGGGGTTCTGGGACCTGTGCCGGCTGGCCCAGCGGCCCTTCCTGGCCACCCACTCGGGCTGCCGGGCCCTGTGGCCCCACCGGCGCAACCTCACCGATGAGATGCTCCGGGCCCTGGGGGACCGGGGGTGCCTGGTGGGGGTGAACTTCTACGCCGGGTTCCTTGGCCCCCACGAGACCAGCCGCCTGGCCGACCTGACCGCCCACCTGCGCCACATGATCCGCACCGCCGGCTTGGAGGCCGTGGCCCTGGGCTCGGACTTTGACGGCATCGACTGCCCCCTGGAGGTGGGGGACGCCGGCCACCTGGACCGGCTGGTCCAGGCCATGGAGGCGGCGGGCTTCACCCCCCGGGAGATCGAGGCCGTGTGCTGGAAGAACGCCTGGGACTTCTTCCAGCGGACTTTATAACGGGAACAAAAACACCGGCCGTTAGACGGGTGTTCGTAAAACAGTTTCAGACCGAAATTACGAAATGAGCATCTGTCAGGCAGGGTTGGCAACGAAATAGCGGGTATCTGGTGAAAGCCGGATACCCGTTATTTTTTTGCCTGTCATGAAAAGCAATAGATTTATTCACAGGTTTCGAGTATAATTTAGTCATATCTATCCTATCCCATCCATTCCGAGATTTTTTGAAAAAATCTCAAAAAAGTTTGGAAACATTGGAACAATTCAGCCCTTTTCATGCCATATATAGTAGAGGGCTGAATACAAAAGCGATTGGAGGTGACGCTGATGGACAAGCAGACAGGCCCGAAAGGTTTTCTTGTAGTGCTGCCCGGCGAGATCATTGAGATACCGCAGGACAGCGACAAATCATGGCTGACCCTGTTTTACAGTCTGCCGAGGGAACTTGCAGAGAAGTGGAAACCTGCCTATGAGTTGCCCCGTTGCCCCTATGAGGTACTGCGAACAAACAAGTATGACCACATCGTATGCGATGATATGTTCAAGCTGCTTGTGTGGGACTGCTACGCATGGAGCGCATGGCAGTTCTTCCAAGTGAAAGACCGCAAGGGCAATTATCGTGACATCCCCGGTGTATGGACGCAGTACGCAGGATATTTCCCTTTGTGGCGTTTGTCGTACAGCATTATCCCCTACATCCGAATGAAGTTTGAGCAGAACGGGTTTGGCTTCCAAAGCCTTTACAACATTCCGCAAGGCATGGAAGTGCCGTGGCTGACCTATCAGCAATTCAGTAATCTGATCGGCAATGTTACCGACATGGTAGTTGCAGAACAGGAATGGCAGCACGTGATTGATGCGATATGGGAAAACCGCACCGTAGAGGACTACGAAACCACGAGCAGTACCGTCAAGACTGACTTTATGCGGAAGTGGCATCACAACCGTTCCGGTAAGCCGATTTCTTTGGATGAAATGATGGAGAGCGAGGACGGCGATATTTTCGAGGTAGCCGATCCACGGGGCGAGTTTGAGCAGAAGGTTATTTCTGAAATGCAGATTGCCGCCTTTGCCGAGCAGAGCATCACGGAGAAAGACCGGGAAATATTGAAGCTGCGCATGGACGGCTTGACCGAACAGGAGATTGCAGACAAGGTTGGCTACAAGACCGCCAGCGCAGTCCATAAGCGGATTGCCAGGATTGCAGACGCTTACGAGGACTATGTGACAGCAGAGTATCAGAAGTATTTGGACAAGTAAACAGACGCAGAAGCGGCAGCAGTTACCAAAATGGTAGCTGCTGCTTTTTCATGCGGGAAAGGAGATTTTATGAGCAGAGAACCGTTTGAAGCCATGCCTGATGTGATGGACGCAAAGCAGCTTGCCGAAGCGTTGCAGATTTCCAAAGCGGGCGCATACAACCTTTTGAGCAGCCCGGACTTCCCGACCTTGCGGATCGGCGGGCGTAAATTGGTGATGAAAAATGAGCTTGTGGAATGGCTGAAAAGCCGTACAAACCGGAAACTGTGAAAACACGGTCAAGAGCCGGAAAAGTGACAAATCAGTCAATAAGACAAGGCGAAATGTACTCCGCATCGTTTGGGGCGTTTCCATCAAAAATTGCATTACTTTTCCGTTTCAAGAGCTGAGAAAAATTTGTGAAAATCAGGAGGTTTTATGAGAACAGGGCTTACCAAGAAGCAAAAGACAACCGTGATCTATTTTGACGAGCATAGCCGCATCATTGAGGTGCAGACCCACAACACCGATCTCAAAAAACGACTGACGGCATTTGCGGCGAAGTACCCGGAATGCTGCCGCCAGACTGACAATGACGAGCAAGGCGGGCTGACCTTTGAGATTGAAAAAGGTCGGTTGAGCTTTCGGCTGACTGCACCGTACAGCGAGAAACGGAAACAGGCAGCAAGCGAATTTGCAAAAAAGTTACGAAATTTCTAAACTTGCAACTTGAGAACTCGAGACTCTTTTGCTATAATATATCATGAATTGATCTATAAACAAGGAGGTGTGGATATGGCAAAGAACAAACTGGTTGCCCCTGTTGTCAAATGGGTTGGAGGAAAACGCCAGTTGTTAGACGAGATTACTCCCCTACTTCCTAAGCGGATCACTTCTTATTGCGAGCCTTTTTTGGGTGGTGGAGCCGTTTTATTTTCTATTCAGCCATCCAAAGCCATCGTAAATGACTTGAATGGAGATTTGATTGCGGTTTACGAAATTATTCGTGACGATGTCGAATCTCTCATTACAGATCTCAGAAAGCACGAAAACACTTCAGAGTATTTCTACGCAATACGAGATTTAGATAGAGACAAAGAGGCCTATCAAGCCATATCAAAGGTTGAGCGTGCATCACGATTGATTTATTTGAATAAGACTTGCTTTAATGGTTTGTTTCGTGTTAATTCATCGGGGGAGTTTAATTCTCCGTTTGGTCATTATAAAAATCCTAACATTGTGAACGAGCCTGTTCTGCGGGCAGTAAGCAAGTATTTTTCGTCCAGCAATATCACATTTTGCAACGAAGATTTTGCTGTGACGCTAAGTAGAGTTGGCAAGGGTGGATTTGTGTATCTTGACCCACCGTATGATCCTGTTTCTGATACAGCAAGTTTCACCGGCTATAATAAAGGCGGATTTGACAGAAATGAGCAAATCAGACTAAAGCAATGTTGCGATGAGCTGACGCAGCGAGGCATTAAATTTTTGCTATCCAATTCTGCCACAGAGTTCATAAAAGAACTGTATAAGGACTACAACATATCCATCGTACAGGCAAAGAGAGCAATCAATTCAGATGCAAGCAAGCGCGGATCGATAGAGGAGGTGCTAATTAGGAACTATGGGACTGAATGATGCCGCATGGGAAAGCCTATTTGACAAATATCATATTCTTGCTGAGATTGAGCGAAATGGACAGTTCGTCATTTCGGCAAACCAGATAAAAGAGTTCAGAGAGCCTCGGTTAATGACCAAGTTTGACCACAGAATAAATCTTCCAAATATCTTTGTTGCTAACAACTTGTCAATTTTGCCGATAACTCGTGGAGATTATGTTATTTCCTCTTTTTCGGCATATAAGGAATTTGACGAGCCATCCCAAGATGTTCAGCGGATTTCAATTCCAGCACATATTCAGAGTCTAATGCCGCAGTTTCTTGTGAGCGAAGCGATTGCGTTGAATTGCGCTAATGCCTGTGGAATACTTAATGACTTTTTAGAGGACGATGAGCTTGTTCCAACAGTTAGCGGTCGCATGAGTTCCGGCAGTTTTGAGTTTGGCATCAACACCGCTTTAGGCACGAAAAATATTACCGTAAGCAATTCTCAAATAGAAATTGATGCAGCATACGAAGGTATCCATTATCTTTCTTTATTTGAGGCTAAGCGGGATTTGTCTGATGATTTTCTTGTCCGCCAACTTTATTACCCGTTCCGTGTTTGGAGTGAGCGAGTGACGAAAACAGTAAAGCCTGTTTTCTTGATTTTCTCAAATGGTATGTTCAATCTGTATCAATATCAGTTTGAAGATCCGCAGAACTATAATTCTCTTAGGTTGGTAAAGCAGAAAAACTATGTAATCGCAACAGAGATTTGCTTGGTTGATATTGAAAACCTTCTGAAAACTGTCCCTTTGGTGCAAGAGCCTGACATATCATTCCCACAAGCAGATCGTATGTCTCGGATAGTCAACCTTATCGAGCTGTTAAATGAAAAGCCGATGACTAAACAGGACATTACATCGGAGTATGCTTTTGATGAACGCCAAACTAATTATTATACAGACGCAGGACGGTATCTAGGACTCATTGACAAAACCCATGATGGGGATGGCAACATCCTATTCCAACTTTCTGCTTGTGGACACCGTATAATGGGTTTGGAATATAAAGCACGCCAGCTTGCGCTTGTAACTCAAATATTGATGCACAAAGTATTCAACGAAACCCTAAAACTTCATTTACAATGTGGAGAGATGCCGGATAAACAAACTATAATTCAGATAATGAAACGCTCGAATCTATATCGTGTTGAAGCTGATAGCACATATTTGCGGCGTTCTTCTACGGTTGTTGGTTGGGTGAATTGGATTCTTGGAATTATTGAGGAATAATTTTTATTTTCTCAAAGAAGGAGGGGGTAAGGATGGCAGTAAATAAAGACAGACCTATTATCCAATCTCATGGTTATAATGGTAGTGAACCAACTCGTATTTGTCCCCATTGTGGCAAAGAAAAATCATTAAGTGAATTTGGTTTTAGAAAAATGCAAAAAGGCGAGCAAGGAGTAATCCGAAATCAATCTTGGTGCAAAGAATGTAGAGGGATTAAATAACTTCGGAAAATCCCTTTGGAACAAAGGGCGCACTTCTATACAGGGGCAAGCCCTGTATGTGCGCTCTGCGAGGCAGACAGCCCGGACGATTGAAGTCCGGGCTGTTTTGCGTTACTTCGTTCCGCAAACAGCACCACTCACAAAGTTTTGAATATGTACCCATGACCGTTTGCCGATTTTCGGTAGGCGGTTTTTTTATATTCCCACATCAAATCAAGGAGGTCATTCACTATGGCAAAACAGAAAACCATCCCCGAACTGCAAGCCGAGATCGCTGACAATGAGCGTCAGCTTGCCCAGCTCCAACACAAACAGCAGCAACTTGAAAACCGTGCCGCCTACTACGAAAAGGGAGATCGACGCAAGCGGGCACATCATCTTATCACCCGTGGCGCAGCCATTGA
Organism: Clostridiales bacterium; assembly: GCA_004554585.1. Lineage (GTDB taxonomy): Bacteria > Bacillota > Clostridia > Oscillospirales > Oscillospiraceae > Evtepia. The sequence goes on along the minus strand of SFLH01000006.1, from coordinate 1,006 downwards.
AAGCATCGCATCACTAACAAAGGTTTTGTCTGAAACCGAGTTCTATGCCTTTGTGGAAAAAGCCTTTGCTGTCCCCGAGATCAAGGGACTACTCATGGAGGCCGTCAACGAACACAACAAGCATGAGTTTGGAGGTGACTGACTATCGCTCTGTATCATTTTCATGTGACCCAAATCAAACGCAGCGCCGGACAGTCTGCCGTGGCTGCTGCCGCCTATCGTTCCGGAGAAAAGCTGCACAGCGAGTATTATGGCGAGGACAGCGACTACACCCGTAAGGGCGGTGTGATCTGTTCGGAAATTCTGCTGCCGCCCCATGCCCCGCCTGAGTACACAAACCGGGAAACCCTCTGGAATGAAGTGGAGAAAGTTGAGAAAAACGCCAAAGCCCAGCTTGCTTACAGCTTCGATATTGCCTTGCAGAATGAGTTCTCCATAGAGGAGAACATCGACCTTGCAAGGCAATTTTTATTGGAACAGTTTGTGAGCCGGGGCATGGTGGTGGATTTTGCCGTACACCAGCCGGACAAGGAGGACGGCGGCATCCGGAACCCGCATTTCCATGTCATGTGTCCCATTCGCCCCATCCTGCCAAACGGAAAGTGGGGCAACAAGCAGCGGCGGGAATATGTGCTGGATGAGCATGACGAGCGCATCCGGGACGAGGCTGGGAACTATGTATTCAACGCCGTCCCCACCACCGACTGGGGCAGCCCGGAAACACTGGAAGCGTGGCGGAAGGCATGGTCGGAGCTGTGCAACGCCAAATTTGCCGAAAAGGGATTGGGTTGCCGTATCGACCACCGCAGCTTTGAGCGTCAGGGCGTGGAGCAGCTCCCCACCCAGCATGAGGGGCCGACCGTCCGGGCGATGGAGGCCAAAGGCATCCGCACCGACAAGGGCGATTTCAACCGCTGGATCAGGAAAACCAACGCCATGCTCCGGGAGGCAAAACAGAAAATCGCCGCCCTGATCGACTGGCTGAAAGAAGTGAAAGCCGAGCTGT